>CAXBCO010000006.1:0-144400 GCA_963973995.1 uncultured Alphaproteobacteria bacterium
CAAAGAGGACGTCGCCATCATACATGACATAGGCCCGGTCCACGATCTGAAGCGTTTCGCGCACCTGGTGGTCCGTTATCAGGACGCCCAGGCCACGCTGCTTCAGGTAGCGGACAAGTTCGGAAATGTCGGAGATGGCGAGCGGGTCGATACCGGTAAACGGTTCGTCCAGTAGCATGAAGCTCGGACGGGATGCGAGTGCACGTGCAATCTCCACCCGGCGACGTTCACCTCCCGAAAGGGATGTGGCCGCCTGGCCGCGAAGATGTTCCACATGCAGCTCGCTCAGCAGGCTGTCGACCTGTGCCATGCGGGCAGACCGGTCTTTTTCGACCAGTTCTGCCACTGCCATGACGTTTTCTTCCACTGTCATCCCACGGAAAATAGAGGCTTCCTGGGGAAGGTAGCCCACGCCGAGGCGTGCGCGCTGGTACATGGGCAGGCGCGTCACATCTTCCCCATCGATCGAAATCGATCCGGAATCTGCGCCGATCAGGCCCATGATCATGTAAAAGCAGGTCGTCTTGCCGGCCCCGTTGGGTCCAAGCAGGCCGACAACTTCCCCGCGTTGCAGGGACAGAGAAACGTCGCGCACCACCTGTCGCTTGCCAAATGATTTGGCAATATTCTTAACGACAAGGCCTTCGGCCACTTCGGTCATCTCGTGAATTCGTCCCTGATCACGGGCAGTATCGTCGCCCCGTTCTTGACATAGCCTGACATACTTAAGATCGGCTTCACGCCATTGCTTGAATTTTTCAGTTTCCGGCTGTGTCCTTGTCGGACTCGATCACCATGCGTGTCCGTCCGGTGCCGCCATCCAGCGTTGTCCGCCGCTTGCCGACTTCCAGTTTCAGTATCTGGCCTTCAGCGACGTCGCGCTCGCGCATCAGCGCCACATTGCCCGTCATCGTGATCGTATCGACGGCGGCGTCATAAACGCCCCGGTCGCCCTTGGCCTTCATTTCCGGCGTGACGTAGAAGACATTGCCCTCGGCAATCATGGTCTGGATCTGGCCGAAACCCGAGCCGACTCCAGCCGTCTCACCCCCCGTCTTGCCGCTGAAAATGATCGTCACCGTGTCGGCGCGCAACCGGGCCGTGCCCTGCTGGATGTCGACATTGCCGATCAGCAACACCTTGCGCTCGCGCTCAAGGCTCTCGGTCCGCTCGGAATCGATGTAAATCGGCCCGCCTTCGGACGATATCTGCGCCATCGCCGGAGCCGCGACGGCCGAGACCGCCAGGGCCGCGCCAAGAAACTTAAGGATTGCCATCTGCATCACCTTCATCGGTTGCCGGCACATCAGGCTCGGCCGGATAAATCACTGTTTTTACGTTACCCTGAAAGACGACGCGGTTGCCACCTTCAAGAATCTCATACGAGTCCGAGCGGATATCGCCAAGCGGTCCCTTGCCTTCGAGCGGCGACAACCCCTCGACCCAGTCCTGCCCGACATGCACGCGCGCCGCTGTCGTCTTGAACGCATAGCCCGACGCATCCGTGATTTCGACATCGTCATAGAGTTCGAGGATACCGGCATCGCGGTCATACATGCCCGACGGTGCACGCACTTCGGTCCCGGCGGCGTCCCGCAGGATCGGTCCGACCAGGTCGACGACATTGGCGGACAGTTCCTTGCGGCGGGCTGCATCCGCCGTGATCGTGAAGCTCTGGCCGGTGGAATCGCGTCCGGCAAAGCGCGGATTGAGCATCGTGACGACCTCATCGCCGGAAATCTTCACCGGCACGGCCTCCCGGGAAAAGGCGCTCTTGATGATATAGCCGAAGAACAGGCCGATCGAGACGGCGGCGCAGGCCATGAACAGGACGCGGAGTCCCCGCACCAGGCCCGACCGCTTGCGCGCTTCTTCCAGCGTCAGTTGCCGCCGTGGCGCCCAGAGCGATGCCGGGTCGTGATGCTTGACTGCGTCCATGAAAGCGCCTGCGGCCGGTTACAATGTATTCTGGGCCGTGTTTACCTTTGATAAGGGCGGAACAAAAGCGTCCAGCACATGACGGTTGCGTCAGGAATGGGCAAAAATGTCCTGTTCACCCCAGCCTGCAAGGTCGAGCGCGGCACGGGTCGGCAGGAAGTTGAAGCAGGCCTGCGCCATTTCCAGCCGTCCCTCGCGGATCAGCATGGCTTCGAGACCCGCCTTGATGACATGCAGGTGGAACACGTCTGACGCGGCGTATTGCAATTGCGCATCGCTCAAGTCCTTGGCGCCCCAATCGGAACTCTGCTGCGCCTTGGAGAGGTCGACCCCTGCGATTTCGCGGGCGACATCCTTCAGGCCATGCCTGTCAGTATAGGTTCGCGCCAGTTTGGATGCGATCTTGGTGCACCAGATCGGCGCACAATCCACGCCCAGCCAGCGCTTGATCATGGCCACGTCGAACCGGGCAAAATGGAACAGCTTGATAACCTTCGGGTCGGTCAGCAGCGCCTTCAGGTTCGGGCAGTTGAAGTCGCGGCCGAGCTGGACGAGATGCGCCGTACCGTCGCCAGACGACAATTGCACCAGGGTCAGGTGGTCGCGCAGCGGATTCAGGCCCATGGCCTCGGTATCGATGGCCACGATGGGGCCGAAATCGATAGTCTTGGGCAGGTCGCCCTTATGCAATGTGATTCCGTTCATGCGCCGGGCTTAGCATGACCAGCGTGAAGGGCAAATGATCACGCGTGGCGCCATGTCGGGTACAGATTCCGGTTTGACCTCACTCCCGGCCTGACGATAGCCTGCAGTGTCAAAGGAGGGGGACCGATGAAGACTCACTGGATAATTGCCTGCGCCCTGACAGCGGCCCTTGCCAGCTGCACATCAGACGATCTTGCCGCCTTCTCGGAAGGGTTGGCTGAAGCCTCCTACAATGCCCCTTACTACCCCCCTGCCGCCACCTCCTATTCCCCTTACGCTCCCTACGCCTTCTCCACCTATTCCGGCTGGCCGTCCGCCTATGCATACGGCCAGTACCTTGGTCCCTGGGGCTGTTCGAACACCGGCGCATTCTACACGTGCGACAGCGATGGCGACGGTTACGCCGACATGTATGGCAACACGGACGACGGCTCCTATTCCAGCTCAAGCCTGCGCGTGAACGGACGCGGCGAGGCCTATGCCTGGGACAGCGATTGCGCCTGCTGGGAACGCGAGCGCTCGCTCGACGGTGCCCGGCGCGACTATCACGACCGCTATGACGATTATGACGATGACAGTCGCCATGACCGCCATCACGACCACGACGACTGAAACCCTAAACCCCGCGCCGCATTTCTGCCCACGCATCCGTCAGGTCATCCCGGTGCGCCGGGGCGGCGATCGAGATCAGGCATTCGGCACGCCTGTCGATATCGGCGCCGCGCAGGTCGACCGCGCCATGCTCCGTCACGACCCAGGAAATATCCGAACGCGGCAGGCTCACCGCTTCCGGGCCGAGACGCGGCACGATGCGGCTGACGGTTCCCTTCGCTGCGGTCGAAGGGAGCGCAACAATCGGCATCCCGCCTCTGGACGCCGCCGCCCCGCGCAGGAAATTGGCAAGGCCGCCAATGCCGGACACCTGCCGTCCCTTCATGAATTCCGCATTGGCCTGCCCGAACAGATCCACTTCCAGCACCGAATTGATCGCGACAAAGCGCTCGATCCCCGCCAGCACATCGATGCCATGGGTCACATCGACGGCGCGAAAGCGAAAGCGCTGGTCGTGCGCCACCCGCGCGTAAAGCGCCTGCGTGCCCATCGCCACGCCGGTCAGGATCGCACCGGGCGCATCCACCACACGTCCGGCATCGATCAGGCCCAGCACCGGATCGGTGACCAGTCCCGAATGGATGCGTAGATTCGCCGGGCCACCTGCTTCGGACAGCGCCTTCAGCGCCGCCTGCTGAACGTTCCCAATGCCAAATTGCAGGTAGGCCGCGTCCGTGCCCACCAGCCCGGCAATCGTCTTGCCGATCTGCGCGAAGGTCGGCGGCAGGGCCGATTCCGTTAGCGCCACAAGCGGCGTGTCATCTTCGGCAACGACCGCAAACCGCGACAGCGGCACGCGCGGCGTATCGGCCGGTGCCGGCATGTTGTGGTTGACGATGGCCATTGCGGGAATGTCCGCCCGGGCCAGCACCGCGCCCGAGAAATCCGCCGACACGCCAAGGCTCACCCGGCCATCCGCTTCCGGCGGCGACACCATGACCACCGCCAGGTCGATCGGCCCGCCGACCATGTCACGATAGCTATCGCTATAGTGCATCGGGCGCAGGCGTATCTTCCCGGTATCGAAGGACGTGCGCATGTCGCCATACAGGAACGGCATTTCAGCGCGCGCCGTTTCATGCAGGTCGGCCCAGTCGGTCCGGTTCAGCCCCGGCACCGGCACGCCGACAAAGGTCAGGTCGCGGGCCAGTTCCGGTTCGCTTCGCAGCGCCTCGGCCAGCGCCACCGGTTCGCCGCTGCAGCCCGCAATATAGATCCGGGCCGGACCGGGCTTCAGGGCCCGCAAGTGCGCGAAAACCTCCGCAATCATTTGAACGTGAATTTGGCGGGGCGTTTCTCCAGGAAGGACGAATAGCCCTCGACGAAATCCTCGCTGGAAAAGCCTGCAACGAACAGGGCCGCCGCCTCGGGCGAGGTCTCCTCCCACCCGGCTTCCACCCCGGCCACCATCTCCTTGATCGCGCGCACCGACCATTGCGAATTCGCCGCCACCGCCGCGCCAAGTTCGCGCGCACCGGCAAGCGCCGCGCCTGCCGCGACAACACGGTTGAGCAGGCCGAGGGCGTTTGCCTCTGCCACGTAAAAGATGCGCGCGGTGAACAGGATGTCTTTCGCCCGCGATGCGCCGATCGCCGTCACCAGCCGCCGCGTATCGCCCGCCGGGTAGACAATGCCCAGCCTGGCTGGCGTGATGCCAAAGCGTGCCCCTTCGCCCGCCACGCGCAGGTCGGCGGCCATGGCGAGGCTCATGCCCCCGCCGACGCAGGCGCCGTCAATCGCCGCGATCACCGGCTTGGGGCAATGCTCGATCGCATTCAGCGCCGCCGCAATGGTTTCGCCCGACTGCGCCGCCGCTTCCGGCGTCGAATAGATGGTCGAGAATTCCGAAATGTCCGCGCCTGCCGCGAAGGCCCCGGCATCGCCGCCATGCAGGATCACCACTTTCACGTCATCTGCCGCGACAACTCGCTGGATCAGCTCCGGTATCGCCGCCCACATGTCGACCGACAGCGCATTGCGCTTGCCCGGCTTGTTGAGAATGATCTCGCCGAACGGCGCATTGATCTCGAGACGTATGGACGACTGGCTCAAACGGCTTCCCCGGCATGGGCGCCAAGGCGGCGCGGGCTGGCCCTCTCATGGCAAGAAGACCGGAGTGGCGCAAGGGATGTCGCCTAGACGGCCTTCTTCAGGGCAACCAGCGCTTCGTCCAGCGCCGACAGGAAGCGCGACCGGTCCGCCTTTGTGAACGGCGCCGGACCACCAGCACGCGGGGCCCCGGCCTCGCTGATGCCGACACGCAGGTCCGCCATTATGGCCCGGGTGGCCACAGCCGCCCCGATGGAATCGTCCGTAAACGGCTTGCCCGTCGTTCCGATCACGCGTGCACCTGCCTTGAGGCACCGGTCCGCCAGCAGGATGTCCGCCGTGATGACAACGCTCCTGGCGTGCGCGCGCTCGGCAATCCAGTCGTCGGCCGCATCAAACCCGTCGGTCACGATCTGGCGCGAAATCAGCGCATGTTCTGGAATCCGGATATAGGCGTTCGACACAAGAACCGCAGGCACTTTGTGACGCAAGGCAACACGGTAAATCTCGTCCTTCACCGGGCAGGCATCGCCATCGATGAATATCTGCACGTCTTCGCTCATGGCTGCTCTTTAGCAGGTACCTGTGCAGCGTCCATGCCCGCAATCCATGCCCGCACCAGCGCGACCCCGTCATCATCGATCACGCTGCGCCCGAGTTCCGGCATGGCGACCCCCGCCTCGGAGGACTTCATCCGGTGGGCCAGGATCGAGTGGTCCGGATCGCCGGGAGCGATCACATAGGTGATGCCGCCCGACCCGCGCCCCGCCGCTGTCGGATGCTTGCCGAGACCGAGCTTGACGGGCGACGTCTCCCCTATCCCGAGCCAGAGACCGGAATTCGACGCAGACCCCGCCGCCTTGTGGCAATGGGCACAATTGATGTCGAGATAGGCCCGCGCCCGGGCTGCTACCGGCAGGCTGATATCGGAAATGGCAGGCACCGCCGGCACGTCGTCCGGCACGCCTGCAAGCAGGCCGCGCGCCTGCCAGTCGGCGATCTGGTTCACGCCAGCAGGGCCATCATGGTTCAGGTTGCGCGCCTTCGGCCCGATCGGCAGGACCGCGTCGCCATCCTGGTGGCAAGTCTTGCACTGGTTCTTGTTCGGAATGGCGTAATCGATCGCAAGCGGCGCTCCCAACGGTCCCACGACCGATATCGCCTGTCGGCCACCGGCGGGCGCATAGACCGCCTCCGTGCCTTCGGCATTCCAGATATAGGGAAACGCCGCCCAGCCATCCGTCTTGTGGATCAGCACCCGCGTCTCGACCTTGTATTCGCGTACGCCCGGCGCCCGCAGGTCCGGCGCAAAGGCAAACGTCTTGATCAGTGCGCTGCCGACCGGGAAGTCGATGACGCTGTCTTCCGAATAATCTGCCGACTTGCCTTTCGGCACGTAAACGAACCGGTGCTTGATCGCATGGTCCGAGAACAGCGGATTGATCAGGTCATACGGCACGACCCCTGTGGCCGGAGTGTCCGCCGCCGCATCGCGGAAGAAACCATAATCCGCCAGGTACGGCGCCGGCGCATCAGCCAGCAGCAGGGCCGCGTCCGGTGCGCCGGGCTCACCGCCCCTCGCGCTGCAGCCCGCCAGCAGGAGAAAGGTTGAAACAAGGCCGGCAAGTCGCATCATCGCGGCAGCGTCCTATTCAGCATCCTGCGGCAGGATCACGGCCGCCGGTTCGGTCACAGGCGTGCCCTGCGGACGGTCCATGCTGGGCGCAAGCGCCTCCGGATTGACCGGATACGCTCCAATGCCGAGATTGACGAAGCCGATCTCGGGCGCCTCGTCGATCACGAGGTTCACCGCCTGCGACTCGGCGCCCGGCCAGCGCGTGACGCCGTCGCTTACGATCGCCGGCAACGTGCCGCCAAGCGCTTCGGCAAGGGGCGCCAGCATGCCTTGCGGATCGGTCCCGCCGCCCGACCAGCGATTGTTCCGCACCACGATATCGCGCGGCAGCGGATTGTAGCGCGCGTCCGTGAACGGCTCTGTATAGGCCGTCAGCAGGACATGTGCCGAACGATTGTCGGCAAAATCATTGTCGAACACGTGCACGTCGCGATTGGCCAGGATGATTACGCCGGTGCCCGACGGCACGCCCGCCACGATATTGCCTGCCGGCGCAAAATTGCGCGTATTGTTGTTCACGATCTGGTTGTTGAAGATCCGCGTCGAATGTCCGCCAATGACCGGCAGGTCAGGCAAGTCGAACACGAGGATGCCGCCGGTATTGTCGCGGGCAATATTGCCGTAGACGTCCGCATTGTTCGAGTTCTCGATCTCGATGCCCGCAACATTGAACTCGGCGAGCGAATTGCGCACGATGATGTTTTCCGACTGGCCGACATAGATGCCGGCATCGGACGCCCCGCGCACGGTCACGTTCTCGACCAGAACGTCGCGCGATTCCACGGGATAAACGCCATAGGCGCCATTACCTTCGTCAGGCTCGCCCGACCAGTCGACCGTGATGTTGCGATAGGTGATGCCGTCAGCGCCCTTGGACTTGATGCCGTCGCCCTTGGTATCGCGAATGCCGAACGCCATCAGGGTCACATTGTCGGAGGTCACCAGCAGGCCTTCGCCAGCGCCGGTCTGCCCGGCAAAATCGAGAATGGTCTTGTCCTGCCCGGCGCCCAGAAGCGTCACGCCGTCAACATCCAGCGACAGGCCCGTGGTCAGATTGAACACGCCTTCGGGCAGCCGGACTGTATCGCCAGGCTTCGCCTCGATGAGGGCAGTCTGGAGATTAGTGGCAAAGTCGCCTTCCGCAGACACGACGGCAGGCAGCGCAGGCGCTTCGGCCTTGGTCTCGGGCGCAGGTTTCGGGCTACACGCCGCCAGCGCCAGCAGGGCCGCAGCCGCAGTCCAGGTTCCGTGATATTTCATTGCCGTGTCCTCCCCGGTTTGTTTTATGACACAAGTGTCAACTTCAAACCGGGGAAAAGCAAGGGGTGGTTAAGCCGCGATCAGTGTACGCTGAGCGGCTTCAGGTCATTTGCAAGCGCTGCAGCAAAGGCAGCTTCGCGGCCTTCGACAACCGCAAGGCGTACGCCGTCGGCTGACAGGACCACAAACAGTTCATCCGGATCATTGATCTGGTTGGCTTCGCTTGCGGGCAGAAGGCTCTGCAATTCGTCCGCATCCAGGTGGCGGATGTAGACGAAGGCGTCGCTTTCAAACGGGTTCGTTTTCAGTTCAGTCGTCATCATTCCAATCCTTTCCGTCACAAGACAGATACCGAACGCCAAGAGCCGGTGACTGTGCCTTCAAGGGGCGGACCCTTCGTTCAGGTTCAAGATGGGGGAGCAATATGGCCGCTTCAAGCGCCGGGATGTGGCCGAAGTGAGATAGCGTTCACAAATAAGTGACGGCCCGCCAGCGCATTGCACGGTTAACACGCCCATCTTTCAATTGCGCAATCAGCCCGGAGTCCGGGCGATCTATGCCGCAAAGCGCCGATGCGGAAGCTGGAGAAACAGCCCTGAACCCGGTTCATGTGAGGCCCGAAGGGCCGATAGGGAACCTGCTGAAAATGGAAAGAATGGTGGAGCCAGACGGAATCGAACCGACGACCTCTTGCATGCCATGCAAGCGCTCTCCCAACTGAGCTATGGCCCCATTCTGGGAAGGGCGAGAAGTAGACGCGCCGGGCGCGCCTTTCAAGCCCTAATCTTCATCCTCATCGTCGAGCACGAGCGGATCATCATCATCGTCGTCATCGACGCTGAACGCATCATCATCGTCATCGGCGAGAACCGCGTCATCATCGTCGTCATCGTCGACGCCTTCCTCGGTGAAGCCGGCCGGCACCTTGGTACCGGTCGTCTCTTCCTCGTCGTCGTCGGTCGCGCCTTCAAGGATCACTTCGGCTTCTTCGCCGCCGAGTTCCTTGGCGTCTTCCTCGTCATCGATGTCGTCTTCGTCGTCGTCATCGCCGCCCTTGCCCTTGGCCGCGACATCCTCGTCCTCGTCGTCATCCTCGTCGTCATCGTCAGACTTGACGGCGGCGCGGGCAGCTTTTGCCTTCACCTTCGTGATCGTGGTCTTGATGACCTCGTCCTCAGGATCGAATTCGTTACCGCATTTGGGGCAAACAGCGGGGCGTTTGTGGAGGTCGTAAAAGCGGGCTTCGCAGTCTGGACAGACTTGCTTGGTTCCGAGTTTGTCTTTCGACACGGGGCGGCTCCCTCCGGAGTTTCAATGATTTTGGTCTGGGCGGGCGCTTGCCATGAACGCCGCGCGCTGTCAAAGCCCGAATTCATGTAAGAACAGTGCAATCGGAATCTCCCCATGGTCTGGACCAGCCGCCCCGTCAGCCGCCTGCAAGGCATTATCCGCGCCCCGGGAGACAAATCCTGCAGCCACCGCGCCCTCATCATGGGCGGGATTGCGAGCGGCACCAGCCACTTCTCCGGCCTGCTGGAAGGGGACGATGTCCTGCGCACCGGCACCGCCATGGCTGCGCTCGGCGCGACGGTCACACAGACCGGACCCGGCCAATGGCAGGTGACCGGCACCGGAGATAGAGGCCTCACCTCACCCGCCGCCCCGCTCGACTTCGGCAATTCCGGCACCGGCTCGCGCCTGATGATGGGCCTGATGGCCGGCTATGAGCTCAGCGCCGAGCTTTGCGGCGATGCCAGCCTCAGCGCCCGGCCGATGAACCGCATCCTCGCCCCGCTGCGCCTGATGGGCCTCACCGACACTGCCGGCCCTGACGGTCGCCTCCCCTTCCGCCTGACCGGCACACGCGCCCTCAAGGCCATCACCTATGCGCCGCCGCAGGCCTCCGCGCAGGTCAAGTCAGCCGTCCTGCTGGCCGGCCTCAACGCAAACGGCACGACCATTGTCGAAGAGGCCAAGCCGACGCGCGACCATACCGAACGCATGCTGCGCGGTTTCGGCGTTGAGGTCGGCGTCACGCGCGGCGGCGGCCAGGCCCGTACCATTTCGCTCGTCGGCGGCCAGCGCCTGTCGGCCATCGAGGCCGCCATTCCGGGCGACCCGTCCTCCGCCGCCTTCCTGATCGCGGCCGGTCTGATCTCGCCGGACGGCGACGTCATGGTCGAGGGCGTGATGTCCAACCCGACCCGATCCGGCTTCTTCGACATGGCCGAACTGATGGGCGCGCGCCTCGGCGCGGAAGATACTGACGATGCCGCAGGCGAACGCCTGATCGACATCCAGTCCGGCAGCGCCGCCCTGATCGGGCGGTCCGTGCCGGAACGGCTGGTGCCGGCCATGATCGACGAATTCCCGATCCTCGCCGTACTTGCGGCCTTCGCCACCGGCACGACAATCGTCACCGGGGCCGAGGAATTGCGCGTCAAGGAAACCGACCGGGTGAAAGCCGTGGTCGACATGCTGCGCGCCAATGGCGTCGAGGCCGAGGAGCGCGAGGACGGTTTCGCGGTCCAGGGCTGCGGCGGCCCGCCCCCCGGCGGCGGCCTGGTCGAAACCCGCCACGATCACCGCATCGCCATGAGTGCCCTCGTCATGGGCACCGCCTCGCAACAGCCGGTCCGCGTCGATGACGTGTCCATGATCGCGACAAGCTATCCGGACTTCCTCGCCCACATGGCCGCCCTCGGCGCGGATATTTCCGGAGGCTGAGCTTCCCTTGCGGCAAACTTGACGGCAACACTGACGACGCGATTGTCGGGGAATGACATCGCTTCATTCTCCTCTCCCTCTCGCCCATGGCCCGGCCATGAAAAACCGCTTCATGCTGGCACCGCTCACGAATTTGCAGAGCCAGGCGGACGGCACGCTCAGTGACGACGAGTTCCGATGGCTCACGATGCGGGCCGAAGGCGGCTTCGGCCTGACCATGACCTGCGCGGCCCATGTCCAGGCGTCAGGCCAGGGGTTTCCCGGCCAGCTCGGCATCTTTGACGACAGGCAGTTGCCGGGCCTCTCGCGCCTCGCCGAGGCGATCAACAAGACCGGAAGCCATTCCGTTGTCCAGCTGCACCATGCCGGCATGCGCTCGCCGAAAGAGCTGATCGGCGAAACGCCCCATTGCCCGTCCGACAATACGGACTTCGGGGCGCGAGCAATGTCCGGCGACGAAGTCAGGCGCTCCTTCGATGCCTTCATCGCTGGTGCGAAGCGCGCTGAGAAGGCAGGCTTCCATGGCGTCGAGCTGCACGGCGCGCATGGCTACCTGATCTGCCAGTTCCTCAGTGCAGAGGTGAACCAGCGTGACGACGTGTATGGCGGACCTTATGAGAACCGTGTGAAATTCCTGAAAGAGCTCGTCAATGCGGTGCGCGCCGAATGCGGCAAGGACTTCTCGCTCGGCGTGCGCCTCTCGCCAGAGCGGTTCGGGATGGACCTCATGGAGATCCGCCGTCTCGCCGGAGAGCTCATGATGTCCGGCAAGCTCGACTATCTCGACATGTCGCTGTGGGACGCGTTTAAACTGCCCGTCAATGAGGCCCACAATTCGCGCAGTCTACTCGGCTGGTTCACCGATCTGCCCCGCGGGAACTGCCGACTCGGCGCAGCCGGCAAGCTGACGACCGGCGCCGCTTGCCAGAAAGCGCTGGACGAAGGGCTGGACTTCGTGGTCATCGGTCGCAGCGCAATCCTCCATCATGATTTCCCGGATAAGCTCGAAGCCGATCCGGACTTCACGCCCGTCGCCCTGCCCGTGCCAGAGGTACATCTTCGTAACGAAGGGCTTGGCGACGCTTTCGTCAGTTACATGAAGACGTGGAAGGGCTTCGTCCAGGAATCAGCCTGAACCGAACCGCCACACCCGAAAGCCCGTCCCGTCCCCCCAAGCGCCCCGTCCGGCGTCGCGCCTGCTTGACAATACAGGGGCCTTCGCTCACTTCCCGCGTCCATGATCATCGCCATCGACGGAACCACGGCCTCGGGCAAAGGCACGATCGCGAAACGCCTCGCGGCGCGCTATGGCCTGCCGCATATGGACACCGGGCGCCTCTACCGCGCCACGGCCGTCGCGGCGATCAAGCAGGGCGTCGCGCTGGATGATGCCACCGGCCTCGCAGCCATCGCCGCCAGCCTCGACCTGGCCGATTTCGACGAAGCCGAGCTGCGCACCGGCGAGGCCGGCAAGGCGGCCAGCAAGGTCGCCGTCATCCCCGAAGTCCGCCAGGCCCTGTTCGACCTGCAGCGCGCCTTTGCCGTCCAGCCCCGGGGCGCCCTGCTCGACGGGCGCGACATCGGCACGGTGATCGCGCCGGATGCCGATGTGAAACTCTGGGTCGACGCCAATGTCGAACAGCGCGGCTACCGCCGCTGGAAGGAATATGTCGGCTATGGGCACGACATGTCGCTTGAAGAGGTCATCAAGCAGCTGCGCATCCGCGATGAACGCGACCAGTCGCGCAAGGATGCCCCTGCCACGATCGCAACAGATGCGGTCTTGATAGATACGACCGATCTGACTATAGACGCCGCAGTGGAGAAGGCGATTGCAGCCGTTGAGGCCGTTCTCGCTCGTGGAAAGACCGTCTGAAGGGCCTCAAAGGGCTCAAATCCAAACAGATGGTACCGCTCTGAAGATGACAGACCACTCTAACGGGTCGTTCCGACGCGGGCTGCAATGGTGCAGGCCCACCTTGAACCGTTCGCCCCGTCCCCGGAGACCAAATGACTGACAAGATGAACCCATCAACCGACGATTTCGCGGCAATGTTCGAATCGTCCGCTGCCGCGGGCGCAATGCAGGAAGGCCAGGTTATCCCGGCCACCGTCATTCGCATCGAGAACGAAAACGTTCTCGTCGATATCGGCCTCAAGACCGAAGGCCGTATCCCGACCAAGGAATTCGCACTCGAAGATGAACAGCCCAAGCCCGGCGACATCATCGACGTGTATCTCGACCGGATCGAGAACGCCCTCGGCGACGCCGTCCTCTCGCGCGACAAGGCCCGCCGCGAAGAGCGCTGGATCAAGCTCGAGCGCAGCTTTGCCAAGGAAGAGCCCGTCAAAGGCGCCATTTCCGGACGCGTCAAAGGCGGCTTCACGGTCGACCTCGGCGGCGTCAACGCCTTCCTTCCCGGCAGCCAGGTGGACATCCGCCCGGTCCGCGACGTGGGTCCGCTCATGGGCGAGATCCAGCCATTCGCCATCCTCAAGCTCGACCGCACCCGTGGCAACATCGTTGTCTCGCGCCGCGCCATCCTTGAAGAGAGCCGCGCCGAACAGCGTGCCGAGATCGTCTCGGACATGAAAGAAGGCGACGTCCGCAAGGGTATCGTCAAGAACATCACCGATTACGGTGCGTTCGTGGACCTCGGCGGCATCGATGGCCTGCTGCATGTCACCGACATGAGCTGGAAGCGCATCAACCACCCGTCGCAGGTTGTTGAAGTCGGCCAGGAAGTCGAAGTGCAGATCGTCAAGATCAACCCAGACACCCAGCGTATCTCGCTCGGCATGAAGCAACTCGGTTCCGACCCATGGGACGGCATCGACTCGCGTTATCCGGTCGGCGCACGCCTCAAGGGCCAGGTCACCAACATCACGGACTACGGCGCGTTCGTGGAACTGGAAGATGGTGTCGAAGGCCTGATCCACGTCTCCGAAATGAGCTGGACCAAGAAGAACGTCCATCCCGGCAAGATCCTGTCCACGACACAGGAAGTTGACGTGGAAGTTCTGGATGTCGATAGCGACAAGCGCCGCATCTCGCTCGGCCTCAAGCAGACCATGGACAATCCTTGGAACGCATTCGTCGCCGACCACCCGGTCGGTTCCGAAATCGAGGGCGAAGTCCGTGGCATCACCGAGTTCGGCCTGTTCGTGGGCCTCGGCCCCGACCTCGACGGCATGGTGCACATCAATGACATCGCCTGGGACAAGTCCGGCGAGCAGGCCATTGAAGGCTTCAACAAAGGCGACATGGTCAAGGCCAAAGTGCTCGACGTTGACATCGACAAGGAGCGTATCTCGCTCGGTATCAAGCAGCTCAGCGGCGACCCGATTTCGGCTCCTGCAGACGGCGGTGCCGGCGTGAAGCGTGGCTCGATCGTCACCTGCACCGTCACCGAGATCACCTCGGGCGGTATCGAAGTCGAGTTCGGTTCGCCGGCGATGAAATCCTTCATCCGCCGCTCCGATCTCAGCCGCGACCGGGCCGACCAGCGCCCCGAACGGTTCGCTGTCGGCGACAAGGTCGACGCCAAGATCCTCACCATCGATCGCGGCTCGCGCCGTGTGACACTGTCGATCAAGGCGCTCGAGATCGCGGAAGAAGCAGATGCCGTCGCACAATACGGTTCGGCTGATGCCGGTGCCTCGCTCGGCGACATCCTCGGCGCAGCCCTCGCCTCCTCGACGGCTGGCAAGGCTGAGCCCAAAGCCGAGCCAAAGGCAGAGCCCAAGGCGAAGAAAGCGGCGTCTGCTCCGGCAGGCGACGCCGCATCGCTCGACGAGCGTGGCCGTCTGGCCGCGCCACAGGGCGACGCCGATGACCTGAAGCAGATCAAAGGTGTCGGTCCGGCATTCGAGAAAAAGCTTCACGAAGCTGGTATCTTCCACTTCTGGCAGGTTGCCGCTCTCAATGAGGCTCAGATCACCGAGCTTGAAGAAGAGCTCAGCTTTCAGGGCCGGATGGAACGTGACGACTGGAAGGGCCAGGCCGAAGCGTTCATGAACGAAGCCTGATCCGGAGCGGGCAACCGCTTCCTAAATTCGACGAAATCTTTGCGGCGGGGGCCTAGCGTTCCCGCCGCAAATGCGTTTAATAACAACCACATGCTAAAGTCTGAACTCATCGCGAAACTCGCTTCGGAATACAGCCACCTCCGTCAGGAGGATCTTGAGCGTGTGGTCAATGTGATTCTCGACGAGATCGGTGAAGCCCTCGCCCGCGGCGACCGGGTCGAACTGCGCGGCTTCGGTGCATTCTCCGTCCGCAAGCGAGATGCCCGCAAGGGCCGCAATCCGCGTACAGGCGAACCGGTCAAGGTTCCGGCAAAGGCCGTTCCCTTCTTCAAGGCCGGCAAGGAATTGCGCGCCCGCGTCAATGGCGGCGAAGACCCCGAAGCCAGGTAGGCTGCCTTCCGGCAGGCTCACCCTGCTGCTGAACCGGCTTGACCCCCTTTTCAAATACTAGCCAATATTTCCACTGGCGATTGGGATAACCAACCTTAGGAGGGGTATACAATGTTCAAGGAATTCAAAGAATTTGCCATGAAGGGCAATCTCATCGACATGGCCGTCGGCTTTGTCATGGGCGGCGCGTTCGCAACCGTCGTCACTGCATTCATCCAAGGCGTGTTCCTGCCGATCCTCGCGCCCATCATGGGCGGCATCGATCTGGCAGCACTAACCTACACGATCTCGCCCGCAGTAATCGATGCGGCCGGCGAAGTGGTCCAGCCGGCTGCGATCGTCGATATCGGCGCATTCCTCTCCGCGCTGATCTCATTCATCATCGTCGCCTTCGTGATGTTCATGATCATCAAGGGCATGAATTCGATGAAGAAAAAGGAAGAGGCTGCACCGTCAGAGCCGCCGCGCCAGGAAGTCCTCCTCGAGGAAATCCGCAACCTGCTTGCCAAGGGCGCCAAATAGGCCGCCCGAACGAGGTTCGTAAAGCGTTAGGACTTTTTCCTTAAGGCTTACGATCAGTAGAGTACCAGGTAGAGTATGAGAGGGGCAGCCGATTGGCTGCCCTTCTTTTTTACACCTTGAGTGCCTCCGCCAGCAGATCGTGTGCGCCCTCCGTAAAATGGAAGGTCTGCCAGCCAAGACTGCGCGCCGCCGTTACATTCTCCGACAAGTCATCGATGAGCAGAACCTCTTCCCCCTGATGCCCCAGCACCTTTTCAATATGACGGAAATAGGCCGGGTCGGGTTTCGCGACCCCCATTCGCCCTGCTGCGAATATCCGGTCCATATGATCGGCAAAGCCCATGACTGACTCAATAAAGGCGGTGCGGTGAATCTCGTTATTCGTGGCCATCACATTCGACACGCCACGCAGCCTCAATTTCTCTACCATCGACAACACGATTGGGTCGTGCAGGGCGTCTCGTGTGAACCAATAGTCCAGAATTTCGGCCTCACGGCCTGCCGCATTGTTGGCCTCTGCCCACTCCGTTACGAGTTCGACGAGACAGGCCTCACCAACCATCGCTCGCTGAAACCGTCCCTGAAAGAGAAAGCTGCTGAACGATTCCAGCGACAGGCCAAGGTCACGCTGGAAATCGCGCGACCATGCAAAGACGCCGTCTTCAATGTTGCGGTTTAAAACGCCATCAAAGTCCCAGGCGACAACCTTGACCGCGTCCAGCTGCATCATTCGCTCTCTCAGTACTCGTACTTCTCTATACCCGTCATCTCGATCGTATAGGCGGCGTCCGCGAGATCGGAATTCTGCGTCTGGGTCAGCATCGTGCCCTCGATCCATACCGCCTGCGCCAGGTCCTTCAGCTTGATCGGCGTGTCGGTCCTGACGAAAATGGTCTGGTTCGGCGGCGGTGGCGGCGAATGGATGCAGGCCCCGAAATACGGTACCAGCAGGAATTCCGTAATCTCGGCTTTCGATCCGTATTCGAACGGCACCGTATAGCCGGGGATACGCACCTGCACGCCGTTCAGCGCATCGACCGTATTGAACGTGCCGATCTGCACCGACGTATCGGCCGCAGAGCCCTCGGCAATCGGCGCGCTGGAGTAGAGCGTCGCCATTTGCGACTGGTACATCTGCGCGAGGCGCTCTTCCTCGCCCTCCGGCATCAATTCTTCCCAGCCGACCTTGCGCACGCCGCGCGCGGCAATCTCGGCGTCAACACGTGCTGCCTCGGCGGCTTTTTCAGCCGCGGCGGCCTGGCGTTCCGCTGCCTTCGCAGCCTTCTCGGCATCATTGTCGCCGATCTTGTCACCGACTTTCGGGCCGGACACGGCCGTGGCCGCTGTCTCTGTGGCGGAGGCTGCCGCCTCCGGTGCGGCGGTCTCGCCACAGGCAGCGATAAGCGCAAGCAGCGCGGCGGAGGTCAGGATCAGGCTTTTTCTCATGGTCATCTAGATAAGCTCCGGAGGCTGGTTCCACCAGCCGGTTTCAGCGGTTCAAAGCGTCACAGTTTCACAGACAGGCCATCGGCCAGCGACCGGCGGAAGGCTGCCCAGGCCGGCACCATGCCGATCACCAGCGCCGCCAGCGTCACCGCCAGCAGTGTGTAGAGATCTGTCAGGCCCGGTCCCGTGCCCGCCAGCGACACGCCATAGCGCGCCTCCACCAGCGGGCCCGCCACCAGCAGGACCGCATGGATCAGGCCAATCCCCACAAGTGCGCCGAGGAAGCCGACAAGGCCGGCCTCCAGCACCAGCAGGGCGAAGATATGCCCCGGCCGCGCCCCGACCGCGCGCAGGATCGACATCTCGCGCCGGCGCTCGTTCAGGCTCGTCAGGATCGAGGTCAGGATCGACACGAGGCCCACCGCGATGACAAATACCGACACCGCCATCAGCGCCCGCTCGGCGAAGGCCGTCACGCTCCACAGTTCGGCCAGCGCCGCACCGGGGATGATTGCCTTCAGCGGCTCGCCCTTGTTCGTGTTGATCGCTCGGCGCGTGGTCAGGATCGTCCCCTTCTGGGTCAGGCCGACAAAGATCGCGGTCACGCTTTTCGGCGTCAGGTCAAAGCTGCGGATCATGGTCTCGTCGATCGTGTCCGCCAGCGGATTCTTGGCACCGGTCTCCCAGCCGACATGGATCGCCGTAATCGCTTCCAGCGAGACATGCACCGTGCGGTCCACCGGCGTGCCCGTCGGGGCCAGGATGCCGACGACCCGGAAGGGCCGGTTCTCATGTCCGCCATCAAGGTTGGCCGCACCCAATCCGTGGCTCAACACCAGCGGCGAGCCGATCTCATAGCCAAGCTCGCGTGCCACATCGGCGCCGATGACGGCATCAAACACATCTTTGAACCGCTCGCCCTTGGCCAATACCAATGCCTGCCCCCGGCCATATTTGTAATGATCAAAATACGCGTCTGTCGTGCCCAGCACGCGAAAGCCCCGGTGGCTGTCGCCCAGCGAGATCGGCACGGTCCAGGCAATGTCCGGACGTGCTGCAATTGTCTCATAGGTCGGCCACGATACTTCCGCCGTCGCATTGCCCATCCGGAACACCGAATAGAGCAGCAGGTTCACTGTCCCCGTCGGCGCGCCGACGATCAGGTCGGTCCCCGAAATCGTATTGCCAAAGCCCTCGCGCGCCCCGGTCCGCGCCTTTTCGACGCCCAGGAACAAGGCGACCGACAAAGCCACGGCCACCAGTGTCAGGATCACCGAGCCCTTGCGGTTCATCAGGCTCTTCCAAGCGAGAGACAGGATCGCTCTCATACGCTCACCCCGGCCCGGTTGATTTCGGCAAGATCCACCGCCCGGTCAAACAGCCGCGCCAGCGAGGCGTCGTGGCTGACGAACAACAGGGCCGCGCCTGTGCGGGCGGCTTCTTCGGACAGGAGTTCAATGAACCGGTCGCGGGCATCGGAGTCGAGCGCCGAGGTCGGCTCGTCCGCGATCACGATTTCCGGCCCGCCGATCAGCGCCCGCGCCGCGGCGACGCGTTGCTGCTGGCCCACCGAGAGGTCCGACACGCGCCGCGCCAAAAGGGCTTCATCGCTGAGACCGAGGCGCCCGAGAAGGCGCCGGGCTTCCGCATCGGCATCCCCGCCAACGGCCTTGCGGCGACGGTCTGAGAATTTCAGCGGCAGTGTCACGTTCCCCACGACTGAGAGATAAGGCACGAGATTGAACATCTGGAAAATCACGCCGAGATGGTCGGCCCGCATCCGGTCGCGCGCGGCGCTGGACAAGCTGCCAAGCTCCTGGCCCAGCACATTCACCCGCCCGGCATCCGCCACGAGCACGCCGGCGATCACCCCGAGCAGGGTCGACTTGCCCGAGCCTGAAGGCCCACGCAGGAACAACCGCTCTCCGCGCCCCAAGGCGAAGGCGGGCACGTCAAGCACCGGCTCAGCGCCCCTCCAGGCAAAGCGCAGGCCTTCAATCTGTATGGCAGGATCAGTCATTCAGCCGTTTCGGATTCTAGCGCGTCGACAATTCGGGGTTTCCGGCTGTCAGCACGCTGGCAACTTGCGCGTCCGGACCAATGAAAATGGCATTGACCGTCTCGAACCCGGTAAACTCGCTGAACGCGTTCAGGCGGACGCCCTCGAGTTTCTCGATATCCGTGCAGGTAAAGGACAATGTCAGCGTCAGTCCGCTATGGTCGCCCGCCGTTCGTGTCTCGATGTGGCGGTCGCCGGGCTGGCAATTGGCGCCGCCTTCAAAACGCACGAGCCCGTCGCCGATGCCGGTGCTGACTTCCAGCGTGTCCGCGTCGCCCTCGCCGAGGCCGAAATTCGCCAGCGGCGCATCCAGCGTCACCGTCAGCACATCTCCATCGACCGCGACGGCAAACTCGCCAGCGCCATGCACATGCGCCTCACCGCCCGCAGACGGTTCCGCTATGTCGGGCGTTGCAGGAGCCACAGGCGCGACCACTTCAGGCACAGGCACGTCGGCAGCCACCGCCTCTTGTTGCGCGGCAGGTTCGGGATCGCGCCCGCAGCCGGCAAGAGCCAGCATCGGAACGCCGGTCATCAGGCACAAGAATACACGCGGTGAAGTAAACATCGTCGAAGGGCCTCCTGGCGCCACACTGCGGGAAAACACGCGAACCGCAAATTTGTTCTCGCGATTTGGATAATGAGACTATATAACATTCTTGCACAAGGGCACATCAACGCATTTCGCCGCAGCTTTGTCCTGTAATTCCTTTTCCGGCCCTGCGCGGCCCCCTTGAGACCGCTTTTCCACCTATGCTCCAGTCCATGCAGGCCCCTTTATTCTTCGGCTTGATCGCTGCCTTTGTGACAACGATCGCCCTGATCGCGGTTGCTGCGCGTGGCGACTGGAGCGCACGCCATTCCGGCCTCTTCGCGCTGGCAGCCGGCGGCATGCTGGTGACGCTCAGCCTGCTTCACATCACGCCGGAAGCCTTTGCGCTCAGCCGTCATGCGCCTGCCCTCATTCTCACCGGCTTCCTTGGCGGGCTGTTGCTCAGCTTCCTTGTCCGGGTCCTGTTCCCGGAAGGCGGTGAAGAAGGACACGCGGCGGCCGCCACGCCAGTCATGGCGATCGCCCTCCACTCATTCATCGACGGCGTGATCTACTCGGTCACGTTCGCGGCCAGTTTCTCCTCCGGCGTCTATGCCGCTGCATCCCTGCTGCTGCACAAGTTTCCCGAAGGCGTGATCGCCTTTGCGATCCTGCGCCGCCATGGCTTCGGCAATAGCCGGTCCTTCCTCCTCGCCTTCCTCGCTGCTGCGGTCACGACCCCGCTGGGCGTTATCGCGTCGGTGCCATTCATGTACGGGCTCGGGGCCGAAGCCGTCGGCAACCTGTTCGCCATATCCGCCGGCCTGCTGCTCTATGTGGCGACCGGCCCGCTGATGGAGCCATTGAAGGAAGAGCCGCCCCTGCGCAGCTTCCTGTCGCTCGGCGGCGGGGTGCTCATCGCGGTCCTGATTGCCATCCTGCCCGTGCATGGCCCCGACCATTCGCCCCATGACGGCGCGCTGGGCACGCACGACCTGCTGGACATGCACCCATGAAAGCGCTGGTCGCACGCCTGATCGCCGCACTCACCTGCGTCATGGTTATCAGCACGACCGTCCCGCTTCAGGCCCACGCCCATCCCGAAGACGAGCTTTGCGGCCCAAACGGCGGCATGGATCCGGCGCTCTGCCGCGAACTGGCAAAACTCGACCGAAAAGACGCGACGCCTGAAAAGCCGGTATCCGACACGCCGCCAGAACCGGATGAGCTTAATCTTGACCGGTCGGGCTTTGCCACGTTCGGCTTCTATATTCACATCGGATTCCAGCACATCCTGCCCAGGGGCATGGACCATATAGTGTTCGTCCTGGCCCTGTTCCTTTCCAGCCTGCGCATCAAATCCCTCCTATTCCAGATTTCTGCGTTCACCATTGCCCATACTGCCACGCTTGGGCTGGCAGCCTCCGGCGTGATCACCCCGCTGCCGGGAATCGTCGAGCCGCTGATCGCTTTGACCATTGCCTGGGCCGCGTTCGAGAACATCCTTTTCAAGGACACGATGGCCTGGCGGCCGCTGCTCGCTTTCGGCTTCGGCCTGATACACGGCATGGGCTTCGCCGGCGCCTTCGGAGACCTCGGCCTGCCGGACAATGTCTTCCTGCCCGCCCTGCTCGGCTTCAATGTCGGCGTGGAATTCGGCCAGCTCGCCGTGATCGGCATGGCCTTTGCAGCATCGCTCTACTTCAAGGGCGTCCTCAGCCGTGCCGGTCAGATGCAACTCTACCGGTCGGTCCTGGTCTGGCCCGTTTCAGCCGCCATCGGGGCAACCGGGCTCTGGTGGGCGATTGAACGGGCCTTCCTGCAGGGTTGAGGATTCTCCTTGTCGGTATAGCAAGGACGGTTCCAATGACTCAGCCCCGCTTCGCCTTCAAACTCGCCTCGGCGGTCATCGCTTCGGGTGTCTGCACCCTGATCGGCTTCACGCAATACGCTCACGGCGAAAGCGCCTGCGGATTGTCCGAAGCCGGACGTTTTCATGAAGCGATCACATCCCCGACCGAGGAAGCTAGCCCCGCCTATTTCCTACGTACGTCAGAAGCCTTCATCGACACCTGCCCTGACCGGCTGGAGATCCGTGAGGCGCATGTCATCGCCGCGCGCGCTGCCGTCGATCTGGGAAATGCCGAGCGCGCCGCCGCCCACTATGACGCAGCAATCCAGGCTGGCGCGCGGCTCAAGCCCTCTGCGCGTATGGACCAGTCGGTTGCCCTCATGGTCAGCGGCAATTCATCCCGGGCCCGCGAAGCCCGCAATATCGCTGTCTCCGACTGGCTGGCGGGACTCGACGCCACAGATGCTGCAAGCCTCTCGGCCCACAAGTATTCTGGCGGAACGATCTATTCGGTCCGCTACACGACCCCAAAGGCGCGTTCCAGCGTGAGCGCGCTCTGGCTGGCCGTGCCTGCAGGCGATGGCCTGCCTGCGGCCATCTTGATCCGCAGCGCGCCGCAGCAGGCGGCCTGGCGCGCCATCCGCACGGGCGAGATGCCTGCGCCCCTCATCGTTGCCGAACAGCTGACCTGCCGGAAATCCACCATTCTGGGCGACGTCACCGAAGACATGACCTTGGACACGTTGGAGCGCGGTGCGACGGGCGACCTGATGGCCTATCTCAAAAAGCCCGATAGCGCCGAAAAGACGCCGGAAGGCGAACCCCTCGCCGCCTGCCTCGGCCTCAGCCGCATGCTGCACGTCCCCGGGTTCGCTGAAACCGCCATGCTTCGCTAGACCGGCAGCTCGGTCGTGTTCTTCAGGCATTCCATCGCAAAGGTCGCGCTGACATCGGCAATATCGACGCGGGCGATAAGCGCCTTGTAGACCCGGTCATAATCCTGGACGCTGCGCGCCTGCACTTTCAGCAAATAGTCGACATCACCGGCCATCCGGTAGAATTCCACCACTTCCGGAATCGTCCGCACGGCATCGGCAAACCGCTTCAGCCAGCCTGCCGAATGGTCGCGCGTGCGGATCGCGACGAAGATCGTCTGATTCAGCCCCAGCTTTTCCGGATCGATCAGCGCCACCCGGCGCGCGATCACGCCGCTATCCTCAAGGCGCTTGACCCTGCGCCAGCACGTATTGGTCGAAATGTCCGCGCGGCCCGCCAATGATTCGAGCGACTGGGTGCCGTCCGCCTGCAAGGCGCGCAGGAGAATCCGGTCTACATCATCTATCTTTTCTTCCATTTACGGTAATTACCGAATATTCTACCCATATTCCAGCGATTATGTCGCATATTTGCGATGCATTTTGATGAGCTCCATGTGAATCTCCCCATTCTTTCAAATGGAGCTGATCCCCATGCCGCATATTGCCCTTGCCGCAATCGACAGCGTTTCCCCGGCCCGCATGGCGCCAGCCAGCGCCCATCCGCGCCTGCGCGCCCTCGCCAGCCTCATCGGCCGTACGCCGCTCCTCTCGATCCACCTGCGTTATCGCGGCGTCGAGCGCGTCATCCATGCCAAGGCGGAGCATTACAATCTCACCGGCTCGATCAAGGACCGCATGGCCCTGTCGATCCTCAGCCGCGCCATCCGTTCCGGCGCGCTGCGCCCGGGCGACACGATTGCCGAAGCGACCAGCGGCAATGCTGGCATCGCCCTCACCTCGCTCGGTCGGGCGCTCGGTCACAAGGTCGACATCTACATGCCCGACTGGATGAGCGACGAACGCAAGGCCCTGTTGCGCAGCCTCGGCGCCGATCTCCATCTCGTGACCCGCGAAGAGGGCGGCTTCATCGGCGCCATTGCCGCCACCGAGCAACTGGCCCGGCACCAGAACGGCGTCTTCCTGCCTTGCCAGTTTTCCAATTGCGACAATGCCATCGGCCACTGCGACACGACCGGCCCGGAGCTGCTGAAACAGATGGCCCTGCTCGGCCTCACGCCGGATGCGTTCGTGGCCGGCGTCGGCACGGGCGGCACGGTCATGGGCGTTGGCCGGGCCCTGCGCGCGGCTGTCCCGGGCGCAAAAATCCACCCGCTGGAGCCGAAGGAATCCCCGACCCTGTCCACCGGTCACAAGGTCGGCAACCACCGCATCCAGGGCATTTCCGATGATTTCATCCCGGCCATCGTCAATTTCGCGGAGCTGGATGACGTGATCGCGGTCTCGGATGGCGATGCGATCCTGATGGCACAGGCACTGGCCCGCGAACTGGGCCTCGGCGTCGGCATTTCCTCAGGCGCCAACCTGATTGGCGCACTGATGGCGGCCGAGCGCCTCGGCCCGAATGCCGCGGTCGCGACCGTCTTCTGCGACGACAACAAGAAATATCTATCGACCGCCCTCGCTCGTACCGAGCCGGTGAAGGAAAGCTATCTCAGCCCCGGGATCGAACTGCTCGGCTTTGAAGCCACCTGCTGCCCGGCCTAGGCCGACGTCGCCGCATCCTGCGCGGCTGCTTCAGCCTCCACATCGATGAAGCGGCGCGTGAATTGCGTCACGCGCGGCACGATCTCCGTGCGGAAGCGGGCACCGTTGAACACGCCATAGTGGCCGACGCCGGGCTGGATATAGTCCGCCTGCATGTCGGCCGGAATATTCGTGCAAAGATCATGTGCGGCCTGCGTCTGGCCAATGCCGGAAATATCGTCCAGTTCGCCTTCCACGGTCATCAGGGCGATGTCGCGAATCGCCTGCGGCTTGACGAGGCGCGTCCCGCGATACGCGTAGATGCCGCGCGCGAGGTGATGCTCCTGGAACACGCGCTGGATGGTCTGCAGGTAGAATTCTTCGGTCAGGTCGAGCACTGACAGGTATTCGTCATAGAATTCGCGGTGCTTGTCGGACCCGTCGCCGTCGCCCTCGACAAGGTGATTGAAGAATTTCCACTGCGCGTCGACATGCTTGCCCCAGTTCATGTGCATGAACGATGCGAGCTGGACAAAGCCCGGATAGACGCGGCGCATCACGCCGGGATAAGGGCCGGGCACAGTCTGGATCATGTTCTCTTCGAACCATGCGAACGAGCGCTCTTCGGCCAGTTCGTTCGGTACGGTCGGGCTGCGGCGGGCATCGATTGGCGAGCCCATGAACGTCATCGAGGCCGGCCGGGCCGGATCATCGTCTTCCGCCATCATCGACAGGGCCGCCAGCACAGGCGGTCCCGGCTGGCAGACGCCGAGCACGTGCGCGCCGCCGCCGATATGGGTCAGCATCTTGCGGACGTGGTCGATATAATCGTCAAGGTCGAACCGGCCCTGCCAGACAGGCGCCATGCGCGCGTCAGACCAGTCGGTGATGTAGACGTCATGATGCGGCAGGAAGGCTTCGACCGTCCCACGCAGTAAGGAGGCGTAATGGCCCGACAGCGGCGCCACGATCAGCATGCGCGGCAAGGGCGGCGATCCGGGCTTGCGCACGGCGGCCAGCTGCTCCGGATCCTTCTTGAAATGCAACAGGGTGCACCATGGCGAGCGCCAGGCGACCGTCGGCGTCACGTCAATCGGCGCGCTGTTGACCCGAACCGAGTCAATCCGCCATTCCGGCTTGCCATAATAGCGCGTGGAACTCTCGAAGACGTCGGCGAAGGCGGCGAGCGACTTGCCATACTCTGTCTGGCCGAGCGGGTTCAGCGGGGACATCAGGGCGGCCCGGCCAGCCTTTGCGGCCAGCCGCATCGGCGCCATCGCCACGCGGTTCATTTCGACAAGTGAGTAAAGCATCGCGTTACAAACCTTTCATGCTGCATTGCAACATAAGTGCTGGATCCCGCAGTAGCAAACGGATTCACCAGACGGGCGTACTGGCGATTGCGCGCCTGAAAGGTTGAATTTGTATGAATTTTTCGCTCCCGGATCGCCAGATGATTAACGAGCAGCTGTTTTATTTGGCGCTCCAGGGAGGACGAAGTCATGTTTCTCAAGTGCGCAGCTAACCCGCATCGTGCCGGCCGCATGACGCGCGCCCTGTTCATGGAACACGTTCCGGGACAGCGCTTCGCCATCGATGCCGAAGAACTGCACAAGCGCCCCGAACTCCTCAACGCGTTCGGACGCAACATGTATGTGCGCTTCCGCGTGCTGGACGCCCTGGCCTACCTGATCTGCCTGCTTGGCGTCCTGGCCACCTTTGCCGTCGTCTGGTGGGCCTTCATGCCGGGCTTTGCCATCTGCGTGCTGATGCTGGCCGCCAATCGCAAATCCGCCGGCGAGATTGCCCGCAAGGCCGCGACCCGCTCCGTTGATGATTTCCGGGCGCTTCACGAGATGGGCTGTCTCTGGCTGGTCTACGCCTAGATACCGATCAGGCCGAGAATCCCTGCGATCACGGCAATCAGCATGAACATCAGCGACAGGCTGACCGACACCGCCCGCTGGTCCTTCCGGCGCGTTTTCACGCCTTTCGGATTCTTGCCTTCCTTCGGCGCCAGCATCAGCCGCGTGGAAAAGAAGCCAAATGCCGCCAGCGCTGCTGTAACGGCTGCCGCCCAGCTCGTCGCCAGCATGAACAGGGCCGCCGCTGCCAGCATGATCGCGGCGATCGGCGTGGCGGTCTGGTGCAGCAATTCGCGCACATGACGGTCGGCCCGGCTGCCATCCAGCTTGTCAAAGCTGCAATTGGGCGACGCGATGGTCACGACCCAGCCGGCGCCAATCGCCATGGCGCTGGCGGCAACCCCCAATCCGCCTGCATAATGCTGTATTTCTGCAATCATGGGCTCATAATGAGCGGATTCGCACGGGCACGGAAACTGATTTCAGCGCTGCCGGGTGCCTGTGAGACGGAGAGACCATGCGCCCCATCCTCATTCGCGGTATCGTGGTGGCAATTCTGGTCGGCACAATCCTGACCCTGATCAACCAGTTCGAACGCGTGATCGTCCTCGACGCGCTCAATTGGTGGAAGATGGGCCTCAGCTATCTCGTGCCCTTCTGCGTGTCGGTGTTCAGCGCGCTGGCCGTGAAGCCGGAATAAAGTCTCACCCCACGCTCAGCGCCAGGATACGGCTGATCGCCGCACGCGGCAGGCCGCTGCCTGAGTGCCAGTGATTGATCGCCGCCTGCACCTTGCCGAGGTCGCGCTTGCTCGTCGCCATGGGCTTGTCCAGCACACCCTCGCGGACCAGCGCCACGCACACGTCGCGCGACGTGATCCATGCGTCCCACCCGCTGAAGCGCAGGAAATACTGCCCCGTCGCCCCGCCCAGCCTGGAACCGCGCGTATTGAGCGCATGCATCAGGCCGACCTGGTCATCCGCTGGCCAGGTCGCGAGAAACCTGCCGAACCCGCCTTCCGACTGTTCGATCTCAGCCACCATCCTGGCATTCTCCAGCGTTGCCTTGATCTTCTGGCCGTTGCGCACGATCCGGGCGTCCGACACGAGATCGTCGATCATATCCTCGCCGAAGAAGGCCAGCTTGGCCGGATCGAAGCCCTCGAACGCCGCCTCGAACCCGTCCCACTTCGCGTCGATGACTTTCCAGTTGAACCCGGCATTGAACACGCAGCGCGTCATCACCGACAAGAGCCGGTCAGCCGGCACCTTGGACAGGTCGGCCCGCGCATGCCCGTTCTCCGCCAGCTTCAACACCGCCACCTGCCCGCCATGGTGGCCGGCAGCCAGGTGCAGGATGGGAACAAGCGGACGCAAGGACCGTCCTCCTAGCCGAGGGCGATTTCATAGACCTTGGCATAGTCATCGGCGGTCATCGTGCGCGGATTGCCGAAATGCGCGAGGTCTTTCAGGGCGTATTCGACAATGCCGGGGCCGTCAGCCGCTGTCAGGCCAATGTCGGACAGGGTCTTCGGAATGCCGATGGCATCGTTCAGGTCCTGGATCGCATCGCCGAGATCGGCCTTCGGCTTCAGGCCCATGGCCAGTCGCAGGCGAACGTATTTCTCATCCGCAGATCCTTCGTGGAAACGCAGGATATGTGGCAGGAAGATCGCGTTCAGCGTGCCATGGTGCAGTTTCTTCTCGTGCAGGCGCCCGGCCGCATGGCTGAGCGCATGCACGCCGCCCAGGCCCTTTACGAAGGCCAGTGCGCCCTCATAGCTCGCCATCATCATGTGCCAGCGCGCTTCCGGATCGCTGCCGTCCTTGACCGCCTTCAGCAGCCAGCCGCCGCCCAGTGCCCGTGTGGCGCCATCATAGCCGATGCCCTCGGCAGGCGGATTCACGGTCGGCGTCAGCACCGCCTCGATGCAGTGCGTCACTGCGTCCATGCCGGTTGCCGCCGTCAAGAATGTCGGCAGGCCGAGCGTCAGGTCCGGATCACAGATTGCCGTCGACGGGATCAGGTGAGGCGACGCGAACGTCTCCTTGCGGCCATTCTCCATCGTCGTGATCATCCCGACCGAGACTTCAGACCCCGTGCCCGCCGTGGTCGGAATGGCGATCAGTGGCGGGATCTTGTGAATCTTTTTCGCCCCGCCGATGATGGCCGCATAATTTTCCAGCGGTTCGTCATGCGACGCCATCAGGCCGATCGCCTTGGCGTGATCCATCGACGAACCGCCGCCAACCGCGATAATTCCGTCCGCGCCGGAATCCTTGTAGGCCTGCGTCGCAATCTTGGCCTGCTTTTCCGTCGGATTGGCGACCGTCTCGGCGAAGATGCCCGCAGGCGTGCCGCCCAGCGCCGCCACCACCTTGTCGAGAATGCCCACAGCCTTGATACCAGGATCGGTCACGATGAAGGCCCGCGTGATGCCAAGCTTCTTTGCCGTGACTTCCAGTTGCTTCAGCGCGCCGGAGTCAAAGATGCAAGGCGTAAGGAAATTGATGACGGGCATAGGCGGTATCCTGTGATGGCCGTTTCCGGCATGGGTCTGGCGGGCATGTTCATCGCTCGCGCCGACAAGTTCAAGCCTGTCGCAAGGAGAAAGGGCCTGCCATCACGCCGCACCCGCCATCAGTTCAGGCACAATCTGCCAATATCCTGCCTTCCAGAATCAAGCGCAATCGGGACTTCTACCTAGAAGCGCGCTCATGCCGCGCGGCGTGCAACCGCGCGTCAAAACGGGTAATTACCGGCGGAAGACCAGAGGCCTACATCGCCTGCATTGGACAAACATTGCGGGGTACAACCAATGAAAAAACTATTCATCACCGCGCTCATGGCGAGCGCAGCATGGACCGGCATCGCCGCGTCAGCCCATGCCGAGGACAGTCCGTGGATGCTGCGGGCCCGTGTGCTCGGCGTCCTCCCGGACGAGGCCGGCACGCTTAAGGCAGGCGGCGCGACGTTGCCTGGAGATGTCGATATTTCCGACCAGTACGTGCCGGAATTCGACATCACCTATTTCTTCAACAAGCATATCGCGGCCGAACTCATCCTTGCGGTCACGCCGCATGATGTGAAGGCCGTCAACGTCACGGTGCCGGGTGCCCTCAACGATGCCACGGTCGATCTCGGCGACGTCTGGCTGCTGCCCCCCACACTTACGGTGCAATACCACTTCACTGACATGGGCCAGTTCAAGCCCTATGTCGGCGCAGGCGTGAATGCGACCTTCTTCTTCAACGAGGATGAAGGCTCGGTTGCGGACGGTATCAGCTACGGCTCCAGCGTCGGCCCGGCCCTGCAGGCTGGTTTCGATTATGACCTGGATGGCGAGCCCGGTGGCTGGGCTTTCAACGCCGACATCAAGAAAATCTGGATCAACACAGACGTCAAAGTCAACTTCACCACGGCGCTCGGCACCCATGTGAAGGCTGACGTCGATATCGACCCGCTCGTTGTCGGGGTCGGCTTCGGCTACAGGTTCTGACAGCCCGGCGACCGGCCTGCCTCCCGATGGGCCGGACCCGCCAACTCAAACCGCGCCCTGACCGGCGCGGTTTTTTTGTGCATTGAAAACATTGCACACCTTCCTCGCGCCTGTAGAGATTGCCGACATGAGCATTCTCTCCGTGAAAGACTTGAAGGTCGATTTCGATACGCCCGACGGCATCGTGAACGCCGTGCGCGGCATCAGTTTCGACGTCGCTGAAGGCGAATGCCTTGGCATTGTTGGCGAAAGCGGCTCGGGAAAGAGCCAGACCGCCCTTGCCGCGCTCGGCTTGCTCGCCGGAAACGGCACGGCTACGGGCCATATCGACTTTGACGGCACCAATATGCTGGACGCGCCTATCGAGACCCTGCGCAGGATTCGCGGCGCAAAAATGTCGATGATCTTCCAGGATCCGCTGACCAGCCTGACGCCGCACATGACCGTCGGCGCGCAGATGCGCGAAGTGCTGGCCCTCCATAAAGGCTTGAAGGGCGAGGAAGCCGACGCACGCTGCGTGGAATGGCTCGAAAATGTCCGCATCCCCGAAGCGGCCCGCCGCATGGACCAGTTCCCGCACGAACTGTCCGGTGGCATGCGCCAGCGCGTCATGATCGCCATCGCCATGCTGTGCGGTCCCCGCCTGCTGCTGGCGGATGAACCGACCACGGCGCTGGATGTCACCGTTCAGGCCCAGGTCCTCGACCTGATGAACGACCTGAAACGCGATACCGGCACCGGCATTGCGCTCATCACCCATGACATGGGCGTGGTCGCCCGCATGTGCGACCGCGTCATCGTCATGCGCCATGGCGAGATTGTCGAACGCGGCAGCGTCGACGACATCTTCTACAAGCCCCAGCACCCCTACACGAAAATGCTGCTCGAAGCCGTGCCCCGGATCGACCAGCCCGACCGGCGCGGCCGGCCGACGCTCGGTCCTGCCCCCGATCCCGCCGTGAAGCCTGTGCTCGAAGTGGATGACATGAAAATCCATTTCCCGATCCGGGTCAAAGGCGGCCTGTTCGGCAAGACCAGGCCCCTGAAGGCCGTCAATGGCGTCTCTTTCGACCTGCGCCCCGGCGAAACGCTCGGCGTCGTCGGCGAGTCCGGTTGTGGCAAGTCCACGCTCGCGCGCGGCGTGCTGCGCCTGATCCCGCCCACCGAAGGCACCATCGCCTGGCTCGGCAAGGACATTACCAAAGCCGGCAAGTCCGAAATGGACGCCCTGCGAGATGACCTCCAGATCGTCTTCCAGGACCCGCTCGCCAGCCTTGACCCGCGCATGACCATTGGCGCCTCCATCGCCGAACCGCTCCAGGTCCACGAGACGCGCCTCACCCGCGCCGAGCGCGACCAGCGCGTGCAGGCCATCATGCCCCGCGTCGGCCTCGACCCGGCCCTGATCAACCGCTACCCGCACGAACTGTCCGGCGGCCAGAACCAGCGTGTCGGCATTGCCCGCGCCATGATCCTGAAACCGAAACTCGTCATCTGCGACGAGGCCGTCTCCGCCCTCGACGTGTCCGTGCAGGCGCAGGTGGTCGACCTCCTGATCGAACTCCAGAAGGAATTCGGCCTCGCCATGATTTTCATCAGCCACGACCTCTCGGTCGTGCGCGAGATCAGCCACCGTGTCATGGTCCTCTATCTTGGCCGAGTCGTGGAACTGGCCGGACGTACCGCTATCTACGAGGACGCCCGCCACCCCTATACAAAGGCCCTGATTGCGGCCGTGCCGGCAGCCGACCCGAAACTCGAGCGCACCCGTGAACGCATCAAGCTGACCGGCGACCTCCCGAGCCCCCTCGACAGCCGCGCCCCGCTCCGCTTCCTGAAATCGAAGCGCATCGACGACCCTGACGCGGAACAATACCAGCCCCAGCTTGTCGAGATTGCCCCCGGCCACCTCGTCGCCGAACATGATGCGGTGCTTGGCAGCGAAGGGCTCCACGTGTCCTGACGCCTACCCGCCGCGCACCCACCACTCCCCTGCTGCCCCCTGCCGGTGCTGCAAAATGTCCCTCCCGCCCCCTTGCGACACCTGCCTTGCCCTCGCAGTATTGCGCGAATAGGGTGCGCCCGACCTGACCCGGGACTACCTGAATGCCTGATACATTGACCACCGCCCTGCCCGTTACGCTGTCTGATATCGAAGCCGCTGCCCGCGTCCTCGAAGGCCAGATCGTGCGCACGCCGATGCACCATTCGCGGACGCTTTCAGCCATTACCGGCGCCGATGTCTGGGTGAAGTTCGAGAACCTGCAATTCACGGCAGCGTTCAAGGAACGCGGCGCGCTGAACCGCCTCTCCCACCTGACAGAGGCCCAGCGCAAGGCCGGCGTCATTGCCGCTTCCGCCGGGAACCATTCCCAGGGCGTCGCCTATCACGCCCGCCGCCTCGGCATTCCCGCCACCATCGTCATGCCCCGCACCACGCCGTTCAGCAAAGTGGAGCAAACCCGCAGCCATGGCGCCAGGATCGTGCTCCACGGCCTCAGCTTCGATGAGGCCAAGACCGAAGCCGACAATATCTGCCAGCGCGAAGGCCTGACTTTCATCCACCCCTTTGACGATCCTCATGTCATCGCCGGGCAGGGAACGATCGCCCTTGAAATGCTTGCGGAAAAGCCGGATTTCGACACGCTGGTCGTGCCGATCGGCGGCGGCGGCCTGATCGCCGGCATGGCCATCGCAGCCAGGGGCATCAACCCGGACATCCGCATCGTCGGCGTCGAAACCTCGATGTACCCGGCCATGCTCGCGGAACTGGAAGGCCGGGAGGTCAAGGTCGGTGGCGCCACGATCGCCGAAGGCATCGCCGTGCGCGAGGTCGGCCGCCTCCCCCTGAAAGTCGCCCGCTATCTTGTCGACGAAATCCTTCTCGTCGAAGAGGAACAGCTGGAGCAGGCGATCACCCTGTTCGTGAATGTCGAGAAGACAATCGCCGAAGGCGCCGGCGCCGCTGGCCTTGCCGCCCTGCTGGCCCATCCGGACAAGTTCCGCGGCCAGAAAGTCGGCCTCGTCCTGTGCGGCGGCAATATCGATACGCGCCTCCTGGCCTCGGTCCTCACCCGGGCCCTGGTGCGGGAAAAGCGCCTCGCCTCGATCCGCATCATCGGCGACGACCGGCCGGGCCTCCTTGCCCTTGTCTCCAAGATCATCGGCGACAACGGCGCCAATATCATGGAAGTCGCGCACAACCGGCTCGCGCTCGACGTGCCGGCCAAGGGCGCAGAATTCGACATCCTGATCGAAACCCGCGATGCCCAGCACACGCAGGACGTCATCGACGCCCTGACCGCCGAGGGCTACCCGCCACGGCCCCTGTAGCGGTAAGGTGACTTGCCCGGAAAAGCGCCCTAAACCCGCGCCAGACCTGAACCAGACGGAGCCTGACCCAAGATGATCCGCACACTCGCTGCAGCCTGCGCTGCATTCTTCATGATTGCTGCCTGCAGCCAGACCAAGGACCTTACCGACGTGAATGCCCCATTTGAACAATACCTGCCCTGGGATGCCGCCGGCAAAGACGTGAAGTCGGCCGAAGGCGGCCTGCAATATGTCGTGCTGAAGAAAGGCCCGAAGAACGGCAAGTCACCCGTGCCGACCGACATGGTCAGCGTGCATTACGATGGCCGCACCGCCACCGGCGAGAAATTCGACAGTTCATTCGAGCGCGGGACGCCTGCGCAGTTCCGCCTCAACCAGGTGATCCCGGGCTGGACGCAAGGCCTCCAGCTGATGAGCGAAGGGGACGACTATCTCTTCTTCATCCCGAATGCCCTCGGCTATGGCAATTCGGCGCGCGGCAATGTCATCAAGGCGGGTGACGACTTGGTCTTCCGCGTCCAGCTGCTCGAAGTAATGGTGCCGAAAGTGTCCGACACCGCCGCCTGGGAAAAATACATGCCCTGGAATTCCGCGCTGCCGGATGTCAAGAAAACCGGATCCGGCCTCGAATATGTCATCCTCACCAGCGGTGACCCGTCCGGCCCGTCGCCCGAGAATGGCGAAATGGTCGCCGTCCATTATGAAGGCCGCCTCGCCGAGACCGGCGAGCTGTTCGACAGTTCATTCGAGCGCGGTTCGCCGGAAACCTTCCCGTCGAACCAGCTGATCGAAGGCTGGGTCGAAGCGCTTGAGATGATGCGCCCCGGCGATCGCTGGATGCTCTATATCCCGTCGGACCTCGGCTATGGCGAAATGGGCACTCCCGGCGGCCCGATCCCGCCCAATGCCCCGCTGATCTTCGAAGTCGAAATGATGGACGTGATGAAGCGCGGCTAGGCGCTGGACCAGGCGGGAAAACGATATGACCATAAGTGCGGACACACTTGCCCGGATCGCCCTCCAGGCCGGCAAAGTGATCATGGATATCTATGAGAGCGACTTTGCCGTCGACCAGAAGGGCGATGCCTCACCCGTCACGGCAGCAGACCAGAAGGCCGAAACGCTGATCCTTGCGGCGCTGGCCAAGGCCGATCCGACGCTCATGGTTATCGCGGAAGAAGAAGCCAGCGAAGGGCGCGTTCCCGAGCATGGCCACCGCTTCGCCCTTGTCGACCCGCTCGACGGAACCCGCGAATTCGTCAGCCGGAATGGTGAATTCACGGTCAATATCGCCATCATAGAGCATGGCCGCCCGGTCATGGGCGTTGTGTACGCGCCCGCAAAGAACCGCCTGTTCGTCGCCGAAAGCCACAATTCCGGCTGGCAGGCCAAGGCAGCGCCCGGCGCGGATGTGCCGACAGAGCGTCGGCCGCTCCGGATCCGGCCCTGCCCCAAGGCCGGCGTCACGGCGATTGCATCGAAATCCCACCGCACACCGGAAACCGATCTCTGGCTGGACAAGCACAAGGTCAACGAGACGCTAGGTGCAGGGTCATCCCTCAAATTCTGCCTCATCGCGGCAGGCGAAGCTGACCTTTACCCGCGCATGGGCCGCACCATGGAGTGGGACACCGCTGCCGGTCAGGCCGTGGTAGAGGCCGCTGGCGGACGCGTCCTCACCGAGGAGGGCACACCGCTCCTCTATGGCAAGCGCGAACGCGGCTACGATAATCCGCACTTCATCGTCTATGGCGACGTGACACCCTGTTGAGCGCCCCTCTCGATTAAAAGACGCAAATCTGCCAAGGAACGAGCAGGGAGATGCAGCGCATGGCACGGCAATATTTCGGAACTGACGGTATTCGCGGCCGGGTGAACCAGCAGCCAATGACGGCCGAAACAGCTCTCCGGCTCGCCATAGCCGCCGCGCGCACCTTCGCGCCGGACGGCAAAGGCTCGGTCGTGATCGGCCGCGACACGCGCAGGTCCGGGGAAATGATCGAGTCAGCCCTCGTTGCGGGCCTCACCAGCATGGGCCTCACCCCCCTGCTCGCCGGTATCGTGCCCACGCCTGCCGTCGCCATGACCACACGCACGACAAGCGCCTGTTTCGGGCTCATGGTCTCAGCCTCTCACAACAAGTACGAAGACAATGGCATCAAACTGTTCAGTCCCGAGGGCCTGAAATTCGACGACCCGACAGAAGAGGCGCTCGAAGCCGCCATGGCTGCCGCTTTCGATCACAGCTTTGCGCCGCCAGAGACGATTGCCATGCCGCAGCGCTTGGCCGGCGTCGGAGACGACTATGTCCGCAGCTGCCTCGCAACTGTCAGTTCGGGCAGCAAGATCAAGGGCATGAAAGTCGTCCTCGATTGCGCTCATGGGGCCGGCTTTGAAACCGCCCCGGAAGCCCTGCTGCATTGTGGCGCCGACCTGACGGTCATCGGAGCGGGCCCTGACGGAATCAACATCAATGCCGGGTACGGATCGACTGACACCGCCGCGCTGAAAGCGGCTGTGCTGAAGTGTGGCGCGGATATCGGCCTTGCCCTCGACGGCGATGCGGATCGGGTTATCGTGGTGGATGAAACGGGCACAGAAATCGACGGCGACCAGGTCATGGCCCTGATCGCCCGGGAACTGCATGCCGCCGGTCGCCTCAAGGGGGGAGGCATCGTGTCCACGGTCATGTCCAACATGGGTCTCGACCGGTATCTCCAGTCACTCGGCCTGACGCTGGCGCGCACGCGTGTCGGCGACCGCTATGTTGGCGAGCATATGCGGGCCCGTGGTTTCAATTTCGGTGGCGAACCGTCAGGCCACATCATCCTGTCCGATGTCTCGACCACCGGGGACGGCCTGCTCGCCGGCCTGCACGTGCTCTCCGTGCTCGCCGAGAGCGGCCAGAAAATGTCGACGCTGGCCCGCGTGTTCGAACCGGCGCCGCAGGAACTCGTCAATATCCGCTATGCGGGCGCCAATCCAATGGACAGCGCCCGCGTGAAAGCCGCGCTGGCCGAAGCGGAATCCATGATGGGCACGCAAGGCCGCATGGTCGTGCGAAAATCCGGCACCGAGCCCCTGATCCGCGTCATGGCCGAAGCGCTTGAAGCCGGCCTGATGAAACGGGCCCTCCAGCTTGTCGTCGATGCGGTGAAAGCCGAAGCCTGAACCGACCGCTTCGCGCGATGTTCCCTATCAGGATTGATAGGTATTTCCGCTGCGGCGACAATGCATCCGGAGCCACCTGCCTCGACGTCAAGCCGGCGTTCGGGCGCCTGATGTCACGTTCCTGTATGGCAAAGACCGGCATTTCAAATACACTGGAGAAAACCGGATAATCAGACCCAAGGGAGTAAGCAGCCATGGCCGAGGGGCAAAGCCTGCCGCAATTTCGCCTGTTGCCGATGAAGGCACCTGACATTCACATGACCCGCTCGGATGACGGCGCGATCTACCTCACGCCGCGCCAGGCCCCGGGCGCCCGCCCCGTTACAATCCCGCACTGCCTGGACGAGCGCGCTGCCGTACACCCTGACCGGCCCTTCCTCAGGGAACGCGACATCCAGTCCGACGCATGGAATACCCTGACATACGGCGAAGCCAAGACAATCACGGACAGTCTCGCGCAAGCCTTCCTTGATCTGGGTGCCGGACCGGACGCGCCGGTCATGATCCTGTCAGGCAATACGATACGGTCTGCCATGGTCATCCTCGCCGCGCAGAAGATCGGGGCGCCGGCCGCACCGATCTCGGTGCCCTATTCCCTTATGTCGACAGATTATGAAAAGCTGAAACACTGTTTTGGCGCGGTGAAGCCTGCCATCATCTTCGCTGAACAATACAAGCCATTCAGCGAGGCGATTGCTGCGCTCGGCGCCGATGGCTGCCAGATCGTCTCGGCCGACCCCGGCGGCGAGAATGCCGTTCGCCACTATGACGAACTCTCCGCAACCACCCCCACACCGGCTGTTGCAGCCGCCATGGCCAAGCTGAACGATGCATCCGTCGGCAAGTATCTCTTCACCTCCGGTTCGACCGGGATGCCAAAACCGGTTCCGACCACGCAAGGCGCGATGTGTTCCATGATCGGTGGCCAGGAAGGCTTGCGCGACGACACCCGCGATCCCGAGCATGATCCGGACCAGGTCCACAATGTCCTCGACTGGCTGCCCTGGAATCACATCTCCGGCTCCAATGTGAACTTCAACGGCGCCATCTGGAACGGCGCCACGTTCTGGATCGATGGCGGCAAGCCCACCCCGGCCCTCTTCCCACAGACGATCGAGAACATCCGGGACTGCTCACCGTCATCCTTTGGTACCGCGCCCATCGCCCTCGCAATGCTGGCCGATGCGATGGAGGCAGACGACACGCTGCTGCACGCCTTCTTCCGCAATATGCGCTCGATCGGCTATGGCGGCGCAACACTGTCTGACGACCTTTACGATCGCCTCCAGGCGCTTGCTATCAAGGCCACCGGTCGCCGCATTCCGATCATCACCATGTATGGCGCCACCGAAACGCAGGGCATCACTGTTGTTCATTGGGAAGCCGAACGCGTCGGCCTGATCGGCCTGCCTCTTCCGGGCATGACCCTGAAACTGGTCCCGAACGGGGCCAAGCTGGAAGTGCGCGTCAAAGGACCCTCCGTCATGCCGGGTTATCTCGACAGCCCGGCGAAGAATGCCGAAGTGTTCGACGAAGAAGGCTTTTACTGCCTCGGCGATGCCGTGACCTTTGTTGATCCGGAGCGCCCCGAAAAGGGCCTCGTGTTCGATGGCCGGGTTGGCGAAGACTTCAAGCTCTCGACCGGCACATGGGTCAGCGTCGGCACCTTGCGCCCCGATTTCGTGGCCGCCTGCTCACCACTCATTTTCGACGCAGTCATCGCTGGTCAGGACAAGGATTTCGCATCCGCCATGGTCTGGCCGTCGCAGGCGATCATGGAGCAATACGTGAAGGCCGCAGGCAACGACACGGACAAGGCGCTTCAGGCGCTCACGGACGATATCGGGAAAAAGGCACGGGCCTTCAATTCAGGTGAGCCGGGTTCGTCGCGCCGGATCAAACGCCTGCTGGTGCTGACAGAGCCGCCTTCCATTGACGCTGGCGAGATCACTGACAAGGGCTACGTCAACCAGCGGCTCGTGATCGATCGGCGCGCAGGTCTCGTGAAGGGCATATACGCCAATCCGCCAGCGGATGGCGTCGTCCAGCTCTGATCGGACGGCCGTTTAAAGCCTTGTCAGGGTTTTCTCGCTAAGGTCCCCTTCACTCGGGAGGGTTCCCTCATGACGTTTGATGGCCGCCAAGGCGCACATCGAGCACGCGGCAGCAACGCCATATTCGCTGTCACGACCCTTGCTGTGGTCGGCGGAGCCTTTTTCCTTGTCCTGAATTTTCCTGGCAAGTCTAGGCCGGGCGCAGCGGGACGGGAAGCGGAGACAAGGGTTGCTGCAGCGGCCATGCGTCCCGCGAGTCTTCCGGCCGGCCTCACGTCCAGGTCGGCAAAGGCCTATTTCGCCACGCTCGCCCGCGTTGACCCCGGCGCGTCAGCCGGTCTCCGGAAACGGCTCGCCAAGGCCAGCCGGCGTCCGCAGGCGGAACAGGCCGAGATCATTTTCGACCACGCCGCAGGCCTGCTGAAGGTCCATGCGGCAGATCTCGCCCGGGCCGATACACGTCATCTCGACCAAATTCTCGCCATGACCCGCAATCGCCTGAAAGCGGCGTCGCAGGCCGGAAACACTTGGTGCCAGGGCGGCAGGTATGCCGATCTCGACCGGTCCGCCCTTGGCAACAAGGAGACGCTGAACCGGGAACTGAAAATGCTGGAAGAGCCGCTGCGCGATTACGGCTTCGAACTCATGACGCTCCTCCTCGTCGCGATCGAGGATTCCGAGGCCAATCCGGTCGATCGGGGCGCCCTCACCCAGACCGACAAGGCCGCCATGCAGGGCGTCCTCATGTCCATGGCGTCCGAGCCGCAGGTCATGCCCCTCCTCATGGCCGCCCAGACGGGGACAGATTCACGCGAACTCGTCGCGTCGCTCAATGTCTGCGATCTCGGTGCGACGGCCGTCTCGGCGCTTAAGACCCTGCCGCAGGATACAAAGGGCCGCGCCTTCGCCGACCTCGTCCACCAGATGGAACTCGGCGGCGGCGACCTTGGCGGCCTCTCCCGGTTCTAGGCGTCCCGGCGCGCGACCCCTGACTGGCCGAGACGCCACTCCAGCAAATCAAGCCGGTCCTGGCCGAAAAAGGCCTCACCCTCGAACACCATCAGCGGCACGCCCCAATGGTGGGGGTCCTGCGCCGCCTGGTTCTCGGCAATCACGGCTTCAAGGCGCGCCGTCTCGGCCTGCTCGCGCCGGTCAAGCTCGGCAAGGTCGAAGCCCGCGCGCCCTGCCGCCTCGGCCAGTGCCGTGCCCTGTGTCCACGCCTCGCCGGACCAGATCAGGGTCGAGACCTCGTCCATGAACGCCCATCCGGCTTCATCTCCCGCTTCGCAGGCCAGAATGCCAAGCCGTGTCAGCCGGTGAATATGGGGCTGGTCGGGCGAAATCTGCCGCGTCTGCATGTTCATCACGACCGGGTCAGGGTCCAGCCGCCCGAAAGGCAGGTCCAGGAACTGGGCCAGGCGCACGACATCCTTCAGCAGGTAAGGCACCCATTGCGGTCGGATCTCCGAAAAGAATTCCGGCGTGCGGATGGCGATCGGATAGACCGGGCGCGGGCGCACCCTGACATCCCATTTCTCCGGCATCGCCCGCAGGCGTTTCGTGGCCAGATAGGAATAGGGCGAGCGGAACGACCAGTAGACATCGACAGTTTTCATGAATCGGAGTGTGACCCCCGGTTTGTGCCTTCACAAGGCCGGAATTCGCTCCCATCTTGCGGCCATGGCGCTCGACGATTCCTTTCGGCAATTCATGGACCGGTTCCAGATACCGGACCTCACCCAGCTCGACTGGAAGCACTCGACCGACAAGCTCCGCCAGCAATTCTATGTCGCCAGCCGGGCCATCGAGCGCGACGCACCCGAAATGGCCGATATCACGCTCCTCAAGGTCGCCGGAGCGACGGGACCGCTCAAGGCGCGCCTCTACACGCCGCTCGGCGCCGGCCTGCCGCCCGGACCCGGCATCGTTTTCTTCCATGGCGGCGGCTTCATGCTCGGCGACCTCGACAGCCATGACATGATCTGCAAGCGCCTCGCCGAAGGCGCCCGCTGCCGGGTCATCGCCGTCGACTACCGGCTGGCGCCCGAACACGCCTTCCCGGCGGCCCATGAGGATGCCCTCGCGGCCTGGACGTGGATCGTGGCCAACGCGCCGAAGCTCGGCCTCGACCCCGAGCGCCTCGCCGTCAGCGGCGACAGTGCCGGCGGCAATCTCTCGGCCTATCTGGCGCAGGAAATGAACCGCACCGCCGGCCCGCGCCCGGCCTTCCAGTTGCTGCTCTACCCGCTGGTCCAGTTCGTCGACATCCGCGCCAAGAAGATGAGCTTCCAGGAAGGTGGCTTCTTCATTTCGGCCAACCTGTTCGAATATTTCCGCGACAGCTACATCACTGACGAGAGCCAGCGCATGGACGTGCGCGTCTCGCCCTTGTTTGCCGGCCCGGACGCTTTCAGGGGCCTGCCGCCAGCCCATTTCGTCCTGTGCGGCTGGGATCCGCTGAAGGACGAGGGCCTCGCCTATGCCGACAAGATGGCCAGTTTCGGGGTCCGCGTGACCGTGCGCGAGCATCCCGGCATGGTCCATGGCTTCATGAACATGACCGCCCTGTCCGACACGGTTCGCCTGGCGATCCGGGATGCCGGCCACGTCGTCGGCAAGGCGCTCGGCGCGGTCTGAGCCGCCGCCCGGTAATCCCCGCTTAACGCTCCGTTGCATTTTTGAGACGGTCGCCGGCAATCAGTCCGGGACTGTCTGAAACGGCTTTCTCCACAGGCCCGTTACGCCCTATGGATCGCGAGCACCCGCCCTCCTCCCAGAGCATTCAGGGTGCCTTCGACGACTTGTATAATCCAGAGGAAACACAGAATGAAATTGAAGAGCATGCTGGCTTTGTCAGCATCCGCGCTCGTGTTCGCCACAAGCGCAGCCATCGCCCAGGAACAGGACACCGCACCAGAGCGTGAAAACGCCATTGCCCGCGTCCTTGGAACCGTCACCGTCACCGCCACCAAGAAAGCCAATGTCGAGAACGTGCAGGACGTGCCCGTGGCCGTCACCGCGTTCAACAGCGAAACGCTGGATGCACTCAAGGTCAACGACCTGCAGAGTCTCAGCTACTCCACCCCGAACGTCTCGCTCGAAGATGTCGGCACGTCGAAAGGCACCGCAAACTTCTCGATCCGCGGCCTCGGCATCAACTCGTCGATCCCGTCGATCGACCCGACTGTCGGCGTCTTCGTCGATGGCGTCTATATCGGCGTGAACTCGGGCGTCGTGCTCGACCTGTTCGACCTCGACAGCGTTGAAATCCTGCGCGGCCCGCAAGGCCTGCTTTTCGGTCGCAATACGACCGGCGGCGCCGTCCTGATCAATACCGGCAACCCGACTGACGAGTTCCGCTACAAGGCGCGCGCAACGGTCGAAACGCCGATCGACGATGATCGCGGCGGTCCGAACACGACCCTCCAGGCCACGGTTTCCGGCCCGCTCATCGAAGACAAGCTGAACGGCAAGCTCGGCATCTATCACAATTTCGATGACGGCTATTTCAAGAACCTCGCTACCGACGACAATCTCGGCGAAGCGCACACGACCATCGTGCGCGGTGCGCTCGAATGGATGCCGACGGACACCCTCACCTTCCTCGGCAAGGTCGAAAACTTCCAGACCAGTTCCGATGGCCCCAACGGCCAGAACCGCGGCTTCTACGACCGTGGCAGCTTCGATATCGCGATCAACAATCCGGGCTTCCTGGAAAACGACATCACGTTCGGCTCGCTGCGCACGGATCTTGATGTCGGCTTCGGCAATGGCACGATCACCAATGTCATCGGTTACCGCGAAGTCGATTCCACGACCAGCGCCGACATTGATGCAACGCCACTCACCCTGTTCCACTCGGGTTCCGAATTCACCCAGGAGCAATTCTCCGAAGAGCTGCGCTATTCCGGCACGTTCGACCGGGCAGACGTCACCGTCGGTGGCTTCTACTTCACGCAGGAAATCGCCTATACCGAACGCCGCGACCTGCCGACCACCCGTCCGGTCGGCTTCCCGGCCAGCCTCGACTGGGAATTCAATGGCGGCGGCCGCCAGGACCATACGGTTTATGGCATCTTCGGCCAGGTCGACTATGACTTCACCGAAAAGCTGACCGGTATCTTCGGCCTGCGCTACGGCTATGAAGAGAAGGACGTGGACATCACCTATGTGCGCCCGCGCCCCAATTGCTCCATGGTCAATGAAACCTGCCCGACCACAGGCACCAACCCGTACATTGCCGGCGAGCCAAACGGCTTCTCCGACAAGGACGACTGGAGCGAAGTCACGCCGAAGATCGGCCTGCAATACTTCCACACCGACGACACCCAGTTCTACGGCACCTACACCAAGGGCTTCCGTTCGGGTGGCTACAACTTCCGCATCACGAACGCTCTCGCGTTCGAAGCGCTCTTCCCGGCCACGGGTTCGCGCGCCTTTGATGCTGAAAAGGTCGACAGCTTCGAGATCGGCATGAAGCACACCACGTCTGACGGCCGCGGCCAGCTCAATGCTGCCGTGTTCCTGAACGACATCAAGGACATGCAACGCGAGCTGAATCTCTCGTCGCCATCCTCCGGTGTGGCCCAGACGATCATCAACACAGCCGATGCCGACATCTACGGTTTCGAGCTTGAAGGTCGTTACGCCCTCACCGATTCGCTTCTCGTCACGGCCAACCTGGGCCTGATCGATGCCGAATACAGCAAGGTCATCTATGACATCTCGGGTGACGGCGTTGTGGACGGTGCGGATCTTGATCTCTCCCTGCCCCGCGTGCCGGAAGCGACTTACGGCGTCTCGGTCATTCACGATTACGACATGGCCGACCGTGGCTCGCTCGTATCGCGCCTGACCTTCCAGCACCGCGACAAAAACGCATTCACCGATAACAATTTCGGTTGGATGAGTGCTGCGGACCAGCTGGATGCCAACCTGACCTGGAACACGCCAATGGACGGCGTCTCCGTGTCCCTGTTCGGCAAGAACCTGATCGACGAATCGATTGCGGGTGGCGACACGCAAGTGCCGTTCGGCGGCACACTGGCCAGCTTCGCACCAGGTGGCGCGAACAACTCGACCGGCGTCGATGTGCCATTCGCGAACAACCCGTCTGCCGGCACATTCTCGCCGCTGCAGAAGGGTCGCCTGATCGGCATCGAGTTCACGATCAGCCGCTAGGCTTTTCAGACCTCATCTCCAAAAGGAAAGGGCGGCCCTTGGGCCGCCCTTTTTATTTGTCTTCGGTTTGGAAGCGGGGCTAGTTGCCCGAGCCGCCGAAACGCTTGGTGATGCTGATCTTGAACGTACGACCGAATGGGTTGTGCGTGTAAGGATCGTAGTTGACATCGAAGGCCGCGAATGGCGGATCTTCGTCCGTCACGTTGACCACGGAGAGACCGAAGTCGAACCCGCCGAAGGCTTCCGACTGCAGGTTGTAGAACAGGTCGAACGTTGTCTGGCTGTCGATCTTCTCGCCAACACCGCCACGGGCGGCCGCTGGGCGTTCGTCCTTGTAGCTGTCGATGTGGCGCATGACGGCCCGGAAATTGTGATCCCCGAGACCATAATTGGCAAAGAGGTTCGCTTTCCATTGCGGCATGGACCGGGTGAAGTTGCCCCGGTTGAACTGACCGACATAATCACCGCCGCCGATGGCCAGACCCTCAACAAAGTAAGGATCGACATCATACTCGATGACATAGGTAGCATCCGCGCCAACCGCGAACTCGCCGCCATTGGTCATGTCCCAGCTATTCTGCAAACGCAGGTCCAGGCCGGACGTCTTGATGTCCGGGCCATTCGTCACGTTCGTACGGACACGTGAAATCGTTGCTGCCGTCGGTGCAGACGGATCGTTGAACGAGATACGCGAAAGGATGGCATCATCATCCGTCGTAGCAGTCGCCAGAGCGGCAACGGCTGCGTTCACAATATTCGCCTGCTCTTCCACGATGACCGGATCAGAGAAGTCGAAATTGTAATAGTCGAGCGAGGCAAAGAAGTTGCCCATCTCATAGATGCCGCCAAGGTTGAAGCTGAACGCCGACTCTGGCTTCAGGTCCGCATTGCCGAACGTATCGACGGCCTTGAAGGCTGACGCCGCCGAGATGAACTGCAGGCTCGTGCCAACACCACCCAATTGGTTCAGCGTCGGACCTTTGAACGAGGTCTGGGCCGAACCGCGAAGGGCGAAATTGTCGCTGATCGTCCACTTGGCTGCCACTTTCGGATCGAAGGTCGAACCGATGTCGCCACCATAATCCTCGTAACGAACAGCCGCCTGGATATCGACATTGTCGAAGAGCGGAATCTGCAATTCGCCGAAGACCGCATAGATCGTCTGGTCTTCGTCCGCCGGTGTCGTACCCGCGAGGAACGAGTAAGGACCCGTGCCGCCGGGTCCCGGCGTAATGGTCAGGTCGGTGAGAGCCGTTGGCTCGACCTTGTAGCTTTCGCGACGAACCTGAACACCAGCAGCCCAACCGACGCTACCACCAGCTGCCTGAACATTGCTCTGACCTGAGAAGACGCCATCAAAAACCAGCAGGTCTGTATTGGCCACTGTCTCGCTCGGATCCGTGATCCACTCGGCCAATGTGACCGAGTTTTCAAGTCCGGAAACATAGTTCGGGTTGGTTGCACCCGTGACAGCGTTTGCAGGAATAGCGTTCGAGAACGGGTTGTAATATTCACAAGCGCCGCCACCAGCGGTAAGTGAGCCCGCATAGCCGGCCGCCCAAGGCTGGGTTCCGGTTGCAGGGTCAAAGCCGGTATTCGGATCGACACAGACACCAAAGCCACGCAAAGCTGCCGTCAGGCCAGTGATATAGGTATCATTGGTCGAGCGTTCGCTTTCGGTCGCCGAGTAGCTCAGTGCCGCATCATAGTGAACGCCATTGTCGAAGTCACCGATATAGGAACCTGACAAACGATAGGTCTCGCTCTTGCGGAAACCTTCCTGCGCGCCGCCCGTACCCGGGAAGCCGCCCCAGCCGAACGAACGGCCAATAAAGAGGGCGCCGACCGACGAGGCCGGGAATGCACCTGGATTGTCAGCGACATATTGCTGGAAACCAGGGGCGCTCGCGGGCACAAACTGGTTCAGCAGGGCCTGTGGCGGATAGGAAGGTGATGTCTTCCAGGTCGGCACGTCCGAAGAAGCATACAGGGCTTCAAGGTGCACTTCTGCGCCATTCGACAGGTTCCGGTTGTACTCGGAGAAGACCTGGAAGCGTTCTTCTTCTTCAACCAGGTTGTCGAATTGCGTGAACTGGAAGCGGCAGGTGCCCGCAACAATGATGCCGCCGACGCCTTCGCAGCCGGTATCATTCGTGGGGCCCTGAATTGGCGTGCCTGCGCCACCGATTGGAACATAATAGCCCGGGTTAGAGAGAGACGACCAGCCGCCAACCGGGTTCTCGGCATTTGGCAGGACCGCCCAGTCTTTTTCGTTCAGGGCGACTTCGCTGCGCTTGTTGTAACCAACCGAGGTCACCCAGCTGAAGTTTGAGCCTTGCAGGCCATAGGCGGCTGAAATGTCATAGTCGCCATCCGTGCCGTCGAACTGCGAGTAGGAGCCACCCACTTCAAACCCGTCGAGGTCGCGATTGGTGATGAAGTTCACGACGCCGGCAATGGCGTCCGAACCGTACAGCGCAGCCGCGCCGTCTTTCAGCACTTCGATCCGGCCAACAGCGGCGGTCGGGATATTGTTCGTGTCGACGAACAACTGAGCCTGCTCACCGATCGAATAAGGGTGGTAAGTCTGGCGGTGGCCGTTGATCAGCACCAGTGTGCGTGCAGGGCCGAGGCCGCGCAGGTTGATGTTCGACGTGCCTTCAAGGCCGTTCGAAGCGAACTGGTTGGTCTGGCCGTCCACGCCCGAAGACGGACCGAGGTTGCGGATCAGTTCCGTAATCGAAGGCTGGCCTTCGAGTTTCAGGTCGCCGGCTGTCAGCACGTCGACAGGAAGGGCAGCGTCTTCCGGCGTGCCCTGGATGAACGAACCGGTCACGGTGACCGTCGTCAGCTTGCGTTCAGATTCAGCACCTTCCTGCGCAAAGGCCGGCAGGGCCGTGGCAAGCGCAAGGGCAGACGCCCCCAGCACCAATCGTGTGGATAATCTCATTTGGTTTCCTCCGTTTATACCTGTGACGTCCCCCGGATTATGCTTCCGGATGTTTCCCTCACTGGTCTGTAACCTTAGACACATCATGCCGCAGCGATAGGGCCGATCTATGCTGCGCCGCAATATCACAATCCTGCCATGCATTCGCGCAAACCTGTTGCGCAAGTCGCTGAAATCAGGTCAAAAATGAATGGATGTTGCGCGAATCCCCCTCCCCCGCCCCGTTTCTTGCGCTGGCAGATCATTTCGCAGATGCGGTAGAACCAGCCCATTTTCCTGCCGGAGTGTTGCGCTTTCGCAACCGTCGCTGGGCAAACGCCGTCGGCCTCGGCGAACTCGACGATGCCCAATGGCTCAGCCACTTTTCGCGATTCGATCCGCTGCCGGGCAACCTGCCCCGGCCACTGGCCATGCGGTATCACGGCCACCAGTTCGGCACGTACAATCCCCAGTTGGGAGATGGCCGCGGATTTCTCTACGCACAGGTGCGAGACCGCTCGGGCCGCCTGCTCGACCTCGGCACCAAGGGCTCCGGCCAGACCCCCTGGTCGCGTCAGGGTGATGGCCGCCTGACCCTCAAGGGCGGCGTCCGCGAAATCCTCGCGGCGACCTATCTCGAAACCCTCGGCGTACACACGTCCAAGGCGTTCAGCCTGGTCGAAACGGGCGAACAGCTGCACCGCAATGACGAGCCCTCCCCCACGCGCGGCGCCGTCCTCGTGCGACTCTCGGAAAGCCATATCCGCTTCGGCACGTTCCAGCGTTGCGCCTACCTGGACGACACCGAGGGCCTCGCCCGCCTCGTCGATTATTGTGTCGCCCAGTTCCATCCCGGTGCCGACGCGCCCGGCATGGCTACAAAGGCCGTGAACCTGCTCGGCCACATCACCCGCGCCACCGCCGGCATGATTGGCCAGTGGATGGCCGCCGGCTTTGTCCACGGCGTCATGAATACTGATAATTTCAATGTGACCGGCGAGACCTTCGATTTCGGCCCGTGGCGCTTCCTGCCCGTGTCCGATCCGAACTTCACCGCCGCCTATTTCGACGAGAACGGCCTCTACCGCTTTGGCCGCCAGCCGACGCAGGGCGCCTGGGCGCTGCAACAGCTCGCCTCGGCCCTCCTGCCGCTGGCCGATGCCGACGACCTCGCCCGGGGCCTCGCTCCCTATGAAGCCGCCTACCAGAAAGCCTTCGCCGCCCACACGCACCTGCTGCTCGGCCTCGCCGGGTCCGGCGACCTGCGCAATGATCTCACCTTCCTGCAGGGCCTCTATGGCTGGATGACCTCCAGCGGCGCGTCCTGGCCGCAAACCTTCTTCGATCTCTATGGCGGCCCCGCCAGCGAGGCACGCATGAAGGCCTCGCCCCAGGCCGCACTCTACGACACCGCCGATTTTGCCCCCGTGCGCGATGCGCTCGCCGCCCGCACGCCGGCGCATCCGGGCCGCCTGTCCCTCCCCTACTTCCAGGCTGCTGCCCCGGTTGTCCTCCTGATAGAGGATGTCGAATCCCTCTGGTCGCCGATTGCCGAGCGCGATGACTGGTCCGCCTTCGACGCCAAGCTGGCCCACCTCGAGGCCGCCCGCACCGCGCTTGCGCCCTGAGCCAATTTGCGGTCCAGATACCCCCTTGCCGCCCCCCTGCCTCTCCCCTCCCACCCCCTTCGCGAGACCCCGCCATGACCGCAAAAGCCCCCTCCGGCCCCCTTGCCGGCATCAAGATCGTCGACATGAGTTCGGTCGTGCTCGGCCCCTTCGCGACCTTGATTTTCGGGGATCTCGGCGCCGATGTGGTCAAGGTCGAGGCCGGCCAGAAAGGCAAGGCGGGCGACATGATGCGCTATGCCGGGGCCTCGCCCACCGGCGATCTCGGTCCGATCTATACGGCCCTGAATCGCAATAAACGCTCCATAGTGCTCGATGTTAAAACGCCCGACGGCAAGGCCGCCCTGACGGCCCTGCTCAAGGATGCCGACGTTTTCTTCCACAATGTCCGCCTCGCCGGCATGGACCGGCTCGGCTTCGGCTACGAGGCGGTGAAAGCCATCAATCCGGGCATCATCTACGTCCATTGCGCCGGCTTCGGCACCGGCGGCGAATACGAACACCGCCAGGCCTATGACGACCTGATCCAGGGCGCGTCCGGCTTTGCCGCGCTCAACGCCATGCGCTCCGGTGGCGCGCCGGAATACGCGCCCTCGCTCGTCGCCGACAAGACGGTTGGCCTGTTTGCCACCTATGCGACGCTCGCCGCCCTGTTCCACCGCGAGCGCACCGGGCGCGGCCAGTTCGTCCAGGTCCCGATGATGGAGAGTTTCACCTTCTTCAACATGGTCGAAAACCTGTACGGAGAGACCTTCATCCCGGGCAATGGCCGCCTCGCCTATACCCGCTCGATCAATGCCAACCGCAAGCCCTACCCCACGCAGGACGGCTATATCGGCCTCGTCCCCTATTCCGACGAACAATGGGCCGAGTTCTTCGAGATCGGCGGACGACCGGAAGTCTTCCAGGATCCGCGCTTCTCGACCTACGCGGCCCGTACCGAAAATATCAACGACCTCTACGCCATGATCGAGGAAGTCGCCGCGACCAAGACGACGGATGAATGGCTCACCCTGCTCGATGCGGCCAATATTCCCGCAATGCGCTACAATACGATGGAAGCCGTACTCACCGATCCGCACCTGACGCAGGTCGGCTTCTTCCAGGAACGCGTGCACCCGCAGGCTGGCGCCTATCGCGCCATGAAACACCCGGTCACCTTTTCCGACAGCCCGGCCAGTATCCGCCTTGATCCGCCCTGCCTGGGTGCCGATACCGAGACCGTGCTCGAAAGCCTCGGTCTCTAGGCGGCCCGGCGGCCACCGCCACCATGGCGGGCCAGCCAGACGCCGCCCAGGATCATCGCGAAGGCGCCAACAGACTGCCAGCTCTGCAGCTCGCCGAAGAACACGAACCCGAGCACGGCAGCGACTACGGGGATGGCGTATCCCGTCAACGACAGGAAGGTTGCCGACGTCCGCGCGATCAGCAGCATGTACAAGGCCTGCGCAAACGCGGTCGGGCCAAGGCCGAGACCGACAACCGCCAGCCAATTGTCCCACCCGGCATTCACGTCTCCGGGACTGACCATCAGCGCCAGCGGCCATGACACGATCGCCGCGACCGACACAAAGGCCGTCGCGAAAGGAATGGCACTCATCAGCGGCGCGCCCCGCGCAATCAGGCTGGACGTCGCATAGGCCATCGTTGCGCCAACTAGCATCAGCTGCGCGACGGCGCTGGCTGAGCCGAGCCCCTTCATCGCCTCGGGGCCGAACAGGAGGGCTACCCCGCCAAAGCCGATCAGGACACCCACGACCGATCCGGCGGACATCCGCTCGTCCCGGAACATGAAATGGGCCCCAATGGCCACGAAGATCGGCACGGCAGCCGTGTAAAGCGCGGCGAGGCTGGAATTGACCGTCTCCTGCGCAGTTGTGATCAGGAAAAAGGGAACGACGGACCCGATCAGCGCCATTCCCATGATGGCAGCCCAGCGGCGGCGGTCAGACAGCGGCGGCAGGTGTTGGCGCCTCGCCAGCATTACGCACCAGAGGGCGATTGCGCCAATGGTCAGGCGGCCCGAGATCACCCATTCGGCAGGCAGGCCGGCATCGGCATGGCCCTTGTCGACCGCCATCCGCGTCAACATGTAGGCGCCCGCCCAGACCAGGCTCAGCAGCCAGAACAGGCCCCAGTCGGCAAGCGTGCGGCCGGCAGGCTTCATGCGGACACGCCCGGCGGGGCGGCGACGGGACAGGATGCGAGGCAGATCGTGTGTCACCCGGATGGGCCCCCTTTGGCAGGCCAACAGGCAATACAGGCGCCCCGTCTCAAGTCCACTCCGCAATTGCATGGAACTTGCAAGCTGCCCCGATTGGAACCGGCCCCGCGCGGTCGCGCCCCCCTAAGTCCCGTTTTGTGGCCCGATACCGCAGGCGATCCGGGTGGACGGGGGGAGCACAGCATCGTAAAGGGCCTGCAAAGTCGCAGTTTTTATCCCGTCTGAGGAGAATTTTAAAATGGCAATACGTGTCGCAATCAATGGATTTGGCCGGATCGGACGTCTCGTCCTGCGCTCCATCATCGAGCATGACCGCAAGGACATTGAAGTCGTCGCGATCAATGATCTCGGCCCCGTCGCCACGAATGCCCATCTCCTGCGCTTCGACTCCGTTCATGGCCGCTTCCCGGCTGACGTTCAGGTCGACGGTGACAAGATCGTGATCAATGGCAAGCCGATCCTCTGCACCGCCATCCGCGATCCGAAAGACCTGCCGCACCGCGAACTCGATATCGATATCGCCATGGAATGCACCGGCATCTTCGCCGACAAGGAAAAGGCCTCGGCCCACCTCGCCGCCGGCGCCAAGCGCGTCCTGGTCTCTGCGCCCGCCACCAATGCCGACAAGACCATCGTTTTCGGCGTGAACCACGACACGATCACCAAGGACGACATGGTCGTCTCGAACGCGTCGTGCACCACGAACTGCCTGTCGCCTGTCGCCAAGGTCCTCAACGACCTGATCGGCATAGAGAAGGGCATGATGACCACGATCCATTCCTACACCAATGACCAGCCATCGCTCGACCAGATGCACAAGGACCTCTACCGGTCCCGCGCTGCTGCGCTCTCGATGATCCCGACCTCGACCGGCGCCGCCAAGGCTGTCGGCCTTGTCCTGCCGGAACTCAAAGGCAAGCTCGACGGCATCTCGATCCGCGTCCCGACGCCGAACGTCTCGGTCGTCGACCTGAAATTCGTCTCGAAAAAGAAGACGACGCCGGAAGAGATCAATGCCGCGATCATCGCCGCTGCAAGTGACGGCCCGATGAAAGGCGTGCTCGGCTTCACCGACCAGCCGAACGTCTCGTCAGACTTCATCCATGACAACCGCTCGTCGATCTTCCACCTCGACCAGACCAAGGTCATGGACGGCAATTTCGTCTCGATCCTGACCTGGTATGACAATGAATGGGGCTTCGCGACCCGCATGAGCGACACCGCGCTCGTGATGTCGAAATTCCTGTAGGGGCCTGAAGGCGATGAACTTCAAACGCATCGCCGACGCCGGCGACCTCACAGGCAAGACCGCCCTCGTGCGCGTTGATTTCAACGTGCCGATGGACAAGGGTCTCGTCACCGATGACACGCGCCTGCGCTCCGCCGTGGAGACGGTGCAGACCCTGCGCACGCAGGGGGCCAAGGTTGCGCTTCTGGCGCACTTTGGCCGCCCCAAGGGCAAGCGCGTTGCGGAGATGAGCCTGGCGCCCATTGCCGGCGCCTTCGCCCAGGTGCTCGGCTCGAATGTCAGTTTCGTCGCCGATTGCGTGGGCGACCACGTGAAGGCGGCGATTGCCGACCTGCAGCCTGCCGGAGTGATCCTGCTCGAGAATACGCGCTTCCATGCCGGCGAGGAAACCGGCGACATGGACCTCGCAAAAGGGATCGCTTCGCTCGGCGACCTCTATGTCAACGACGCCTTTTCGGCAGCCCATCGCCGCCATGTCTCGACCGCCGTGCTCGCCGAACTCCTGCCAGCCTATGCGGGCTGCGCCATGGAGCGCGAGCTCGACGCTCTCGACAAGGCCCTTGGCAAGCCTGAGAAGCCGGTTCTCGCCGTCGTCGGCGGTGCCAAGGTGTCGTCCAAGATCGACCTCCTGAAGAATCTCGTCACCCAGGTCGACATGCTCGCCATCGGCGGCGGCATGGCCAATACATTCCTCGCGGCCCGCGGCCTATCGGTTGGCAAGTCGCTCTGTGAACATGACTTGGCGGACACAGCCCGCGAAATCGAGACGATCGCAAAACAGAATGGCTGCGAGATTCTCCTGCCGGTCGACCTTGTTGTCGCCAGGGACTTCGCCGCCAACGCGCCCCACCGCACCTGCGGACTGGACGATGTGGCAGACGACGAGATGATCCTCGACGCCGGGCCGCAAACCGTCGCTGCCCTGACCGCCGCCATGGATACCGCGAAGACGCTGGTCTGGAACGGTCCTCTTGGCGCGTTCGAGCTGACCCCCTTCGACACTGCCACGGTTGCCGCAGCCAAGGCTGCCGCTGCGCGTGTCAAATCAGGCAAGCTGGTCGCTGTGGCAGGCGGCGGTGACACGGTGGCGGCGCTCAATCATGCAGGCGTCGCGGACGATTTCACCTTCGTCTCGACGGCCGGTGGCGCCTTCCTGGAATGGATGGAGGGCAAGCCCCTTCCCGGCGTTGACGCCCTGAAGGCCTGACCCCGATTGGCACACCCTGCGGCAAATCGCGCAGGCAAGTGAAAATGATAGCGATCCCATTTTGTTCGCTGCCTGAAGTCCGGAATTGGCGGCCGTCCGGATTCGTCCCTTTTCCGCTCCGATTTACAGCGCTCTAGCCTTGCGACACCGGCCCCAAAGCCCGCAATCCCCCGGAAATGCAGCGATTTTCGCGATTGCAGGCACGCGCAGTCCGTACTGTTGACGCCATGTTTGGGCACGGTACTTGAAAGCAATCCCTGCAAACCAACCAGCAGGTCCCCAAACAATGAGTTTTGACGCGGTAATGATCATGGATAATGCAGCAATGGCCGAACAGGCCGCCAAGAAAGCCGGCTTTATTGCCGCGCTCGACCAGTCGGGCGGCTCCACGCCGAAAGCCCTCCGCCTCTATGGCGTCGAGGAAAGCGAATACGCCAACGATGAAGAGATGTTCGGCAAGATCCACGAGATGCGCGCCCGCATCATCAAGTCGCCCGCCTTTACCGGCGACAAGGTCATGGGCGCGATCCTGTTCGAGCGCACCATGGATGGCGACATCGACGGCATTCCGACGGCGCAATACCTCTGGGAAAAGCGCTGCGTCGTTCCCTTCCTGAAAGTCGATAAGGGCCTCGCGGACGAAGCCGACGGCGTGCAGCTGATGAAGCCCATGCCGGATCTCGACGCACTGCTGGAGCGCGCCGTTTCCAAAGGCATCTTCGGCACCAAGATGCGCTCCGTCATCAACGCCGCCAACCCCAAGGGCATTGCCGCCGTCGTCGCCCAGCAATTCGATGTCGGACGCCAGATCCTCGGTCACGGCCTGATGCCGATCATCGAGCCGGAAGTGACCATCACGATCAAGGACAAGGCCGCGGCAGAGGACATCCTGCTCGCCGAAATCACCAAGCAACTTGATGCGCTTTCAGCGGACAAGCAGGTCATGCTGAAGCTCTCGCTCCCGGAAAAGGAAAACCAGTACAAGTCACTGGTCGATCATCCGCGCGTGATGCGGGTCGTGGCCCTGTCGGGCGGCTACAGCCGCGACGATGCCAACGCCAAGCTGTCGTGCAATACCGGCATGATCGCCAGCTTCTCGCGCGCGCTCACTGAAGGGCTCTCGGCCCAACAGAGCGACGCGGAGTTCGACGCGAAACTGGCGGACACGATTGATTGCATCTTCACCGCCTCGAAAGCGGGTTGATCAGTCCTCCCACGATTTGAAAAGGCGGCTCTCGGGCCGCCTTTTTTTGGCCGCCATGCCCGTCCCGTTGTGACTGGACAGGGACAGCTGGCGCAGACCATATTGCGCCAATCCCGGCAGCGCCTCTGCAAAGGCACTCCCGCCATGTGTTGAGGAATGCGCCAGATGAGATTTGTCCGCCTCGCCGCGCCGTTTGCCGCTCTCAGCTTGATCGTCACGGCCTGCGGCCCTGCCGCGAAACAGGCTGAAAATCCGGGGCCCGCCCCGGTCAACGTCCTCAGCACAGCTGCGAAGGCGATGATCTCCGAACTCGTCCTGACGCCCCCCAGCGCCGACGCCTTCACTGTTCGCTGCGACAATTCCCTCGACCTGATCGGCAGGATGATCGCCGACCTTGAAGTCCGCGACGATACGGCAGGCGCCGCCGACCTCGCCTTCCTCGACACGCTGGTCAATGTCGGCGTCTCGATCGGGTTCGGCGAAGCCTCCGTCATCGCCGAGGCCAATCCCGACCCGTTGATCCGTGAATCCGGCGCCACCTGCCAGGAGCGAACGTCTGACCTGCTGACCCGCCTGTCCCTGTCGCGTCCGATCTATGACCGCCTCGTATCGATTGACGCGGCGACGCTCAACGAGCGCGAAGCCTTCCTGCTGGCGCGGCTCCTGCGCGACTATCGCCGGGCTGGCATCGACAAGGATGAAGTGACTCGCGACAAGGTCCGGTCACTGAATGCCGAGCTCGCTGAAATCAGCTCGGCATTCGGCAAGAATCTCCGCGAAATCCAGGGCCGCGTCACGCTCGACTCCGCCGACGATCTTATCGGCCTGCCGCAGGACTATATCGACGCGCACCCGCCGGGCGAGGACGGCAGGATCATCATCACGACCGATTATCCCGATACCGGACCGGTCTTCTCCTATTCGCCAAACGAAGCGCTGCGCAGGGACCTGCTGCGCGAGGCCAACAACCGCGCCTGGCCCGAGAATGTGGAACCGCTCCGACAACTGCTCGAAAAGCGCTACGAACTCGCCACCCTGCTCGGCTATCCGAACTGGGCAGCCTATGTCACCGAAGACAAGATGACCGGCTCACCTGAAGTGGCCGAGGCCTTCCTGTCCCGCGTCGAAGCGGCCGCAACCGATGCCGCGAGCATCGAATACCAGCGCCTCCTCGCCAAGCGCGTTGAGACCGAACCGGATGCCGATACGGTTCCCGAATGGAGCGGCGCCTATCTCTCCGAACAGATCCGCCAGTCGGACTACGCCCTCAATTCGCAGGAGGTCCGCCAGTATTTCGCCTATGACAATGTCCGGGCCGGCATCTTCACGCTGGTCGAAGACCTGTTCGGCGTCCAGATCGCCACCTGGGAAGGCGCGCCTGTCTGGGACGCAAGCGTCACCGCCCATGAAATGCACCGCAACGGCATGCTGGTCGGCCGCTTCTATCTCGACATGCACCCGCGCGACGGCAAGTTCAAACACGCCGCCGCCTTCCCCATCCGCGTCGGGCCGACCTCTGACGGCGTGCCGGTCTACGCGCTATTGTGCAATTTCCCGGCGGGCGACCACACGACCGGCCTGATGGAACACCAGCAGGTCGAGACCTTCCTCCACGAATTCGGCCACCTCATCCACGGCATGTTCTCCGCCCAGCCGGACTTTGCCAGCCTGACCATGAGCAACCTCGAATGGGACTTCATCGAAACCCCCTCGCAGATGCTGGAAAACTGGATCTGGGACTATGACACGCTGGCCCGGTTCGCCGTGAATGCGGATGGCGAAACCATCCCGCGTGCGCTGGTCGACAAGATGAATGCCGCGCGTGATTTCGGCACCGGCCTCGGCACGCTGCGCCAGCTGACCTACGCCTATATATCGCTCGATTATTACAACCGGCCACCGGACGAAGTGGACTTGGACCAGCTCTGGGATGTGCGCCAGTCGGCCCTCAGCCCGTTCGAAACCCTGCCCGACACGCATCGCTATGCCAGCCTCGGACACCTCGACGGGTATTCGGCGATCATCTATACTTACCAATGGTCGCTTGCGATCGCGACGGACCTGTTCACCGTGTTCGAGACAAACGGCCTGCGCGACACGGTCACCGCCGAACGCTATCGCGACCTTGTCCTCGCGCCCGGCTCATCCAAACCGGCCGCACAGCTCGTGCACGATTTCCTCGGTCGCGACTGGACACCGGAAGCCTACGAAAAGAAACTGATCGACGCGGCCAGGGCCGCGCCACCGAAGACGAAGAAGAAGAAATAGGCACGCCATGCTGGAAATGCGCCCCAATTGCGAACGCTGCGATACCGACCTCGCGCCCGACGAGGTTGGCGCCTTCATCTGCTCGTTCGAGTGCACCTTCTGCGCCGATTGCGCCGACGGCCCGCTCGACGGCACCTGCCCGAATTGCGGCGGCGATCTCGAGCCTCGCCCGATGCGCAAGGGCGCGGCGCTCGCCCGCAACCCGGCCAGCACGAAGCGCGTCGGCCCGAAGTAACCGCCACGGACCGCTTCCTTCCCCCGCCCGCTTCGTCTACAGAGCCCGCCCATGGCCGACAAAATCCCCCTGCGCGAACGCACCCGCCTCTATCTCATCACCCCGCCGCGCATTGATGATGTGCCCGAATTCGCCGCCATGCTCGAAGGTGCGCTCGAAGCCGGGGACGTCGCCTGCCTGCAGATCCGCCTGAAGGGCGATGACGGCAAGATCGATGTCGCCGCCACGCGGGCCGTCGCCGAAGCCGTCACCGCCATGGCCCAGGCCTATGGCGCGGCCATTATCATCAATGACAGCCCGGAACTCGCCGTCGAGCTGGGCGCCGATGGCGTCCATATCGGCCCTGAGGACATGTCCGTCAAACACGCCCGCGAGATCGTCGGCCCCGACATCATTCTCGGCGCCACCGCGAAGAACAGCCGCCACGCCGCCATGGCTGCCGGCGAACAGGGCGCCGACTATGTTGCCTTCGGTGCCTTCTACCCGACGACCACCAAGGCCGGCACCGTCCCCGCCGAGCTGGAGCTCCTCGAATTCTGGCAGGAGACGATGGAACTCCCCTGCGTCGCGATCGGCGGCATCACGGTCGAAAACGCGGCGCCCTTGGTCACGGCTGGCGCAGACTTCCTTGCTGTCTGTTCCGGTGTCTGGAACCATCCGCAGGGCGCCGCCGCAGCCATTATGGCCTTCAATGCCCTTCTGGATCAGCTGCAACCGCGTTAACACCCCGCCGCTTGACCCTTGCGCGGCAAAGGCTTAACCCGCGCCAAACCCCAACAAGGACGACTTCAATGCCCAAGATCAATGGTAATGAAATCAAACCCGGCAATGTCATCGAGCACGAAGGCACCGTCTGGCGCGCGATCAAGACCATGGCCGTCAAACCCGGCAAGGGTGGCGCTTTCAACCAGGTCGAGCTTCGCAACCTGTTCAACGGGTCGAAGTCCAACACCCGCTTCCGTGCCAACGAGTCGGTCGAGCGCGTGCGTCTTGAGCAGAAAGAGTTCCAGTTCCTCTTCGCCGACGAGAACGCGTTCACCTTCATGGACACTGAGACCTACGAGCAGATCATGATCGAGCGCGATTTCATCGGCGACCAGGGCGCCTTCCTTCAGGACTCCATGATGGTCCAGATCGAATTCTATGGCGAACGCCCGATTGGCGTCGCCCTGCCCGACCAGGTCACACTCGAAATTCTCGAGACCGAGCCGGTCGTCAAAGGCCAGACGGCTGCCAACAGTTTCAAGCCCGCCATATGCACCGGCGATATCCGCGTCCTCGTCCCGCCCTTCGTCGGCGTCGGCGAACGCATTGTCGTCCAGACGGCCGACAGCACCTATCTGCGCCGCGCAGACTAGTCAGGACCATACATGTCTAAGCCCTCCCCCGTCGGTTCCGTGATGATCACCGCCGCCCGTGCCGCAGGCCGGGCGCTGGCGCGTGATTTCGGCGAAGTCGAAAATCTCCAGGTCTCCAAGAAGGGCCCGGGCGATTTCGTCTCGAACGCCGATCACCGCGCCGAGGAAATCATCTATTCCCAGCTCTCCAAGGCCCGCCCGGGCTATGGCTTCGTCATGGAAGAGCGCGGCATCATCGAGGGCACCGACAAGTCCAACCGCTTCATCGTCGACCCGCTCGACGGTACGCTGAACTTCCTGCATGGCCAGCCGCACTATTGCGTATCCATCGCCCTCGAGCGCGAAGGCAAGCTGTTCGCCGGCGTCGTCTTCGATGTCGCCAAGAACGAAATCTTCTGGGCCGAAACCGGTCGCGGCGCCTGGCTCGAACAGCGCAAGCTGCGCGTGGCAACCCGCCGCAAGCTGGCCGATTCCGTCATCGCCACCGGCACGCCATGGGTCGGCAAGTCGGAAGCCTGGCATGTCGGCTTTGCCCGCGAAATCGCCGCAATGACCCCTGTCTGCGCCGGCATCCGCCGCTATGGCTCGGCTGCGCTCGACCTTGCCTGGGTGGCCGCCGGCCGGTTCGATGGCTTCTGGGAGCGTGACCTCAAGTCCTGGGACATCGCTGCCGGCGTCGTTCTCGTGCGCGAAGCAGGCGGATATGTCGAAGAGATCGACGGCGGTGACATGCTGACAACAGGTTCGGTCGTCGCCGGCAATGAGGATATCCTCCCGCTCGTCCAGAAGCAGATCCGCCACGCGGGCGCTTTCGGCAAGGCCGCAGCGATCGACTGAACCAGGTACAATAAAATATGTGACACCAGCGTCATGTATTGTGGCATTCGTATTGCCGTTGTAACGTTCGGGCATGACCCAGACAGACACAGACGTACTCATCATCGGCGCAGGCCTTTCAGGCATCGGCGCAGCGGTTCACCTTACCAAACGCTGCCCTGGCAAGACGTACAAGATCGTCGAGCAGCGCAGTGCCATTGGCGGCACGTGGGACCTGTTCCGCTATCCCGGCATCCGCTCGGACAGCGACATGCATACGCTGGGCTACAATTTCAAACCGTGGACCGAAGCCAAGGCCATCGCCGACGGGCCGTCGATTCGCAAATACGTCCGGCAGACTGCCGACGAGCACAAGATCACACAAAACATCCAGTTCAACACAACCGTTGTCGCCGCCAACTGGTCGGGCGATGATCAGTGCTGGACCGTCACGACCGAAGACAAGACCGGCGCACGTGAGACACTGACCTGCCACTTCCTTTTCCTGTGCGGCGGCTATTACAATTACGCTGAAGGCTACCGCCCCGAATTCCCGGGCGAAGCCAGCTTCAAGGGCCAGATTGTCCACCCGCAACACTGGCCGGAAGACCTCGACTATACCGGCAAGAAGGTCGTCATTATCGGCTCCGGCGCCACGGCCATGACGCTCGTACCCGCGATGACCGACAAGGCCGCCCATGTCACGATGCTGCAGCGCTCGCCGACCTATGTCGTCTCCCGCCCGGCCGTGGACAAGTTTGCCAACAGCCTGCGCAAGTTCTTGCCTGCTGGTCTGGCCTATGGCCTGATCCGCTGGCGCAATGTCCTCTTCCAGCAATTCTTCTTCCGCCAGACGCGTGCCAATCCGGAAAAGGCGCGCGAGCGCCTGCTCGGCATGGTGCGTGAGGAGCTCGGCCCCGATTACGACGTCGAGAAACACTTCACGCCGTCCTACAATCCGTGGGAACAGCGCCTCTGCCTCGTGCCGGATTCCGACCTGTTCACGGCGCTCAAGAACGGCAAGGCCTCGGTTGCCACCGACCATATCGCGCGCTTCACCGAGAATGGCATCGAACTGAAATCCGGTGAGACGCTGGAAGCCGATATCATCGTCACGGCAACGGGCCTCAACTTGCAATACATGAACGGCATCGATGTCAGCGTCGATGGCGTCAAGGCCGCGCCTGGCTCACTCCTGAACTACAAGGGCGTGATGGTGTCCAATGTCCCGAACCTCGCGATCACGTTCGGCTATACCAACGCCTCATGGACGTTGAAGGCCGACCTGACATCGGAATATGTCTGCCGCCTGATCAACTATATGGACCGGAACGGTTATGCCTCGGCCATGGCCAAACTCGACGCTTTCCCGAACGATACAGACCCGTTCGTGGATTTCTCGTCCGGCTATTTCCAGCGCGTGATGGACAAGTTCCCGCGCCAGCACAAGGAAGCGCCCTGGAAGCTGCACCAGAACTATACTGCCGACATGATGAACCTGCGCTACGGCAAGATTGACGATGGCGTGCTGGAATTCGAAAAAGAACGCGTCGACACGCAGCAGTCTGTCCTCCAGGCGGCCGAATAGGGCCCTGCCCCTGTCAATCCGTGCCATCCTTCGCTATCTCAACCCTGTGAGGTGTTTGAGTTAGCGGAGAAATATCATGTGGTTATGGCTATTGTGGTGGTGCGTTGACGATCACCTGGCGGCGGCGCTGGAAACGCCCGGGCTGGGCGAGCTGCCCATATGGGTGCCGCTGATCCTGTCGCTCGCCTTCGCCTTCACCATCGATGGCAAGGTCAAGAAGCTGCGCAAGTCCTAGGCCGTCTCGCTGGCAAACTGCAATTCGGCAAGCCGCGCATAGAGGCCGCCCTTGGCGACGAGCTGGTCATGCGTGCCCTCTTCCACGATCCGGCCCTGCTCCATGACCACGATCCGGTCGGCCCGCCGCACGGTCGACAGGCGGTGGGCGATGACCAGCGTCGTGCGGCCCTCGGCAGCATTCGCAATCGCGCGGCGCACGGCCGCTTCGCTCTCGGAATCGAGCGCTGAGGTGGCCTCATCCAGCAACAGGACTGGTGCGTCCCTGACCAAGGCCCTCGCCAGGGCCACGCGCTGGCGCTGGCCACCCGACAGGCTGCGTCCCTTCTGGCCAAGATCCGTCGCAAGGCCATCCTTGTCTGACAGGAAGTCCATCGCCTCCGCCATCCGCGCGGCATGTTCCAGCAGCTTTTCATCCGGATTGTCGGTGCCGAAGGCAATATTCTCCGCCGCCGTCCCTGTGAACAGAGCCGATTCCTGCGGTGCATAGGCAAACTGCCGGCGCCAGTCGGCCGGGTCCGCCGCGACCGACGAAACGCCATCCAGCGTCACGGTTCCCGCCTGGGGATCGAACAGGCGCAAGGCCAGCCGGAACACGGTCGTCTTGCCGGCCCCGCTCGGGCCGACCAGCGCAACAAACTCGCCCGGCTTCACCGACAGCGAAAAATCCTCCAGCGCCGAGAGCGTCTCATGGCCATAGCGGAAGGTCACATGATCGAATGCCAGCGCGCCGGCGACCTTTTCAGGCAGCGCCACCGGGTGCTGCGGCGATTCGATCTCGATCTCGGTGTTCAGCACTTCAGCGGCCCGGTCGGCAGCGCCCGCTGCCCGCATCACTTCGCCATAGACTTCCGCCAGCATGCCGATGCCGGACCCCGCATAGAGCGCATACATGACCATGGAGGCGAGGTTGCCGAATGTCATCTCACCCGTCGCCACACTGCGTGCCCCGAGCCACAGCACGCCCACAAAGCCGCCAAACAGCAGGACCGACACCATCACGATCATGATTGCGCGGGCGCCGATCCGTTTCATGGCAGCCTCGAACGTCGCCTCGATGGCGGTCGTGAACGAGGCGAGCCGCCCGGCTTCGCGGCCATAGGCCTGAACCAGTTCGATCGCGTCCAGCGCTTCGGCAGCTTCCGCCCCGGCATCTGACAGGCGCGACTGGGCCCGATTCGACATCTTCCGTATGATCCGGCCAATCCCCATCACAGGCAGGACCGCGATCGGCAACATGGCCAGCAGGGTCAGGCCCAGCTTCCAGTTCACCACCATCATCATGGTCAGGGCCCCTGTCGTGGTCAGCAGCGTACGGGCTGCCAGCGAGGCCGACGAACCGAGAAAGGTCTCGATCAGGGTTATGTCCGCTGTCAGGCGCGACACAGCTTCGCCAGAGCGCATCTTCGCGTGATAGGCGGGCGAGAGCTTCAGCAGATGGGCATAGAGGTCTCGGCGCAGGTCAGCCGCCACCCGCTCGCCGAACCGCGACACGAAATAGAAGCGCACCGCGCCCAGCAGGCCTGCCGAGATCGCCGCGAGGAACACCCACAGGAAGGCTTCATTGATCAGGGCCAGAAGGGTCTCGACATTGCCATCGGCAGAACGGCCGGCATCAGCCGCCTGTCCCAGCAGGATCGGAATGAACAGGCTGGCGGCAGCCGCCAGAATGAGGAAAACCAGCGCAACGCCGACCGTTACCCAATGTTTCTTGAAATACGGCAGGAGCAGCGTCAGGGGCTTCAGGCTGCGGCCCTTCGGCCGCGCCATGCCCTCCCCGCCCTCGGGAAGCGTGGTGCGGCGATCCTCGACGAGGCTGGTTTCTGTATCGGCCATGGGAGTTCTTTCTGCGCGCACGCATCAAATCAATGCAAGCGCCCTCTTGCGGGACGCCGCTGTTTCAGTTACACGCCGGGCTTCGAAAAATGGCTGAGACATGCCAGCGCACCTCGTGCGAATTCAACCCGTTACACCAGGCTACATAGAGAGGCCCAGGCTATGAAAAAAGAAGGGCATCCCGATTATCACTTCATCAACGTTGTGATGACCGATGGCACCGAATACCAGACCCGTTCCACCTATGGCGCCGAAGGCGACAAGCTGGTTCTGGATATTGACTCCAAGTCGCATCCGGCGTGGACTGGCGGCGACGGCAAGATGCTCGACCGCGGTGGCCGCGTGTCGCGCTTCAAGGACAAGTTCAAAGGCTTCATGTAAGACCGACGGGTCTTCTATGATGCGTAGAGTGGGAACGCCCCGGCCTTATGGCCGGGGTTTTTCTCATTTCGGGTCCAGAGTCCGGACGGGCCGCACCCTTGCCACCCCCGGGCCGCACCGCCCGCGCCCCACGACCGCACCCGTGCGTTTCACCCACCACACGCCTGTTCCGGGCGCGCCAAACGGCGACAGGCAGTCCGGTCGCAATAGCGGTACGAATCGTACCGATTATCATGCGCTGCGCCCGATGCCCCGACGCTCAGTATTTTTTGAGCTGCTGCTTGGTGTAGCCATCGTCCTTCAGCAGGTCGCCCAGGTCCGGTGACTGCTGCTGGATCGGCATCTTGCTCTTCATCTGCTCCTGCACATAAGGCACGACAGATTTCTGCTCGAGGTAGCCGCTGACAGCCCCCAGCCGGATCTGCAGTGTGCCCCAGCCCTTCGCCGAGCATTGGCCTGCCTTAACAGCCGCCTGCAGCACGCCGTCATTCAGGCGTTCGTGCTCCTGTGTACGGCAGGTCTCGGCGACCTCGCTCCAGCGCCGCTCCGTGCACCGGTCGGTCCGCGCATAGGCATCGAGGCACGTCATCGCCGAGCGGAAATCATTCGGCTGCGCCGCATATTTCTCCCGGAATGCCGCCTCGTTCTGCGCTTCCCACGTGTAGCGCTTCATCACAGCCGGCCAGGCCTGCGCTGTGCACATGCCGCTGCTGACCGCCTGGAGCAGGCTGCCATCGTCCAGCAAGGCATGTTCGTATGTCTTGCAGTTCTCGTTGACCTGGCTCCAGTTCTCGGGCTTGCACATCTCGGCTTTGGCGTGGTCCGCTATGCACGCGAGCGAGGCGCTGATATCGGAGCCCGGCTCAACCACCGTCGGAACCCACGGCTCGGAATCTGCCGGCGCGCCGTCTATCTCTTCCGAAAAGGCGGCCACCTCCCGCCCGGTTCCGCCGGCAACACCGTTACAGCCTTCTGCCCGCGTCCTCGCCAGCGTGGCCAAAGGACTGGCCGGGTATTGGTCGAGGAAGGCAGCATATTCGCAGGGGCTCTCGGCCAGGTCGAACACGGTCTGCTCGGCGCTCGAAATACCGCCCTCGGCAGTGCATCGGGCAAAGCAGATATCCTCACCGGTCAGGCCGCTATTGTAGAATGGCGTCTGTGCGCCTTCCGTGGCGGCGCTGACGCGGTCTGCCACGCGCTTGAACACCTGTTCGGCAATCAGGCCGTCCACCGGCAGGACCGCCGCCAGCGCTTCCGTGAACGGGCTGTGCTCGTTCTCGCCGTCAAACGCCGTGAAACCCGGCTCGGTGGCATAGGAAATCAGCAATCCCCGCGCCCGTCCGACTGGCGCCAGCCCACCCGAAACGTCGCGCGTTGCGCTGGGCAGCGGATTGTTGCGGCAGGCATCGAGGATCACGAAATTGACCGAATTGCCGGCACTGTTGATGTATTGCAGCGCGTCTCCCAGCCGCGGCGCCTGACGCCAGAGGTCCTGTTCGGTCCGCGCGTTCGCGTCGATGGGGACAAGGTAGTTCAGGCCTTCTGACTGGACCCCGTGGCCGGCATAATAGAACACACCAATCGCATCTGTTCCGGCGGCCCTGAGTCGCTCGCCATAGTCCTGGAATGCGACTTCCATTTCGTCCTCGGTCGCGTCCTTGACCAGGGTGACCTGGAAACCGATGCCTTTCAGCGTATCCGCGATCAGGTCCGCGTCCCTGACCGGATTCGGCAATTCCCATCCGGACTGGCCATAATTGGAATTTCCGATCACCAGGGCGACCCGCGCCTGCGCGAAGGCGGCGCTGGACAGGCAGACAAGGCTGGCGATCAGGCTGAAAGCGAATTTCAGTTTCATGCTCGGTGTCCCCACACTTAACCGGGCCATTAAGCCAGAAATTCGCCTCTGACGGAACCCGGCAATCGCCCCTTGCGGGAGTGCGCCCATGAAAAAGCCCCGCCCCCGGCAAGCGGGAACGGGGCTTTCGCTAACGTATGCCCATGGTCTTACTCGGCAAGCGCCTCAGCGGCGGCATCATACGGGTTTCCGTGTCGGTCCATCATTACACTGTCGCCGTCCACTGTATCAGGATCGCCGTTCTTCCGGTGAATCGCGACAACAATGCCGGATAGCATGGCTATGGCGATCAGGTTTGGTACCGCCATGGATGCGTTGGCGATGTCGCCGAACAACCAGATGAAGTTCACTTGGCTCAGCGCACCGACGAAAATAACGATAACCCAAACGAACCGGAATGGTTTCGTCGCCCATTCGCCAACAAGGTAGGTCAGCGCCTGTTCAGCATAATAGGACCAGCCGATTATGGTCGTAAAGGCGAACAACGTCAGGCAAGCGGTCACAATCCAGCCGCCAATCGGCCCCGGCAAGGCATCGGTGAACGCCCGGTTGGTGAGCGTCGCGGCATTCACGCCCTCCGACATCCAGAGGTGAGACGTTGTCTCTCCAAGGCCCGCTGCAACCATGTCAGGATTTGCGAGGAACTCGGCGGACGTCGCAAAGGTCCCTTCTGCAGTGATGATCACCAGCGCGGTCATCGTGCAGAGGATCAGCGTGTCGATGAACACGCCAATCATGGCGATTTCGCCTTGAACCGCAGGGTTTTTCATCTGTGACGCGGCGTGGGCAATCGGCGCTGAACCCTGGCCAGCCTCGTTCGAGAACAGGCCGCGTGAAATGCCGAAACGGATTGCTGAAAGCACTGCGTAGCCGGCGAGTCCGCCCGCTGCCGACTGCCAGCCAAGCGCGGACGCGAAAATCATCCCAAATGCGTGTGGAATCTCCTGAAAATTTATGACCAGTACGACAAGGCATGCGCCGATATAGACGGCGGCCATCAGGGGAACAAGATTACCCGCCACCCGTCCAATCGACTTGATTCCTCCGATAATCACAACAAAAACAAGCGCGGCGATGATCGCACCGAGCAACCAGGTCGGCGCCTCGATGCCGAACGGGCTCAATTCCGAAATGATGTTTTGCGTCATGCCATTGGCCTGAACCATGCCACCCGTCGCGGTAGCCGAGAACAGGGTGCCCAAACAGAAAAGAACGGCGAGCCAAGTCCAGCCCTTACCGAGGCCGTTCTTGATGTAATACATCGGCCCGCCATTGACCCTTCCATATTCGTCAGTTTCCCGGAATTTAATGGCAAGCGAGCTTTCCGCGAAAGCGAGCGCCATCCCAAGAATGGCTGTCACCCACATCCAGAAAACAGCACCGGGACCACCGAGCGTAATCGCCGTCGCGACCCCGATAATATTGCCGGTACCAACTTGACCGGAAAGGGCCGTAGAGAGCGCCTGGAAGGGCGTAATCGTTTCAGGATCGCCATTGCCTTTGCGGCCGGCCCAGACTTCAGCCAAGGCGGGACCGAAGCGCAACAATGGCCGCCCGCCAAGGCGGATCATGAAGTAGAGGCCGATGCCGATCAGGAAGACTGCAATGGGGCCAACCGGCATAATCTGCGCACCATTCCAGGTCCCTCCCCAGATGAAGCCGCTGAAATTGTTCACGAAGTTTTCTAATGCCACGTAGGCGTTGTCGAGATTTTCCATGGGCCTCCCCGGCCTCCTTCCAAATTGACTTGGCGGCACACTAGCCCCGTTTGCCCGCGTGTGAAGGCTTTGTCGCAGGCGGGACGGACAAGCAGGGGCCGATCACCCGTCGCCGCACAAGGTTCTGGCAGGACGGGCGCTTTTCAGGCATAAGCCCGCGGATGAATCCAACCGATACCGCAAAGGCGCCCAAGGGTCTGTTTATCAAGACCTATGGCTGCCAGATGAACGTCTATGATTCCGAACGCATGCGCGATGTGCTGCGACCGCTCGGCTATGCGCCGGTGGACCGGCCCGAGCAGGCTGATCTTGTCGTGCTCAACACCTGCCACATCCGCGAAAAGGCGACCGAAAAGGTCTATTCCGAACTTGGCCAGCTGAAGCGGATGAAAGAAGCATCCGGCGGGCGCATGACCATTGCCGTGGCTGGTTGCGTGGCCCAGGCCGAAGGCGAGGAACTGATCCGCCGCCAGCCCGCCGTCGACCTCGTGCTGGGCCCGCAGGCCTATCACAAGCTGCCGGAAATGATCGCCCGCGTCAGCCGCGCCGTCGGCGACCGGCTGGAGACCGAATTCGACACGCTGGAAAAATTCGACGCCCTGCCCAAAGCGCGCGCCGCAGATGGCCCGACGGCCTTCCTCTCGGTGCAGGAAGGTTGCGACAAGTTCTGCACATTCTGTGTTGTGCCTTACACGCGTGGCGCCGAACTCTCCCGCAGCGTCGATGATATCGTCGTCGAGGCCCGCAGCCTTGCCTCACAGGGCGTGCGTGAAATTTCGCTCCTCGGCCAGAACGTCAATGCCTTCCATGGTGCGGCGCCGGCCATCGAAGGGGGACCGGACTGGGACCTCGGCCAGCTCTGCCGCCACATTGCTAAGATCGGCGGTATCGACCGTATCCGCTACACGACCAGCCATCCGCGCGACATGGACGACGACCTGATCGCCGCGCACGGCGACACGCCGGAAATGATGCCATTCCTGCACCTGCCGGTTCAGTCGGGTTCAGACCGCATTCTCAAGGCAATGAATCGCGGCCACACGGCAGCAGACTTCCATGACATCATCGCAAAAGTGCGCGCAGCGCGTCCCGGCATCGCCCTTGCCTCGGATTTCATTGTCGGTTTTCCCGGCGAGACCGACGCGGATTTCGACGCCACGATGGACCTGGTCCGCCAGACCGGATTCGCCACTGCCTATTCGTTCAAATATTCCCGGCGTCCCGGCACCCCGGCGGCTGAAATGTTCGGCCAGGTTCCGGAAGACGTGAAGAATACCCGCCTCCAGGCACTACAAGCCCTGCTGCGCGACCAGCAGACGGCTTTCAACGCCTCCCAAATAGGCCAGACGCTTGACGTGCTTGTCACGGGCAAGGGACGCCAGCCGGGCCAGGTCCATGGCCGCTCGCCCTACCAGCAGGCCGTCCACTTCAATGGACCTGTCGAACTGATCGGCGAGATCGCGTCGGTGCATGTCGTGGATTCCAGCCTCAATTCCCTGACCGGCGAGTTCATCTCGGCCCGCGAGGCGGCTGCGTGACCCTCAAGCCCCGCAAGCCGGCCTCACGCGAGGCGCCCGTCAGCCGCATCTTCGAAGTCCGCAATGCTGCGCGGCTGCAGGACCTGTGCGGCCCGCACCATCGCCACCTCCAGCTGCTCGAGAACCGGCTCGCCGAATACGACCTGCGCGCCGAAAGCCAGGGCGGCGGCATCCTCCTCGTCGGCGCCGAGGAAGGCGTCTCGATTGCCGAAGCGGCACTCGCAGAGCTTGAGCGCCGCATTCGCAGCGGCACCGAGGCCAATGACATGGAACTGGAAGGCGCGCTCGAAGCCGCCCGCACCCCGGCACAGACCTTCGGCGGGCTGGTCGGCCTGAAAAAGTCCATCAAGCCCCAGACGCGCGGACAGGCGAAATATCTCGAACTGCTCGCCAATTCAGACAATGCCCTTGTCTTCGGTGTCGGTCCTGCCGGTACGGGCAAGACCTTTCTCGCTGTCGCCGCCGGCGTCGCCGAACTGACCTCCGGACTGCGCCAGCGCCTCATCGTAACCCGCCCGGCCGTTGAAGCGGGCGAGAAGCTCGGCTTCCTGCCCGGCACGCTGGAAGAGAAGGTCGATCCCTACATGCTGCCGATCTGGGATTCGCTGCGCGAACTCATGGGACAGGAACAGATGGAACGCCGCATGGCACGCGGCGAGATCGAGGTTGCCCCGCTCGCCTTCATGCGCGGACGCACGCTCAAGAACGCATTCGTGATCGTCGACGAGGCGCAGAACACGTCGGTCTCGCAAATGAAAATGGTGTTGACGCGCCTCGGCCGCGACAGCCGCATGGTCGTTACCGGCGATCCCGGCCAGGTCGATCTTCCGGGCAGCCAACCGTCCGGCATGAAGCATGCCCTGAAGATCCTCGACGGTGTCGAGGGCGTTCACGCCCATCACCTGACAGCCGCCGACGTCGTGCGCCATGGCCTCGTCAGCCGCATCATCGATGCCTATGCCGCCGCAGGAGAGGGCTGACAGCCGCGATGATCAACGTCGACCTGATCGTGGAAGAGGACAGCTGGGACGCGCTCGGAGACCTTGAAGCCCTGAGCCGCCGGGCCTTTGCGGCCGGCTGCAGCGTCGCACCTGCCGAAGGAACCGTGTCGCTCCTGCTGACCGATGACGCGGTGCTCAGGCAACTCAATGCGGATTTTCGCGGCATCGACAAGGTAACCGATGTCCTGTCCTTTCCGGCCCTTGAAATGGATCGCCCCCTGCTGGGCGATATCGCCGTGGGATATGGCATTTGCGCGCGCGACGCGGCCGCCCAGGCCAAAACCCTGCCCGACCATCTGACCCATCTCCTGATTCACGGTTACCTTCACCTGCTCGGCCATGATCACATGCAGCCAGACGAAGCCGCGATCATGGAATCGCTGGAAATCTCCGCACTGGCATCACTCGGCATAGCCAATCCCTATGATTCAGACTAAAGCACCGACGACATGAGCGACCCAGACCCTTCAGACCCTGCCCCGAGCGGGCGATTACGCAAGATACTCGGCTTCGGCCGCAAGGACCGCAACGCTGACCAGCCGACAGAATCGGGGGCCGGCGAGCCGACTGCCAGTCCGCATGAAATGCGCCTGCGTATCGAGGAGTTCGAGCAGATGCGCGTCGAGGACGTCATGGTCGCGCGCGCTGAAGTCAAAGCCGTCGAAGTCGGCATGGAGTTTCCGGAACTCCTGAACTTCTTTGCCGAAGTGACCCATTCGCGCCTGCCGGTGTTTCGTGAGTCGCTCGACGATCCGATCGGTTTCGTCCACATCAAGGATGTCGTGAAGGAACTGGCGACGGGTGGCGAAACCGCCAAGAACCCGCTGGAACGATTGCACCGCGAAGTGCTGTATGTTCCGCCGTCCATGAAGCTGACAGATCTGCTTGTGAAGATGCAGTCAACGCGCATACATCTTGCCCTCGTGGTCGACGAATATGGCGGCACGGACGGGCTTGTGTCGCTCGAAGACCTTGTCGAAGAAATCGTCGGTGACATCGAAGACGAACACGACGATGAGGAACCCATGTTCGTGCGTCGCAGCCAGCGCGTCTGGGAAGCTGATGCACGAACCGAAATCGAGGATTTCGCAGAGGAAACCGGAATTGATCTTGATCTTGCCGACATGGATAGTGACATCGACACGCTTGGCGGCGTCGTGTTCGCGCTGGCTGGCAAAGTGCCTGTCCGCGGCGAGGTCCTGCGGCATCCCTCAGGGGTCGAAATCGAGATCATGGATGCAGACGCGCGGCGCATTCGTCGCCTGCGCCTGCGCACACCGGAGGTCGGCGCCGCGCCGCAACCCCAGGAGTAAAGCATGACAGACGGAGTGCGCAGCCACGGGTTCACCGCCCTTGGTCCCCTGCACGAGGCGTTCGCGCGCCTGACAGGCTGGGCCGCAGCGGGCACGGCCTTGTTGCTGGGTGCCTTCTCGGCGGTCGCTTTTGCCCCGTTCCACTTCAGCGCTGTTCTGGTGATCTCGTTCACCGGGCTGGTCTGGATGCTGGATGGCGCGCGCGGGCACCGCAAATGGGGCAAGGCCATCTTCATGCGGACCTGGGCCTTTGGCGTCGGCTTCTTCCTGATCAGCATGCACTGGACGGCGTCACCCTTTCTCGTCGAACCCGAAAAGTACGCGATATTCCTCTGGATGCCGCTCATCCTCCTGCCGGCAGGCATGGCGCTGATCTGGGGCGCCGCGGGCGCAATGGCCGGCGCGTTCTGGTCGGCCTCGCCGTCTCGCGTGTTTGTGTTTGCGCTCTTCTTCGCACTTGCCGAATATGTGCGCGGTCACCTCTTCGGCGGTTTTCCGTGGAACCTGCCCGGCACCACATGGATGCCCGGCGGGGCCCTGTCCCAGGCCGCCTCCATCGGCGGCGTCTACTGGCTGACACTGCTCACCATCTTCATCGTGTCCGCGCCCGCCGCGCTTGTCGACACCCGCGACGCGCGCGGACTGGCCGTACGTATGTTGCCGACCTTTGCGTCCGGCATTCTCATCGCGCTCGGTTGGGCCTGGGGCGCGCAGCGCATCGCCGAGCCTTCGCCGCTGTCCGATACCGTGATCGTATTGATGGATTCCGGCGTTTCGCAGGACGAGAAGTGGAAGGTCGGGCCGGACGCGATCCTGAAAGAATACATCAAGATGCTGACGACCGAGGATGGCGCGCCGGGCGACATCATCATCTGGCCGGAAGGCGCGATACCGGTCAACCTGCTTCAGGATCCGAACGCCATCGACATTATCGACGCCTATCTCGGGCCGCGCGTCCTGATCGTCGGCACAAGCCGCTACGAGATCAGGGATGACAGCCAGCGCGCCTATTTCAACAGCCTGACAGTGCTCGACCAGAGCGCTGCTCGGTCCGGACCGCTTGCGCTTTACGACAAGCACCGCCTGGTGCCGTTTGGCGAACTGGCCGCCGCCGAGATCATCCCCTTCGGCCGCCACATTTCCGGAATCCTTCCCGGGGCCATGCAGCAGATGGCGACAGACGGCTTCCGGCCCGGCCCCGGACCGGCCGTGATCTATGCGGACAATGTCCCGCCCTTTGTTGCCATGATCTGCTATGAAGGGCTCTATCCGTCGATACCGCGCGATGCCAATCTCAACGGCCGCGCCGACTGGCTCGTGGTGATTTCGAATGATGGCTGGTTCGGTGGCGGCATGGGGCCGGCCCAGCACTATGCCCAGAACCGCTACCGCGCGATCGAAACCGGCCTTCCGATGGCCCGCGTTGCCAGCCGTGGCGCGTCAGCGATACTCGACGGGTACGGACGCGAAGTCCTGCGCGGCGCGCCCGCGGCAGACGCCCCCGAAGGATGGAACGCAGCCTATGGCCGTGGCCGGTTGCCGGTGCCCGCCGGCGTCACGATTTACCAGCACCGTATAGGAATTGTCCTGTTCTGGCTCACCCTCTGCTTGTTCGCAGGTCTAGCTTTCGCAAGCTGGCGGCGTTAACATGCCCAGCAATTGCAGGCCAAACGTGCACCGGGTGGGATATGTCAGAGAACAAGCTGCCGAGTGGGATTGACCGCGTCGTTGGTCAACGCGTGCGGTGGCGCCGGCGCGAACTCAAGCTTACCCAGGAACGCCTTGGCGAACTTCTCAACCTGACATTCCAGCAGGTCCAGAAGTACGAAAAGGGCGTCAACCGGATATCGGCCGGGCGCCTGTTCGAGATCGCATCTGTGCTGGGTGTTCCGATCACGTATTTTTACGAGGGTGCCGAGGGCTTCGTCGAACATGAGAACGCCCAGGCCGCCGAAGGTGCCAAGGCGCATGCGCCCGTCATGAATTCGGAAACGCTGGAACTCATCGCAGCCTTCCAGAAAATCGAGGACAATTCCCTGCGCAAATCGCTTCTCGGCACCGTGCGCGCGGCGGCCTCTGCCTTTGAGCCGAAACAACGGGATTGATTGCGCCCCGCGGCTGGGGCAAGACGCGGGCCCATGACCTCCCGCACACCCGACTCTCAGATCCGCGCCATCCGCACTTTCGGGCGAACGGGTGGCCGTGCCCTGTCGGCGCGCCAGCAAGCGCTGGTCGATGACATGCTGCCCGGCCTGACCGTCCCGGTCGGGGCAGACGCAGCGCTCGACCCTCATACCCTGTTCGCCAGCGCCGGACCGGTTTGCCTCGAAATCGGCTTTGGCGGCGGCGAGCATCTGATCGAGCAGGCGCAAAGGGCACCGGGCACCGGATTCATCGGTTGCGAGCCCTTCGTCGAAGGCATGGCCAAGGCCCTGACGGGCATCCAGGAGAACGGCCTCACCAATGTCAGGCTGTGGATGGACGATGCGCGGCTGCTCATGGCCAGCCTGACCGATCATTCCGTTGACCAGGCCTTCATCCTGTTCCCGGATCCGTGGCCCAAGAAGAAGCAGCAGAAGCGGCGGCTGATCCAGCCCGACTTCCTCACCGAACTCCACCGCATCCTTGCACCGGGGGCCCGGGTGCGGTTCGCCACCGATGTCGCAAGCTATGCCGATGAGGCCCTCGCCCGCTTTCTCGCCCATGGCGGTTTTGCCTGGCAGGCAGAGCGCGCCGGTGACTGGCGCACACCGCCCGAAGACCATGTGCCGACCCGCTACGAAGCCAAGCGCCTCGGCGATTGCGCGCCGGTCTGGCTCGACTTCCGCGTGTAGCCACGGCCCCCGCGAATACTTGACGAAATGTCGCACTTGTGCGTTTCATATCGCCATCGAATTCGGTCGGTCTGAATATCAAGACCCCGTCAGACCGACGGCAATGACTTTCTTCCCACCCGTTTCGATAGGCCGATCAGACTCATTTCCGGGCCTGGTCGTTTTGGATAAACGCGAAGGAATTCAAGTAATGGCAACCGGCAAAGTGAAATGGTTCAACGACCAGAAGGGGTTTGGCTTCATCAAGCCTGACGATGGCGGCACAGATGTGTTCGTGCACATTTCCGCCGTCGAGCGCTCCGGCCTGCGTACGCTGGCCGAAGACCAGGCGATCTCTTACGAGCTCTACAAGGACGAACGCCGGGGCAAGACATCGGCTGTGGACCTCAAGGTTCTCTAGGACCGGTCACCCGGAACCGGCGGCATGAACGGCGGCCCGGGCCGCAGGGACCGCTTTCCGTTAGTTCCCGTCGAACTGGACTGAACACTCGACATCGGCACGCGACAGGACTATATGTCCGGCAAGTCGAAAAATATCGGCGGCGGTTCCGGCAACGGGGCCGCCGTTTTTCTTTGCCCGGATTTGCCCCATACCATGATTGCCCTGACCGAACAGGAACGCCGTATTCTCGAGATCGCAGCCCCCGTGGCAGCGGGCCTCGGGCTGGAAATCGTGCGCCTGCGCGTCATGGGCGGACGCCGTCCCGGACTGCAGATCATGACCGAACGAACCGGCGGCGCCCCCACCAGCGTGGAAGATTGCGCCCGGCTCTCGCGAGCCCTCAGCCCGGTCTTCGAGGAATCCGATCCGATCAAGGAAGCCTATACGCTCGAAGTGTCCACGCCGGGCATTGACCGGCCGCTCACCCGGCCGGGCGATTTCGCCCGCTGGGTCGGACATGAAGTCCGGGTCGAACTGATCCGGCCGCTTGACGGCCGCCGCCGGTTTTCCGGTACGATTACCGGCGAAGACGATGCCGGCGCCCATATCGAACTGGATGACGCCACCGAGCTGGTCGCGCACGTCAACGAAATGAGCCGCGCCACGCTCGTCCTCACCGATGCCCTGATTGATGCGGCCCGCGCCGATGGCAGCCTGCCGCCGCAAATGGATGAAGACGGTCTCGACGAGTTCGAGATCGACGAGTCCGACGATGACACAGATACTAACGAGAAGACGGGAGACGTCACATGAATACAATCGGCGTTTCAGCCAACAGGCTGGAAATTCTGCAGATCGCAAAAGCGGTTGCAGAGGAAAAATCGATCGACCAACGCATCGTTGTCGAAGCCATGCAGGAAGCCATCGAGAAGGCGGCCAAGGCCAAGTATGGCCAAGAGCATGACATCCGCGCGAAGATCGACCCGACCACCGGCGAACAGACGCTGTGGCGTATCCAGACCGTCGTGGCCGATGCGGACCTCGAAGACGAATCCAAGGAACTGCGCCTGACCGAAGCCAAGCGCATCGATCCGGAGCTAGAGATCGGCAGCGAATTGAAGGAAGAACTCCCGCCCTTCGATTTCGGCCGCGTCGCGGCACAGACCGCCAAGCAGGTCATCATGCAGAAGGTGCGCGATGCCGAGCGCGAGCGTCAGTATGAAGAATACAAGGACCGTGTCGGCGAGATCATCAACGGCATCGTCAAGCGTGTCGAATACGGCCATGTCATCGTCGACCTGGGCCGCGCCGAGGGCATCATCCGCCGCAATGACGGCATCCCGCGCGAAAACTTCCAGCCCAATGACCGTGTACGCGCCTATCTCTACAAGGTCAGCCGCGAAGTGAAGGGCCCGCAAATCTTCCTGTCGCGCGCCGCGCCTGAATTCATGGTCAAGCTGTTCGCCCAGGAAGTGCCGGAAGTCTATGACGGCGTCATCCATATCCGCGCCTGCGCCCGCGACCCGGGCAGCCGCGCCAAGATCGGCGTGGTGTCGAACGACTCATCGATCGACCCGGTCGGCGCCTGTGTCGGTATGCGCGGTGCGCGCGTCCAGGCCGTTGTCGGCGAACTCTCGGGAGAGAAGATCGACATCATTCCGTGGAACTATGACGACGCGACCTTCATCGTGAACGCGCTGCAGCCGGCCGAAGTGTCGAAAGTGGTGCTCGACGAAGAAGAGCGCCGTGTCGAAGTCGTCGTCGCCGACGACCAGTTCCCGCTGGCCATCGGCCGGCGCGGCCAGAACGTGCGTCTCGCCTCCCAGCTGACCGGCTGGCAGATCGACCTGGTCACGGAAAGCGCGGATTCCGAGCGCTACCAGCGCGAGTTCCAGGAGCGTACAGACCTCTTCATGAAAGCACTCGATGCTGACGAAACGCTGGGCCAGCTGCTGGCCTCGGAAGGTTTCGAGACAGTCGAGGAAATCGCTTTCGTCGCCCCGGCAGACTTCATCCAGATCGAAGGTTTCGACGCGGAGGTTGCCGCCGAACTCCAGGAACGCGCCCGCGAATTCCTCGATCGCCTGGCCGCCGAAAACGATGCCAAGCGCAAGGAGCTCGGCGTCGAGGACGAAGTCATGGCGCTTGAAGGCATGACACCTGCCTTCGCCGTGAAGCTCGGACTCGAAGGCGTGAAGACCGTCGAAGACGTTGCCGGCCTCGTGCCCGACGACATTACCGGCTTCCGCGAACCCGGCCCCGACGGCAAGCCTGTCTGGGTCGAAGGCATCCTGAAAAAGGGCGAAATGCGCAAGGACGACGCGCAAATGTTCATCATGAAGGCCCGCGTGCTCGCTGGCTGGATCGAACAGGACGCCATCGACCAGCTCGTCGCGGCGCAGCAGCCGGCCGAGACGTCGACAGCTGACCTGACCGAAGAAGAACGCGCCCTGCTCGCCCTTGGCGACCTTGGCGGTGCAGACGCTGCAGACGCAGCCCTTGAAGAGCTCGAATTTGATCTCGATGCCCTGGCAGCGGAGGGCGGCGATGACGAAGCCGCACCGAAAGAGTGATCCGCGTTTAGCCGGCACGGCAGGTGACACGACGAACGGGGAGGGCCCCGTTCGTCAGTGCGCCGTGACGCGAGAGCGTCTGGCGCAGACGGAGATGGTGCGCTTTGTGCTCTCTCCCGACATGGTCGTCACGCCCGATATCAATGCCAAACTGCCGGGCCGCGGCGTCTGGGTCAAAGCGGACCGGGACAGCGTTGCGCTGGCCGCCGCGAAGGGCGCCTTCGCACGCGGCTTCAAGGAAAAGGTCAAAGTGCCCGAGGGGCTCGCTGACCAGGTCGAAGACCTGCTGCTGAAACGCTGCCAGAACGTGCTCGGAATGGCGAAAAAGGCAGGCGGAGTCATCCTTGGCTACGATCAGGTCAAGGATGCACTGCGCAAGAAGACCCATGGAATACTGCTCGAGGCATCGGATGGTGCAGAAGATGGGCGTAACAAGGTGTATTTCCTCGCCAAAGCGCTATATAGCAGCGTGAACGTTGCCGGGGCATTGTCTTCGGTGGAATTGGGCATGGCGTTTGGCCGGGAGCGTGTGATACACGGGCTCATCCGCAAGGGCGCCATTGCGAAGACGTGGACTCTGGCCTATCGCCGGCTGACCGGGTTTCGCGAAGCGCCTGAAGTGAACTGGTTCAAGGATCAGGATCGGACTTGAAAACTCGCCGGGACGCATGGGCGCTTCGGCTGAAAATGTGATATGTAGGACGTATGAGCGAAACGAACGATACAGGTAGTAATTCGGGTGGCCGCAAGCCGCTCACCGTCGCCCGCAAATCAGCGGGCACGGTGAAGCAGAGCTTCAGCCATGGTCGCTCGAAACAGGTTGTGGTGGAAACTAAGAAGCGCCGGGCGGTTGGCCCAGGCGGCGCAGGCCCCGCAGCCGGACAGTCAGGTGAAGCACCGGCCAAGCAGACGGACACGCTCCAGGCGCGTCTCGTCGCAACGGCCCGCAAGCTTGGCATCACGGTCGACGAGCTCAAGGCACGCCAGAAAGTGCTGCTTGACCGCAAGGCTGAAGAAGCCAACCGCGCCAAGGAAAACCAGGCCGTTGTCGAAGGCCAGGATCGCCTCCGCTCCGAACAGGAGCGCAAGGCGGCAGAAGCCCGCGAACGCGAAGAGGCCGAAGTCCGCCGCCGCGCCGAGGAGGAAGCCCGCAAGGCCGAAGCCGAAGCTGCTGCGAACGCGCCGGCTGCACCCGTGGCGGGCGAACGCCCGGCACGTGGCCGCGCCAAGCCGGACGTAACAGCATCGCCCCTGCCCGATCCGGCCGCAGAAGAAGCGACCAGTCGCGGCAAGCGCGGCAAGGTCGGCAAGGATGACCGCGACCGCTCGCGCGAAGCCGCCGCCCGTACCACCCGCGACAGCGGCGAACGCCGTCGCGGCAAGCTCACCATCTCGTCCGCCCTCGGCGACGATGCAGATCGCCAGCGCTCGCTCGCCTCGCTCAAGCGTGCCCGCGAACGTGAACGCGAACGTCGCTTCGGTGGCGGCGACCAGCGCGAAAAGGTCTCGGTCGAAGTGACCCTGCCTGAAACCATTACCCTGCAAGACCTTGCAGGCCGCATGAACGAGCGCGTCGCTGACGTCGTGAAATTCATGATCAACCAGGGCGAAATGCTGCGCGGCAACGATATTATCGACGCTGACACAGCCGAACTGATCACGGAAGAATTCGGCCACACGGTGCGCCGCGTTGCCGAATCCGATGTCGAGATCGGTCTTGAAGGCGAAGCGGATGATCCCGCCACGCTGCAGCCACGTGCGCCGATCGTCACGATCATGGGCCATGTCGACCACGGCAAGACCTCGCTGCTCGACGCCCTGCGCTCGACCGACGTGGTCGCAGGCGAAGCCGGCGGCATCACCCAGCATATCGGTGCCTATCAGGTGCAGTTGAAATCCGGCCAGAAGATCACCTTCCTCGACACGCCGGGCCACTCTGCCTTCACCGCCATGCGGGCACGCGGTGCCAACGCAACCGACATCGCGATCCTCGTTGTCGCGGCTGACGATTCGGTCATGCCGCAGACGATTGAATCGATCAATCACGCCAAGGCGGCCGGAGTGCCGATCATCGTGGCCGTCAACAAGATCGACCTGCACGATGCGGCGCCCGACAAGGTCCTTACCGACCTTCTCCAGCATGACATCCAGGTCGAAAGCATGGGCGGGGAAACCCAGGCCATCAAGGTCTCGGCAAAGACCGGCGTTGGCCTTGATGAACTGACCGACGCTATCTCGCTCCAGGCCGAAATCCTCGAACTGAAAGCCAATCCCGACCGCGCCGCAGACGGCGTCGTGATCGAGAGCCAGCTCGACAAGGGACGCGGCCCCGTGGCCACCGTCCTCGTCAAGCGCGGCACGCTCAAGCGCGGCGATATCGTCGTGGCCGGCGCCCAATGGGGCAAGGTTCGCGCGATCACCGACGAACGCGGCCAGCAGCTCAAGGATGCAGGCCCGTCCCTGCCCGTCGAAGTCCTCGGCCTTGATGGTGCACCGGATCCCGGCGAACCCTTCGTGGTCGTCGAAACGGAAGCGCGTGCCCGTGAAATCACCGATTATCGCCTGCGCACCAAGCGCCAGGTCTCCGGCAAGGCCGGCGCTGCGGCGCGTGTCTCGCTCGACCAGCTGCTCAGCCGCCTGAAAGAAGGCGCGGTGGAAACGTCCGAACTGCCGATCGTCGTCAAAGGCGACGTTCAGGGTTCGGTCGAGGCAATCTCCATGTCGCTTGATGCGATTTCGACGGAAGAAGTCCGCGCCCGTGTCATTCATGGCGCTGTCGGCGGCATTTCCGAAAGCGACGTCATGCTGGCCAAATCGTCCGGCGCCCCGATCTTCGCGTTCAACGTTCGCGCCAACAAGCAGGCGCGCGACCTGGCCGAGAAAGAAGGCATCGAGATCCGCTACTATTCCGTGATCTACGACCTGATCGACGATGTGAAATCCACACTGTCGGGCATGCTCGCACCGGAGAAGCGCGAAACCTTCCTCGGCTATGCCGACATTCTGGAAGTCTTCAACATCACCAAGACCGGCAAGGTCGCTGGTTGCCGCGTCTCCGAAGGCAAGGTGCTCCGCGGTTGCGGCGTCCGCCTCCTGCGCGACGATGTTGTGATCCACGAAGGCAAGCTGAAAACGCTGAAACGCTTCAAGGATGAAGTGAACGAAGTGTCCGGCGGCATGGAATGCGGCATGGCCTTCGAGCGCTATGAAGACATCCGCGTCGGCGACAAGATCGAATGCTTCCAGGTCGAGGAAATCGCGAGAACCCTCGCCTAGAGGCAACCGCCATGTCAGACCCGCTGCGCATCTCTGGCCTCCTGCGCGAGAAGGATGTGAAGCGACTGACGCGCCTGACGCGTGGCGGATCGGTTGGGCCTACGGCCGTTTATTATGCCGGCGTCACGGCGCCGATCATTTCCGCCAGCATGGCGGTCATGGTGCGCGAGGCCATGCGGCTGATCGGTTTGTCGGACTATTGGCAATGGTTCATATCGGCCATGATCGCGGCCTTTGCCGGGATCGCCTGGTACATCATCTTCATTCGCTGGTCTTATCGGCACAAGTTCGGACGCGGCACGGAAATGACCCTCAGCACCGACATCACGCTGGACGACGATCAGGTCATTGTCCGCCGGGGCGGCATCGAGACCCGTATCGACTGGTCGTCGATTGCATCCGTCAAGGCCGGACGGGGCCATGTTGCCATCCTCGTCAACGGCGCTGATGCGCTGATCATCCCCGACACATGGTTCGGCAAGGACAAGTCTGCCCGCACCGCTTTCGTTTCACGCCTACAGGAAAAGGCTGCTCACTGATGGCCCGTAAACCCGCCGCTGCCAAAATGCCCTCCCAGCGCCAGTTGCGCGCCGGAGAGATCATCCGTCACGCCCTCGCCGACATCCTGTCGCGAGAGGATTTGCGCGATCCGGACCTCACGGGCGTCATCATCACGGTCGGCGAAGTGCGCTGTTCGCCGGACCTGCGCCGGGCCAACGTCTTCATCACGCCGCTCGGCGACGATACGGACGAAGGCCGCCAGAAACTGGCAGACGCCCTCACCCGTGCCGCGCCTTTCCTGCGCGGGCGTCTCAGCCGCGAGATTGACATGCGGTTCACGCCCGAACTCCGCTTCATCGCCGACAAGTCCTATGACGAAGCCACGCATATCGACCGCCTCCTGGCCGATCCCCGCGTGAAGCGCGACCTGCAGCAGGACTAGGCACCCCACGCCTGCGCCTTATCCGCTTTGTCATTTGACTTGGCGGCAGTCTGTTGAGACCGTTCAAGTATTGCGACAGGGACAGGGGACGGATGGACCGCCAGACACTCGACATGGAAGGCGCCCGCCGCGGCGAGATCTCGTCCGCATCGCTGCAGATGGGCGATGACACGATCGCTATTCGCCGTATCGCCACCATGTCCATTGAATCGATGGAGTTTGCGCCCTGGGACATGCCACGCAACCGCAAGTCCCAGAGCCTCCATGCCACGATGTGCGTCGCAAACCTGTTCTTCGGCCTCGTCGCGCTTGCCTGGTGGATGCTGGCACCCGGCCAGCAGTCCGGCCTGGTCGCCCTGTTCGTCGGCGGCGTGCTTGTCCTGCTCGGCCTGTTCCTTGGCACGCGGGCCGCCATGATCGCCATGAAGATCAACAGGCGTGAGCCTTATTACCGCCTCACCATCGGCACGTCAGACGGGCGCCAGATCCCTATTGTCGACGACAATCGGGACGTGCTCGTGAAGATTCGCGACGTGGTTCGCCACAAGATGGATACGGGCGACGCCGAAACCGTCGGCGAATTCGACCTCAATCTCGATATTGTCGACCTCAAACTGCCAAAACCCGCCCGGGCGGCCTCCCCTCCCTCACGGCATGACGACACCACGACAACACACGGCGAGCCCGAACTCCTCTTCGATGCCGACGAAGAAGACGCCGAGGCGGAACGACTCAAAACCGCGTCCTGACAGGCCCGGCGGTTGACGCCGCCAGCCAGCCAGCCTAAGGCCGCGCCTTCCTTTTGATATGCCAGCATGAAGACGGCCCGCCAGCGTTCGAACCGCCCCCGGCCCGCAGGAGACACGATTTGGCCCGCCAGAGAAAACGCAAGGGTGATCCGGTCAGCGGATGGCTGAACCTGTTCAAGCCTGTCGAAATGACCTCGACCCAGGCCGTGGCCATCCTCAAGCGGCTCTACAATGCCGAAAAGGTCGGTCATGGCGGAACGCTGGACCCGCTCGCCGACGGCATCCTGCCCATCGCCTTTGGCGAAGCGACCAAGACCGTGCAATGGGCAATGGATTCCGAGAAGGAATATGTCTTCACCATCCGCTGGGGCGTCTCGACCGCCAGCCAGGACGCCGAAGGCGAAGTCACCGCAACATCCGACGCCCGCCCGTCACGCGACGCCATTGAAGCGGTGCTCGCCAACTATCTCGGCGTGATCGAACAGGTGCCGCCGAAATTCTCCGCCATCAAGGTCGACGGCAAGCGCGCCTATGACCTCGCCCGCGAAGGCGAGGATTTCGAACTGAAACCGCGCGAAGTCATGGTCCATTCCGCCAGCGTCATCGGCATGCCCGACGCCGACCATACGGTCATCCATGTCACATCCGGCAAGGGCTTCTATGTCCGCGCCATGGCCCGCGACCTCGCCTTCGACCTCGAATGCGAAGGCCATATCAGCCAGTTGCGCCGCACCCGTGTCGGCGCCTTCGCCGCGCCCGATGCCATTGCCATCTCGGCCCTGCAGGAAATGACCGAGAAATCGGACCTGCTCGCTGCCCTCAAACCCCTCCAGTCGGTCCTGACCGGCATCCCGGACCTCGCCGTCAGCCCCGCCGACGCCGCCAACCTGCGTCAGGGCCGTACCATCATGCTGATGCCGCATGTCGTCGAAGCCTGGCGCGAGGCACGCAATCCGGCCGACGAGGACGACCGCCTGGCGCTGGCCACCTGCAACGGCACCGCCGTGGCCCTCGGCGACGTCCGCGCCGGCCATTTCGAGCCGGTTCGCGTGTTCAACATCCGCGAGGCGCAAAGCGCCTGAGGGCGCGGACCTGCCACCCCCTCGGCGCACACCTGCCACGCCCTCACCCATATCACCCCGCCCCCTTCCCAAAGGGGCCTAAATCCGCCATAAGCCGCCCCTTGAGGCGAATATCGTCCTGAATCCCCTGCTGGACGACATCCCGGCACCGGACACCAGGTCCCGATCTCTCCCCGAACCCCCGCGTCCATGAGGCCGCAACACGTTGAAACCCTTCGCCTTTTGGCGATATTATCGAAAGAGACCCGATGTCGATTACGGCTGAAAAGAAACAGGAACTGATCAAGAAATTTGCCATCAAGGCAGGTGATACAGGCTCCCCGGAAGTCCAGGTTGCGATCCTGACGGAACGCATCAACAACCTGACCGACCACTTCAAGACCAACAAGAAAGACAACCACTCCCGCCGCGGCTTGCTGACCATGGTCGCCACGCGCCGGAAGCTCCTTGACTATGTCAAAGGCAAAGATGACGCGCGTTACCAGACGCTCATCACGGAACTCGGCATCCGCCGCTAGGTCCGACAAAACAAGCCCGCCGGGCAATAGGGCCGCGGCGGGCTTTTCGTATGTGAAAAGAAAGAAACCGAAATGTTCAACAAACACTCCGTGTCGCTGGAATGGGCGGGACGCACGCTGACAATTGAGACGGGCCAGGTGGCACGTCAGGCTGACGGCGCCGTTATGGTCACTTATGGGGACACTACGGTCCTCGCGACCGCCTGCTTCGCCAAGTCGGCAAAGCCCGGCCAGGACTTCTTCCCCCTGACCGTCAACTATATGGAAAAATATTACGCTTCAGGCCGCATCCCAGGCGGCTTCTTCAAGCGTGAAGGTCGCCCGACCGAAAAAGAGACGCTGACCTCGCGCCTGATCGACCGTCCGATCCGCCCGCTCTTCGTCAAGGGCTTCAAGAACGAAGTCCAGGTCGTCCTGACCTGCATGTCCTACGATCTCGAGAATGATCCCGATATCCTCGGCATGATCGGCGCGTCTGCCGCGCTCGTCCTGTCTGGCGCCCCCTTCATGGGCCCGATCGGCGCCGCTCGCGTTGGTTACAAGGATGGTGAGTACATCATCAACCCGACCATCGATGAGCTCGAAGAATCCGAACTCGACCTCGTCATGGCCGGCACAGCCGATGCCGTGATGATGGTGGAATCGGAAGCCTATGAATTGTCGGAAGACGTGATGCTCGGCGCTGTCATGGCCGGTCATGATGCCATTCAGCCGATCATCGATGCGATCATCGACCTGGCTGAAAAAGCCGCCAAGGAGCCCTTCGAGTTCGAAGCCGAAGACCATTCCAAGGAACTCGCGGCCATCCAGAAGCTCGTCGGCAAGGACCTGTCCAAGGCCTATTCGCTGACCGAAAAGCTGGAACGCCAGTCGGCCGTGGGCGCTGCCCGCGACACCGCCAAGGCGGCCCTCGTCGGCACCGAAGACGCACCGGGCGAAATGACCGCAGAAACGTTCAAGTCCGCTTTCAAGGAAGCCGAGGCCAGTGTGGTTCGCGGCGACATCCTGAAAACCGGCAAGCGTATTGACGGCCGTTCGCTCGACCAGGTCCGTCCGATCGAAGCCCTCGCCGGCTTCCTGCCACGCACGCACGGCTCGTCGCTGTTCACGCGCGGCGAAACGCAGGCGATCTGCGTGACAACACTCGGCACCAGCGATGACGAACAGTTCATCGACGGTCTCGGTGGCACGTCGAAGTCGAAATTCATGCTGCACTACAACTTCCCGCCCTATTCGGTCGGCGAAACAGGCCGCATGGGCGGAACCAACCGTCGTGAAACCGGACACGGCAAGCTGGCCTGGCGCGCGCTCCAGGCTGTCCTGCCTGACCACGCCGAGTTCCCTTACACGATCCGCCTCGTCTCCGAGATCACCGAGTCCAACGGCTCGTCCTCGATGGCAACCGTATGCGGCTGTTCGCTCGCGATGATGGATGCCGGCGTGCCGATCACCCGTCCCGTGTCGGGCATCGCCATGGGCCTGATCAAGGAAGCCGACGGCATTGCCGTCCTGTCCGACATCCTCGGCGACGAAGACCATCTCGGCGACATGGACTTCAAGGTCGCAGGCACCGAAAAGGGCCTGACCTCGCTGCAGATGGACATCAAGATCGCTGGTATCACCAAGGACATCATGAAGACGGCGCTCGAGCAGGCCAAGGGTGGGCGTATGCACATTCTCGCCGAAATGGCGAAAGCCCTCGACACGTCCCGCGATGCCCTGTCGGAAAACGCACCTCAGATGGAAATCATGAAAGTGCCAACCGACAAGATCCGTGACGTCATCGGTTCCGGCGGCAAGGTCATCCGCGGCATCGTTGAAGAATCCGGCGCCAAGGTAAACATCGATGATGACGGCACTGTGCAGATTTCTGCGCTCGACCGTCCGGCCATCGAGAAGGCCATGAAGATGATCAAGGAGATCACCGCTGAAGCAGAGATCGGCGAAATCTACCAGGGCACGGTTGTTGGCCTGAAAGACTTCGGCATCTTCGTGAACTTCTTCGGTCCGAAGGACGGTCTGGTGCACGTGTCGCAAATGGCGAACGAACGCATTGGTCACCCGAAGGAACTCGTCAAGGAAGGCGACAAGGTCTGGGTCAAGCTCATGGGCTTCGACGACCGTGGCAAGGTCCGCCTGTCGATGAAAGTCGTCGACCAGGCAACCGGCAAGCAGCTCGAAGGCGCAGCTGGCGAAGAATAGGCTTACAGTTTCCTGTAAGTGACCGATCAGGGCCGTCCTTCGGGGCGGCCCTTTTTCTTGGCGCAAATGCCCGGAAACAAAAGCGAAGAAAGATACACAATTCTGTATCCGGACTAAATTTCATTGACATATAAGTGTCGCAAAAGTATTGTGACAATTATGTTACAGACACGTTACAGATTTATGTCATTGTCAGTGCTGGCCATTGCGGCGCTCACATTGCCAGCGACGGCAGCCTCGACATGCGACCTTGAGGACGGCCTGCCCCTGGATCCGGCAGTCTTCAATCAGGAAGTCAGTGCCTGCTATGGCGGCCAGGGCGAGTCGCAACAGGATGCCCGGCTTGAGCGCCAGCTGATTGACGCCACCGACCGGGTTCGCGCCGATGAGAACAAGGCCGCGCTCGTGCCGCTCGCGTCGCTCGAACAGGCCGCCCGCATCCACGCGATGGACATGGCCGCCCGTAATTATGCCGGGCATTCGGATCCCGAAGGCCGCAGCCATCTTGAACGCGTCCGCATGATCGACCGCACCGTACTGATCGGTGCCGCGGGCGCCAACATCGCGATCGTCGAGGGCGAGCATGATGCTGACGCCCTGTTCGGCGCCCTCCGCCACGATCCCGTCAATGCAGACAACATGACCCGCAGCGCCTTTACGCACACCGGCATCGGCGTCGCGACCGGCAATGGCCGGACCTATATCGTCCAGCTCTTCGCCCGCGTCGACGGCCGGCTCCTGGCGCCCCTGCCCGTGCGCATTTCCGGAAATGAGAACATCCGCGCGACGTTCGAGGACAAGGATCTCCAGCCCGTGGCCTGGCGCCTGACCTCGCCCGCAGGCGACACGATCGCCCGCGGCTATGGCTCGACAATGACCGGCTCGCTGCAGCCCGGCCAGCAGGCCTACCTGACGCTGGACATTGCCCGCAACAATACCGAATTCGCCATACGCGGGCCCATTGTCACCGGCCAGTAGGGCCGCGACAATTCCCAGATCCATCGCCCGGTCCCTTTGCGGGGGCCGGGATTTTTATATCGCGGCCCCTGACAGGACGCCTGCAACCGCAGCGATGGACCGGGACACGTCGTGCTCATTTGTCCGCCAGCTCACCACGCTGACCCGCATGGCCCGGACGCCGTTCCATGTCGTTCCCGAAAAAAACGCCTCTCCGGTCGCATTGGTCCGGCGGATGACCTCGTCGGTGAAGGCGTCATTCTCCGCGTCCGTCGCACCGGCGCGTTCGAACCGGACAAGCCCCTGGTTGAGCACCGGAACGTTCAGGGCGCGGGCCCCTGGCAAGGCACCGAGCCCGCTGACAAGCTGCTCACAATGCCTGCAGCACCGCTCCACAAGGTCGGCCACGCCAGCACGGCCAAGTTCCCGCAGCGCCGCATAGACAGGCACCGCACGCGCACGGCGCGACAGTTCGAAATTCCAGTCCGACGGATCGCGCACATCCGGGCTGGGCGACAAATAAGCTGCGCCCTTGGCAATCGCCGCACGATGGGCCGCCGCGTCGCGCACGAAGGCCATGCCGCAATCATAGGGCACGTTCAGCCATTTGTGCCCGTCCGTTGCCCAGCTGTCGGCCAAGTCGATCCCTTCCGTCAGTGCGCGATAGGCAGGCGATGTCCGGGCGAAAAGCCCGAATGCGCCGTCCACATGCACCCAGGCGCCCGCCGCCTTCGCAATCGGGATCAGCGTCGCAAAATCATCGAACGTCCCGACATTGAGGTCAGCGGCATTGAGGCATAGGATGGTTGGACGCGTCGGCCCGGACAGTTTGTCCGACAGGTCTTCAGCCAGCATGTTCCCGAATTCGCCCGTGGCGACGCTCTCCATGTGCGCCTCGCCCATGCCAAGATAGCGCACGGCGGCGTCCAGCGTGTTGTGGCGGTTGGCACTCGTCAGGATGCGGATGGGCGGAGCGCCATAGAGCCCATCACGTCCGACATCCCATCCCGCCTGCTCCAAAACGGCATGCCGGGCAACGGCCAGCGCCGTGACATGAGCAAGCTGGCAACCCGTCGTGAACGCGAACGAGCATTTCGGCGGCAGGCCGAACAGGTCTTTCAGCCACCCGCCGGTAATCTCCTCGATAATCGTCGTCGACGGCGCGACGGTAAACATGCCGGAATTCTGGTCCCACGCGGAGACCAGCCAGTCGGCGGCCACCGCAGACGGAAGCGATCCGGCCATCACCCAGGCAAAGAATCGGCCGCCGGCATTGGCGTGCAGGCCGGGCCCAGCGCCTGCCGCAAGGGCGTCGATAATCTCGCCGGCATCTGCGCCTGTTTCGGGCAAGGGCCCTCCCAGCGCGTCCCTGAGGGCGTCTGCTGTGGCGCGCCCACCCACCGGGGCCGTGTCCAGGCCGTCCAGCCATGCGCGGGCATGGTGCATGGCGCGATCAAGCGGGTTGGTCATCGCAAAATCCTCCTGGCAAAGGGATAGGCCATGGGCCGCGCCCTTGCCACCCGAAACGCGTGCACACCCTCAAGCAAAGGAAGCAGCCCGATGGACAATTACTATTGGTGACCCGGCAGGTTTGCCGTTACACCCACCCGCATGACGAAACGAAAATCTGCTTTCCTGATTGCCATGTCCGGCGGCTCCGGCTCCGGCAAGTCGACGCTCGCCGAAGCGCTGCTGGCGCATCTCGGGCCCGGCCGCGCCGTGATGTTCGGCGAGGATGCCTATTACCATCCGATGCGCCATTACGGCGACTACACAACCGAGGCAGAGCGCCAGGCCATCATCGCCGGCGTCAACTATGACGATCCCGTCTCCAAGGAAGTCGACCACCTCGTGCGCGACCTGAAAGCGCTGAAATCCGGGCAGGGCGTCGACCAGCCGATCTATGACTATGACCGCCATGATCGCAGCGACAAGACACGCCGCATCGAACCGGCGCCGATCCTCCTGCTCGAAGGCATCCACGCGCTGTCCATGCCGAAGATCAAGCCGCTGATCGACCTCTCGGTCTATGTCGACACGCCCGACGACCTGCGCCTCGCACGCCGTATCCGCCGGGACGTGATCGATCGCGGCCGCAGCGTCGACAGTGTGCTGCAGCAATACATGTCCACGGTCCGCGCCGCCCATTATCGCTGGACCCACCCCGCAAAATTCGAGGCCCATCTGGTCATCGCGGACGAGGGCCTGCCGGCCTATGGCAATGTCCGCCCCAACGACGAAGCCATCGAACGCATGGTCGCTCCGGTGCTGGAACGCCTGCGCTCGGTCGGCGTGCTCGACGACCGGCCCCGGGCCTGAGCCTCAGCCCGCGCTGCACAAAAAGGCTGGGCGCAGCGGCGCGGGCTCGCTAGGCTTTCTCCCATGAGGCGAATCCTGTCAAAATGGCTGGTGCTCCTGGGCATTGGCGGCCTTGCAAGCAGCGCAGCCTTTGCCTGCGACCTGCGCCTCTCGGCGCGCGGCGAAACAACGGCTGACTATGTCGAGACCGTGCGCCCCTGCCTCCGCCAGCTGCCCGCCGGTTACAAGTTCGACACGAAGATGGAAGCCGCCTTCCTGGAGCGCATCAATGTCGAGCGCACCACGCGCGGCCTGTCCCCGCTGGCCTTGCGCCGCGAACTCCTTGCGCCCGCGCGGTTCCAGAGCCTCGATATGGCAGCCAACCATTTCTTCGATCATAACAGCCCGGATGGCCGTACGCCGGACCGGCGCGTCACAGCGCTCGACCGGCGCGCCTTGATCCAGCGCTCGGCCGAAAACCTGGCCATGCTAGAAATCGTCCGGGGACGTTACAATTTTTCCAAAAGCCTGCCACAGCTGCATCAGAACCTGATGGACAGCCCCGGCCACCGCGCCAACATCCTCAATCCGGATCTCACCCATGTGGCCATCGGCGTCGTGGTCACGAAGACCGGAGTCTGGGCGACGCAGGTTTTCCTCAACCTGTCGGGCACGCTCAGCGAAGACGTGCCATTGCGCATGACCGCAGGCCAGCGCCTCACGGCGCGCCCAAGCCTCAGCGAGTGGACCTTCCGCCGCTTCGAGGCCGAGACGGGGCACGACCAGTTCGCGCCGTTCCGCCATACGGCCAAGGGTGCCGTCGTGCCCGAAGGCCTGTCGGGAGACGTGGATCTCGCTGCCTTCAGCATCCAGATGGGCGAACGCAAGGACATGATCTATTCGATCCGCCTCGTCGGCCCGGCCATCACGATCCAATAGGCGCTGTCAGAAAAACCCGGCAATCTCGTCCAGCGGCTTCTTGATGAGGGCGTGCCGGGGCACCATTGCATCGTCGGCCGGATGACCCGCCACCAGGATCAGGAAGGGTTTTTCCGTTGCCGGACGCCCGCATATGCCATTCAGGAATGTCATCGGGTTGGGCGTATGCACCAGCGTTGCGAGGCCCGCCATGTGACAGGCCGAGATCAGCATCCCGGTCGCGATCCCGACGCTCTCATGAATATAGTAATTCTTGCGATCTTCGCTTGTCCGCACGCCGCCGCGCCGCTGGGCAAAGATACAGATCAGCCAGGGCGCGATCTCCATATACGGCTTGTCCGCATCGGTCCCGATCGGCGCCAGCGCGTCCAGCCATTCCGCGCTCGCCTTGCCGGAATAGAATTCGCGCTCCTCGGCCTCGGCGGCCTCACGTATCTCGCGTTTCTTCTCCGGCGAGCCGACGCAGGCGAAATACCAGGGCTGGTGATTGGCGCCGGAGGGCGCCGAACCTGCCGTCAGCACGCAATGCGCGATGACCTCACGCGCCACGGGCGTGCCTGAAAACGCACGCACGGACCGGCGCGACAGCATGGCGGCATGAAAGGCTGCCGCCCGCGCCTGCATCTCCGCCATGGGATAGGTCGGGAAATCCGGCAGCGGAACGTGCGTCTCGTCACGCGTCTTCATGCTTGCCTCCGCCTCTAGTCCTCCGACATGTCCGGCACGCCGACAGCGTGATAGCCGGCATCGACATGGATCACTTCGCCAGCGATTGACCGCCCCAGCGGCGAGAGCAGGTACAGCGCGCAACCGGCAACGCCTTCCATGCTCGTATCTTCCTTCAGCAACGACCAGTCGCGCCCGGTGCCCATCAGGCTCTTGCCGCCGCGAATGCCCGCCAGCGACAGGGTGCGCATCGCGCCCGCCGAGATAGCGTTGACGCGGATGCCCTGCGGGCCGAGGTCGCGCGCCGCATAGCGTGTCGCCGCTTCCAGCGCCGCCTTGGCCACGCCCATCACATTATAGGACGGCACGGTGCGCTCGGCCCCGAGATAGGTCATGCACATGATCGATCCGCCATCCGGCATCAGGGCCGCAGCCCGGCGCGAGGAATCGATGAAGCTGAACACGGAAATGTCCATGGCGCGGCGGAAGCCTTCGCGTGTCGTGTTCTCGACCATCGAGCCCTGCAGCTCGTCCTTGCCGGCAAAGGCGATGGAATGGACGAGGAAGTCGATCTTGCCCCATTTGTCTTTGACCTGCTCAAACGCCGCATCCATGCTGGCATCGTCGGTTACGTCCGCCGGGATCATCGTATCCATGCCGATACTCTCGACCAGCGGGCGCACGCGGCGCTTGAGGCTTTCGCCCTGATAGGTGAACGCAATCTCGGCGCCCTGGGCGGCGAGTTGCTTGGAGATGCCCCAGGCAATCGAGTTCTGGTTGGCAACACCCATCACGATGCCGCGCTTGCCCTTCATCAGGTCGCCAGCGGGCAGGTTCCAGTCTTCGGCCATGCGGGCCTCCTCCTATTTATGCGTTCTTCTGCCCAATGGGCTAGGCAGCGCCTTGCCCTGCGTCAAGCATCGTCACCTCAGGTGGCGACGTTCTTCAGGCCGACCTTCATGTCGAGCGCGGTGTAGACATGCTCGTCGTCAACATAGACGCGGCCATCAGCGATGCCGAGATTCAGTTTGCCGCGGCGCACGCGCCGGATGTCGATGACATAACGCACAAGCTTCTTGTCGGGCGTGATCTCGCCGGTGAACTTCACTTCGCCAACGCCCAGCGCGCGGCCCTTGCCCGGGCTGCCGGACCAGCCGAGCCAGTAGCCGACGGCCTGCCACATGGCGTCGAGGCCGAGGCAGCCGGGCATTACCGGGTCGCCCGGGAAGTGGCACGCGAAGAACCAGAGGTCCGGCGTGATGTCGAGTTCGCCAATCACACTTCCCTTGCCATACGCGCCGCCATCCATGGTGATCTCGGTGATCCGGTCCATCATCAGCATGGGCGGGATGGGCAATTGCGCATTCCCGGGGCCGAAATAGCCGCCTTGGCCGGACTCCAGCAGGTCAGCTTTGGAATAGCTGGATTTCGGTGTGTGAAAATCATGCGGTCCGGACATTGGCGAACTCTCCTGAGATTGGACGTAACCGCCTAACCACAGTGACCGGCGCGGCTTGTCAACCGCCTGACCCATCCGGATTCACAGACCTGCCTCGCCCGTATCCGCACCCCAGAGAGTAGATTGCGGGGCCCAGCCGCGGAAACCGCCTGCAATGACCTGGCACCAGCCCGCCTCGCATGTCCCCAGCTCGACAAGAACGCCCTTCTCGACGGCGGCGATCTCCCGGCTCGCCAAATCCGGCGTTTCGCGCAACGTGAACGGGGCCTGCATCATGGCCGCGGATCCGGGCTCCAGCATGCGCGCATGGACCCACACCTCATCGCCCGACGGATCGCGCACCCGCCGCCAGTCGCGGGTTTCCTTGATGATCAGCAGGGGCAGGCCTTTGCGTTCATAGCGCCAGACCACAGATTGCTCGCGGCTCGGCCCCGAACGGCCATTCACGGCGGCAAATTTCAACGTCTCGAAGCGCGGCACGGCCTTGCCGGAAAACTGGCTGATGCGCGTCACCTGCGGCCCCTCGGCCGCAGCAGCGGCGCACAGCAGGAAAGTTCCCGAAATGACAATTGGTGCCCATTTCATGTGCAGATGGCCTGACGTTGCATTGAGGGGACAAGCTTCGCACATTCAGATGAATCGGGTGTAAAACAACAGCGTTGGCGTTCGCGCATCGCTCTGCTAAGCCCGATGCAAGACATGCAGAGGGGCCACATGCCTACTAAGAAACTGAAGATCGTCGTGACCCGGAAGCTGCCAGCCGCTGTCGAGCTGCGCATGAAGGAATTGTTTGATACCAGCCTCAATCAGGACGATCACGCCTTTACCCATGAAGAACTCGTCGCTGCCGTCCAGACGGCCGATGTCCTCGTCCCGACCGTAACAGACCGGATTGACGGCAGCGTCCTGGCGCGGGCCGGAGACCAGCTGCGCCTGATCGCCCAGTTCGGCGCCGGCGTCGACAATATCGACGTCCAGAGCGCTGTTCAGCGCGGTATCACCGTCACCAATACGCCGGGCGTCCTGACGGATGACACGGCCGATGTCGCCATGGCATTGATCCTCGCCGTGCCGCGCCGCCTCCACGAAGGCGCGCAGGTCATGGATCAGGGCCGGTTCGATGGCTGGACCCCGACCTGGATGATGGGGCGCCGCCTCGCCGGCAAGCGCCTCGGCATTATCGGCATGGGCCGGATCGGCCAGGCTGTCGCGCGCCGCGCCAAGGCCTTCGGCCTGCAGATCCACTACCACAACCGCAAGCCGGTCAGCGCCCGCACCGAGGAACTGCTTGAGGCCACCTATTGGGACAGTCTCGACCAGATGCTTGCACGCATGGACATCGTTTCGATCAACTGCCCGCACACGCCGGCCACGTTCCATCTGATGAATTCGCGCCGCATCGACCTGATGAAACCGGAATCCTACCTGATCAACACGGCCCGCGGTGAAGTCATCGACGAGGCCGCCCTCGCGCGCGCCTTGAAGGCGGGCAAGATCGCAGGCGCCGGGCTTGATGTGTTCGAGCGCGAACCCGCCGTGAATGAGGAACTGCTCGGCCTGCCGAATGTCCTCCTCCTGCCGCACATGGGATCCGCCACGATCGAGGGCCGCACCGAGATGGGCGAGAAGGTCATCATCAATATCAAGACCTTCGCAGACGGCCACCGCCCGCCCGACCGCGTCATCCCGGCAATTCTCTAGCCGCGCATTCTCAGCACGAGGCCGATCAGCGGCCTCGCCAGCATGACCAGCGCCCGCTCGAACGGGCCCTTCGCAAACTTGCGGAAATAGCGAGCGAGACTCCTTGCCTTGTGGTCTTGCACCACACCCGAAGGCACTTTCGACGTGGCCCCATAATGCAGCGCGCCGGCCAGCGGCTGGTAGACAACGCTGCCACCCGCTTCGATCACGCGGCGGCAGAGGTCGACGTCTTCGACATGCAGGAAGTAATCCTCGTCAAAACCGCCCAGCTTGCGGAATGCCTTTCGACCCATCAGGAAAAAGGCGCCCGATACAGCGCCCACGTGGATCGGTCCGCTTGGCGCCGGCTGGTCTTCCAGCGTCCATTTGCCAAGGCCGAGGGCGCGCCACAGCGTCAGCGTGTTGCGCCGGCACCCGCGCTCTTCATGGCCGCCCGTATCGAAAATCTTGCCGCCGACCAGTACCGGTTCCGACTGCCCCTCCCGCGCCGCAAGCAGCGGCCCGATGGAGCCGCGGCGGATCACGGCGTCCGGATTGATCACCAGCAGGACCTCGCCCAGCGCGCTCGCGGCGCCCTGGTTCACGGCCCGCCCAAATCCCGGATTGTCCCCCGACCGGACAAGGCGCGCCTTGTCGGTTCGGGCGACAAAACCGTCGATCCAGGCCTCGGCGTCGGGCGGGTTGCCATTATCGACCAGGATGATCTCGGAAATATCCGGATCCGATTTCAGGGCGTACAGGCATTCATGCAGGCGCGGACCGGTCCGATAGGACACGACAATTGCAGTGACCGTCGCCATTCCGCTCATATCGACGCCCGGTTGCGCCGCGACAGGAGGATGATCGCGCAGGCGGCCAGGATCACGCTGGCCCAGAAGGAATCGTTCCAGACATTGTAGGAAAAGCTGAACAGGCTGGCGACGACGCCGACGAGGCCGGCAATCGCATAGCGCACGTCCGGCCGCAGGGATTGTGGCGTCGGCAGCCGGAAGGCGATGACGACCAGCGTCAGGCCTGCCAGCACCGCCCCCACGACGCCTGTCTCGGCCCATATCTGCAGGGCCATATTGTGCGGATGCCCCGGCACGACCGGATAGGCGGCCCAGAAGTCCGGCAATTGCGCCAGCCAGGCCGGATGGTCGGCATAGGTCTCACGCCAGGTCTTCGAGGCGGAAATCCCGTGCCCGAGGAAGGGCTTCTCGACGGCCTTGCCGATCACCACTTCCCACGACCAGGCCCGCGACTGGAACGATCCCGGCAGGCTGATCCCCACCTGGCGCATTAGGTTGATGGCAAAGCCGATCAGGACCGGCGCCGAGGCGACATATCCCGCCATCAGGCAGATCAGCCAGCGATAGCCCGTGCGCGGTATCAGCCAGACAATCGCCCAGGCCAGCAGCATGAAGACCGCGCCGATCAGCGCCGATTGCGAATCTTCCTGCACGACGACCACGATGCTTGCCAGCACGACGCCGCCCGCCACCGCTTTCCAGCGCCATCCGGGCCGCGCAGCAAGATAGGCGGCGAGGATCGGCAAGACGAGCATGAAGGCATTGGCGTTGCGCCCGATATTCTGGAATCCCTTGGCCTGCTCCATCGGGTCCGGCCCGTAAATCATCGCGACGACCGGATCGCCGAACACCGCGCTCGCGGCGACCAGCAGGCCCTGCACCGCGAACGCCCCCAGCATCACCCGCGTCGATATCTGGGCCGTGCCGGTCGCAATGCGCAGCGCGCCGGCCACGGCCAGCGCCCCGAACAGCGCCGTCAGGACGATCCGCACGCTCGAGGCGCGGATCGCGAAATTGCCTTCCAGCAGGTTGCCCGAAATCAGGCCGCGCGATGCCGGCGACCAGATCTCGCTGATCGCCGCCCATGCGACGAAGGCCAGCGCCATCAGGGCATAGCTGGCCGGCGGCATTTTCGGCCGGGCCAAAGCCAGCGCGGGCAGCGCGGCCAGGGCCAGCAACGGGCCATAGCCTTGCGCGCCGAGCACCCCCATCACCGGCCAGAGCACGAACGCAGCTGCAAGGATGGGCGCGTAGGACATGGATTTCACTCTGTCGCCAAGGCCCCCGCTTGTCACGGTGCGCCGCTCACGCAGGCCGTTTCAGATCGGGCGCCTGCGCTTCCTCGGCGAGGCTCACACAGGCCTCGTCCAGGCTGATCATCTGCTGTCCCTGGCTGCCGAGCCGGCGCAGCGCCAGCGTGCGCTCCTCCGCCTCACGGCCACCCACGACAGCAATGATCGGCACTTTCTGCACCGAATGCTCGCGAACCTTGTAATTGATCTTCTCGTTGCGCGTATCGACCTCGACCCGGAGTCCCGCCTTGCGCAGGGCAACCGCCGCCTCGTGGGCATAATCATTGGCCGCATCCGTGATCGCCGCCACCACGACATGCACGGGCGACAGCCAGAGCGGGAACGCACCGGCATATTGCTCGATCAGGATGCCCATGAAGCGCTCGAACGTGCCGAACACGGCCCGGTGCAGCATGACCGGCCGGTGCTTGGCCCCGTCAGAGCCGGTATATTCGGCGTCGAGGCGGTCCGGCAGCACATAGTCGAGCTGGAACGTGCCGCACTGCCATGTCCGGCCGATCGCGTCCGTCAGGTGGAATTCCAGCTTCGGGCCATAGAACGCGCCTTCGCCCTCGGCGATCTCGAATTCCATGCCCGCCGCCGTCAGCGCATCGGACAGGGCTTTCTCGGCCCGGTCCCATGTCTCGTCGGAACCCGCGCGCATCTCGGGCCGCGTCGCCAGCTTGTAGGAAATCTCCGACAGGCCGAAATCGCCATACACGCGCTCGAACAGTTTCAGGAAGCGCAGCGTCTCGTCGGCAATCTGGTCCTCGCGGCAGAAGATGTGCGCATCGTCCTGCGTCATCTGGCGCACGCGCATCAGGCCGTGCAGCGCGCCATGGGCCTCGTTGCGATGACAGCAGCCGAATTCGGCCATGCGGATCGGCAGGTCGCGATACGAGCGCTGCCCGTTCTTGAATATCTGGACGTGGGCCGGGCAGTTCATCGGCTTCAGCGCCATCAGGTCGCTGTCGCCCGTCAGGATCGGCCCCTCTTCTTCGGTCGAGGGAATCTCGTCCGGCACGACAAACATGTTCTCGCGGAATTTCGACCAGTGGCCGGACTGTTCCCAGAACACCGAGTTGAGCAATTGCGGCGTCTTCACTTCGACATAGCCGTCCGCGTCCTGCTGGCGGCGGATATAGGCCTCCAGCTGGCGCCAGATCATGAAGCCCTTCGGGTGCCAGAAGACAGAACCCTGCGCTTCCGGCTGGAAGTGGAACAGGTCGAGCGCCGCGCCGACCTTGCGGTGATCGCGCTTCTCGGCCTCTTCCAGCCGCACAAGATGCGCCTTCAGGTCCTTCTCGTTCGCCCAGGCCGTGCCGTACATGCGTTGCAGCATCTCGTTCTTGGAATCGCCGCGCCAATAGGCCCCGGCCAGCTTCATCAGCTTGAACGCTTTCGGCAGCTTGCCCGTCGACGGCAGGTGCGGCCCGCGGCACAGGTCGAACCAGTCGCCCTGGCGGTACAGCGTGATCGCCTCGCCCGGCGGGATGATGTCGTCGATGATCCGGGCCTTGTAATCCTCGCCGATCCGCTTGAACTCGGCGATGGCGGCGTCCTTCTCCCAGACCTCGCGGACGATGGGATAATCGGCATCGACAATCTCGCGCATCTTGGCTTCGATCTTGTCGAAATCCTCGGTCGAGAAGGGCGCCTCACGGGCAAAGTCATAATAGAACCCGTCATCGATGACCGGGCCGATCGTCACCTGCGTGTCCGGGAAGAGTGCCTGCACGGCCTGCGCCAGCACGTGCGCGGCATCGTGCCGGATCAGCTCGAGGCCTTCGGGATCGTTCGGCGTCACGATCTCGACACGCGCATCGCCGTCCAGCGGGCGCATCAGGTCGCGCAATTCGCCGTCCACGCGGGCGGCGATCGCCTTCTTGGCAAGCGAGTTCGAGATCGAACCGGCGACGTCGAACGGGCTGGCGCCCTTTTCAAATTCGCGCACCGATCCATCGGGCAGGGATACTTTGATCATGTTTCAGTCTTCTTCAGCGGTCTGGCGCACGAGGCGCGGCAAGTCTTGTCCGGAAAGGCCTGCCTGCGGCGGTCTGCTTAACGCGAGTTCACCGAAAATCCCACCCCAATTGCGGGGGCGATCTCATCAGGCCGGGCGGCCGGGTCGGAGGGAGTTTACCGGGTACACAAATCCCAGGCACGCACGATGGCGCCGCCTGCGGGGTTCATGCACCCCGGCGGGTTCGCGTGGTCAGGCCGCTGGGCAGCTGGATGCGGTACGAACAGATCATGTGGCGCGTATATTTCATGCCTCGGGCGGATCTTCAACTACCGGCGGCACCGGGAAGGGCCGGCCCCCCGTTTTCCAGTCGCCATAGCGCCAGGGCTGCCAGGCCGGCACGTCGGGTTTCACCTCCGGCGCCGGGTCGTGACCGAAGCTGCCGCCCGGCCGGCAACGGAGAAATCGGGCCAGGGCCATCCAGCCACCCGCCCACCAGCCATGCAGCGACACGCACTCGGCGCCATATTCACTACAGGTCGGCTTGTGCTGGCAGCGCGCGCCCGCCGCATAGAAGATCAGGGAAAAACTGGCCTTGTAGACGCGCAGCAGCCCATAGGCGGTCTTTTGGCGTATCCCGGCCACCCTCAGCTCACAATCGCAGGCGCGAGGCCTCGCGCCACGCGCGCCTGCTCAATCGCCGCCACAGCGGCCTCGAAGGCCAGCAGCGTCGATGTATGGCGCGGGGGGTAGTCGGCGACAGGCTGGAGGTGGCGCAACTCCCAGAAACGGCCTTCCGGCGGCGGGCCGTCTTCCTTCAGCATGGCCTTCATCGCATCGCGCGCGGCAATCACCTCGTCCACGGACGCGCCGACGGCATATTCCGACAGGATCGCCGTTGCCGCCTGTCCCAGCGCGCAGGCCTTCGGGTCCACCGCTATGGCCGCGATATGGTCGCCGCTCTCATCGAGGATAATCTCGACATTGACGGTCGAGCCGCAGACCCGGGAGACTTTCAGCACCGAGGCTTCGGCGCCCTCAAGGGTGCCGAGATGCGGAATGTTCGCCGCCAGTTCGAGGATGCGGTTGTGGTACAGGTCGCTCATCACCCGCAAAGATGGACCCGGCCTGCCATGATCGCAAGCAGCCGCATCAGGCGCAGGCAAAAAGGGAGCCATCCTCAACCGCTGGGAAGAGGACGGCCCTGAAGGGGATTGGGTGCATTGAAACGGGGGTTCTAGGCCCGAGGCCTATTCGTCCCATGCCCCGCCCCGCAGGGTCAATTTAACGATCAGACAGGAAACACCGGCACAAAAAAAGGTCCCCCGACGAATCGGGGGACCCAGGTTGTATGATTTCCGCGCGGCCCGAGGTTGATGACAACCGGACCCCGACGGGAGGTGGGAAAGCCTGCATAGGCGACAGACCGAAAGATCGCGTTCGCGGCGGCATGCGAATTTCGACCAAATTTGACGCTTGCCTAAGCCCGTCGCCACGTCGAGCCGGAGGGCCCGTCCATGATCTCGATGCCTTCAGCGGCCAGTGCGTCGCGGATACGGTCTGCCTCGGCCCAGTCGCGTGCCGCGCGCGCATCGATCCGTCCCTGCACCAGCGCGTCGATCCGGGCATTTCCGCTCGCATCGACGCCCTGCTCCCATTCCTTCGGCGTATGGGTCAGCAGGCCCAGCAGCTCGCCCGCCGCCAGCAGGTTCGCCCGGGCATTCGCCATCGCGTCGGGATCCTTGTGATCTGCAGCCGTGTTCGCCTCACCGGCCAGGCGCGACAGTTCGGCCAGCGCCTCGGGCGTGTTGAGGTCGTCGGACAACGCCCTTGCCACACCCTTGTCACCCCCATGCCCCCCCTCTTGGTCCCACACGCGCCGCAGCGCGCCATAGACCCGGTCGAGCGTGGTCTTGGCCTGTTTCAGCAGGTCCTCGTTCCAGTCGAGCGGCGCGCGGTAATGCCCGCTCAGCATCGCAAAGCGCAGCACCTCGCCCGGCCAGGCTTCCAGCAGGTCATGGATCAGCACGACATTGCCGAGCGATTTCGACATCTTCTCCCCGCCCATGTCGAGGAAGCCATTATGCATCCAGTAATTCGCCATCACTTCGCCATGCGCGCATTCTGATTGCGCGATCTCGTTTTCATGGTGCGGGAACTGCAGGTCGATCCCGCCGCCATGAATGTCGATGGTCTTGCCAAGATGCTTGGCGGCCATGGCCGAGCATTCGATATGCCAGCCGGGCCGGCCGCGGCCCCACGGGCTGTCCCAGATCGCGTCTTCCGGTTCACCGGGCTTGGCGAACTTCCAGAGTGCAAAATCGGCCGGATCGCGCTTGTCAGTGTCGACCTCGACCCGCGCCCCGGCTTCATTGTCCTCCGGCTTGCGGCCTGACAATTTGCCATAGTCCGGCATCGAGCTGACCGAGAACCAGACGCCCTGCGCGCCGACATAGGCATATTTCTTGCGCACCAGCTTCTCGATCATCTCGATCATTTCCGGCACATGCCCTGTCGCCCAGGGCTCGATCGTCGGCGGCGCGACGTTCAGCGCGGCCATGTCGTCATTGTAGATTTTCGCGAATTTCTGCGCGATCGCCTCGATGGGCTCGCCCGTCTCCAGGGACGCGGCGATGAGCTTGTCCTCAATGTCGGTGATGTTGCGGGCATACACGATCGCCTTGGCGCCATACTGGCTGGCCAGCACCCGCCGCAGCACATCGAACACGATCGGTGGCCGCGCATTCCCGATATGGGCGTAGTTGTACGGCGTCGGCCCGCAAACATAGAGCGTGATGCGGGCAGGGTCTTGCGGTTCAAATACGCGCTTCGCGCGCTGGGCGGTATCGTAAATACGGAGAGTCATGGGAAATCTGGCTCGAACGGAGAAAATGGAAATGAAATGGCCCTGTAGACAGGGCAAGATGCCCTAATGGGCGCTTGTTGCCTTAACAACAACAGCCTTTTGGCAATGTGCGCGTGCGCCAGTTCATATCCATATCGGCGCCAATACCACCCGCCCATGCACCGGGCAATAAAATTTCCGACATCCGTTTCCTCGGCGTCACCGTAGAATTCTCTGGAAACAGCGCATTCGCGCGCCTATCTTCCCAATTATCGCCCTGAGGGTATCAACTCGGGCGGGCGTTAAGTCCGGGCAGGGGGCCATCCGGTTTCCCAGACCAAGCCTCGGCTCGACCTCCGTCCCTCAGTCGAAGGACACTTAACCATGGCCATGGATGCCATCACTCCCAAGAACGACTCATCTCGGGGAGAGCCCCTGGTTCGCCCGACAGTCGCGGAGGCTGAAGAAGCCGTTCGCACCCTCATAGCCTGGGCGGGCGACGATCCGCGCCGCGAAGGCCTGCTCGACACGCCCAAGCGTGTCGTCAATGCCTACAAGGAGTGGTTTGCCGGCTATGACGAAGACCCTATCAAGTTCCTCTCGCGTACGTTCGAAGACGTTCAGGGCTATGACGACATCGTCATCCTGCGCAATATCGATGTCGAGAGTCATTGCGAGCACCATATGGCGCCCTTCATCGGCAAGGCCTTCGTCGCCTACCAGCCATCGGATGCCGTGGTCGGTATTTCCAAGCTGGCCCGGGTTGTCGAGATTTTCGCGAAACGCCTGCAGACGCAGGAAACCATGACCGCGCAGATCTGCGACGCGATCACGGAAAGCCTCGCGCCGATGGGCACTGCCGTCCTGATCGAAGCCGTTCACGAGTGCATGTCGACCCGGGGCGTCCACCACAAGGACGTCACCACGATCACGACCCAGTTTACCGGCGTGTTCAAATCCGACGCCGACCTGCGTAACCGCTTCCTGCGGGCGGCCAACCAATAGGCTGGCCTGGCGCGGGAGGCATCACCTCTCTCCAACGTTTTTCTCACCTCCCGTCGCCGCGCGACGGGAGGTGAGAACCAACTTGTCCACCCCCTGCCGTACCCGGTGTATTATGCGCCGCGATGCCCGGCTTCTCCCTCCTCACCCCCATGCCCGGCCTGCCCTGGTACCTGCTGCCGATCTGGCCGCTGGTCTTCTGGCGCATCCAGCGCCTGAAGGCATGGTTCAAGGCTGCGGGCGGACCCGGCTCAGAGATGCTCTGGGGCGTCATGTGGAATGGCCGCGTCGTGGTTCTGCAATTGTCGGATGATCTCTCCGGGCATCGTCCGGGCTGTTTCCGGGCACCGGTGTCGGACCGGCTGGGGCTGGCGCTTACAGACGCCACATCACCGTGTCCCCGGCGAACGCCGGGGCTGCGAAGGGATCAGCAATCGCATTGCGATTGCCCCGCAGCAGGCCCAAGCGCAAGCGCAGGGCTGGTCCGGGTCGGCCCTGTTCCCGACACCTGACCCCCACCCATACCGCCATCACAAAACACCTCCGGCCCGCCCCCCCCCCCCGAAGCGCCCCCTCAGGCGCCGCCTGTACAGCGCGCAATTCATTTTGCAGGCGCGCCCGACGCTGCTACCAGATGCCTTGCCAGAGACATGGCCATTTAAAAAAACAAAAGGGAGTTTGGGACATGAAAAAGACAATCCTGTGCAGTGCTGCGGCACTCGCCTTTGCCGCAATGCCCGCACTGGCGGGCTCGACCACTGTGGAATTTGCAGCCTCCGACGGCACGACCTCCGTCGTCGTTTTCAATTCGGATGGCACCGCGACCATGGATGGCGGCGAAGCCATTCCCTACACGATGGATGATGCGACCCATACCGTTTGCGGCCAGACCCCGGACGGCGACCTCTGCGCCACGTTCGACGAGACAGGCACCGATGTCGGTTTCTCCACCGGATACACGAATACGGCCGGCGCAACCGGAATCGCCACGATTACAGCCGTCGCCGAATAGACGCTGAGTCAGACATGACATTCGAGGAGGCGTTCGTAGATCACGAGCGCCTCCTTTTCGATGTCCGCGGCCTCGCCCGACAGCACCGGCAACGGCCCTGCTGCCGCGCCGAATCCCTCGGACGCCCACACGGCATCATACCAGTGCGGCGCCCAGGCCCCGTCTTCCGGCTTCGGCCCCGGCGCCCAGGCCAGCATGCCCTCATCCCATGGCAGATCCAGCGCCGCGCAGAGACGCGTCAGGATCATGCGCGGATCCGCGAGGATGCGATCTGAATCGACCACCGGCGGCCTCTTTCCCGTCCGCGCGCGCATCTCGTCGAACAGGCGCGCCTGTTGTGGAAACCCGATCGCCTCCAGGCTCAAATCGTCCATCTTCTTCCTGTAGGACGCAATCACCCGGGCCGGATGCCGGATCAGGAAAGCATGGTCGCATTGCGCCGCCCAATCGAGCGGAAAGTCCGGCATCATGTGATGCGTCATTTGCTTCTGGAATTGCACCGTCTTGCCATCCGGCAGCGGCGCCAGAAGCAGCTTCGACACGCCATCCGCATCATTCGGCTGGCTCGCCAGGATCTCGGCCTGCATCGGATGGGTCTCGCCGGCTGCAACCAGCCACGCCGCATAGAACGGCTCGTCCAGCGCCACACAATCTGCCCGCGCGCCAAAGCTCCGCATCATCGTCGTCGACATGTTGCGCGGGCCAGACCACATGGCAATACGCCGGACCGCACTCATGAAATCGGCGTCAGGCTCTTGGCGGCCAGCTGCTTGTAAAGCCCGCTGACACGCTGGCTCACCGGCCCGCCGACATGTTCGATCGTCCGCCCGTCCACTTCCCGCACCGGCGTCAGCCCGGCAAACGTGCCGGTGATGAACGCCTCGTCCGCCGAATAGACATCGAACAGGGAGAAGCGCTTCTCGAAGACCGGAATGCCGGCCTCGCGGCAGACCCGGATAATGTTCCCGCGCGTGATACCGCCAAGGCAATAGTCCGGCGGGCTGGTCCAGACTTCCCCGTCGCGCACGATGAAGAAATGGGTCGAATTGCATGTGGCGACAAAGCCGTCGGCGTCGAGCATCAGCGCTTCGTCAGCCCCCGCCTTGTCGGCCTGGATGCAGGCGAGGATACAGTTGAGCTTCGAATGCGAATTCAGCTTCTGGTCCTGCTCGGCCGGGCCCGTCCGGCGCTGGTGCACGGTAAACAGGGTCACGCCCTTGGCGACGATTTCAGGCACCGGCGTCTTGTATTCCGGGATGATCACGATGGTCGGCTTGCCGATGGTAAAGCGCGGCCCCTGGTACGGCGTTTTCTTGATCCCCCGCGTCACCATGAGACGGATGTGCACGCCATCGGCCATGCCATTGGCCTTGAGGCAATCCATCAGGCGGGCGGTCAGCTCGTCCTTGGTCAGGCCGATATCCATGTCGATCGTTTTGGCACCGGCATAGAGCCGCTTGAGATGTTCCGGCAGGAAGGCGACGCCGCCATTCGACACGCGCAGGCCTTCCCAGACGCCGTCGCCAAGGATGTAGCCACTATCGAAGACCGACACGACCGCTTCGTCGCGGTGTTTCATGTCGCCATTCACCGAGATCAGCACATCGGCGTTTCTCGGATCGGCCACATAGTCATGAACCCCGTGGGCTTCTTCCTCGATCACGCATGGTCTCCAAACGGTTGGTCCAGCCATTCCACGATATCGGCCACGACGGCATCTGTTCCCGGCTCGTCAACGATCCAGTGCGCATTGTCAGGATATTCGAAAAAGTCGCCCGGCACCGGCGCGCGGGCATATTTCTCGCCAACCTTGCGCACGGCGCGCGCCAGCGTGGCGCGGTCGTGCGAGGCGGCGATTGTCAGGGTCGGAACGGTGACGAGGCCTTCGTCGACCTCGATACCGTCGGTCAGGTCGCCATACACCTTGCCGGAATCAAACCGCGCACGCGCATAGATTGCCTCATGCCGCCGCCTCGGAACCCGGTTGAGAACGCCGAACCGGAAACCCGACCTCCAGACCTTGTAGGCGCGCTTGCGGTCGCGCGTCAGGAGGATGTTGAGAAACGTATAGGCGACCGAAAGGCTGACTTCAGCACATTCTTTCGGCTGGGCCGGCGTCAGGAACACGGCCTGCGAGACCAGGCCTCGCTCCGCCAGGCATTGCGCGATCAGCCCGCCCATCGAATGCCCGATCACAGCCGGCTTGGCACCGGTATCGCGCGCAATCTTGCGCGCCTCCTCCGCCATCGCGGCGACATAGTCATCAAAGCCAAGGTCGGAGAGAGTGGCAGGCGGATTGTCGAGGGTCCGCTGGTCGGGAAACAGGGTTGGCGCGTCGCAAGTCCAGCCAGCCGCTTCGAATCCGGGCCGCATCCGGTCCCAGGCGTCGCCGCCGCACCCGATGCCGTGAATCATCAATAGCGTCTTGGACATTTAGCCCTCCCTCAGCCCTGCGCGATCTTGCCACCCTGCACAGGGTCGGTCCAGCGCTGGAACCGTTGGGCCACTTCGGAATAGACGAGCCGCTTGAACGGCACAACCAGTCCGGGGGTCTCCTCGAGCGGGGCCCAGCGCCAGGCATCGAATTCCGGTGTGTGCCGGTCGAGCCGCACGTCGCTGTCAGACCCCTTGAAGCGGAACGCGAACCATTTCTGGCGCTGCCCGATATAGGGGCCGGGCAAACGCTTCTTCAGGTCGGGCGGAAAATCATAATACAGCCAGTCTTCGGTCTCCTCGAGCACGTCGACCAGTTTCTCGGGAACCCCGATTTCCTCTTCCAGCTCGCGCAGGGCCCCGTCCCGGGCGGACTCGCCCTTGTCGACGCCGCCCTGCGGCATCTGCCACTGAAAAGCGCCGCGGCCATTGATCCTGCGCCCTATGAAGACATGGCCCGCCTTCGAAAAGAGGGCGAGTCCGACATTCGGCCGGTAGCGTTCAGGATCGACAATGGATGGTTTCACCCGGCAGGGTTTACAGGAGCCGGTGCAATGCTGCCAGTGTGGACTCGGCCGCCTTCGACCAATTCTGCGGGCGTCGTGCCCACAAGGGCCGACACGGGCGCCAGCAGGATGCCCTTCTGGCCGAGTTCGCTGGTCCAGATCTTGGCCATCTCGATGGTGATCGGGAAGGCATATCCCGCCCCCATGGCCGCGCCCTTTTCCTTGGCGAGCGTTTCCAGCTCAAGCAGTTCCAGGTTGATATCGTCCGCCGTCAGCTTGGTGTCGATGGGAGAGGATGCCTTGACGTACCGCACCCGCGTTTCATCAGCCACCGCGTCAAAACTGGCATCCTCAAGGCTTCCATCCTCGACCAGGGCAATGCCGCGCTGGCTCAGGGCCTCGAGCACGGGCCGCACGGCGGCGGCATCGCCCGAGAATTTCGCGCCCTGGTAATTGATCACGCCGAAATAGCCCGAAGCGCGTCCCAGCAGCGTATTCAGGCGCGCCACGTTCACGTCGGCGCCCCGTCCGGCCAGCAGGGTCTGCGGATGCATCTTCATGCGCCCATAATCAAAGTTTTCCATCGGCAGCTCGATCAGCACTTCATGCCCGGACGCGCGGGCGCGATCGATCCAGTATTGCAGGCGCTGGGCGTCCGGCGCGAAGGACAGCGTCACTTCGGGCGGCAGTTCCTCGATTGCTGATTTCGTGTGCGTGGCATTGATGCCGAGGCCGCCGACGACAAGCGCCACGACCGGCTTCTGGCCCGGATTTGCGAAAGGACGCGCATAGGCGTCTGCGGGTGCCCGGCCGTCCGCAGCGATGCGCGGCAGGCGCACGCCATTGATGGTTTCCGACATGCCGGAAATAGGCACAGTGCCAAGCGAGACGATTGCCGTGACTTCGCCATAGGATTCACCCGGCTTCACGAGCTTGCCATTGATGCGTACGCCCGTGCTGGCAGCATCGGCCACCGGGTCGTCGGAAGGACCACCGGTACCGGTCGCTTCGGCCCCGTCGGCATAGTCGATCCCGAGGCTCGGCTCGTCGCCGCTATCGACCTCGGCATAGCCGTCATCGTCCAGGACAGCGACCATGACCGTGTCCGACGAATCCGTCTTCAGCCGCGACTTGAGCGCGGGCTTGGTGTCGTCGACCGTTTCGAACAGGGCGAGCTGCTGGCGCGGGCCGGCTGCGGACGGGTCACCCGAGAACTGGATGCCCACGCCGAGAGCTCCCGCCACACCGCCGAATACCAGCAGGCTCAGGCCTGCATGGACAATTCCGGTGCGAAGGGGAGACGGTTCAACGTCTCTCCGGTACGGCATGCGGCGACCTCATGTGATCAACAAATGGAATCCTGAATGACCTAGAATGCGGTAATCTGGTTAACAGGTTGCAAACAGACCTTAACCCGCGCGGCGAAATGCACTGGCAGTGACAGTGCCTTCGTTCAGCATCTGAACGGCCCGTTCCAGCTGGAAGTCCTCGCCCTCGTAGCCTTCAGGCGGCTGCTCGTCGGGCATGGTCATTTCGTGCCGCTTCTCGCCGTCTTCATTGGCCAGGGCATGCGGCAGGTCAGCTTCCGACCAGCGCTTGATCTTGGCCAGTTCTTCCTCGGTCAGGCGCGCCTGGGCAATCTCGATATCCGGGTCGATGCCCAACGCCTGGATCGAGCGGCCGGACGGTGTGTAATAGCGCGCGGTCGTCAGGCGAATGGCCCCGCGATCGGCGCCCAGCGGAATGACGGTCTGGACCGATCCCTTGCCGAAGCTGGTCGTGCCGACAATCGTTGCGCGGCCCCGGTCCTTCAGGGCACCGGCAACGATTTCGGATGCAGACGCAGACCCGCCATTGATCAGGACGACAATGGGCACGCCCTTGAAGACCTCGCCCGTGCGGGCGTTGTAGCGTTCGATATCAGAGGCCCGACGGCCTTGCGTCGAGACGACTTCACCACCCGACAGGAACATGTCGGACACCGACACGGCCTGGTCCAGCAATCCGCCGCCATTGTTGCGCAGGTCGACAATCAGGCCTTTCGGGCGACCGCCGGTCGCTTTGGAGATACCCTCGATCCCCTCTTCGAGCAGCAGGGTCGTGCGCTCGTTGAAGCTGGAAATCCGCAAATAGCCGATATCGTTCTTCTGCATCTTCCATGTGACCGACTTCTGCTCGATCACTTCGCGGGTCAGCGTCACGTCGAACGGGTCTTCGCCGACGCGCAGGATGGTGATCAGGATGTCTGTGCCCTTGTCGCCGCGCATCTCCTTGACGGCGTCATTCAGGGTCTGGCCGATGATCGGCTTGCCATTGATCGCGGTGATCAGGTCACCGCTCTGGATGCCCGCCCGGCTGGCCGGCGTATTGTCCATCGGCGAGATGACTTTGACGAAACCGTCTTCCATCGTCACTTCAATGCCAAGCCCGCCATATTCGCCCGAGGTCTGCACCTGCATCGAGCGGAAATCGTCGGGGTTGAGATAGCCCGAATGCGGGTCCAGCGAGGTCAGCATGCCGTTGATGGCCGCTTCCATCGCGGCGCTCTCGTCAACTTCGACGACATAGTCCTGACGGGCGCGGGCCAGGATTTCGGCGAACAGCTCCAGCTGCTGGTAGGTCACCATGCGCGGATCGGCAGGCTTTTCCTGGGGCCATGCAAGGGCGGAAAACCCGACCGCTGCGCCACCCAGTACAATCCCGAGTGCGGCTCCTGTCAGCAGTGAACGCATATTCCAATCCTCCGTCATGCGTGACCTCTATTTGTCACTCGGCAACCACTGTGCCGGATTCATTACCTTGTCGCCAAGCCTTAATTCCATATTGAGCTGCGGAGGCGGGTCTGCACGGTCCGGCATCCGCCCGACTGGCTCTTTCGCTGACACTGTCTGGCCTTCGGTGACATAGATCCGGCTCATGCCGGTAAGAATAACATGGTATCCGTCGCTTGTGCGCAAAATTAACATTGATCCATAGCTGCGAAATGGTCGCGCATACTCGACCGTCCCGTCGATCGGCGCCACCACTTGCGCAGCCTGCCGTGTCGCAAACGTTATCCATTCCGTCTTGCCGCCGGTCGGCATCTTGTCGCCGAACCCATACACAACATTGCCGGCCGTCGGCTGCATCAGTCCGCCCAGGGCCGCCTTGCCGAGCGGGCGCGAGACCGGCGTGCGGCGCACGGTCGGAGCAGGTGAATTTGTCCGCGAGGAAGATGTGGAGGCGGAGGCCAGCTTCGGCCGCAGGGCCGGCTTCATGCCGGGTGCCGACGGCGCATCCGACTCGAGGGCCGCCAGCAGGTCGCGCAGCGTTTTCGCCTCGCGGCCAAGCGTATCGGCCCGCGCGCGTAATTCATCGATGTCGCCAGCTATTTCCTCGAAACTGCCGCGCTTGGCCGCTGCGAGCCGTTCGATCTCGACCCGCTTCAGCGCCAGCGTTGCCTCGGCTGCCTCCAGCCGCGCGCGTTCGCCGCGTATCTGGCGTTCCAGCGCGTTGAGTTCATCAATCTCACCTGACAGATTGTTGGCGCGCGCAGCCAGGCGCGGCGTCGTCTGGCTCATCAGGATCGCCCGGCGCACGGCGGTATTCGCCTTGCCGGGCGAGACGATCAGTGCCGGCGGCTTGCGACGGTTGGAAGCGGCCAGCGCGGCCAGAAGGTCTTCGAGCGCCTGGCGGTCCACGAGCAGGCTTTCCTGCGCGACCGCACGACGTGTGCCGAGATCGATCAGCGCCTTCTCGGATGCCGAAGCCTGCTCTTCCCGGCGGCGCGATTCCATCGCGGCGGAAATCAGCTTGCTGTCGATCAGGCGAAGGTCTGTCTCGGTCTCCTCACCGGCAGCCTGCAGCGCCTCCATCCGGGTCACGGCGGCCTGGCGCTCGGCTTCCAGCGCTTCGAGTTGTTCGCGCGTGAACGTGTCCGGCGCCGCCGCGATCAGCGCGAAGGCAGCACATGACAAGATGAGCGGGCGCAGGAGAGGTCGCATGACCGGCATTCATGCCATGCCCGCATGACCCGGATATTAACACCTGTCCACGAGCAGGCGTTCGATCCCGGCAATCTCATCGGAGATCAGGGTACAAACGAGGTGATGCAGCGAAGCGTCAAACGCGGGATGCGACAAGACCAGGTGGCGCACAACGCCCAGCACCTTCCGGCATCCTTTTGCCATGCCCTCAGCGTCACCTGTGCCCAGCCCGTGCACGACGGCATTGCGGTAGGCGATCAGGCGCTCGATCTGGTGCAGGGTCGAACCCGTCATTTCGACGCGTTCCGGCCCATTGAGATAGTCCGTCGACCGGGCCCGCCGCAAAAGCAGTGTGACCGGCGCATACCGCTCCGGACTGGAGGGATCGACCACATCCGCATCCGCCGCCGTCTCGTATCCGCTCAGCGCGGCAACCAGGGCGCCCTGAAGAGCGATCACCAGCCCCACTGACACCCAGCGCCACCGCGCCGCATCCGCGTCCACACCCGCCACTTCCCGCCGCGCCATGCGCAGGGCCTCGTGGGCAGAATCCAGGCTGGCGGCGATCCGCCCCCGCCGGTCCGTCATCCCTACTGGTCTTCGCTCTCTGGCGCCGCCGCCTTGCGGAAATCCCAATCCGTCTGCGCAGCAATATATGTCAGCGCCGCATAGGCCGCGACGTTCTGCCGGAAGGCTGCCGGATCAATCTTGTCGAACGTGTCGTCTGGCGTGTGATGCAGGTCGAAATAGTCTGTGCCGTCCTGTCCGGGCTCCAGAACCGGCACGCCTGACGCGCTCAGGACCATGATATCCGGGCCGCCCCTCGAATTGTTGTCGGCCGGAACAATGCCAAGCGGCGCGACAACGCTTTGCATCGCAGCGACATAGTCCAGAGCGCCTTCCCCGACGCCACTTTCCAGGCGCCAGATACGCCCGGCGCCAAAGTCGCTTTCAGCGGCCAGCACATGCTTGTCCAATTCGTCTGCATGGGCTGTGGCATAGGCGCGCCCCCCGAACAGGCCGACTTCTTCCGAACCGTAGAGCACGACCCGGATCGTCCGTTTCGGCTTTCCCGGCAATTGCTGGATCAGGTTCGCCGCAGCAACAACAATCCCGCATCCGGCCGCGTCATCGATCGCGCCGGTGCCGAGGTCCCAGCTGTCGAGATGGCATCCGATCAGAACGATCTCGTCCTTCAGGTTGTCGCCTTCCACTTCCGCGATCACATTGCCGGAGGCTGCCGAGGTCGACGTCTTCACCTGAATATCCAGGTTCACCGTCACCGGCCCCCGTTCCAGCAGGCGCGCCAGCTGGTCGGCGTCAGGGGGCGACAGGGCGGCCGCAGGCAGCGCGCCCGAGGCACCGTCCCGCTTCATGCCACCCGTATGCGGCATGCGATGATCATCCGTGCCCACCGAGCGGATGAGGCAGGCAACGGCACCGAGCGCCGCTGCCGCCTCCGCACATCCCCCGCGCTTCGCCACTGCCGCCCCATAGCCGGACCCGTCCTGGGTACGCACCATGCGCTCGTCGATGAAGGCGATCTTGCCTGTCAGCGAGTCAATCGGCGCGGCCTGCAGGTCAGAAAGGCTGGTGAACCGAACGATTTCGGCCTCCACACCACCCTTGGCCGTCGATGTCGATCCGCCCAGTGCCGTGACGATGAGTTTCTGCCGGTTCGGCCCCACAACGGACGCCGTCTCGGTCACCCGCTCCCAATAGGGAATGTTGAAATCTTCAATATAGGCCTGCTGGAAATTCAGGTCCTTCAGCTTGATCATGGCCCATTGCCGGGCACGCCATTCTGCGTCGGACCCGGCCAGTCGCGGGCCGATCTCGGTCGTCAGGCTTTCGGTGAACGAGAGTCCCACATCATCCTTGAGACCCGCCGCCATCAGCGCTTCGGCTTGCGCCTTGATCGCCGGATCCAGCATGTCGGCTTGGTCGGCGACCGCCGGCATCGCCGCGACGAGCGCGGCCAGGGTCAGGTGTGTCAGGGATTTCATCATGGCGTCGCCTCCGGCTTTAACTTTCCGGTACGCTAAGCCAGAGCGCTCCGCCGCGAAAGGGCAGCGTGCCTGAAATCCGTCTAGAGGCCTTCAGCCGTCTCGATCACGAGGTCGACCGCCGGGCGCGCCTTGTAACCTTCTTCGCGCAGCGTCTTCCTGATCGTCCCATCGGCGCCAATAAAGATGATCGCAGGATGCGGAATGCCTTCATAGCGCGAACCCGGTTTCATATCCGTGTTCAGCAGGTTGAACGCCTTGATCGCAAGTGAGCCTTCATCCGACAGGAGCTCGTAGGACAGGCCTTTGTCAGCCTTGTAGCCGGCAAGCGTTTCGACCGGGTCGTAGGACACTGCCACCAGCGTCCAGCCTGCTTCCGCCAGCGGCACAGCCGCCGCTTCGAGGTCGATCAGTTGCTTCTTGCAGAAGGGGCACCAGTCGGCCGAGCGCACGAAGGCCACGACCGTGCCCTTGGCGCCCGCCAGTGTTTCGAATGTTTGCGTTGTCCCGCTTGTATCGAGCAGCGCAACGGCCGGCGCCTGAACGCCGTCAGCCAGCCCGATTGCGGGCGCTTCCTCCGGGGCCGCAACGGCCTTGTCTGCTTCGACGGATTTTGTGTGCAGTTCGGTGTCCGTCATTTCCTGCGCGCCTGCAGCGGCAGGCAAGAGGGCAATCACGGAAGCGAGGGAAAGGGTGCGTAACACGGGCGGTCTCCTTGAACGGTTGCGTGGCACGCTAACCGCAAATCACCTGCCGGGCGAGACGACTCAGGCCTGCCTCACGCGCCTTTGATCCGGCGTGACCGCCAGTCATCGGCACTCTGGCCATAGACGTCCCACATCTGGCCTTCAAATGGCGGCGGGGTCGCCACCTGGCGCAGCACCCGGCTGCCGAGGCGTTCGGCCACGCGGATGGATCCGGTATTTTCCGGCAGGATCGTATGGATGATCTCGTCCCAGCCGAGAATGTCTACCGCGTAGTCCATGCAGGCCGCTGCGCCCTCGGTAGCATAGCCCTTCCCCCACGCCGCGCGTGAAAGACCCCAGCCGATCTCGGTCCCCGGCCAGCCATGGGGGCTCCACGGACCAAGCCGCCCGACCCACTGGCCGCTTGCCTTCTCGATCACCGAAAACATGGAAAAACCCGCAATCGTCCAGGCCCCGGTCATCGTGCACATCGATCGCCAGGTCAGCTCCGGCCCCTGCTCGCCGCCAAGATGCGCCATCACTTCCGCGTCGGCGTGAAACGCCACCCATGAGTCAAAATCCTCCGCCCGTGGCGGGCGGAGGATCAGGCGGTCTGTTTCGATGCTTGGCCCGATGGCCATGTCTGGCGCCTAGGCGAGCGAACCGTCGATATCCTTGCAGGCCTGGATCAGGCCCTGCACGGATGCGACGGATTTCGCGAACATGGCGGTCTCGCTCTCGTTCAGGTCGAACTCGAGAACCTTCTCGGCACCGCCGGCCCCGATCAGCGTCGGCACGCCGACATACATGCCGTCGAGACCGTATTCGCCGGCACACCAGGCCGCGACCGGCAGGACGCGCTTCTGGTCTTTCAGGTAGGCCTTGGCCATCGAGATGGCGCTCTCGGCGGGCGCGTAATAGGCCGAGCCGGTTTTCAGGAGGGCCACGATCTCGCCGCCGCCCTTGCGGGTGCGGTCGACGATGCCGTCGAGGTCTTCCTGGCTCATCCAGCCCTGCTTGACGAGTTCCGGCAGCGGCAGGCCGCCCACTGTAGAGTGGCGCACCATCGGCACCATGTCGTCGCCGTGCCCGGCCAGCGTCCAGGCGTGGATGTCGGCTACCGACACGCCGGTCTTCTCGCTGAGGAAATAGGCGAAGCGCGAGCTGTCCAGCACGCCGGCCATCCCCACGACTTTCTTCGTGTCGAAGCCCGAGAACTGCTGCAGGGCCCAGACCATGGCGTCGAGCGGGTTGGTGATACAGATGACGAAGGCGTCCGGGCAGTTGGCCTTGAGGCCTTCGCCGACGGCCTTCATGACCTTCAGGTTGATGCCAAGCAGGTCGTCGCGGCTCATGCCGGGCTTGCGGGCGACACCGGCAGTCACGATGCAGACGTCTGCGCCCTTGATGTCGGCATAGTCGTTCGCGCCTTTCAGGCTGACTGACGCATTGTAGACCGGCGTCGACTCGGCGAGGTCCAGCGACTTGCCCTGCGGCAGGCCTTCGGCGATGTCGAACATGACCACGTCGCCCAACTCCTCACGTGCTGCGATATGGGCGAGTGTACCGCCGATCATGCCGGATCCGATAAGGGCGATTTTCTTGCGGGCCATGGGTCAAAAACTCCTGAAAGCGTTGGGGATATGTCTGGCCCGGAGGGTTAGCCGAGGCGCCGCCATTTCGCAATGCGCCAAAAAGGGAAGCCCCGCCGGTGAGGGCGGGGCTTCTGATTCAGGTCTGTATTGGCGCCTAGTCGCGGCCGGACATGATCGCCAGCAGGAACTGGAACATGTTCACGAAGTCGAGATAGAGGCTCAGCGCACCATAGGTGGTGGCCACCGCCATCGCCCGTGAATTGCCAACGAGCTGGAAATACATGTTCTTCAGGCGCTGCGTGTCAAACGCGGTCAGGCCGGCAAAAATCAACAGGCCGACAACCGAGATGACCATGTGCATCATGCTCGATTTGAAGATGAACATGTTCAACAGCGACGCAACGATGATGCCGATCACGCCCATGATCAGGAACGTGCCGAAGCCCGACAGGTCGCGTTTCGTCGTATAGCCGTAGAGCGACAGGCCGCCAAAGGAGATCGCCGTCGTCAGGAAAGCCTTCGAGACAATCATCATGCCGTCAGGCTGACGTGCATAGACATAAACGATGGCGCCCATGCCGATGCCGATCAGGGACACGACCGACCAGTAGACGAGGTTCGCCGCCAGCGGCGACGGGTTCTTCATGACGAAGCCGGACAGCAGCAGGATGGCCAGCGGGGCGAACATGATGACCATGCCGATCGGTCCGGTCAGCAGGGTGAGCGTCACATTCTCCGGAACCATGGCTCCGAAGGCGTAGGCGAGACCTGCCGTCAGCAGCAGTCCGAGCGCCATCTTGTTGTAAACGCCGAGCATGAAGGCCCGAAGCCCTTCATTGACAGACGTGTCCATCGAGTCGGCGCCGGTTTTTGGCGTATAGGCCCGATTGAATTCGTTCATAGGTTTAATACCCTTCTGTTTTGATCCACACGTAAACACGTGCGTCTAGAGTGGAATATGGTGAAACTCGACGCTGTCTGCAAGGAGAACCGGGCGTGGCGCCTTGGCGGGATCATTACCGCCGCAGCGCGGCTGGCACGAATACACTTCGTTGACCCCAACATAGGCGCAGCATAGAGAATCTATACTAGTCCTTTGCTTCATTATTACGACATTAATCAAGTGAACAATATCCATTATGACCCAAATCCAAGAGAATGGACTTTAGCGTTTTGCATTGACTCATATTAACCAAGGGGTAATTTCCCCAATCTGGTGTAGTTCCAACGGTTGGGGCACCGGGAAAACTAAGGGGATATACAATGGCAGACGCATCGGCTTACGCCGAAAATATCAAGAAGTATGCAAATGGCTACAATCAGGCCGCAGCAGAGAAAATCGTGGGTCACCTTGGCATTGCGCTACGTAACCGGGACAGTTCCATGGTTGCTTGCTCGGATTCAGGGGAGCTGGACCGGGTGCGTGAGCGCTGGTGCCGGGGCAAGCTCGGACTTGCCCAAAACAAGAACGATCTCGATGCAGCGATCAAGGCCGTCTGCGACAAGTTACAACCAGAAGGCGGCACCAAGTCACGGGTCACGTTTTACTATTTGCTGGCTGAACATTTCGGCAAGCTCGACGATCTCGCCAACTGAACCGCTAGCCACGAGAGACTAGACGGGAACCCGGTCAGGTGGGACCGGGTTTTCTTTTGCCCGCAATCCTGATTGAGATTGGCCGCATGTACCGATTGTTTGCTGCCCTTCCTGTCGATCCGGACATCGCGCCGGGCCTGAAGGCCCTTCAGACCGGCCTGTCCGGCGCGAGCTGGCGACCGGAACGCAATTTCCATATCACCCTCCGCTTCTTCGGTGACCTGAACCATGTACAGGCTCGCGACCTTGACGACCTGCTCGGAGATATCCGCGCGCCCGCGCTTGAGATCCGGCTTGAGGGGATCGGCTGGTTCGGCCGGCGCGAGCCGAGCGCCGTCTGGGCACGGGTCCGCGAGACCGATGAGCTCCGCGCACTGGCCGGCCAGTGCGAACGTGCCGCCCGCCGCCTCGGCCTGCCGGCCGACCGGCGCAATTTCACACCGCACGTCACCCTCGCCTACCTGCATGGCACCACGCTGCCAGAGGTGAGCGGCTGGGCCGAGCCGCGCCACGCCTATTGCAGCGATTCGTTCTGGGTGGACAGTTTCCACCTCTATTCCAGTCATATGGGCGATGGCCCCAGCCGCTACGTCGCCGAAGCCGATTATGTGCTCATTGGCTGATCCTGTGCCTCAGCGAGTCACGGCATAGAGTGTTTCGCCGCCCTCATTGCCTGCCACGGGCGCCAGGAAATCCATCTTGTCCCCAGCTGCGAGCCGCGCGGCCAGTCCTTCCGGATGCGCCTTTGCCAGCATCTGCATTTCGCCGTGTGACGGGCACGCGAGCACGTATGAAACGCCATCGGCCCGCATCAGCCCTGCCGCCTCGTCCGGCGGCGAGATGAAAATGCGAAGGGCCATATCGATCCCGGCAGCATTGCGGTGATAATGGCCATGAAGCGCCCGCTGGCCCGTATATCGCAGGATGTCCGGCGCCGCATCTGCCACCGAAAGCACGAGCCCCGGGGGCTGCGCATCGAGCGCCGACAGCACGTCCGGGCTGGCGCAGGTCGCATCCGCAACCGCTGCGCCACCACCCGATGCCGATTTCAGGAACAGGCCCGGCGCGCCCCAGACCAGCGGCACGGACACGGCCAGGGCCAGCAAATAGCCCACGCCCCGCTCGCCGCCGTCCGGCCTGCCGGAAAACAGGCCCGCCACCCAGGCACCGAGCGGCAGGATCGCGAAAATATGCCCGAAGGCGTAGAACCGCACCTGCTGAAGCGTCAGCACGAGGTCCAGCACCAGCAGGAGCAGGAACACGACATGGGCACGCCGGTTGATCCCCAATTCGATCTGGAACAGCGAGACAATCGCGGCGACCAGGGTAATCCCGGTCATGAACGGGATTTCCTGCCAGGCATTCGGACGCGCCGCAAACAATGGCCGCGCTTCATCGACTTGCTCCAGCCAGAGCGTCCGCGCGATCGTCGGCAGTCCATCCAGCGGGTTGGCGAGGCATTGCGGCGCCTGCAATGCCAGGAGCAGGCCGCAACCAAGCCCGATCATGCCGAGCCCAGCCAGGCGCCATGCGAGCGGCCTGCCGGACAGGCTCGCCGCCGCAAACGCGAGGCCCGCGCCGCCCAGCAGGGCCGCGCTCACGGTCACAAGCGACAACGCATCGCAATAGACCGCGCCATAATTCGCCGGTGCGACCGACGCAGCAAAGAAAACGGCCGTCATGGCGGCGAGGCTCACGCCAAATGCCACCGCGCCGCGCTTGGCGACACGTCCGGCCAAGGCCCAGTCCAGCGCATGGAAAGCACAGATCATCGCCACGAAGGGGTAGACCTCCGCGCCAATGGCAACCGAGGAGGCCAGCGCTGCCCCCGCGACGGCCAGACTTGTGGGCCGGCGTTGCGGGTCGATTGAAAAGGCGAGCGACAGGGCCAGGAAGCCCAGCTGCAGGTTATGATGGTCGATACGGCCGCTCAGGAAATTCTGGTGCCGGAAGAGGATCGTGGCCGCGATAATGCAGGTGAAGACAAGTGTTTCGCGCCCGCCAAGGAAACGCGCGCCCGTGACAAGCGCCCAGACCAGAAGCAACACGCTGACCGGCGGCCAGACCACCGTCGCCCAATGCAATGCCGCCTCTGATGGCAGGAAAACATCCAGCAGCGACGTGATAGCCAGAACGGGCACGTCCACCAGCCGCGACCAGTGCATCGCCGTTCCGCCATCGGGGCCGAGCCGCGCCTGGCTGACATCGAACCAGTCCTGACCGCCAAGATAATCCTGTATCTCGACCAGCCGCATCGCATTGTCGGCGTCCATGCTGGCTGATGCAAACAGTCCCGACACGGCGCTCACCACGAGAAGGCAGGCCACCAGCAACAGGCCGAAGCCCAGCGCAATCGCCCAATCTGCCATTCCGGTTCCGGCTGGTCTGTCCATCTTGCGTCCCCTGCCCCGTCGCGTGCCTGAAAGGCGACCTTAACCTTCGCCCGTGTAGAAATGCCTAAATTGAGGCAATGGGTGGACGCGTGACCGACATATCTTTCAGCGACCTGAATATCGCAATACTCCTGCCTTGCTACAATGAGGGCAAGTCGATTGCCGCCGTTGTGCTCGGCTTTCGCAAGGCGCTCCCGGGCGCCCGCATCTTTGTCTATGACAATAATTCCAGTGACGATACATCCGAGCAGGCGGTCTTCGCGGGCGCCACGGTCGTGCCGTCACGCCGCCAGGGCAAGGGCAATGTCGTACGCCAGATGTTCGCCGACATCGATGCCGACATCTATCTCATGGCCGATGGCGACGGCACGTATGACCCGACCGCCGCGCCGGAAATGATCCAGACCCTGCTGGACGACCGGGCCGACATGGTTGTCGGCACCCGCCGCAATGTGCAGCAGGACGCCGGCCGCAACGGCCATGCGTTCGGAAACCGAATCTTCAATACGGTGTACAAGGCGCTCTTCGGCAACGAGTTCACCGACATCTTCTCCGGCTATCGTGCCTTCACGCGCCGGTTCGCCAAGAGCTTCCCGGCCTCGTCGCCCGGCTTCGAGATCGAAACCGAAATGTCCGTACACGCGTCCATGCTGCGCCTGCCGGTATCGGAAGTCGAGTTCAGCTATGGCCGCCGCATGGACGGATCCGAAAGCAAGCTCTCGACCTTCCGCGACGGTTTCCGCATTCTGCGCATGATGGGCATGCTGATGAAGGAGACGCGCCCCTTCCTGTTCTTCGGCTATGTCGCCACCTTCCTGTTGGCCGCGTCGGTCTTCCTGATGGCGCCGGTCATCCGCGACTATCTGGCTACCGGACTGGTCGACCGCATCCCGACATGGATGCTCGCCATGACGCTCCTGCTCGGCGCGATGATGACCTTCATTGCCGGCGTCATCCTCGACTCGGTCGCGCGCGGCCGCGCCGAACAGAAACGCATCCATTACCTTTCGATCGCGCCATCGCGGGGAGAGCATTACCGTTCCGGCACGACGCCGCTTGTCGATCGCCGGCAGGACCTGCCAGCCTCCGGCTCGCCTGCCCAGCGGACCGCCGACGGCCAATGAGCGCGATGAAAGCCCTGTCGCTGCCGGTCTACGGCCTGCTCGTGCTGACACCGATGACCATCGCGTTCGGGCAGGTCCTCTTCAAGCAGACCGGCATCCAGCTCGCCGACAAACCGGACGCGCCCTTCTACTCGATCCTGTTCAGCCCGGTCTTCCTCGTCGCGGTCGCCCTCTATGGCATCGCCACCCTCGCCTGGGTCTATGTCCTGAAAATGGTGCCGCTCTCGATGGCCTATTCCTTCATGGCGCTCACCTTCGTGCTGGTGCCGCTGATGGCCGCCTTTTTCCTGAAAGAGCCGCTGACCGTGAAATACGCCATCGGCGCCTGCCTGATCATCGCCGGCCTCTTCGTCGTCCAGTCCTGAGCCGGCAGGCGGATTTCAGCGGAATCGAAGTCCGAGTCCCCGTCCAGCAGGCCCGCCGACACGGCAGATGCCGATTTTATGATGCAACACGGCTCGCACCGCTGCATTCCCCGTTGACGCCCGTCGCATCAAGACGTATCTGACCGCCTTCCTACCCCGTGCCCAGATGGCGGAATTGGTAGACGCGCTACGTTCAGGTCGTAGTTCTCGCAAGGGAGTGGAGGTTCGAGTCCTCTTCTGGGCACCAAACCTCGCTTCGGCGGGGTTTTTTTACGTCCAAAATTCCCTGTAAACACTGCACATCATAGCGATTGCAGGGTATTTGACGTCCGGCTTGGTGCGATGGCATTTGATGGCATCCGGTTTGAAAGATGGCAGTATTGATGGCATTGTGCGGTTTCTCGATGCCATCACCGAAGGCAATGCCATCAAATGCCCCTCTCAGATGTCCAGATCCGCAACCTGAAGCCCGGCCCAAAAACTTACCGCCAATCAGATGGCGGCAACCTTTGCATCGAAGTGAAGCCGAACGGCTCCAAACTCTGGAAGCTGTTCTATCGGGTTGAGGGCAAGATGAAGACGCTTTCCCTCGGCGCCTATCCTGAAGTTTCGCTCGCTCGCGCCCGCGAAAGGCGGCTGGAGGCTAAAACGCTGTTGGCCGACGGCATTGACCCGATGGCCAAAGCTAAAGCTCGAAAGGAAGAGCAGCGCGCCCTCACAGAACACACGTTCGCCGCCATCGCGGCAGAAATGCTGGCAAAGGGTGCCAAGGAAGGTCTCGCCGAGACTACGCTTTCGAAGAAGCAGTGGCTTATCGATACGGCCAACGCGGATCTCGGCTCCAAACCAATCACGACAATCGCCGCATCAGACGTGCTCGTGCCGCTTCGAAAAGTTGAGGCACTCGGCAACTATGAGTCTGCCCGTCGCCTTCGCGCGGTGATCAGTCAGGTGTTCCGATACGCCATAGCTACAGCGCGCGCCGATACTGACCCGACATTTGGATTGCGCGGCGCCCTGATAACCCCAACGGTGACCCATCGTGCAGCCATAACCACTGCCAAGGCATTTGCGGGACTCGTGCGCGCTGTGTGGGCCTATGAGGGCGCCCTTGAAAGCCAGGCCGCCCTTAAGCTTCTGGTTCTGCTCTATCCACGCCCCGGTGAATTGCGGCTAGCGACCTGGACTGAATTTGATCTGGATGCGGCAACCTGGACTGTTCCCGCCGTCCGCACCAAAATGCGCCGCGAGCACATAAAACCGCTCGCCCCGCTCGCCGTTGAAATCCTTCGTGATCTAAAGCGCCATACGGGCAATTATGAGCTTGCCTTCCCCTCGCAATTGTCACCCGGAAAGCCGATTAGCGAGAATACCTTGAATGGCGCCCTGAGGCGCATGGGTTTCACGAAGGACGAGCATACTTCTCACGGCTTCCGCGCCAGCGCTTCAAGCCTTCTCAACGAAAGCGGCAAGTGGTCTGCCGATGCGATCGAAGCTGAACTTGCCCATATTGGCGCCGATCAGGTGCGGAAGGCTTACCACAGGGCGCGCTATTGGGACGAGCGCGTCAGAATGGCCGATTGGTGGGCGGAACAGATTGGACGCGCTGCCGATGAAAATCGCAAGTAAATCTTGAGCGCAAGCAGGACTCATTCACATCTTGTCGGATGTTATCACTAGGGGCCGGAGTCTTTCCGGTCCCGACTTGCCTGCACAGGATTCAAGAATGGAGCACCACTATTTTTCGCGCCGCGCCAAAATAAACTGGCTTACCCTCGATAGGTTTGCCCAAATTTCGAGCGAAGACCTGCTGACTGGAACATTTTCCATTAACTGGGCGGTGGAAAGTTCGGATGTGCTCGCTTTTCGCGCTTCGTTGGAATCTCTCGATGAAGAACAACTGCACTCCCGGTTCCGAGAGCGCATCGCCTTTCGGGAAGAAGATCGCATAGATTATCGCGAAGAAGTCGATGCTGGATTGTTCTTCAACGCGCCTGCGGCGTTCGCCGATTACGGCAGATGGGCTAGGCAGCTGACCTGGACAATAGACGAATGTATCGCCTTGTCTCTGGGTCGAAGCCCGGACGTGGTCAACGCCTTGACGCTTCTCCAAGCTGGCGAGCCCGTCACGAGCTCTGAACTCGCCAAAGAATTTCGAGCCAGATATTCAATCGCCCAAAATTGGATAGAAGCAGGCCAACTTGAAGAGGAAGCCACGCCCGGCGAATATTTAGCTTGGCTTACTCGCACCCGGTTGAGCTGTGCTCCCGATTTGGTCGAAGCGGTCGCCGCACTTGGCCATCAGATCGCAGACTGGAAGGCGATCAGCGAAGAGTTGGAAACCGATATTGCTGATCTCCAAGCTAGGAATGCGGAACTTTTGGAAAATGATCGCAGATGGGCTCAAGCACTCAACGATTTCCGGGTCGATACTGACGTTGAAATCCAGCGCTTAAACGAGCAACTCAACCAAGCTGAACTTGCGTTGAAACTCGCAGATCAGCAGACTGTTCAGCCTGTTTTCACAACAATTGACCACGACACACTTGATCCCCGCGAACGGAAAAGTCTTCACAAAATCATCTTTTCGATGGCCAAGGCAAAATACAAATTCACCCCCGAAAACGAGCAGTGGCCCGCAGTTTCCAAGATCGAATCCGACATGGATCTTACGGGGCTGAGACTTTCGAACAAACGGATACGATTTCACCTTGCGGCCGCCGCAGCCACAGCAAAGCAGGAACAACGGAAATAGGTTTGTTTCCAGCGCTATAGGTAGGGAATAGCGACTGTTCCCCATGCGCCAACCGGTCTCATGCAATCCTCATCGAACCTCAACAAACGGAGTGATTCGATGTCTTATCCATTCAAGATGCCCGAAACCGGCTTTCTGCGCCTTAAAGATATTCTCGCGCCTCGCGGCCCTATCCCGATCAGTAAGTCAACTTGGTGGGCGGGCGTGAAAGACGGCCGGTTTCCGAAACCACTCAAACTTGGCGCACGCGTCACGGTCTGGCGCGCCGAAGACATCCGCGATCTGATCGCCACCGGCGTGACAGGCTATGGCGAATAAGCCAAATTGGCGCGCCATCAAGATCCATCGCAGCTACACGGTAGACGAAGCTTCCCGAGCGCTGGGAGTGTGCAAGCCCACCGTGCGCCGATGGCTGAAAGGCGGTAAGCTGCCGGTAATCGACAGCCAGAGACCCGCCCTCATACTCGGCTCCGAGTTGATCGCTTTTCTCAAGGCGCGGCGTAAGCCGAAGCAGAGATTGCGCATAGATCAATGCCTCTGCTTTTCGTGCAAGGCCCCAAGAAGCGCTGCCGGGCGCATGGCAGAACTTGTCCGGGCCAGCATCTCCACATTCAACGTGTGCATGCTCTGCGAGGCCTGCGAGCGCCCGATCTATCGGCGCTACTCCGCGCGCCAAATTGCGACGCTTGGCGAGAAATTGAGCCTTTCAGCTTCGGAGGCCATTCGACACCTAATCGAGACCGCACATCCCTGCCTGAATGTGCACTTTGAAACAGGAGGCCAGGACATTGGCAAAGCACCATCCGAAGAATGAACGCATGAAGCGAAAATACCTCGCCTGGCTTGAGGAAGCCCGGCGCCGAAGCCCCGCCACGGCAGACCAAGCCGCCGCCGCGATTGCTCTGTTTGAGAAGTCCACGGGCTGGAAGGATTTCGCGACATTCCGCATTGAGCAGGCGATCAAATTCAAGCGCGACCTGAACGCCGCGCTGCATGAAAAAACCGGAAAGCCGCTACAAAAGGCGACAATCCGTTCGCGCCTGTTGGATGTGAAGGCCTTCTTTCTATGGCTCGCCGATCAGCAAGGCTATCGCAGTACGGTCCGCTACGCCGATTGCGAGTATTTCAATCCCTCGGCAAATGACACCCGTGTAGCCACAGCCAGACGGGAGCGTCCCGTTCCATCGTTGGAACAGATCCGCCATGTGATCACGACCGCGCCGCACTCAACCGCCATTGAACAACGCGACCGCGCATTGATCGCCTGGGCGCTCCTTACCGGCATGCGTGACGCGGCAATCGCCTCGCTCCCCATTGGCAAGGTCGATCTGAATCGGCGCGAAGTGGATCAGGACGCACGCGTCGTGAAGACCAAGAACAGCAAAACTATGACGACGTTCTTTTTCCCGGTGGGCGACGATGTCGAGGCCGTCGTTGCCGAATGGATCGCCTATCTCAAGACGGAATTGCACTTCGGCGACTCTGACCCGCTCTTTCCTCAAACAGAGGTGACGCTAAACACGGACGGCGAATTTTCAGCCTCTGGCCTCAAACGCGAGTTCTGGACCAGCGCGACGGCGATCCGCCGCATTTTCCGCGAGCGCTTCGAAGAGGCGGGTCTGCCGTATTTCCACCCGCACAGCTTCAGAAAGACCCTTGCGCAACTGGCCTACCGCCTGAAGTTGGATCTCGAAAGCGCCAAGGCATGGAGCCAGAATCTCGGCCACGAAAAGCCGATCACGACATGGACCAGCTACGGTAAAATCGATGATTCACGCACCAGCGAGATACTCTCTCGCCTCGCGACTCGGGGCACACCCAGCGAGCCAACCGTCTCCCTAACCGAGCTTGAGGCATTGGTGGACCGCCTGCGCAAAGGCCACGACGCCTAATCAGCTACCGGCCAACCTCACGGAGGAGGATTTCTGCCTGCGCCAGAACCGTTTGCACGGCCTCATCTGACAGATCCGGGGGATAACCATATTTCTTCAGGATGCGCTTCACGAGAATACGCATTCGGGCGCGCGCGCTCTCCTTTCGGTGCCAATCAACAGTGGCATTCGAACGAAGGTTCTCCAGTAGCTCGTGCGCGATGACACGGAGGCGCTCGTCGCCCATCGCCTCAACGGCGCTCTCATTCTCGGCAAGGGCGTCATAGAAGGCGATCTCTTCAGGGCTGAGGCCCAGATCTTGTCCGCGTGACTGTGAGGCCTTCAGGTCTTTAGCAAGCGCGATCAACTCCTGAATCATTTCGAGCGCTGATATGGCGTTGGCGTGGTACCGGGCCACGGCATCCTCAAGGCGCGCAGAGAATGTCCTCGCCTCCACGTGATTGGTTCGGGATCGTGCCGAGATCGCGCCGTTCAGAAGCTTTTTCAACGCTTCAAGCGCGAGGTTCTTCTGCTTCATGCCAGCGACTTCGGCGAGGAACTCATCCGAAAGGATGGAAATATCCGGCGCATTCAGGCCGGTCGCTCGAAGTACGTCCACGATCTCGGAAGATGCGACGGCTTGGTCAATCAACTGCTGAACGGCGAAAGTCCGATCATGCGCGGAAAGCTTGCCTGTGACCGTCTTTTTGTTGAGCGTCGCTCTGACCGCCTGGAAGAAGCCAACTTCGTCCCGCACCGTCGCCGCGTAGTCGCTTGCCGCCGCCAGCGCGTAGGCCTTCGACAGGTTCAGAACCAAGTCATTGAAGGCGCGGTGTGCTTTCTTCTTGTCGGCATCGTTTGCGGCTTTTCCGGCTTCCACTTCCTGCCAGCGCAGCACCCAGTCCAGCGCGCCAGCCAGAGCGGCGAGCTTCTGGAGAGGCGTACCGTGGATGCCACCCGAATAATCGAACCCGTGAAAAATGAGACTGACGCGTTCATAGTATTCCTGAAGCGCGGCGACGGCGTCTTCTTCGTCAATGCCCGTCTTGGATTTATCCGAGTCGCTGTAGTCGGCCAGCGCGGTTCGGAGATTCTGCGCGATACCAATATAATCGACAATCAACCCGCCCGGCTTGTCTTTAAATACGCGGTTCACACGCGCGATTGCCTGCATCAGGCCATGCCCGCGCATCGGTTTGTCAACGTACATCGTATTCATGCAGGGCGCGTCAAATCCGGTGAGCCACATATCGCGCACGATAACGAGTTTCAGAGGATCGGAGGCATCACGGGCGCGCTTCGCCAACGTGTCTCGCCGCCTCTTCCCGCCTATGTGCTGTTGCCACTCAAGCGGGTCTGACGCGGCACCGCTCATCACGATCTTGATCGCGCCGCCTTCGTCATCCTCCGAGTGCCAGTCAGGCCGAAGCGCAACAATCTCATTGTAGAGTGCAACGCATATTCGCCGGCTCATACAAACGGCCATCGCCTTTCCGTCGAGCGCTTCGATTCGTTTCTCCAGGTGCGCTACCAAATCAGCCGCAACCTGCTGCAACCGCTCATGGGAACCAACAAGCGCTTCGACATTGGACCATTTCGCCTTGAACTTTTCCGCCTCGCTAAGCGTGTCGTCTTCCGTCAGCGCCTCAATCTCGGCGTCGATCAGTGGCTTCTTGTCTTCGTCGAGTTCAATGCGGGCGAGGCGGCTTTCGTAGTAGATTGGCACGGTTGCCCCATCTTCCACGGCACGGGAGATGTCGTAGACGTCGATATAGTCACCGAAGATAGCGGGCGTGTTGACGTCGCTCCCTTCGATCGGCGTTCCCGTGAACCCGATGAATGAGGCGTTCGGCAGGGCCTGGCGGATGTAGTGCGCATAGCCATAGCGTTTCACGCCCGTTTCCGCATCGATCTTGGCTGACAGGCCGTATTGGCTGCGGTGGGCTTCGTCGGCGATGATGATGACGTTCCGGCGATTGGTCAGTAGCGGGAAGTGCTCCTCACCTGGCATGGGTGAAAACTTCTGAACGGTCGAGAATATGACGCCGCCTGCCGACGTATCGAGAAGGCTCTTCAGGTCCTCACGGCTTGTTGCCTGTTTCGGCGTCTGCCGGATCAAATCGCTGCAAAGACTGAAGGTGCCGTAAAGCTGATCATCCAGATCATTTCGGTCTGTCAGGACCAGCAGTGTCGGATTTTCCAGATCTCTCGATTTCACAGCCAAGCCCGCGAAGAAGGCCATGAGGAAGCTCTTGCCAGAGCCTTGCGTATGCCAGATCACACCAATCTTGCGATCACCGCCGGGCTTCACGGCTTCGATCGTTTCCCGCACGGCTTTCTTCGCGCCGTGGTACTGGTGATAGCCCGCAACGATCTTGAAAAGGCCATCGTCGCCATTGCCGAAAACCGTGAAATCCCGGATCAGATCGAGAAAGACGCGCTTGTCGAATACGCCGCGCAAAAGCGTGTCCTGTTCCGGCGTTCCGGGCGGCGCGTAGTCTTCGCCGTTCACAGTTCGCCACGGCATGAAGCGTTCTTCATTCGCCGTGAGCGAGCCAATGCGGGCTTCCATGCCGTCGGAGGTCACCAGGACGGCATTGGTGCGGAACAGGGACGGCACCTGTTCCTTGTAAGTCTGGAGCTGATTATAGGCCGATGTCAGCGTCGCGGATTGAGAGCCGGGATTCTTCAGCTCCACCACGGCAACAGGCAGGCCGTTCAGGAAGCAGACGAGATCGGGGCGGCGGGTCCGCTGGCCCTCAACGACGGTGAACTGGTTTGTCACGAGCCAGTCGTTTGCCTCGATGTTGTCAAAGTTGATAAGCCAGACGCGGTCGCTTTTCACGCTGCCGTCATCAGCGCGATATTCTACTCCGACGCCATCCGTGATCAGCGCATGTAGCCGACGGTTCTCTTCAACCAGGTTGGGTTTGTCCGTGTTCAGCACCTGGCGCATAGCCGCATCTATCGCTTCGTCCGGTAAGTCGGGGTTGATCGCTCGCGCCGCCTGATCAAACCTGCGCGTCAGGATTGTGTCAGCAAAGCTTGACCGTTGCGGCGCCGATCCATCTGGCGATATGGCGATACCATCGAGATATTGCCAGCCAAGGCCCTTAAGCGTCTCGATGCCCGCCTGCTCGACATGGTCTTCGGAGAAGCCTCTAGTCATCGGAGAAATCTATCCTCGCTAATGTCTATGACAATCAAGCCTTGAGGGGCCAATGCTTCCTGTCGCTCTTCACGCATTGCTCGCATGACCGACGTAGGGAATGTTCGCTCCATCCCCGTTACGCCTATGATTGCTTCGAGGTCGCCGACGCCCTCAAGGGGCCGATTGAGCAGCTGACCGAGCGGTTTGCCTGAGACCGCCAGTGGATCGGATCGTTCAGGCCTATGGCTCTCAGCGCCGGTGTCCGACGAACGTACAGCATCAAACCTCCCAACCGGTAATCCGGCCGGTTGGAGCAAGAAGGAACTGTATACATCGCGCGCAGAAAGCGCTGGCGGATCAATTTTGTTGAAGCGGTCCTGCGAAAAAAGGAAATGCCAAGGAACGCTTACGGCTTCAACATCAGGAAATTTTTGTGGGTCCAGGTTTTTTATGGTTGTCGCATCTGCAACCAGACAGCCCGGTTGGAACTGATCTATCGGGGATTTCCAAATCGAACGATGCTTGTCTGTGCAATAGAAACAATAGAGAGCTCTTATGTTTTCCGCTGCCGCGCCTTGAATGAGGGCGTCCATCTGGCTCAAGACCGCTGTTTTGGCTTTCCGGTTAAGCCCCTTCAGGTGCCCATTCTTATCAATGCGTTTTGCCTGAATGCGCGCGCGATAGGTCAGCACATCACCAATGATCATCCATTCCCAATCGCTGCCGTTTTCAACCTCTTTGGCCTTACTAAAGGTCTGAATCCGAACACGTTTCGGATGCCGCCGCTGAAGAGCTAACAGGTTCGTTTCAGTTATGGTCTCTTCGCCATAGCTGATGCGTGTATCATTCCGGTAAGCGAACTCCAGATTATGGGATACGGCATCCCCCAACTCCAAAAGACTGGGCAACAAGGAATAAATCACGCGCTCATGCCTTGAGGCTCGCCTGCGCGGATCTGGCCGGACATCAGTCGTGGGAGGAGATAATCGCGGGTTTCAGCCAGGGTTTGGTTTTCGATTTCTCCTTGTTCTATTCGTCCGAGCATCGGCTTCGTAAGGTTCACGAAGGCCAACATTATTTCCGCGTCTGGAATGATGACAGGGAGAGGCCTAAAGTTTTTTTTGCTGATTTCTTGGAAGGTTGATCCGTTGGCGTTGCTCTCGATCAGATCCATGTTCGCCTTGGTCCAGAAATACGCATACTCCGTAGGCAAGCGTTCGGTTGGACGCAGAACAATAAAGCCTTGGTTCACAGCAGCCGGGACCGACGCGATCGCCACATAGCCAATCGGGGCACGTGACGACATCAAGACGCTTCCTCTCGGTGACAAGCCCGAACTAATCCTTGCTAGCCCTTCATCAGTAATGGTGCGCTCTGTCGTTCTGACATACAGGCCCGACAGATTGGATAGGTCTTTCGGCGTGGCCCAAAAGTGCTTTCCATCTTCCCAGTATTCTGCAGTCTTGGTTGGCGGTGTCGCTCCGCCTACCGTGTCGCAAACATCTCCGATCGGCTCCTCACTCCATCCCTCCGGCAAGCCCTTGGCGCCAAGGGTGTCGGGGAAGAGGGCGGCTAGGGTGGCGGCTTCGGAAGGGCTGGTGATCAAGCCGCCGAGTATCGCGGTGGGATCAGTTTCGCCTCGCATCTTGCGGTGCACGGGGCCGAAATCGACGAACCAGTCCTTGAAGATCGCTTGCGCCATAACCTCCAGCGTCTCATTCGTCCGCCGGTTCAGTTCTATCTTGTCGTCGAGCGCGGATAGAATGCTGGCAATTCTCACTTGCTCAGGGAGCGGAGGAAGAACAAACGGTACAGAAGAAAGGATTTTGGTGTTGAGGTTTGGCATCGTGGCGCCAACGGCGTTGTTGCCGATCCACTCCCGAACCTTTGAATGCCCCAAGTAGTAAGTGGCGTATTCAGGGTCAACGGAACCGGGGCCGAAGCGAACGCGAAGGCACCCTGTTCCACAGAGCCATCCATTGGCTTTCTCTCGGATTAATGCTCGTCGCTCGACATCACCGCGCCTGCTGTAAACAATGTCACCTGTTTGGAGCAGGTATTTGGTTAGCCTCAGTGCGTCTTCCGCCGTTATCCGAGCAATGCCGTCCTCACTGAGTGTGTTTTCACCTATGTTCTGAGGCATCACGGATGGGATGCCGTCCTCAACATAGTCAGCAGCATGCAACTGGCTTCCAAATGGGCCTGTCTGGACATTGCCGCCACCGAGCGCTGCCGCCTCTCCCAAGGTTGTGATTGACCAATCAGCGTCATGTACTGGAAACAGAAAGTCAGGAGACATGTGGGACCACTGCATCAAATGCGGCTTCAATCCGCGCCTCCAGCGCGCGCCCTTCCGTAAACTGTTCCGTCAGCGTTGCGCGTAGACCGGCAAATTTCTCCGCAAACGGGATGCCGTCATCCTCGATGTCTTCCGCACCGACATAGCGGCCCGGCGTCAGGACGTGGCCCTGTTTGGCGATGTCGGCATGGCTGACACTGGCACAGAAGCCGGGCACGTCTTCGTAAGGCGCGAGCCCCTTTGCCTTCATCTCCTCAGGTTTGCAGCGCCAGGCATGATAGGCGCCGGTAATCCTCGCGATGTCTTCAGCGGAAAACTCCCGCCTTGTGCGGTCAACCATCGTGCCGAGCTTGCGGGCATCGATGAACAGCACTTCGCCGCGCCGGTCGCGGTGGCCATTGGCAGACTTGTTTCGCGCCAGGAACCAGAGGCAGGCCGGAATCTGTGTCGAGTAGAACAGCTGGCCCGGCAGGGCAACCATGCAGTCAACCGCATCTTTCTCGATCATCCGCTGACGTATTTCGTCTTCGCCATTGCTCTGCGACGACATGGAGCCATTGGCCAGCACCACACCCGCCGTGCCGCGCGGCGCCAGATGATGGTAGATATGGCTGAGCCACGCATAGTTGGCATTGCCTGCGGGCGGCGTTCCGAAATACTGCCAGCGCGCATCCTCAGCGAGGCTTTCATTCCACCAATCGGAAATATTGAACGGCGGATTGGCGAGGCTGTAATCGAACTTCAGATTGGGGAAGGCATCCTTGGTGAAACTGCCCTCATTGTTCCAGGCGATTTCCGCATCGATGCCGCGCACGGCCAGGTTCATCTTGGCGAGCTTCCACGTTGTATGATTGCGCTCCTGCCCGTAAATCGAAATCTGGCGCTTCGCCTTCTCGACGTCTTTCTGATCGGCGTGGTCTTCGATGAACTTTTCCGACTGGACGAACATGCCGCCTGATCCGCAGCAAGGGTCATAGACGCGGCCTTTATAGGGTTCCAGCATCTCAACCATTGTGCGCACCACGGAGCGCGGGGTGAAGAACTCGCCGCCGCGTCGGCCTTCAGCGCCCGCAAAGCCCGAGAGGAAGTATTCATAGGCCCGGCCCAGCAGGTCCGTCGACTGGCCATCCTTGCTGTGCATGCCGATGTCGGAGAACAGCATGACCAGATCGCCGATCATGGTCTTGTCGAGCTGCGGGCGGCCATAGTCCTTGGGCAGGACGCCTTTAAGCGTGGACTCGTTAGCCTTCTCGATAGCCTCCATCGCCGCATCGATCAGGCCGCCGATGTCCACCTTGCGATTCTTGCCGGTGGTAGGGTCGGTGATCTCAAGATCGCGCACACGGGCATTGGCCTTAAGATTAGCCCACCGTGCCAGCGGCGGCACCCAGAAGACGCGCGCGGCGAGGTATTCTTCAGGATCCTCTGGATCCGCGAACTCCACAGTTTCCAGTCTGGCATGCTGTGTGTCGAAAGCGTCTGAAATATATTTCAGGAAGATCAGCCCAAGCGCGACATGCTTGTACTCAGACGGCTCAAGGTTCCCGCGCAACTTGTCGGCGGCCTTGAACAGCTCCGCTTCAAAACCAAGATCCGTTCCGTTCGTTGCCATTCCTGCCCTCTAATTTCGTTATGAGGTTGGTTGATAAGCGAGTTTTGTCGGAAACGAAAACACCTACTTGGACAAGGCCGGGCTTATTCGCACAAAAATCGATATTGCCGCCGCCGCAACGAAGGGTTTAACTGATTAAAGCGGGCTATCTGTGGAAATTTGGTTGGAAGCACGCGACTCACCAAGACCGAGGCCCAGCACAACAGCGGCGGAATAGAACCGAAAATGACCTATATGACTGCGAAGCGAATATCTCTGCGAAACCACCCCGACTATTCCGAGGCTTGGGTTCAGCAGATTATCGCGGAAGATCCGTCCATTCTTGGCCTGGGTGAACTCGTGTTGAGGGATAGAGAGCGCATTCAGCCCAGAGCGGGCAGGCTTGATCTGCTTCTTCAAGATCCTGAAACGTATAAGAGATTTGAGGTGGAACTCCAGCTAGGCGCAACTGACGAAGCCCACATCATTCGGACGATAGAATATTGGGACATTGAGCGGCGCCGGTACCCTCAATACGAACACTGCGCGGTTCTGGTTGCGGAAGACGTTACAAGCCGGTTCCTAAATGTGATTTCCCTGTTCAACGGAAACATGCCGATCGTCGCTATTCAAATGCAGGCGTTCCAAGTCGATGCTCATGTCACTTTGGTTTTCACAAAAGTGCTGAATGAAATGTCGCGCGGCTATGTCGATGAAGACGAAGACGCCCTGAGTGCCGCGACCGATCGAGCGTTCTGGGAAAGGGAGCGCGGAACTGCGGCGACCATGGCCGTAATGGACAGGCTGTTTGCTCTGGTCAAACAAGGCGACCCAGGCGTCGAGCTCAAATACAATAAGTTCTATGTGGGACTTTCAGAGAACGGGCGTGCGAACAACTACGTCACGTTCCGGCCCACCCGAAGTTTCGTAAAGTTCGAGCCCAAGATTCCTAGGTCGGAAGAGATTGATTCATTGATCGAGGCGGCTGGCATGGAGACCCTCGAATATGACGCTCGCTGGAGCAACTATCGGATCCGCGTCACCGAGAAGGACGTGCGGGAACACGGAGAGCTTCTAGCGAAGCTGATCCAGGATGCCCGCGAATGGCGAACAAACTAGTTCAGTCTTTCTGCATTTGGCTCCGATTGCTCATACCTACGAAGGCGCTATGATGGCATTTTTGATGGCATCAATCAGAATTGATATTTATAATGATAACATTATCAAGGTATTATGCCTGCCTTTCGAGTCCTCTTCTGGCACCACAGGATTCATTTTATCGCGAAGGTTCCGGGGTCCGATAGGACGCCGCCAAGCTTGCAGGCACGGCAGGCCTGCGACGCGAATGACCTCGCGTGTGCGGAACCGTGGCCTGATGGGATTGGGGAATGGTGCCGCTAAGGAGCGTTGAACATCAATCCATCCACGTCCCATGCAGAACACTTTAGATACCAAAATGCAATAAATAACAACGCCGTGTTGTCCGATACAGTCTTGCCAGGCTCAATTGCATCCAATATTAATGGGTGGTCTGAAAGGTGGTCTGTATTTGGTTTCCCATCGCACCCGTCACAAGCTCTCGGCAGCGTTCGTGAAGTCAGCGCCAGCTGGCAAATACAATGATGGCGGTGGTCTCTGGCTCCATGCAGTGAACGAGGCGAGAGCCAAATGGTTCTATCGCTTTACCCTTCACGGAAAGCGGCGAGAAATGGGGTTAGGCACTCTGGCTGACGTGCCTCTCCAACGCGCACGGGAAGCGGCAGACGCAGCCCGCAACCTTGTCAAACAAGGGGTTGATCCGATCCTTCAACGAGACAAGGAACGACGGGACGCGATCCGATACGACAATACGCTCCGGAAGATTGCTCAAGAAGCGTTTGAAGCGCGCAAGGCGGAGCTGCGAGATGATGGCAAAGCCGGACGCTGGTTTTCGCCGTTGGAACTCCATGTTCTGCCCAAGCTAGGATCCTATCCGGTCTCCTGTATCGACCAGAGGCTTATTCGGGATACGCTTGGGCCGATCTGGCATGAAAAAGCGGTCACCGCCCGCAAGGCAATGAACCGGCTTGGATTGGTTCTCCAACATGCTGCAGCGCTCGGTCTGGATGTAGACATTCAAGCGACTGACAAGGCAAAGGCCCTGCTCGGAAAGCAACGCCACCGAACACAACACATCGAAGCAATGCCTTGGCAGGACGTTCCAGCATTCTATGCCAGCCTACAGGAACCAACGATCGCGAACCTTGCGATGAAGCTATTGATCCTGACCGGCCACCGAGTGAAGCCCGTCCGCTTCCTCCGCCTGGAGCACATTGAGGGCAATATCTGGACGGCGCCTCCAGAACTGCTCAAGGGAAAGAAGGACGCCACCGAAGCCTTTCATTGTCACCTGTCCGACGAAGCGCTGCGCATTATCGAACTGGCAAAGCCGTTTTCCCGCGACGGGTTTTTGTTTCCTTCAGTCCGAAAGGGTGTGATGAGCGATGCGACGCTTAGCCGGATGATGGAGCGCCGGGGATTAAAAGCCCGCCCGCACGGATTCAGGACCAGTCTGCGCGTTTGGCTGGAAGACCAGACCGACGCGAGTTTCGAGGTCAAGGAGACAATGGTCCAGCACACGATCGGCGGGGCCGTGGAGCGCGCTTACCGGCGCACCGACTATCTGGATCAACGGAAGCCACTGTATGAGCAATGGGCATGTTTCGTCGCTGGCAACAGCAAGCCCCCACTTTGACAGAAGAGGACTCACGGTAGTCAGGTAAACCATTTTAATTAAACGACATAGTATATTCGTAAGTAATTCGCACGCCCAAATATACCCCCTTTGCGAAAAATCAGGCGGCATATCGATCGTCTTCCAACCGTTCTGCTTGTCCGAGTGCAGCGAGGACTTCGAGACGATCTTTAATCGTCTTCCGTTGCGCCCTGACAAACTGACTACTGACTTGTTCGACGCTTGCGCTACCAAGATCTGAGAGCACGGCGCGAACCGTGGCCATCTGGGTAGGCAGTTCTTTGGGCCATGGGAGCTTGCCGGTCGCTATCTGGTCTTCCAGCTCCAGCGTTCCAGTCTTGGATGGTCCCGTTTCGCCGGTCGGATTCTGATAGTCGGGGCGCAACCATTTGACGTTCCCGACGGCCTCTTCGAGAGCTCGCTCGCGATTGAGTGCCACCAAGTAGGATAGGATTTCTTCTTCGGACAAGTCGGTAGGCCAACCATAGGCGTCGGCGACGGCGACATCTATTTGGGCATGCAGGTCACGCAGACGCGCAATACCTGCCTGCTCATAGATTTCCCGGTCCCGGCCCTGTAATATTTCACCTGAGCGACTGGCTTCAATTTCTCGCGCGCGTTCAAGGACATTATACATCCCCGTCAGAGTCAGTTGTGGGTGTTCGGTCTGTCGAGCTTTTCGATACGCGTCGAGTTGTTCGCCTAGGTGAGACAGTTTCTCGCTCTGCGCAGGCGTCAGAACTGGAAATGGAAACGGATCAAAGCAAGTCGATTTTGTGTAACGAGGAGTGGGGCCTAGAACGCTGCCACAGGCCAAAGCCCAAATCGTGTGCAACCGAGAACTCAATACCGCCAATTGGTCGAATCCATCAATTGCTATGCACACGATCTCGCTTTCAAGAATACTGTCACTATCAAGAGTCAAGAATACGCGATGCTTTGCCGTCCTCGCTGTAACAATTATCCGATCAAGGTCTTCCAGAGCTGGGCGAATATCCTTTCGCGGCTCCCCAAAAATCCACCAATAGTCTCGATATTGAGCTCGATTATTTTGCATGCGATGAGGTTTAACTTCCTCGATTAGCTTTCGGTATATTGCTGGAAGCTCGTTCTGAACGTAGTCTTCGCTAAGCCCAAAGAGATCAATTGCCCAACGCTGAGTGCCGTTCTGGACGAGGTCACGGCCGTTGAGGTAAGGCCGAACCACCTTTTCAGCTTTGACACCGTCACTCCTAATTAGCGACTGCGCTTCAGCTTGTGATACAGCGAAGCCTTGGCCGTGGAGCGTAACTCCCTTGCTTGCCAGGCCCCTATTTGCCAACAGCGAGATGCATTGCGTCACGTCGGGACCGACGGTCAGATTGGCATTTATGTGACCCGATTTCTGATCTGTTTCGATGAGCCAAGAAAAGTCCTCGTTCGGAGAGCGCCATTCCTTGATCACCGAAACTAATCGACCATCACGCTTTCCTGCGGCGGCGACCGTCATGGCAATTCTCACGGCCGCGCCATCCTTTGAATCCACCCATGGATGATCCGGGATCGCGAAAAGCAGACTGACCGGCTTTTTCCTGTGGGTTAGGTGAGGTTCCAACACGCGCCTCGCAAACTCTTGGCGCAGGCTGTTCGTGGTGATGAAGCCGAACCGGCGCACACCCTTGGAAGGTGATTTTCCCGACGCAGGCTGATAAATCGAAGCCAAATGCGCCGCCTTCTCCCACCAGAACATCACGAAGTCGGCACTCTCCGGCATTTTTGGATAGGTCTTCCAAAGCGTTTCGGTGTAGCCATCCCCCAGCGCGTCGCGCATCCTACTTGCCCCGATGAACGGCGGGTTGCCGATGATGAAATCGGCCTCCGGCCATGAAGTCGGTCCCGCACTGTCAAATTCGACAATCTCCCGCCGAGCGTCCGGATCGGGCACACGCTGGCCGGTCGCGCTAGTCATATAGGTCTCGCCATCCCAGCGGGATTCTGACCTACCATCCGCGTCTAGACGTAGGCGTTCGCCCTTCAGATCAAGCAAGGCATCGCGGCACTCTATATTGTGAAAATCCTTCAACACTGGCTCGGCAGGTGTCGCCTTACCGAACGTCTTAAAGTGCCATTGCAAATAGCCAATCCACAATACAAGTTCTGCGACCGCTGCCGCCCAAGGATTAATTTCAATGCCGAGGAATTGGTGCGGATCGACCGTTACCTTCTCCGACACGTCCATATCAATACCGGTGAGAAATACATCCTTGAAGCCGAAGTCCCGAAGCACGCCAATAACTTCGCCTTCCAAGCGTTTCATTTGCTCCATCGCGACGTACAGAAAATTGCCTGACCCACAGGCTGGATCCAAAACTTTGATGTCGCACAAGTCGCGATGAAACTTCCTTACAGTGTCGATCGCGTCGTTGACCTTTCGCTGGTCCGCGAGTGAGAAAGCCGCTGCTTTCACCGCATCCCAATCTGCTCGCAACGGTTCGATGATGGTCGGCGTTACAAGACGCTCGACATACGCGCGGGGCGTGTAATGCGCGCCTAGCTTGTGTCGCTCCTTCACGCTCAGCGCGCGTTCGAGAAGCGTACCGAATATGGCTGGTTCAACATCCCGCCAATCTGCTTCGGCGGCTGCAATGAGCAAGCCAAGCTGAATTTCGTTTACTGGCAGAGCGATGGCTTCGGCAAACAGTCCACCATTGAAACGGAGAAGGTCAGATCGCAATACGCCAGAATACCCTCCGGTGTTCATCCGGTCCCAAAGTTCTTGCAGGGCACCTTGCAAGTCCTTCGGCCTCCCTCGCATTTCGACGAGTAGTTTGGTGAGACTTTCCTTTGGTATCAGCTCCACATCTTCGGCAAACATAGTGAACAAGCAGCGCATTAGGAAGCGCGCCACCAAGTCAGATTTGTGGCCTTGTTCTTCGAAACTATTTCCTAGTGCAGCGAGTTGGTCGGCGATCTTTCTTGTGACCCTCGCAGTCTTCTTGGCGGGATCCAGCGCATGCGGATCGGTCCAGACAAGCCGGAGCGTTTCTCGAACAGCCTCGTCGTGCAGGTCTTCAAGTGAAATACGAAAACGACTGCCATCCTGAAACTGTGTGTAGTTTTTCCCGATGCCGCTGAAGTCCGCGTAGAGCTCGATCACATGCCCAACATCAACAATGATCAAGAATGGTGGCCAACCCTCCTTTGCGTGCAGCATCGTCGCGTAGTTGTAGGCTTGTTGACGAGCGGCAACCATCGCTTTTGCCCAGGCAGCCGTACCGCGCACTGCAGTGCCGGTTTTCGATGTGTCGAGTAAGGCTTCGCCTGAGACAAGTTCGAGTTGGCGTGGGTCTGCTATCTTCTTCTTAGGCTCACTTCCCTGTTTCGCTTCCAGGACAAAACAGTCGCGCTTGTACAGATCGATGAACTTCGTATTCCCGGAAATGGGGTCTGTGACATCTCGCTCGAACGTGTAGCCATCAACCCTTCGATCTTTTGTGGAAACGTCGGGCCGCTCGACGCCGATCAGGTCGCAAAGTTCAGTCAGGAAAGGTTGAAAATTAGCGCGCTCAGCGGCGCCCGATCGCTTCCATCGTTGGATAAACTCATCAACCGTCATGGGAGCCTTTGAACACTGAATTTTCTATCGTGGCTAGAGCCGATTGATGCGATGGTGGGAGTGGCTCAGCCCGCATCAGAGACGCTCAAGTCTATGCGGCGGATGCGCGGCCGAAAGACTCGCTGAAAGGCTTCCAGCTTGTCTTGTAGCCACATATAAAATTGAGGCCATTGGTCTTCATCTAGTGGTTCGCTGATCGACTTTTCTACAAGGATGCGGCAACCCTTGCGACCCGGGAGCTCCCGCCAATCGAGAGCAAAGCCAAGTTCCTCTTCGATTTCGGATTTTTGCGCTTCAAGATCGGCGAAGAACGCCTTGGCGTCATCGTGGTTGATATAGATTTCAGCGCCCAGAATGTTGTCAGACGTATTCAGGATGGCGCTGGAAAGAAAGCCGGATCGGCCAATGCCAAAGTGCGTCCAGTGCTGCGGAAAGGGCTTCTGAGAGCGTAAGCGACTGTTGTTGGCCTGCAGGTGCTCAGCCAGGCCGGTCCAGAACTTTAGTTGCGCGGCTTTCGTTTCGGTCAGCGCGCTACTCTTGATGGCCCGCGCGGCGTCCGAAACTGATCGACTCCAATCATTCGGTTGGGAAACGATGTTGAACTTTGGGGCTGCCGGGCTGTCTCCTATACGCCAAAGTTCGACTTCCAATGCGAAGAATCGAAACTCGTCGTCTGTGATCTCATTCAGCCAATCAACGGCAGCACGGTGCTCTTCGCTGAAGCGTGCAGCGATCCAGACGATCGTCACAGCATGCAGTCCGGCGGCGTAAGTTAGCAGTTGACCTAGATGCGTGTGATCTGTTCGTTCAAGCTGGTTCTCAACAAGCACCCAAGAGTCATTGTCAGTATTTCGACAAAGAATATCAGCGCGGAATGGGCCAACGGGTTTTTCCTCTGCCTCAAGCTCCAGATCCATCGAGAGCGTTTCGGCGAGAGCGGCGATGTTTTCTTCGCGCGCCAGCCATGGCGTGAAATGTTGGGCTTCTGTTTGCCAGACTTCTCGAAGATCCACGCGGTGAAGTTTGCCAAGTATCGTCATCACACCACGTTAGTGTGCACCTACTCCGATTCAGTTAAACTGATAGGGTAAAGCGGCGTTTGCTGATCCGGCATGCGAATTGGCGGCAATCGACCCTTAGCCAGCAAGCCGCGTGAACTTGTAATACAATGCAGCCTCAAGCGCGTCTGTCGCCGCCCAATCCTGCTTTTGAAGGCGCCGGTAAGTTTGCCAGTGCATACCGCTGGGCTTGCTAGGGAACAAATGGATGAAGCCCGGCTCGCCACCAAGCTTGTCTCTTGCCCGCTCAGCCTTGGACAAGCCCGAAACGCGAATTGTCTCGTATTGGCTGGGATAGGTGGCCTGGTAGCATTGCCTGCAACGGAAGTAGGTCCCGCCATAAAGCACGCGGCACCGGCGGTTGCATGATCGGCAGATGATCCAGCGGCGATGGCCGCCAAGGGGCTGTTCAGTGAAAGCGAAGTCAAAGCGCTCGTCGATCGGCAGTTTATCGCCTTGGCGGGTGGTGCTGTAAAATAGACGAAAGTGGAAGGGCTGGAGACTGTAACCGATGCTGCCGGTCTCGTGTCCGCCCCGTGACCAGCGCAGCGTTCCGCTGAAGCTTCTCTCAAACCAGTGCCGCTTGAAATCCGCAAGATCCAGCTTGTGAAACTCGTCTGTCTTGGAGGCGAACCGATTGTTGGCGCCTGAACCATAACCGCCCATGATTTTCTCCTGGATTTTCGCAATCATGTGGAAAGTGGATCGCCTCATTCCCGATTGGACTGCATTTTTATCAAGATTCAGACGGACAAAATCAGGACGGCGCCTCAGAACGGCCCGGCGCCCCTGAGCTGTTTGGGTGGCTCCGGTCGCCGGGCCGTTCTTGCTGAGAGAGCCGTTTGAATCTGCTAATCAAGGTGTAGCTGTTTATAGTTCTGTAGGTGGCTCGCAGTGTATTTTTGGTCCGCATATGCTTTTCCTGCAGCCCTTTGCTTTTGCGAGACTTTATCGTGTTTTCGACGGCAATTGTCGGGCTTGGCATTTCGCTCATTCAGGCAACCTGTCTCGCTCAGTTGCGCCCCCTAATTTCGCGCATCGGATAAGCTATTTCGCTTGTTCGGCTTAGGTGCGGTCCATGTCTGATATAGTCCTCCGATGCGGCTTCCGTTCGGTGCGATGCACAAGATCTGATACACGCCGCCCGCCTGCCCGGTTGGACCTGGTGAGAGCCCAATGCGTTCAAGCCAGCCTCTCTCTTCGAGTCCGACGATCGCCTTGGCGGCCGTTCGATGGCCGACGTGATAGCGCTTGGCGACGCCATGCCCCGTCAACCTGACTTCGTTTCCTGTCACCCTTGAAAACTCCATCAGGATGTCCTGCAGGATGGCCCGCTGGAGCGAGCTCAGAGTCTTGAAGGCATCCAGGTGACGCCAGTCTGCATAGAACCGGGCATGTGACGCACCTGCATCGAGATAGCGCGTCTTGCCGCTGTCGTTCGGGAATAAGACCACGTTAGGCGGCATCGTCGTAGGCCTCTTCATAGAGAGCTCGGATGTCTTCGGCGCGCCAGACGGTTGTGCCTTTCCCAAGTTTTTTAGGCTTTGGAAACCGGCCGTCTTTCACGCCCTGCCACCAGGTGCTTTTTGAAACCGGAATGGGTCCTTCCGGCGCCAATATCGACCGGAGACGGACAAGACCGGTGCGGGGAAACTCGGGATAGTCGTACATGGGTTCACCTCGTTTTGCTGAAGGTGAACCGGCTCTAACACGTCGGAATCGCGCGATCGGCCGAATACGAATTTGGCGAACCGATTACGGTTTTCACTTAAGCTTTCCTTCCCAGTGCTCTTCGACGCAGTACCGAAGATGATCCCTGACTGTATCCACATCAACCAGGGGGAGGCCTGCATCTGCCATCGCCTGCAACACCAGTTTTGCGGTTGGATTCTGTGGTCTGTCCGGATCGAAATCAAACTTCTGAATCACCACGCCAAGGAGCATTTTTTGGAGTGTCGTGATAACTTTGGTCTGCGCGCTTTTGCTCGAAAACCGTGTAGCGACCGTAGCGTCGTCTTTCAGTTCATCAATCGCCTGTACAACGTCGCCGATTGCTCCGGCTTTAAGCCGTACCGGCTTTCCGAACGGACGGATTCGCGACGCAACTTCATACAACAAGCCGGGAAATTCTTCTTCTCTGTCCTCTAAGACTTTAAGCGCTTCCATGGGCAACATCGGGTCGCCTATCATACCAATTTGCATCGCTCGCTCGAACAGGGCCACGCGGTACTCAATCTTGCTCAACGTGACGGGGTCAATTTCCAACTCTTCCCGGGTTGCTGTCTGAAGAGGGCTCGGCTCATACCCACAAGTGACGCAGGCGGCTTCAACGGCGTTCCAGCAGGGAAGTTTTGCCCATCGATTCAAATCTGCCGCGTGGTAGGGGCCTGTAGAAACAATTTCGCCCGCGTCATTGGCGGGCGAACGTCTATTCAGTTTCGGAGTAGCAGCTGGAATATCGCCTTTAGTTGGCGTCCCCTTCGCATTCGGCGGATCTGCTTTCGTCATGGTGGTCACCCATCGAGTTGGCGCCCCCAAGCAAGATAAGAATGACTTAGAGTTCATGTTGCGACAAGAGTTCGGACTCAGTCGGATTTCATTAGCATTTTTTGGATTTCCCCGGCCCATCATTCGATTTTCCCAACAACCCCTTCCCAGAATCACGACCCCTGGAAAGCACGGCGAAAGCTTTCGCAGCCTCCACGAAACTTGACCGCAGTTTCTGCCAAAAATACCTCGCTGCTACGCTCTCTGATAAGACGATGTACCCAGCGGAAGTCAGCCCATTCGACCTATATGACGATGTCGCCGGACATTCGGAGTGGCAAAGTCGGGCGGCAGATGATCGCCAAAAGTCGATACGCTCTAACCGATTACAAGTGGTCGCTTCGGTTCAATTGTCGTTGCTTTACTATGTACTCGATTTCCTTCAGTTTGTCTGACATGCCCATGAGTTAAGGAAGAAAGCCGAAAAACATGACCACTGAGCGAATAGAATCTTCGGCGCTGCGAAGCATGGCTGACGCTTATCAGCTGTGGAACCGATGTGGCTTATTTTTGGATCAATACGATTCACCAAGAGAAATGGGCTGGAGAAAGTATTTCGAAGAAAAGCCAGGTAATTTTTTGGCGTGCTATGATGGTGAACGCCTGATCGCGACTTGTGTAATGTTGGATGACGGACGAAAAATAACAATTCAAAGACTAGCGGTTGAGTCAGAGTATCAGAGACGTGGTATAGCAAAAACGTTGTTGGATGCTGTCGAAAAGGAAGCGACGAATCGTGGCTTAAATGGAGTTTGTGCGCTCATTGAAGACACGAACGAAAAATCTCGAACATTGGCCCTAAAAGCTGGATTCGAAGAAAAGCCATCAGCGCGGTATTTCACCAAATCGATATATCGATAGGAACCGGCTAGATCGCGTTCACATTTCTGACCGCGCTAAATCTCTTTTCGAGTTCTGAACTGCGAGTCTCATCAAAACTGGCGCTCTCGTCGTCGCTTATGGAGAGCACGTATCCCATCATGCGATGAGCAGAAACATATCTGTTCGGAAACTCTGCCGCCATCCCATCGAACCACCAAGGGGCCAGTTTTTGGCCGACAAGCCGATAAGGTTGAAAATACGTGTTCCACGCAGTTTGCCAATCGAGATGTTGGGAAAACACGAGAGTTGCGACGAAGTTTAAATGTGCGACCGTCATTCTGATCGCTTGTCTATCTTCCATTGAGACTTTTTCAAATTCATCCCAATTATCGGCTGGCAACATGGCGATGAGCTCTATTCCGCGCCCGAGCTCTACATCACTTGCAAGTTTTTGAAGCTCTAATAGAGCCAGCAACTCCGAGCTCTTCTTACTTGCTCTGGAGCTTTGTTTCAGCGCTTCGCTAGCAACCCTCAATTGGCCAAAGAGAACGATTTGTGAGATCAAAGCGATGACGAGTGCCACGATAGAAAAAGTCATAGTCATAGGCTCTGACATTTCGGTGTCCCGATAAAATTGTTGCTCGACTTCTTTTATCTGTCCGCACCCTTACACATTGGGGGAAGGTCTCGCACATTCAAGTCGCGAACTTTCGAGTAACGAAGACTCAGTTTCAGCTCGGACTGTATCTTCCATTCGTAGCGACGTCGTTTTCAGAGATTGCTATTGAGGGGGCAACTCTCTGTTTTGACCAGTAGCAAATCAGACATTTGCAACCGGGGAGACGACCGGCGAAAACGGGCCAATCTCGGTCTGCGAGCTCATTCGGAGCCATTGCCTCCTGTGCTCAGCAAAGTGGTCATTGAGACATGCTCAGCAACCGAGAGCCGAAATATAGTGGCCTTCAAGGCGCTTCAGATCCGACAGTGTCTCTTCAGCTAGGCACGAATACACTTGGTCGGTTAAAGCTGCCTTTCTATCGGGGCGCGTCCTTCAATGAAGGTGGCCTGCGAGGTGGTCTCACGACCAACAATCCGACCTAATGTATTGTTTTTATTGTAATTTTTTGTTGTTAATGGTGCCGCTAAGGTGACTTGAACACCTGACCCCCGCATTACGAATAGGTTTTTTTTCCTATGCGCAAGTTTGCGGACCTCTGAGCAAGCGTGATATTTTACAACTAAAACAAAGTGTTATAAGATATTAATGTCTGCGCGCGCTTGACTGCATTTGCGCACAATAGCGCCGCCCGTGCGGACATGGTGCGAGCACGAAACAGCCGCATGCAGATGAAAATATGGGAGGTATGAGCCGTAATATGTCGCCACGAAAACACAAGCTCACTCAGAATTTTATCGACTCAGTCGAACCAGAAGACAAGCGCTTTATCATCTGGGACACCGAGATCGCCGCTTTCGGTCTCCGGGTGATGCCAACAGGCGTGAAGTCCTTCATCATCCGGTATCGTATCGGCCAGGGGCGTCTGGCGCGCGAGCGCATGGTTACCCTCGGTAAGACGACTGACCTTCGGTGTGAAGCGGCACGAAGCAAGGCTAAGGACTTCCGGTCCGAGGCCCGCATCGGCCTCGATCCCGAAGCCGAACGCCGGCGCGACGAACTCGGCATCATGAAAGTGTCAGCCCTCATTGAGTTGTGGGGAAAGGAAGCCGCGCCTTTCAATCGCCGAACAGGCGCACCCCGCAAGTCGCAAAGGTACAATGACGACATCCGGCTGTTGCGGGTCCACGTGAACCCCATTCTCGGCAAGATGCCGATTACCGAGGTCAAGAAGCACGACATCGTTCGTCTGCGTGACGGGATCGCGACTGGCGCTACAGCCAAGAAGCAGAAAACGAAATCTCGTGGTATTCAGGAAGTCAAAGGCGGTATGGGCACCGCGCGTCGTACGATCGCGATGCTCAAGAGCGTCTTCGCCTATGCCCTGGATCTCGAACTCCTGGAAAAGAACCCCTGCCACGGTGTCCGCATTCCCCCCGGTGTGCAGCGTGAGCGATATCTCACTCAAGCTGAGGCACAACGGCTGGGAGAAGTCCTTTCCTCGTTCGAGGCGCGCGGCGAGGCGGCAAGCGCCATCCGCATCATTCGCCTCTTGTCCCTGACCGGCGCTCGCCGGGGCGAGATCATGGAACTGAGATGGTCCGAGATTGATTTCGAGCGCGGCTTCCTTCGGCTGGATGCCACGAAATCCGGCAAGTCTATCCGACCCATCTCAGGCGCGGCTCAAAAGCTTCTGTCTGAAGCGCCGCGCGTTCATGAAACCTGGGTTTTTCCGGATGCAAAAGGCACGGGCCCCTATCAGGGCCTCCCCAAGATCTGGCGCGAGGTGCGCGAGGCTGCCGGTCTGGAAGATTTTCGCATGCACGACCTGCGGCACAGCTTTGCCAGCTTCGGTGCAGCCAACGGGCTGTCACTCCCCATCATCGGCGCCCTGCTCGGCCACAAGAATACATCGACCACTCAGCGCTACGCACACCTTACCGACATCGCAGCAAGACAAGCGGCCAATGATGTATCGGACATGGTGGCGGCCGCATTGGGTGTTTCGACAGGATGAGTTGGCCCATGGAATGATTGGCTCGAATTCGCACAATTTTTATGCCTTTTTCGACGAATTGACTTCCTATGAGGCCATTATCGACGATCGATTGCGGTTTTCGACGTTATCGAGTAATTTTCCTTTTTCGACGATGCTGCAAAAAATCAATCATATTTCGACGTCAATAAGAGTTTTTCGACGCATGGCCTTCCTTTCAGACTCTCCCGCCAGCTTCCAGGACGAACTGCTCCCGGAAAACTCCGGCCTCATCGGATGGGCCGCCCTCGTGCACGGTCTCGGGCTTGACGCGCCTGTACGTGAGCCCGCCTGTGTCTCGTCTGGCCATATCAGCGGAAGTCAGCGGCACGAAGGACCCTGGCGGCTGTTCGACAAGAGATACAATCCGGGCGAGGATCCAATCGCCCACATAGTCTTCGCGCTCCGCAACGAGACATTCGACCTGCTGATTCTGAAGCGCGCATTCGATGCCCTCGGCCCGAAACCCCTTGAAGCCTATATTGCAAGCGCACCAACAGGCGTATTCGCCCGCAGGCTCTGGTTCTTCTACGAAGAGTTCACCGACCAGAAACTGGATATCCCCGATGCGCCAAGCATCGCGGCAATCGATGCGCTTGATCCCGGTGACTATATTACCCTTGATCGTCCGCATCTTTCGCAGCGCCACCGTGTCAGGGACAATCTTCTGGGTGGCAAGGGTTTCTGCCCGACCGTGCGCAGAACCGAGGCTCTGCAAGGCTTCATTGCCAGAGACCTTGCACACGCAGCGCAGGAAACCGTGGGCCAGACCGGCGCGCATCTGATTTCCCGAGCAGCCAGCTTCATGCTTCTGGCAGACAGTCAGGCGAGTTTTGCAATCGAGGGCGAACGTCCCCCGCGCAACCGTCTTGAACGCTGGGCCAACGCCATCAAGGAGGCTGGCAAGCGCCCATTGAACCAGACGGAAATCTATAGGCTACACAGAATTCTGCTGGGAGATGACCGATTCACCTCGGTCGGGTATCGTACTGACGGTGTGTTTCTGGGCGAACGCGACCACAATCAGGATCCATTGCCCGAGTTCATTGGCGCAAGGCCGGACGATCTACCGGGGCTGATGCTGGCCTGGAACACTTGCAACAACAGGCTGCGCCTGACGGACGTAGATGCAGTCATCCAAGCCGCCGTCATTGCGTTCGGCTTTGTCTATATTCACCCGCTCGAAGACGGAAACGGGCGCCTGCA
>CAXBCO010000007.1:0-127884 GCA_963973995.1 uncultured Alphaproteobacteria bacterium
TGTTGTTAATGGTGCCGCTAAGGTGACTTGAACACCTGACCCCCGCATTACGAATGCGATGCTCTACCAGCTGAGCTATAGCGGCCTGCTCCAGGGAGCGTCCGGCCTGAATACCCATACGGGCGGCAGGGCGCAAGACGCTTTTGCCTGTTCGGGCGTTCGCCGGTCAGTCATCATCCGAGACATAGTCGAGCGGCGGCGTCAGCCGGCCTGTCGGCGCCTTGGGCGGGGCCACCTTGTCCTCCTCGTCCGGCCCGGCAATCGCCAGCACGCGTCCGGCCTCCAGTTCCCGGCCATAGGATTCATAGCGCGGGTGCACCAGGTCGCCGACATCGCCAAAGGCATAGACCAGACGGCTCCAGTCGCGCTGGGCGAAATCGAAGGCATTGCCCTTCGGGTCGATGTCCGACCAGTCGGCCTCGCGCGACGCCGAGGCCGCCATCCGGCCCCAGCGCTGGGCCTCGTCGGTGTCGCCATAGCCCTTCAGCGCCCGCTCCATCAGCAGGCACAGCCGCGCCGTCGGGTTCTCTTCGACCAGCAGCGCGAGCGTCTTCACCGCGCCGACCCAATCGCCCTCGTCCATGGCCAGTTCGCCCGCCAGGATGCGGCTTTCCCGGTGGTTCGGCTGGGCCGCGACCAGTCCCCTCAGGCGCGCCGCAATGTTCTCGCGGCTGTCCTGCGGCACCAGGCGGCGCGACAATTGCGCCAGCGCCGGGTGGGGCCGCGCCTTCCAGGCCAGCTCCAGCACGCCTTGCGCCGCCTTCGCCTTATCGTCGATCATCAGCTGACGCGCGCCATGCCAGGCCGCCGGCGGCAGGCCGGGCGCCGCGCGGATCGCTTCAGCCAACGCCTTCTGGGCCTCCTGCTTGCGGTCATGCGGCAAGCCTACGGCCCGCGCTGTCAGCAGCACGGCGCGGCGCCGCCGCAGGCTGTCGCCTGAAATCAGGCCGCGCTTCTCTCCGATCGCCAGTGTCTCCAGCGCCTTGTCCCACTCACCGCGCGCGACCTGCAGGTCGAACAGCGAATTGAACGGCCAGTCGGCGTTTGATTTCAGGCCCAGCGCTTCCAGTGCGCGCGCTTCCGCCGTCGCATGGTCGCCGCGCTCGGCGGCGGCCATCGCCGATCCGCGCAGGCCGGCCAGGTGCCCGCCGGGCAGCCGGGCCAGCTGGCCCCAGGCGCGCTCGGCGCCGGCCCAGTCATCATTGGCTTCGGCAGCGCGCGCTTCCAGCAGCAGTTTCAACCGCTCGTCCTCGGCATGCTTCACCGCCTTGCGGGCCAGTTTCAGCGCATGCGTCGAATCGCCGGCCTCGGCGGCCAGCAGGCCCTCGGCCAGGGCCATGTTGGCCTTGCGGGCGCGGTTCGACTGGTGCGAGCGACCAATCTTGCCCGGCAACACGAACAGGCCGCTGATCACCCACCAGGCCGCTGCGACAAGGCCGCCGAACACGATCAGCGCGATGGCCGCGACGCCGGAATGCAGCGACACAAGCTCGCCGCGGCTGTCATTGATCACCACGCTGCCGGGCAGCGTCACGGCCCAGAATCCAATCAGGGCGCCGCCGACAATGATCACGAGAATAACAATGAAGAGGAATATCCGGTTCATCAGTTCTGGCCCTCCCCATCGATCATGTTCAGCCGAAGGGCTTCGAGGCCCGCTTCGAGTGTGATGCGCCGGTTTGCCGATCCGGTCCAGTCAGCCATGGCGGCCGCCGGTTCGCCGGACAGGGTGGCGAGCGCGCTGACGGCCCCTTCCAGGTCACCCGCATCCAGCGCTGTCTTGGCGCGCGACAACGTCACCGCTGCGCCGTCTTCCTCGCCCTCGGCGCCGCGCACCGTCACGGCATCGCCGAACATATTGTTCAGCCAGCCGAGTGCGCCTTGCGTCTTGGCCGGCACAGCCGCGCGCGCCTTGGCGCTGGCCGGGCCGAAGCTCTGTTGCAATTCGGCCAGAGTCGGCGCGCCGGTTGTCGCCACCTCACCCAGCGTCCGCACCGTCGCCGATTTCGGCATCACGGCGCGCAGCTTGCGATAGTCGGATTCAAAGGAACTGCCCCGGCGCGACGCCGCCTCGATCGCGGACAGGGCCAGCGCGGCGTCGGCACTGGTCTCGGACGCTTCCGCCTTCGCCCGCACCGCCGCCTCATCATTCCGCATCCGCTCGATCAGGCTTGTCAGTTCAGTCGTGTCGCCGCTGCTGCGCAGCATGTCGGACTGAAGACTGGCGAGCCGCGTCTCGAGCGCCGTGACCCGTTCCGACAGCGCGCCCAGCGAGCGGGCAAGTTCCGCCGCTGTCGCCTCGCCGCTCGTATCGACCGCCTCGAGGACGTCGAGGCGCGTGGACAGGGTCGCCAGCGCGTCCCTGCTGCCTGCGGCCTCCGCCGCATCGAGTCGCCTTGAAAGGGCATCGAGCTCGTCCTGCAGGGGTCTCAGGTCCGGGCTGCCGGAGGCCACGGAATTCAGGCCCGTGTTCAGCCGCGACTCCATTTCGGCCGCATCCCGGATCACCTTGTTGCGCTCCAGGTCGGCCGCCTCCTGGTCCGCCTTCAATGCGTCGAGTTCCGCCGTCAGTGCCGCGACGTCGCCACCGTCGCCCGTGTCCGGAATCGCCATGGTCGCGATGATGCCGATGGCGCCGCCAATACCCGCCGCGATCAGGGCAGCCACGGCCACGCCCAGCCAACCCGGCCCGGAGCCCTCCGCGCCATTGGCAGGCGCATCACCCGTCTCATCGAAAGCCGGTTCGAAATCGGCATCGATCGGCTCGGTGGAAGTGACCGGAGTGTCGTCCTCGGGTTCGTCGCTCATCTGTCTGTCTGCTCCTCGCAGGCGGGATTTGGAATCACACTGACATATACGTCATCGTCGATCAAAGGTCGCCCTCAGAGGGCCAGCACAGCTGTATCCAGCGCGTCCATCAGGGCCGTCTCGTTCGGATGGGCTGCATTCACCACAGCCCGTGCGCCAAGCCCAACCAGCGGCTGGCTGGCAGCGGGCGAGATGGCGACGAAGACAACCCGCGACAGATCGCGTCCCCGCGCCGCGTCGCGGAAGGCGGCTGCGCCCTTTGCGGAATGAACCAGCACCACCACACGCGGCGCCGTGTCCAGCGCGTTGGCGGCTTCCGGGGTGAGGCGCTTGACCGGCACGGTCCGGTAGAGCGCGGCAAACCGGGCATCGAGTCCGGCATGTTTTAGGGTCGCCACCAGGTCACCTGCCGCCGCTTCGTTCGCAATATGCAGCAGCGCGCCCGTCTGCGCCTCCGGCGCGGCGAGGATCATCGCGGCGAGATCGGCGGCGTTGCCATCGCCTTCCCGCACGTCCTCGCCACCCTTCTGCCGTACCGCTGCCGCGGTCGCCTCTCCCACACACCACACCGTCAGCGCCCCCACAGCGCGGCGCGCCAGGAAGTAGCGCGCACCATTGGCGCTGGTGAAGATCAGATGGCGCACGCCGTCCATATCGAGGGCCGCATCCGGCAGGCTTTCCAGCGTCAGGGCCGGGGAAAGAATCGCGTCATACTCGGCCGCCTTCAGGCGCGCGACTGTTTCGGCCGCGGCAGGTTCGGCCCGCGTCACAATGACAGGCAGGCTCACCAGTCGCCCACGAAAGCAGGCAGCGTTCCGCCTGCCGCCGCGCGGATGTCAGCGCCCACGGCGCGCCCCAGCGCCACCAGCTGAGCCTCGCTCGCCCCCTTGCGGCATGTCCCGTCGGCCCGCCAGCATTGCTGTCCGTCCAGCGCCAGGACTTCGCCGACCAGCTGCCAGTCTTCGCCCCTGTCAAACAGGTGCGCCGCAATCGGCGTCCGGCAACTGCCATCAAGGGCCGCCAGACAGGCGCGCTCGGCGATCGCGGCAGCGCGGGTCTCGGCATGATCGATCAGGCTGAGCGTCTCACGCACATCGGTCCGGCCATCCGCGCGCGTCACGACACAGATGATCCCCTGCCCCGCTGACGGCAGCATCTCATCCGCCGCAATTGGCGTCGCCAAATGGGCCAGCCCCAGTCGCGTCAGCCCCGCCATCGCCAGATAGGTGGCGTCTGCCAGCCCTTCTTCCAGCTTGCGCATGCGCGTTGCCACATTGCCCCGGAACGTCACGATCTCGACATCGGGTCGCAGTGCCAGCGTCTGCGACTCGCGCCGCAGTGAGGCCGTACCGACCTTCGCACCGGGCGGCAGGTCTGAAAGACGGTCCGCCTTTGGCGAGAGGAATCCTTCGCGCGGATCCTCGCGCTCCGGATAGGCCGCGAATATCTGGCCATCAGGCAAGACCACCGGCACGTCCTTCAGGCTGTGGACGTTGATATCCACCTCGCCACGATCCAACGCCGCATCAAGTTCGCGCGTAAAAAGCCCCTTGCCGCCGGCAGTAATCAGGCGCTCGGTCGTCAGTTGGTCGCCACTGGTGGTGAAGGGAACAATCTCGCCGCGTAGCGCGCCGCCGGAACTCACTTCAAGCGACGCAGCGATCTGGCGGGCTTGCACCAGCGCGAGGGGTGAACCGCGCGTACCGATGCGTACGATTTTCTGATCGCTGCGGGCAGCATTGTCGGGAGAGCGGCGTGGGTCTGTCATCACACCCCTCTAGCCGCCATCCACCAGCTTGCCAATTGACAGCGCGCCGCAGAAGGCGATACGTCTTCTTATCGTTAATCGGAAATAATTTTTGGGAGTTCCCTCATCATGCGCAGCTCAGTTTCTGCCATCGCCCTCGCTTTTGTCCTCTCCGCCTGTGCCAGCCAAAGCGTCCCCGCCGAAAACCTCACCCCTGTCGAGACGGTTGCCGTCGTCGAAGCGCCCGCGGAGACCGCTGAAGAATTGAGCGCCCGCCTGAACACATGGTTTGATGCGAAATATGAAGAACAGCTCCAGTTCAGCCCGATCGGACTATCCTTCCAGGGGCGCAAGGACCGGAACGACGAAATCGATTGCCTCACGTTCGCCTGCCAGGACGAACAGCTGGCCTGGCAAAAGGCCGCAACCGAGGAAATGGAAGCCGCCTTTGACTATGACGCCCTCTCGGCCGCCGACAAGATGTCGTACGACCTCTGGAAGTACCAATACGATCAGGCCGCCGAAGGCGCGGAGTACCGGTATAACGGCTTCGTCTTCGACCAGATGAACGGCATCCAGAACTTCCTGCCGACCTTCCTGATCAGCTTCCATTCCGTCGATACGCCAGACGACATGGCGGCCTATATCAAGCGGATCAGCGCAGGCGCCCGGGCATTGCGCGAAGGCATTGAGGTTGCGCAGGAATCGGCCGACCGCGGCGTGCACGCGCCCAAATTCGCCTATGAAGGCGTGATCGACCAGTCAAAGAAGATCATCACCGGCGCACCGTTCACCGAGGGCGAAGACAGCGCGATCCTGGCTGACATCAAGTCCGACATTCAATCGCTCGTCGACGCTGGCAGCATTGACGAAGTGCAGGGCGGCGTTTTCCTCGCCGAAGCTGAAGAGGCCCTCAAGGGCGACTTCCTCAGCGCCTACAATGAAGTCATCGCCTTCGCCACAGCAGACATGGCGAACTCGCCGGACTCGACCCAACCCGTTGGGGCCTACCTGCAGCCGGATGGTGCCAACTATTACAACTATCGTCTCAAGACCCAGACAACGACCAGTATGACCGCTGACGAGATCCACGAACTGGGCCTGGCAGAAGTCGCGCGCATCCGCGGCGACATGGAAGCCATCAAGGCGTCTGTCGGGTTCGAAGGCACGCTGAACGAGTTCTTTGCCATGCTGCGCGACAGCAAGGACGATGAACGGTTCTACTACCCGAACACGGATGAAGGCCGCGCCGCCTATATCGCTGACGCAACAGCCGACATCGACCGGATCAAGGCCGAACTGCCGAACTATTTCGGCATCCTGCCGAAAGCGGACCTTGTCGTGAAACGGGTTGAAGCCTTCCGCGAGCAGGACGGCGCCGCCCAGCACTATTTCCCCGGCACGCCCGATGGCACGCGCCCTGGAATCTACTATGCCCACCTGTCCGACATGACCGCGATGCCGAAGCGCGAACTGGAAGTCATCGCCTATCATGAGGGCATTCCGGGCCACCACATGCAGATCGCGATTGCGCAGGAACTGACCGGTGTGCCGCAGTTCCGGACGCAGGCAAACTTCACCGCCTATGCCGAAGGCTGGGGCCTCTATTCCGAATGGCTCGCCAAGGAAATGCCGGGCACATATGCCGATCCGTATTCCGACTTCGGTCGTCTCGGCTCCGAAATCTGGCGCGCGATCCGCCTCGTCATCGATACCGGCCTTCACTCGAAAGGCTGGACCGAAGAGCAGGCCGTCGCGTATTTCCTCGACAATGCCGCGATCACAGAGACACAGGCCCGGTCGGAAGTGCAGCGCTATATCGTGATGCCCGGTCAGGCCACCGCCTACAAGATCGGCATGATCAAGATCCAGGAACTGCGCGCGAAAGCCGAAACCGAACTGGGCGACACGTTCGACATTCGCGGCTTCCACGACACCGTACTGGGTGGCGGCGCCCTGCCGCTCGAATTGCTCGAGCGCAAGGTCGACGCCTGGATTGAGACACAGAAGGCCGCCTGAGGCTTTGCGAATGCAAACCTGAATAAGCCCTCCCCGGAAACGGGGAGGGCTTTTCTTTTTCCGCGGCCAACAGACCAAAACGTTAGCGCTAACTTGACTCCGCCACTGCGGACCCGGACAGTCGGGGATAGTGGAAAAGGGGAGGGTTCGTGCCATGCCGAAACGCCTTGCAGCGGTCACCCTGATCGCCTCGCTCGCCGCCTGTGCCGGCCCGTTCCCTGATTCGCGGGGCTCGGCCCGGATGGCCGCTGACGCCAGCAACCCGATCATTACAAACATCTTCACGGCTGACCCTGCCCCCATCGTCCATGACGGGCGGCTCTATCTCTATGTCGGCCATGACGAGGCCGGCGATGGCGAGATGTTCCGCATGACCGAATGGCGCGTCTACTCGACCGACGACATGGTCCATTGGACCGATCACGGCCCCATTATGCAGCCAACGGATTTCCCATGGGCGGTCGGCGACGCCTGGGCGTCTGAGCCCATCGGGAAGGACGGCCAGTTCTGGCTCTACACGGCCGTAGAACATGACGCGACCGACCCCGGCAAATCCATCGGTGTCGCCGTTTCGGACAGCCCGACAGGCCCCTTCACCGATGCGCTGGGCAAGGCCCTCGTCGCCAATTCAGACACTGACGGCCCGCACACATGGGACGATATAGACCCCACGGTCTTCGAGGACGCGGACGGCACGTTCTGGCTCTACTGGGGCAATGCCAATCTCTATTACGCGCCGTTGAAACCGGACATGATCGGCTTGGCCGCACCCATCCAGAAAGTGGAATTGACGCATTTCGAGGAAGGCCCGTGGCTCTTCCGGCGCGGCGCCCTCTACTACATGGCCTATGCTGGTATCGACGAAGCGGAAAACGAGAACGAACAAATCTATTACTCAACCGCCCCCACCGTCACCGGTCCATGGACCTATCGGGGGAAGATCATGGGACCGGGCGAAAACAGTTTCACGATCCATCCCGGCATCGTCGAATTCAAGGGCGACTGGTATTTCTTTTATCACAATGCGGCGCTCAGCATTGACGGCGTCGCTGGCGCGATGGGCCGCCGGTCGGTCCGCGCAGAGCACCTCTATTTCAATGACGATGGCAGCATCCGCCCGGTGACCGCCACAAGGGAGGGCATGACCCTGCCAAGGCAGGACTGAGACGCCTGTCCTCATGGGCGCCCCAAGCGACGTTGCGGCAGGGCTTGCCACGCGACCACCCTCGCCTACGCTCCGAGCACACATGTCGCGGAGCCAAAGATGAATCTCACCTTCAGTACCGAAACCGAGGTTTTCCGCGCGAAAGTGCGCGCCTTTTTCGAGACCGAGTTTCCCGCAGACATCATTGCGAAGAACCGGGCAGGCAAAGCGCTCACAACCGAAGACGTCCGCCGCTCTGAAATGGCCCTTGGCGCCAAGGGCTGGCTCGCCAGCGCGTGGCCTGAAGAGTATGGCGGCCCGGGCTGGTCGGTCGAAGAGCAATACGTGTTCGATGAAGAGCTAGAGCGTGCCGGCGTGCCGACGGTCACGCCGATGGGCGTCGTCTATGTCGGCCCGGTGCTCTACACTTTCGCCTCCGAAGACCAGAAGGCCAAGTGGCTGCCGGGCATCCGCGACGGCTCGGTCGGTTGGGCCCAAGGCTATTCCGAACCCGGCTCTGGCTCCGATCTCGCCTCATTGCAGTTCAGCGCCGTCCTTGAGAACGGAACGTACACTTTGAACGGACACAAGATATGGACGTCAGCCGCCCAGCATGCCGACTGGATCTTCCTGCTCGCGCGCACCAGCAATGAAGGCAAGAAGCAGGAGGGCATCACCTTCATCTGCTGCCCGATGGATGCGCCCGGCGTCACGCTCATCCCGATCATCACGATTGATGGCAAGCATGTTCTCAACGAGGTCCTGTTCGACAATGTGAAAGTGCCGGAATCCTACCGTATCGGCGAAGAAGGCAAGGGCTGGACCTATTCCCAATACCTGCTCGGCTTCGAGCGCACGTCCTATGCCCGGATCGGCGGCAAGCGCGCCATGCTCCGCCATGCGCGCGAGCTGGCCACGGCCATGCCCGTTGGCGGCAATCATCGCCTGATTGACGACCCGGCCTTCGCCCGCAAGTTGACCGATGCCGAAATGGCCGTCGATGGCCTCGAAATGACGGTCTTTCGTGTCTTGTCCGGGCTTTCTTCGGGCGGATCTCCGGGCAATGAAGCCTCGACAATCAAAATCCTGGCGACCCAGACGCACCAGCAGATTACCGAGCTTTTCCTCGATACGGCCGCGGCCTTTGCCCAGCCGGGCTTCGGCGCCAATGCGTCGGATATCGGCCTGCCTCTCCATGCCGCCAAGGACGTGTCGGCCTATTTTGCCGGGCGCGCCCAGTCCATCTATGGCGGCACGAACGAAATCCAGCGCACCATCATCGCCCGTAAAGTCCTGGGGCTTTAGCGGCGAATTGTAGCGGCTGCAGCGAAAAAGCTGATCGCTGACAGGACCAGCGACACGACGCCGTTCCAGCCGGCCATAGACAGGCCGAGAATGTAGAAGGGCGCTGCCGTGCAGTCTGCCACGTGGAAAGACTGGTCCAGGTCCTTCACGGCGAACGGATCGATCATCGCGGCTGCAGCACAACCAGTTGGCGGCGGAAAGACCTTCCATTCCACCCCCGCATGGTAGGCCGCCACGACGGCCCCGACACCAAAAACCAATCCAATCAAGACGTTAAGCGCCACCAGGAACCGACGCTTCGGCCAAATTTTCCAGATGGCGAGGCCTGTGAGCGTCATTGCAATCAGCGCCCAGTAGACCTCCCGCTGGCGCAGGCACAATGGACAGGGAGGAAGGCCGCCAAATTGCTCAAACGCATGAGCGATCGCGATCATCAGCGCGGATATGACCAGTGCGGCCACCGGCCATATCCAGTCCTTGAGGAGCATTTCCAGTTTCGACATGGCGCCACTAACACCGCTTAGCCTGCCGCCCACAATGCGGCGCAGCGTCACGATCCGGTGAGCGTGCTCAGACCGAGCGCAACAGCGGTCAGAAGGCCCATGATCCATGCGGAGCCGATGACCATTCCGCCAATAACCATCAGGCCGTCTTTCTGCATCAGGCCGAAGCTTGCGAGCGCAACGCCGAAACCGGGCACCGTATTGGTCATTGGCAACGGAACGAGGATGGAGGCGCTGAACAGGCAGAGGAAGAAGCCGATCACGCGTTCAGACTTCTTTCCCGTTATCCCGGTCAGGCGCGGCTTGGCAAAGGTTTCGATCCAGCCGAGCCATTTGCGCCCGCCGGTCGCCATCTGCGTGAGGCCCTTCCGGTCGATCTTTCGGTGCCCGAACTTCTCCGGCATCCAGGGCTGCTCCCGCCCGACGGCCATCTGGCCGGCCAGCGCCATCATGGGCAGCGACACGACCTGCGGCACGCCGTAAAGGAACGGGATGCAGCAAGGCAGTGCCAGGAAGAAGAGTCCGGCGCCGAATGCGCTCTCGTCGAGCTGGTCCATGATTTCGTGCAGCGTGAACCCGTCTTCCGGTGCACGCGCGGCCATCGCCTCGAGAGTTTGCAGAAGGGTACGCTGGGCGGGGATCGAAGCAGTTGTCATGCGCGCCGTGTTACCGATCTTTGCCAGCGGCGTCGAGACGATTGACAGCACATGCTGCCATGCGGCAGGAGAAGCCTTCCCTGAAAAGGGCCTCTGTGGCGGAACTGGTAGACGCGACGGATTCAAAATCCGTTTCTGGTGACAGAGTGCCGGTTCGAGTCCGGCCAGAGGTACCACCCGGATCTGGCAAGCGTCAGAACTGGAAGTAGATGAAGGGGCGGTAGCCAAGCGGTACGAAGGCAATGGCGATGGCCGCAATGGCGCCATATGTGACCGCAAAACGGTTTGGCCCGAGGCGTTCGATCATTTCCTGAGCGCCAAAGCGGTGCGATACCCAGTGTACCAGGCCGAGCCCCGCCAAAAGTGGCCAGACCGCGATGGGCAAGACATTGTCGCCCGTCGATGACCAGGTCAGGTAGGTGCGTGAAATCGCCATTGCCTCGCCGAGGTCTGCCGCCCGGAAGAAAATCCAGGCCAGGTTCACCCAATAATACGTCACCGCTCCGCCAATGAAGCCGCCGATGAGGCCCATGGCCGGCACGCGGCGCGCGACAAGGCTGTTCCAGCCGCGTTGCACGATCAGGGCGATGCCATGCAGGAATCCCCAGATCACGAAATTGAACGAGGCGCCGTGCCACAATCCACCCAGCACCATTGTCGTCATCAGGTTGACGTCCCGCCGCGCATTACCACGTCGGTTGCCGCCCAGCGGGATGTACAGATAGTCGCGCAACCAGGATGACAGGCTGATATGCCAGCGGCGCCAGAAGTCCTGTATGTCGGGCGACAGGTAGGGCGAGTCGAAGTTGGCCGGGAACTTGTACCCGAGCAGGCCGGCACACGCGATCGCCATATCGGAATAGCCCGAGAAATCGCAATAGATCTGGACGCCATACAGCAACACGCCGGCAACAACCTGCGAGGCGGCAAACGAGGACGGGTCCGCAAAGATGACGTCGACATATTGCGCGATATTGTCCGAGATACAGGCCTTCTTGATGAAACCGATCAGGAACAGCGTGAGGCAGGCCCGGACGCTGACATCCGCCCATTTCCGCGCCGTATCCATCTGCGGGATAAATTCGGAGGCCCGCACGATTGGGCCCGCAACGAGTTGCGGAAAGAAAGCGATGTAGAAGGCGACATCCAGGAACGAACGCCGCGCGCCGATATCGCCGCGATGGGTGTCGACCATGTAGGAGATGGCTTGGAACGTATAGAAACTGATGCCGACCGGCAGGACCAGGTTCAGCGTCACAGATCCGGCACTGAACCCCATGATGCCGGCAAAATCGACAAAGCTGTCGGCAAAGAAGTTGAAATACTTGAACACGCCAAGCACGCCGAGCGATGCCGTGATCCCGGCCGCAAGCGCGAGCTTGCGGGTCCTGTCCTCTGGGGGGTAGCGGTTCGCCGCCACGCCGACGAGATAACTGATCACCGTGATCAACAGGATCAGGCCGAGAAAACGCCAATCCCACGCGCCATAGAAGACATAGGACGCGAGCGTCAGAACGCGCTTGCGCCAGAGGTTGCTCCGCAGCGCCCATGTCAGAGCGAATACGACACCGAAGAACAGGAAGAAGCGCGGCTCAACGAATAGCATGCTGCGCTCCCTCATCGGATCGTTTCAGTTCGCTGCACAATTCGGCGCCCAAGACCCGGCTGAGCGCCCGGGCACCCGCTTCGCCATAATGGCTGTGATCAAACCACAAGCCGCGCTCAAACAGCGCCGGATAGGCGTCAGGGCGATTGAAATTCAGCACCGGCAGGTCGGGCGCGACGCGCGCAAGCTCCACGCCGACACGCGGCGTGCGGTCGAGTTCTGCAGGGTCGGGAGAGATGAAAAGTGCGGCGTTGAGGCCGAGCGACCGGATACGCCGCAAGCGGTCTTCCAGATAGATCGCGCGAGCGGCAACGTTCTCGTCGCTCGCCGCGCCGTAGCGCGCCATCGCTGCGTCGAACTTGTCCGGATGGTTGAGGAAGTCCTGCCTGCGCGCATCAATGTCCGGCGTCGGATGGGACCCGAGGATTTCGAACCCGTCAGACTCCATATCGAGCTTGAACGGGACCGGCTTTTCGGGAGCCGGGAAGAACAGTGCCGCCGCGCGACCGACACCCGAAAGGTCATAGGCGGCCCCGGCGCCGAATATTCCGAGCCGGAATATCTTTTTCGGGGCGGACTCCGGAAAGGACGCAATGCTTTTCGCGGTCGCTTCGTACTCTGCCGGCCCATGGAAAAACCGCGCCCGTTCATTCGTGACATTGTCGAGCGCCCGGGCCTCGGGAAGCGGGTCTTCGATGATGACCGTGCGAAGCGTGCCTTTTCCTACGGCGAGCACCTGATCGACAAGCCAGTCCTGCTCGGCGCCGGTCAGGCCGAAGACGCCGAAATTGAAGACGTTGGGACGCACGCAACCGGCCGATTCCACTGCAGCTTCCACTTCGTCGGGCACGACATGGTAGAAGGTGCGGGACGTGCCGATGAATACCGTATCATATGCGTCGGCATGCGCCTGATAAGCGGCCAGTTTGGGGCTCAGCACATTCATGTCGGGCACGGGCGCCTGATGACGCAGAAACAGCGAGAATCCGCTGGCAATCACCGAGAAGGTTACCGCCATGAGCAGAGTCGGCACCAGCGCAGCGCGCGCCTGCGCGAGATTTCCGCGTTCCAACAAAGAGAAGCCCTCCCCTATGGCTGCAGGGCGAAAAGTCGCGACCGGGCATAGCGCCGGATTCCCGGTTCCGATTGCACATATCATGCCATGGGGTGGGAATGGTTACTGGCCGGTTTCTGCCGAGCCGAGCGCCACAACCTTGTAACCATCCTGCTTAAGGCGTGACAGCAACAGGCTAACCCGCTCATTCGAATTAACGAACGGATCGTGAAGAAGGATGACCCCTTTCCGGCCAGCCAGGTCCAGCTTCTGGAGAATCAGGTCCACGGATTCTTCGGGACGGTTCTTGGTCCAGTCCGCTCCATCGACCGTTACGCCGACCTCAAGCAATCCCATTTTCCGTATATCGGCGGACAGTTCAGCATTCGTCGCAACGAACGGGAACCGGAACATGACCGCCTCAGGGCCTGTTCCGGCGAGGGCTGCGTTAACCGCATCCATTCCTGTGGATACTTCGCCATGCGCCGCTTCAGCCGTCAGCGTCATCAGGTTGGCATGCGACCAGGAATGTCCGCCCAGCGAATGGCCGCGCCTGGCTATCTCGCGGACCATGTCCGGATACCGGTCCGCCTGGTCACCGAGCAAAAAGAATGTGGCCCTGGTGCAGTGGAGATCAAGCTCATCGAGCACGGGTGGCGTGCGTCGCGGGTCTGGGCCATCGTCGAATGAGAGGACGACCTCGCCATCATTCAGAAGGGACTCAATCGACCCGGTATCCGCCGTTACGGTGATCGTCCGCTCAACGCCGAGCCTGGTAATGTCGCATGTCATCGCTGCCGGCTCAGTCGGCGCCGCCTCGGAACAGCCCGCCATCGCCAAGGCGCATACAATCAATATGCCGGTTTGTTGCAACGCACGCACTTCCTGACGAATTTTCATGTAAAACAATCCATTAGAGATGCTGATGCTCGAACGCTCGATATTATCCGGCTTTAGTGATCCCCGCAAACCGTACCGAAGAGGCCGGCAGAAGACTCCCGACACGCGAACATTCTTGTATTTGGTTAATTCCGGGTCCTAGTATTCCGGCGCACCCTTCAGCGCGTATTCCGAAGGGGCCGGAGACCTGATGGGGAAGGATCGCACCTACCACTACCCGCTGGATGCCATCCGCTTTGTGGCAGCGCTTTCCGTCGCCCTGTTCCATCTCGGCTTCTATTCCTGGGCCTCGGAAACCTCTTCGACCTCGCGCATCTTTGCGCACGTCGATGCCCTCCCGAAACTGGCATCGGTCACCTGGTTCGGCTGGATCGGCGTAAACGTCTTCTTTGTGATATCCGGCTTCGTCATCGCGAATTCAGCCAACGGCGCGTCGCCCATTTCCTTCCTCAAGAGCCGGGCGCTGCGCCTCTACCCGGCGGCATGGATCTGCGCGACGATCACGCTGGTCGCATGGCTCGTCATTGCGCACCGTCCGCCGTCGGAACTCATGGGCCCCTATTTTCACGCCTTGGCGCTGTGGCCCCTGCCGAACTGGATCGACGGTGTGTATTGGTCGCTCGCCGTCGAAGTCTGCTTCTACGCCACAATCTTCCTTTTGCTGGTTTTCCATCAATTCAAGCACGTCACTCTGTACGCCTGGATTTTGACGCTGCTCAGCGGCGCCTATCTTGGTGCAATCAGCTTCGGAATGCTGCCGGAGTCCGGATGGGTATGGCGGCATTCCGACGTCCTTTTATTGCAACACGGTCCCCTTTTCGCGATCGGAATCTGGATGTGGAAATCCAGCGGACGGCGCAATGTGATCCTGGACTATATCGGCCTCGGGACAGCAATCGGGGTGGCACTGGTCGGCATCGGCCTGCGCGCCGAGTCGCTCCAGCTGGTAGAGGCGCCGGCCGCTTCAGGATTCTCGATAGAGGAGCCGATGATTGTCTGGCTGGCGGTTCTCGCCTTCATGTTCGTGTTCACCCGTTGGCCGGGCACGTTCCGCCCGCGTTCGCCAGGGACACGCGCCCTGACGCGAAAACTCGGGCAGGCAACCTATCCCCTTTATCTCGTTCACAATGTGGTTGGCGCAGGCTTGATGCATGTGCTCATCCAGGCAGGCATGCGGCCCTACGTGGCCTTGGCGTTCGCGCTTGGGGCCGTGATCGGGCTGGCCTGGCTCATCGCCTGGATTGTGGAGCCCGTCATTGGTGCGTGGCTTCGCAAAATGCTCAACAAGGCAGAGGTGCAAGTCTTGCGTCTGCCCGGCGGACGGGCGTTGGCGCGCCCGGGCGGCATTGCCGACTGAGACTAAAAGAAGAACCGGCCTACGATCGTGGTGACAGCGCGCCCGATGAGCTTCACCCGGTCGCCCTGCAATACCGTATCGATATGCGCGCCCCGGCCCGGATACGCCTGGAAGCAGCCCAGCGCCTGCTTGTCGAACCGTTCGGACATCACGCGCGCCAACATCGTGTGCCAGCTGCCCGTGGCGGGATCTTCGTCGATGCCGCTGCCCGGCGCGAAAAAGCGACTCGTCACGTCCACGTCGTCGCCACCCCGCGCGAAACAACCGAAATTGCCGCGATCCCAGCCCTCACCTGGAACGCCGAGCGATTTCAGGGCCTTGAGATCAGGTGCCAGCGCGCGCACCGCCTCAGGGGTCTCGAACATGGCCGCATAGAACATGCCGCCCCAGGCCTGGACAGGCCTTGCGCCAAGCGCGGCGGCCACGTCATCGGTCACCACGATTTCCGTCACAGGGGCCGAGGGGAAGTCCATCTCCAGGCGCCCATCCGCCAGCCTGCTAACTGTCAAGCGACCGGATTTGACCGTGTCGAAGGAAATAGCGTCTCCGGCAAAGCCTTCGTGCGTGAACAGAACATAGGCGGCAGCGAGTGTCGCATGGCCGCACAGCGGCACTTCAACCGCCGGAGTGAACCAACGCAGGTTCCAGGCCGCTTCGCCCGTACGAACAATAAAGGCCGTCTCGGCCACATTGTTTTCCGCCGCAATCGCCAACATGACATCATCCGGGAGAAAGGCCTCGAGCGGCATGATGCACGCCTGGTTTCCCTCGAAAGCGCGGGAAGCAAAGGCGTCGACCTGATAGAATGGAAGTACAGGCATGGGGTGATCTCCGTTGGCGATCACTCTCTCTCGCACAGTCCGGCGACCGGGAAAAACCAGAATTCATAATAGGGCGGTCAGCTTTTCTATCGCCTCGTGGCACGGTCAGCCGCCGCTCATCGTCTGGCGCGCTATGCTTGGAGCGCATCATCGGATGGCGGAGGGTGGCCGACCCTCCCGACTCTCGCGGTCAACTACCTTGGTCACATCCCTGGGGCGCTCTTTGGTCCAATGGTGCAATTCAGTCGCTGTCCAGCACCCAGCCATGATTGACGGGGCCATGGCCCTTGCCCAACGGCTTGGCCGATCGGATTGCCCCGACCAAATAATCGCGGCCGCGCTCCACTGCGTCAGGCACGCTCGCGCCCTGCGCAAGGTGGGCGGCAATCGCCGACGCCAGTGTGCAGCCCGTGCCGTGCGTCGACATCGTCACGATACGGGGACTTTCGAATATCCATTCACCCGTAGTTGTCTGCAATACGTCCGTAATCTTGGTGCCACCAATATGACCGCCCTTGACCAGCGCGCCATGCGCACCGAGTTCCAACAGGCGTTCAGCGGCCCGGCGCTGACCGTCCACTGTCTCGACAGCTTTCCCTGTCAGCACTTCAGCTTCTGGCGCATTTGGCGTGACGAGCCGCGCGCGTGGTACCAGTTCGGACCGGATCGCCTCAACCGCCCTGGCATCAACCAGCCGGTCGCCTGACGTCGCAACCATGACCGGGTCGATCACGCGCGGCGCCATTGATACCGCTTCTGCCAGGCACTCGGCAATCGCCTCGACCAGTGCTGCCGAGCCCAGCATGCCCGTCTTGATCACGTCGGCGCCAATGTCGGCCAGTGTCACCTGGATCTGCCCGATGACAGCATCCACGGGCACCGGCCAAACGCCGTGCACGCCTTTGGTATCCTGCACGGTAATCGCGGTAACGGCGGTCATGGCGTAGCCACCCAGCATAGTCACCGTCTTGATGTCTGCCTGAATGCCGGCACCGCCACCAGAGTCCGATCCGGCGATGATGAGGACCCGGCCCTCGGGGCCTTCGGCCTTGGTCATGGGATGTGTCAGACCTTGATGTCTGCCTTTTTCGCATCCGCAAGGAAGGCTTCGAGGCCCTTGTCCGTCAGCGGATGGTTGACGAGGCTCTTGATCACGTTCGGCGGCATCGTCGCCACATCTGCGCCGGCGAGGGCCGACAGTTTGACATGGTTCGGCGTACGGATCGACGCGGCCAGGATCTCGGTATCGAAGAGATAATTGTCATAGATCTGGCGGATATCGCTGATCAGCTCCATGCCGTCGATATTGATATCGTCGAGACGGCCGATGAACGGCGAGATAAATGCCGCGCCGGCCTTGGCAGCGAGCAAGGCCTGGTTGGCCGAAAAGCAGAGCGTCACGTTCACCGCAGTCCCTTCGTCCGACAGGGTGCGACACGCCTTGAGCCCGTCCCAGGTCAGCGGCAGCTTCACGGCGACGTTCTCGGCGATCTTGGCGAGCTTGCGGCCCTCACGCACCATGCCGTCGACATCTGTCGCGACAACTTCCGCGCTGACCGGTCCGTTCGTCAGGCCACAAATCTCCTTGATCACCTCAGCGAACGGGCGGCCGGATTTTGCGATCAGGGAGGGATTGGTTGTCACGCCGTCGATCAGGCCCGTCGCGGCGAGTTCGGCAATGTCCTTGGTATCTGCGGTATCGACGAAGAATTTCATGTCTGGGATCCGGTCTTGAAGGGGTTTCGAATAACTACGGTCGCCCGATGGACGTATAGGCAAACCCGTGGGCCGCCATGTCTTCGGGCGAATAGATATTGCGCAAGTCTACCACGATATTGCTGTTGAGCGCAGCCTTCACCCGGTCGAAATCAAGTGCGCGGAACTGGTCCCACTCGGTGATGATCACCATCGCGTCGGCGCCCTTGATTGCCTCATATGGGCTTGTGGAAAATTCGACGCCGTCGAGCAGGTGCGCCGCCTCGGTCATGGCCTCGGGATCGTAGGCGCGGATCTTGGCGCCGGCCGCAATGAGGGCTGGCAGGATGTCGAGGCTCGGCGCATCGCGCATGTCGTCGGTATTCTGTTTGAAGGCGAGGCCCAGAACACCGATCGTCTTGCCCATCACATCTCCGCCCATGGCGCGGATGATCTTGTCCGCCATGGCTTTCTTGCGCGCCGCATTCACTTCCACGACCGTATCGATGATTCGCACAGGCGCACCGGCATCATTTGCCGTCTTGGTCAGGGCCAAAGTATCTTTCGGGAAACAGCTGCCACCATAGCCTGGTCCGGCATTCAGGAATTTCCGGCCGATCCGGTTGTCCAGCCCGATTCCGCGCGAAACTTCCTGCACGTTCGCACCGACCTTCTCGCACAGGTCCGCCATCTCGTTGATGAAGGTGATCTTGACCGCCAGGAAAGCGTTCGCCGCATACTTGATCAGTTCGGACGTGCGCCGGTCCGTGAACAGGATGGGCGTCTCGTTGAGGAATAGCGGGCGGTAGAGTTCGCGCATCAACTGGCGGGCCCGCTCGTCTTCGGTGCCGACGACAATACGGTCCGGAATCTTGAAGTCCTTGATCGCGGCGCCTTCACGCAGGAATTCGGGGTTGGACACGACCGCAAAGTCGCCATCGGGGCGGGCGTCACGCACGATCTGTTCGACCTCATCGCCTGTTCCGACCGGAACCGTCGACTTGGTCACAATGACCGTAAAGCCGTCCATCAGGCCGGCAATTTCCTTGGCGGCGGCATAGACATAGGACAGGTCGGCATGACCGTCTCCGCGCCGCGAGGGCGTGCCAACCGCGATGAACACGGCGTCGGCATCCTTGATCGCGTCGGCCGCATCGGTCGTGAAGAACAGGCGTTCTTCCTCGACATTGCTTGCCACAAGCGCGTCGAGGCCTGGTTCGTAAATCGGCATGATGCCATTTTTCAGGCGTTCGATTTTCGAGGCATCCTTGTCAACGCAGGTCACGACGTGGCCGAAGTCTGCAAAGCAAGCTCCCGATACCAGTCCAACATAGCCAGTGCCGATCATCGCAACGCGCATGGAATAGTCCTTTTCGAAAGCCCCTGACGCCAATCGGGCGACGGGTGCGATTTTTGTGCCGTCAGGTCAAGTGGGCGCGCCAGCCGCGCAGTGCCTTCAAGCGGTATAGGAGAGGGAAGCGGAGACGAGACGTGCGGTTTCCAGCTCGGAATCATCGCCAAAATAAGCCGCCAACATGGCCTGGCCGTGGCGGCCATGGACGAAACTGTAGAGTCCTTTCACGACCACGCCGTCGGCGCGGGTTTCTGAAAGACGATAGGAAAGTCGGCTGACACCGTCTTCCATGCTTTCCGTGATGTCGGTCGCCGCGCTGGGCACATTCGCGCGATCCCGCAGCATTCGGTCTTCGACCGACGTGCCGTCTTCGGTACCATAAGCCTTCAGCCACAGCGTCAGGCCCTGACGCCAGTAACAGAGACCCGCGTTCTCTTCACGCCGGTTGAACTGGCCAGGCAGGGTGATCATCCACCGGGATGTCGCCTGCTGGCGGCCGGATACGGCTGCATAATTGGGATTAAGCGACATGCGTCTCAGATCTCCTGGTTATAGGCTCCGACTTCGGCATGCTTACCGAGGCGGGGTTTGACTTCCTTGTGGAAGAGATCGCGCATGTCCTCGTCGCTCGCCATGGATTCGACAACCACGACCAGTTCAGGCTTGTTCGAGGAGGCCCGCACGAGGACCCAGCTGCCATCGTCCAGCGTCACACGCGCGCCGTTGACCGTGTTCACGTCGATCACTTTGCGGCCGAGAATCTCAGTGCCGTTGAGCGCCTCGTACTCGGCGACCATTTTGTCGACCACGTCATACTTCACTTCATCTCCGCAATGGGGCGACATGGTCAGCGACGTATAGGCGACGCCGAGTTCGTCGCGGAGGTCGGCCATGGTCTTTCCGGGGTTGCGATCGAGCATTTCGAGGATCGCCTTGGCGGCCGTCAGGGCACAGTCATAGCCCAGCCCGATGGGCGGACGGAAGAAGAAGTGGCCGGACTTCTCGAAGCCTGCCAGCGCGCCCAGTTCATTGGTGCGGCGCTTGATATAGGAGTGGCCGGTCTTGTAATAATCGACCGTCGCGCCGTTTTCCTTGAGGATCGGGTCGGTCTTGTAGAGTCCCGTGGACTTCACATCGACGACAAAGGTCGCGTCCTTGTAGTTTTTCGACAGGTCGCGGGCCAGCATCAGGCCGATCTTGTCGGCATAGATTTCCTCGCCCGTATTGTCGACGACGCCGCAGCGGTCGCCGTCGCCATCAAAACCGAGCACGACATCGGCGCCGAGTTCCTTCACGGCTTTCGACATTTCGTGCAGCATTTCGGCGTCTTCAGGGTTCGGGTTGTATTTCGGGAATGTGTTGTCGAGATTGCAGTCCATCTCGATCACTTCGGCGCCCATCGCCCGCAATGCGTCCGGCGCAAAGGCGCCCGCCGTACCGTTGCCGCAGGCCGCGATCACCTTGATCGGACGCGACAGTTTCACGCCGTCTGCCACCGATGCGATGTATTTTTCGCGCATGCCATCAACGCGATAGTGCGCCCCGCCAGCCCGCGGGGTGAAATTGCCGCCCATGACGATTTCCTTGAGGCGGCCCATCTCGACCGGCCCGAAGGTCAGCGGACGGTCTGCGCCCATTTTCACGCCGGTCCAGCCATTCTCATTATGGCTCGCGGTGACCATGGCGCAGCAGGCGGCATCCAGCTCGAACTGGCTCCAGTAGACCATTGGCGACAATGCGAGGCCGACATCCAGCACTTCGCAGCCGCCCTGAACGAGGCCCAGGATCAGGGCATTCTTGATCGGCTGGCTGATCGAGCGGAAATCGTGCCCGGTCACCACTTTCGGCGTCACGCCCATCTCATGGAACAGGGTCGCCATGCCAAGCCCGAGGGCCTGGACGCCGGTATAATTCAGTTCCGGCGGCTTTGCGTGGCCAATGCCGTTGAACCACCAACGCGCATCATATTCGCGAAAGCCGGTTGGCTTCACCATGGGCAGGATCTCGAATTCCAGCGTATTGTCGTCAATATGGGCGAGCGGCTTCGGCATCATGGCAGGCTGTCTCCGGGTTTCAGCATGTGTTCAACACAAGTCTGGCGTTTCTGGCAACAGGATGCAGGTTTCGCGCCAGAGGCGATATGTTAACCGCCAAATCGCTCAGCGGGCATGGCTTTTCAGAAAGTCGGCGATCCATTCCCCAACAAGGGCATTGTCGCCCGGCACTGCGAGCGAGGCCACGGCCTGCGCTGCGGCAGGACCCAGACGGTCCTCGCGCGCTGTATAGAGCGCTGCAGAATAGGCATCATCGAACTCCGGATGGCACTGGAAACTGATAGCGGGACCATTCGCATAATAGAGACCCGCATAGGGCGTGAAGTCCGACCGCGCGATCACTTCGGCGCCCGGCGGCAGGGTGACAACCTGGTCCTGATGGCTGACCGCGACAGAGATCGTTTTTGGACACGTTTCTGCGGCAAGGCCGGGACAGGCCAGCACCTCATAGGTGTGACGTCCCACACCCCAGCCCTTGGGGGATTTCATCACCTTGCCGCCTAGGGCTTCGGCGAGGAGCTGGTGCCCGAAACAGATACCGACCTGCGGCACATCTGCAGTCGCTGCAGCGCGCGCGAAGTCCATGAGCGGCCCGATCCACGGGTGGTCATCATAGACGCCGGCCGGCGAACCGGTAACCAGGATGGCGTCCAGCGAGGCCGGGTCCGGCAAGGCCTCGCCCTTGATCACGGACACGGTGTCGAACGTCATGGCCGGATCGGATGCACGAACAAGTGCCCGAAACATGCCCGGATAATCCACGAACGCCGCCCGGATAGGCTCCGGAACGAGGCCGGTCTCAACGATGGTCAGTTTCACGGAGCGGGCGGTGCCTCTGGCAGCTGCCCGGCGACCCAGGCCTTGATATGCGCATCGAGCACATTGAGCGGCACGGCGCCTTCCTCCAATACGGCATCATGGAACGCCTTGATGTCGAATTGCTCGCCCAGCGCGGTTTTGGCCTCGGCCCGCAATTCGCGGATTTTCAATTCGCCCATCTTGTAAGCGACGGCCTGGCCCGGCCAGCCGATATAGCGCGTCACCTCGATATCGATATTGAGCGGCGCGAGCGCGCTATTATCCTTGAAACAGGCCTCGGCCTCTTCCCGCGTCCAGCCATACCAGTGCAGGCCGGTATCCGCGACGAGGCGGCAGGCCCGCCACATCTCCATCGAAAGGCCGCCAAAGCGCTCATACGGCGTCTCATACATTCCGGCCTCGCCCGCGAGATACTCGGAATAGAGGCCCCAGCCCTCGCCAAAGGCGGTGGCGTAATAGTCCTGGCGGAATTTTGGCTGCTCACTCATTTCCTGCGCCAGCGCAATCTGCAGGTGATGGCCGGGCACCGCTTCATGCGCCGTCAGGGCCGGAAGCTCATATAGCGGGCGTTGCTCGAGCGCATAAGTATTGACCCAATAGATGCCGTGGCGCCCCTCGTCCGGATCGCCCTCGACATAGCGGCCCGACGTGTAACCCGGTGCGATGGCATCCGGGACAGGCTCGACATCATAGGCAAGTTTGGGAAGCCGGCCGAAATAGTCGGGCAACATGGCATCCATCCGTGCGGCAATCGCCTTGGCCTTTGTCATCAGGTCCTTGTCAGACGTGGCATAGAATTGCGGATCGGCGCGCAGGAAGGCGAGGAAGTCCGCAAAGCTGCCGTCGAAGCCGATCTCCGCAATTATGTCTTCCATTTCCGCCCGGATACGCGCGACTTCGCGATTGCCGAGTTCATGGATCTCGACCGGCGTATAGCCCGCTCCGGCGGTGTGATGCTCGACCAGTGCCGTATAGATTTCCCTGCCGTCCGGCAGGGCAGCAATGCCCGCACCTGCCCGCGCATGCGGCGCATATTCGGTGACGATGAAATGCAACGTGTCCTGATAGGCCGTCACGGCGTGCGAAACCGCCTCCAGCCCGTCCGCGCGAAGGCGCTCCGCCGTCTCGGCGTCCATGTCCGCCGGCAGGCTGGCGAACGGCGCAAACAGGCTGCTGTCTGCCGGATCCGTCACGATCTGCTCGCGGATCTGGTCGGTCATCGTCGCCAGCGGATCGGCATTCGCCGTCCAGCCGGTCGCGATGCCCCGCCGCATATTCTCGATGTTCCCGGCGAAATAGCGGGGAACGTCATTGAGCCGGGCGATCCAGGCTTCGGCATCTTCCTGCGAGTCGAGCCTGGTCTGCATGGCCGCGAAGATCGGCTCGGCCTGAAAGCCCCAGTCACCGGTGAACGGGATGCGCGCCGCGTCATATTGCGCATCGTCGAGATCGGATCGCAGGAGCCGCTCGAGGATCGCCTTGTCGACCGTACGCGCGGTCTCGGCCGACTCGATACGCAGCAAAATGTCCTGCGCCGTGGCGGCCTGGTCCGCGACGGCCTTCGGGCTGACGTCGCGCCACTCGCGCGCCGCAGCATCGTCGTCGCGTGCCGCCTGGTCAGGATTGACCGCGCGAACATAGGTTTCATATTCCGCAACGAGTGCATCCATCGGGTCCGGCGCCGTCTCTGCTTGAGCGCCAAACGACATCACCAGCAGGCCCAGACCAAGAATCAGCGGTTTCATTTTGTCGCTCCTGTCACCCTTCACATTGACAGGACCATAGAGGTGCCTAGAACCCGAAGCCAAGCGTTTCGTTACAGGTGAGGTAAGCTTTCATGTCAGGCACCAACCGGGCCGATCCCCGCCCCCTGTCGCCCCACCTGCAAATTTGGCGACCCCACGCAACCATGTTCGCGTCGATCACGCATCGTTTTACCGGCATGGGCCTTTATTGCGGAACGTTCCTGATCGCGGCCTGGCTGATCGCCCTTGCGACCGGACCGGAAACCTACGCACAGGCCGAGGCGGTCATTTCCTCAGTTCCAGCTCAAGTGATCCTGTTCGCCTGGACTGTGGCGGTCCTTTTCCATCTCGCCGGCGGGATACGCTTCCTCATCTGGGACGGCCCGCATGCCGGGTTCGAACCAAAGACGGCCAGCGCCGTTTCCGTTTTTCTCTATGTCTTTGCCGTTCTGGGATCGGTGGCCATCTGGGCCGCTGTTCTCTGGCTTTAAGGAGTCTTCAAAATGGCAAACGGCAAATTCGTCACCCCCGCCAAGATCACGCGCGGCCTTGGTTCAGCCAAATCCGGGACCTCCGATCATATCCGCCAGCGCGTCACCGCGATCGCGCTTGTTTTCCTGGTTCCATGGTTCCTGTACTCGGTGATCAACGCGTCATCGATCGGCTATGATGGGGCCGCCGAGTGGGCCGGCAAGCCGTGGAACGCCATCCTGCTGATCCTGACGGCCGGCGCGGCGTTCTATCACATGCGGATTGGTATGCAGATCGTCATCGAGGACTATATCGCTAAGACGAGCACGCGTTCGGCACTGTTGATCCTGAACAGTTTCGCGGTGATCGCCCTGTTCGTGACAGTGGCCCTGTCTGTGCTGAAACTCTGGATTGGCGCTGGCGCCTGATGGCGGCCGCGGGAGAAACCAAGATGACTGACTATGAATTCATTGACCATACCTATGACGTCGTCGTTGTCGGCGCAGGCGGCTCGGGCCTTCGGGCTGCGCTTGGCGCCGCGCAGGCCGGACTGAAGACCGCCTGTATCACCAAGGTTTTCCCGACCCGCTCGCACACGGTTGCAGCGCAGGGCGGCATCGCCGCATCGCTCGGAAACATGGGCGAAGATAACTGGCGCTGGCACATGTATGACACCGTCAAGGGTTCCGACTGGCTCGGAGACCAGGACGCCATCGAATATCTCTGCCGCGAAGCGCCTGCTGCCGTCTACGAACTCGAGCACTGGGGCATGCCTTTCAGCCGGACCGACGAAGGCAAGATCTACCAGCGCGCCTTTGGCGGCATGACGCGCGATTTCGGCGAAGGCCCGGTTCAGCGCACGTGCGCCGCAGCGGACCGGACCGGCCATGCCATGCTCCACACGCTTTACGGCCAGTGCGTTCGCGAAGAGACCGAATTCTTCATCGAATATATCGCGCTCGACCTGATCATGGACGATGACGGCGTCTGCCGTGGCGTCACCGCATGGAAGCTCGACGACGGCACGCTGCACCGCTTCCGCGCGCAGAAAACGATCCTTGCGACGGGTGGCTATGGCCGCGCCTTCTTCTCGTGCACCTCGGCCCACACCTGTACCGGTGACGGCAATGCCATGGTGCTGCGCGCCGGCCTGCCGCTGCAGGACATGGAGTTCGTCCAGTTCCACCCGACCGGCATCTACGGCTCGGGCTGCCTGATCACCGAAGGCTCGCGCGGCGAAGGCGGTTACCTGACCAATTCCGAAGGCGAGCGCTTCATGGAGCGCTATGCGCCAAGCGCGAAAGACCTGGCGTCTCGTGACGTTGTCAGCCGCGCCATGACGGTGGAAATCCGCGAAGGCCGCGGCGTGGGCCCGGAAAAGGACCATATCTATCTTCACCTCGAACATCTCGGCGCGGCGGTTCTGGCCGAACGCCTGCCCGGTATTTCCGAGACAGCCCGTATCTTTGCCGGTGTCGACGTGACGAAGGAGCCGATCCCGGTCCTGCCGACCGTGCACTATAATATGGGCGGCATTCCGACCAATTATCATGGCGAAGTGCTGACCAAGAAGAATGGCGATGCCGACTCTGTCGTTTCCGGCCTGATGGCCGTCGGCGAAGCGGCCTGCGTGTCGGTTCACGGTGCCAACCGCCTCGGCTCCAACTCGCTGATCGACCTTGTCGTGTTTGGCCGCGCGGCAGGCCTGCGCTGCGGTGCCACGACGGAAGCCGGGGCGACGCAGCCGACGCTTCCCAAAGGCGCCACCGACAGCCACCTCGCCCGCTTCGACAGGATGCGCAACGCCACCGGCGACCAGCCTGTCGCCAAGCTGCGCCTTGAGATGCAGAAAGCGATGCAGGGCAATTGTGCCGTGTTCCGCACCGGCGACGTGCTGCGCGAAGGCGTCGAAGCCATTGACGAAGTCTACAAGAAACTGCCCGGCCTGGACGTGAAGGATCGCGGCCTGGTCTGGAATACGGACCTGCTCGAGGCGCTCGAATTCGACAATTTGATCGCCCAGGCCGCCGTCACCGTGAATTCAGCGGCCAATCGTGAAGAGAGCCGCGGCGCGCATGCGCGCGAGGATTTCTCCGAGCGCAATGACGAAAAATGGATGAAGCACACGCTGGCCTGGGTCTCCGACGCCGGCAAGGTGACGATCGATTATCGCGGCGTGCACGATTACACGATGTCGAACGAGATCGCGTATATCGAACCAAAAGCACGGGTTTACTAGGGGTTTAAAGATGGTCCAGCTAACGCTTCCGAAGAACTCCAGAGTCGGCAAGGGCAAGACCTGGCCGAAGCCGCAGGGCGCCACGAACCTGCGCCAGTTCCGCATCTACCGCTACAGCCCCGAAGAGGGCGGCAACCCGCGCTGGGACCTGTACTGGGTCGATATGGACAAGGCCGGGACGATGATCCTGGACGTCCTGCTCTACATCAAGAACAATGTCGATCCGACGCTCGCGTTCCGCCGCTCGTGCCGCGAAGGCGTGTGCGGATCCTGTTCCATGAACATTGCCGGCAGCAACACGATCGCCTGCACCAAGGGCTTTGACGAGCTGCCCGGCGGCGTCATCTCGATCTCGCCCCTGCCCCACCTGCCCGTGGTCAGGGACCTGATCCCGGACCTGACGAATTTCTATGCCCAGCACGCCTATGTGCAGCCCTTCCTGAAGACCGTTACGCCCGATCCGGAGAAGGAATGGAAACAGTCCGAAGACGACCGCAATGAACTCAACGGCCTTTACGAGTGCATCCTTTGCGCCTGCTGTTCGACCTCGTGCCCGTCCTATTGGTGGAACGGCGACAAGTATCTCGGCCCTGCTGCCCTGCTGCAGGCCTATCGCTGGCTGATCGACAGCCGCGACGAAGCCACCGGCGAGCGCCTTGATGACCTGGAAGACCCGTTCAAGCTGTATCGCTGCCACACGATCATGAACTGCGCGCAGGTCTGCCCGAAGGGGCTGAACCCGGCCAAGGCCATTGCCAAGATCAAGCACATGATGGTGGAACGCGTTTCCTGATCGCAGGCGCGTTCGCTAGTCAACCGTTTCCGCGTCAGGGGCCGCGTCTTCCGGCGCGACATGGACCTGTGTCGACAGGAAGTCCCGCAGGTCGGCGAGCGACTGGTCGGGGATTTCTTCCTGCGGCACGTGGCCGACATCCGGATACATTTTCAGCACCGAGCCCGGGATCGCGGCATTGAACTTCTCGCCATGCGAGGCGGGGACGAGATTGTCCTGCTCACCCTGCAGGATCAGGGTCGGCACCGCAATCGCCGAGAGCGCCCCGGCACTCGCTCCGGTTCTCCCGTTCCTGTCTGTCATCAGGTTGAGAATCGCGTCGCGATGGCAGGGCGCGCGCCCGAGCGCCGCATAGCGCTGGACCATCTCTTCCGTCACCAGGGACTGGTCGACAAAACTGTCCTCGAGCCCGCTGCGGATCATGCCGGTCATGTCGAGATCCTTCATGACGCTGCGGGCCAGCGGATTGGCCAGCAGTTTGAAGACCAGCGGAGACGAGTCAGCCTCGTCCCCGGATTTCGGCCAGCCTGACGCATCGACCAGGACCAGGCCGTCGAGCCGGTCCGGGTGCGCGAGGGCATAGTTCCAGGCCGTGTGGCCGCCCATCGAACTGCCGGCGAGCGTGAAGCGCTCAATGCCGAGTTCGCGCGTCACATGGTCGATCGTGTCGACGAATTGGGGGATGCCCGTCTGCGAGACATCGAGGCAGCGCGACAGGCCGTGGCCCGGCAGGTCGAGCGAGACGACGCGATAGTCCTTGCGCAGTCCCTGGACCCAGGGCTCCCATGTGTGCAGCGAGGCCGAAAAACCATGCACCAGGACCAGGACGGGCGCATTGCGCGGGCCGACATCCCGGTAATGGACACGCATGTCCCCGCCCATCGGCATGAACCGGCTTTCGGTATTGGCATACATGGATTCCAACCGGTCATAGGCGATGTCCGACCGGCGCATCACGAACCATCCCGCCCCCAGAATGATCGCAACCGTCACAAAAACAGCTATCAGGCGTCTCAGCATCGAATAGGTCCCTCCCCGGATCTGATTCATGTTCAGGCGGCAATAGGGTCGACCCGGCGGCGCCTGTCAATCGGTGTCGGATCCGTTGCAATCCCTACAGGTTGCATCTTTTTTCAACCCGACCGTTCGTGGTGTGCCTGCGAGGCCGTCCAGGAGCAGAAGCCGGCCGACCAGCGGCTTACCGGCGCCGGTCACGAGCTTCACGACTTCGAGCGCCATGGATGCGCCGACAATCCCGGTCAGCGCGCCGACGACGCCGACTTCATCGCAGGCCTGCGCATCCGGCGGCGTCTCGGGCACCCAGCAGCGATAGCAGGGCGCATCCGCCTGCACACCGGACGCAAAGACGCTGACTTGCCCTGTCCAGCCGGCAGCGGCGCCATGCACCATGGGGCGGTGCGTGGCGTGCGCGATCGCGTTGAGGGCATAGCGTGTCGGGTAATTGTCGGAGGCATCGACGAGTGTCTCGCCCGCCAGCGGGTGGCTCTCGCTCCAGCGGTGCCGATGCCAGCGGATATGCGAGTCCGGGTGGGCGTCCTGGAGGCGGGCGGCCAGGATTTCGGCCTTCGGGCGGCCGACATCGGCTTCGCCAAATTGTATCTGCCGCTGCAGGTTCGAGCGGTCCACCAGGTCATCGTCCCATATCTCGATCTGGCCGATCCCGGCGGCCGCGAGATAGAGCGCGCAGGGGCCACCCAATGCGCCTGCTCCGACAATCGAGACCGAAGCCGCGCGCAGTTTCTGCACGCCGGGGCCGCCGATCTCCTTGAGCAGGATATGGCGCTTGTGACGGTCGATATCGGTGGGCGTGAGGGTCATGGGCGGGCGGCGCGCAGGGCAGTGGAGGACGAGGGGTCGAGGGGGGCGGCAAGGTAGGTCCAGGCAGGTGGCGGGGTCGTGGCAAGGGTGCGGGCGGCGGCGGATGGAATCCGGTTTTCTGCAAACCGCCGGGCGAACGGCGAATTGCGCGCTCCCGGACCGACCCCCGGCCGCGCGATGATGGCGATCGGGAGGGTCTGGGCAATGCCCTGCCAGTTCTGCCAGTGATGGAACCCGGCCATATTGTCCGCGCCCATCAGCCAGACGAAGTGCGCCTCCGGCGCGCGCGCGACAATCGCGGCCAGCGTGTCGGACGTATAGGTCAGGCCGAGGCGCGCCTCGATATCAGTGACAATCATGCGCGGATGGTGCGCGGCCGCGCGGGCCGAGGCGAGGCGCTCGGTGAAATCGCCATGCGCGGTCTTGAGCGGATTGCCGCGCGCGACGATCCACCAGACCCAGTCGAGCTGGAGACGTTTCATCGCCGTTTCGGCAACGTGAAGATGTCCCGAATGGGCCGGATTGAAGCTTCCGCCAAACAGGCCGATGCGCAGGCCCCGTGTCGGTCCCGGAAGCGTCAGATGGGTCAAGGACGCGTCTGCCCTGTGCCTCTCACGACATATTTGTAGATCGTGAGCTGTTCAGCGCCGACAGGTCCGCGCGCATGGATACGGCCGGTGGCGATGCCGATCTCGGCACCGAAGCCGAACTCGCCGCCATCGGCGAACTGGGTGGATGCATTGTGCAGCACAATGGCGCTGTCGACCCGCGCGAGGAAACGTTCGGCCACATCCTTGTCCTCGGTGACGATCGAATCCGTATGGCCCGAGGACCAGCGTTCGATATGCGCAAGGGCGCCGCCGAGGCCGTCGACCACGGCGATTGCAAGGATTGGCGCAAGGTATTCCGTGCTCCAATCTTCCTCGGTCGCGGTCTTCATGCCTGGCGCGATCGCGCGGGCACGCGCATCGCCGCGAAGCTCGCAGCCAGCGTCGACAAGCGCAGACGCAATCCTTGGCAGCAACGTGTCGGCCACGGCGGCATCGATCAGAAGCGTTTCGAGCGACCCGCAAACACCGGTGCGGCGCATCTTGGCATTGACCACGAGGTCCACGGCCTTTTGCGGATCAGCGGCCCCATCGACATACATGTGGCAGAGACCTTCGAGGTGTCCGATCACAGGCACGCGGGCATCCTTCTGGACGCGCTCGACCAGGCTGCGACCACCGCGCGGCACGATAACATCGACCTGGCCATCAAGGCCGGACAACATCTGGCCGACAGCGGCGCGGTCTGTGGTGCCGACAAGCTGGATCGCATCTGCCGGCAGGCCTTCCTTGGTCAAAGCAGCGCGCATCGCATCGACGAGCGCGTGAGACGAGCGCGTGCTTTCCGATCCGCAGCGCAGGATGGCGGCATTGCCGGAGCGCAGGCAGAGCGTTCCGGCATCTGCGGTGACGTTCGGACGGCTTTCATAAATGATTCCGATGACGCCCAGGGGCACGGCCACGCGGGCGAAGTCCAATCCGTTCGGCTGTTGCCAGCGCGCCAGTTCCCGGCCAAGCGGATCGGGCAGCGCGGCAATCGCATCGACGCCGGATGCGATGCCGTCGACACGCGCCGCATCGAGGGCGAGGCGGTCGAGCATGGCATCGCTGAGGCCCTTTTTCCGGGCTGCATCCATGTCCTGCTTGTTGGCCGCCAGAATAGCCGGGGCAGCCGCGCGAATGGCGCCGGCAATGGCGTTCAGGCCACGCGTGCGATCATCGGGGCCGAGGCGGCCCAGGGCGCGTGAGGCGGCGCGGGCGCGGGCGCCCATATCCAGCATGGTTTCGGTCAGGGCGGCATCGGGCAATGAAGTTTGTACGGTCATGCGCCTGTGGTGCCGGAAACACTGGCCTGCTGCAAGCCCCGGGCGGGGTTGGCGGGCAGCTGGAGCATGGTTGAATCGCACTTCTTTCGCCTGCACGCATTCGCTAGCTGACTCTGGCGCAGAAAGCCTTAAGTTCATGGCAGAAACGAAAAAACACCGGAGGACACCATGATTGACATTGAGGCCATGCCTTTCATCGCTGATATTCCGCGGGTGCAGGCCGAACGGCGCGCCGGTGAAACGGCATTCTGGTTTGAAGGCCAGTCGACCAGTTTCGGCGAACTGGAGAGGCGGTCGAACCAGGTCGCCAATGGCCTGATCGGCCATGGCGTCGCGCCCGGCGACCGGGTTGCCTATCTCGCCAAGAATACGGACGCTTATTACGAGATGCTGTTCGGCTGCGCCAAGGCGCGGGCGGTAATGACCGGCGTGAACACCCGCCTCGCCGCGCCCGAGATCCAGTTCATCCTGGCCGATTCCAAAGCCAGGGTCCTGTTTGTGGGCAAGGAATTCTATTCCATCATCGACCAGATCCGGGACGAGTTGCCGGACCTGATGCGCGTCATCACGATCGACGGCGACCGGGAGGACTGGGATTATTATCCAAGCTGGCGCAATTCCAAGCCGGCCTCGGCGCCGGGCCTGACGCCGCTCTCCGATGACGACGTCATCCAGCTCTACACGTCCGGCACGACCGGGAAGCCCAAGGGCGTGCAGCTGACCAATGCCAATTACAATGCCTTCTTCCGGCAGGCCGCGATGCTCGACTGGTCGAGCTATGCCGCCGGAGAAGCCGTGATGAACGCCATGCCGCTGTTCCACGTCGCCGGGGTGAATGTCGGTGTGCTGGCCGCTGCGCAAGGCGCCAAGACCGTCGTGCTGCGCGAGATTGATCCGACCGCGATCCTGAAACTGATCCCGGAGCACAAAATCGCGCATGCCTTCTGGGTGCCGGCCGTGATCATGATGCTGGTGCAGCACAAGGATGTGGACGCGACAGACTTTTCCTCGCTCAAGATTGTCTCCTACGGTGCCTCTCCGATTGCCGAGAGCCTGTTGCTGGATGCCAAGCGGATCATGAATGCCGGGTTCAACCAGCTGTACGGCCTGACTGAAACCGTTGGCGCGGGCACCTATTTGCCGCCGCAGGCGCATGACCCGGCCTGGGGCAAGCTGCGCAGCTGCGGCGTGCCGTGGCCGGGCGCCATTGTGCGCTGTCTCGACAAAGAGGGAAATCCAGTGCCCACGGGCGAGGTCGGCGAGATCGCAATCAAGGCCGGCTTCGTGATGAAGGGCTACTGGAACCGGCCTGAGGCCACGGAAGAAGCCATCCGTGGTGGATTCTTCTACACTGGCGATGCCGGTTACTTCGACGAGGACGGCTTTCTCTATATCCATGACCGGGTGAAGGACATGATCGTGTCCGGCGGCGAGAATGTGTACCCGGCCGAGGTCGAGAACGCCGTTTTCGGGCACCCCTGCGTGGCCGACGTCGCCGTGATCGGCGTGCCGGACGAGAAATGGGGCGAGTCGGTGAAGGCCATCGTCGTTCCCAAGCCCGGCGAGACTCCGACGGCTGACGACATCATCGCCTGGGCGAAGGAGCGCATTGCCGGGTACAAATGCCCGAAAACGGTCGATTTCGTCGAGGTCCTGCCGCGCAACCCGTCAGGAAAGATCCTGCGCAAGGACCTGCGCGAGCCTTACTGGGCCGGGCAGACGCGCCGGGTCGGCTGAAATTCAGGCACAAAAAAGCCCCGCGCCTTTCGGTGCGGGGCTTTTCCTATTGTCTCAAGGCGTGTTGCCTATGCGGCAGCCGCAGCGGCAGGAACCACTTTTTTCTTGGCAGCCAGGCCTTTGGCCAGCTTTTCCATGGCAGTTGCCTTGTCGATGCTCTCGACAGCAGCCAGTTCACGGGCCATCCGGTCGAGCGCGCTTTCATACAGCTGGCGCTCTGAATAGGACTGCTCAGGCTGGTCTTCGCCGCGGTGCAGGTCGCGCACGACTTCCGCAATGGAGATCAGGTCGCCGGAATTGATCTTGGCTTCGTATTCCTGGGCGCGGCGCGACCACATGGTGCGCTTGACCCGGGCACGTCCGCCGAGTGTCTTCAACGCGTCCTCGACGAGCTTGGAACCGGCCAGGGCGCGCATGCCGGAGGCTTCGGCGCGATTGGTCGGCACGCGCAGGATCATCTTGTCCTGGTCGAATGCGACGACATAAACTTCGAGTTCCATGCCGGCGACGGTCTGTTTTTCGACGCTGGTAATCTTTCCTACACCATGCGCAGGATATACGACGCTCTGACCAACTCCGAATGCGAGTGCTGCGGTGTCTGCTTTTTTAGCCATGAAGTGTATCGCCCTTTTCTACGCATTCAGAGCCAATCAGTCTTTGCCCAGTCCGTACGTCACGGCCTGAGAGGAGACTTTTCAGCTCTGGTTCAATTATTGTTCAAGTCGTAAGACTATCACAATCGTGCAGGTTTTACAACAGGGCACGGCATATCGGCCGGGCACGCGCCGCCAATAAAATCAATAGCTTCGTTAACCTTTGGCGGTCCCTGCAATGGCTGTTGCAGGCGGCATTGCCCGCAGGCTCAGTCACCCGTGCCGGGCGCAGGGCTGAAATATTTTTCCAATTTCCCCGTTTCCTGCGCAAATTTTTCGCGATCCGCAGGCGGCTCTTTCAAACGGGTGATGTTCGGCCAGGTCTTGGCGAATTCGCTGTTCAGCTTCAGCCATTTGCCGTCCGGATCGTCCTCGGTGTCGGGCTTGATCGCCTCGACAGGGCATTCCGGCTCGCACACGCCGCAATCGATGCACTCGTCCGGGTCGATGACGAGCATGTTTTCGCCCTCATAGAAGCAGTCCACCGGGCAGACTTCGACGCAATCCATGTATTTGCAGCGGATGCAGGCATCGACGACGATATAGGTCATGTACGGGCGGGCCTCTTGAACAGGTGTGCAGCGGGCGAAATGGCCTTCGGGCGGCGGTGTGTCAATGAGACAAGCTGCGCCGTGCGTTTAGGACAGGTCAGGTCGTTCCGGCGATCCGGGCTTCCGCGCGCTGGCGCGCCCCGGCGCGGGACACGTCATCGACATAGAGCAGCGAGGCGACCTGCCTTATATAGGCCTCTTCGATCGAGCTCTTTTCGCCATCCGACAGGGCGACGCGGTAGAGGCCCTCAATGATCGAGACCCGCTCGGTCATGCCGAGTTTCTTGACGTGGCGGGTGAACTGGTAGGAATCGACCGCCTCTTCGGCCAGCGCCTCGCCTTCGGCCAGCACGGCATCGGCCCGGTCAGCATCGAATCCGAAGGCTTCGAGCAGGATTTCGGCGATCATGTCGCTCTCGATATTGACGTAGACACCGTCAATCAGCGCCGCTTCGACCATCAGCGCGGCAGCGGCAACTTGCGGGTCCATGGCCCTGAGGGCGGGCGTTTTGGGCGCAAAGAAGCGCTTGATCGAATTCATCATGGCTCAATTTCCAATAGGCGATACAGGTTCCGGGCTTCTTCCGCCGGACCGCGGCGTTCGCCGAGGGCCAGGATTTCCACGGTTCGTATATGCTCTCCCCGGCCGAAAGTCACAACATCACCGACTGAAATGGCGGCGCCGGGCTTGTCGGTGCGGCGGGTCTGGCCGTTGCGGGAAATCCGGACGCCTTTCCCCTTCAGGTGATCGGTGGCGAGGGTGCGGGTGCGGAAAAAGCGCGCGCGCCAGAGCCAGATATCCAGCCTGACAGCGTCCGGCGCGTTCACTGGAAAGGCGTGTACGCGAAGGCTGGAGTGGCCTTGGCCTCTCCCCCCTTCGGCTTGCGTTTGCGCCGGGGCTTGTCCCGCGGCGGCGGGGTCGGCGGCAGGAGCGCTGCGAGGGCGGCAAAGGGGCTGTCGGGGTCCGGCTTGCGGGCGGCAGGGGTGTGGCGAGGGCGTGGTGCGTCCGCGCGCGGCGGGCGCGAACCGCCGCCATTGGCACGGGGCGGACGCTCGCCCGGCTTGCCCTGGCGACCCTTCGGCCGATCCTCGCGCGGGGTGGCCGGACGCGCGTCAGGCCGCGCGCGGGCGGCATAGCGCCAGAGCAGGACGGCGTCGGTCTCCTTGTCCTTCTCGGCGGGCGCGAGGCCGAAGCCTTTCAGCACGGCGGGCCAGTCATCCGACGGGCAGGAGACGACGGAAGCGAGGTCGATCGGGATGGCGAAGGCGTTCTTGTCGGCGTCCTTGCGGCGCTTGGCGATTTCCCAGCCAAGTCGTTCAGCGAGGTCTGCCCGCACGGCGCGGCGGCCGAAGCGGAGATAGCCATTGGCGGCGAGTGCCTCTTCCGGCCAGGAGCCGTCGAGCGGGAAGGAACCGGCGCCTTCGGGCGCGAGCGGGAAGGGCGAGCCGGCCTGTACGGCGCGCAGGATGGCGATCAGGCGCTGGGCCGCCGGTTTCTGGGCGTCAGGCGCATGGGCGGCAACCCGGCCAGCGCGCAGGCCGAGGGCCTTGAGGGATTCGCGCTGTTCCGGCGTGAGGCGGGCAGAAGGATCGTCCTGGCGCAGGTCGACGCTGGCGCCGCTTTCGAGAATGCGGAAGGCGAGGCCCCGGGCGAGGCCCTCGAGCGTGTCGCCGGCTTTCTCGTGGCGCAGCTTCCAGTGCGTCGGCAGGATGCGGGTCATCTCGGCGGCGAGCCAGTCGGCAACGCGGGCGCGGGCCGCCTCGCGGTCTGATGGCTCGACTTCCGAGGCACCGACAAGGTCGATGCCGGGGCTCATCCAGTCCGGGCCCCTGGCAAGGCGGGCAATGACATTGCCGCCGAATTCCACGTCGCCCTGATCGTTGAGCTTGAACGCATCGGACGGCGCGCCGGCAATCTGGCCGAGGCGTTCGACCAGCATGGGGCGGATCGCGGCGAGCGCGGCGCCGCGGACGGCCTTGCCTTCAAGCGTGCGGGCATCGAGCACAGGTTCGAAGGTGAGGCCTTTCAGGCGGCCGACGAGATGGCCTTCCACGGTCACGTCGCCTTCCGGCGTCAGGTCAGTCACGAGGGCGTCTTCCTTCTTCAGGCTGGCCAAGAGGGCCGTCGTACGTCGGTCCACAAACCGTGCGGTCAGGGCAGTATGTAGCGCATCTGACAGGGTGTCTTCAATCTCGCGCGTTCGATCCTGCCACCGGGCGGGGTTTTCGAGCCAGTCAGGCCGGTGCGCCGCATAGGTCCATGTGCGGATATTGGCAAGCTGTTGCTGCAATTTGGCAATGCCGCCGCCCGTGCCGCTGAGGTCATCGAGCCGGCGTTCGAGGCCGGCATCGGAGAGGCGCGCGTCCGGGTCGGCGAGGGTTTCGGCGAGGCCGAGCACGAGACGGGCATGGCCTTCGGGGCCGGCCTTGCGGAAATCCGGCAGGCGGGCGAGGTCCCACAGGCGGCGCACCCTGGCCTGGCCGGTGACGTTCGGGCCGATGGCGCTGTCCTCGGCCATGCGGCGCAGCACCCATTCATCGAGCGCGTTGGGATTATGGATCAGGACCGGATTGCCCGACGGGCGCTCAAGGCTGCGGATCAGGGATTTCAGCGAGGCATAGTCGAGCGCGGAATTTCGCCACTGGATATGGTCGACCGGATCGAACCGGTGCTGCTCGATCCGTTTCCAGACCTCTTCCTCGAAAGGCGGGCAGTCGCCGGTCTCGCCGAATTCGCCGTCAGAGCGGAAACGCCCTGCCCGGCCCGCGATCTGGCCGCATTCGGCGGGCGTCAGCGCGCGGCGGCGGCGGCCGTCGAACTTGGTGCGCGAGGCAAAGACGACGCGGTCGACATCCAGGTTCAGCCCCATGCCGATGGCATCGGTGGCGACGATGTAATCGACCTCGCCGGACTGGTACATGGCGACCTGGGCATTGCGCGTACGCGGACTGAGCGCGCCCATGACCACGGCGGCGCCGCCCTTCTGCCGACGGAGCAATTCGGCGATGGCGTAGACTTCCTCGGAACTGAAGGCGACGACGGCGGTGCGTTTCGGCAGCTTGGTGATCTTGGTCTTGCCAGTATAGCGCAGCTCGGAGAAGCGTTCGCGCGTTTCGGTCTCGACGCCGAGATTCAGCGTGCGCAGGATGGGGCGCATCGTGTCGGCGCCGAGCAGCAGCGTTTCGGAATGGCCGCGCATGTGCAGGATCCGGTCGGTAAAGACATGGCCGCGATCCTCGTCCTCGGCAAGCTGGATCTCGTCGATCGCGACGAAGTCTGCGCGCACGTCGACCGGCATGGATTCCACGGTGCAGATGAAATAGCGCGCGTTCGGCGGGACGATGCGTTCCTCGCCGGTAATGAGGGCGGCGGAAGCGGCGCCCTTGCGCTCGACAACGCGGTCATAGACCTCGCGCGCGAGCAGGCGCAGCGGCAGGCCGATCATGCCGGTGCCGTGGCCCATCATGCGCTCGATGGCGTAATGCGTCTTGCCGGTATTGGTGGGGCCGAGAATGGCCTTCAGGGAGGAACTCATGCGCCGCAGGTGATAGGGATGAGAGAGGGTGTCAAGCGGGAGTGGCGGTGCATCACGCCTGAATTCGTAGGCGAGTGCTCGTATCCGAGCCCTGCGCTATAGCAGGCATTCTATACCCGCACCCTCAACGGCCGGGTTGAGCGTTTTATGGACTTTAGCTTTCCGGATGAATCGGCGCGGCCAGCAAGCGTTTAACGCGTGGATAGATCACCCAAATGCCGATGGGCAAGTAGAACTCCAGTAAAAATGTCCCGAGCGTCTTGTGAAGCTCGACAGTTTTTCGGCGCTCATCAAACCGCGTGAGCGCGTTCGCCGCCGCCCAAATGCAAGCGAAATATGAAATAGCGCCAACACCCATTGCTAACGGAACCAGGGCCGCGAGCACTCGATAGGCAGGATCGTCAGGGGCGAAAACCGCCAGCATCGGTAGCAGGACGAGGAAGGAGAGGAGACCCGCAATTGTCAGCAAAAACAAAAAGCCGCGCCGGCCACTATGTCCGACATTCAGCGCATTTCGATCTGACGCCACGCGGTAGAGACTATAGTGCCACAGCAGTACCGGACCGATCATCGCCACCATTGAAACGGAAAAAGCGAGCAAAGAAGCTGCGGGTCCGAGCGTGGAGGCATTCCCCGCGACGCTGCCCCCGAAAAATAGAACTACGAATATGATGGTTACAATGGCGGGGTGGAAAGATAGAACACGGTCGGTGAGGCGCATTTTCGCAAACTAGTGAGAACAACACTCGATGTCACGCTTAGATTGAGCCGACTGAAGAGCCCCTTCTGGCGATGTTCTGACAACGGAATTGCTCGTTCTGGACAGCGCTATGCCAGTTCCAGCTCGCCCACCGGCGCGGCCTTCGCTACCGGCTCCGCCGTGCGGACCGTGTCCGGGCGGCAGTCGAGGAGTTCCCAGCGGCCGTCATGGTGTTCGACGAGGGCGGTGCAGCTTTCGACCCAGTCGCCGTCATTCATGTATTTGATGCCGTCAATGTCGCGCATTTCGGCGACATGGATGTGGCCGCAGATGGCACCGTGGAAATCCTTGCGGTGGCAATAGGCGGCGACATGGTCTTCGAAATTGTGGATATAATTGAGGGCGCGCTTGGTGCGTTTCTTCAGCGCCGCCGACAGCGACCAGTAAGGCAGGCCGAACAGGCGGCGCACGCTGTTCAGGTTCGTATTGACCCAGAGCAGGCAATTATAGGCGTGGTCGCCAAGGTGCATGATCCATTTGCGGTCGGCTCGCATCATGCCGTCGAACATGTCGCCATGCACGACGAGGTAGCGCTTGCCGTCCGCCCCCAGATGGACGGCGCGGTTGCGCACATGGATGTCGCCGAAGCTGACGCGGAAATGCATGAAGGCGCGCAGGAATTCGTCATGGTTGCCGATAATGTAGGTGACGTCCGTGCCGCGCTTGGCAGCCGTCAGGATACGGCGGATGACGTTTGTGTGGGCCTGCGGCCAGTACCATTTCTTCTTGAGGCGCCAGCCATCAATGATGTCGCCGACAAGGTAGAGCTGTTCGCTCGTATTGGCCTTGAGGAAGGCGCACAGGGATTCGGCCTGGCTGCCGCGCGAGCCCAGGTGGACGTCGGAGATGAAGATCGCGCGATATTTCGGCCGGGCATGGGTCATCAGGTTCGCCCCTTACGCGGATTTGAAAAGGCTTTTGTGACAGATTGCCTGCAGATTTGTGACAGGCGCAGTGGGTCGCGTGGGGCCGTCGCACGTGCCGTCCTTCGACTTCGCTCAGGATGAGCGCTTCGGGCCGCGCCTAGGTCTCCAGTTCGACGTCCCAGTAGAGATAGTCCATCCACGTATCGTGGAGGTGGTGGGGCGGGAATTTGCGGCCGATGGCCTGCAGCTGGTAATTGTTCGGTCGGAACGGCTTGTGCTGCAATTGCACGTCACAATCGCGCAGCAGCTTGCCGCCCTTCTTCAGGTTGCACGGGCTGCAGGCGGCGACGATGTTTTCCCATGTCGTGCGCCCGCCCTTCGAGCGCGGGACGACATGGTCGAAGGTGAGGTTCTCGTGCGTGCCGCAATAGGCGCACTGGAAGCCATCACGCAGGAAGACGTTGAAGCGGGTGAAGGCCGGCGGGCGGTCCTGCCGCACAAAGTCGCGCAGCGCGATGACGGAGGGCAGGCGGAACTCCGTGCTCGGAGAGCGCACGACATAATCGTATTCTGCAACGATATCGACCCGGTCAAGGAAGACGGCTTTCACCACTTCCTGCCACGGCCACAGCGACAGGGGATAATAGGAGAGCGGCCTGAAATCAGCGTTCAGAACAAGGGCAGGCCGTCCATTGGGCGGCGCAGTAATGATCTCAGCCATGGTGACCCCCATGTGGCACGAGAAGACTGGTAACCTGTTTGAACCCGCTGAAGGCAGCACTCCTTTGCACGCTCGCCCATCTGTTAGGCGATTCTGGTCATGAGATTATGACAGTCAGGACCGATTGCAACTCTTGAGGCTCAGGTGGCGGCTGGCGCGGCGTCGCCCCGGTGCATGTGCAGCCAAGCCCAGAGCAGGTGGGCGGCAACGCCCCGATGGGGCCGCCAGCCCTCTGCATGCTGCGTGAACGCCTTGATATCCATACGGGTTTCATGGGCGCAGAGCAGCCTGTGCGCCTCCATCAGACCGACATCGCCGACCGGGAAGGCGTCCATCGCGCCGGTCGCGTACAGCAGGAACAATTCTGCGGTCCACGGGCCGATGCCCTTGACCGCGACGAGTTCCCTGCGCGCGTCGTCCAGCGGCGCCGTGCAGACGCGCGGCAGGCTGAGCGTGCCGGTGACGAGCGATTGCGCGATGGATGTGAGGTGGCCGACCTTGGGGCGCGACTGGCCGCAGGCGCGCAGGGCATCCGGATCAGCAGCGAGCACCGCCTCGGGCGTGACCTCGCCCAGCAGCGCCTCTGTGCGGGCCCATATGGCGGCGGCCGCGCCGAGGGAAATCTGCTGGTGCGTGATCATGCGGGCCAGCATGGCATAGGTCGGCGCGCCCGCGCGCCAGACCGGCAGGCCGGTGACATCATAGGCAATGGCAAGGGCCGGATCGACGCGGGCAAGCGTCTCGCAGGCGGCCTTGAGCCGGGCCTGCGACGGAGCTGTCACAGGACCGGAACGGGGAGCTCTCCCACGACCACTGTGCCGACCATGATCTTGTTGTCCTTGAGGGTAAACATCAGGAAGCCGCCATTCGCCGAAGCGGTTTCGAGCGTTGCCACGGTCGCCTGTTCCTGCAGGCGCCAGGTGCCAGCCGCCTTGAGGGCCTCCTTCAGGCCTTCGGGGTCATCGATGCGCACGCCGAACGATCCGTTCGCGAGACCGTTTTCGATGGTGACCGTGCCTTTGGCGCCGAATTTGAGGGGGCCCCAGTTGAGGAGGGCCTGCCCGAGTTCCACGCCGCCGCCCGTTTCGAGGAGCGAGGCAAACAGGTGTTCGGGGTTGCCGCCGCTGCGGACCCAGGCAGGATAGAAATTGTGCACTTCCGCGATCAGGCGGCTGTCCTGAAGGTCGGTACCGAGCCATGGCGCAGCGACCGGGGCGGCATCAAGCGTCAGGGCCTCCCATTGCAGCGCGACGAGCAGGTCGTCGGCGGCGTCCGGACGCGGGGCGAGATTCAGCGAGAAGCCCTTCGCCGTGTAGATATGGCCGTCGATCAGGGCCGACGCGTCATTGAGTTCGATCGCGGCGCGGTGCACGCCCGCATCGGTCCAGGACAGGCTGCCGGCGGACTTGCGGTCAAGGTCGAACGTGTGGCGGATGCCGAGCCGGTCTGTCAGCACGCTGTGGCCGGGAGCGCGGGCGATAATATGGCGCCAGTTCCAAGGCTGCATCACGAGCTGGAGCCGTTCGCCTTCCCAGCTGGCCATGTTGGGCGGCTGGTAATGCGGCGCCACGACGTCGAGTTCGAAGCGGAACGGATAGCCGCCGATCGCACGCGACTCATATTCGACGACGGCGCCGGCGGCGCGCTGCTCGGCGACCCATTTGTCGACGCCCAGCCCGATCTCGGCCCGGGCATAGATCCAGTAGGCGGAATAAGCGCCGATCACGGCGACCAGAAGCAGGAAGGGGAAGAACAGCCAGAATCGCGAGCGCCGGCGCTCGGCCAGCGGCTTTACCAGGTCCGGATCGTTCCAGTATTTGCTCATATGCTCTGCAGGTCCTGTACGGGTTTCGTGCGCCCCTGGACGGCGAGGCCCTCCTGGAGCAGCGCATCAACCGCTGTTTCCATCTCGCTTTCAAGGCGTTTCATCATCTCCTTGCGATCCAGGCCCGGCTCGATCGGGGGCAGGATTTCGTAGACGATACGGCCCGGCCGGCGCATCAGCCCATGGGCCGGCCAGCACAGGCCCGCATTGGTCGCCACCGGCACGACAGGCACGCCCAGCGCCTTGTAGAGCGCGACGACGCCTGCGGCATGGTATTCGGGCGCGTCGCCCGGCGTCTTCCGCGTGCCCTCCGGAAAGATCACGATCTGCCGGCCGATGGCCGCACGATCCTTTGCCGCCGACACCATCCGGCGGAGCGTCTTGGTGGTTCCGGCCCGGTCGATCGGGATCATGTCGCTTTTCAGCGCATACCAGCCGAGGAACGGATACCAGAGCAGCTCGCGCTTCATGACGATGGCAGGATCCGGCGTCACGACGAAGGGCACGAAAATGTCGAACATGCACTGGTGCTTGCCGACATAGAGGAAGGGGCCCTCGGGCAGGTTTTCGAGGCCGCGAATCTCGGTCTCCATGCCCGCGATGACCCGCATGCCCCAGCGCAGCGCACCGGCATAGGTCTTGATTCCCCACATGATGAACCGGCGCGGCAGGACCAGCCCGACCACGAAGACCGAGCCCATCAGGGCCATCGTGCCATAGAGATAGGCAACAAACAGGAGGGAGCGAAGCTGCATCATGGGCCAGCACGTTTAGCCGCTCAACCGAGGGCCGTCACCCGCCACTTTGCCCATTCTGTCAGCACGCCGCGAAACGATCTGGAATCACTCAGCACCGACGAGGGATCGACGACCGTGCGGACCGGATAAGGCTGGAGCGTGATATCGGGCATGGCACGCTGCAACAGCAGCAGGCTGCGCGGCATGTGATAGTCGGATGTGACAATGATCAGGTGCGTATAGCCGCGTTCATAGGCCCAGACGGCCGTCTCTTCGGCGTTGCCGATCGTGGTTTCGGCGCGGTAGCCGATATCGACGCAGCAGGCATAGGTGTCCGGCGATCCGCCCGCGAGGCCGACCAGGTCATCCATGTCGACGTCCGAGTTGACGCCGGAAATCAGCAATCGCTGCCCGCGCCCGGCCGACATGAGGTCGATGCCGGCCGCAATGCGCAGACCCGAACCGCCGGTCAGCGCCACGATCGCATCGGCCTGGCGCGCCGTGGCCGGGACCGATTCGGCCGCGCGGCGCGCAAACATCAGGAAATCGAACGCCGCAATGGCGAGGAGTATGAGCACCATCGCCGGGACGACGCCGAAGCCGCGACGCGAGAGGGAGCGATCCGGCTTCACATCATGCCTTTCAAGGCCCGGATCACCGTCATCCGGGCCGCAAGACGCGCCGCGAAACCGGCAATGACAGGCGTGACAACGAGAATGACGAGATCGAGGAAATCGAGGCTGAGTTCGGGCAGGAGGCCGGCGCGGGAGCCATGGACCTGCACGGTGAAGATCATCAGCGCCGCGGCGCCAAGCGCCATCAGCGCGCCGACCGCGCCGGCCCGCAGGCCGAGGACCCAGAAACGCCGTTCGAACAGGCCGGCAATGAACCGGTCGCGGGCCCCGGCAAGGTGGAGGACGTCAACAATATCGCGCCGCGCCAGAAGCGCCGCATGGGTGGCAAAGGCAATCACTGCGACGGCCGTCGATGCCAGCAGGGCAACGGCAATCAGCGCCGTCAGGCGCGCCACCCCGAGGACACGGCGCACATCGCCGGCCCAGTCAGCGTGTTCGTCCACGGCGCTGGCAATGCCGGCCTCCGCGAGATTGCGGGCCAGGGTCGGCCCCATGTCGGGCACGACCGGGTCGGCCTCGACCGCGATCAGCTGGGGCAGCGGCAGGCTTTCCGGCAGGCCACGGCTGCCAAAGTTCGGCTCGAGCAGGGCATCGATTTCCTCCTTGGACAGGACGCGGGCCGTACGGACGCCGGGTGTTTGTTCGATGATCTTGCGGGCCTCGTCGGCGCCGCGCCGGTCGACATCCGGCAGGCTGACCGTCAGTTCGCCCTGCACTTCGGCCGTCCAGCTCTTGGCGGCGCCATAGGTCGACTTGGCCGACAGCGCCGCGAGTGCCGCCAGGAAGCAGAGCGCGCCCACGACAAAGAACAGGGCTGCTTCGCGAACATCCTCGACCGGAAGAAGGGGTGTTTCCTTGGCCATCCTAACCCTCCAGACCCGGATCGGTACGCCGCCGCGCCGCTTCGCCGCCGAATTCGACATCCTGTACCAGGAGCCGGTTGCTGAGCCGGTAGACCGGCGCTTCGACCTGACGGACGAGGCCGAGATCGTGCGTGGCAATGATCACGGTGGTCCCGCGCCGCTTGTTGAGCTCAAGGAAGAGGCGCATCAGCCGCGTGCCCATTTCCGGGTCGACGTTGCCGGTCGGCTCGTCCGCAATGAGAATATCGGGCTGCGTCACCACGGCGCGGGCGATGGCCACGCGTTGCTGCTCACCGCCGGAAAGCGTCGGCGGCTTGGCATGCAGGCGCTGGCCGAGGCCAACCCATGCGAGCAATTCCTCGACATCCGCGCGGTAGTCGGACTCGCGGCGCCCCAGCACACGCAGCGGCAGCGCCACATTCTCGTAGGCCGACAGGTGTTCGAGCAGCCGGAATTCCTGGAATACGACGCCGACGCGCCGGCGCAGGGCCGAAAGCTGGTCGCGCGTCAGATTGCTGGTGGGGCGGCCGAAAAGGCTGACTTCGCCCCGGCTCGGTTTCAGCGCCAGATAGAGGAGTTTCAACAGACTTGTCTTGCCAGCACCCGACGCACCGGTCAGGAAGCTGAACGAGCCGGGTTTCAGGACAAGATCAATATCGCTAAGTATGTCCTCTGAGGTATCATAGCGGAGCGATACCGAATCGAGGCGAACGGCGACGTCGTCAAAGAGGTCGTGTCGTGGATAGGTCATGGGCTCCTGCCTGGCAGCTCAGGCTATTGATTTAATGGGGCGAATTGCGGGAAAGACCAAGTCATGATCCTCACCTGTCCCTCATGTGAGACCCAGTATTTCGCCGATGACTCAACAATCGGTGAAAGCGGGCGAACTGTGAAGTGCGCGACCTGCGGACATAGCTGGTTCGTGCGGCCCGAAGGCGTGGCCGGGCATGAGCACGCCGCGGCACCCGCAGCCCATGAAATCTACCGCGAGCGCGTGCGCGAACAGCGCCGCCGCAAGAGCCGGTTTGCCGCGCTGGTCTCGTGGATCGTGACCGCTGCGGTCTTCTTCACGCTGGGCCTCGCCGCGATCATCTTCCGCAATGATGTCGTGAAATTCTGGCCGGAATCGGCCACCGCCTACAAACGCGCCGGTTTCTCCGTCAACCGGTTCGGTCTCGAGTTCGAGAATATTGAGCGCAGCCGCACTTTCAACGACACGATTCCCGTCGTCACCGTGTCGGGCAAGGCCGTGAACGTCGCCCGCAGCACGGTCGAGACGCCCGCCGTGCGCGTCAGCCTGATGGATGAGCGCGGCAAGCAGGTGGCACAGAAATTCGGTACCATCACGCCCGGCGAACTCGACGCAGGCGACACCGGCACGTTCAGGATCGTGCTTGAGCAGGCACCGATGGAAAGTTTCGAGATCGAACTGTCCTTCGTCGACCGCGACGATGTTCCGCCAGAGCCGGAACCCGAAGCCGAGACTGTAACCGACGAGCCGGCGCCGGATACAGCCGATTCCGAGACCGAAAGCCCGATTGAATGACAGACATGCCGAAGATCGAAGTGCTCGTCACGGAGGATGAACTGATGGCGCGCATCGACCAACTGGCCGACGTACTTGCGCCGCGCCTGCCGGGTGACTGGACGGCGGTGTCGATCCTGATCGGCGCGACACCGTTCACCTCCGACCTGATGAAGGCGCTGGCCCGGCGCGGCGTGCACCCGATCCTCGATGTGATCTGGCTCGAAAGCTACCGCGATGCACGCGAGAGTTCCGGCCGTGTCGTGGTGCGGGCCGACCTTGGCCGGTCGGTCGAGGGACGCGGCGTCCTGTTGCTGGACGATGTCTACGATACCGGGCGCACACTTGCCTTCGCCAAGAACCACCTCTTGTCCAAGGGCGCCCGCGAAGTGGTCACCTGCGCGCTGACGCAGAAGCCCTGGGCGCCGCGCGGCGAAGACGGCGTCGACTTCTGTGCCTTCGATTCCCCGGGCCGCTACCTTGTCGGCTATGGCATGGACGATGCCGGCAAGTATCGCGGCCTGCCCTATATCGGCGCGCTGGACTAGGTCAGCGCGAACCAGACACAGGCGCCTGCGGTAACCAGTTTCACGATCAGCGTGACCAATGTGCCGACCATCCGCCCGAAGCTGGAACCGGACGTGCCGCCAAGACCGATTGCATGCAGGATGCGGGCGACGAAGAAGCTGCCGCCAAGCGCGTGGATCAGCACAACCGGTGCCGCCAGGGCCGCAAGCCCCGCAATGCCGATCAGGACGATCGGGACGTCCTCAACAGCATTTCCCTGCACCCGGATCGCGCGTTGCATGGCCTCGTTGGCGCCATCGCCAAACATGACCTTTTCCTTCGCGCGGACGCGGCCGACGTTCAGCTTCAACGCCAGCATCAGGAAGCCGAACAGGCCGAAATAAAGTGTCGCAACAGCAAATGCTGACATGGATAGTCCTCCCAGTTTGGAAGAGACTTACCGTAGTTCAGCCAATCTGCACGGGTTTTCTACCAGGCGCCGATATTCTCGGCGCTGGCCCATGGTTCCCTGGGGGCCTTGCGCTCGCCCTTCTGTAGCAGCTCGACCGAAATGCCGTCCGGAGACCGGACAAAAGCCATATGGCCGTCGCGCGGCGGGCGGTTGATCGGCACGCCCTGCGCGGCAAGGCGCTCGACCGCCGCATAGATATCGTCGACCATGTAGGCGAGGTGGCCGAAATTGCGGCCGCCAGAATAGTCTTCCGGGTCCCAGTTATGCGTCAGCTCGATCATCGGGATATTCAGCTGGGTCGGATTGGCATTCTCCGGAACGCCGCCGAGGCGTTCCACGTCTGCAGGCGATGCGAGGAAGACCAGCGTGAACCGGCCTTTTTCATTGTCGACACGGCGGACCTGCTCGAGTCCGAGCCCCTCGCAATAGAATTTGAGCGACGCGTCGACATCAGCGACGCGCACCATCGTGTGAAGGTATTCGATGCTCATGAGGGGCCTCCATTGAGGTCGCGCACGACCTGTTTCAGGTTGGGTGGCATCAGGGCGTAATACCGCCGCATCGCCACGGCGAGCAGCAGGATCATGAAGCCCATGATCGCCAGGAAGACGGAAAACGTGTGGATCATCGTGCCGGTCTCGAACACGGGGGATGATCCGGAGGCGCGCCAGAGCGCCAGCCAGACCATGTTGAAGGCCGCCACGAAGGGCGCAACCATGATCGAGACGATCGTGGCGCAGGCGAAGAAATAAGTAGCCGAGCGCGGGCCTTCGCTGCGCAGGTAAAGGTCCGTGAACTCCGCATCGTCAATGTCAGCCGGGATTTCACCGGTTTCCTTGCGCGCAGCGAGCACTTCAGGGGCAAAGTCGCGCGTCGTCTTCCATCGCCATGCGAGGTGTGCACCCCAGGCGAGAAGGGCCACGAAAAGCAGGATCATCGGCAGCATGGAAAAACAGGCAGGTCCGGGTTTGCGGCGAGTGGCCGTCTGCCCAGTTTGCCGGTTCAGGCGGCATGGGCGCGTTCATAGGTCAGCATGGCACGCTTTCGCGCCACACCCCAATGATAGTTATGGAGCCGGCCGTCCGCTGCAAGGGCTCGGTGACAGGGAATGAACCAGCTGATCGGGTTTGCCCCGACCGCCGCACCGACCGCGCGGGCCGCCTTGGGATTGCCGGACACTCTCGCCAATTGGCCATAGGTCTGTGTTGTGCCTGCCGGAATCTCGAGCAGGGCGCGCCAGACCTGCCGCCGGAAAGGCGTGCCATAAAGCGCCACGGGCATCGGCTCACCCGACTCGAAGACACGCCTGGCAAAGCGCACCGCCTCGGCATCGTCACGCCGGATGTCGGCACCGGGATAGCGCGCGGAAAGGTCTGCAAAGGCCTGTGCTTCGCCGACGCCCTGATGCTCGAACCCCGTGCGTTGCGGCGCGCCTTCGTCGATAAAGCCGAGCGCCACAAGCCCGCGCGGTCCGATCAGCCATGCACCCAGCCCAAATGGGGTCGGCGCCTTCCCGAGGACCAGGTCCGCCCCTGCCCCGCCCGCTTTTGCTTCGCCGGGGGTGAGGCCTTCATGGGCGATGAAGAGGTCATGCAGGCGGCCCGGGCCCGACAGGCCGGTCTCGAGCGCAGCATCGAGCACGCTTGCGCCGTCGCGCAGCAGGTCGCCAGCGGCGCCATGGGCCAGGGCGGCCTGGAACTGTTTCGGGCTGACGCCGGCCCAGCGCGTGAATTCGCGCTGGAAGTGGCTGGGCGAGAGGTTCATCGCCGCCGCCACGCTGGCAAGATCCGGCCAGTCGCGCCAGGTGTCGCCGAGGTGATCAAGGGCGCGGGCCATGCGGTCATAGGCCAGGGCGCGTTCGTCGAGGGGGGCAAGTGTCAGTGTCATGACAGGCAGTTTGCCTGCTGGGGCAAACCCGTTCCACCCGTTTCTTGCGGCCAATGCAGCTGAACAGATCTTTTAGATGCAAGGCCTGTGCAGGCTGGCGTCTGGCGCTACAAGAGGTCCGGACAAGTTTGAAAAAAGGGAGACACGAATGACTCAGGGATTTTCCACGCGCGCCATCCACGCAGGCAGTGCGCCAGACCCGGTATCCGGGTCGCGCGCCCAGCCGATCCACCAGACAACCAGTTTCGTGTTCAAGGATGCGGCCCATGCCGCCAACCTGTTTGCCCTTCAGGAATTCGGGAACATCTATACGCGCCTGGGCAACCCGACCACGGGCGCGCTGGAGGCCCGTATTGCCGACCTCGAAGGCGGCACGATGGGCGTCGCCACGGCGTCCGGCCACGCGGCGCAATTGCTGGCTTTCCATGTGCTGATGGAACCCGGCGCAAATATCGTGGCCGCCCGCCAGCTTTACGGCGGCTCGATCAATCAGCTCTCCCACGCGTTCAAGAAATTCGGATGGGACGTGAAATTTGTCGATATTGACGACGTGGCCGGGTTCGAGTCCGCGATCGACGACAAGACGCGCGTGATCTTCACCGAGAGCCTCGCCAATCCGGGCGGCCTCGTCACCGACATGGCTGCAATTGCCAAGATCGCTGCCAAGCATGGCGTCCCCTTCATGGTCGACAATACGATGGCGTCCCCCTACCTCTGCCGGCCGCTGGAGCATGGCGCGAATATCATCGTGGAGAGCCTGACCAAGTTCATCGGCGGCCATGGCAATTCGATTGGCGGCATGATCGTCGATGGCGGCAATTTCGACTGGCTTGCCCACAAGGCCAAGTTCCCGACCATGGCCAGCCCGCAATCCTATTACAATGACATGGTGTTCGGCGAGGCCTTCGCCGCGCTGCCGCTCGGCCCGGACGGGTCGAACGTGAACATCGCCTTCGCCATTGCGGCACGCGCTTTCTCGCTGCGCGACCTCGGCCCGGCCATGTCGCCAATGAACGCGTTCCTGATCATGACCGGGTGCGAAACCCTGCCTCTGCGCATGGAGCGCCATTGCGCCAATGCCCTGACAGTCGCCAAGCACCTGAGCGCACACCCGAAGGTGAGCTGGGTGCGTTATGCTGGCCTCGAAGGCGACGCGCATTTCGACCGGGCCAAGAAATACCTGCCAAAGGGAGCCGGTGCCGTGTTCACCTTCGGCCTGAAAGGCGGGCATGAGGCGGGCGTGAAACTGGTCGAAGGCGTGAAACTTTTCAGCCACCTCGCCAATATCGGCGATACGCGCTCGCTGATCATCCACCCGGCATCGACCACGCACAGCCAGTTGACGGACGCGCAGAAAACCGCTGCCGGGGCCGCACCCGATACGGTGCGCCTGTCGGTGGGAATCGAGGATGCTGCCGACATCATTGCTGATCTCGACCAGGCGCTGGCGGCGCTCTGATCGCAGGAAAATTCCCTTCCCTGTTTGCCGGAACGCCTGCAAAGTAATCGTTTGGCCAACACGGGAGGGTTCATACCCATGGCAGATGCCCGCAGCATAATTCTGCACGAATATCCGACGTCTCCGTTTGCAGAGAAGGTGCGCCTGGCGCTGAAGCTGAAGAACCTCGCCTATTCACGCGTGGAGATTCCGGTGATCATGCCCCGGCCCGACCTGATGCCGATGACGGGCGGCTATCGCCGCACGCCGGTGATGCAGATCGGCGCAGATATCTATTGCGACACGGCGATCATCCTGCGTGAGCTGGAATCCCGTTTCCCCAATCCGTCACTGCGCACGCCGGGTCATGAGGGCCTCGCCCAGATGGTGGCCGGGTGGACCGATGCGCGCTGGTTCCAGTCGTCGGTTGCCGTCATCTTCGGCGAGCGCGCCGACAGCGTACCCGAGGATTTCAAGAAGGACCGCGAGGCCCTCTCTGGCCGCCCCTTCGACACCGAGGGCATGAAAAAAGTGGCGCCGATGATGCGCGACCAGTGGCGTGCCCGGCTGATGTTGCTGGAAGAGCGCCTCCAGGCCGGCAAGGGCGCTGGCGCCGGCGTCTACCTGATCGGCGCCAAACCCGGCTTCGTCGACGTCCATGCCTACATGAATGTCTGGTTCGTGATGAACACGGTGCCGGACTTTGCCAATGCATGCCTGGAATCGGCGCCATTGACGCGCGCCTGGTATGACAGGCTGACCGAGACCGAAGGCCAGGCGCCCGAAACCATCACGTCGGCCGAAGCGCTGGCGATCGGGAAGACGGCCGCGCCGCGCCTGGTGGCGGCAACGACGCTCGATGAACCGCAGGGCTTTTCCCCCGGTGACGATGTGGCGGTTGCGCCGGATGATTATGGCCAGGTCTGGGTCGAGGGCGAACTCGTGCACGCCGATGCGCAACGCCTGATCCTGCAGCGCACATCGCCCGAGGCGGAAACCATCCATGTCCACTTCCCGCGCGCCGGATTCCTCGTCCGCCGGGCCTGACAAGGCTTGCGCATGCGCCCCCCGGATATAGGCTGGCCGAAAACCAGTCGTGGGAGGACGGAAGAAAATGAAGCGTTTGATGATAGCGGGCCTGTTTGTGCTGGGTGCATGCCAGTCGGCACAGGCCGATGATCTGGTCGCGGACGGCGTTGCGAGCGAAAGCTGGTACCCGTCGAAATACGGCGCCGATGACCGGCTGGGCGCGCTCAACAATCTGAGCGCAGAAAAAACCGCCGCGGCGGCAAAACTGGTGACGACCGGCAAGACCTATGCGCTCGGTATGGTGACGGGCCGCGACACACCGGCCTATGGCCCGCGCGAATATGACGTGACGGTGCTGCAGCTGTCGGACGGGTCGGGCACGCCGCTCGGCGAGAACATGGCGACCGGCAATGACGATATTGTCGATGTCTGGGTCGGCATTGGCAGCCAGATTGACGGGCTGGGCCATATGGGCATCAACCATGAATACTATAATGGCGTGCCCGTGGCCGACTTTGTCACGACGTCCGGCCTGACACAGTTCGGCACCCACCTGTTGCCGCCGATTGCGACGCGTGGCGTGCTGCTCGACATGACCAAGGCATTTGGCGATCCGGTCGCGCCGGGCACGGCGTTCAACACAGCCGAGATCGACGCCGCTGCCAAGCGAGCGGGCGTAACCATCGAGGCCGGTGACGTCGTGCTCTTCTATACCGGCACGATGAAATCACAGGCAGGGGCTGCCGAACTCAGCCCCGCCGAACCAGGCATCGGTGTCGACGGCATCCAGCACCTCGCAGACCTCGGCGTTGTCGCCATTGGATCGGATACATGGGCGGTTGAAGTCATCCCGTTCGAGAACGAGGCGCGGCCGTTTGACGGGCACCTGACCATGCTGGCCAAGAACGGCGTCTACATCCTGGAAAACATGGTGACAGACGAACTTGCCGCCGATGGCGTGACGGAATTCTTCTTCACGCTGGGCGCGCCCCGCCTTGAAGGCACGGTGCAGGCCATCATCAATCCGGTGGGCATTCGCTAGACGCTCGCCGAACATCCGGCCCAACGAAAAACGCCGCCCTCTTTCGGGGCGGCGTTTGTTTGTGGGCTGAAGGCCGCGTGACTAGAACTTCACGCTGGCCTTTCCGTAGACGAAGCGGCCGGAGCTGCCGTACGGGATGTAGCCGGAGAATGGCGTGTTGCCCGTGCCGTTCTGGGAGGCAGGCGCCGGATCACCATACTCGTCGAACACGTTGTCCGCACCAATCGACAGGGTTACGCGCTCGTTCCAGGTGTAACGGCCCTCGACGTCGAGGAGCGTGTTTGGATCGATCGTGTAATCGTTGGCAGGGTTCGAGCTTGGCACGAGCACTTCGCCGTAGCGAATGGCACGAACCGTCGCACCGAACGGACCGCGTTCCCAGCTCAACGAGCCCGTGAACTTGTCTTTCGGTGTGCCTTCTTCAAACGTCAACACGTTCACGCGGCCGAACAGGACAGGGTTCGACGGCAGGGCCGTGAGCTGAGGAATGGCCGGCACTGCGGTCACGTCCGTCTTGTTGAAGTTGGCACCAAACGTCGCGTCGAACTTGCCCATGTCCGTTTCCGGGAAGGCATAATTCGCAACGATGTCGACACCGGAGGTCTCCGTATCCACACCGTTGAGGAAGAAGCGACCCCCGCCCGAGCCAAGGAAGCCCTCGCTTTCAAGGAAGTCACGCACGTCCTGCGACGTCAGGTTTTCGGACAGCACAATCCGGTCGTTCACGTCGATGCGATAGGCGTCGACAGTCACGTTGAGCGGACCGTTCCGGAACACGGCACCGATCGAATAGTTGACCGAGTTTTCGGCATCGAGCGGCTTGGCACCCAGAGCGATGGCCGCCGGGTCTGTGACCGGGAAGGTTGTGATGTCGAACGGCACGCCATTGATGAAGTTCGTCGACGTTGTCGCAAAGTATTGCTGCTGCAGGGACGGTGCACGGAAGCCGTTCTGGACAGAGCCGCGCAGGGCGAAATTGTCGTTGAAGTCATAACGGGCTGCCAGTTTTCCGGTGACCGTTTCACCGAAGTCGGAATAGGATTCGACCCGGACGGCACCCGACACGAGGAACGCGTCTGTCACGTTGGCTTCGAGGTCAAGATAGGCGCCGACAGCTGTACGGTCCTCGTCAACTTCATTGGCCGGACGGAAGCCCGGGAACACCTGCGCGCCGGAAGCAGTTGCACAGCCGCCAGCCGTGATTTGTGCGGCGGTGGGGGTAGTACAACCCGATCCGCCCAATGGCAGCAACACGCCGCCATTGCGATAGCTGTCCGGTTCTCCCGCATTGATCTCGTACATTTCCTGACGCGCTTCGATGCCCCAGGCGACGTTGAGATCGGAGGCAAGGCCGTCAACCGCAAAGCCTTTGACGGCTGACAAGTTGGCAACCACCTGGCTGTACTTGAAGCCGCCGGCATCGAACGATGTCTTGGACGATGGACCAATCGAACGGTTGAGCGTGTTCTCGATCGTGAACTGCATCTCGTTCGAGCCATAGACGAGCGACGTATCCATGTCCCATCCGCCCATGTCGAACCGGGCACCGCCAGCAAGCGACGCATCGGTCGTTTCTGGCGAGATCAGTGGCAGGAAGCCGTTCGGGTAGATTTCGATGACGTTGCGGGTGTCCTGTGCGCGGCGGTAGAAGCCCGCCGACGTCGTGTCGCGATCCTGGTAGCTAGCCCAGCCGTAAAGCTCGACGCCGTTCTCCAGGTCGTAGCCGGCGTTGCCGAACAGCGTGATCTGCTCGAGCTCAGGCTCGCCAGTCCATGCGTTGAAACGGTTGATCACTGCTTCACCCGGATCAAACCCGCCACCCGTTGGCGTTGGATAGTTCTGGCGCACGTCGAAGCCGGAGCGCTCACTGTGCTGCTGGTCCTTGTACTCGGCCGTAACGGTCAGGTGACCGTCCTGTCCGAGCTGGAAACCCTTCCAGCCGGCCAGTGTGACGACGTGGCCGTCAGAGCGTTCGCGCGATATTTCACCGCTCGCCGGGACTGTGACACCCATGCCGGCAGCCGGTGTGTTGACCGGAACCGTATACTCCGTCTCGCGCCAGCCATAGCTGACTTCTGCTGCACCGCCTTCGGAGGCTTCGCGCAGGTTGACGTTGATGACACCGGCGATGGCGTCCGAGCCGTACTGGGCCGACGCACCGTCACGCAGCACTTCGATGCCAGAAACCGCGAAGGTCGGGATCGTGTTCAGGTCGACAGCCGATGTGCCGCGACCGATTGATCCGTTCACGTTGACGAGCGAGGCCATGTGGCGGCGCTTGCCATTAACGAGGACCAGCGTCTGGTCAGGGCCGAGGCCGCGCAGCGAGGCCGGGCGGACCGAGTCCGTGCCATCATTGAGGGCCGGGCGCGGGAAGTTGAAAGACGGGAGCTGAACCGACAGGGCCTGGTTCAGTTCGCCGATTCCGATCTTTTCGAGCGTGGCCGAGGAGACCACGTCAACAGCGACAGCGGTATCGAGAGCGGAACGATTGGCGACGCGCGTACCCAGAGTAACGACGGTCTCGAGCGTACGGTCAGTTTCGGGGGCGGCCTCTTCCTGGGCGAAGGCGGGCGTGGTGATGGATGCGATGGCCACAGCGGCTGTGGCAGCTCGCAGGACAGTCTTGAACTGCACGATGAGTATCCTCCTCTGGATTTTGATGGGCGCCCGACGTTGGGTGTCCAATCTTGAATGACCGCCTTTGGGCACTCAAAATCAAAACAAAGAGTGGACATCGGCGGAAAAATCACAAGTAGGCGACACTTTTTGCCCCGCTCATGTGATAATTATGACACTGCTGTAGGGACAACGCGAAAGGGCACATCATGAACAGACGACTTTGCCTCATCACGGGCGCATCAGCGGGCATCGGCGCGGAATTCGCCCGTCAGTATGCGGCGCTTGGCTGGGACCTTGCCTTGACCGCGCGCCGGGCCGACCGTCTCGAGGCGCTGGCGGCCGAGCTTGAGGCTGCACATGGTATTAGTGTCATCCCGATCGTCCAGGATCTTGCCCGCGCCAACGCGGTCGACAAGATCCTTGGCGCGCTGGCCAGCCAGGACCGGCTCGTCGATGCGCTGGTCAACAATGCCGGTTATGGGCTGCCCGGAACATTCTTCAATACCGACTGGAAGGAACAGGCCGCCTTTATCCGTGTCCTCTATTCCGCGCCGATCGAACTCGCGCACAAGGTGCTGCCGGGCATGGCGGAGCGCCGCTATGGCCGCATCATCAATGTCGCCTCGCTCGCAGGCTATGCTGCCGGCAGCGCAGGCCACACGCTCTATGCCAGCGTCAAGGCGGGGCTGATCAAGTTTTCCGAAAGCCTGAATGCCGAATGCGCCGCCACCGGCCAGCCCGACATCCATTGCACCGCTCTCTGCCCCGGATTCACCTGGAGCGAGTTCCATGACGTCAACGGCACGCGCGACGATACCGACAAGATGCCGAAATGGATGTGGATGCAGGCCGCGCCTGTCGTGAAAGCCGGCATTGATGCGGTCAACAAGGGCCAGCCGGTCGTCGTCCCCGGCGCCGTCAACAAGACGCTGGCCTCCCTGACCCGCATTCTCCCCGAACCCCTCGGCCGCGCCATGGTCCGCGCCCAGTCACGGCGCTACCGCCGGATGGACGCCTGAGGCCGCCTGCGTTGTTGCACCGCACAATCCGCCCATGACTCTTTGGCCGTGCGCACTATACTGTACCAAACAATATGCATTCCCGGAGGACATCATGGACGGCACGGCAGGCGAAACCATCGACAAATCACCCGTCATGACGGGGCTCGTGCCGGCAATGGCTGGCGCCGTTTCGGCGCTTGAAGCCTATGTCGCGGCTGCTACGCGCGCCGCCGGCAAGCAGCTGATGACGCCTGACGGCAAGCCGGATCGCAAGGCGCTCGAGCGCGAACAGCACATGGCGCATGGCCTGGCCTGGATCGCGACCTATCTCGAAACCCTGCGCCAGACATCCGAGTGGGCCGCGCGCCTCGACGCGGAAGGCCATTTCGGCGAGGTCGAATCGCTGCTCTCGCAGATCCTGTTCGGCGAATACTGCTCCCAGCTGATCGGCGGCATCCCGATGAACCAGGGCGAAATCGTCCGCCCGATCGACCTTGGCTGCTCGATGGCCGACATGCAGCTGCTCTTCGCGCCGCCGATCCAGCGCTTCGTGCTCGAAGGCAAGACGACGACCACCATGGCGGCCGCCGCGAAATTCCTGCCCGACGCCCTGTCGCGCAACACGGTGGAAGAGACCGGACTCGACGAGACGATGAGCATGGTGCGCGACCAGTTCGCGAAATTCTCGAGCGACAAGATCAAGCCGCACGCTCATGGCTGGCACATGCGCAACGACTATATCCCGATGGATGTCGTCAGCGAGATGGCAGAGCTCGGCGTGTTCGGCCTGACCATCCCGGAAGAATTCGGCGGCTTCGGCATGGGCAAGATCGCCATGTGCGTCGTCTCCGAAGAACTCTCACGCGGCTATATCGGCACCGGCTCGCTCGGCACCCGCAGCGAGATCGCAGCCGAACTGATCCTGATTGGCGGCACCGACGACCAGAAACAGAAATGGTTGCCGCTGATTGCCAGCGGCGAAATCCTGCCGACCGCCGTGTTCACCGAACCAAATACCGGTTCCGATCTCGGCAGCCTGCGCACCCGCGCGGTCAAGACCGACGACGGCAGCGAATATGCCATCACCGGCAACAAGACCTGGATTACCCACCCGGTCCGCGCCGACGTGATGACCGTGCTCGCGCGCACCGATCCGGCGACGAACAATTTCTCCGGCCTGTCCATGTTCCTGGCCGAGAAGCCGCGCGGCGACGACGCCAACCCCTTCCCGGCTGACGGCATGACCGGCGGAGAGATCGAAGTCATCGGCTATCGCGGCATGAAGGAATACGAAATCGGCTTTGACGATTTCCGCGTGAAATCGGAAAACCTGCTCGGCGGCGTCGAAGGCCAGGGCTTCAAGCAATTGATGGCGACGTTCGAAAGCGCCCGCATACAGACCGCCGCACGCGGCATTGGCGTGGCCCAGAACGCGTTCGAGATCGGCCTGCAATACGCCCTCGACCGCAACCAGTTCGGCCATCCGATCTTCAGCTTCCCGCGCGTCTCGAACAAGCTGGTCATGATGGCCGCCGAACTGATCGGCGTCCGCCAGCTGACCTATTTCTCGGCCCGCCAGAAAGATGCCGACAAGCGCTGCGACCTCGAAGCCGGCATGGCGAAACTGCTCGCGGCCCGTGTCGCCTGGGCGGCCGCCGACAATGCGCTCCAGATCCATGGCGGCAACGGCTTCGCGGTCGAATACCCGATCAGCCGCCTGCTGGCCGACGCCCGCATCCTCAACATCTTCGAGGGCGCCGGTGAAGTTCAGGCCATGGTCATTGCCCGCAGGCTGCTCGAAGGCGGGAACTAGTTCCCGCCTTCAGGTTTGCGGCCCTAGCGGATGACGCCGCCCAACGGTTCGATATCAGCCGGTTCGTGCTGGATGATCACCTTGGCGCCAAGGCGTTCGGCGCGGGCTTCGAACGCATCCATCGACGCCAGCGTGTCAGGTTCGCTGGAATTGAAGCGGGGCACGCGCTTTAGCTCACGGCTTTCGGCCCGGTGATAGAGGTCTCCCGTCAGCAGGATCGGGCCGCTTTCCGGCATCATCAGCTGCAATGAGGAATGGCCCGGCGTGTGGCCGGGAGTCTGGAAGATCACGACCGACCCATCGCCGAACACGTCATGCTCGTCGCCGATGACCTGTTGTTCCATCGGGCTGAACATGGCGAAGGTCGGTGCCAGGCTCGGATCATAAGGGGCCGAGCCGTCCGGCGGGAACATCGCATCCTTTTCCTTCTGGTTGATCAGCCAGGTAGAGCCCTGAACCTGGTCGATCTGGCCGATATGATCGAAATGGCTGTGCGAGACCGCGACATAATCGATTTCCGACGGCACAATATCATGCTCGGCCAGCTGGTCCGTGATCGATTTGTCCATCGAGACCGTGAACACGCCTTGCGTGTTCTCGCCATTGCCCACGAGCATGCCCGGCAGGCCGAGGTCCCAAAGCAGCATGCCCCCGGGGTGATGGACCAGGAAACATGTGTCGGTCAGCGTGTCCGATTGACCGGCATAATCGCCCGCCGACGAGAAGATATCGAGATCGGACACCTTGATCGTACCGCAGTCGAGCACGGCGACATGCAGCGGCTTTTCGGCAGCCGCCGTTTCCGCCTCGGCGGGTGCGGCTTCGGGCGCGGGTGCCTCGGTCTTGGGCGTACAGGCGGACAAAATCGCCGCCGTGGATGCCGCGATAAACAAGTGTGTCAGGCGCATTGTGTTTTCCCTCAGGTTTGGTCTTTGAGGCGAGACTAGTCGGGATTCGTGTCCGACGAAAGCGTCTGGCCATCGGCACCGACCACGCGATAGAAACAGCTGTCCCGCCCCGTATGGCAAGCACCGCCTGTCTGGCGTACGCGCAGCAAGACGGCGTCCTGGTCGCAATCGACCCGCACCTCGACCACCGCCTGCGTATGACCGGAGGTTTCGCCCTTTACCCACAACGCCCCGCGCGAGCGGGACCAATAGGTTGCCCGGCCCGTGGCAAGCGTGGCCGCGAGCGCCTCGGCATTCATCCAGGCAAGCATCAGCACCTCGCCGCTGGCGACATCCTGCGCAATGGCGGCGATCAATCCGTCAGCGTTGAATTTCGGGCGCAACTCAAGCGTTTCGTCCTGGGCCGGGCCTGCAAGAGGAGGAGAATAGTCAGTCATGATGTCCGGTGTCCCATGAATGATGCCGAGGTCAAGCCCCGCTGCCCTTTTCCTTTAAACCGGTCTAGACTGGCCAAAACAATCGGAGGAGACGCAGCATGGCTGCCTACACGCAAATTCTGGAGACGCAGCAGGACGGCGTCCTGACACTCACCTTGAACCGTCCCGAGCGCCTGAACGCCTGGACCCCGGTCATGCAGATGGAACTGGAAACGGCCATCCGGGCCGCAGGTGACGATCCGGACGTGCGCTGCATCATCATTACTGGCGCGGGCCGCGGATTTTGCGCCGGGGCCGACATGAACCACCTTCAGGACATCCAGGATGATACGGGCGGCGCGGCCGAAACGGCCACGGCAGGCGTCGAGCGCCCGGCGCCCACCGGTCTCGAGAAAGTCTATGATGGCCGGTTCGGCTATCTCTATGCTTGCCCCAAGCCGATCATCGCGGCGATTAACGGCCCGTGCGCCGGCATCGGCCTCGTCTTTTCCCTGTTCGCCGACCTGCGCTTCACGACCGACGACGCGAAGTTCACCACGGCCTTCGCCCAGCGTGGCCTGATCGCAGAGCACGGCATCGGCTGGCTATTGCCCCGTCTCATTGGAGAAGCCAACGCGCTCGATCTCCTGTTCACAGCCCGCAAGTTCTCCGGCGCCGAAGCCGCAGACCTCGGCCTGGTCAACAAGTCGCTGCCGGCTGGCGAGCTGATGCCCCATGTGCAGGAACTCGCAACTTTCCTCTCGACACAGGTATCTCCGCGCTCTCTGGCGGTCATGAAACGGCAGGTCCGGGCCGCCTATTTCCAGTCCTATACCGAGAGCCTTGCCGAAGCGGATGTTGAAATGGCGGCAAGCTTCACGACATTCGACTTCAAGGAAGGCGTGGCGAGTTTCGTTGAACGGCGCGCCCCGGCCTTCCAGGGCAAATAGGCAGGACAGGCAGATTCCATGACACGTCGTATCGATATCGTCGAAGTCGGCCCGCGCGATGGGCTGCAGAACGACCCGGCCAACCTGACCGTCGAGCAGAAGCTGGAATTCATTTCGCGCCTCGAGGATGCCGGCGTTCGCCGCATGGAATCGGGCAGTTTCGTCAATCCGAAGGCGGTGCCGAAAATGGCCGATTCCGCTGCCGTGTTCGCCGGCCTCGACCGGTCGCGCCCGACCCGGCACATCGCGCTGGCGCTCAACGAAAAGGGCGTCCTGCGGGCCATCGATGCCGGCGCCGACGAGATCAATTTCGTGCTGGTCGCAGGCGAGGGCTTCGGCCGGCGCAACCAGGGCATGAGCCCGCAGGAAAGCGCCGACATGCTGGCCCAGTGCGCGCCGCTGGTCCTCGAAGCAGGGATTCCCCTCTCGGCCACGATCTCGGTTGCGTTCGGAGATCCGTATGACGGCGACGTCGATATCGCCGTGGTCGGCAATCTTGCGGCACAGGCCCAGCGGGCTGGCGTCAATGAACTCGCCCTCGGCGATACGATCGGTGTGGCGACGCCCTGGGACGTGCGCGCGCGCATCGAGCGGGTGCGCATGGAGGCGCCGGACGTGTTCCTGCGCATGCACTTCCACGACACGCGCGGAGCGGCGCTCGCCAATGTGGCGGCCGCCGTGGATGCCGGCGTGGATGTGATCGATGCCAGTTGCGGCGGTATCGGAGGCTGCCCGTTCGCACCGGCGGCAACCGGCAATGTGGCCACCGAAGACGTTGTCTACATGCTGGAGCGCGCCGGTTTCGATACCGGGCTCGATCTCGGCAGGTTGATCACGACGGCCCACTGGCTGGAGAAAGTCCTCCAGCATCCGGTGTCATCATCGCTCAGCCGCGCGGGCGCGTTTCCGCCAACGAAAGTGCCCGCCTAGGCGCCGCCGAGGCGCGCCGCTTCTTCATCCGACAGTTCGGAATTGTCATAGACGTTCTGCACGTCATCGAGCTCGTCGAGCACATCGAGCAGCTTCATCAGCGTGTCGGCAGAATCGCCTTCGACCGGAATAGTGTTCTGCGGCTTCCAGATCAGCTTGGTTGATTTCGCCTCCACGTCAGCGCCGAAATGTTCGGCCAGTGCGTCGGCGACAGTCTGGAGCTCTTCGCGCTCGGTATAGATGAAGTGGGATTCCGCGTCGGATTCCACGTCCATGGCGCCCGCCAGGATGGCCGCTTCCATCACTTCGTCTTCAGTGCCGACGCTGGCCGGATATTCGATCTCGCCAACCTGGTCGAAACCGAAAGAGACCGAGCCGGTTTCGCCGAGATTGCCACCATTCTTGGAAAACGCCGTGCGCACGTCCGTCGCCGTACGGTTCTTGTTGTCCGTCGAGGCCTCGACAATGATCCCCACGCCGCCCGGCCCGAAGCCTTCATAGCGCATGTCGACATAGTCTTCACCGCCGCCGCCCACGCCCTTGTCGATGGCGCGCTGGATATTGTCCTTCGGAACCGACTGGCCCTTGGCGTTCTGGATGGCGAGGCGCAGGCGGGGGTTTCCGTCCGGGTCGGGGCCGCCCATCTTGGACGCGATCGTGATCTCTTTCGACAGTCGCGCGAAGCGAACGGCGCGCTTCTTGTCCTGCGCACCTTTGCGGTGCTGGATATTTGCCCATTTACTATGGCCGGCCATGAAAACCTCTTTGGGGTCGGAAACGTGAAGCGTGGCCTTTAGCGCAGGATGACGAGACTTCCAAGCACCCCGGCGTCAGCCCTTGCAGAGCGGTGTCATTTCCTGAAAGTAAAGAAAACTCCTGGGAGGAGACCAAGATGCGCCAATACATGCTCTCGCTATGCGCCATTGTCCTGTCCGCCTGCTCCGGCGAGGCGCCGGCCCCTGACGTCCCCGCGCCGCCACCGGCAGGCGTTGCCACAGACGCAACCCGGGCCGCCAACACCGCGCTCGCCGCCCGCCTGCCGCTGGACGAGCAGAGCGATGTCGAAGATGCCAGCCGGGGCCGCATCGCCTTCATCGACGCCCCCGCCATTCTTAATGCCGACGGCGGCGTGGTCTGGTCGATCCCGCAATTCGATTTCCTCAAGGGCGACGCGCCCGACACGGTGAACCCGTCGCTCTGGCGCCAGTCGCGCCTCGCCGCCGAGCATGGCCTGTTCGAAGTCGGCCCCGGCATCTGGCAGGTGCGCGGCTATGATCTCTCCGTGATGAGCGTCATCGAAGGCAAGACCGGCTGGATCATCGTCGATCCCCTGACCAGCGTTGAAACCGCCGCCGCGTCACTGAAACTGGTCAACGACACACTGGGCGAGCGGCCTGTCGCCGGCCTCCTCTACACGCACAGCCATGCCGACCATTTTGGCGGTGCGCGCGGCGTGATCACCGAGGAAGACGCCAAGGCCCGCAACGTGCCCATCCTCGCGCCGATCGGCTTCCTCGAACACGCCGTCAGCGAGAACCTGATCGCGGGCAACCAGATGAGCCGCCGCTCGACCTTCATGTTCGGCAACACGATTCCCCGCAACCCGACCGCCCATGTCGGCTCCGGCCTTGGCCCCGGCCTGCCGCAGGGCACGATCAGCCTGATCGCACCGACCGAGGAAATTTCCGGGCGCGGCACGCAGCGCGTGGTTGACGGCGTGACATTCGAATTCATCGACGCGGCCGGGACCGAAGCGCCCGCCGAATTCATGTTCTACCTTCCCGAACGCCGCGCCCTGTGCACGGCAGAAGTCGTCACGGCCACGTTCCATAACCTGCTGACCCCGCGCGGCGCGAAAGTCCGTGACGCACTCGGCTGGACCCGCGCCATCGACTATGTGCTGGAAACCTATGGCGACAGGTCCGATTTCGTCTTCGCCTCGCACCATTGGCCGACCTGGGGCGAGGAAAACGTCGCCAGCCTGCTGACGCACCAGCGCGATATCTACCGCTACGTTCACGACCAGACCCTGCGCGCAGCGAATGCTGGCGCAACGATGACAGAGGCCGCCGAGGCCGTGGAGGAACCGGCCTTCGAGAGCGAGGCCGATGCCTTCAATACGCGCGGCTATTACGGCACGCTGAATCACAATGCCAAGGCGGTCTACCAGTATTATTTTGGCTGGTGGGGCGGTGTGCCCGCTGAGTACAACAAGCTGCCGCATGTCGTGACTGCAGCCCGTTATGTCAACGCGATGGGCGGGGCAGACGCCACGCTGGCCCTCGGCGCGAAAGCCTTCGACGCGGGCGATTTCCGCTGGGCCGCCGAAGTCTTCAACCATGTCGTCTTCGCCGATCCTGAGAACGAGACAGCCCGCAACTGGCTGGCTGCCGCCTATGAACAGCTCGGCTTCCAGGCCGAGAGCGGCGCCTGGCGCAGCTATTACCTCGCTGGCGCGAGCGAGCTGCGCAACGGCATTCCCAGCCTTGGCAACCCGCAGCTCGGCAATCCGGAATTCCTGCGCGCCGTCGATACGCTCGACCTGATGGATTCCCTCGCCGCCCGGTTCAATCCCGAAAAGATGACGGGTGATCCGTTCGCGGTGAACCTGGTCTTTCCTGACCGCGGTGAAGCGGTGACACTCCAGATCGGCAAGTCGGTCATGGTGCCGCGCAAGGGCGCCAGTGAGGATGCCGCCGCGACCCTGACAATTGACCGCGCCGTGTTCGACCTTGTCCTGCTGGGCCAGACGACCCTGCCCGAACAACTCAAATCGGGCGCTGCCGCCATCGAGGGCAGCCCACTGGTGCTCGGCGCCCTCTTCGGCACCCTCGACCGGCCCGACTTCTGGTTCCCGGTCGTGACGCCCTGACGGCAGTCAGAACGTGCTATGAGTCTCACAGAAGGATGGCAGACAGCTGATGGACGAAACGAAAACCAAATGGGAAATCGCGACCGGGCGGACCTTGCTCGGTCTGTATTTCCTCGTGCCGGGGATCATGAAATTCCTCGCGCCTGACATGCATGTCGCGCTGATGGAGCATCACGGTGTCGGCTTTGCACCGCCGCTCATGTGGTTCGCCGCAGTGGTCAACGTCGCTGGGGGACTGGCCCTGATCAGCGGCCGGCACGTACGGTTCGTGGCGTTCGGATTCGTGATCTACATTCTTCTGGTGAATGCGCTGCTGCATGATTTCTGGAATTTCGACGGCGTCGAAGGCGGGCACGAAATGCAGAACTTCATCAAGAATCTCGGCATCCTGGCGGGCCTGCTCGTGCTTGCGGGTGCCAGCAAGCCGCGGGCAATCTCGCTGGCGAAGTGGTGGAAATCGGACCGCGCGGTGTAAAGCCCCGGCGGCTAAACCGGCACCTGCTCGCTCAAACGCCCACCCATCCGGATCGGCTCGATGCGCACGGCGAGGCCGGTCTTGTCGTCGGTTTCGACATAGGTGCCGCAGAGGGTGCCATCGCCGAGGGCGGGCTGGTAGCGGTCGCCCGGCAGCTGGGTGATGAAGCGGGTGAGGGAGTTCTGCTTCTGCATGCCGATGACGCTGTCATAGTCGCCGCACATGCCGGCATCGGTCTGGTAGGCGGTGCCGTTCTCGAGGATCATCGTGTCGGCGGTGGGCACATGCGTGTGGCTGCCGACGACGAGGCTGGCCCGCCCATCGCAATGATGGCCCATGGCCATCTTCTCGCTGGTCGCTTCGCAATGCATGTCGACGATCAGCGCATCGGCGACGACGCCGAGCGGCATGGAATCGAGCGCGTCGTCGACCGCCGCGAACGGATTGGTCAGCGACTGGCGCATGAAGACATTGCCCTGCACCTGGACCACGCCGACGCGGCGCCCGTCCGGCAGGGGGAAGAGGTGTGCGCCCTTGCCCGGCGCATTGGCGGCGGGCGGATAGTTGAACGGGCGCAGCAGGCGCGGCTCGCGCTGGATGTAGGTCATCGCCTCGCGTTGGTCCCAGGCATGGTCGCCCAGCGTCAGGCAGTCGGCCCCGGCGGCGAAGAATTCGTTGGCGATGGCTTCGGTCAGGCCGAAACCGCCGGCGGAATTCTCCGCGTTGACCACGACGAAATCGAGCCGCAGCCGGGCCTTCAGGCCGGGCAAATGCTCAAGGACAGCAGCCCGGCCGGGCTTGCCGACGACGTCTCCGAAGAATGCGATTTTCATGGTCGCAAGCCTATGCCTTGTCCGGCGGACAAAGAAAAGCGCGCGCCTCCAGCTGGGGGCGCGCGCTGATCAGTTGGACAGGGCCGAACCTATTCGTTGGTGGCGCTGAAACCGAGGGCCGTTTTGGTCAGGGCCGACGAATCTTCCATGTCGGCAAAATCCGCCACGCGTAGCGGCGTCAGCGGCGCCACCGAGATCGTCAGCGTCTTCGGATCGGTCACGAAGCTGGACAACGCGGCAGATGCCTCGCTCGCCAGTTCGGGGTCGATACCGGCACCCGCCGCCATCATCGGCAACATCGCCATCATGCCCGCTGTCTGGCTGCGCAGCTGCTGGGGGTCTTCTCCCGACTGGGCGGCATAGGCATTGAAGGCCCGGTTGACGAAGCCGTCATCGTCGAATGACAGCTGGAAATTATGGATCCGCAACTTGTCGAGCGATTCCTGCATGAGGGCCCCCGGATCGGACGGACCATCTTCTGCCATGGTCTTGGCCTGGGCGGCGGCAACCGCGCTGGCGCCTTCATACTTGCCCGAGAAATCAAGCCGGAAACCGTCCTCCAGCTTCCAGAAATTCTTGCCCTTGGCGATCGTGACCATGTCCTTGTCCGGATCGTAGGCCTGCTCGCCCTGGCCGCTGAGTTCAAGCTTCTCGTAACCCAGGAGCGCGAGCTGAGAGCCGAATTTCTCGCCAAGTTCGCCTTCGCCTGTGCCGAGCGTCATCTTGAACGGATCGGTCGCGACTTTCACGGCCCGGCCCTTCTTGTCGCGCGTCACTTTTGAGCTGAGCTTCGGCATGTCGAAACTGGCGCCCGAGACGGCGACCTTGAGATCGTCGATCGACACCGAATCATAACCCGGATTGGCCGGATCGTTCTGGAGCATCTCGAACAGGCCGGACTGCATGCCCTTGGCCGCCTCGCCGTTTGCCATATCGTTGAACATTCCGAGATTCGCACCCCTGATGTCGACGCCGCCAAGGCGGGCCGTCAGGTCGGTGTCATCCTGGGGATCGGTCATGTCGAGGCTGAAGCCTTTCATGGCCATCCGCTCGACTTTCTCATCCTTCAGCCCAAGCATTTCGACCGACGAGACAAGGAACGCGCCTTTCTGGCCACCTTCCTCGTCAATCTGGAAATTGACGTCATTCATCGACCAGAGATCGAATGAAAGCGCCTTGCCTTCGGGCATGTCCACTGCTTCGCCCTTGCCGAACAGGCTGGCAATCCAGGCCGCTGTTTCGGGCGAGGGATTGACCAGTTCCATCGACTTGATCTTGCTCGACCCGTGCGCCTCATCCGGGTTCTTGGGAACGAAAGTGATGTCCGACAGCACCACGCGCGCGAAATTCGGCTGGCCGTCGATCATGCCGAGGCCGTCGAAGACCATCGTGCCGGCCTTCAGGTCAGCGCCCTTGAGGTGAAGCTCGCCATCGTCATCATCAAGGCTGGCGCCGTCCACACTGTCATCTTCCGATGACAGGAGGGTCACGTCCTTGAAGACGGCCTTGGCGCCCTTGACGTCACTGCTGGCAAAGCTGACCCGGCCCGCGCCGGACTGGGTCAACGACATTGCACTCAGCACCTGACCAGCCGTGGCTGGGTCTCCTTTACGGAGTTTGATCTTCTTCGATTTGTCCTGGGAATATTCGATTCCGGCCTGGCTGGCGCCATCCTGGTCCTTGTTTTTGTCGCCGCATGCCGTAAGCAAAGTGAGGGCGGCAACGCCTGTCAGCAGATATTTCATCTTTGGTCCCTTTATTGAATAACTGCGAGCAGGTGTCCCCGACGCGTCTCTTGAGAGTTTGATACATGGCATACAACAATGGCCAGACAATGACACTGAAGGCGCCGAATGGTTCGCGCGTTGTGGTACGATTTGAAGTAAATTCCAAGGCGAGACGCCTGATTTTGCGGCTCGACGAACGCCGGCGCGAGGCCGTTGCGGTCGCGCCAAGCAACCGCCAGATCAAGGATGCTGCTGCATTTGCTGCAGAACGGGTCGAATGGATCTCCACGCGCCTCCAGCATTTGCCCGAAATCGTTCGCTTTGAAGAAGCCGAAATCATCCGTTTTCGCGGCGAACCCTGCCAACTCACGGCAAATGGCGACACCCGCCTGCCCCGGATGTGGCCCGGCGACCCCCTTCTATTGAGCGCGCCGGGCGATCCGGAAACGCTGCCATTGCGCGTAACGCGCTACCTGAAGAAGCAGGCAAAGGCCGACCTGACCCGGGCGGTCAACCGCCACATCGAGACGTTGGGCGTTGAATATAAATCAATTTCCGTGAAAGACACCCGCTCGCGCTGGGGATCCTGCACGTCAGACGGGCAACTCTCGTTTTCCTGGCGCCTGGTCATGGCACCGCCAAAAGTGCTCGACTATGTCGCCGCGCATGAATGCGCCCATATTCTCGAGATGAATCATTCGCCGAAATTCTGGGCACATGTCTCCCGCTGTGTCCCGGACTGGAAGCGCCAACGCGCCTGGTTGCGTACCCACGGCGCGGGACTTCAATCGGCTGGGGAATAATCCGCTAGCTGAAGGTAAGGCCAGGCGCCGCATCCCGGCCGGACGTCCTCATACTGAAAATAAATTTTGATGGCATCCGCTCACTATTATAGAGAGCCTTTTAGTTCGTTTTTGATACTCAGACTGCATCAGTTCAGGAGTCCGCTTTCCGGATCGAGCGATCCTGGAGACAATTACCCCGCCTGCGTCGCGGCCATGTCCTTCTCGGATTCCGTCGGTCGGGCTGGCCCGAAGCTGATCAGGGTCACGCCCTCTCCGCCTTTCGGCTCGCGGTTCGGCCCGAGGAACGTCACCGTTCCGTCAGGCCGCACTTCGGCGATCAGGTCGGATTTCTGCCGATCCTCGCGAAAGTCTTCGAGGCCATACTCGTCGGTCAGCTTGGTCTTGCCGAACGTCCAGCCGCGATAATGATCCCGTATCAGGCTGTCATAGCCGCGCCCGCGCCGGATCAGCGTCCGCCCGCGCGTGCCCATGCCGATGGCGCGCGGATCCTCGTCCTCGGTATCCTGCGCGGACAATTGGTAGACCTTGTGACGGCCGAGTTCCGGCGCGAAATGCCCGGACACAAGCGCATTATAGGGCTCGTTCGCCGACAGGCCGATCACCTGGTCGAAGGCCGAATGGTCAAGACGCACTTCGGCATCCTCAGACAGGACCTCGCCGAAGAACGTGTTCAGGCCGGCCTCGCGCGCCGGGCGAAGCCGTCGCCAGTTATTGTCAGCGAGGATCGGCTCGATGCCGACATCGCGCAGCGCCTTGGCCAGGTCGATGCTCCACGGATTCACGCCCACCAGAAGCACGCCCGGCTTGTCCTTCCGGGCGAGGCCAAGCCGCCGCGCCAGCGGCCCGATCGTAAAGCCGTGCAGCACAACCGTGACGAACACCATGGCGAAGGCGAGCGGTGTGATCTGTTCCGCGCCGGAGAAATAGAACTTGCTGTCGCCGCGGCGTCCCAGGTCTTCCAGCAGGGTCGCAAACAGGCTGGAAACGGCCACCGCCACGATCCCGCGCGGGGCGATCCAGCCGAGGAGAAGGGCCTCGTTACGCTTCAGCGTGCCATAGGTGGATATCCAGACCGATAGCGGCCGTACGACCAGCAGCATGACGGCAAGGAAGGCGAGCGTGCGCCAGGTCAGCGCGTCCTTGATGACGTCGGGCTTGAGATTGGCGGTAAGGATCACGAACACGCCTGACACCAGGAGGACAGCAATATCCTCCTTGAATTTCCGCAGCTCCGCGATCCCGGCAAGACGCGAATTTGCGAGCGTCATGCCATAGGCCGTCACGGCGACGAGCCCGATTTCCTTCTCGATCTGCTCGGCCAGGGCATAGCAGAGGATGATCGAGGCGAAGATGATCGGCGCTTTCAGGTATTCCGGCGTCCAGCCGGCCCGGAAGGCCCGGACAATGGCCCAGCCGAATGCAATGCCCAGCGCCACGCCCAGCGCGGCAGCAAACACGATCATTGCGCCCTTGCCGAGGATCGACTCGCCGGTTGCAGCCACCCGGATGATTTCGAACGACGCCACGGCAAACAGGGCGCCGACCGGATCGTTGACGATGCCTTCCCATTTCAGGAACTGGCCCGCCTTGCCGCCCAGCTTCGACTGGCGCAGCAGCGGCATGATCACGGTCGGCCCGGTAACCACCATGACGCCCGCGAATACAATGGAACTGGACCAGTCGAGCCCGGCCGCATAGCGCGCGGCCAATGTGCCCAGCGCCCAGGCCATGGGTCCGCCAATGAACACCATGCGCCGCACGGCGGCGCCCGCATCGCGCAGGTTCTCGAATTTGAGGACAAGCCCGCCCTCGAACAGGATCACGGCCACAGCCAGCGACACGATGGGCCGCAACAGGTCGTTGCCGCCGCCATTGAACACGCCTTCGGGGTCCAGCAACGGCTGCCCGAAAGTCACCGCCCACAGCGGACCCACTGCCAGGCCCGCCAGCGCCATCAGGACGATTGCCGGCGCCTGCAGGCGCCAGGCCAGCCATTGCGCGCCGATTCCGAGTGCGCCGATCAACGCACACGCGAAGATCAGCTCGCTGGATCCGGCACCCGCGAGAGCAAAGTCCATATGGTTCATGCGCGCCCTATCAGCTCAACCGCCCGGTAATCCCCACCTGCATTAAGCAGGGTGAACCTTGATGTCATCCGCAAAGTCAAAGCCGATCCCCCGGGTTCCGTAGTCGCCGACCTTGTAACGTTCGATATTCTCCGCAAACCAATTGATCACATGTGAATAGACATGCTGGTAAAACGGCTCGGGATCCTTGTCCTTGAGCGGCAGGTGGAATTCGTATTCGGCGCCGTCCTCGATCTGGACGATGAAGACCTCGCCAACCTTCCGGCACTCCATGCTCACCCGCAACCAGTCGGCCTGTCGCGACACGCGAACGGCGAGGCCGAACGCAATGGGTACAAGCGGCCGGAATCCCCTTGGCGGCAAGGAAAATGCCCCGTCGCCGTGCGGTTTGGGTTCAAATGCACCCGTCGGCGGCACGAGATGGACGCAAATCCCGTCAGACGCGCCGATATAGTCGCACAGGCCCGCACGCACTTCCTCAGCGAGCGAACGGATGCGATTATAATTCTCGGCGGCGAGCGCCTGGTATGTTTCAACCGTGGCGATCAGTTCATCGAAACGCGACAATGGGCATGGCCTCCAGCCTGGGCAGGTCAGATATGTACGAAAGACTAGGCTGATAAGGCCCGGCCTTCAAACTTTAAGGTCGCCGCCATCGGGCAATGGTCGGACGCCTTGGGCGCTATCCAGCCGATTCCGGGGAACCTGTGCCCGGTATAGCGGGCAGCATGATAGGGTGAGCCTGCCCGGATTATGCGCGTTGCCGGCGCCGGGTTCTGGGCCGCAAGGCGCGGCGACAAGAACATATGGTCGAGCGCGCCATAGACGTCATCCTCCGGATAGTGATGCGTCCAGCGGTCAAACGGGTCGTGAATCGCGCGTGAGGCGAGATCCACGGCAAACCCGTCGTCCAGCAAGGGCCCGAGACCCGAATTTCCGACCGCGACGCCATCCACCTGGCGATAATCGTTGAAATCACCCAGAATGACCCAGTCTTCGTCCGCCGGATGCGCGAACCGGGCCTGGATCACCCGTCGCACCGCCTCTGCCTCCGCCATGCGCACGCCGCGCGTTCTCATCCGCCCGCCATGCATCGACTTGAAATGGCAGACAAACAGGGTCAGCGCGCGCCCGTCCTTGGCGACATCGACTTCGAGGCAATCGCGCCGGAAGGCATAATCATTCACGCTCCGGCCCTCCGGCGGGACAACCCCGAGCGAGCCGAATGTCGACCGCGCATGGCTGCGCTGGAAGACGACCGGCAGGCGCGACAGCAGCGCCACGTCGATGCCGCGTGAATCATTGCCCTCGTGCAGCACGCGTTCACCGAAGGCGCTGCCGGCCCATCGCGCAATGTAGCGGGTGTCAAAAGCAGTCAGCGTGACGAGGTTTTCGACTTCCTGGAGCGCACAGACATCCGCTTCTGTTGCCACCAGCGCCTGCGCTGTCAGGGTCCGGTCGTCCTCGGACAGCACATTGAAGACGGAATCCACCTGTTCGGCGACCTGCACGCTGTCGACATCCGTCAGCCGCTGGCGCGCATTGGCGATGCCGGCCCGGCGAAAGTCGCAGCGCATCATCAGGTTTTCACAATTGAAGGTCGAGAGGCGTATGTCAGGCATGGCGCGGACACTCGCCTGCGCCTGCCTGCGACGTCAATGCAGGCTGTGTGGAACCGGCCTAGGCCGCAGGTTCGGCCTTGGCAGCCTTGTGGTCATCCGCCAACCGGTACCGGTAGAGTTGCAGGCCGCAATAGGCGAACACGATACCAAGATTGGTCGATGCCAGCGTCCCATAGCCCTGGCCGCGCGCAGGCTCGAGGATGAGCTCGACGAAGGTCGCGAATCCCAGCGCGATCACCGCCGCCGTGCCGGACCGGCGCAGGCCGATGGTCAGCGCGACCCAGATCGTCAGTGATGCGAAGGCCACCATGCGGAAAATATGGTCTTCCACGCCGATCACGCCGCCTGAATTGTAGGCTGCCGCTTTCAGGGCGACAAATATCGCAATCAGGCCTGTCAGGCCCGTGGCCACCATTTTCAGGTTGCCTGAAACCCAGTATTTGCGCTGGGGGAGCATTTCTGCAGCTGTATCTGGCATCACTATCACCTCGTCCATGCGGATCGGGCGACTGTCTCAGAACCGAATTTCGCGAGCGTTAAACATTCCCGGCGAATTTCAGGCCGCTGTTCGTGACTTGGCAACGAAGCGCGAGGCGCTGAGAGCCCGCTCCAGCGTGGACGGGTCCGGCTGGAGGGCAAGCGGGATGGTAGTGCGGCCCATTTCCAGCGCAATTCCCGGCTGCAGCCCCTCGGCATAGGCACCCAGGACGGACCGGATCACGTCCAGGAAGCGCGCATCCTCCTCGACGATCTGTCCGAACCGGGCGGCCACCGGCCCGACCAGGCCATAGGCGAGAAAGACGCCAAGGAACGTGCCTAGCAGCGCCGACCCGATCATCGCGCCCAATATGGCGGGCGACTGGTTGATCGATCCCATGGTCCGGATAATCCCGAGGACAGCGGCCACGATACCCAGCGCCGGCAGCGCGTCCGCCAACGTGTGCAGGGCCCCGACCGCCTTCATGCGCTGGTCGAGATAGACGGCAATCGACTGGTCCATCCGGGCCTCTGCCCGGGCCGGATCGGACAGGTCCAGCGCCATCAGCCGGAAGGCATCGCAGACCATGCCGCTCGCCGCATCATCATCGAGTATCCGGGGCGCCGCCTGGAAGGCTGCCGAACTCTCGGGATCCTCGATATCGGATTCGATCGCCACGAAGCCGCCCTGGCGCGCCTTGCGCATCAGCGTGCCGAGCAGGACCAGCAGGTCCTGGTAGTCATCGCGCCCCCACTTGGCGCCGCGGAACGCCTTGGCAAATCCGCCCAGCGCCTCGCGCGACACGCTGAGGGAATTGCCGATCAGTACCGTGCCGACAGCCGCGCCGCCAATCAGCGCCAGCTCGAATGGCAGCGCATGCATGGCCGCACGTCCTCCGGTCAGCACGAGGCCGCCGAAAACAAGGACAATGACGAGAACAAGGCCGACAAGTTGGGCCAAACCGATACCTTTCAAGGCGATGACAACCCGCACTCTGCGCAGAAGGGTCTTAACCCTGCGTTTCTTTCGGCCGCCCCGCCTGCGTCTGTGCCGGGCGGTTGATCGGTCCCGGCGGTGCACGTATCAATAGACCGAAGCGTCATCGGGGGGTGGCGCACAGGAGGCCGTTCCAGCCCATGCGCATTTTCCTCGCCGCCATTGCCCTCGCCACCGCCGCCGCACCGTCTGTCGCGCAGCCATACGCTGCCAATGATGGCTACCGCATCTGCGCCGCCGAGCAGACTGAACAGGGTCGCGCCGTCGTCAGGACCGCCTGCGGCGATGTCCGGCGCCCCGATATCCCAGCCACGCTCACATCGCTGGCCGACCTTGAATCCGCGCGGGCGGCGCGTGAATCCTTCACCCAGGAGATCGACACTTACGCGACATGTGTCTCCGATTTCATCGGGTCCTATCGCCGGCCCGGGGGCGACGCCGCCAGTCTGGCGCCGGACCAGGCCGCCTGCGCGCATTCATGGGCCGAGGAACAGGCGACCGAAGCGGTGCGCGCCTTTGGCCGCGCCTGCATCGATTTTTCCAACCGTTCCATGATGGATTCCCGCCTCACGCCCTGGTCCGGCGAATGCTATCCTCGCGTCACCGGAGACAATGGTTAAGTCTCCGTCTGGACATTTTCACCCCTCCAGCCGATTAGTCTGGACATGACCCAGACAGTCGATCCCCTTCAAGACGCGCCGCGGCCGGAACGCCGCGGCGCTTTCTTTTTGCTGTTCTTTTCCCTCATGGCCATCGGCGCCGGCAACACGATGCTGATCGCCGCCGTGCTGCCGCCGATGACGCGCGAACTGAACCTTCCCGACTGGATGGCCGGATCGATTTTCGCACTGTCGGCTTTCTGGTGGTCGGTCACGTCGCCCTTCTGGGGCAGGAAGTCGAACCGCTGGGGCCGGCGTCCGGTCGCCGCCATGGGGCTTGCCGGTTACGGCCTGTCGATGACGCTCCTCCTGGTCTTCGGCTGGCTCAGCCTCAACCATGTGATCACGGGCACGGCGCTGGTCTTCATTTGCCTTGCCGCGTCGCGCTCCATGTTCGGCCTGCTGGGATCAGGCGCGAACCCGGCGGCGCAGGCCTATGTGGCCGACAGGACCAGCCCGGCAGAGCGCCAGTCCCAGATCGCCTTCATTACCTCCGGATTCAGTGTCGGCACAGTGATCGGCCCCGCCGTCGCCGCAGCGCTTGTCGCAACCGCCGGCCTGCTCAGCCCGCTGGCCGTTACCGCCGTCATCGCCTTCACCATGTCGGCGCTGATCTGGTTCCGCCTGCCGGAACAACGCGCCCCGGTCACCGACGCCACGCAATATGATGATGAAACCGGCGCCCATGGCCTCTGGCGCTCGGGCACCGTCCTGCCCTTCCTCGTCTTCGCTGTCTCCCTGTCGCTGACCACCGGCATCCTGACCCAGGTATTCGTCTTCACCGTGATGGACCGGATGGGCGTGTCAGGCCGGGAGGCCGCGCAATTCACCGGCCCGGCCTTCACCGTCGGCGCGCTCGCCGTGCTGCTCGCCCAGCTCGTCCTGATCCCGCGCCTCAACCTGCGCAACAAGATGCTGATGATGGTCGGCTGCGTGCCGCTCTTCCTCGGTGCGATCATTCTTGTATTCGCGCGCGACTATGCCAGCCTCATCCTCGCACAGTTCTGCATCGGCCTCGGTCAGGGCCTCGCCCGGCCCGGCTTCTCCAGCGGCGCGTCGCTCGCCGTCTCGCCACAGCTTCAGGGCAATGTCGCCGGGCTGGTGATCTCGGCCAATGGCATGGGTTTCATCATCACGCCCTTCTTCGGCCTGTTCCTGTACGAATACGTCAACCCGCACCTGCCCTTCGTCATCTGCGCGGGCCTGCTGGTCTTCATGATCCTGTTCGCCCGGTTCGGCCTCAAGGATGGTGTCGGCGAATATGACGAGACCGACTGATCAGCTCGGGCCGTCGGCGGCGGACGACACGCCCACGGCGCTGCTGCCGCCATCCGTCACCAGCGCCAGCATCTCCTTGGTCGGATAGCCGTCGGCCACCAGTCCGCGTGATTTCTGGAACCCCATGAGCGCCAGCTTGGTCTGGCGGCCCGGAATCCCGTCTACCGGTCCGGCACTGAACCCGCGGCTGTTGAGGCCGGCCTGCAGCGCCTTGATATCCGCCACGGACAAGGGCCTCAGATGGGTTGGCCACGGCGTGACCGGTCCGCGTTCACCGAGGACGGCATTGCCCGCCATGCCGACCGCAAAGGCATAGGAATCGGCATTGTTGTAGGCTTTGAACACCTTGAAATTGTTGAACAGCAGGTACTTCGGTCCCTCGGCGCCCGCTGGCAGCCAGAGTTGCGAAAAATCCGCCCCGCCGGTCTCGAACTGTCCGCCGGTGATCGGCACCAGTCCGGCCGCCCGCCACGTGTCCATGCGCCGCTCATTGCCGTCGGCCAGGCTGAAATCGAACCCAGCCGGCACGGCCACTTCGATTCCCCAGGGCTGGCCCATCGCATAGCCGGATTTCTTCAGGTAATTCGCCGCCGAGGCCAGCGCGTCGCCTTCATTTTTCCAGACGTCCTTATGCCCGTCGCCGTCGAAATCCTCGGCATAGGCCAGATAGCTGGATGGCATGAACTGCGTTTGCCCCATCGCTCCGGCCCAGCCCGCAATCAGGTCCGAACGTACGGCATCCCCGCGCTCGACCATTTTCATCACGGCGAACAATTCTTTTTCGGCGAAGGCCCGCCGACGCCCCTCGACCGCCATATTGGCAAGTACGTTGCCGGCGTCGAAATTGCCGATAACGGCGCCATAGCTGGTTTCCATGCCCCAGATCGCGATCAGGGCCTGCCGGTCGACGCCGTAACGCGCCTCAAGGTCGGCAAACATGTCAGCGTGGATGGCGAGGCGCTCCCGGCCATTGCTGATCCGGCTCTCGCCGAGCGGCACTTTGAGATAATCCCAGATCGGCTTGGCAAACTCGGCCTGGTCGCCGATTCCGGTGGCGGCAACCTGGAGATTGTCCCCCAGCCAGAGCGGGATCGGCTCGATGCCGGTGAGCAGCGATTCCACCAGCGCCCGGTCATGACCCGCTTCCAGCGCCCGGTTGGAGAAATCCGCGCGCCATGCGTCCATCTCGGCATGGCCGGACGACTTGTAGCTGATGGGGCCTGTCTGCGGCGCAATGACAGGCGGATTGCCCGTCACGGGCGGTTTCGCCGCATGCGGGCCGGCAGCACATGATGCGAGCAGTCCCGTCAGGGCGGCGGCTGCCAGCCATTGCGTCCTGGCAATGCCATTCTGTATCATTGTCGCTCTCCGTCGGAATGTGGGCGCGTGACAGCGCGCGTCCTTGACTCTGCTACCCGGATTCATTACTCGCACCGCTTTCCTAATATCACATGATCGTCAGGCTAGGCCCATGAAAGTCCGCTCGTCACTTAAGTCCCTCAAGGCACGTCACCGCGATTGCAAGATCGTGCGCCGCAAGGGCCGCGTTTACGTGATCAACAAGACCAACCCGCGCTTTAAAGCGAAACAGGCCTGAGCCGAAGATGAACAGGCAATGAGGCGGGAAAATGACCGTTTCGATTGCCTTGTTCGATCTCGGCCGCGTCGTGCTCGATTGGGAGCCATCGCGCCTCTACGACAAAATTTTTGACACGACAGATGCCCGGGATCACTTCCTGGGCTCTGTCTGTACGATGGCCTGGCATACGCGCCACGATGCCGGCGTCAGCTTTGCCGAAAATGCTGCCGCGCTTATCGCCGACCATCCCGAACGGGAATCCGAGATCCGCGCCTGGGGCGGGCGCTGGATGGAGATGTTCGACGGCTATATCGATGGCACGCCCGACCTGATCGAACGCCTGCACGCACGCCATGTGCCTCTCTACGCCCTCACCAACATGCCGTCCGAGACCTGGCCCCTGATGCAGCAGCATTTTGGCCCGGTGCTGGGCCGTTTCCGCCACGTCGTCGTCTCCGGCGACCTCGGCATGACCAAGCCCGATCCCGCAATCTACAATCATACGCTCGAGGCAATCGGCTATCCGGACCCGGCTGCCGTCCTGTTTATTGACGACAGCGCGCCCAATATCGCCGCCGCCGATGCGCTCGGGTTTGCCACCCATCACTTCACTGGCGCCGCCGGTCTCGAAGCCACTCTGGCCCATCACGGCCTGATCTGATGCAAACTTGATGTTGCCGCCACGCGCTTCCCGGCCATATTAAACCACATGTTCAAACGCTTGCTCCTCGCAGCCCTGATTTTTGCCGGGCAGGCCGCCGCCGGCCCCTCGGACGAGATGTTCGAGAAACTCCACAATGCGCCCAGCGAAAGCGAAGCCAATGACGTCGCCCAGGACATCTGGGCCTCATGGATGGAATCCGGTTCGCCAACCGTCGACATGCTGATGGAGCGCGCCGTCGATGCCCAGGCGATCGGCGACTATGAAACCGCCCGCGCCTTCTATGACCGCGCCATCCTGATCGCCCCCGACTATGCCGAGGCCTGGAGCCGGCGGGCCGGCCTCTTCCTCAATGACGAAAACTTCCCCGAAGCCCTGCGCGATCTAAATGAGGCGCTGCGGCTCGAACCGCGCCATTTCGGCGCATGGGCCGGGCTCGGCATCATGATGGAAGCCATGGGCGCAGAAAAGGAGGCGCTTGAGGCCTACCGGCAGGCGCTCGCGATCTATCCGTTCATGACCCAGGCGATGCAGGCCGAAAAGCGCCTGTCCAAGGTCGCCGAAGGCCAGGGGCTTTGACGCGCATGGTCAGCCTCGCCTTTCTGGCAGTCTCGTTCGTCAGCCTCGGTGGCGTCGGTGCCTGCGTGTCGAGCGCCGCCTACACGTCGAAGGTCCAGCAGGCGAACCCCGCCTCCACTGGCCAGATGCTGACCGTCAACGGCCATGGCGTGAATGTCCTCACCGCCGGCACGTCCGGTCCGCCCGTCCTGATGATCCACGGCGCCAGCGCCAATGCCCGCGAATTCAACTGGACGCTCGCCCCGCGCCTTGATGATGGCTACCGCGTCCTGATGGCCGACCGGCCGGGCCACGGCTATTCGGAACGTTTCGACGGCGCCGAGCGCCTTGATGCGCAGGCGGCGCAGATGGCGGGCGTGCTCGACCAGATGGCGCCCGGCGAAAAGGCCGTGATCGTCGGCCATTCCTTCGGCGGCGCGGTGGCGCTGCGCCTCGCGCTCGACCGGCCCGATCTCGTGCAGGGCCTCGTCCTCATCGCGCCGGTCACGCATGACTGGGGCGGCGGCGGGCAGGCCTGGTACAATGGCCTGGCCGCGGCGCCCATGCTCGGTCCGATGTTTACCCAGATCGTGCCCACCGTCGGGCCGCAGCAGGTCCGGGCTGGTATTGACGGCGTGTTCGATCCGGCGCCGGTGCCGGAAAACTATTTCGAGAATTCCGCCATCGGCCTGCTCTTTCGCCCGCCAAACTTCCGGGCCAATGCGCAGGACGTGCGCAGGCTCGAAGCCGAACTGGCCGAACAGTCGCGCCGCTACCCGGAACTGCGCGTGCCCATCACCGTCTTCTCCGGCAGCCAGGACACGGTGATCTCGCCGAAGCTCCATGTCGGCGAACTGAAGAAACAGGTGCCTGTCGATCTCGTGATCCTGCCGGATGAAGGCCACATGCCCCACCATGCCCATGGCGCGGATGTCGCGGATACCATTCGGCGTCTGGCCACGGGCAGCAAGTCTCGCTAAGAGGCTCGGCCTGCCTGCCACCATATCGATTCGAGGATGACCTTCATGGAAGACGCTGCCGCCACGCACCTGACCGAGACCACCAAGGAAAAGCTTCGCCAGACCGTTTCGAAAATCGAGCGGCTGGAAGAAGAGAAGAAAGAGGTCGCCGAGCAGATCAAGGAAATCTATGCCGAAGCCAAGGCCTTCGGCTTTGACGTCAAGGCGCTGCGCCAGGTCATCCGTCTTCGCAAAGTCGAAAAGGCTGACCGCGAAGAACAGGAAATGATGCTCGAACTTTACCTCATGGCGACCGGCGACGCCTGAATCGATTGGCCTTTGTGCCGGATTGAACTAACATCCCCGCCATGTCCCGGGATGTCGACGAGCGTAAGAAACGTGCCGCCCTGCGCAAGCTGCGCAAGGCCGCTGCGCTCGCCGAACAGGGCCTCGGTCCCGAACTCTCCGATTGGGAGCGCCAGTTCCTTGAAGAGGTCGAAGAGCGCATCGAGACCTATGGCTCGGCCTTTGCCGATCCGGAGAAGGGCGGCGAAGGCGAGGCCCTTTCCAGCCTCCAGCGCATCAAGCTGAAAGAAATCGACAAGAAGGCGCGCGGCAAGGGCAAGTCCGGGTTCAAGTCGAAAACGCGCCCGGCCTACACGCCGCGTGTACGCGACATCGCCGCCGAGGAGGAAGAGCCGCCCGCCGATGCGTCCGGATCACCCCCGTCCCGCCCCGCTGCGCCCCGGCTGGTGACCGCTCCCACACCCCCACCACCCCCGCAGGACACCCCGGCCACCCCCACGCCACGGCCCCGTTTTCGGGTAATCGAGGGTGGCAAGCAGGCCGCAGACGACTGACCCTTTCCCCCGGACAAGAGGCGACACATGGCACTGGACACGACCCCTACCTCCCTCCGCACGGTTGTCGTGACAGGCGCCTCGACCGGCATAGGCGCCGCAACCGCCCGCCACCTTGCCGCAGAGGGCTGGTGCGTCTTTGCCGGCGTGCGCAAACCGGCCGACGGTGACAAATTGAAAGACGGCGCCACGGGCGACCTGCGCCCGATCCTGCTCGACGTCACCCAGCCCGGCAGCGTCGAAGCGGCCGTCCAGACCGTCGCCGAGGCGCTCGGCAATGCCCGGCTGGCGGGTCTCGTCAACAATGCCGGCATCGCGAAAATGGGACCGCTGGCGATCCAGCCATTGGCCGATTTCGAGGCCCACTTTGCGGTCAATGTGTTCGGCATGCTCCGCGTCACGCAGGCCTTCGTGCCCTTGCTCGGGTCGGACAAGTTCCGGACCGGCCCACCTGGCCGCATCGTCAACATTACCAGCGTCGGCGGCCGGATTGCGGCCCCTTTCCTCGGTGCCTACACTGCCACGAAACATGCCAATGAAAGCATGACCGACACATTGCGCCGCGAACTCCTGATCTACGGAATCGACGCAATTGCTGTGGGTCCCGGCTCGGTGAAGACGCCGATCTGGGACAAGGCGGAAGCGGCCAATGACGAACAGCCCTATGCCAAGAGCGATTGGGCCGAACCGCTGAAAACATTCGAGCAGGTCATGCTCGAGGGCGGTCGCACCGGGTTCGATCCGGTCGAGATCGGCAAGGTGGTCCAGACCGCGCTGGAAGATCCAAGCCCCAAGGCCCGCTACGCGCCCGTGCCCAACAAGCTGACCAATTTCACGATCCCGACCCGCCTGCCGAAACGCTGGCTCGACAGGATCTTCGCCAGCCGGTTCGGCCTGCACAAACCGGACTAGGCGGCCCGGCCCCGAATCTTTTTCGCCTTCCCTTGACGTCCCCGGCGGAAGCCCGGCGCATGGTGTGAAAAACGGGAGGATAACATCATGACGGATCTCAGCGGCAAGGTCGCCATCATCACGGGCGCCGCCAGCGGCATCGGCCTTGCGGGCGTCGAAGTCTTCGTCGCCGCAGGCGCGAAAGTCATCGCCGGCGACGTGCAGGACGAAAAGGGCAAGGCGCTGGAAACGCGCTTCGGATCAGACAAGGTCCGCTTCACCCATTGCGACGTCACCGACATGGCGCAGCTCGAAGCCCTCATGCAATCCGCCGTCGATGCCTTTGGCGGCCTTGATATCCTTTGGAATAATGCCGGGCATGGCGGCACGCCGACCAGCGTCGAGGACCTCGATCTCGAAGGCTATGACGCCACGATGAACCTGCTCCTGAAACAGGTCTTCGCAGGCACCAGGTTTGCGATTCCCCACATGAAGGCGCGCGGCAAAGGCTCGGTCATCAACACGTCCTCGATCAGCGCCGTCTGCGCGGGCTATGCGCCGATCACCTATTCGGTCGCCAAGAAAGGCGTCGCGCACTTCTCGAAACTGGCCGCCGCCGAGCTCGCCAAGTACCAGATCCGGGTCAATTCGATCCTGCCGGGCTTCATTGCCACGTCGATCTTCGGCGCCTCCCTCGGCCTCTCGCGGGAACAGGCAGACCAGATGGCCGAAATGGTCGCCCAGAACGGCGGCAAGATGCAGCCCATCGGGCGCGTCGGGCGCGGGGCGGACATCGCCGAGATGGCGGCCTTCCTCGCGTCGGACGCAGCCGGATTCATCACGGGTGGTGAATTCCTCGTCGATGGCGGCATGACCGTCGGCCCTGCGCACAGCTGGAACGAAGAAGCGGCCGGGCCCCTTCTCGAAGCGCTGGGCCTCACGCCCGAACAGGCCGAACAGATGCGGCTCGCCCAGGCGGCCGGCGCTCAGTCCTGAATCACCGCGTCCAGACCCGGGACCGCTTCAACAGCCTGCAGCAGGTCAGCCAGTGTCGGTGCCCGGAACACGCGGCGGCCGTTTTCGTCGGCAAGCACATAGCCCCTGGCCGTCTTGGTCAGCGGAAACCGGCGCCAGTGGGCGCGCGTGCGGAATATCCAGACGTGTTCGGGTGCCTCGCCTGCAGTTGCCCAACCGGTCCACATATGCTCGATCGGCAGGCGCCGCCACAGGCGGTCGATCTCGTCGATTTCCGAAGCGGTGAAACATTCCATGCCGGCTAGTCCAAATTCATCTGCAGCGCGCGAGGATACCCGCCCGCAAGGTGTACGCAACCTCGAAGGTGCGCTTTGGATGGCCGCGTCCGGCGTCGTGTTCACGGCCTTCCTGACCCTGTCCAAGCTCCAGTCCGCTCATTACGATCCTGGCTTCCTCGCCTTCTGGCGCGCGGCCATCGCGCTGATGATCACACTGCCGATCATTTTCCAGCAAGGGCTCGGCATCCTGCGGGTCCAGCAGCCCGGCATGATATTCGTGCGCAGCGCCTTCGGCACGCTTGGATTCATCCTGAGCTTTTATGCCGTCTCCGACGCCGTCGGCCTGCCCCTGTCGGAATTCAACGCGATCAGCTTTTCCCGCGCCATGTTCATCACGGTCATCGCGGCCCTCATCCTTCGCGAAACGGTCGGATGGCATCGCTGGGGCGCCACGCTGGCGGGCTTTGTCGGCGTGCTCGTGATGACCCAACCACAGTCTGGCGTCAGCCTGGGCACGCTCCTCGCGCTTGGCGCGGCCTTCTGCATGGCCGGTGCGATCACGCTGGTGAAAGTGCTGTCGCGTCTCCACCGCCCGATGACCTTGCTGATCTGGGCCAACCTCCTGTCATCCATCCTCCTGCTTCCGCTCGCCATCTGGAAATGGCCCGCCATCTCGCCATCGCTGCAGGACTGGGGCCTGATCGGGATCATGGGCCTTTGCGGCGCCGTCGGGCAATATCTCTACATTCGCGGCATGAGCATTGGCGACGCATCCTTCCTCTCGCCCATCGACTATCTGCGCCTGCCAATGGCGGCCCTCGTCGACTGGTTGCTGTTCCATCTCCTGCCCGGCCCCTGGACCTGGGTCGGCACGGCCATCATCATCTCGGCAACATTTTACATCACGTTCCGCGAGCACCGGATGAGCGGCAAGGCCATCGCGCCTCCCTTGTGAAAGATGGCGAGAGCGCTCATCATTCACGAAGATCAGGGAGGCTGCGATGGCCAAGGTACTCGTCACGGGCGCGACCGGATTCATAGCCGGTCATGTCATCCTTCAATTGCTGGAGGCGGGCCATGAAGTGCGCGGCACGGCGCGCTCGGCCAGCAGCGCCGCCAGGCTCAACGAAACGTTCAGCAAATATGCTGGCCGGCCCATCGCGATAGACCTGGTCGCCGCCAATCTGGAACGCGACGACGGCTGGGCAGAGGCAGTTGCCGGAATGGATTTTGTCCAACATGTGGCCTCGCCCTTCCCGAGCGGTGTCCCGAAGGATCCGAACGAACTTATCCGACCGGCAACGGACGGCGCCCTGCGCGTCCTGAAGGCCTCCCGGGCCGCCGGCGTGAAACGCGTCGTGATGACCTCATCCATGGCGGCTATCGCCTATGGCTGGGGCGAAAACCGCCCTGCTGTCCTCACCGAGGAACACTGGTCCAACCCCGACAACCTGAAAGACAATACCGCCTATACGCGGTCCAAGACCATCGCCGAGCGCGCAGCCTGGGACTATGTCAACGGCGAAGGCAAAGGCCTCGAACTGGCCGTCATCAATCCTGCTGCCGTGCTTGGCCCGGTGATGAGCGGCGATCTCTCGGCCTCGCTTGAACTCCTGACCATGCCGCTGTCGGGAAAAATCCCCGCCGTACCGCGCATCGGCTTCGGCATTGTCGATGTCCGGGATGTCGCCGCAGCGCAGGTCGCCGCGATGACCGTGCCGGGCGCAGCCGGCGAGCGCTTCCTCGTCTCGCAACCCTTCATGTGGTTCAGCGATGTCGCCGACGTGCTGCGCGACGCCTTCCCCGCCTATGCGAAAAAACTTCCCAAAGGCACGATGCCCGATTTCATGCTGAAAATTGTCGCCGTCTTCAACCCGGCCCTGAAACAGGTCATTCCCGAACTCGGACGGCAGCGCCAGATCTCCAACGAGAAGGCACGAACCATTCTCGGCTGGACGCCACGTACTGCGAATGAAGCCATCATTGATGGTGCGCAGAGCCTGATAGACGCCGGTGTCGTCTGACGCGCCTGGCGCTCAGAAATCGTAGGCAATTCCCTTGCGCTCCCAGTCACCATAGCGCGTTGGCTCGATATTGCGGGGCCCGCCATTCTCGCCCTCGGGCAGGGTTGCCGCACCAGAATCCGCTGCCGCGCGGCGCGCGTCCGCTTCTTCCAGTGCCCGGCGCGCTTCAGGCGTCAAACGCTTGCGGCGCTCGGTCTCGTCCTGACTGCTGTCAGGGTTTGGTATTTCTTGGTCCATGTGCCAGCAGACTCCTCAATTCGTTAACGGTCACCATATAGTTGGCAGTACCATCCGTAGAAACATCGAACTGCCGTATTAGTGGAGTACAGGTCCAATGGGGACTGCGAAAACCTTCATCCTCCTTGCCATGCTGACCGCCCTCTTCATGGCGATCGGATATCTCGTTGGCGGCATGCTCGGCATGACGGTCGCATTCGTCGTCGCTGCGGGCATGAACGCATTTTCGTACTGGAATGCCGACAAGATCGTCCTGAAGATGCAGGGCGCACGCGAGCTGACGCCGGAAACCATGACACCCATGCTGCGCACCTTCGCGAATGACGTTGCCTCGCTCGCCGAACGGGCCGGCCTGCCCGCCCCGAAAGTCTACATTATCGAAACACCCCAGCCGAACGCCTTTGCCACCGGTCGTGATCCATCGCATGCCGCCGTCGCTGCGACCACCGGCCTGCTCGGCATGCTGACCCGGGAAGAAGTCTCGGGCGTGATGGCCCACGAACTCGCCCATGTCGGCAACCGCGATACGCTGACCATGACCATCACCGCAACGATTGCGGGCGCGATCGGCATGCTGGCGAATTTCGCGCTTTTCTTCGGGCGCGACCGCAACGGCCTGATCGGCTCGCTCGCCATCATGATCATCGCCCCCTTCGCCGCGGGCCTCGTTCAAATGGCGATCAGCCGCTCGCGCGAATATGTCGCCGATGCCAGGGGCGCCGAAATCTGCGGCAATCCGCTCTGGCTGGCCTCTGCGCTCGAAAAGATCGAACGCGGCGCCCGTGCGTCCGTGAACGTCCAGGCCGAGCGCAATCCCGCCATGGCCCATATGTACATATCTAATCCGCTCAGCGGCCGCGGCGCCGACAACCTGTTCTCGACCCACCCGACCACAGCCAGCCGGGTCGCCGCCCTGCGCCGCATGGCCGGCGACCAGATATCCGCCTCGACCGCTGACGCCGCCCCTGCCCGGCGCGCTGCCGGCCCGTGGGGTTGAGGACGTGAGCGGAGCCGATATTCGCCGCGCTGCAGCCGACCTCCTGACCCTGACGCTGGACAGCCGTCGCACGCTCGACGATGCGATGGACACGAGCCAGATATTCAACACGCTGGAAGGGTCCGACCGCGGGTTCGCGCGCGCCATTGCGAGCGCCGCCCTGCGCAATCTGGGGCATATCGACCACGCCCTTACCCCCCTCCTGTCACGCCCGCTCCCCGCCGTCACTGCACCCATACGGGCGCTGCTCCGCACCGGCGTCACCCAGCTCTGGCTGATGGATACGCCGCCCCATGCGGCCGTCGGCGAAACCGTGGAAGCCGCCAAGGCCTGGCCGGAAGCGCGCTCGGGCGGCGCCTTCCTCAACGCCGTCCTGCGCCGCGCCGACCGCGAGCGCCCTGATTTCTCGACCCTGTCTCCGGTAACGATCTGGCCGGACTGGCTGCAAAAAGCCTTTACCGACGCGCTCGGCGAAGAGGCAGCAATCGCTCTCGCCAAGGCACAGCTCTCCGAGCCCGTGCTCTACCTGACACCCAAATCAGACCCCGACAAAGTCGCCGCAGAGACCGGGGGCGAAGTCGTGCCCGGCGGGGCTGTGCGGGTGCCGGGCGGATCGGTCGAGGACAAGGACGGGTTTGCCGCTGGCGACTGGTGGGTCCAGGACGTTGCGGCCATGATTCCCGCGCGGCTGCTGAACCCGCATCCGGGCGACACCGTGATCGACCTCTGCGCCGCACCCGGCGGCAAGACGCTCCAGCTCGCCGCGTCTGGCGCCAGCGTGATCGCCGTCGACCGGTCTGCGCCGCGCCTGCGCCTGTTGCAGGAAAACCTCGCCCGCACAGGCCTTTCCGCCGACGTCATCGCGGCGAATGCCGACGAGTGGCGCCCGGACGCGCCCGTCGCAAAGATACTGCTCGACGCCCCCTGCTCGGCGCTCGGGACGCTGCGCCGGCACCCGGAAGGCGCCTGGATCAAGCGCGACGCCGACGTCGCACGCTTTCCGGCAGCCCAGGCCCGCCTGCTCGAAGCGGCCCTCGACATGCTGCAGCCCGGCGGCACGCTCGTCTATTGCGTCTGTACGCCCCTGCCAGCCGAAGGCGTCGACATCATCAACGCTGCGATCGCGCACGGCCGCGTCCAGCGGGCGCCGGTCAGCGCCGCTGAGATTCCCGGTTTTGAAAACGCGATCACGCCGGAGGGTGACGTCCTGACCCTGCCCGGCATCGCCGGCGATCACGACACATTCTTCATCGCACGGCTGGTCAGGACCTGATCCGCCTCCGGATTGCGCCCGGCGCGGGCAATCCGAACGTAAATACGTGTTAACCACGGGTTGCGACATCGCGTCCTGACGGGGAAATCCTGCGCACGCTGCCATTGAATTGCCACCGATCACCCCGAAATTGTTCATACGGGTTCATCTGCTATTCAGCTGAATATGCGCAAAAAGCGTCCATTCAATGTGCAAGGAGCACTGATATGTCTGCAATTACTTCCTCCCGCGCTGTTCCTGGCAAGGTCATCGCTGGCGCGCTCGCCGCGCTCACGCTCGCCCTCGCCGGCTGCGCCAACAGTTCCGGCATTGGAACGACGAGCACGCAGTCCGTCGGCCAGGCGTCGACCGTTTACCAGGGCACCGTGACCTCCGTCCGGGCCGTGACCATCAAGCCCGACCGCTCGATCATCGGCGTTGCAACGGGCGCCGTCCTCGGCGGCCTCGCAGGCTCCGAACTCGGCGGCGGCGACAAGGCCCAGACAGCAGGCGCCATTGGTGGCGCCGTCGCTGGCGGCGTGGTCGGCAACGAAGCCGGCAAGGCAATCGGCACCAAGCAGGGCTATGCCTACATCGTTCGCTTCAGCAATGGCGACGTGAAGGAAATCGTTCAGGGCGCCGACGTCTACATCGCGCCTGGCACGCAGGTCGACATCATTGCCGGCGCTGACGGCTGGAAGCTGGTTCCCCGCGGCGGCTACTGATCCGGCATGCCCGAATCCGGGCACGTGGTTAAAACTTGATTACCGGACAGCCGGCCGCCTTGTGTGGCCGGCTGTTCCCTTTTAGGGAGAGAGGATGAGCAAGGTCCTGATTTCCCCTTCGATTCTCTCGGCGGACTTCGCCTGCCTGGGAGACGAAATTCGCGCAATTGATGCAGCCGGCGCCGACATGATCCATATCGATGTGATGGACGGCCATTTCGTGCCGAACCTGACATTCGGACCGCCCGTCATCGAAATGCTTCGGCCCCACTCGAAGAAGCCCTTCGACGTTCATCTCATGATCGCGCCGGTCGATCCGTTCATCGCGGCCTTTGCCAAGGCGGGCGCAGACATCCTCACCGTCCATCCGGAGGCGGGGCCGCACATACACCGCACCTTGCAGGCGATCCGGGCGGCCGGCATGCGGCCGGGCGTGGCGCTCAACCCGGGCACGCCAGCGTCGATCGTCGAACCCCTGCTCGACAATCTCGACCTGATCCTCGTCATGTCGGTCAATCCGGGCTTCGGCGGACAAAGCTTCATCGAAAGCCAGTTGCGCAAGGTCGAAGAACTCCGGCACATGATCGACCAGTCAGGCCGTGACATTATCCTGGAAATTGACGGTGGCCTGAACCCTGAAAATGCGCCCCGGGCCGTTTCAGCGGGCGTCACTGCGATTGTTGCGGGCTCCGCCGTTTTCAAGGGTGGACCTTCCGCCTATGGTGACAATATCCGGGCGCTCAGGCCGAGCGTTCAAGTATAGTAGGTTTCAGTATGGGGCGTGCCTTGGGTGGTGGAGACAGCGAATTCAGAGCTGACCGCACGCGTTCCAGCGCCGACGACGCAGCCCTTTGGCGCCGATTTCGCGGCGTCGCCGGCGAAGATGCCCGAATCGGCGCGCGCCAGCGGCTGAAACTGACGGGAACGGTGCCCGGTAAATTCACCATCAATCTGCCCGATATCGTTCCGCCTGACACATGGCGCGGCGAAGCCCTGATGCGCGATGTCTGGCGCATCGGCATGGAGCGCCTGACACTTGAGCGTGCCCAGCCACCCTGGTCGGTGCCGCTGCCATCGCGGCACTTCGCCGACCGCCTGCACCGTTTCGACTGGCTGCCGGACCTCGTCTCGCAAGGCCCCGCCGGGGCAGGCCGGGCCGGGGCGTTTATCGACTCCTGGATCGACACATTCGGCACGTTCAATGGTTTCGCTTGGCGGGCCGAGCCGACCGCGAATCGCATCTGGAACTGGATGCGGTGCGCCAGCGCCGTCTTCACGGCGGACGCCAGGCCCCAGCGGATGGAATGCCTGGTCAGGCAATTGCGCTTCCTTTCAGATGCGCTGGACCAGACGACCGACCCCAAGACCCGCTGGATGGGCTCTTGCGTCATGGTGGCCCGGTCTGTCTGCCTTGACGGGGCGCACGGGCTGGATGAGGCACTGGCGCGGCTGGATGGCGAATGCACGGCACAGATCCTTCCCGATGGCGGCCATGTCAGCCGCAGCCCGTCACGCCTGTTGTCGGCACTGCTCAACCTGCTCACACTGCGCGAGGTCCTGCAGTCAGCGGGACATGTCGTGCCGGACTATTTCGGGAAATGGATCCCGCGCATGGGCGCCATGCTGGCCTTCTTCCAGACGGAAGACGGCGCGCTGAACCCGTTCAATGATGGCGACGAAGGCCGGCCCGAAGCTGTGAACGCCGCGTTGGCGCGCCTGGGTGGGCCACCGCGCCGTTTTACCGTTGCCCCCAAGTCCGGATTCCAGAAACTTCAAAAAGGTCCGGTCCGCCTCGTGCTCGATTGCGGCGAAGCCCCGCCGCCGCCATTCGGCGATTTTGCCCATGCCGGCGCGCTCGGATTCGAATTGTCGGACGGGCCGGCCCGCCTGGTCACATCCTGTGGCTATAGCGCGGAAGTGAATGTCGACTGGCAGGCCGCCGTTCGCCGCACCGGCGCGCACTCAACCCTTGTGCTCGCAGGACGCGACTCGGCCAGTTTCGTGGTCAACGAAGAATCCCGGCTGCTCGCCGCCATGGGTCCCGAAGGTATCTCGGCGAAACGCCTCGAGGAGGCCGATGAAACCTGGCTTGATGCCCAACATGGCGGCTACAAGGCAGCGTGCGGCCTCCTGCACCGCCGGCGCCTGTTCATGTCGGGCGACGGCAGCCGCCTGACCGGCGAAGATTCACTGGTGCGTCCGATTTCCCAATCGCGATCGGATGATTCCAAATTCATCAATTTCGAGATCCGCTTCCATCTTCATCCGACTGTCACGGCCATGATGTCGCGTGATGCCATACGCCTTATCTGCGACAATGGTACGGTCTGGCGCTTCAAGACGAGCCATGAGGGCACACGGCTGGAACGGACCGTCTACCTCGCACGCGGTATCGTCGAGCAGCCCGAACAGATCGTCATGGCAGGCTATGCCGATCCGAACAGCGACGGCAATGAGCCGCCCAACTGTGTCCGCTGGGCCTTCCTGAAGGAATCCGCAGCATGACCCCGCAGCGCGCCGCCAGAAGAGCCATGGTCCTGACCCTGGGATTCGACGTCACCATGGCGGCGATCGCCATGATCATGGCTTCCGTCCTCGTCTGGTCGTCAGACGCCGTCACCGGACCGTTTTCGATTGTGTCCGTCATCACGGGCACATGCTTTTTCGTCCTGGCCGTGGTCGCCGGGTTCATGATCCGCGGCGTTCAGAAGCAGGTCTGGCGTCACATGGGCTGGCCCGATGCCGTGATGACCGTGCAGGCCATCGGCCTGTCGGGCCTCATCTACTTGCCGGTCATGCTTCTGCTCAATGGCAGGCTCGTTGCGCCGTGGGCAACCTTCCTCGTCGCCACCCTGCTCTGGACGATCCTGATATTCGCCGGCCGCATGTTTGCCCTGTCGCGATCGACGCACATGCCGTTGCAGATTTTCAGCCCCGTCTCGCGGTCGGGACAGCCTGTCCTCCTGGTCGGCGACGCCGAGAACTGTGTCACTGTATTGCGCAGGCTCCAGAATGCGCCGCAGGGCAGCAAGGTGCGCGTGCTCGGCGTTGTCGAAATGCGCGGAGCGGACCCTGGCCGTGCCATCCGCGGCATTCCGATCATGGGGTCGCTGGACGACCTCGGTAATGTCATCGACGTGCTGCGCGTGCGTTATGGCCAAACCCCCTGGCTCGCCGTGACCGGTGTTGCGCGGTCACGCGAAGGCATGCTCCAGATCCTCGAAATCGCGTCCAGACATGGCGCCGAGATCATGGCGCTTGGCGGTGACGAGGCGGCGCAGAAGCTCGAACCCGTGCATCCTGCAGACCTTCTCGCCCGTCCGGAACGCCAGCTCGACATCGCGCCCGTTCGCAATATCGTCGCCTCTGCCAACGTGCTCGTGACAGGCGGCGGCGGCACGATCGGAGCCGAGCTGACCCGGCAGGTTGCTGCGCTCAACCCGGCCTGCCTCACAATTCTCGATGCGTCCGAATTCAACCTTTACAGCATCGACATGGCGCTCGGTTCATCCGCGCCCGGCGTTCAGGTCATATCGCGCCTTGGCGATGTGCGAGACGTCAGCCGGATGGCAGATGTTTTCCAGCGCGCCCAGCCGGATCTCGTGATCCATGCAGCCGCGCTCAAGCATGTTCCCCTGATGGAACACAATGTCTGCGAAGCCATCCTGACCAATGTCGGCGGTGCCGTGAACGCCGCGCGCGCCGCTGTCGCTGTGGGCGCCCGTCGGTTCGTTTTCATCTCGACCGACAAGGCTGTCGATCCGGACAATGTCATGGGCGCCACCAAGCGCCTTGCGGAAATCGCGGTCAGCCGGATAGCTGCCGATTCCCGGATGTCGGCCTCCATGGTCCGCTTCGGCAATGTGCTCGGCTCGTCCGGGTCCGTCGTACCGCTGTTCGAGCGGCAGATCGCCGCTGGCGGGCCTGTCACGCTCACAGATCCGGGCGTCACGCGCTTTTTCATGACGGTCGAAGAGGCCTCTTCGCTGGTGCTGCAGGCGGCCGGCCTCCAGGCTCTTGAAGGTGCCGCCGACCTGTTCGTGCTCGATATGGGCGAGCCCATCCCGATCCTGCAGCTGGCCGAGACCATGATCCGCCTCAAGGGCCTCGTCCCGGGTGAGGACATCGAGATCGTGACAACTGGCTTGCGGGACGGTGAGAAAATGCACGAAGCGCTGACCTACGGGCATGAACAGGTCAGCCCCACCTCCGTCGACGGCGTCAACCGTGTGGCCTCGCCGAACGGACATGGCGAATTGTTCGAGAAACAACTTGCTGCCCTGCTCGAAGCGGCTGGCCGGCGGGATCGGGGTGAGGCGCTGCGTCTGCTTGGTGTGCTCGTGCCCGAATATGGCGCCAACCGGGCCGTACGGGACCGGCGCCACAGCGCTTGACGCCCCGGCCGGTCGTGCTACCCCGCCGGGTAGTTCAGCCAGCCGCCAGAGGATGCCCCCATGACCGACGATGCCAGCCGCGGAGCGCCCGTTCGCATCCGCAGAGCCCTCCTGTCTGTCTCTGACAAGACGGGTCTCGTCGATCAGGCGCGCAAGCTTGCCGCCATGGGTGTCGAACTGGTCTCGACCGGCGGCACGTCTAAACTGCTGAAGGACGCCGGGCTGGATGTGAAGGACGTCGCCGACCTGACAGGCTTCCCGGAAATGATGGACGGCCGGGTCAAGACGCTGCATCCGGCCGTGCATGGCGGCCTGCTTTACCTGCGCGACAACCCGTCCCACGTGAAGGACGCTGAAACGCACGGCATTGGCGCCATCGATCTCATCTACGTGAATCTCTATCCGTTCGAGGCGACGGTTGCCTCCGGTGCCGATTTTGAGACCTGTATCGAAAATATCGACATTGGCGGCCCCGCCATGCTCCGCGCCGCCGCCAAGAACGGGGCCTTCGTGGCCGTCTGTACCGATGGCGGCGACGTCGATGCCGTGATCGCGGAAATGGAAGGCCATGACGGCGAGGTGCCGGTCACGCTCTGCCGCAAGCTCGCCGCGAAGACTTATGCCCGCACCGCCGCGTATGACGCCGCCATTTCAGGCTGGTACGCGCGCCAGCTTGGCGACACGGCGCCCGACTGGGCCGCGATCGGCGGCAAGCTGCAGGAAGCCCTGCGCTATGGCGAAAACCCCCACCAGAAGGCCGCCTTCTATGTGACCGGCGAAAAACGCCCGGGCGTCGCGACAGCGAAACAGCTGCAAGGCAAGGCGCTGTCCTACAATAATATCAATGACACTGACGCCGCCTATGAACTGATTGGCGAATTGGGCGCCGACACGCCCGCCGTGGCCATCATCAAACACGCCAACCCGTGTGGCGTCGCCCAGGGCAAGACCATCATCGAGGCCTATCGCGCGGCCCTCGCCTGCGACTCGACCTCGGCATTCGGCGGGATCGTCGCGCTCAACCGCCCGCTGGATGGCGCGACCGCTGACGAGATCAGCCGGGTCTTCACCGAAGTCGTCATCGCACCGGGCGCCGATGCCGACGCCGAGGCCATCTTTGCAAAGAAGAAAAACCTCCGGCTCCTGATCACCGAAGGCCTGCCCGACCCGACCTCGCCCGGTCATTTCGTCAAGACAGTCGCCGGAGGCTTCCTGATGCAGGACCGTGACTTCGGCCGCATCACGCGCGCCGACCTCAAGGTGGTCACCCGCCGCGCCCCGACCGAGGAACAGCTCGACGACCTCCTCTTCGCGTGGCGCGTTGCCAAGCATGTGAAGTCGAACACGATTGTCTATGCGAAGGATGGTGCCACGGTCGGCATCGGCGCAGGTCAGATGAGCCGGATCGACTCGGCCCGCATCGCGGCGCGCAAAGCCGAAGATGCCGCCGAAGTGGCCGGCTGGGACGTGCCGAAAACCAAGGGCTGCGTCGCCGCATCCGATGCGTTCTTTCCGTTCGCGGACGGCTTGCTCCAGGCCGCCTCAGCTGGCGCCGTCGCCGTGATCCAGCCCGGCGGATCGATCCGCGACGACGAAGTGATCGCCGCCGCAGATGATGCCGGTCTCGCCATGGTCTTCACGGGCATGCGCCATTTCCGGCACTAGGCCCGGTTCAGATCGCGACGATGATCTTGCCGAAATGCTTTTGCGACGCCTGATGGGCGAACGCGTCGGCGATCTTGTCGAGCGGGAATGTCTGGTCCAGCACGGGTTTGATATTGTTCGCCTCGATCGCGGCGATCATGTCTTCCTGCATCGTCGCCGAACCGACCGTGATGCCCGACAGCGTGATGTTCATCGAGAACAGCGCCGCCGTCGGCACTTCGCCTGACACGCCGGTCAGCACGCCGATCAGCGAAATATGCCCACCCATTTTTGACGCCGCGATCGACTGGGCCAGCGTGCCCGGCCCGCCAATCTCGACAACCTCGTCGACACCGCGTCCGCCGGTCAATTCCTTGGCTTTCTTGCCCCAGTCGGGCGTGGTCTTGTAATTGATCAGGTGATCGGCGCCGAGGGCCTTCAGCCGCTTGAGCTTTTCATCCGACGAGGAGGTCGCAATGACCCGCGCGCCCGCCGCCTTGGCGAATTGCAGCGCGAAGATCGACACGCCGCCCGTTCCCTGTGTCAGCACCCAGTCGCCGGGCTTGATCTTCGCTTCCACCATCAGCGCGCGCCAGGCCGTCAGCGCGGCGCAGGGCAGCGTTGCGGCTTCTTCGAACGTATAGCCCTCAGGCATGCGCGTGAATGCCGTCTCGGGGGCGGCGACGAGTTCTGCGCCAAACCCGTCGGCGCCATCGCCCGGCACGCTGGCAAAGCCGGCCATTTGCGGCGCGCCGGAATACCAGTTCGGGAAGAACAGGCTGAGCACCTTGTCGCCCGGCTTGAACCGGCTCGCGCCTTCACCGACGGAAACAACCTCGCCGGCGCCGTCCGACATCGGCACGCGGCCATCCGGGGTCGGGATGCCGCCCATCACGACAACGAAGTCATGATAGTTGAGACTGCTGGCTTTCACGCGGACAAGGATCTCGCCCCGGCCCGGTTTCGGGTCCGGGCGGTCTTCGATCACAAGGTTTCCGGGACCTCCGGGCTTTTTGACGGCGGCTGTTTTCATTGGGCGCTTCCTCTTCGCTTTGTCCGAACGTGGGTCGGCGACGCTAGGGAAGTCAAGCAGATCAGTCCGGTGACGCGACAAGATTCACGGTATAGCAAAACCGGCCGGCCTCCGGGCGCGGCGCTGCCAGGTCGATATAATCCGCGCCGGCTCCATAATACGCTCGACTTGGCTGGCGGTTTCCCGGCCGGGCGAACACTGCGCAGATCTGCGCTTGCCGCTCGTCCACGTGCACGATCTCGAACGCCTCGCCTGATATCGGATCATCCTGCCATCGTGCATTGCGGCAGCCCGCCGCGAGCCGCGCTGCGGAACCTGAATCGCCTATCGCGGACCGGACGCTCTCCATGTCGTCCGGCAGGGGACCGATCCCGCGACGATAGCAATTGAGCGCCATGGCGGTCTCCTCCAGCGCCCGCAGGCGAGCCTCGTCCTGCTGCACATCACGTGCCTGTCCCGGCCCGCCAATGATCGCAAGGCCCGCGACAATCGCGGCCATGGCGACTCCGGCAAGCGCGACGGCCAGCCAGTCTCCGGATTCACGGGGTGTCCACATCGCCCTTGTCTCCCTTCTCCGCATCGCCGATGAAATAGGTGAAGATCGCCCCGGCGATCACGGCCACGACCACCGACTTGAGGACGAACCGCACGGTCAGGTCGCCGCCGAGGAAATTGTACACGAGCGACATGCCGTCGCCGACCAGCGTGCACCCGGCAACGACAAGGCTGATATAGGTCAGCCATTTGCGAATGCGCGAGCGCTGCATTTGCGGGTTCCGGCGGCGTGCGCCGCGCAGGATATAGCCCAGCCAGAGGAAGAGCGGCGTCGCCACCAGCAGGCCCGACACGCCGCTTCGCACCTGCGATTCCAGCCTGAACACACGATAATCGTTCACGTCGGCCTTGTCGGGGAAGCCGTATTCGATCAGGGCGAACAGCAGCGAGCCGAGGCTGAACGAGACAATGCCCAGCAGGATGAAGAAGAGAAGATAGAAGAAGGCTTCGCGCGCCGAGAGGTAAGGCTGCGGCCGGGGCACGGCGACCGGGAAGGCGACATCGGAATAGGTCTCTAGCGCCGCATCCACCTCGGCCTTGCGCCAGCCCGCCTTGGTCAGCGCGTCGAGGATGGCACTGCGCGATTGCCCGTGCTCCAGGCTCTGCTTGACGAATTCCACGAGTGTCTTGTCGGCCATCGCGTCCTCACTCCCATGCTGTGGCCGTCAGCATAGCCCGTCTGTCATGCCGTCGCCAGTCGCATCAGATGCCGGCGCGTTGCAGCAGGCGCTGGAAGCCTTCCCAGAATTCGGCCCGGCGTTCGTCCGTTTCCATCAGGATTTCGTGGAGCGCGCCCTCAACCGTCACATGCTCGCAATCGGGCAGGCGGGCGCAAACAGCCGCGTGCGATGCATTGTCGACCAGCTTCTCTTCGCCTGCCGACGCGATGAAGACCGGGATGTCCACGGCATTGAGTGCCCTGGCCTTGCCAAAGGTCGACACGATGTTGAGCGACGCGCCGAGCCAGCCCCAGGTCACCGGCCCCAGTTCCAGTTCCGGCGCCGCGTCGCACAGGTCGCGCTGCATCTGCCAGCGGCGCTTGTCGTGCGTGACGATATTGGTCTCGAACGTCTCCGCCGGACCCGGCTGCTGCGCATAATTGTCCGAGCGCCCCGTCACCCGCATGGCCCAGACGAGATAGTTCATGCCGAGGAACTTCGACTTGAGCCCCCACATCGGCGCGCAAAAGGCCGCCGCCTCGACCTTGACCAGGCCCTGCGCGATGGTCGCAAGCGCAATCGCGCCGCCCATGGAATGGGCCAGAGACACGTAAGGGCGCGGCAGCCTGTCATCGAGCTTATCCAGCCCCTTGGCGAGCGCGCCCATGAATGTCTCGAACCGGTCGATATGGCCCTTTTTCGAATCGTCCAGCAGGCGGTCCGACAGGCCCTGGCCCGGCCAGTCGATGATGACGACGGCAAAGCCCATGGCCTGCAATTCGCGGCCGACCTCGAAATATTTCTCGATGAATTCGGTCCGGCCCGGGCAGACGATCACCGTGCCGCGCGGATTGTTATAGGTCAGCGCCGGAGCAATACAGGCGCGCAGTGATCGCCCGGCACTGCCCTCGAACCAGACAATCTCGGCGCCGTCGGGCGCAGGATTGCCGGGCACGATGACAAAGTCCTTGCGCTGATCGGCCTTGGCTGGGGCGGTCTTGTCAGTCATGAAAAAAAGCCGCCCTCAGGTTTCCCCGGGGCGGCCCCTTCTGGATTGGTAAGCCGTCGCGGATGCTACGAGAACTTCTTCATCAGGCTTTGCAGTTGCATCGCAACCGACATGTCGCCTTCGACTTTCAGCTTGCCCTGCATGAACGCCATGGTCGGGTCCATCTGGCCGCCGGAAATCTTCTGGAAGTCATCCCAGTCGACTTTGATCGTCGCATCGGCTGCGCCGTCGGAATTGTCGACCGTGCCGGCGACGCCGTCGATGAAGAGTTTGCCGACGCTGCCGAAATCAAACTTCACCTTTTTGGTGAAATCGCCGCCCGGCTGGACAGCGGACGAAGCCTTGGTTGTGAGTTCTGCGAGATCCATGATGGGTCCTCCTTGGAATGGGTCTGAATGGGATAAAGCAGAGGGACACAGGGAAATGCAAGGAAAGATTGAAGCCCGGCGCAATTGTTCAGCGCCGCCGCCATCCCGGTACCGGCACCAGTTCAGGCCTCGAATATGGTCTCGAACCCGCCAAAGATCATGCGCTGGCCGTCGAAGGGAATGTCGTCAGGCGCCCCCATCTCCTGGGTAGCGGCCTGCATGCCCTTGTCGCGCGCCGCTTTCGACGGCCAGGTGATCCACGAGAAGACGACCGTTTCATCCGGCTTGAGTTTCACCGCCATCGGGAAGGAGGTGATCTTGCCATCGGGCACGTCGTCACCCCAGTTTTCCACGATGCGCAGGGCGCCGTGCTTCTTGAACAGCGCGGCCGTCTCCCGCGCCATCTCCAGATAGCGGTCCTTCTGCGCGGTCGGCACGGCCAGCAGGTATCCATCCACATAGGTCATTTCGGTTTTCCTTTCCTTAGCCTGCAAAGGCGGCCCCCCGCGCCGCGACGTCCATTTTAACCATTTTCATCATCGCGTGCATCACGCGCTACGCCTGTTCCGGCGCGCCTTGCCGCATCGCCTCCTGCAGCGCTTCGGAGGTGCGCGGCGCATCCTTGCCGGGTGTCGCCACCGACCAGTGGTGCCCGAACGGATCGGCGATCACGCCATAGCGGTCGCCCCAGAACTGGTCAGCCACCGGCATCACCACCGTCGCCCCGGCCTGCACGGCCCGCGCGACCACGGCATCGGCGTCCGGCACGGCCAGATGCAGCGTGACTGGTGTTCCGCCCAGCAGCTTCGGCCCGCGCATGCCATGTTCCGGCATCTCGTCGACCAGCATGACCATCGCGCCGTTGATCATCACCGACGCATGCACCAGGCGTCCGTCCGGGCCCGGAAGGCGCATCATCTCCTGCGCACCGAATGCCTTGGCATAAAAGTCGATGGCTGCGGCCGCGCCATCGCAGACAAGGTGCGGCGCCAGGAAGGGAACGCCAGGCGGAGACAGGTCGTGAACGGGCGGGGTTTCGTTTGCAGTCGGGTCAGCCATGATATCCTCCATTTGAAGCGTTGCGGGTGTAAGCGCCTGACGGTCAGTCGGGAATGTCGGGTTCCACGAGCCGCGCGAGGCTGAGCAAGGATTCCTGCCAGCCAAGATAGCACGCCTCGAGCGGGATCGCATCCGGCACGCCGGCCTGTTCGATACGCACGTCGGTGCCGACCGACACTGGCTTCAGGTCAACCGTGACCTGCATTTCGCCGGGCAGGTTCGGGTCGTCGAACACGTCCGTATACCGCAGCCGCTCGCCCGGTATCAGCTCAAGATATGCGCCGCCGAAGCTATGGCTGTTGCCGGTCGTGAAGTTGGTGAACGACATCCTGAATCCGCCACCCACTTTCGCATCCATTGAATGGACCTTCGCAATAAAGCCATTCGGCGGTATCCATTTGGCCAGCGCATCGGGATCGAGAAAGGCGCGGTAGACTTTCTCGGAGGGTGCCGTGAGGACACGGTGCAGCCGGACGGTACTGGGCATTGTTCTACTCCTTCACTTCAGGGGGCAGGTTGAACAGCATCCGCACATAGCGGATCAGGTGGTCGGCGGTGTCGCGGGCGGCCTTCGTTCCGTGGTCGGCCTTGGCCAGGATGAAGGCGCCCTGCAGCACGGCCTGGGTGTGCAGGGCGAGGCTCTCCGACGTCCAGTCGCCCGCCACGCCGTGGCGCGCACGCGCCGCATCGATGTCGTCGACCAGCGTCAGCGCATGGCCCCAGATCGAGTCGTGGCAGGCCTCGCGCAGCGCCGGTAGCGTCTCGTAGGATTCCTGCACCATGGTCCCTGCCAGGCAGGTGAATTCGCTGACCGGCCCGTCCAGCATGTCGCGCCGGAATTCCAGATAGCCAAGGAAACGGTCCAGTGGGTCTTCGTGCGCCATGTAGGGTGCCGAGCCGAACAGGTCATTGGCGTGCCGTTTCCAGGCCTCAGCCGCCGCGATGCCGAGATCCGTCTTGGTCGGAAAATGGTGGAAGAAGGCGCCCTTGGTCACGCCTGCCTCCGCGCACAGCTCGTCCACCGACGTTGCGTGGAAACCTTTCTCGCGTACGACCTTCACGGCGGCACCGATCAGTTTGTCTTTTGCCGGGGATTGCCGTGGGGCCATGCGTTTCTGTCTCCTTGGTTTTTCACATACCAACTAGTTGGTCTAACGTCAATCCGGTATCCGGCCTTGCCCCTGCGGCATCCCCGGCCTGCGCGCCGGAAGGCCTTGACCAGGTGGCCCTGCACGGCCGAATGATGGAGGCATGAGTTGGGAAAAATCGATTGAGGAGCTGAGGCGCCGTGAGCGCCTTGCGGAGAAGATGGGCGGCGAGGAGCCGGTCTCGCGCCAGCGCGGCCGGGGCAAGCTGACCGTGCGCGAGCGCGTCGCCTTCCTGACCGATCCGGGCAGCTTCCACGAGATCGGCAAGATTGCCGGCAAGGCAACCTATGGCGTCGATGACGAACTCGAAGCCTTCACGCCGTCCACATCCGTCACCGGACGCGCGACTTTGAATGGCAAATCGACGGTCATCCTGGCCGATGATTTCACCGTGCGCGGCGGCGCGTCGGACGCGGCGATCTGGCAGAAAATGGTCCAGATGATCAAGATGGCGACCGAATACCGGATGCCGCTGGTCCAGATGATCGACGGCACGGGCGGCGGTGGGTCGGTCAAGAGCCTCGAAAAGGATCCGCGCACCTACATTCCGGAAACGCCCGGCTGGAACGAGATCGTCCATGGCATGACGCAGGTGCCCTTCGTCTCTCTGGCGCTTGGTCCCTGCGCTGGCATGGGCGCCGGCCGCGTCGCTGCCAGCCATTTCTCGGTCATGGTCAAGGAACTCAGCCAGGTCTTTGTCGCCGGCCCGCCCGTCGCCATCGCGCTGGGCGAGAACGTCACCAAGGAAGAACTCGGCGGCTGGAAAATCCAGGGCCAGAACGGCACGGTCGACAATGTGGTCGACAGCGAGGCGGACGCCTTCGAGGCCGCCCGCCGATTCCTGTCCTACCTTCCGCCGTCGGTTCATGAATTACCGGAACGCACGCCGCCGACGGACGACCCGAAGCGCAAGGAGGAATTCCTCCTGTCGATCGTTCCGACCGATGGCAAGACGCCTTACAAGCCCCGCAAGATTGTCGAGGCGACCGTTGACCGGCACAGCTTCTTCGAGATCGGACATGACTGGGGACGCGGCATGGTCTGTGGCTTCGCCCGGATCGACGGGCATCCTGTCGGCATTCTCGCTGGCGACCCTTTCTTCCTTGATGGCGCCTGGACGGCGGATGTCTGCGACAAGGTCACACGGCACATGGACCTGTGCTCCATGTTCCACCTGCCGGTCGTGCACTTTGTCGACTGTCCCGGTTTCGCCGTCGGCGTGAAAGCGGAAACCGCCGGTGTCACCCGCGCGGGCGTGCGCGCCATGACCGCGATCTACCAGGCCAATGTGCCGGTCTGTTCCGTGGTCATCCGCAAGGCCTATGGCCTTGCCGGCTCGACGATGATGAACCAGTCGAAGACAAAGTGGCGCTATTGCTGGCCGAGCGGCGATTGGGGCAGCCTGCCCATGGCCGGCGGCATTGAGGCGGCCTTCCGTAAGGAGCTTGCCGAAGCCGAAGACCCCGAGGCACTAAAAGCGTCGCTCTACAAGAAGTTCGAAGCGATCCGCTCACCTTTCCGCACGGCCGAAAGCTTCCTCGCGGAGGAGATCATCGACCCGCGTGACACCCGCCCCCTTCTCGTCGACTTCGTCCACCATGCTGTCCGCATCACCGAGACCGGCGAATTCCGGCATGGGTACCGACCCTAGCGCTCCGGTGTTTCCCAATCGGCAGGCGGCACGTTCCGGCGCCGCAGGCGAATCGCCAGTCCGGCGGACACGCCGACGCCAATCGCAACGGTCAGATCGGCAACTACCGTCAGGACCAGCGTGAGCAGCAGGAGAAACTGGTCGGCCCGTGGCGCCGACAGGTAACTCTTCCACTTGTGCGGTTCACTCATGTTCCAGGCGGTGAGGATCAGCAATCCGGCCAGCGCCGGCATCGCCAGGTAGCCTGCGAGCGGCGCAGCCACCAGCATCGCAATCAGGATCGTCAGCGCGTGGATGATGCCGGCGACCGGCGTCTTTCCGCCCGCGCGCACATTGGTTGCCGTCCGCGCAATGGCGCCCGTGGCTGGCAGGCCGCCAAAGAGCGACGAGCCCACATTCGCAAAACCCTGTGCGATCACTTCGGCATTCGGTCGGTGTTGTCCGCCGCTCATCTTGTCGGCCACCATGGCAGACAGGAGCGATTCGACACCGGCGAGGAAGGCAATCACGAAGGCCGAGGGCAACAGTTCAAGGACACGGTCCACTGAAAGCGACGGAAACGACGGCATCGGCAAATGGCTTGGCAGGGCGCCAAACTGCGACTGGATCGTATTCACGGGTAAAGCCATGAATGCGACGACCGCTGACGTCGCAGCCACGGCAATGATCAAGCCCGGCGCGCGGGGCGCAGCACGCCGCAGGCCGACAATCAGGACCATTGTGGCGCCTCCGATGGCCAGTGCGGCCAGGCTCAACGTGCCGCGCGCCTCCCACAGGGCAGGCAGTTTCTCAAGGAAATCGGCAGGAAGGGCCGACATGGAGAGGCCCAGCAGGTCCCTCACCTGGCTCGTCGCGATGATAACTGCGATGCCAATCGTGAAACCGTTCACGACCGCCTCCGGCACGAAGCTGATCAGGTTGCCAACCTTCAGCAAGCCTGCCGTGATGAGAATCATGCCGGCCAGGAACGTGGCAATCACCAGGCCGTCATAGCCGTGTTCGGCGATGACGCTGAAAACGACAACGATGAAGGCACCTGTCGGCCCACCGATCTGCACCCGGCTGCCGCCCAGCAAAGAGATCAGGAACCCGCCGACAATGGCCGTCACAATGCCCTTGGCCGGATCGGCGCCAGACGCAATGGCAATCGCGAGGCTGAGCGGCAATGCCACCATCGCAACGGTGATGCCGGCCATCAGATCGGCCCGGAACAAAGCCCAGGAATAGGTCTGCAGTGTCGTGAGGATTTTTGGTTTCATGCCATGCCTGACTGCGGGTGTTTAGCTACCCCGCTAGCATAAATGCATGGCTTCGTATCTAGGCGTCTTGCCTCACCTCCGAGAGAGGATGCCCCGATAGAAAGCCAGACGGAAGGCGGCTTATCCACCCCCTCCCTCACCCGGTGTATAATGCGCGGCGATGTTCAGCCTCCTCACCCCGATGCCGGGCCTGCCCTGGTACCTGCTGCCGATCTGGCCGCTCATCTTCTGGCGCATCCAGCGCCTGAAGACATGGTTCCGCGCAACCGGTGGCCCGGGCAGCCAGATGCTCTGGGGCGTGATGTGGACTGGCCGCGTCGTGGTCCTGCAATTGTCGGATGATCTCTCCGGGCATCGTCCGGGCATTTTCCGGGCACCTGTATCGGACAGGCTGAGGCTGGCCCTCAATCCCGAAACAACTCTCCCGTGTCCCCGGCGCACGCCGGGGCCTCAGGCAGCCGTATCCGGACTTGTCGCAAGAGATCCCGGCCTGCGCCGGGAATATGGATTCAATATACCCGACACCTGACCCCTGCCTCACCCTCAGGAAACCCCTACCCCACCCGCGAAGCGCCCTCACAGGCGTCGCACGCGTTGGTCCTCCCCAAGCCCTCCACAATTCCAGCCTGATATTGCCTTTATTCGGGTTTCATGATGGCTCTGTGTCATCTGTGGAGGGACCAAGATCATGAAGACCCAAGCATTCCTGCTGGCGACAGCGGCCGTTGTTCTGGCTGCCTGTGGCGGCTCTGGCGGATATGACCAGAGCGAAATGTCACCGGCGATGGCGCCGGCGCCGCCATCCCCGACAGCGATGATGAGCAAAGAGGCCTATGGCGCGGCGCCAATGGAAGAGATCAATGTCGGCGGCGCAGCATCAAACGATGCACAAGCAGACACGACGGTTCAGCAATACATCGCCTATTCGCATTCCCTCGGCCTGCGCCTGCCGGTCGCCGCGATTGAGCCGGTGATGCAGGGCCATATCGCCGCCTGCAACGCGGCTGGCCCGTCGATATGCATCGTCACCAATTCCTATCTCAACGCCTGGTCGGAAGACGAGGCATCGGGCTCGCTGAACATCCGCGCCACGCCGGACTGGATCGAAGCCTTCATGAACGGCGTCGAGGCCGAGGCCGAAGCCGCCAAGGGCGAGGTCACCAGCCGCCAGACCACGGCGGAAGACCTGACCGTGACCATCATCGATACCAATGCCCGGCTGCACGCACAGGAAGCGCTGCAGAAGCGGATCGAGGACCTTCTGGAAAACCGGCCCGGCGACCTGGGTGACCTGCTCGAAACCGAACGGGAACTGGCGCGGGTCAACGGCGATATCGATTCGCTGAAATCCAGCATGAAGGCGCTGATGCAGCGCGTGAACATGAGCCAGCTGGCCGTCAGCTACGAGACCAAGCGCAACCCAGTCTCGCGCGGCGCGCTGAGCCCGCTCGGCGAAGCCTTCGGCGGGTTCTTCTACAACCTGTCGAGCGCGCTCGCGGCGGTCATCACCGCCTTTGCCGTCGGCCTGCCATGGCTGATCCTGATCGGCGTCTTCCTGTGGATGTGGCTGAAACTGATCTGGCCACGCATCCGCCGCAAGAAGACCTGAGCCGCCCGGCGGGCCTCATCCTGCGAAGGACGAGGCCCGGTTACGGTCAGGCCTTTTCGGGCACCTTCTTCTTCGCCTTGGGCTTGTCCTGCGGCAGGAGAAGGTGGGCGATTTCTTTCGGGACGATCATCAGGATCTGGCTGAGCGCGACATCCCATTCGGCCAGCAGGTCCGTGGCCCGGATCGAACCCGTGCGGTCCGCATGCTCCTGGACCAGCGCACGGCATTGCTCGATATGTTCGGTCGGCATGTCGGCCAGTGGATACCAGTCGATACCATCGGCGTTGGCGACCCGTTCAAACCGGCTCTCCGGATCCCAGACAAAGGCAACGCCGCCCGTCATGCCGGCCCCGAAATTGTCACCGACCGGCCCGAGGATCACTGCCCGGCCACCGGTCATGTATTCGCAGCCATTGGCGCCGCAGCCCTCGACCACTGTCTTGGCGCCCGAGTTGCGTACGGCGAAACGCACGCCCGCCGTGCCTGACGCGAACAACTTGCCCGCCGTCGCCCCATAAAGGCAGGTATTGCCAACAATGGCGTCACCAATGGACGAGCGACGCTCACGCGGCTTCGGCGCAACCACAATTGTCGCGCCCGACAGGCCCTTGCCGACATAATCGTTGGCATCGCCGATCACTTCCAGCAGCAGTCCCTGCACGCTGAACGCGCCCAGCGACTGGCCCGCAGACCCTTCCAGCCGGATATGCAGCCGGCCTTCCGGCAAGGCACTCATGCCGAACTTCCGGGTGATCGCCGAACTCGACCGCGCACCAATCGCCCGCATCGTGTTCTGGACATTGTATTCAAGCTGCATCTTCTCGCCGCGCTCGAAGAACGGCTCTGCGTCACGCAGGATCTGCACGTCGAGCGAGTCCGGCACTTCTTCCCGGCGCGTCGGCTGGTAGACGACCGGATGATCGGTATCGACCTGCACGAGCAGCGGGTTGAGATCGAGATCGTCGAGATGCGATGCCCCGCGGCTGACCTGGACCAGCAGGTCCGTCCGGCCGATCGCTTCGTCCAGTGATGTCAGGCCGAGCGAGGCCAAAACTTCGCGTACGTCTTCCGCGATGAAGCTCATCAGGTTGACCACTTTCTCAGGCGTGCCCGTGAAGTGGGCCCGCAGTGCCTCGTCCTGGACGCAAACACCGACCGGGCAGGTATTCGAATGGCACTGGCGCACCATGATACAGCCCATGGCGATCAGGCTCGCGGTGCCAATACCGTATTCCTCGGCGCCCAGCATGGCCGCGATGACAATATCGCGTCCGGTGCGCAGACCGCCATCGGTCCGAAGGGTTACCTTGCCGCGCAGATTGTTCAGCGACAGGATCTGGTGCGCCTCGGCAAGGCCGAGCTCCCAGGGCAGGCCGGCATACTTGATCGAGGTCTGCGGGCTGGCACCCGTGCCGCCGACACCGCCGGCGATCAGGATGATGTCGGCCTTCGCCTTGGCCACGCCGGCCGCAACCGTGCCGACGCCAGATTGGGCTACCAGCTTCACGCAGACACGGCAGTCCGGGTTGATCTGCTTCAGGTCGTAGATCAGCTGGGCGAGGTCTTCGATCGAATAGATGTCATGGTGCGGTGGCGGCGAGATCAGCATCACACCGGGCGTCGCGTGGCGCAGCTTGGCGATGAATTCGGTTACCTTGAAACCGGGCAACTGGCCGCCCTCGCCGGGCTTGGCGCCCTGCGCGATCTTGATCTCGATCTCGCGGCACTGGTTGAGGTATTCCGCCGTCACGCCGAAACGACCGGATGCGATCTGCTTGACCGCAGAGTTCATATTGTCGCCATTCGGCAATGGCCGGTACCGCGCCTTGTCCTCGCCGCCTTCCCCGGACACCGACTTCGCGCCGATCCGGTTCATGGCAATATTCAGTGTGCCATGCGCCTCGGGGCTGAGCGCGCCCAGCGACATGCCCGGCGTCACGAACCGCTTGCGGATTTCGTTGATAGACTGGACCTGCGACAGGGGGACCGCCTCTCCCGCTGCCTTGAAATCCAGCAGGTCGCGCAACTGGATCGGGTCGCGCGCATGCACGGCCTCGACATATTTGCGGAAGATCGAATAGTCGCCGCGATTGCAGGCCGCCTGGAGCGTGTGGATCAGGTTGCCGTCCAGCGCATGGGGTTCTTCGCCGGCCCGCAGGCGATAGAAGCCGCCAATAGGAAGCGACACCACATCCTCGTCGAACGCGGCTTCATGCCGAACGAGTGCGTTCTCCTCAAGACCGGCAAGGCCGAGTCCGGAGATACGACTGCTCATTCCGGGGAAATAATCGGCCACCAGGGCACGTGAGAGCCCCAGCGCCTCGAAATTATAACCACCGCGATAGGACGAGATCACCGAGATGCCCATCTTGGAAATGATCTTGAGCAGGCCAGCTTCGATCGCGTCCTTGTAATTCTTGACGCACTGGTTCAGCGACATGTCGCCGAACAGGCCGCGCGCCTGACGATCCGCGATCACGTCCTGCGCGAGATAGGCGTTCACGCAGGTTGCGCCCACGCCGACCAGGACCGCGAAATAATGCGTATCCAGACATTCCGACGACCGGACCGTGATCGAGCAGAAGGTGCGCAAGCCCTGCGCCACGAGGTGCGAATGCACCGCGCCCGTCGCAAGGATCATCGGGATCGCTATCTTGCTCGCAGACTGGTGCTGGTCCGTCAGCACGATATGCTCACGCCCTTCGCGCACGGCTTCTTCAGCCTCGCGCCGGATGCGGCTCAGCGCATCCTTCAGCGCGCCGCCATCGCCTGTCGCGTCTGATTCCTCGAACGTGCAGTCGATCTCGGTCATGCCGACGCCAAGCCGCGTGATCAGGCGCTCATACATGCCCGTTGTCAGGATCGGACTTTCGAGCACGAAGACTTCCTGCTGCGACTTGTCCGTATCCAGCACGTTGCCAAGGTTCTTGAACCGCGTCTTGAGGCTCATCACCCGCGCTTCGCGCAGGGGGTCGACCGGCGGGTTGGTCACCTGGCTGAAATTCTGGCGGAAGAAATGGCTCATCGGCCGATAGGAATAGGACAACACCGCGGGCGCCGTATCGTCGCCCATGGACCCCAGGGCTTCCTTGCCCCCTTCAGCCATCGGCGAGAGAATCAGTTCCAGCGTTTCCAGCGAATAGCCAGCCGCCGTCTTGCGGCGCAGGAGTTCTTCCTTGCTGAACAGTTGCGGCTCCGGGCCCGGGCCGATTTCCGGCTCGAGCTCGGTAACGCTCGAGAGCCATTCTTCATAGGGATTCTGGGCCGCCAGGAAATCGACCAGTTCACGATGCTCATAGAACTTGCCGGTCTGGAGGTCAGCCGCGATCATGCCGCCGGCGGGGATCGAGCCGCGCTTGGCGACTTCGTGATCGCCGAGCGGGCACATGCCCGCTTCCGACCCGACCGCGAGAATACCGTCCGTGGTCAGCGCGTAGCGCAGCGGGCGAAGGCCGTTGCGGTCAAGGCCTGCAATGGCCCAGCGGCCGTCATAGGCGGCAATCCCGGCCGGCCCGTCCCAGGGCTCCATCACCGAGTTGCAATAGTCATACAGCGCACGGTGTGCCGTCGGCATCACCGAATCCCGCTTCGACCAGGCTTCGGGGATCAGCATGGCCTTGGCCATCGGCGCCGGGCGGCCCGACTTGCAGAGAAGTTCGAACACGGAATCCAGCGCGCCGGAATCCGACGACCCGTCCGGGATCACCGGCTTGACGTCATCGACATGCTCGCCGAATGCTTCGGAGACCATGCGGATCTCGTGGCTCTTCATCCAGTTCTTGTTGCCGCGCAGCGTGTTGATTTCGCCATTGTGCGCGATCATCCGGAATGGCTGGGCAAGCGACCATTGCGGGAACGTGTTGGTCGAATAGCGCTGGTGATAGATCGCGAAATTCGAAATGAAACGCGGGTCCTTGAGGTCGAGATAGAAATTGTCGATATCCTCGGCCAGGAACATGCCCTTGTAGATCAGCGAGGCATGGCTGAGCGAACAGACATAGAAGCCCGGAATCGCCATTTCGCGCGCGCGCCGTTCGATGCGCCGGCGGCAGATATAGAGCGCCCGCTCAAGGTCTTCCGGCGAGCGGCCCTGCGCGTCGCGGAACATGATCTGTTCGATCGCCGGGCGCGTGTCCTTGGCTTTCTGGCCGATCACGGACACGTCCACCGGCGGCTGGCGCCAGCCGTAGATATAGAAGCCGAAATGCAGCACTTCGGTTTCGACAATCGTTCGGGCAGATTCCTGCGCGGCAAAATCGGTGCGCGGCAGGAATATCTGCCCGACGCAGATCGGGTCGTCGGTCGGCGTATGGCCCGTCCGGGTCACATGCTCTCGGAAGAAGTCCTGCGGCACGGCCACACGGATACCGGCGCCGTCACCTGTCTTGCCGTCGGCGTCGACCGCCCCACGGTGCCAGACATTCTTGAGGGCCATGATGCCCATCTCGACAATCTCGCGGCGCGGTTTGCCATCGAGTGCGGCGACAAGGCCGACGCCGCAGGCATCGTGCTCGTCTGCCGGGTCGTAGGCATTGCCGTCGACAAGTTTCTGGCGGTTGGCTTCGTATTGCTTCACATAATCTGACATCTGATCTTACTCCGCCGCCACTTTCGAGGCTTTTTCAGCCGATTTCATTGCCCGGTGCATCGCCTCGGCCGCGTCGCGGCCATCCTTTATCGCCCACACGACGAGCGACGCGCCCCGCACGATGTCACCGGCGGCATAGACGCCGGACAGGCTGGTTTCCATTGTCGCGTAATCCACACGGACCGCGCCCCAGCGATTCACCGTGAGGGCCGGTTCGCCGAACAGTTCCGGCAAGTCTTCCGGGTCGAAGCCGAGCGCCTTGATCACCATGTCGGCCTTCACGTCCATCGTGTCGCCGGTCTTGACCGGGCTCTGGCGTCCGGACGCATCCGGCTCACCGAGTTTCATTTTGGCGGCGCGCACGGCCTTGGCCTTGCCCGCTTTGGTGTCGAGGATGGCTTCCGGGGAGGCCAGCCATTCGAACACGACGCCTTCTTCTTCGGCATTGGCCACTTCGCGCTGGCTGCCCGGCATGTTGGCACGGTCGCGGCGGTAGAGGCAGGTCACGGACTTGGCGCCCTGGCGCACGGCCGTTCGCACACAGTCCATCGCCGTGTCGCCGCCGCCAATGACAACCACGCGCTTGCCCTCGGCATTCAGCGTGCCATCGTCAAATTCAGGCACGGCGTCGCCAAAGCTCTTGCGGTTGGAGGCCGTAAGGAAGTCGAGCGCCGCGAGAACGCCAGTCGAACCCACGCCCGGGCATTTGAGGTCTTTCGCCTGGTATACGCCAGTGGCAATGAGCACCGTGTCATGCGTCTTGCGCAAGTCCTGCAGCGAGATGTCCGGGCCAATCCGCGTATTGAACTTGAAGCTCACGCCGCTGTCTTCGAGATGCTTGATGCGCCGCGCGACGACCGGCTTTTCCAGCTTGAACCCGGGAATGCCGTAGACCAGCAGCCCGCCGCCGCGGTCATAGGCGTCATAGACGGTCACCTGGTAGCCCTTGCGGCGCAATTGCTCAGCCGCAGCAAGCCCGCCCGGACCGGCGCCGATGATACCGGCAGACTGGCTGCGTTCGCGCGGCGGGGAGATTGGCTTTACCCAGCCTTTTTCCCAGGCTGTGTCGGTGATGAACTTTTCCACCGAGCCGATCGTAACGGTGCCGTGCCCCGACTGCTCGATCGTGCAGATGCCTTCGCACAACCGGTCCTGCGGGCAGATGCGTCCACAAATTTCGGGCATGTTGTTGGTTGCGGTCGAGACCTCCCAGGCTTCTTCCAGCCGGCCTTCAGCCGCCAGTTTCAGCCAGTCGGGAATATTGTTCGAGAGCGGGCAGCCCTGCTGGCAGAATGGCACGCCGCATTGCGAGCAGCGCGCGGCCTGTGCGCCAGCCGCCTTGAGGCTGAATTCGGAATAGATTTCGTCGAAGTCGTGCGCGCGCTCGCGAGGAGCACGCTTGGCCGGCATCGACCGTTGCACATGCGTAAACTGCAGCATCTTCTCAGCCATTCAGACCTCCACTCAATTGATCTGCTATTTACAATGACGCCGGCCTTAGCGACAAGCGTGAATCACCTCTCAAATATCGATATGATATTTATTATTGAAGAATCGCATGATTTATTCTGCTCAAATCGGATCGTCCGGTCCATTTTATATCATTTCGATATTTTTCGAGAGAGGTGCCCGCGCGCCCAAACTCCGCTAGGTGAGATGTCTCCAGCGGCGCCCGACCTGCCGCACCACGTGACGAGGCCCCGATGTCCCTGCTCCAACTCATCATAATCGCCACACTGCAGGGCTTTACTGAATGGCTGCCAATCTCCTCCTCGGCCCATGTGCTGCTGGCGTCCGACTATTTCGGTCTGGTCGGGCGGGACGAGTTGCTCATCAACGCGGTGTCCAATCTGGGTACGCTGGCGGCCATGTTGCTCTATTTCCGCAAGGATGTCGCAAGCGCAGTGCTTGGCGGGTTTGAACTGGCGGCCGCGCCCATCACGAAGAAACCGCTCTCGCCCGGCGCACGCTTGGCGCTATGCATTCTCGTGGCCACGCCCATCGCACTCGTCGTCGCCGCCCTTTACGAGAGCCTCCTGCCACAGGCCATGCAGGATGCGTTGCGCAGCGTGTACACCGTGGCCGGCGCCACCATCGTCTTCGGCGCACTTCTCTGGTGGGCGGACGTCCGTGGCGGCCGTGAGCGCAAGGAGGCCGACATGACGCTTGGGCACGCTTTCCTGATTGGCGCGACACAGGCAATCGCTGCGATTATCCCCGGCACCAGCCGGTCCGGGATCACCATGACCGCCGCACGCGCCCTCGGTTACGAACGCTCCGAAGCTGCCCGGTTCTCGATGCTTATCGGCGCACCCATCCTGGCCGCCGCCGGCCTCTACGGCGCGCTCGGCCTGATGGATGCGACGACAGACGGGGTTGTGACATTCGAGGACGGGATGATCGTCGCCGCCGTCGCCTTCATCACCGGTCTCGCGTCCATCGCGGCCCTCATGGCGATCCTGCAGCGCATGAGTTTCCTGCCCTTCGTATTGTACCGTTTTGTGCTCGGCATCGCACTGCTCCTGACCACGCCCATGATCGGTCTGCTCTAGGCCGGTCGGCGCTCCAAACGGAAACACCGTATTATCCGCGCATTGTTTTCCTGTTCGGAACAAAGCAACACGCGTCGCAAGGGGTGTAAGCCGCCTGCCGCGTGCTGCCCTCTCGCATCGTGCGTCCCTAACGCCTGCGGAGACCTGTATCTCAGGCATCAATCAGGCGCGCAAAGCGGCGCCTATCGGGCAATTTGCGGGCATTTTTATTCGGATTGGGTTCAGGTCCGTTCGCGCTCAGGCGTCAGCCGTCTTGTTGAATTCACCATATGGCCGAAACCGCCAGAGATATGTCGGCGCAATCGATTCAATTGTCTCCAGGCTGGTCAGCCCAAGGTCCTTGGCCGTCAGCGCGCCGTCGGACACAACATTGTCTGACTTCAGCATCGCGACCTGATCGCCCGTGATCGGAGGTTCGCCCAGCATGCCCCACGAAAATGGCGGAATGTACCGCCAGACAGCGGCGGCGATATAGCCGATCGGACGCGCAAGGAAGAACGGAAGCGAAATCTTGAACCGGCGCCGGTCGACCTGTTGAAGGATGAAATCGTAGATCTCGTTGAACGAGTAGGTGCGCGGGCCGCCGAGTTCATACGTCTTGCCTGCTGCGCCTTCGAGATCGACCGCCAGGGCAATCGCATCTGCCACATCGCCCGCATAGATGGGCTGCACCCGCGTCTTGCCGCCGCCGATGGCCGGCAGCGCCGGCATAAAGCGCGTCATCTGGGCAAACTTGTTGAGGAAACCGTCCTCCGGACCGAACACGACGGACGGACGCAGGATCGTCGCCGTGGGCACCGCCGCGCGAACGGCCGCTTCGGCTTCCGCCTTGGTGCGACCATAGTCAGACCTGGACTCGGCATCCGCGCCGATGGCCGACACCTGAACGAATGTCTTGATGCCCTTTTCGGCCGCAACCTCGGCCAGAAGGGCCGCGCCGTCGCGCTGCGTTGAGTCGAAATTCTGCTTGCCGCTTTCGAACAGGATGCCGACCAGGTTGACCACAGCCACAGCGCCATCCAGCGCCCGCTCGATCGACTCCCGGTTGCGAATATTGGCCTGCATGATGTCGACCCAGCCCGGTGCCCCGGCCAGACGGACATCCGCCGCCGTATTCACGTGCCGGCAGGCCACCCGGACCCGGTAGCCCTTTTCCACGAGCGTGCGCGCCGCATAGCGCCCGATAAAGCCCGAACCACCGAATATCGTCACCAAACCCTTGGTCATGTCACGCTTCTCATCTGCCGGTCGCGCCGGAATTAACGTTGCCGCCTTTGACCATACAGCCCCGCACATGTCCATGCGGCATGAGCGAACCGGCGCGCCTGAAACAGGACGCGGTTACAGCCCGTTCCCGGTAAACCGAGCGCCCAAATCCGATAGTCATTGCCCGCGCAGATATGTTATGGCATGCATTGTGCCATTAGTTATTCTGTGTCGGCCAGGAAAGGCGCGAGAACGACGTGTCACTGAAGACAGCGCTCATTTCCCGAATAGCGGAACGCCTGACCGGCGAACCGCGACTGCTTGCCCGGCGCGCAAAAGCCGAACGGCAGCGTGTGGCCACCAACACACCGCATATTGTCGAATATTTCCATCAGGCCGACGACCCCTATTCCCACCTCACCGCCCAGGTCCTCGGCGCATTTGCCGAGCGATACGACATCATGCTCAAGGTCCATCTAGTGGGCCCCCCGCCCGACTGGGCCGCGCCTGAACGCGAGCGACTCGAAGCCTACGCCTGCACAGACGCCGAGACCCTTGCGCAAAAAGCAGGCCTCGTTTTTCATGATCCCGGCAAACAGCCAGACGCGAGCCAAAGGCAGGCCGCCGATGCTGCGCTCGCCGCAGCCATCGCCGAGGGAGCGTTCGCCGTACGAGCGCCTCAGGTCGGCGAAGCGTTCTGGAACGGAAATCTGAAGCCGACCGGAGAGAGCAATCTGCCAAGCCTGACAGCAGCAGGCGATGCACGCCGGGCGGAACTCGGCCACTATCTCGGCGCGACGTTCCATTATGGCGGCGAATGGTATTGGAGCATTGATCGCCTCCACTATCTGGAATCCCGCCTGACCGAACTCGGCGCCCGCACGGTCCCCGGCGACACCCCCCTCTTTGTCCCTCCGCCGGTGCCGTCGACCCGCATCGCGCCAGCCTCGGCGTCCGGCAAGGAGTTGCACTACTATCTCTCCTTTCGCAGTCCCTACACGTACATCGCCGCACAGCGCGCGAAGGCTCTGGCCGATGCCTATGGCGCCGACCTGAAGCTGCGTTTCGTGCTGCCCATGGTCATGCGCGGACTGCCGGTACCGCGCATGAAAAGCCGCTACATCACGCTCGACACGGCCCGCGAGGCGCGCCGCCTCGGTATCCCGTTCGGACGAATCGCAGATCCCGTCGGCCGCCCGGTCGAACGCGGCTACTCGCTCCTGCCCTGGGCCCGTGAACAGGGGCGGGGCTTCGAGTTCTGCCAGGCCTTTCTCGCTGGCGTCTGGTCACGCGGCGTCGATGCCGGGTCCGACCGGGGCATGAAACAGATCGTGGAAGCAGCCGGCCTCGACTGGCAGGCCGCTCGCGACATCATCGGCAATGATGACTGGCGCGCCGAAGCCGAGGCGAACCGCGCCGAAATGATGGATCTCGGAATCTGGGGCGTGCCCAGTTTCCGGGTCGGAGACGTTTCGACCTGGGGCCAGGACCGGCTCTGGCTTGTCGAAGACGCACTCAAACAGCCGCAGAGCTGACGAAAAGGAAAAGAGGAAACACCATGCAGGTTATCAATGAAGTCTTCCCGACAGATCCGTCGCGCATGCAGGCCATGCTGGAGAAAGGTCCTGACGGTCCGGTCTTCATGGTCAACCTGCTGAAGTTCAAGGACAAGGCGGAGTATGAAGACGGGCGCGAGACCGATCTCTCGGGGCGAGACGCCTACATGATCTACGGACGCGCTGTCACCGACGTGCTGCCCCTTTTCGGCGGACGCGGCATCTTCGCGGGCGACGTGACGTTTCTTGCGCTCGGGCAGGTCGAGGAACTCTGGGACGAAGTCGCCATCGCCATGTATCCGGATCGCGCCGCCATGGTGAAAATGTCGATGTCGCCCGAATGGCAGGCCATATCCGTTCACCGCGCAGCCGGGCTTAAAGGTCAGCTCAACATCGAGACTGTCGCGCCGAATGGCGGCAGGGACTCGCCCTTCCTCGCAATGCTCATGGGCGCAAAAGGAGACCAATCATGAATTGGCTCGTACGCAGCCTTGTCGGCATCATCTGCCTGGCCGTTGTAGCCGTGCTCGGGTTCCAGCTTTTCAAGACGCAGATTGCCGAAGTCGCATTCAAAAGGGCGGTCGAGGCCAATGTCGGCCGCGACGCCAGCACAGAGCTGCCGGACGGACTGCACGTCTTCATGTGCGGCGCCGGCACGCCTCTGCCTGACCCATTGCGCGCAGGCCCCTGCCTCGGCGTGATCGCGGGCGAACGTGCGTTCGTTTTCGATGCCGGTTCCGGCGGCACGCGCAACCTCACCCGCATGCGCTTCCCGCTTGGCCGTACCGAACGCGTCTACCTGACCCATTTGCATTCCGATCACATGGACGGCCTCGGCGAGTTGCTGATGCAAGTCTGGGTCAACGGCCAACGGGACAAGCCCCTCCCCGTTTCTGGTCCACGCGGTGTCGATGAAGTCGTCGACGGCTTCAACGCGGCCTATCGGATCGACGGGACATTCCGGACCGCGCATCACGGAGCCGGCATTGCCAATCCGGCCGGACGCGGCGGCGCCGGTGAAGCCATCATGCTGCCAGCTGGTCCTGGCTCACGCGCTGTCGTCCTCGACGACAATGGACTCAAGATCACAGCGTTCTCCGTCAGCCATGCGCCGGTCGAACCCGCATTCGGTTACCGCGTCGATTACAAGGGCCGATCGGTCGTGATCAGCGGAGACACGATTTATGATCCGAACTTGGTTGCCGTTTCCGAAGGCGTGGACGTTCTGTTCCATGAAGCCCTGGACCCGGAAATGGTCGGCGCGATGCAGGATGCCGCCGCCGCCAAGGGCGCGGATCACCTCGCGAAAATTCTCGACGATATCCTCACCTACCACGCACCGCCCGTCGACGCGGCAAGGGCGGCGACCGAAGCGGGCGCGCGGCAACTCGTATTCTATCACACGATCCCACCCCTGCCCTCGCACTTGCTCAACGACTATTACGTGCGCGACGCCAAGAAGGCGTTTGACGGCAAGATCACCGTGTCCGAAGACGGGATGGTGTTCAGCCTCCCGGCGGGCAGCGACGCAATCAATCGCCATGATGGGTTCAAATGACCGGTTCGAAAATCACGCCATTTCCCGGACCGCAGGCCAATGACGATTCCTCTGACGGACGGCGTCAGCGCAGCGAGCGAAGCCGGACACAGATCGTCGACGCCCTGTTCGCCCTGATCCGCGAAGGCGACATGAACCCCAGCGCCGCTCGTGTCGCCGAACGCGCCGCTGTCGGCCAACGCACAGTGTTTCGCCTGTTCGAAGACATGGACAGCCTGTTCGGCGAAATGGCCGAGCAGATACAGGCCGAGATCATGCCAATCGTGCTCGCGCCTTATACCGCCACGGACTGGAAAGAGCGGCTTGGCGAAATGGTCCGTCGCCGGGCCGATGTCTACGAGCGGATTTTCCCGGTCAGGGTTTCGGCCAATCTCCGGCGATTCCAGTCGCGTTTCCTGATGGACGAATATCGCCGCAACCTCATTCTCGAGCGCGAAAGCCTGAAGGCCGTGCTGCCGGCGGATCGTGCATCCGACAAGCAGCTTGTCGCGGCGCTGGACGTTGTGACCGGCTTCCAGGCCTGGCGGCGGCTTCGGCAGGACCAGGGCCTGTCCGCCGAAGAGGCCGAAGCGGTCATGCAGTTCATGGTCGATCAATTGATCGCCACATGAAGCGATACGTCGCCATCCTGCTTCTGATATCGGGATCGGCCTGCGGCAAGCCCGTTCCGCCGCGCCCGGCAGACGCATCCTGCGGACTGTCGAAAGCCGATATCGGACGATTCGTGTCGCTGCCGGACGGCAGCTTCATGAAAGGCGATAGTCCGCACTATCCGGAAGAAACGCCCCGGCTCTCCCTTCACGTCGGCGCCTTCAGCCTCCAGGCCCATGAGGTCACCAATGACCAGTTCGCTGCCTTCGTTCGCGAAACGGGGTACACGACCGACGCAGAACTCAGCGCCAGCACTGGCGGCCCCGGCGCCGGCTCGGCCGTCTTCGACCTTCCGGGAACAGGAACCGTCAAGCTGGATCCTTGGCGCCTCGTGCCCGGTGCGACCTGGACCGCGCCAGCAGGCCCGGGCTCGTTGATCGCTGGCATGGGCGCCTATCCGGTCGTCCATGTCTCGGAGCGTGACGCCGCCGCCTATGCCGCCTGGGCCGGAGGAAGGCTCCCGACAGAAGTCGAATGGGAATATGCCGCCACACTGGGCCTCGCGGACCCGGACGTGTCCTCCTCCGGCGCCTACGATACTGATGGCGCGCCGGTCTCCAATACATGGCAGGGCATTTTCCCGGTCGCTAACACCATGGCCGACGGCTTTGAGGGCGCTGCCCCGGTCGGCTGTTTTCGCGCCAGCCAGGTCGGTCTCTACGACATGATCGGCAATGTCTGGGAATGGACCGATACGCCCTACAGTCCTGGCACGCACACGGTCAAAGGCGGCTCATACCTCTGCGCCGACAATTTCTGCCGCCGTTACCGACCGGCCGCGCGCCAGCCGCAGGATAGCGATTTTTCGTCTGTCCACATTGGCTTCCGGATCGCAAGGGACCTGCCGTCGGCGAAGTGACGGCTCACCTTCGTCCTCTCAGTTCGGCCACCAGACATATTCATCGTCCGGCCCCACCGTGTCAGCCGCCGTCTTGTCGATCGCGACCGGCGATTCGATCGTGTACGGGTAAAGCGGCGCCACCGAATCCGCCAGGTGCGCATCAAGCAATACCTGCAATTCCGACAGTTTGTCGGAGCGCATCTCGGCAAGATTCACCTGCTCGGTTGGATCATTCGCGAGATCGAACAACCAGTTCTTTTTCTGTCGTCCGTCCACTTGAAGCTTCCAGTCACCGGCCCGCACGACATGATAGTATCCGCTCTGCCAGAACAGGGCGTCGTTCGGGTGAGAGATATCTCCGGTCCCCGTCGCAACCGGCAACATATCGCGCCCGTCAATGACGACCCCCTCTGGTAGCGATGCCCCAGCCGCAGAGGCGAGCGTCGGCATCACGTCGATATGCGCGACCGGCGTATCGACCCGCGTTCCGGGTGTGATCTTCGCCGGCCATTTGACGAACATCGGCACACGGATACCCCCCTCGAACAGCGTGATCTTCCAGCCGCGATAGGGCTGGTTGATCTCCGGCAAGCCGATATAGCCTGCGCCGCCATTGTCGCTGGAAAACACGATGATCGTATTGTCGGCAAGGCCCTCGTCCTCCAGCTTCGCCGTGATCTCGCCAACGCTCCTGTCCAGCGCCCGCAGCATCGCTGCATAGACGCGCAGGCGATGCGGTTCGATATCGCCCACAGCCTCATAGTCGTCCTTCGTCGCCTGCAGCGGCGTGTGAACGCCCCAGTGGGCCAGATAGAGGAAGAAGGGACGGTTCCGGTTTGCCTCGATCACTTTCAGGCTTTCATCCGTCCAATAATCGGTCAGGTAGCCACCTGGCGCGAACCAGTCGCCCGAATTGAACGCGGCAGCAAACTGCATCCGCGCCCAAAGGAATGTGTCAATCGGGTCGAAATCGAGCTTGGCATTGACGACATCCGGATCATCCTCAGGCAGGAACAGGCCGCTGGCCATCAACAGGCTTTCGTCAAAGCCCTGCGCGTTCGGATTCGATTCCGCACTGCGGCCCAGGTGCCATTTGCCGATATGCACCGTGTGATAGCCGTTGTCCTTCAGCACTTCGGCGATCGTCACTTCCGACCCCGGCAACCCCATTTCCGCGAACGGCACTGCATCGTCCGCCGCGTCGCGATTGTAATCGACCGGCGGAAGCGCCCCGCGATCCATGTCATTGGCAAACATCGACACGACCTTGCCCATGCCCGGCGGCGTCGGCGTGAACGCAAACCCGGTCCGCGTCGGGTATCGCCCCGTCATCAGCATCGCACGCGACGGCGCGCAGGTGCCATTGCCGGCATAGGCCTGTGTGAACAACGCACCATCAGCCGCCAGCCTGTCGATATTCGGCGTCGGCACGCGTCCGCCGGCAACACCACCGCCGAACGTGCTGAGGTCGTTGATGCCTAGGTCATCGACCAGGATGAAAACAATGTTCGGCGGGCGGTCAGCAGCAGGCAGCGCTGCCACATCGGGGCCCTTGTTCCACACAATCGGCACATTCGGCGCCACCTCTGTCCGGCCACTATGGGTCGCCACATAGAGGACCACCGCCTTGCGATTCAGGAAGCCGATCACACCGGCGCCCAACAGCACGGCCACCAGGCCGATAACAAGTTTCTTCCACATTGGTGCAGGCTCCCCGGCCTTAGGCAAAAAGTGTGTCGCAACCCGTTCCGGATAACAGGGCGCCAACGGAGCCGCGCTCATTTCCGGACAGGGCCTGATATCCCTCGCGCAACCATTTCAGGCACTTGGCCTGATAGGGAAAGCTGGGTTGTGTCCAGGCACGGCCGTCAATCTCGGTCTCGAAACTTTTCTCGCCCGCCATGACGGCCTTGGCATTGGCGATCAGGAAAGGCGCATAGACACGGCCGATCTCCGCCAGGAGCGGTGCCAGTGCCTCGCGGGCCTCGTCTGCTCCGAACCAGTCGTCTTCCTGCGGATCAAGCCCGGACAGGTCTTCCATGAGGTCGACCCAGGCCCTGACCCGCGGCGAGCGCGCTACGGTGATCGCTGCAGATGTTGGCTCGACAATCGCAAGCTGGGTGAGCTGGCCATAGATCGCAAAATCTGCTGAAGACGGGCGCCCGCCCAGCACGAAACCCTTCTTCTGCAACAGCTCATCGAGAATGCCGATCAGGCGGGAAAACGAGGATTCAATCGTCTTCGCCGTGACATCATTCGACCCGACGACATAGAGCCGGTCGAACTGCCGTTTGGAAATCGCGTCCGAAACCTTGCCCGCGCTCTCGGCATCCAGCGTGTTCTGTGACCAGTAGATCAGCAGCGGTCCGGCATTGTCATAGTCGGCCTTATGCGCCCAGCGGAAATGGAACATCGCTTTGGTGAGCCATTCGTCGGCATAATCCTCGATCAGGTCATTCAGGAAGGACAGGACGGGATCGGATGGAATCACCGAACGTCCCGCATGTTCGGATTCCAGCCGGCGTATGATCGGTGTTGAATCCGTCACAGCCGTCATGCCGCCTTCGCCGTCTGGATAGTAGAACGTCGGCAACAGGGGCACTTTCGGCACGGGATAGCCCGGCTTCGGCGGCCGTCCCGCCGACCAGCTCACCTGGTAGGGAATGCGGCGATAGCGCAGCAGTGCAACCATCTTGCGAGTATACGGAGAGCCCGGCGCGCCCATCAGTTCCAGCGGTGCAGTCATGGTCACGGCGTCCTCATGTTTCCTGGATGAAAGCGATAATTTCCTTGGAGAGTGCGTCTGGCTGGTCTTCCTGCAGAAAGTGGCCGGCGCCCTTGATGGTGACATTCTTCACATTGCCAAGGCGTTTGATAAAGGCCTGCTCGCCGCCTTTTGTTACCGGGTCGCCATCGCTGAAGGCTGTCAGCACAGGAAAGTTTCGCGCTTCCAGCACAGCCCATGCAGCGTCACCGGCAATCCGGTCGGCCTTGTGTTCCGGCAGCAGCGGAACGCAGGACGGGAATTTCCGGGCACCCGCCACGTAATTCTCATCCGGGAACGGCGCCTCATATCCGTCCAGCACCGCAGCATCCGAAATATTGGACAAGAGCCCGAATACGTCGCGCACCGAAAAGTCCGGCGCCTCGGCGCAATACTTTATCCAATAGAGAAAGGCGCCGGGCGTGCCGCCGGAAAACTGTTCCTGGACCATCGCAGCGGTCGGAACAGGGACCATCGGATACATCTTCCCCATCATGTTCGAGATATCGTCTGTCAGCGTCGTCGTATTGGGCAGGCCGGTATTTGCGATGACGAGGCGCTTGAACCGGTCCGGCTGGTCGCCGACGGCGCGCAGGCCGAGCAATCCGCCCCAGTCCTGGCACATCAGGGTCAGGCCGGTCAGGTCGAGACCGGTAAGGAACTGGTTCATCCAGTCGACATGCCCGGCATAGGTGTAGTCATCGACCGATGCCGGTTTGTCGGACTTGCCAAAGCCAACCAGGTCTGGCGCGATGACCCGGTACCCCGCACCTGTCAGGTTCGGGATCATCTTGCGGTAGAGATAGCTCCAGCTTGGCTGACCGTGCAGGCAGAGGATGATCTCGCCATCGCGCGGCCCCTCATCGACATAGTGCATGCGCAATTCGGTTCCGTCCGGCGCTTTGACGACATGATAATGCGCGGCGAACGCATAGTCTTTCAATTGCGCGAAACGGGTCTCCGGCGTTCTCAGAACATCCACGGCAGGGCCTCCCTTTTCGCTAGACATATTTTATTGGCAGCGATACTGTCAATATATTGAATTGGGGCGGGGACGCACGCGGCCTGTACATTGGGCGTGAATGCATACTCAATGTTCAGCGAAGCGGGCCAGGATCATGAGCCTGCGCTGGGAGGACAAGATGATTTGGATTGCACGGGTGGGCGTTACGCTTGCCGGACTATTTTCGCTGGCCATGGGCCTTCTGTTCTGGGCGGACCCGATGAAGGCCGGCGCGATTCTCGGCCTGACCAGTATCGACGCCCTCGGCACGAATTCACTGCGGGCAGATCTGGCGGCCTTTTTCCTCGTCAACTTCATCGCCTGCGCGCTCGCATTGTTCCGCGGCAAGGCCCATTGGCTCTACGGATCGGCGCTGGTCTTCGGTCTGGCCGTATCCGGACGCTTCATCGGCGTCATCATTGACGGCGCCCCGGCCGGAATCGCGCAGCCCGTGATTATCGAACTCGTGCTTGTCGGCCTGCTTATCTTCGGCGCGCGCCGCCTCGGCGCCAAATAGACCTGCCCGTCAGGCGATCTTGCATTTTAGAAACACAAAGCCCCCTGCAATTGCTTGCGGGGGGCTTCTTGCAGTTTGAGTAGGACGGTTTTCTAGAACGCCGCTTGTGCACCGATCAGGAAGACATCGGTACTTGCATCGCTGTCTGACCACGTGCTCCCGTCAGGGAAATTGCCGCCGCTGACGAAGTTGAGCGGGGCATACCCGTCAACACGGACGTATTCGCTAAACAGGTTCACGTTCGGCACGAGATACTTTGAATAGCCAAGAACCCACTGATCCTGGCGCTCCCAGGGCGCGCCATTGTCACCCGCGATGAACGTGCTGAATTCCAGCGATAGCGCCGAATCACGCGCGCCATTTTGCAGTTCCTGTCCGAACCCATAGCGTCCGCCAAGCACAAAGGACTTGGTCTCCTGCGCGGCAAACTGGCTGAGCGGGTTGGTCGGGTCTGGCACGGCAGAGCCGGGCCAGACATCCGTTGTCTGCGCATACTCGGCCAGCAAGGTGAACGGCCCTTTGTTGAGCGTGCCATACGCCGACCAGGCCGGATTGTTATCGTCACACGGATTGAAGTGGACGACCGGATAATTCTGGCAATACGCGCTGCCATGCTGGTAGCTGGCACCGACCATCGCCGCATCACCTTCACCCAAATCGAGCGTGTAATTGGCATCAACCGCGAAATTGTTCAGCTTGGACGGCACGTTCGTGCCATCTACCGGCGTATTGGCGCCGCGGAACTCCGCTCCACCCTGGATCGCCATCGCCCGCAGGCTGAGTCCGTCTTTCAGGTACCCCACTTCGGCACCATAGGCGAGACCGGCAAAGGCGTGCCAGACAGTTGAATTGGTGAACGGGCTGACCGTGTCGTTCAACCCGAATGGCGTATACATCTTGCCGATGGATGCATAGACCGGGCTATTGTCGAGATTGCCCCACATCAGGTACGCGCTGCGGACCTGGACTTGGTTGCGGCCAAGGGCCGTGATCGTGCCCGCGCCGAAGCTCTGCTCGGGGCTGTACAGCATTTCGATATAGGCGGTGATGTTGTCGGTCAGCGCTGCCGTCGCGGCCAGCGACGCCGAATGGATCACCGCTTCAGACACTTCGTCGCCAATCTGGTTGTTCAGTGTCGGATGGCGCATCAGGTAGCCGAACTTGTCTGCGCGGTTGCTCGACTGGTAATCGGCCAGCACGGTTGCCTGGCCGGACAGCGTCACCATTTCTTTCAGCGTGCCGTTCTGGCGGGCCTGCAATTGCAGGATCCGTTTCTTGTTCACGGTCTCGGCGTGATCCAGCACAGCGTAGCCGTAATCCGGCGCAATTCCGACATAGGCGCCGGAGGAGACAGGCACGGCCACTTCGGCGGCCGTCGGCGCAACGATGGCGACCCGCTCCAGCTCAGCGTCTTCGACCAGGCCTTCCACCGCCGCCATCAGGCGCGCATTCGCCGCCTCCAGCTTTTCAATTCGGTCGAGCAGCGCGGCTGTATCCGCCTCGTCCGCATAAGCCGCTGGCGCCAGCAATTGGACAGCCGCCAGCGCAATCGCCGAACAGGCGAGCTTCATAGAACTCATTTTGGATTCCCCGTATTCCGACGCACCCCGCGTCGGTTACGCGGAAATACGAATGATTTGATTGCGGTCGCAAGCGTTTTTCAGAATGCCGCTGGGTCAATCACTCATGCCGTTTGTTCAAGCGGCGACGGCGTCAGGCATTCAGTCGCGCGCACGGTCTCCAAGCCACTTTGCCAGGCTCGCCTGCTCTGACTCGGTCAGGTGCAGGCGGAGCTTGCTGCGCCGCCAGAGAATGTCTTCTGCCGTCTGTGCAAACTCATGCCGCATCAGGTATGTGACTTCGGCTTCATGCAGGCCGCCCCCAAAGTCGCGGCCAAGCTCCACCGTACTTTTGGCCGTGCCGAGAAGCGCGTCGACCCGCGTGCCATAAGCGCGCGCCAGCCGCCGCAGGAGCCGCTGTTCCATCCAGGGATGGCGCAGTGACAGTCCGCGCAGGAAGTCCTCGAAATCGGCGCCCGGAATATCGCCGCCCGGCAGGCTTGCCGATTTCGTCCACGGCTTCGCCATGCCCGGAAAGTCCGGTCCGAGCTCCTTGAGCGCGTGCTCGGCGAGTTCACGATAGGTGGTGATCTTGCCGCCGAAGACCGACAGAACCGGCGCGCCGCCCGTCCGGTCGCAGTTCAGCACATAGTCACGGGTCACTTTCGACGCGTTCGCGGCATGGTCGTCATAGAGCGGGCGCACACCGGAATAGGTCGCCACGACATCTGCCGGCGTGATCGATCGTTTATAGTATTCGCTGGCACCGGCGCAGAGATAGTCGATCTCGTCCTGGCTGATCTCGACCTTGTCCTTGTTGGCCTCGTAGGGAACGTCCGTCGTCCCGATCAGGGTGAACTCACCCCGCTCATAGGGAATCGCGAACATGATCCGCCCGTCGCCATTCTGGAAGAAATAGGCATAGTCGCCCTCATGCCATCGCGGCACGATGATGTGGCTGCCCTTCACGAGGCGCAGGTTCTGCTGCCGCGTACCCGGTTCGGCCAGCCCGAGGATTTCGTCGACCCAGCCGCCGGCCGCATTGACCACGGCGCGGGCCATGACGGTCTTCTCGCCATCAGGTCCCCGCAGGGTCGCTTCCCAATGATCGGCATGGCGCGCCAGTCCGACACAGGCGGTCTGCGTCAGGATTTCCGCCCCGCGCTCCTGCGCGTCGACGGCGTTCAGCACGACCAGCCGCGAATCCTCGACCCAGCAGTCGGAATATTCGAATGCCAGCCGGAATTCCTCGCGCAGCGGATCCAGCCGGTCGGTCTTGTTCCGCCGCAGCGTCCGGGTCGGCGGCAGCATCTTGCGCCCGCCCATATGGTCATACAGGAACAGGCCCAGCCGGATCAGCCAGGCGGGACGCAGATCCTTGTCATAAGGCAGCACAAACCGCATCGGCCAGATAATGTGCGGCGCCGCACGCAGCAGGATTTCCCGCTCAATCAGCGCTTTGCGCACCAGCGCGAAGTCATACATTTCGAGATAGCGCAGGCCGCCATGGATCAGCTTCGTGCTCGCTGAACTCGTATGGGCGGCCAGGTCGTCTTTCTCGCAGAGGACCACTTTCAGGCCCCGGCCAGCCGCATCGCGCGCAATGCCGGCCCCGTTGATACCGCCGCCAATGACCAGGAGATCGTGCACGCTCCGGCCTAGTCCTTCATCAACCCGCCCGCCTTGAGCAGCTTGCCGGCCCGGATCACCCGTTGCAGCTTGTGCTCAGACGACCGGTCACCCTTGTTGGAATCGGGGTGGAAGCGACGGACATATTCGGCATACCGCGCGCGGATCTCGGCCGGCGTCGACGTCGCCTCAAGGTCGAGCTCGTTCAGCGCGCGGACCTGCAGCGCCGACCGGCGCGCCTTTGCGCCGCCTTCGGCATTGCCCGCATCATCGACATTGAAAAAGCCCCGGCCCGCCCAGTTGCGCGGGTCATGGCTGGTTGCCGCCTTCTTGCCGGCCATCGGCCCGGTCCCGAATTTCCAGGTCCGCTTGTGCCCGTAGCGCTCCGAACGCGTGAACGAAGCGGCCTCGGCCTGCGACATGCCCTCGAAGAAATTGAAGGCACGATTGTATTCGGTGATGTGGGCCTGGCAAAAATGGAGCTTGCCCTTGCCGCCGCGCTTGGGCGCCGGGAAGGCGCCCTCGAGTTCACAGTCCGGGTGCTCGCACACACGCGTCTTGCGCGCACGCGCCTTCGACGTCTCCTCGGCAGGAGGCTTTATCCGAATATCGGTAAACTTGACGCGGTAGCTGAAGGGATCTGAATCTGACATAGCGGGGCATAATATGGAGATGATCGTAAACATGCCACAACCAAGTGACAGAACTTCGCGAATTCGTGATCTTTTGACCGAGGCTTTTGAGCCCGAACATCTCAAGATCACCGATGATAGCGCCCGCCATGCGGGTCATGCGGGGGCGGCACCGGGCGGGGAAACCCATTATAATATAGAGATTACGTCAAATGCCTTCGCCGGCCTCTCGCGCGTGCAGATTCAGCGCGCCGTCATGCTCGTACTGCAAAAAGAATTCGATACGGGCCTCCATGCGCTCTCGCTTCAGGCGAAAATGCCATGATTGACCTTATTTAATCCATCAGGGAACCCGATTTCGAATCAATCGTTTCGTCTTCGAACCGTCGAGGAGAACGGGTGATGGTACTGAAACGAAAAATACTGGGCGCCGCTTGCCTTTTCGCCAGCGGAATGGCCTCGGCAGAGAATGCACGTGGCGAGCTGGACATGCCGCTACTGCAAAATATCCAGCAAACCGTGTGCGCCGGTGGCAGCGAGATTGTCTTCGTGCCTGTCTCGCACGACCTTTCGGCGTTCCGCACGTCTTACGCGGTGATCGCAATGAGCAATCCCGATCCGGATTCAGCGAATATCGTCTCGGAACGCGAAATGCTGTGGCTTGACGCCAATGGCTGCAATGAACCGCGCATCGAAACGGTCTATGCGTCCGGCGAACCGGGTTCAGGTCGTCTCAATTTCTGAAATATTCAGGCCGGTCACCTGGTTGCGCTGGCGCCGCAGGATATTGAACCGATAGCCGTGGAACACGAAACTCTGTCCGGGTTCGGGGATTGTCTGCGCTTCGTGAATGACCAGGCCCGCAACCGTCACGGCCTCATCGTCCGGCAGGTCCCATCCCGTGGCCCGGTTCAGGTCACGAATGGGCACCCAGCCATCGACATTGACCGTTCCGTCGGCCTGCGGGCGCACGCCCTGAACGGCCACGTCATGCTCGTCATGGATCGAGCCGACGATTTCTTCCAGGATGTCTTCCAGTGTGATCAGGCCCTGCAGTTCGCCATACTCGTCCACGACAAGCGCGAAATGACCACGCTTGGCCAGGAACAGGTCCAGCTGGTCCTGCACCGGCGTCGTCTCCGGCACGAACCAGGGTTTGCGCAGGATGCCTTCCAGGTCGAGCGACGCCAGGTCGCCGCCGAGCGGCAGCGCCGCGCGCAACAGGTCCTTGGCGTGCAGGATGCCGACAATCTCTTCCTTCTCGCCGCGGTACAGCGGCAGGCGCGTATGCGGGCTGGCCAGCGCCTTCATCACGATCTGGCGCGGTTCCAGGTCGGCATTCAGCATCTGGATATTGCGGCGGTGGATCATCACGTCCTCGACCGTCAGGTCCTTCAGGTCCAGCGCGCCCACAAGGCGCAGCCGGTCTGCCGCATCGACGGTGCCTTCGGACGCATGCAGGTCGATCGCGCCGCGGATTTCTTCTGCCGCTGACAAGGCATCGGCGGGGGTCGCGAGGCCCAACATCTTCAACGTCGCCATCACGATCATCTGGATCAGTTTGACGATCCACGAGGCGGAGATGACGAGCAGGCCAATCGGCCGCGCCACGGCCATCGCCATCGAGTCGGTCCGCGTGATTGCATACGTCTTCGGCAGCACTTCCGAGAACACGAGCACGAGAACGGTCATCACGCCCGTGGCCATGGCCAGCGCCAGGCCACCCTGCCCGAACAGGAGCGTGAACAGCGACGTCGCAAGTACCGACGCCAGGATATTGACCAGGTTGTTGCCGAGCAGGATCGACCCGATCAGGCGTTCGCGGTCCGAGATCAGGCGGTTAACGGCAGCCGCACGCTTGTCACCCTCTTTTTCAAGCTGGTGCATGCGGGCGCGCGACGCAGCCGTCAGTGCCGTCTCCGACCCTGAAAAGAATGCCGACATGCCGAGCAATACAAGGATAGCGATGATGTATCCGGCTATCATAGTGTTCCGAGTTCGGTGATGATCCTCACGCCTTTTCCAGTTCGCCCATCAGGAACGCCGCAACAGACTTCAGGTCGGCGTCGGGATGAATATAGGACTGGCCGATCGCTCGCGCCAGAATTAGCGGAACCTCTCCGCCCCGCGCCTTCTTGTCCTGTTTCATCAGGTCGGCAAGTTGTGTCGCCTCATATGGCCCGCCGGGCATTTTGCCGAGGTCCACCGGCAAGCCGCACGCCGCAATCACGCGCGCCACTTTCGCGGCCGCGTCCGGCGACGTGATCCCTTCGGCGGCGCCATAGCGGAACGCGAGCACCATGCCGAGCGCAACGGCTTCGCCGTGCAGCACATCGGGCCGGTACTGGTTGGCCGCCTCGACAGCATGGCCGAACGTATGACCCAGGTTCAACAGCGCACGCACGCCGCCTTCCGTCTCGTCCTCGGCGACAATCGCCGCCTTGGCCCGGCACGAGGTTGCCACCGCATGCTGGATCGCATCCGGCGCCAGCGCCAGCACATCGGCGCCGTGCGCCTCAAGCCAGTCAAAGAAGGCCGCATCATTGATCAGGCCGTATTTCAGCACTTCGGCATAACCGGCTTTCAGGTCGCGCGCTGGCAGTGTGGCCAGCAGGGCCGTATCGGCAATCACGAAGCGTGGCTGGTAGAAAGCGCCGATCATGTTCTTGCCGCGCGGCGTGTTCACCGCCGTCTTGCCGCCGACCGAACTGTCGACCTGTGACAGCAATGTCGTCGGCACCTGCACGAAACCCATGCCGCGCTTCATCAGGCTGGCGGCCAGTCCGGCAATATCGCCGATGACCCCGCCGCCAAATGCCACCAGGATGTCGCTGCGATCGGCACCGGCACCCAGCAACCAATCCAGGATGTGCTCCAGATTGGAAAAGGATTTCGATTGCTCGCCCGGGGCCAGCGCCAGCACCTCGGTCGTGATGCCGCTCGGCTCGAGCGCCGCGTCCAGCGCGTCCATGTGCAGACGCGCCACCGCCTCGTCGGTCAGCACGAAAATACGCTTTCGTTTCAGCAATGGTGTCAGCCGTGCGCCCAATTGGGACAGCGCGCCATGGCCGACGACAATGTCATAGCTACGGTCGCCAAGGCTGACACGGACGATTTCCGGCTCTGGTGCAGTCTTGCTCATGCCGGTTCCCACGTCTTCAGGGCCTTGATGATCGCCGTGACGGTCGCCCCATGCGGGCCGTCCTTGCTGTGCACGACCAGGTCAGCCTGCGAATAGACCGGCTCTCGTTCCAGCAAAAGGTCCCGCAGGACCTGTTTCGCATCGGCGCGCTTCAACAGGGGGCGCGTATTCTTTTTCTGCACCCGGCGCCACAGGGTCTCGAGATCGGCGCTCAGCCAGACCGTCACGGCTTTTTCGCGCAGCAGGGCACGCGTCTCCTCGTTCAGGTAGGCGCCGCCACCGGTCGCGAGCACGTGCGGTTCTTCGCCCAACAGGCGCTCGAGCACTTTCTGCTCGCCGCGCCGGAAGTCTGCTTCGCCGTGCATGCTGAAAATATCAGCCACCGAAAGCCCGGCCGCTTTTTCGATCTCATGGTCGCTATCATAGAACTTGCGGCCCAGTTTCTCGGCCAGACGCCGCCCGACCGTCGATTTGCCAGCACCCATCAGCCCCACAAGCGCAATCGTCCGGGACGCAAAGGCAGGCGCCGGATCGGTTATGTGCGCGGGACTGTCGCTGTCAGCGGGCATTGCAGGCTTTCATTCACTATTCAGACCAATTCCTATAGAGACGGAACTGTGTGAGCAATCGGTCAACGGCCGATGCAGAAGTGAATTCGATCCAAGGGTGCTAATCAAATGCGCAAATTTCTCATCATTCTCGGCATTCTGGTCATTCTCGGCTTGGTTGGCGCCTGGTGGCTCGGCCAGCAGGCGGTCAAGAACAAGCCGGCCGCTGGCGAAGTGCGCATGGAGGTAGAGGGTGTCCTCTAGGTCCTGGCCGGCGGCTTTCGCCGCCGCTGCAACCCTTTGCCTCTCTGCGAGCGCCCAGATCGAGGATTCCGGCCTGCAAATGGTCGATCCCTGGGGCATGGGCTTTCTGGAGGCCGGCGAACCGGCCCTGCCGGCATCCATGTGGCGCGCCTCGAGCACGGAAACCCTGTTGCCGATGATGCGCGCTGTCCGCACACAGGGCCTGACACCCGGTGAGCGCACGCTCATGCGCCGCATGGCCCTGTCGCCAGCGACCGCGCCGGAGGGCGACCAGTCTCCTGCCCTTTTGGCCGAACGCGCCCGCATCCTGTTCGAGCTCGGCGAAGCGCGCCCCGCCGCGAGCCTCATGGCCCGGCTGGAAATATCGCCGCCCGGGCTCGACAGCGACGAGATCGCCACCGACCTGAACCTCGCCCTCGGCAACGAGGCCA
>CAXBCO010000008.1:0-122339 GCA_963973995.1 uncultured Alphaproteobacteria bacterium
ATCAGGATGTCGAGGTGAAGCTCGCCCATGCCTTTCATGATCGTCTGGCCGGATTCGAAATCGGTTTCGACGCGGAAGGACGGGTCTTCGGCAGCAAGGCGCTGCAGGCCGACCGACATCTTTTCCTGGTCGGCCTTGGACTTCGGCTCGACAGCAATCTCGATCACCGGATCGGGGAAGGACATCGTTTCGAGAACGACCGGCTTGTTCGGGTCGCAGACCGTATCGCCGGTCGTCGTTTCCTTGAGGCCGGCAAGCGCCACGATGTCACCCGCAAAGGCTTCCGTGATCTCGTCCTGCTTGTTCGAGTGCATCATGACCATCCGGCCGACGCGCTCGCGCTTGCCCTTGGTTGCGTTCAGGAAGGCATCGCCCTTCGACAGCGTACCGGAATAGATGCGTGTGAAGGTGAGCGTGCCCATGTATGGGTCGTTCATGATCTTGAAGGCGAGGCCCGAGAACGGCTGGCTGTCATCAGCACGGCGTTCGACATTGCGGACTTCCTCCTCGTCGCCCGGCAGGAAGCCGAAATAGGGCGGCACATCCAGCGGACTCGGCAGATAGTCGACCACCGCGTTCAGCATGGGCTGGACGCCCTTGTTCTTGAATGCAGAACCACACATGACCGGCACGAATGCCATTGCCAGCGTACCCTTGCGGATCAGCTTGCGCAGGGTCGGCACGTCCGGCTCGTTGCCTTCAAGGAAGGCCTCCATCGCGTCATCGTCCTGCTCAACAGCAAGTTCGATCAGGTGCGCACGCATTTCGTCGGCCTGGGCCTTGAGGCTGTCGCGGACAGGCTTGAGCACCCAGGAAGCGCCGAGATCGTCGCCTTCCCATACCCATTCCTGCATCGTGACCAGATCGACGTGACCGGCCAGCTCGGTTTCAGAACCGATCGGCAGCTGGATCGGCGCCGGGATCGCGCCCGTGCGGTCCTTGATCATGCGAACGCAGTTGAAGAAGTCTGCGCCGATTTTGTCCATCTTGTTGATGAACACGACCCGCGGAACCTTGTAGCGGTCGGCCTGGCGCCAGACGGTTTCGGTCTGCGGCTCGACACCGGCGTTCGCATCGAGGACGCAGACGGCGCCGTCGAGAACAGCCAGCGAACGCTCGACTTCGATCGTGAAGTCGACGTGTCCGGGCGTATCGATGATGTTGAAGCGGTACTTGTCGGAGAGCGGCGTCGAGCCGTCTTCCGTGCGCTCCCAGAACGTGGTCGTCGCAGCAGACGTGATCGTGATGCCACGCTCCTGCTCCTGCTCCATCCAGTCCATGGTCGCGGCGCCATCGTGCACTTCGCCGATTTTGTGCGACTTGCCGGTGTAATAGAGGATGCGCTCTGTCGTCGTGGTTTTGCCAGCATCGATGTGAGCGATGATGCCAAAGTTACGATAGCGATCCAGCGTGTATTCGCGGGCCATGTGGGTAAACCTTCGTGTCTGCTTTCCGGGAGGAAATTGTGGCAACTGACGGGCGCGTTACCCTCAGTTGCCAAATAATTCCAGTGCTGATTACCAGCGGTAGTGGGCGAACGCCTTGTTGGCATCAGCCATGCGGTGCGTATCTTCGCGTTTCTTGACGGCGTTACCGCGGCCTTGGCTCGCGTCCATCAGTTCACCCGCGAGACGCTCACGCATTGTGTTTTCGTTCCGGCCCGCAGCCGCGGCCGAGAGCCAGCGGATTGCGAGGGCCTGGCGGCGCTCGGTGCGCACTTCGACCGGCACCTGATAGGTTGCACCACCGACGCGGCGCGAACGGACTTCGACCGAAGGCGCGATCGCTTCAAGCGCGGCGTGGAAAACTTCAACCGGATTCTTCTTGGCGCGGGTTTCGACGAGATCGAACGCACCATAGACGATGCGCTCGGCAACCGACTTTTTCCCATCGCGCATGATCTGGTTCATGAACTTGGTAACGATGATGTCTTTGAATTTCGGATCCGCGAGGACCTGACGCTTCTCTGCACTGTGACGACGAGACATGTAGCGGCCCTCTTATTTCGGTTTCTTCGCGCCGTAATGCGAACGGCGTTGTTTACGGTTCTTGACGGGCTGGGTGTCCAGCGCGCCGCGGATGATGTGGTAGCGCACACCGGGAAGGTCTTTCACGCGGCCGCCGCGGATCAGCACAACCGAGTGCTCCTGCAGGTTGTGGCCTTCGCCCGGAATGTAGCACAGCGACTCGAACCCGGAGGTGAGGCGCACTTTTGCCACTTTACGAAGCGCCGAGTTCGGCTTCTTTGGTGTGGTCGTATAGACGCGGGTACACACGCCACGGCGCTGCGGACAGGCCTTCAGGGCGGGTGTCTTGGTACGCGATGGCTTTGGCGTACGCGGATTACGAATTAGCTGCTGGATTGTGGGCATTCGGGCCTTCTGTCTCTTCTGAACTCATGGCCCGATGGGCCGATAACGAAATGATGTCCCGAAGGCTGGAAACAGCTTCCGGGACGGCTTAAAACTTGGGGGCCAGATTGGCCGGTTCGGTCCTGAGCCGGTACGGTGAACGGGCCTGAACCCATACGCCTCTCTGACGATTTGTGGCGTGTAAGCCCCTCGGGCGCTGGCGTCAAGGGTCGCATGCCGCTCAGCCGCAGCAATCTTTGGCGATCCGGCCCCCGTCTAGAACGGCAATCCGACCCTTGCGATGCAGGCGTCGGCTTCCGGTCCGGCAGTGCCTGCCTCCAACTGGGACCGGAACGCGGAAAGCGCGTTTGCCATGGCGGGCTCCAGGCTCCCTGCCCGCTGGAAATCGGCGGTGCGCAGCACATCCCGGCAATCGGCAATCGCCCAGCTTTCGAGCGAAAGTCCGGCCACCAGGCCAATCGCAACAATGGCGCAGGCCGCACCGATCATGTCGTTCCGTTGCATTGCCGGTTCATCCCCGAAAACAAGAAAGCCTGCCAAGGCTGGCAGGCTTTCTGTTCTGTTTCAAGTCACGTTGAGACCCGACTATTCGTCCGAAGGCTCGGTGACCGGCGCAGGCAGCGCCGCCATCGCGAGATTCGCAGCCTCTTCCTGGGCCTTGGCCATCGCGGCTGCCCGCTTGGCCTTGAGCTTCGTATCGCGTTCTGCCGCGACGCGGCGGAACTGGCGGATACCGCCACCCGTACCGGCCGGGATCAGGCGTCCGACGATGACGTTCTCCTTCAGGCCGTCCAGCGTATCGATCTTGCCCTGGATGGCTGCCTCGGTGAGCACGCGGGTCGTTTCCTGGAACGACGCAGCCGAGATGAAGCTGCGGGTCTGGAGCGACGCCTTGGTGATGCCGAGCAGGAGCGGATTGGCCGTCGCTTCGCGCTGGTCCTTCTTGCGGGACTTGCGGACGACTTCATTGGCATCATCGAAGTCGATGACGTCGATATGCTCGCCGACGATGAACGGTGTGTCGCCGCCATCAACGATCTCCACCTTCTGCAGCATCTGCCGGACAATCACTTCGATATGCTTGTCGTTGATCGGCACGCCCTGCAGGCGATAGACCTTCTGGACTTCCTCGATGAGGTAGTTGGCAAGCGCTTCAACGCCCAGTGTCGACAGGATATCCTGCGGCGCCGGGTTACCGTCCATGAGGTATTCACCACGCTTGATAAAGTCCCCGTCCTGGACGGCAAGGTGCTTGCCCTTCGGCACGAGATAATCGATCTGCTCGCTGCCTTCCTCGATCGGGACAATCGAGACGCGGCGCTTGTTCTTGTAGTCACGGCCGTAAAGCACCTTGCCATCGACTTCTGCGATGATGGCATGGTCCTTCGGACGGCGTGCTTCGAACAGTTCGGCCACGCGTGGCAGACCACCGGTGATGTCCCGGGTCTTCGCTCCACCTGTCGTGACACGTGCGAGCGTATCACCGGCTTCGATCTTGTCGCCGTCAGACACGGACAGGATGGCGCCCACTGACAGCAGGTAGACCGCGTCGGAACCGTTTGGCAGTTTCACCGGTGCGCCATTCTTGTCGATGACCTGGATGGACGGCTTGATGTCGGCCGCTTTCGAAGCCGAACGCCAGTCGACCACGACGCGGGACGAGATACCCGTCGCTTCATCGGTTTCCTCACGCACGGACACGCCGTCGATCACGTCGATCAGTTTCGCTTCACCGGCCACTTCCGAAACGATCGGCTGGGCGAACGGATCCCAGTCTGCCAGCAGGATGCCGGGCGAGACCTTTGCCTTGTCCTTGACCATCAGGCGCGTGCCATAGGCCGGGCGGAAGGACTGACGGGTGCGACCGTCGGCATCGACGATCTCGACCTGCATACGCCGGCCGACAACCACGATGCTCTTGTCCTTGCGGGTAACGAATTCGGCATCCGTGAACCGGACCGTACCCTCGAAGCTGGCTTCGACGGACGACTGGTCTGCCACCTGCGCTGCGCCACCGATGTGGAACGTACGCATGGTGAGCTGTGTGCCTGGCTCACCGATCGACTGCGCCGCGATGACGCCGACCGCTTCGCCGCGGTTGACCACGGTGCCGCGCGCAAGGTCACGCCCGTAACACTGGACGCAGATGCCGTTGCGGGCTTCGCAAGTCAGGGCCGAACGCGCTTTCACGATGTCGACACCACAATTCTCGATCACGTCAGCAAGGTCTTCGTCGACATAGGTGTTGGCCGGAACAACCAGCGCGCCATCGGCACCCTTGATGTCTTCCGCCGTGACACGGCCGAGCAGGCGCTCGCCGAGCGAGACGGTCACATCGGCGCCCTCCATGACGGCCGAGATGTCGATACCCTTTTCGGTGCCGCAATCGTCTTCGTTGATGATGCAGTCCTGCGCAACATCGACGAGGCGGCGGGTCAGATAGCCGGAGTTGGCCGTCTTGAGCGCCGTATCGGCAAGACCCTTACGTGCACCGTGGGTGGAGTTGAAGTACTCCAGAACGGTAAGGCCTTCCTTGAAGTTCGAGATGATCGGCGTTTCGATGATCTCGCCCGATGGCTTGGCCATGAGGCCACGCATACCGGCAAGCTGCTTCATCTGGTTCTTCGAACCACGTGCACCGGAATCGGCCATCATGTAGATCGAGTTGACCTGGGCCTTCCGGTCGCCCTTGGCGACCTGGGCTTCGGCAGCCGAATCCATCATGGCGTCAGCCACCTTGTCCGTACATGTGGACCAGGCATCGACGACCTTGTTGTATTTTTCACCGCGCGTGATGAGACCATCAGCGTACTGGCGTTCGTATTCGGACACGAGCTCCTTGGTTGCTTCGACCAGCCGCTTCTTGGCAGGCGGAATGACCATGTCGTCCTTGCCGAACGAGATGCCGGCCTTGCAGGCCTCTTTGAAGCCGAGTTCCATGATCTTGTCGCAGAAGATGACCGTCGCCTTCTGACCGCACAGGCGGTAGACTTCGTCGATGATCTTGCCGATCGCTTTCTTGGTCAGCGTCGTGTTGACCATGTCAGGCTGGATGCCTTTGAAACGCGGCAGGATATTCGCAACCATGAAACGGCCCGGCGTCGTTTCGATCACGCGGCGCCATGGCTTGCCCTCGTCATCAACGCCTTCGTACATGGCCTTGATCTTGGAGTGCAGCGACACGAAGCCGTTGTCGAGCGCCTGCTCGATTTCGGCGAGATCCGTGAACATCATGCCGTTGCCGACCTCTTCGTCCCGGTCGAGCGACAGGTAGTAGAGTCCCAGGATGATATCCTGTGACGGAACAATGATTGGCTTGCCATTGGCAGGCGACAGGATGTTGTTGGTCGACATCATCAGCACACGGCATTCCAGCTGGGCCTCGAGGCTCAACGGAACGTGAACGGCCATCTGGTCACCGTCAAAGTCGGCGTTGAACGCGGCGCAGACCAGCGGGTGGAGCTGGATGGCCTTGCCCTCGATCAGCTTCGGTTCGAACGCCTGAATGCCGAGGCGGTGAAGCGTCGGCGCACGGTTCAGCATGATGGGGTGTTCGCGGATAACCTCGTCGAGGATGTCCCAGACTTCCGGCTTTTCTTTCTCGACCAGTTTCTTGGCGGCTTTCACGGTACCGGCAAGGCCCTTGGCGTCGAGACGCGCATAGATGAACGGCTTGAACAGCTCGAGCGCCATCTTCTTGGGAAGGCCGCACTCGTGCAGTTTCAGGTTCGGGCCAACCACGATGACCGAACGGCCGGAATAGTCGACGCGCTTGCCGAGAAGGTTCTGGCGGAAGCGGCCCTGCTTGCCTTTCAGCATGTCGGAGATGGACTTCAGCGGACGCTTGTTGGTGCCGGTGATCGTCCGGCCACGACGGCCATTGTCGAACAGGGCATCAACCGATTCCTGCAGCATCCGCTTTTCGTTGCGAATGATGATGTCCGGCGCACGCAGCTCCATCAGGCGCTTCAGGCGGTTGTTCCGGTTGATCACGCGGCGATAGAGGTCGTTGAGGTCGGAGGTCGCGAAACGGCCACCATCCAGCGGCACCAGCGGACGAAGGTCAGGCGGAATGACCGGCACGACCGTCAGGATCATCCATTCGGGCTTGGCGCGCGACTGGAGGAAGGATTCAACAACCTTGAGGCGCTTGGACGCTTTCTTGGTTTTCAGTTCCGACGTCGAATCGCGCAGGTCGTCGCGCAGCGTATCGGCGAGGGCCGGTAGATCCAGGTTGCGCAGGATCTCGCGAATGGCCTCGGCACCGATCATGGCCGTGAACGCGTCTTCGCCCAGATTGTCCTGGGCATCCATGTATTCTTCTTCCGTCAGGAGCTGCTTGGGCTCCAGTTCGGTCAGGCCGGGCTCGATGACGACATAGCTTTCGAAGTAGAGCACCCGCTCCACGTCTTTCAGCGCCATGTCGACCAGGGTCGAAATCCGGGACGGCAGCGACTTCAGGAACCAGATGTGTGCGACAGGCGCCGCAAGATCGATATGGCCCATGCGCTCGCGCCGGACACGCGCCAGCGTGACTTCAACACCGCACTTCTCGCAGACGATGCCGCGATACTTGATGCGCTTGTACTTGCCGCAAAGGCACTCGTAGTCTTTCACAGGACCGAAGATGCGTGCGCAGAACAGGCCGTCGCGCTCAGGCTTGAATGTCCGGTAATTGATGGTCTCGGGTTTCTTGATCTCGCCCGACGACCACGAGCGGATCTTTTCCGGGCTCGCAATCGAAATGCGGATCGCCTCGAAAGTCGGGGCGGGAGTATTCGGGTTGAAAATGCTGGCGACGTCCTGGCGCATGGGTGTCTGCTCCTTGGGTGGGCGATGTTATCGGGGCAATGGGGCCCCTGCCCTCATGAAATTTCATATCGACCGTGACGCCCCGCAAAAACGATTCTCGTTCAGCGGGGCGCCCCGTATTTCGCTTATTATCTACTCGGCGGCGACCGTGGACTCCTCGTCCTCGATCTGGCCGTTGTCTTCCTCGATCAGCTCCACATTGAGACCGAGCGAGCGCATTTCCTTGATCAGGACGTTGAAGCTTTCTGGGATGCCGGCTTCGAACGAATCATCGCCACGGACGATCGATTCGTAAATCTTCGCACGGCCCGCCGTGTCATCCGACTTGACGGTCAACATTTCCTGCAGCGTGTACGCAGCGCCATAGGCCTCGAGCGCCCAGACTTCCATCTCACCGAAGCGCTGGCCGCCGAACTGCGCCTTGCCGCCCAGCGGCTGCTGGGTAACGAGCGAGTAGGGTCCGGTTGAACGCGCGTGGATTTTCTCATCCACGAGGTGGTGAAGCTTGAGCAGGTACTTGTAGCCGACCGTGACCGGCCGGGCGAACTGGATACCCGTCCGTCCGTCGAACATCTTCACCTGGCCGGACGTGTCGAGACCGGCACGTGTCAGCAGGTCGTTGATGTCGTCTTCACGGGCACCGTCGAAGACCGGCGTCGCGATCGGCACACCATTCCGCAGGTTTCCGGCAAGTTCGACAATTTCATCGTCGGTTTCAGGCAGTTCCTGTTCCTTGCCATAAGCGGTGACCAGGGCGTTGCGCAGGGCCTTCATGTCATGCTTCTGGTGGAATTCTTCCAGGGCCTGGTCGATGATGCGGCCAAGACCGCGGCATGCCCAGCCTGTGTGGGTCTCGAGAATCTGACCGACGTTCATGCGCGAAGGCACGCCCAGCGGGTTCAGGACGATGTCGACCGGTGTGCCGTCCTCGAGGAAAGGCATGTCTTCGCTCGGGTTGATCTTGGAGATCACCCCCTTGTTGCCGTGACGGCCAGCCATCTTGTCACCCGGCTGAAGCTTGCGCTTCACGGCCAGGAAGACCTTGACGACTTTCATCACGCCCGGAGGCAGGTCGTCGCCGCGCTGGACCTTGTCGACCTTGTCGTTGAAGCGGGCTTCAAGCTCATGGATCGAGCCGTCGAACTGGGCGCGAAGGGCATCAAGCTCAGCCTGGGCCTTCTCGGATTTCAGGGCGATGTCCCACCACTGGCTTTCGCTCAGCTCTTCAAGCGCCGCAGCCGCAATCCGGCCCGGCTTGAAGTTTTTCGGTCCTGCAACGGCTTCCTTGCCGGTCAGCAGGTCAGCCAGACGCGCATAAGTGTTGCGCTCGAGGATGGACTGTTCGTCCTCCTTGTCTTCCTGCAACTGCTCGATCTGCTCGCGCTCGATCTGGAGCGCGCGCTGGTCCTTGTCGATACCGTGGCGATTGAAGATGCGGACATCCACAACCGTACCGGCGTCGCCCGGAGGCACGCGAAGCGATGTGTCGCGAACATCGGATGCCTTCTCACCGAAGATGGCGCGGAGGAGTTTCTCTTCCGGCGTCATCGGGCTCTCGCCCTTCGGCGTGACCTTGCCGACGAGAATGTCGCCGGCTTTCACTTCGGCACCAACAGCCACGATACCGGCTTCGTCGAGGTTACGCAGGGCTTCCTCGCCGACATTCGGAATGTCACGCGTGATCTCTTCAGGGCCGAGCTTCGTGTCACGGGCCGCGATCTCGAATTCCTCGATGTGGATCGACGTGAACACGTCATCCTTCACGATACGCTCGGAGATCAGGATCGAGTCTTCGAAGTTGTAGCCGTTCCACGGCATGAACGCGACGAGCACGTTCCGGCCGAGAGCCAGTTCGCCGAGGTCGGTCGAAGGACCGTCCGCGATGATGTCGCTCTTCGTCACCACGTCGCCCACTTTGACGATCGGGCGCTGGTTGATGCAGCTGTTCTGGTTCGACCGGCGGAACTTGGCCAGGCGATAGATGTCGACGCCCGATTTCGAGCCTTCGAGGTCTTCGGTTGCCCGAACCACGATGCGGAGTGCGTCAACCTGCTCGACCACACCTGCCCGGCGGGCAATGATCGCTGCGCGGCTGTCACGGGCCACGATGGATTCCATGCCCGTGCCGACGAATGGCGCTTCGGACTGGACCAGCGGAACCGCCTGGCGTTGCATGTTCGAACCCATGAGGGCGCGGTTGGCGTCATCGTTTTCAAGGAACGGGATGAGCGAGGCCGCAACAGACACAACCTGCTTCGGCGAAACGTCCATGAACTGGATGTCGTCCTTCGAAACCATGGTGGCTTCGCCAGCGACACGCGCGTTGACGAACTCGTTCTGGAGTTCGCCCTTGGCGTTGACCGAGGCATTGGCCTGCGCGATCGAATAGATCGATTCTTCCATGGCCGAGAGGTAGACGACCTCGCTGGTCTGCTTGCCCTTCACAACCTTGCGGTACGGGCTTTCGATGAAGCCATATTTGTTGATCCGCGCATGCGTGGCCAGTGAGTTGATCAGGCCGATGTTCGGGCCTTCCGGCGTTTCGATCGGGCAGATGCGGCCATAGTGGGTCGGGTGAACGTCGCGGACTTCAAAGCCGGCGCGCTCACGCGTGAGACCACCAGGGCCAAGCGCCGAAAGGCGGCGCTTGTGGGTGATTTCCGACAGCGGGTTCGTCTGGTCCATGAACTGCGACAGCTGCGACGAGCCGAAGAATTCACGCACCGAGGCCACAACGGGTTTTGCGTTGATCAGGTCATGCGGCATGACCGTGTCGATATCGACCGAGCCCATCCGCTCCTTGATCGCGCGCTCCATGCGCACGAGACCGATGCGGTAATTGTTTTCCATCAGCTCGCCAACCGAACGCACCCGGCGGTTGCCGAGATTGTCGATATCGTCGATGTCGCCCTTGCCGTCCTTCAGGTCGAGAATGACCTTCATGACGCCGAGGATGTCATCATTGCGCAGGACGCGCATGGTGTCTTCGGCCGCTTCATAGCCTTTGACGGCGACGCTGAGGCGCATGTTCATCTTGACCCGGCCAACAGCCGAAAGGTCATAGCGCTCCGGATCGAAGAACAGCTGGCCGAACAGGGCATCGGCCGCATCCTGCGTCGGCGGTTCGCCGGGACGCATCACGCGGTAGATGTCGGACAGCGCTTCGAAGCGCGTTTCGTTCTTGTCGGCTTTCAGCGTGTTGCGCAGCCAAGGGCCACGGCCGGACGCGTCGATGTCGAGGACTTCGATCGTCTTGATGCCGTATTCGCGCATCTCGGCGATGACTTCCTCTTCGAGCATGTCGCCGGCTTCACCGAAGATTTCGCCGGTTTCCATGTTGACGACGTCACGCGCCAGGAATTTGCCAACCAGGGCTTCGGACGGGACGAGGATTTCGTCCGTGCCGGCTTCGGCAATACGCTTGGCTTTCAGCGCGGTGATCTTCTTGCCGGCTTCTGCGACCGATTTCTTCGACTTCGCATCGATCAGTTCGAACTCGGGCTTCAGGCCCTTCCAGGCTTCCGAACGGAAACCCGTGATCCAGCCCTTCTTGTCCATGCGATAGATGGAGTGGGTGTAGAACAGGTCGAGGATCTGCTCGGTGTCATAGCCGAGCGCATACAGCATCGTCGTCGCCGGCAGCTTGCGCTTGCGGTCGATACGGATGTTCAGGACGTCTTTCGCGTCAAACTCGAAATCGAGCCACGAACCGCGATAGGGAATGATACGGGCAGTGAACAGCAGCTTGCCGGACGTGTGGGTCTTGCCCTTGTCATGGTCGAAGAACACGCCGGGCGAACGGTGCATCTGTGAAACGATCACGCGCTCCGTGCCGTTGACGACGAACGTGCCCTTGTCGGTCATCAGCGGGATGTCGCCGAGATAGCATTCCTGCTCTTTGACTTCCTTGACCGAGCGGGCGCCCGTGTCTTCGTCAATGTCGAAAACGACCAGCTGGAGACGGACCTTGAGCGGCGCCTGATAGGTCAGGTCGCGCTGCATGCACTCTTCAACGTCAAACTTGGGCGTTTCGAACTCGTAATTGACATACTCGAGCGTCGCGCGCTCGGAAAAATCTGAAATCGGGAACACCGATTTGAAAACACCTCCGAGCCCATCGTCCGTGCGCTTCTCGCGCGGCGTGTGCATCTGAAGGAAGCTCTCGTAAGAATCGCGCTGAACCTCGATCAGGTTCGGCATTTCAATGGCTTCGGGAATGCGCCCGAAGGACTTGCGGATACGTTTCTTTTCCGTGAAGGAGAGTGCCATCCCAGGATCCCAATTTTGTCCGTCCGGGCCACATGGCCACAGACCTTATCACCAGAACGCGAGTTCGCGGCGGCCTCAAATGAGACCGCCGCGCATTTCTTAGATAGGACAGCGCCTCGCGCGAACACTGTCCGAATTTGAAGAAGCAGGTGCTTACTTGAGCTCGACGGTTGCGCCGGCTTCTTCGAATTTCTTTTTGATCTCTTCAGCTTCTGCCTTGGAGACGCCTTCTTTGATTGCCTTAGGAGCAGCTTCGACCAGGTCTTTCGCTTCTTTCAGGCCGAGAGCCGGAACGACATCGCGAACGGCTTTGATGACGTTGATTTTCTTGTCACCAGCCGACGTGAGAATGACGTCGAATTCGGTCTGCTCTTCAGCAGCGGCAGCCGGAGCGGCACCGGCAGCAGCGGCAACAGCCACGGGTGCAGCGGCGGAAACGCCCCACTTTTCTTCGAGCATCTTAGCGAGCTCTGCAGCCTCAAGAACGGTAAGGGCCGAGAGGTCTTCGACAATCTTTTCGAGATTTGCCATTGTTTGATATCCTGTTTGGTTCGGTTGTTAGTATAAATATGTCGCGAAAACGAGTGCCCTAGGCGGCGTCTTTCGACGCGTATGCCGACACCACACGGGCAAGCTGGCTGGCTGGGGCCTGAACAACGCCAGCGATTTTCGTCGCCGGTGCCTGCAGGAGGCCAACAAGTTTGCCACGGAGCTGATCGAGAGAAGGAAGCTTCGCGAGAGCCTGAACGCCATCGGCATCCAGGACCACGTCACCCATCACGCCACCGATGATGATGAATTTCGCATTGTCTTTCGCGAATTCATCCGCTGCTTTCGCAGCCGACACCGGATCAGGCGCGTAGGCAATTGCCACAGGACCCTGGAACAGGGCCTGGGCATCGTCGCCACCTTGTCCGCCGAGCGCAATTTTCGCCAGACGGTTCTTGATCACCTTAAGCTGACCGCCGTCCTTACGAAGGGCGCCGCGCAGCTTTGTCATTTCCGCAACGGTCATTCCGGAATAGTGCGTCACGATGACAGCACCGGACTCTGCAAAAACCCCTTTCAGGGCCTCGAGAGCCTCAGATTTTCCAGCTTTATCCATAGCGGGTCTCCAGTAGAGGCGCCCGGACCATCCGACCGCCCTGGTAATCGCCTTCCGCCCGAAAAAGGGCTTCCAGCGCCTGCCCAGGGATTGGCCTGCCCGGAATAGCTGCCCGGGGAAAACACCCCAAACACCCGAACCGTTTCAACGCCTCACCCCGTCTGCATAGGTGGCTAAAATGCCTTTATCTCGCCCGAAGGTTTGACCTATGGTCTAGGACAGGAAAACGGGAGGCCGCCGATACACATCGGTGATCTCCCGTCAAGAGAGGTCTGTTAACGCTTTATCCAAAGGCCTGCAACCCCTTTGAGTGAGAAAATGTGCACCTGCAAGAAAAAGCCCGACCCCATCAAAGGGCCGGGCTTTTTGTATACTTGGGGTAATCCGCCGAGGATCAGGCTGATTTGGCCTCGGACGTATCGATCATAACACCAGCGCCCATCGTGGAAGACAGGGAGATCTTGCGAACGAACGTGCCTTTTGCGCCGGTCGGGCGGGCCTTGACGAGCGCGCCGAGGAACGCGTTCACGTTCTTCTCGATGTCATCCTGGCTGAAGCTGGCCTTGCCGATACCGGCGTGGATGATACCGGCCTTTTCGACACGGAACTCGACAGAGCCGCTTTTCGCATCCTTGACGGCCTGCGCGACATTCGGTGTCACGGTGCCGACTTTCGGGTTTGGCATCAGGCCGCGCGGGCCCAGGACCTTACCGAGACGACCGACGACAGCCATCATGTCCGGCGACGCGATAACGCGGTCGAAGTCCATGAAGCCACCCTGGATTTTCTCCATCAGGTCTTCTGCGCCGACAAAATCGGCGCCTGCAGCCCGGGCTTCGTCTGCCTTGGCGTCCTTGGCGAACACGGCGACGCGGACGTCCTTGCCAGTGCCCGACGGGAGATTGACCATGCCGCGGACCATCTGGTCGGCGTACTTGGGGTCGACGCCGAGATTGACGGCGATATCGATGGTTTCATCGAACTTCGTCTTGGCGTTGGCTTTCACGAGCGAGACAGCCTCGCTGATCGTGTAGGCCTTGTCGCGATCCACTGTTTCAGCGATTGCGCGAGCGCGTTTTCCTGGTTTCGTCATTGTTCTTACTCCACCACTGTCAGGCCCATTGCGCGGGCAGAACCGGCAATGATCTTGGACGCTGCGTCGAGGTCGTTCGCGTTGAGGTCTTCCATCTTCATTTCCGCGATCTCGCGAACCTGTTTCATGGAGACCGAGCCGACCGTGTCATAGCCAGGCTTCTTCGAGCCGGAGGCTGGCTTCTTGCCGAGCTTCAGGCCGGCAGCCTTCTTCAGCAGGACCGAGGCGGGCGGAGTCTTGGTGACGAACGTGAATGACTTGTCCTGATAGTACTGGATCACGACAGGAATCGGGAGGCCTTCTTCCAGGCTCTGCGTCTTGGCGTTGAACGCCTTGCAGAATTCCATGATGTTGATACCGCGCTGACCGAGCGCCGGGCCGACGGGCGGGGAAGGGTTTGCCTTGCCTGCGGGAATCTGGAGCTTGATCTGCCCCAGCAGTTTCTTAGCCATTGTGTCCTCACAATTGTTACGAGGGGACGGTGGTCTTTCGATCCGTCCCGATTGGGTATCGAGGGTCCGCGGTCCGGCTGGCTGGCCTTCCGCAGAAGCGCGCGTATGGCCCAATCACCCCCGGCGGTCAAGCGGCCCGGATGCAAAAGCCCGGACGGCGCGGGCCATCCGGGCTGTTTTGGTTGCCATCAGCCAGACGGCTACATCAGCGCATAACCGCGCGCATTGATATACTGGCGCAGGGCCGTTGCCCGGTTGGCCGGGTCCGGGTGGGTCGACATGAATTCCGGCGGGCGCGAACCGGTCGCGTTCGCATCCATCAATTCCCACAGCCGCACCGACTGGGTCACGTCATAGCCGGCATTGTGCATGTAATCGACGCCCAGCTTGTCCGCTTCCAGCTCGTTGGAGCGGCTATAGGGCAGGATGACACCATACTGCACAGCTGCGCCGCCAAGGGCGCCGATCGCCGCGCCATACTTGCTCAGCGTCTCGGACTGGCCGACGGCGATCTGGCCCGCCATCAGTCCGACCTGCGCGGCGGTCTGGATCGAGTAGCGCTCTGCCGCATGGCGGGCGATGACATGGCCTGTTTCATGGCCCAGCACCGAGGACAGCTGGTCGTCATTCTCCGTCAGTTCCGTAATGCCCCGGTAAACGCCGACACGATTGCCGGGCATCACGAAGGCATTGACCTCATCCGTATCGAAGACAGCGACGTCCCATTGCTCATTCTGCTTGCCGGCACCGGCTGCCGTCCGGTTCCAGACATTCAGGACCCGGTTCTTGAGGGCCGTGTTTGATGTTTGCGGTGTCTGCGCCTTCATGTCGGTCCATGCGGCCGCCGCCATCGTCGCAATCGCATCGTCGCCCACCAGCAGGAACTGGCTGCGTCCGGTTGCCGGATTGGTCGTGCAGCTCGAAATGAGCGGAAACACCGTCCCTGCCGCCAGGCCGCTGATAATGCCACGCCGGGACAGGTTTATCCGCGGGGCGTCTTCGAGAATCTTGCTGTCAAATTCGATCCGTTCAGTCATCTCAATCTCCGTTGCGGTGTGGCGCAGAGGGTAACCATCAGCCACCAAAATGCAATCTGGAAGGCCCCCTCAATGCGCCCAAACTGGGCGATGAAGACTGAACCTGCAATGAATGAAGGCCTGGCCCCTATTCGTCCGCGACGTCGCCGGACAGGATTGCCGCCTGCTCGACCCAGCCTTCGCGGGAAATCCGTCCCGAGAAATTCAGGTGGTGATCGACCCAGGCGATATTTTCCGGGCTCCATGCCGCGATCTGGTCATAGTGGAAGATGCCGAGTTCGTTCAGCACTTCCTGGATTTTCGGGCCGATACCGCCAATGATGGTCAGGTCGTCAGGCGCATCGGCGACCGGCTTTTCAAGCGCGATGGGTCGTTCGGCCTCGATCTCGTCCTCGGCCTCGTCCGACTCCAGGTCGTCCTCATCATCGTCATCTTCTTCAGAATCATCTTCGTCATCGACGTCATCATCATCGGCTTCGTCGTCGTCCGAATCTTCATCATCATCATCATCATCATCATCATCATCATCGGACTCGTCGTCATCTGAATCATCGTCCGACTCGTCGTCTTCGGACTCGTCATCCTCATACGCGTCATCGTCTTCATCGGATTCGTCATCCTCGGTCTCAACATCCGAAAATGCGTCATCGTCCTGCTCGTCGTCATCGTCCGGGACGTCGTCGTCTTCCTCGACCTCGTCGTCCGCCTCGGCGTCATCTGTCTCATCCGCTTCAGCCGCGTATTCGACATCATCGTCCCCGGAGAGGTCGGACTCGTCGGCATCCGCTGCAGCATCCGCCTCTTCCAGTTCGGTCAGTATGGCATCGGTGACCGAGACCTGGCCTGCCTCATCGTCCGACGGCGACTCCTCCGTCGCGGACGCGGAATCCCCTTCAAAATACGCGATCCGGCCCTCGAGATACCGGTTGCGCCAGCGCAGGCGCGCGAGTTCTTCATTGGCATCGCCCTCGGCGGCAGGCTGGGCCGAACCGGCAACAGCAGCCGGCTGGGCGGCCAGTTCCGCCTCGAGCGCCTCGACCCGCTGCTTCAGGAAGTCAGCCTGCCATTTCAGCTTGTCGGCCTCGGCGGCGTCCCCTTCCGGCGCCATGTCGGCGACCGCTGCCGCGCCCGCGACCGTGGCGGCCGCAGCCGCCGCCGGCTGGTGAAGCGCCGACTCCAAGTGCCGCACGCGGCTTTCGAGATGGCGATTGCGCCAAAGCAGGCTTGGCTCCTCGTCCGCCGCGATCGCGGCAGGCTTCGCCGAGGCAGCCGTTCCGCGTCCGGCGCCGGTCTTCAGCGATTCCAGTTCGGCTTTCGACCGCGCCAGCTCGGACGAAAGCTCGGCCAGTCGCTTTTCACGCACATTGAGCTCTGCTTTCAGGGCCGGGTCGCTTGCGCCGGGGGCTGTATTGCGCTGCGCAGCATACAGGCCCTCGATTTCGGCCCGCGCCTGTTCCAGTTCCGTCCGGGAGACGTCGCGGTCGACGCGCGCCGTGCGCAGCTTGCCTACCAGAAGGATGCCGCGAACGGACCATCCAAGGAGGAGCGCGAATAGTCCAACAGCGGCAAGCGCCATCCACATGTGCGTGAGTAGCCAGGACATTATTCGCTCCGTTCTAGAACAGTGATTTCAATCTGCCGGACGTCTGCCGCGGCGTCAGCAGAATCAATAGCCTGCTCCGCGATGCCGGGGCCATAGCCAATCGCAGACAATCGGTCGGCGTCGATACCGGCTGTTTCGAGAAAGCCCGCCATGAAGGTCGCCCGGGCCTCGCCCAGTGCCACGTCCGCCCGTGCGGCGTTCATGGCATCGCCGTCGCCGGCAATGGTAAACTCCAGGGACGGCGCGCACGCATGGATGCCGGCAGCCAGCCTGTCGAGCGCATCGCCGCTGTCACGCTCGGGGGCTGCAGCACCGGCAGCGAAGGTGATCGGGCTGGCATCCAGCAGGCTGGACAGGAGGCCCTGGCAGGCCTCGCGCGCGAGTGGCGCAGGGCCGGCGTCAGCCGGGGCGGGCAAGTAGGTGTCCACGACCAGGTTTGCCGCATAGGCGCTTGAGAGGCCGGTCAGGTCTTCGCGCAGGTATGCGAGCGCGCTCGGCCCGGCCTCGCCCATGATATAGAACCCGTCCCCTTCCGGGTCGAAATCCATCTCGCCATTCTGGAACCTGACAAATTGCGGCAGCCCCCGGCGGACCCCGTCCATCCACCCGGGATAGGCCTGGTCGGCAATAACCATCTCGTCGGTGATGTCGCCCTTGAAATGCTTGCGCGCGAGAGTCAGGATTTCGCGGCGCTCGGATTCACTCGACACATTGCCCTTCAGCACGAGGCCCGCTTCCGATACGCGCGCCAGCCAGAGCGACGCGCCCCGGATCATCGGCTCGCCCTTGAACGGGGCTGCGACATTGCTGATCTCGGCCTGCACCTTGGCGCGCACCTCCGGATCGACGGACACGCCATTCACCCGCAAGCGCCGGTCATGGAGGCTGACATCGCCCGAGCTGAGCCGCGCCAGTTGCTGGAGGCCGAGACGCGCCATGCCCTGCCAGTTGCCGGCCGGTGCGCCAGACGCCAGCTGCATCCGGTCTTCGACTTTGGCACCGTCCGAAAGCAAGGCCGCCTCGGCCAGCAATGCCTTGCGAATGGCCTTGGACGGCACGTGGCCGGAGAGCATGAACGTGCCTTCCGGTGTCTTTTCGGCGCGCCAGACATAAGGCGACACGGGCGGTGCGCTGTCAGCGGCATTCTCGACCTGGGTCACGCCGCCAAAGATCAGGCCGCCGGGGCCGTCGGCGCTGAGAACGATCAGCGCGGCGTCGCGAACGGCATCGGGCGACGGGGCCTTTCCCGACAGCACGGCATGCTGGCCATCCATCTTGACGACGGCCCAGTCCATGCCCGCAGCCTTGAGCGCGGACGATGTTTCCTGCTGAAGACGAGACTGCAGGTTTGCAGCATTCTGCGGTGACTGATAAACGCCCCACCAACTCGCGGCGACAAGGCCGGCGAGCGCCACGAGGGCGAACAGGTAATCGAGTAGCCTCATTGGGACCCCTCTTATTTTCCTGAAGACACTTCCCTGTGCTCAGGGATGCCCTATTCAACCCTTATCCGCAAGACTTCTGATGTAGGCCCCATTCTCCATGAATCACCCGATTGAGATCATCACCAGCCCATCGAATGCGCTCATTAAGTCCTTGAAAAGTCTTGAAAGGAAGAAGGGGCGCAGCGAAACGGGCCTTTTCCTCGCAGAGGGTGCAAGACTGGTCGAGCAAGGCCTTGAACAGGGCTGGAAGGCGGAGACGCTCGTCATTGCCTCGACCATGGCGGACCGGCCCCATCTGGCCGCCCTCGCCAATCGCGCCAGCGCGGCTGGCGCGCGCGTCGTGCAGGCCCCGGAACGGCTGATGTCGAAGATCACGCACAAGGACAATGCCCAGAGCGTGATGGCCTCCTTCCATCAGGCACACCGGCCGCTCGAGGCCCTGGACTCCGAAGGCGACGGCATCTGGATCGCCCTCTATGAAGTGCGCGACCCCGGCAATCTCGGCACCATCCTGCGCACAGCAGACTGCGCCGGCGCGAGGGGCGTCATCCTGCTCGAGACCTGTTGCGATCCCTACAGTTTCGAAACGGTAAGAGCGTCGATGGGCTCGATCTTCGACATGCCGTTCGCCAACGCCACGTTCGACCAGTTCAATGCATGGAGACAGTCTGGCCAGATGAGCCTCACGGCCGCGTCGGTGAATGGCACGGTGCGCCACGACAAGGCGCCGTTCGGGCCCCGCGCCGTGATCATCATGGGCAATGAGCAGGCCGGCCTGCCGGAGCCGATCGAGGCCGCTTGCGACACGCTGGCACTCATCCCGATGCGCGGCGGCGCCGACAGCCTGAACCTTGCACAGGCCACGGCCATCATGACATACGAAGCCTGGCGGCAGAGAAACTTTCAATGATTACAGAAACAAAGCTCCTGATCGCCGACGACTGGGACGATTACGCCCTGCTCGACAGCGGGCACCTGATGAAGCTGGAACGCTTCGGCAGCCAGACCGTGATCCGACCCGACCCGCAAGCCTTCTGGGAACCGGCCCGGCCGCTGGACAGCTGGAAGGCCGATGCCATTTTCGCCAGCAAGACCAGCGACGAGGATGGCGGCGGCCAGTGGGAAATCCGCTCGCCCCGCGCCGCCGAGGCATGGCCGATGCGCTGGAACGGCCTCACCTTCACGGCGCGGCGCACGGCCTTCCGCCATATGGGCGTGTTCCAGGAACATTCGGTCCACTGGCGCTTCGCCCAGGACCATATCCGCGCTGCCAATAGGCCGGTCAAGGTACTGAATTTGTTCGGTTATACCGGCATGATGTCGCTCGCCTGCGCGGCCGCCGGCGCGGAGGTGACGCATCTCGATGCCAGCCCGAAATCGAACGCCTACGGCAAGGAAAACCAGGGCCTGAGTGGCCTCGCCGGCAAGCCGATCCGCTGGATAGCCGATGATGCGATGAAATTCGTCGCCCGCGAAATCCGCCGCGAAAACCGCTATGACGCCATCGTGCTCGACCCGCCCAAATTCGGCCGCGGCCCCAAGAACGAGACCTGGCGCTTCGAGGAAGACCTGCCGCCCCTGCTTGATAACATTCGGGAATTGCTGAGCGACACGCCACTTTTCGTCATCGCCACGGCCTATGCCGTGCGGCTCTCCTACCTCGCCCTGTCACAGACTTTGGCCGACCGGCTGAGCCCGCTCGGCGGCGTGATGGAACAGGGAGAGATGGCCCTGCCGCAGCAGGGATCAGACCGGCTCCTGCCCACGGCGCTCTACGCAAGGTGGCGCGCCGCCTGAGGCGGGACAGACCTCGGCCTCTCCCCCACACCGGCGACACGGAAAAAAGCACGATAAAGGCCCGAACACGGCACGGACAGCGTCCGGCGCGCACGGCCGCATTCGCGCGCCTTGGGATCAGACCGAACTGCCCTCAACTCTGACATCAGGACAAAAGAAAACGGCGGCCCCGAAGGACCGCCGTTCCCGAATGTTTGCCGTGAGGCGTCAGACTAGAAGTCGAACGTCGCACCAACGAAGAAGTAACGACCCAGCGCATCATACGTCTGCGGGTAGGTGTTACCGTTGCCGGTCGTACCGGTCGAAGCCGACAGCGGTGGATCTTCGTCCAGGATGTTGTTCACACCGAAGCGAAGCGTCGCATAATCCGTCGCGCCCCAGGTACCGGCGAGATCGAAGTAGTTCTGCGCATCAAGTGTGGAGTCGACGCGGCCGGTTGCACCGGTGTCGAGATCCACGGCACCCACGTAACGCCACGTAGCAGCGATATCGAGGCCCTCAACTGGAGTCGTCCAGCCGAGACGGGCGCGGTGACGCCATTCTGGGATCGGAGTCGTACAGTCGTTGCCGTATTTGGCGACACAGTCATACTCGAACGATGCAACGCCGACAGGGTCGACATCGTAGCTGTTCAGGTATGTGCCGTTGAGGGTCAGGTTGAGACCGCCCATCGAACCGATTTCAAAGCCGTAAGCGGCGTTGATATCGACACCAGATGTCGAGATGCCACCGGTGTTGACGTTGAGATCGGTCACTGCACCCGAACCAACCCAAAGCTGACCATTCGAATTACGATTGATCAGAGCACATGAGTCCAAGTCGTTCTCAAGGTAGCACAGCTGCATCGTGATGCTGCCGCCGACCTGCGAAATCGCATTCGTGATGTCGATGTCATAATAGTCGACCGACAGGCTGAGGCCCGGCACGAATGTAGGCGTTGCCACGAAGCCAATCGTATATGTGTCGGCTTCTTCCGGCTCGAGGTCAGGCTCACCACCCTGGATGTAGTTGTACTGGCCAGCCGGGCTGTTGAGAGCGCCGGAATTAGCCTGTGCAGCATTCACCTGCCATGGGTTGCCACCGAGACATGCGGCTGCATCCGCCGTGCCGTCGCCGGCTGGATCGGTGAAGTCGCAGAGGTCATCGTCCAGGTCGAACAGGTTGAAGCCCTGTGCCTGGAAGAGGTCGATGACGTTCGGTGCGCGGACAGCTTTCTGGAAGCTGGCGCGGAAGCGGACATCTTCGGTTGGCGCATAGTCGCCGCCGATTTTGTACGCATCCGAGCTGATACCCGACGAGTAGGACGAGTAACGGTAAGCACCTTCAAGTGTGAGCAACTCGATGCCTGGCTGGCCAGTCACGAGTGGCAACTGGAATTCGCCGAAAGCTTCATAGGAGTCGATCGCACCGGAAAGACCAACAGTTGGTCCGCCCTGGCCTGCGCCGTCGCCGGTCGCAAACGAGTTGTCGGTGATCGATTTCAGCGAGTCACGACGGTATTCGACGCCAAGAGCGACTTTCAGACCGTCATCAGCCGAAGGCATTTTCCAGCCATACTGGCCCAGGTCGCCAGACAGCACGCCGGACACGATGTTCTGTGTCGTGGTACCGTTCTGGAGCAGTGGAACCTGCAGGTAGCTGAGAGCTGCATCCGTAACGCCGCCGATTTCGAAGATGTTGTACGGGACACAGTTAGGGTCCGTACCATCGTCAACGCTGCGGCAGCCGATTGCTCCGTCGGCAAGTCCGCCCGAACCGTCACCGGTGATGACGTCAAGCGCACGTGTCAGGCGGGTGATCGAGAACTCGTTCGTGTAGGAACGAGCCAGCGTGACCTGCGAGTATTGTGCCGAAAGGTCATAGGTCCAGCCCGGTGCGTCCGGAAGGTCGCCACGAAGGCCGACAACGCCGCGATAGGTCTGGTAGCCGAGGTTGTCGGTACGACCGCCACCTTCGACGTTACGACGACCGAAATAGGCCGGTGCAACACCGTTGAAGGCCGCAAGGCCGAGCGACTCGTCACCGATGACCACAGGATCCGGATCGATCAGGTAAGGATTCTGACCGGTGTAAGCATCCTGCAGGCCGAGGGTTGCATTGACCCAGGCCTGACCGATGGCCGGATCGTTGAATCCGCCAATGAAGTCAGCGACTTCGTCGTCTGTCGTCGTTGGATCATCAACGATGTCTGGCACGAGGTCGATTGTGCAAAGGTCAGTCTGCTGGCTGGTGGAGAGAAGCGCATTGTCGCAGCTGATGCCCTGAGTCACGAAGAAGTTGCCCGACGGCGCGATTTGCGCTGTCGACTGGTAATCCATGAACATGACCTGCGTGTAGGCTTCCATGTTCGAATTGATTTCGTAGTGACCATTGAAGCCGAACGAGTAACGCTCATCAGGACGCTGGTAATAGTTCAACGGACCATAGTTGTACTGGTCTGTCGCGCCATTCCACGGGCGGAAGTCGCCTGTTGTCTGGTCGATCGTGTAGTCGAAGCTGTTGAAGTCCGAGATACGGCCAGGATAGGACGTCGACGAACCGCCACAGGTGAAGCCAGTGGCAGAAGCGTTACCGATCGCGCAAGCGGAGTAGTCGCGGTTTGCCTGCAGCACTTCATCATTGTTCCGCCAGGAGAGGTAGGCGGTGACGTTGCCACGGCCATCATCGGTGCTGGCACCCATGATAGCAGTCACTTCTTTCGAGTAACCGTCGGTCACATTGTCTTCAGGCAGCTGGAACTGCGATGGGTTGCCCGCCGAACGGGCTTCGATCACGCTGCGAAGGTCGCCGTTCGTGTCGTAGTCGTTATTGTGCTGGAAGAAACCATACTGCGTGTCGAGCTGAACGCCTTCGAAATTGTCCTTCAGGATGAAGTTGACAACACCTGCAACAGCGTCCGAACCGTAGACAGCCGAAGCACCACCGGTCAGCACGTCAACGCGCTCGACCATGGCACCTGGGATCAGGTTGAGGTCGGCAGCGGCGTCGTTTGGCGAACCGTAAGGCATGCGCTTGCCGTCGATCAGGACGAGCGTACGCGTCGCGCTGCCACCCTGGTCAAGGTTGCGAAGGCTGACAGTTGCCGTACCCGAAGCGCCGTTCGAAACCGACGAGTTCTGAGCGGCAAATGCCTGTGGCAGTTGAACGACCAGGTCTTCAACGCGCGTGACGCCCTGAAGCTTGATGTCCTGCGCCGTAACTGTCGAAACCGGGCTTGTGGTCACGAGGTTTGGCGAAGCGATCCGCGAACCGGTCACATAGACTGTGGCCTGGCGGGCGGTAGCGTCTTCAGCGACTGGCGCTTCGACTGTGTCGACTGCGTCATCAGCTTCTTGAGCTGTAGCGAGCATGCTCGCCGATGCCATAAATGCAACGCCCGCGAATACGGACGAGGCAAGTAGGCGGGATTTCATGGTATTCCCGTTCACGTTGGTACCTCCAATTGTTACAAATGCGTCCTGATAGGACGCTAGCCCGGACCCCTGATTCCGGGACTTGGCCATATCGATAGGGCTTTCGTCACACAGACGTCAACGCGTCGTTACCATTCCGTCATCAAAACCGACCGGGTGTGGTTTATTTGCCTCAGTTGCGGGTATTTCCTGCCTCAGGTGAGCAGGAAGCTGAGAACGACTAGGCCAACGGCCAGCATGGCGAGCAAAATCATGCCGAGGAACAGCAAAATTATGGCTCTGAACGCCGATAATACGCGTCCAGACCCGTATGTGACCCGCAACATCCTGTAAAGATAAGAAAAAATGATCACAAATCCGCCCGCGGCAAGCGCGGCAGGCGATACGGGCACAAACGCGCCGACAAGCAAAAGCATGGTTCCCAGAAGGTAAAGAAACGTCTGGAAATGCAGGCCGGCAATCAGGTGGTCGTACAGGTAGACTTTGCGGTGCCAGACATAGAGCAATGTCAGCAAAAGCGAGAAAACAGGCAGGAACAAGAGACTGAAGCGCGGTGCCCATTGGCGCAGGCGGGCGCCGAACCGGTCCTGGTTTTCATAAACTGTCGCAGCCTTGTCCGCCGCCTTGTAGGACATTTCGATGTCTGCAGGCGTTGCCGTCTCGTCGGCCTGGTTCCGGATAAGCGCATGAAGAGCGTCGCGATCGACCCTGCCATCGGGCAGCAGGATATCGGCAAAGAGGACACCCGAAGCGGTCTCGTCGCCGGCCTGCCCGGCCGCGGCCCGGTCAGCGGGTGTCGTCAGGCCCATCGACATTCCGGTTTGTCCCTGCGGATCGAACTTCCAGCCGTCAAACCAGCCGAATTCGTCGCCGGCCGTGAACACGGTCAGGAAAAACAGCAGGGATGCCAGCAGGAACATCCGAAAGGGCGGAACATAGCGGGCCCGCTGGCCATCCAGGTAATTGCGGGTCACCCGTCCGGGCCGCAATATCAGCATCGGCAGGGTCCGCAACAGGCGGCCATCGAGCGAAAACACGTCGGCAAGGCTGCCCGAAATCAGCTCCCAGAACGGACGATGGAAATCCGATGCGAGCTGGCCGCAGGTCGTACAGAACCTGTCGGGAACGATTTCGCCGCAATTCTCGCACGGCAGGCCCGATTGCACCGGATGGTGGCTGCCCGGCGACAGGCTGCCAATTGATGCAGCACCCGCGACTTCGACCTCATGTTCCATGCCGCCCTCCCCGCGACCCAGAAACCTATTCGGCCTTCATACCGTCCCGGCAGAGAAAACGCGAGCGGTGCTGGTCGACCGCATTGTCTGTCCAGCCGGTCAGGCTGGGGTCGACGAGGTTCTTGGTCACCTGGAACCACATCGGCGTGATCGGATAGTCGTTCAGCATCAGCTGCTCGGCCTCGGCGAACGTTTCGGCGCGTTTCGTGAGATCCAGTTCGGCATTCGAGCGGGCCAGGAGCGCGTCATATTCCGGATTGGAGTAGCGGCCGTAATTCTGCTGGCCGGTCTGCGAATCCAGGAGGTAGAGAAAGTTGATCGGGTCATCGAAGTCGGCAACCCAGGCCCCGTCGGCAACCTGGAAGTCGGACTGCCGCAGCCGGGCATAGAGCACCTTGGTGTCCTGCTTGATGATCGTCGGCTCGACCCAGGGCGCGATTTCAGCCCAGTTGGACTGGGCCACCGGTGCCGCTTTCGGGTTGTCGTCGGTCGAGCGGTGGATGAATTCGAACTTGAACGGATTGTTCGGCCCGTATCCGGCCGCTTCGAGCAAACGCTTCGATTCTGCGAGGCGTTCGGCGCGCGGCATGTCTTTCCAGTCAACCGTCGGCCGCTCCACATCGTAATTGTCGATGCCGGGTGGCACCATCGAATAGGCAGGCAGGAAGCCTGGCGTCAGCACGTTGCGAACGATGAATTCCCGGTCGAGCGCCATGGCGAGCGCCTTGCGCACGCGCACGTCCTTGAAGATCGGCTGCGACGAGTTGATGCTCCAATAAGTCGTATTGAGCGACGGGGTCGTGCGCGGCCAGCCTGGAAACTTCACCTCCAGCTCGGCCTGCCGGGCGCCGTCAAACGCATTGTTGATGTCGAGTTCCCCGGCCGCGATCTTGTTCTCGACCGCTGTCTGGTCCTCAAGCTCGTAATAGACAACCCTCTCGAAACAGACTTGGTCGGCGGCAAAGCCGGTCGGGTTCTTTTCCGACACGAGCTGGTCGCCGGTGCGCCAGTAGACCAGCTTGTAGGGTCCGTTGGTGACGATGTTGCCAGGCTGGATCCACGCGTCGCCATATTGCTCGACGACATGCTGGGGCACCGGATAGGTCGTGTAATGGGTCAGCAGGCCCGGCAGGTAGGGCGCAGGATATTCGAGCGTGAGTTCGAGCGTCTTGTCGTCAATGGCCCGCGCGCCGAGCTCTTCAGGTGACATGTCGCCGGTATTCACCTTGGCCGCATTCTTGATGACATAGAGCAGCGACGCATATTGCGACGCGATTTCCGGCTTCTGGATCCGGCGCAGGGCGTAGACGAAATCGTTCGCGACAACCGGTGCGCCATCCGACCAGGCATAGTCGCCGAGGTGGAAGGTCCAGACGAGGCCCGACGGATCGGTCTCGTAACTGTCAGCCATGCCGTAAACAGGCTTGCCGTCCTCGCCATGGGTCATCAGGCCGATCATCATGTCGCCGATCACGATGTTTTCCCACTGGGCCGACGATTTGTGCGGGTCGAGCGTGTCGACCTTGGCCGAAATGCCCCGGCGGAGCGTTGGCACGTCGTCTGCCGCCTTGCCGCCACCGCCGCCGCAGGCGGACAGGGCCAGCACCAGGGCGGCCGTCAGGGTCGAACTCATTAGGGGCTTCAGCATCATGTTTCCTGTCTCCGGTGGCTTTCCGGCATGCGCCAGATTTGCCACAGTGCTGCCAGACTGGCTCGGCTTTGGGAAGCCTGAGCCCTGACACGAACACAGAGGACGACCTGCGATGACCCGATTCCTGAGCGCGATTGCCGCGATTTGCCTCGTATCCATGCCCGCCCTGGCGCAGGATGCCTCCACGGATGACGTCTATGCCTGCGCCGGCATCAGCACCGATGCCGAACGGCTCGCCTGCTATGACGCCGCCGTCGGACGCCTGAAAGCCGCGGAAGATGCCGGCGAAGTGACAACAATCACCCGTGCCGAAGTCGAGAAGGTGAAACGCGACTCTTTCGGGTTCTCGATCCCGTCCCTGCCGTCCTTGGCGCTGAAGAAGAGCGGCGGGTCGGACAAGGAGCTTGATGAGATCACGACAGGCGTGGCGTCCGTGCGCATGGACAGTGCCGGCAGGTTGCGTGTCACGCTGGATAATGGGCAGGTCTGGGTGCAGATCGACGACAAGAGCACCCGCGCCAGGAACCAGACCCAAGCCCACATCTATTCCGCTGCGCTCGGCAGCTATAAGATGAAGCTCGACGGCGGACTCGCGTTCCGGGTGCGCCGCGAACAATAGGCCGCCATTCCGATTTTTTCTTTGCACTTGCCCGGACTTTCGGCACTCTCTCCCAAAAAACGGGAGAGGAAACACGATGAGCAAGCATTTTGGATGGGCCCTGCCAGCCCTCGCCCTGGCCGCATGTGCGCCAGGCACGACGACCGCCAAGGCACCTGAAGGCGCCCCGGCGCCCGCCGCTGACCAGATCGCTCCCGCCGCCAGCCCGACCCGCAATGCCTATTTCGGCGACGTCCACGTGCACACGAGCAATTCGTTCGACGCCTATATCTTCGGCGTGCGCGCGACCCCGGACGATGCGTATCGGTTCGCCAAGGGCGAAGCCATCCGGCACCCCGCTGGCTACGACATAAAACTGGCGGGACCGCCGCTGGATTTCCTCGCCGTCACCGATCATGGCGAATACCTGGGCGTGGTGCCTGCGATGGACACGCCGTCATCTCCCTTGTCGCAGACCAAGATTGCGCAATCGGTGTTCGGTGCGGATGCAACCGATCCGGGGCAGTCTTTCCTGCGCGTCGGCGTGACTGTTGCGACAGGCGAGGAGATTGAAGAGATCTATGATCGCGAACTCATCGATTCCGTCTGGGCCGCGACGATCGATTCCGCCGAACGCAACAATGAGCCGGGCACGTTCACGGCCTTTTCGGGCTATGAATTCACGGCGATGATGGCTGTCCCCGGCGACGGCCCGCCCGCGGCCGGCAACCTGCATCGCAATGTCATCTTCCGGGGCGAAGCGCCCGATCGCCTGTTCTCGACGCTCGATTCCACCAATCCGGAAGACTTGTGGACATGGATGGAAGGCCAACGCAGCGAAGGCCGTGACGTGCTGGCCATTCCGCACAATTCGAATGCCTCGAACGGCGAGATGTTCGCCCTGCAAACCTACAACGGAGAGCCGCTGACGGCAGCCTATGCCGATAAGCGCATGCGCAACGAGCCGCTTGTCGAAGTGTCCCAGGTCAAGGGCACCTCGGAAACAACCCCCACCCTGTCACCGAATGACGAATGGGCCGATTTCGAACAGTACGAGTATTTCATCGGCAGCACGATGAAGACCACGCCCGGCGCCGGCGACTTTGTCCGTTCCGCCTACAAGCGCGGCCTCGCCTTGCAGGAGACGGAAGGATTCAATCCGTACAAGTTCGGTCTCATCAGCTCCAGCGACACGCATGTTGCAGCGGCGTCGCTGGTTGAGGAATTCCATTGGGGCAAGACTCCCCAGGATGGCGCCAGCCCCGAAGCCCGCCGGTCGGTTCCGCCCAATGGCGGCAAGACATGGGAAGGCGCTGACGACCCGGAGACACGGAGACAGATAACGGCGACCCAGTTCGGTTCCAGTGGACTGGCCGGCGTATGGGCGGAATCCAACACGCGCGAGGCCATTTTCGATGCCATGAATCGCAAGGAAACCTTCGGTACGTCCGGCCCGCGCATGAAGGTGCGCTTCTTTGCCGGCATGGATTATGAACCCGCAATGCTCGCCGATGCCGACCTGCTGCAACGGGCCTATGACCAAGGCGTGCCGATGGGCGGACAGCTTGCAAAAGTGAGCGGAGAGGCCGCCCCCGGCTTCCTGGTCTGGGCCGTGCGCGATCCGATGAGTGCGCCGCTGCAGCGCGCACAGGTGGTCAAGGTATGGACAGACGGCGGCGAAACGCACGAGGCGATCCATGACGTCGCCTGTTCCGGCGGCGCCGTGCCGGATGCCGTGACGCACCGCTGCGCGGACAATGGCGCCAGCGTCGACATATCCGATTGCAGCACCGATCCGGGCGCGGGCGCCGACGAGCTCAAGGCCTATTGGCAGGACCCGGACTTCGATGCCGATCTCGAAGCGGCCTATTATGTGCGTGTGCTGGAAAACCCGACCTGCCGCTGGTCGACATGGGATGCTGTGCGCAACGGCACGCCGCCGAATCCGGAATTGCACACGACCCTGCAGGAGCGCGCATGGTCTTCACCGATCTGGTATGCCGGGTTTGACCAGCTGGCGAACAGGTAAGCCGTTCAGGCGTTCGTGCGGGTCAGTTCGAAGCGAGAACGCACCGTGGGTGCCGCATCATCGGTGCGCACGACGCCAGCCTTGATCAGGGCAACCATATGTCCGAGCACGGACATTGCCGCTGCGGGGTGGAGGCGCTTTTCGACGTCCGCATACATGATCGCGACCATGGCCGGGATGGACGTTTCACCATTGCGCAAGTGTTCGAGGATCGACGCCTCGCGGGCCCGGCGATGGTTGGCATATTCGGTGATGAACTCGTTGACGAAATCCTTGCCCCGCACGGGGTTGCCATGCGTCGGCCAGAGCGTCTCGAAGCCCTTGGTACGGATTTTCTCGAGACTGTCCATATAGTCCGCCATGTCGCCGTCAGGCGGTGCGACGACGGTCGTCGACCAGCCCATGATATGATCGCCGGAGAGACAGGCATTCTCTTCGCGCAGGCCAAAGCAGAGATGGTTGCATGTATGGCCCGGCGTCTCGATCACGTCGAGCGTCCAGCCCGGGCCGGAGAAACTGTCGCCGTCGCCAATCTTTACGTCCGGCATGAAGCCGAGATCGTCCGCACTCCCCAGTTCGCCCTTGGCGGTCGGGACGCCGCAATTCTTCGCATAGGTTTTGCAGCCGGCCCATTTCGCCAAAGGCATCGCCAGCGGAGAATGGTCGGAGTGGCCGTGGGTGACCAGCACATGCGTGACGGTTTCGCCCTTCAGCGCCGCCTTCAGCGCCTCGAAATGCGTCTCGTCCATCGGACCGGGATCGATAACCGCCACCTCGCCGTGCCCGATAATGTACACGCCGGTGCCGACATAGGTGAAGGGGCCGGGATTGTTGGCAATCACGCGCCGAATCAGCGGCGAGACCTGCTGGACCTCGCCGTATTCAAACTCGATGCCCCGAACGTATGGAATAGCCATGCTTGTAACTCTTGTACTTTCGCCTTGCCCGGACCTGTCAGCGCTTCTTCGGTGCGAACGCGCCGGCAAAAGCGATGGCCATGCGGCGCGTGGCGCGCAGCTTCGCGCCAAGCTTGAGCGCCACTGGCGGGCCCATGTCAGTCTTGTTCGCATCGACGATATAGATTCGTCCGGATGGCCGGTCACGTAGAACGTCAACGCCGCCCCAGTCCAGCCCGACGTCTGCCGCAAAGCGCTCGATCACGCCAATTTCATCCGGCGTGTAGCAATTGCGAGGCTCGTCGAGCAAAACTTCGACATTCTCGTTGAGGAAACGCCGCGCGAGCGGACGGCGCTTGCGAAACACGATGATCGGCGATCCGCCAACGATGCAGCAGCGCAGGTCTTCGACCAGCCCGCCATCGATCTCGTTGTCGACCAGCAACTGGTATGTCTTGCCTGCGACAGGCGTATCGAGCGGGCCTTCCAGCACACGGCCGTCATGGGCTGCGTTCAACTCGGACTTTTCGACCATGCGGCCTTCATAAGTGGTCGGATCAACCTTCAGCGAATAGCCGGCGGCGCGTCCAAACGCTTCCGCGACGGTCGTCTTGGACACGTCCTGGCAGCCGAAATTGACCAGCAGCGCATTTTCCCGAACGGCGGGCACAGCATTGTTCGTTTCGGTGGAATCGTCAAACTGGAAAACGATATCGGCCTTGGAGACATCGTCGATCAGTTTGGAACCGGAGACATGCATGACGGGCCAGATGAAGTACCAGGGCCGTGGCTTGTCAGGATAGAAGGCGATGGTGGGGCGCTTGTGACCCGTAACGCGACGCCATGTGCGCCAGGTCTGGGCGAAGAAATAGAAGCAGAACCAGGTGAAAATACTGTGCAGGAGCGAGAGATCCGGCACGATTCTGTGCCCGGTCTTTTTGACCAGGATCGTGCCTTCGTCATACTTGAAATCCGTGATCCACAGACGTTCGGACATCGCGTCAACTCCTGTCGCGGGAACAACGGATGGCTGTGCCCTCGCTTTGCTCTGCCTCGCACGGTGACCGATCACTGACAACACACTTAATGCCGCATGAATGTGACGATTTGCTCACATAAGTTTGTTCCGCGTGCCGCAGGCCCATCTAGAGCAGCGATTCAAGGCTCGACAAATCATATCCGGCTGCGCCCGCGGCATCAATGATGTCTTCCGGCGCGCCTTGCCCGGCCTGGGTCAGCGCCCAGGCGGTGATACAGCGCGTGCCCGTGCGGCAATAGGCCAGGACTGGCTGCGGCGCCTCATTGAGAATATGGCCCATCCGTTCGACGATTTCAGGCGTCGGTGCGCCCGAAAACGGCAAGGCCGCGAAGCTCAGGCCCAGCGATTCGGCCTTCGCACGGATCGGTCCCATGCGCGGCTGGTCGACGCCCCCTTCGCCATCCGGGCGATTGGCGACGATGGTCTTGTAACCCGCAGCGGCAATTGCCTCGACATCGTCTACAGAGATTTGCGGAGCGACGGAAAAGGCGTCCGTGACGCGTCGAATGTCTGCCATGGGAAATATCCTGAATGTTGGCGCAGTCTTGATCGGCTCTGTACACAAGCTAAGGAGTAAGACGCAACCTTCCAAGCTTCGGGGTTCAACTTTCGTCGCCTGCCCAGCAACTGTTACGGAAAGTCACGCTCCCGTGTCATCACTTCAGAGAGCCCTCAGCCGCGTTCCATGGGCGTATACGTTCCGGCGGCTTCTGATCGCCGTGCCCACGATGCTGGCCATCATCACGATGGCCTTCCTCATGATGCGCGCCGCGCCGGGCGGCCCGTTCGACGGCGAACGCAAGCTGCCGGCGGCCACCGAGCAGGCCATCGCCGCCAAGTTCGGCTTCGACAAGCCGCTCCACGAGCAATACCTGAACTATGTCGGCGGCGTTCTGCAGGGCGATTTCGGCCCATCTTACAAGACGCTCGGCAAGAGCGTGAACCAGCTGATCGCCGACGGCCTGCCGATTTCCCTCACCATCGGGTCACTGGCCATGCTGCTGGGCCTCGGGCTTGGCACATTGCTGGGCGTGTTTGCCGGACTCCGGCAAAATTCGGCGGCAGACTTCACCGTGATGGGTGTCGCCATGGCAGGCATATCCATCCCGACCTTCGTGACCGGACCGATCCTGATCCTGGTTTTTTCGCTCGGCGCGGGAATATTTGCCGTCGGCGGACTGGGCCAGTATCCGAATATCGGCATGAACTGGCACAACATGACCCTGCCGGTCGTGGCCCTCGCCCTGCCCCAGATCGCGATCATCTCGCGCCTGATGCGCGCCTCGATCATCGAAACGATGCGCTCGAACCATATCCGCACGGCGCGCAGCAAGGGCTTGTCAGAGCGGCAGGTGATCGTGCGCCACGCCCTGCCGGCCGCCATGCTGCCCCTGATCTCCTATGCCGGCCCCGCCATGGCCCGCGTGATGACCGGCTCGGTCGTGATCGAGAAGATTTTCGGCCTGCCCGGCCTCGGCTCCTATTTCGTCAACGGCGCGCTCAACCGCGACTACACGCTCGTGATGGGGGCGATCATCGTTTACGCCGGCCTGATCGTGATCCTGAACCTCGTCGCCGACGTGCTGTATGCGGTGCTTGATCCGAAAGTGAAGTACGACTGATGACCGAGATCAAACCCCTCCTCGATCCGACCGGCCGCGTCGAACCCGTAACCCAGGCCATCATTGGCGGCCGCTCGCTGTGGGACGATGCCCGCGCGCGCCTGTTCCGCAACAAGGCCGCCGTCGTTTCCATGTGGATCCTCGGCGCAATTATCCTGATCGCGCTGTTCGGCCCCATGGTCTGGGTCAATGATTACAAGGCCATCTCCAATGCGCGTACCATCGCGCCGACGCTCGAGGGCTGGCACGTCCTGGGCACCGACATCCAGGGGCGTGACCTGCTGGCCCGCCTGATGATCGGCCTGCGCATCTCGCTCACGGTGGGCATCGTCGCCACCGCCGTCAGCCTGGTGATCGGCGTGACCTGGGGTGCAACCGCCGGCTATCTCGGCGGGCGCGTCGACAATTTCATGATGCGGATCGTCGACGTGCTCTACGCCCTTCCCTTCATCTTCTTCGTGATCCTGCTGCTGACCGTGTTCGAACGGAACATCGTCCTGATCTTTGCCGCCATCGGTGCCATCGAATGGCTGACCATGGCGCGCATCGTGCGCGGCCAGACGCTGGCCATCAAGGGCAAGGAATTCATTGAGGCCGCCCGCGCCTCCGGCGTCTCGCGCCGGGCGATCATCCTGCGCCACATCCTGCCCAATGTGATCGGCCCGGTCGCCGTCTATGTCACGCTGACCATTCCGGTGGTGATCCTGGCGGAGAGCTTCCTCTCCTTCCTCGGCCTCGGGGTCAACGAGCCGCTGACTTCGCTCGGCGTGCTCATCTCCGAAGGCGCCAAGACGATGGAAGAGAAGCCCTGGATGCTGCTCGCCCCGGCCCTGACCATGGCCGTGACGCTGCTCTGCCTCAACTTCATCGGCGACGGCCTACGCGACGCGCTGGACCCGAAGGAGCGCTAGCGCCTCTCCAACAGCCACTTGCCTGGAATCCCTGTAGGGACGGGCCAATTCGGCTTTCTTCTCCGACCGCAATCCTTTTACGCGTATGATTGCAGCGTCCGTTGCCTTCATGCGAGGGCGCGGACCGGTCTGGATCGCCATGGGCAAAGGGTCGTGCCGGCGCCCTTGGCGGTCTCGAAGCGGATGGAAGGCGGCCTTTGTGCACGAGGGGTAGCCATGCCATTTGCCATAGCCATTGCCACAAATGCCCCCCTCGCAACGGGGTGCCTGCCTGCCCATCCGCAAGGACTGGCGCATGACATTGGCCGGGCATCAGGCCCGCTACAGCCGGAGGCGCCATGCGCTCCCCGGCCATGCGTGCTGGCGGTCTAGTTCAGCCGCACCTCGATCTCGTCGAGCAGGTCGCGCACGCGTTTCGAATTCGCGCCAAGGTCCGACAGGCCCACCCGGCTGATCGAACGAACGTCGATGCGTGAGCCGTCGCCGTCCGGAACGACCCGGATCAGCACGTCATCCTTGAAATCGAACCAGAACGAGGTCTGCGTGGCCTCGATGCTACCGGCCTCGACATCATTGGTGACGATGGTCCAGCCACGGTCTTCGACCGCGGCAAGCGCGGCCGCGAAGGCCATGTCATAGGAGGCGGCAGGCACGACCAGCGTTTCCAGTTGCGGATACGGCGCCAGCTTGGGCGACGATTGCGTTGCCGGATCGAACTCGGCCTCTTCCTGCAGTTCGGATACAAGGCGTCCACCCGTGCCGGGCCAGCGGGCATCGGCCCCTGCAGGCACGACAGGCGCGTCTTCAATCGTGTTGAGTGCCCCGGTCGATTCGCGTGCGGCCAGCAGGGCTTCGCTCGGCTGGATCGGGTTGGACCAGTCGGTCTGGACTTCATGCAGGGGCGGAAGGCGCCCGGCCTGGCCGCCAAAGGCCAGCACACGCCCGAACGCCAGGCCGGAAATGAGCAAGGCGCCCATCGCCAGCATCAGCGCCTGTTTCCGTGGTGCCTTGATCAGCGCCACGATGACCGCGATCACCGATACACCCAGCGCGGCCATCAGCAGCATCGGACCCCAACCAATCGTCATCTTGCCCAGGCCGAACTGCCAGCTCCACAGCCCGAGTTTGGTGCCAATGGCCGCCACAGCGAACCAGAGAACCGCAAAAATGGACAGGCCCAGGGCAAAGCCGGCAAACTTGCCGCGCCATCCGGCGTCTTGTGATTTTTCAGCTATGCTCGACATGCGCTCGTCTCCCTCGGTTTTCCATCAGATAACGCGACGCGTTCGCTTTGTCGCCCCCGGCCTTATCCCCCACATTTCCGCCGTCGTTCAGTAACAATCGCGGCATGTCGGGGAAATTTGTCCGACACCACCGGAACCGGCTTATAATCGCCGCCAATGTCGCTGCTCTCGCCCCCTTCGGATTTGCCCGCACACCTGCGACCCGCCTGGCCCTGGATCTGGCTGCAGCACCTCGTGCTCCTCGCCTGGATCCGGCTCACCTATGGAAGGGGATTCCTGTATTGCTGGGCCATCACGGACACGGGCCGCGTCGAATTGCTGTGGATCGACACGGACTCGCGCAAGCCTGCCATCGTGCGAGCCCCCGAATCGCCCGCGTCAAGGCGGCTCGCCGCCGCGCTCAGCGGCGAGGCGTTCGACCCGGTCTTCCGGCCCGTGCTGTCGCCGGCTCCCCCTGCGCAGATCTGGCGTGCGGCTCGCGCGCTCATCGCCCGCCCAGCCGCGCTGCCATTGCCGGACTCCTGACGTCCCGGCACAGCCCGCAAAGAAACCCGGTCCACATGACAGGCGCCTTCACGGGCGTCGCATCTGCTGGTGCGAATGTCAGGCCGTCGGCAGCTTATAGTCCTTGAACGTCTCGCGCAGGGCCAGCTTGTTGATCTTGCCGGTGGCGCCGAGCGGGATTTCATCGACGAAGGCGACATCGTCCGGCGTCCACCATTTGGCGATCTTGCCTTCGAGGGACTTGAGCACCTCTTCCTTGCTCGGCGTCTCGCCCGGCAGGGGCTGGATGATCAGCAGCGGGCGTTCGTCCCATTTGGGATGGTAGATGCCGATGGCGGCCGCATTGGCCACTTTCGGATGGCCGACCGCGATGTTCTCGATGTCGATGGAGGAAATCCATTCGCCGCCGGACTTGATCACGTCCTTGGCACGGTCGGTAATCGTCATCGTGCCGTATTCGTCGATATTGGCGACATCGCCGGTATCGAAAAAGCCCTCATCGTCCAGCACGTTGCCGCCATCGCCCTTGAAATAGCCCGCCGCAATCGCTGCGCCGCGCACCAGGAGGCGTCCGGATGTCTTGCCGTCGCGCGGCAGCACCGTGCCGGCATCGTCCACGACCCGCAGCTCGACGCCGAAGGGCGGACGGCCCTGCTTCAGCTTCTGCGCCATGCGCGTGTCGACGTCGGCGTCGACAAGGTGCGGCGGCAATGTGCCCAGCGTGCCGAGCGGCGACGTTTCCGTCATGCCCCAGGCATGGACGACATCGACTTCGTAATCTTCCTCGAAGGCCCGCAGGATCTTCTCGGGGATCGCGGATCCGCCGATGATCACCCGGTTGAGATACGGCAGCTTCAGGTCGTTTTCCTGCAAATAGGTCAGCAGCATCAGCCATACGGTCGGCACGGCGGCCGTGATCGAGACCTTTTCGGTATCGAGCAATTCGTAGATCGACGCACCATCCATCTGCGCGCCCGGCATCACCATGTTGGCCCCGGTTGCCGGACAGCTCAGCGCCAGGCCCCAGGCATTCGCGTGGAACATCGGCACGACCGGCAGCACGACATCCGCAGACCCCATGCCCATCGCGTCCTTCGACATGGTCACCAGCGTGTGCAGCACGTTCGAGCGGTGCGAATAGAGCACGCCCTTCGGATTGCCGGTTGTGCCCGACGTATAGCAGAGGCCACAGGCCGTGGTTTCCGGGAAATCGCCCCAGCGCACATCCGTCGACCGGCCGTCGATCCAGATGTCGAACGGGATCGCGCCCAGCGTATTCTCCGGCATCGTGTCGGCTCCGGCGAAGATCACGAACGTCTTCACGGTCAGGAGGTGTTCCTTGATTGCCTCGACAATCGGCAGGAATGTCTTGTCGAAGATCAGCACCTTGTCTTCGGCGTGGTTGGCGATCCAGGCGATCTGTTCCGGGTGGAGGCGCGGGTTGATCGTGTGCAGGACGGCGCCGATGCCCATCGTGCCATACCAGGCGGCCATGTGGCGCTCGGAGTTCCAGCCGAGCGTCGCCACCCGGTCGCCCATGCCGATATCGATATCCTTCAAGGCGCTGGAGACCTGTTTGGACGCGACGAACAGATCGGCATAGGTCGAACGCACGATATTGCCCTCGACGCGGCGCGTGATGATTTCACGTGCGCCGTGCTGCATGTTCGCGTGTTCCAGGATCTTGTTTACCGTCAGCGGCCAGTCTTGCATGATGCCTTGCATCGATATCCTCCTCAGTGCCGCCATTCGGCAGCGTTTTTTCATCGTTGAGGTTGGGTTTATTCGGGCTATTGCTGCAGCGCAAGGAACTAGGAGTGCGACCATGTTGAGATTTGCCTTGCTGGGCGCGGTGCTGGCGACGCTGGCCGCCTGCGGCGACACATCCCGTCAGGCGAGTTCCGGCGACTCCGGGGCAACGCCTGCATCGATTTCCGCGCCCGCGCTTCCCCTTCCTGCGTATTTCGACTGCGTGCGCGAGAACAGGGGCCTGCTCATCGCCGCCCATCGCGGCGGCCCGGCGCCCGGCTATCCCGAAAACACGCTGGAAACCCTGCAACACGGCTTTGCCAACGGGATCAACGTGTTCGAAATCGACGTGGCCGAAAGCCGCGATGGCGTGATGCTGCTGATGCATGACAACCGCCTCAACCGCACGACCACCGGCGACGGCTATGTCGCCGATACCGACTGGGCCGACCTCTCCGGTCTCCGCATGGTCGACAATGACGGCAAGCGAACCGATTTCTCCCCGCCCAAGCTGACCGACGTCTTGCTCTGGGCGAAACAGTCAGGCGCCATTCTCGAACTCGACCGCAAGCCGACCACCAGTTTCCGCAATATCGCCGCCGCCGTGCACGCGGCAGGCGCGGATGACAATGTCGTCCTGATTTCCTATTCCGATGACGAAGCGGCGCAAATCGCCGCCGCCGATCCGAACCTGATGCTCTCCGCGTCAGCCCGGGGATCGCGCGACATTGGCCGGCTCGAAGACCTTGGCGTCGACCGTACCCGCCTCGTCGCCTGGACCGGCACGGACTCACCGGATGCTGCCGCCTGGGCCCGCGATCTGCGGGAGGGCGTCGAACCGGCCTTCGGCACCCTCGGCCGAAAAGGCGAACGGCTCGACGACCTGTATTGGGCCGATGGCGATGGCAGCGAATACCAGGACCTCGTCGATGACGGCCTTGTCCTGCTCGCAACCGACGAGCCCTACCGCGTCGCCGCCGCCCTCACGTCCGACGACCGCGCCCGGGAAAAGTGCGGGCGTTGACGTCAGGCCAATCCCGGCATATGTGCGGCTCCGGTTTGAGACACCAGCCGCTCGCCGGGACGCAATCCCGAAGGTGAAGATCTCACAGGCCCCGCAAGGCGCCTGTACCCAACAGGATGCTGAACCTCTTCCAGCGGTCCTGCGGCAAGGCGAGCTCCCGCGTTGACGTGACCGCGTCTGGATGACGGTAAAGGATCTTTCTCATGTCACCTTCCATCACTACGCGCGAACAGGCGAAAGCCCGTGCGCGCGAAATCCGCGCTGTGGAAACACTCGCCGGAACGCCCATCTCGCATTCCGCGGCGCTTGAACGCGTCGCCGCCGAACTCGGCTATCGCGACTGGAACACCGCCTCGGCGCGCCTCTCCAACCTGCCGGAAATCCCGGTCCAGGTCGGCGACCGCGTCAGCGGGCTCTACCTCAAGAAACCGTTCGAAGGCGTCGTCCTGGCCGTGCGCGACATTGGCGGCGGCGCGGCCTTCGAGGTCACGCTGCACTTTGACGAGCCGGTCGACGTGGTCGAATTCGAAAGCTTCTCGGCTTTCCGCCAGCGGGTAACGGCGACGATTGCCGCCGACGGCAGCTCATGGGCGAAAACCAGCGACGGCCACCCGCACATGCGCGTCCTGTCCGTCGCGAACGGGATCGTCTGAGATCAGGGATACAGGCGCGTCGTCGTCCAGCCTTTGCCGTCGCGTGTGTAGCGCAGCCGGTCATGCATGCGAAACGCCTGGTCCTGCCAGAACTCGATCTCGGTCGGCGCAAGACGGAACCCGCCCCAGAATTCGGGGCGGGGAATGTCCGGCCCGTCGCCATAGACTTCCGAGACTTCGGCGATGCGCTGTTCGAACACGGCGCGGTCCGGCAGCGGGCGTGACTGGTCTGACGCAATCGCGCTGATCCGGCTCTGCGCGGCGCGCGAGGCAAAATAGGCGTCCGCCTCGGCATCGGACACGCGGGTGATAGTGCCGCGAATGCGCACCTGGCGGCGCAGGCTCTTCCAGTGCAGGCAGAGCGCGGCGCGGGGATTGTCCGCCAATTGCCGGCCCTTCTGGCTCTGCAAATTGGTGAAGAAGGAAAACCCGGCCTCGGAAATCTCCTTCAGCAGCACGATCCGCACGTCCGGCATGCCATCGGAATCCACCGTCGCCAGCGACATGGCATTGGAATCATTGGGCTCCTTCGCCCGCGCTTCGGCCATCCAGTCGCGGAAAAAGGCGATCGGGTCCGGCACAACCGGAATCAGGGGGCGGTCACGCCCCGTGGCATAGTCTGCAGCGCTGGGAGACGGGGGAATGACAGGAGACACGATGGCTGGCCCTTTTTGCGGATTTGTTAGGCGTCTTGTTTTCATATAGGAGGCAGCGAGATTAAACGAGGGGTGCGGCCCAACATGTCACACAACACATTCGGTCATTTGTTCCGCGTCACCACCTGGGGCGAAAGTCACGGGCCAGCCCTTGGCTGTGTCGTCGATGGCTGCCCTCCCGGGCTGGTCCTGACCCCTGAATGGATTCAGGGCTTCCTCGACAAGCGCCGCCCCGGCACGTCGCGCTTCGTCACCCAGCGCCAGGAACCGGACGCCGTGAAAATCCTGTCCGGCGTGTTCGAGGACGACCGCACCGGCGGGCCTGTGACCACCGGCACCCCGATTTCTCTGATGATCGAAAACACCGACCAGCGATCAAAGGACTACAGCGAAATCCGCGACAGCTACCGCCCCGGCCATGCCGACTTCTCCTATGACGCGAAATACGGCGTACGCGACTATCGCGGCGGCGGGCGCTCCAGTGCGCGCGAGACAGCGGCCCGCGTCGCAGCCGGCGCCGTCGCACGCTGCGCCATTGGCAATGGCATCACCCTTCGCGGCGCCGTCGTGCAGATCGGCCCGCATGCGATTGATCGCGCCAAATGGAATTGGGAGCAGACGGAAAAGAACCCGTTCTGGTGCCCCGATGCCGACATGGCGGCCCAATGGGAAACCTTCCTCGATGCCACCCGCAAGTCCGGCAGTTCAGCCGGCGCCATTGTTGAGGTCCATGCCAGCGGCGTCCCCGCCGGCTGGGGCGCGCCTGTCTATGGCAAGCTCGACGCGGAACTCGCCGGCGCGATGATGAGCATCAATGCCGTCAAGGGCGTCGAGATCGGCGCAGGCTTTGCGGCCGCCTCCTTCAGCGGCGAACAGAATGCCGACGAGATGCGCGCCGGCAATGACGGCGTCCGCTTCCTCGCCAACAATAATGGCGGCGTCGCCGGCGGCATCTCGACCGGGCAGGACGTCGTGGTCCGCATCGCGATCAAGCCGACCTCGTCCATCCTCAACGAGGTCAAGTCCGTCACCCGCGATGGCAAGGACGTCGACGTGCGCACGGTCGGACGCCACGACCCATGTGTCGGCATCCGCGCCGTACCGGTCGCCGAGGCGATGATGGCCTGTGTCCTGGCCGACGCGAAACTGCGCCACCGGGGCCAGACCGGTCGCTAGGCCGGCTTGCGCCAGGTCGTGACCTTGGTGAGGAAGGCAAGCGTTTCGCGCTCGGCGGTGAGGCCCGCCCCGCCGCAGGATGCCGCCATGTCCCATGAGAGGTAGCTCTCATAATAGGGCTCGTGGAAACCGTGCGGGAAATATTCCAGCAGGCCGTCCATCTCGGGATAGTCGCCGAACTGGGTACTGTCGGCGAGGATGAACAGGCCGCCCGGTTTCAGGACGCGGGCCACTTCCGCCAGTACCTGCTCACGCACCTCCGGCGGCAATTCATGGAACAGGAACACCGACACGACCATGTCGAGACTGGCATCCGGAATGGGCATGGCCTCGGCCGCCTCATGCAGCACGCTCACCTGCGGCCAGCGTGCGAGGCGCTTGCGCGCCGCTTCGGTATAGCTCGGCGAAAGGTCCAGACCGGTGGCCTGGAGGCGCGGATACACGCTCATCACCCGCGACAGGAACCGGCCATTGCCGCAGGCCAGGTCGAGAAGGCTGACACGGCGCTGGTCGCGGCCCTTCAGCTCGCGTGAGATTTCGGCCAGCGCCGCCCGGCGCATCGCATCCGCCGTGCCCGTGAACAGCGCCTCGACCTGCGTGTCGTACAGTTCGGCGCTCTCGTCGGTGAACCAGCCGCCCGACTGGTAATGGAAATTCTGGCGGTAATAGTCCGGATAACGGTTGGAGCCTTCCGGCAGCATCTCGCGGATTTCGGTGCCGTCGCGGGCCTGGCGCCGCCGGTCGACTTCGGCGACATCGGCGCGAAAGGCCCGGGCCGATTTCAGGGCGTTCGGCAGGTCGCGCACGCGTAAATCGTGCGGCGCGGGATAGAGGCCCGCTTCGACGTTCAACCGGTCCTGGATGAACAGGTTGAAATAGGCCTTGCGCAGCGCCGCCATGTCCGGCGTGCCGCGCGTCGGCTCGAATTTCGGTTCGCCTGCCCGGTTGAAACCACCCGCATTGCGCCGGGCGGCGGACATCTGCGCGCCATACCAGGCCGAGCGCAGGCCCTGTTCCGCAGCATAGCGTGCGCGGGCAGCCGTTTTCGAGGCGATACCGAGCAGTCCCATGCAGGCAATATGGGACGCAGCCGGAGGCCCGTCCAGCTTTCAGGTCCGGTTCAGGTTGGCCTTGCCATGCTCCCCTTTGGTCTGGCGGCATCGTGCCTGCCGAAAAGGAGACATGCGATGATGAAACTGTCGCTTCTCGCCGGAGCCGCAGCGCTGTTGGCGCTGGCGGTTCCTGAAACAGCCGTTGCACAGGCGGGGTATGGCTATGCGCCGCAGAATTCGGCATGCGAACGCCAGCGCGGCGACGACAAGCTCGCCGGCGGCGTCGCAGGCGCCCTGATCGGCGGGCTGATCGGCGGCGCTATCGGCAACAATATAGATGGCAATGACGACCATTATCGCGGTCGCCGCGGGTATCGTGGTCATGGATATGATCGCGGCTACAGGCGCAGTTATCATCGCGGCCATTCCCGCAGCAGCGACAATAGCGACCAGGTCGTCGTCGGCGCCCTGCTCGGCGCGCTCGTCGGCGGCATTGCCGGCAGCGAAATCGCGAGCAGCTCCAGTGCGAATTGCGGATCCGCCGGACCGACGCCCTACCAGCCTGCGAACAGCTACCCGGGCGCCTATAATCAAGGCGGCTCCATCCCTCGCACGACCGACGGCCTCTATGGCGGCCCGGAAGTGATGCAGCCACGCTACCCGGCCTCGCCACCGCCCCCGCGCGCCTATCCGGCCTCATCCGGCTACAATGACGGCTATTCCGACCAGGGCTACGATACCCAGCCCTATTATGGCGAGCAGGCCTACAGTCAGGAAGAATGCCGTACGATCTATCAGTACGGCGAGCACGTGCTCGCCTGCCGCAACAGTCCCACTGAAACCTGGCGCGTGGTGGGCGATCGCGCTCAGGATCAGGAACTCTACGGCTACTGAGCCCTGACAGCGTGAAACAGGCGTTCGGCATTGCCGTCGCCGCCTGAAATCGGGCTGGCCGTCCAGGCATGGATGGGCCAGCCTTTTTCATTCATCCATTCGGCAAACGCGTCGGCGGCCCGTTCGGTGGCCGCGGCATCCGTGACCAGCCCGCCCTTGCCGACATGGGCCCGGCCGACCTGGAATTGCGGCTTGAACAGGCCGACAAGATCAGCCCCGGCTGCGGCAAGGCTGAGCGGGACGTCCAGCAGTTTCTCAAGCCCGATGAAGCTGGCATCGCAGACAAGCAGGCTCGGCGGCGCGGGCAGCATGGCGGCAGTGAGGGTGCGGGCGTCCTGCGCCTCAAGCGAGGTGACGCGTGGATGGCCCCGCAGCGAGGCATGCAACTGCTCCCGCCCGACATCGATGGCGGTGACGTGCGCCGCGCCGGCCCGCAGCAGCACGTCGGTGAAGCCGCCGGTCGACGCGCCGATGTCGAGGCAGTGGCGCCCCGCCGGATCGACTCCGAACGCCTCAAGCGCATGCGCGAGTTTCAGCCCGCCGCGCGAGACATAAGGGTGCGCCGCCTCCGCAAGGATCACATCTTCGGATGAAAGCATTTGCGACGGCTTGGCGACGGTGACGCCATTGGCGGTGACCCGGCCTGCCTCAATGGCGGCACGCGCGCCTGCCCGGCTGTCAAAATGCCCGAGAGACACGAGGAGTTTATCGGCCCGGTCTTTCATTTAATGAAACTTCCCCTGCAATTGCTGCGTTGTGCCCTATAATGGTTCCAAGATCGACAGGAGACCCGCCATGCTGGACCGACTCGCCATCTCACTCTTTGCCCTTTCCCTCGCTGCCTGTAGCCAGGAAGCTGCCCAGCCACAGGAATTGCCGGATGAACCGCTTCCCACCGAAGCGGAACTGCCCGGCCCGGCAGACGGCGTCTATCCCTCGATGATGCGGTCGACGGCGTCGATCATAGGCGGCGAAGGCACCGAGATCGGCACGGCCAACCTCCTCGGCGGACCGAATGGCATCCTGCTCCGCGTGGAAATCGCACCCGGCGGCCTCACACCGGGCTGGCACGGCCTGCACCTGCACATGATCGGCGACTGTTCCGATATCGGCACGTTCAAGGCCTCCGGCGGGCATGTCGGCATGATCGAGGGCGGCCACGGCCTGCTCAACCCGAAAGGTCCCGAAGGCGGCGACATCCCGAACATCTGGGCCGGGGCGGACGGCGCGGCAGGCTATGAAGCGTTCACGACCCTGACGCCGATGTCGGACCTGACCGATGCCGACGGATCAGCCATCCTGATCCATGAAGCCGAAGACGACCACATGAGCCAGCCCATTGGCGGGGCCGGTGGGCGCGTCGCCTGCGGCGTCATCAAATAGGGCGGCTCGAAAGCCGGACATCCTCAGACAGGCGGCGCAGGATCGCCTCGCCCATGGCAGCATGGCGCGGCGTATCCCGCCGTCCTGTTTCGAGCAGGATCACCCCATAGAATACCGCCCAGCCCATGGCGCGCGAACAGGTCGTCCCTGACATGCCATAGGCCGTTACGGCCTCGGCGCGCGCGCGGGAATCCTCGAACAGTGACCAGATGGACGCCAGGTCCGTGGCCGCATCCCCGGCGCACATGTCCCCCCAGTCGATGAACGCGGCCAGCTTGCCCTCATGAACCAGCACATTGCGGGCATGCACATCGCCCGCGATCCAGGTGCGCTTCACGTCGATCGGCGCGGTGAGCGCTTCGGACCAGGCCTGTTCAATTGCGGGCGTGATGGCATCCGTCTCCCGCTTCAGGATCGCCATGCGGCGTTCTATGTCGGTCTGCTTGCCGGTGAGCGGGCAGTCGCGCACGGCATTCCTCGGCGCATCGGCGGGTGCGGGCTGGTGCACCGCCCGGAGGAAACGGGCCAGTACCGGCGCCTCCGAAGAATCGGGCGGCGCGAGGTCGGCCGCTTCGCCTTCGATCCAGGGCAGGATGCTCCAGACAAAAGGATAGCCTGCGCCCGGCAGGCCCGTGCGAAGCGGCGCCGGGATTGGCAGCGGAAGGAACGGGGCAAGTTTGGGCAGCCATGCCTGCTCGTTCTTCAGCAAGGCTTCGGCAATCGCCCGGCGCGGCAAGCGCGCCAGAAGGTCGTCGCCGATCCGCAACATGACATTGTCCCAACCCGCATCGAGCAGGCGAATCGGCAGGTGCGCCAGGTCGGCATGCTGGTCGCGCAGCAGCGCGCGCAACAGGTCCGGCGAGATATCCACCTCTGCCTGCGGCGATGCGGGGGCATCCGCTGTCATCGTATCATCCTCTTGCACTCGCCAGCGGACCGATACACGGTGTGCCCCATAAGAAAAAGACGTGGGAGGACACACCAATGACCCGACTGACCCGACGCGGCGCCTTGCTGGGCGGCAGCGCACTAGCCGCCCTGGCCGCCTGCGCACGCACAAAGGCCATGCCTGAAACTGCGCCCGTTATTGCCGCAACGCCGCCGCCGGCTGTGCCCGTCCGCATGGACGGCACGGCCATGGCCGCCGCCATTGCGGCAGGTGAAACCACGGCGTTCGAACAGGTCAACGCCGCGATTGCGCGGGCACAGGCGGTGAACGGCCAGATCAACGCCATTGCGTCGGACATCTATGACACGGCACGCGCCGAGGCTGGCCAGACTCCGGCCGGCCCGTTCCAGGGCGTGCCGACCTTCATCAAGGACCTGCACAACTGGAATGGCGCGCCGACCTATTATGGCAGCCGCGCCTTCGAGGGATACATGCCCGGCAAGGATGATCCGCTGCCAGCCAGATGGCGCGCCGAAGGCCTGGTCGTGCTCGGCAAGTCCACCTCACCGGAAATGGGCCTGATGGCCTCGACCGAACCACTGGTCACCGGCGATACGCGCAATCCATGGGACACGACACGCATTGTCGGCGGTTCCTCCGGCGGATCGGCGGCACTGGTCGCAGCCCGCGTCGTGCCGTTCGCCCATGCCAGTGACGGCGGCGGATCGATCCGCATCCCGGCCAGCACGTGCGGCGTGTTCGGCCTGAAGCCCTCGCGCGGCCAGCTGCCCGCACATGACGGTCCGGACGGCCCGCCGGTCGATATTTCGGTCCAGCACGCCGTGACGATTTCAGTGCGGGACTCCGTGAACCTGTTCCGCGACACGCAGACGAATGACGGCACCTTCGCGCCGCTCGACGCAAACCTCCTGCCGCTGCAGCGGCGCCTGAAGATCGGTTTCACGACCGACGCCTATGCCGGCACGCCGGTGGCGCCGGAAACGAAGGCCGCGCTGGAAGAGGTGGCCAAACTCTGCGCCGGGCTCGGGCATGAGATCGTCGCCTATACCCCACCCTTCTCCGGTCAGGAATTCCTCGACAAGTTCCTGCTCTACTGGGCGGCTGGCGCGGCCGATTTCGCCCAGCAGGCAAGCGCCTATTCCGGCAAGCCGATCGGGCCGGACATCGTGGAGCCGTGGACGCTGGGCCTGACCGAAATGTTCATGGCCCGCAAGGACGAGATGGACGCCACCGTCGCCTGGCTGAAGGGGTTTGAGCCGGCCTACGATTCCGGCTTTGCCGGCCAGGGCATTGACGTGTTGCTGACACCCGTGACCGGCAGCCCGGCCGTGAAGCTGGGCGAACAGGCGCCCACAGTGGCCTATGACACGCTGTACGACCGCGTCGTCACGTTTGCTGCCTTCACCGCGCCGATGAACGTGGCCGGGGCCGCATCGATGAGCGTGCCGCTGTCATGGTCGCCATCCGGCCTGCCGATCGGGTCGATGTTCTCGGGCAAGCGCGGCGATGACCAGCTCCTGTTCGAACTGGCGCTGGAGCTGGAAGCGGCCCGGCCATGGGCCGACAGGCTGCCGGGCGTTGTTGCCACCTAGATGATCATCGAGCCCGCGCCTGTGACCAGCCCCGATACGGACGATGGCCCTGGCATTGAACCCTTCCTGTTTGGTTTCGGGTTCGCAGCAGATGGCGCGGCGACGCCACTGAAATGGGAAGATGTCCTGTCAGGCGACATCGCGAAATATGCGCGCGTCTGGCTGCATCTCAATCGCCTGTCACGCCAGGCGCAAGGGTGGCTGTACCGCAAGAGCGGGCTCGACAAACTGGCCGCGCAATCCCTGTTGCAGGAAGATACCCGTCCGCGGTCATCGCGGCACGGGAACGGTTTCCTGATCAACTTGCGCGGCGTGAACCTCAATGCCGGTGAAGCGCTGGAAGACATGCTGGCCCTGCGCATGTGGGCGAGCGAAGGGATGTTGATCACGCTGCGGTCAAAACCGATCCAGGCGACACGCGACGTCGAAGCAATGGTCAAGACCGGCGAGGCGCCCCATTCGACGGGCGGCCTCGTGGCCGCGCTGGCCAACGCATTGACCAACCGGATGGAACCGGAAATCGCGGCGTTCGACGAACAGGCGGACGGCTTTGAGGACGAAATCCTCGATCCGGATGTTCGCGTCGGCCGGGCCGAACTGGCCGAGTTCCGGCGCAAGGTGCTGGCCCTGCGCCGCTATATCGTGCCGCAGCGCGAGGCATTGTCACAGCTGGTGCGCGAAGGCAGCGCGGCGGCGTTCTTCTCCGAAACGGATGCCCTCTACCTGAGGGAATCCGTCGACCGCGTCACCCGCCTTGCGGAAGATCTCGATGCCATCCGCGAACGCTCGGTGGTCCTGCAGGAACAGATCATGGAAGAACGCTCCGACCTGATGAACCAGCGCCTGTTCGTCCTGTCCATCCTGTCGGCCGTTTTCCTGCCGATCAGCTTCGTGACGGGCCTGTTCGGAGTAAATCTTGGCGGCATTCCGGGCGCTGGCAGCCCGGCCGCATTCGGGATCCTGATCGTGTCCCTGGTGGCCGCGACAGGCATCATGCTGGCGGTCTTCCGCTGGCGCCGCTGGATCTGACGCCAGCCTCTTCCCCCGCGTCACGTGTTAACCATAACTTTCGGCCTGCCGCGAAAACGACGCAGTGCTTTCGTTAGAATTCAATCATGTTGACGTAGTTAAAGCTCGAAGTGGCGCTTACCTCAGCGACACACGAACCTATATTGGCATAAACCATTCCCCGGGAAGACATATTCAGTGAACCGTTCCGTCACCATCGCCGCCAGCCTTCTCGTTGTTATTGTTGCCTATTTTGGCATACGCAGCCTTGTGCGCGGCAGTATCAGCTCGCAGAGCGACGTCGTCGCGGTCGAGACCGCCTCGGAAATCCCCGAAGCTATTGTCGAAGACGTGTCCAGTTCAATGCACCTTGTCGTGCTTGAGGCAAAGGGCCGGACAGCCCCTGACAAGGTGGTAACCGTCAAAGCAGGCACAACCGGCACCGTCGTTGCGACTCCGGCGCGGGAAGGCAGTTTCGTGCGCAAGGGCGCGCTGCTCTGCGGCCTCGACGTCGAAGCGCGCAGTGCCCAGGTGAAACAGGCCGAGGCCCAGCGCGATTCTGCGAAGATCGAATTCGACGCCGCGCAGTCGCTCGCCGCAAAAGGCCTGACCCCCGCCAATCGCGAAGCATCGGCAAAGGCAACACTGGACGCGGCCGAAGCCGCCGTGAATGCCGCCAGGGTTGAGCTGTCGAAAACCCAGATACGTGCACCGTTCGACGGCGTATTCGAGAAGCGCCTCGCCGAGGCCGGTGACTTCCTAGCGCCCGGCGCAGCCTGCGGCGTACTGGTCGACATGACGCCCGTGATCGTGGCCGCCGAAGTGTCGGACGAATATGCCGGTCGCCTCAAACTCGGCATGGACGCAAAAGCCCGGCTGGCCGGCGGCGAAACCTACCCCGCCCGCGTGCGCTACATTTCGCGGACCGCAAGTGAAGCGACACGCACCTTCCTGGTCGAAGCCGAACTCGATACGGGCGATGCAATCGTCCCGGCCGGCGTGTCCGCATCGCTGATCCTGCCCGTGGACACCGTGCCCGCCACATTGATCTCGCCTGCCCTGCTGACCCTGTCGGATGCGGGCGAGCTTGGCCTGCGTTATCTTGAGGCAGATGACACGGTACAGTTTGCGCCGGTCAGGGTGATCGACGAGGGTGTCGGCGGCGCCTGGGTGACCGGCCTGCCGGACACGGCCCGCGTCATCTCGATGGGGCAGGATTATCTCAGCGAAGGGGTCAAGGTCACGCCGGTACCCGCGAGTGGAGCTGCACGATGAACAGTTTGATCGACGGCGCCATCGGGCGGGCACGCATGGTGCTTGCCATTCTCGTGTGCGCGATCATCGCCGGCACGGTCACCTATATCGGCCTGCCCAAGGAAGCCGACCCCGACATCCAGATTCCCTTTGTCGGCATCACGGTGCCGCTTGCCGGCGTCACGCCTGAAGATGCCGAGCGCCTCCTGGTCAAGCCGATCGAACAGGAAATCCAGTCGCTCGAAGGCCTCAAGACGTTCAGCGGCTATGGCGCCGAAGGCGCCGGCCAGCTTGTCCTCGAATTCGAGCTGACCTCCGATATCGACCAGGCCATCCTGGACGTGAAAGACAAGGTGGACATGGCCAAGCGCTATTTCCCGGCAGACGCGCGCGAACCGATCATTACCGAAGTCAACGCTGCGCAATTCCCTGTCATGGTCGTGAACCTGTATGGCGACGCGCCCGAGCGCGGCCTGAACGACATCGCCGAGGACCTCCAGGACCGCCTTGAGCGGGACGCCGGCATCCTTGAGGCGCGGATCGTTGGCCGCCGTGAAGACGTGCTGGAAATTGTCATCGATCCGGTCAAGCTCGAAACCTACAACATTTCCTACCAGGAAATTTTCCAGGTCGTTTCAGCCAACAACCAGCTCGTGCCAGCTGGCCAGATTGATACGGGCGAAGGCAGTTTTGCGGTCAAGGTCTCCGGCCTGATCCGTACGGCACAGGACGCGTTGAGCCTGCCGATCCGGCGCACCGAAAACTCGGTCGTGACCCTTTCGGACGTGGCCGACGTACGCCGCACGTACAAGGATGCGACTGGCTATGCGACGTTCAACGGTCAGCCCGCACTGCTGATCGAAGTGGTCAAGCGCACCGGGGCGAACATCCTCGATACGGCCAATTTCGTGCGCGACACAATCAAGGAACAGGAAAAGACCTGGCCTTCCACCGTGAAAGCACAGGTCACGTCGGACGCCTCTGAACTGATCGGCGAGCAACTCGGCCAGCTACAAAGCTCGATCGTCACGGCCGTTTTGCTGGTGATGATCATCTGCGTCGCCGCGCTGGGCTGGCGCTCTGCCTTGCTCGTCGGCATTTCGGTCCCGGCCTCGTTCGTGATGGCCTTCCTGATCCTCGGCGCCTTTGGCTACACGATCAACATGATGGTCATGTTCGGCATGGTGATCGCCGTCGGCATTCTCGTCGATGGCGCGATTGTCGTGACGGAGTATGCTGACCGGAAGATGGCGGAAGGGCTCAATCGCAAGGAAGCCTATGCCCTCGCCGGCAAACGCATGTTCTGGCCCGTCGTGGCGTCCAACGCGACGACGCTCGCTGCCTTCGTGCCGTTCCTGTTCTGGAATTCGATGCCCGGCAAGTTCATGGCCTACCTTCCCATCACGCTGATCTTCGTGCTGTCTGCCTCGCTCGTGATGGCGCTCATCTTCCTGCCCGTGCTCGGCTCCGTGATCGGCGCCCGCCCGAGCGGCACGAACGAAGACCTCGCGGCGCTCGCCGCCGACGCCGACCCCGGACAGGCCAAAGGCTGGCTCGGCGGCTATGTCCGGCTCATCAAGGGCCTGATCGCGCGCCCATTGATGGTAACGGCCGGCGCGATCGCGTCAGTGATCCTCATATTCATGTGGTTCGGCGCGACACCTCACAAATCCGAACTTTTTCTCGATATCGAACCTGAGCAAGCCTATGTCTTCATCCAGGCACAGGGCAGCCTGTCGGCAGCGGAAGAAGCCGTCCTTGTCCGCCGCGCCGAAGCGGCCATCAGCCATGTCGACGGCATCGAAGACATTTCGACCCGGACAGGCAATTCAAATGAAGGCGGAATCCGCTTCGGCGGCGCATCGCCTCCGGTTGATACGATCGGCCAGATCCTGCTCGATTTGGCGACAGACGACGGTGTGCATGACGGGCGCAAGACGCTTGTTCATGTCCGCGAGCTGCTCGATGCCGTTCCCGGTCTCAGGTACCAGATTCAGGCCCGCGAAAACGGCCCGCCTGCGGGCAAGGACGTGCAGATCGCCCTTCTCTCGGAAGATGCCGCCTCCCTGAATGCGACCGCAGCGCTCCTGCGCACGAAGCTCGAAAGCATGAGCGAATTGCACGAGATCGACGATACGCGTCCCCTCCCTGGTATCGAATACCAGTTGGACGTGGATCGTTCGGAAGCCGGCAAGTTCGGCGTCGACATCTCGCAGGTCGGCGCCGCCGTACAGCTGGTCACGAACGGCATCCTCGTCGGCCGTTACCGGCCTGACGATGCGCCGGACGAAGTTGATATCCGCGTCCGGTTCCCGCAGAGCGACCGGAGCGCAACAGCGATCGACCAGCTTCGCATCGCGACGCCGGCCGGCAATGTGCCGCTGTCACTGTTCGTCACGCGCGTTCCCGCCCCGCGGGTCAGCCAGATCGAACGCCGTGACGGTATGCGCGTCATCGACGTCCGCGCCAATGCGATCGAGCAAGGCGCAGGCGCCGCCATCGTTGCAGGCCTGAAGGATTGGATCGCGCAGCAGGATATTCCCGGATCCGTGGAAGTCCGGTTCGAGGGCGCCGATGAAGATGCCGCCGATGCCAGCGCATTCTTCGCGGGCGCCGCCTTGTCGGCCCTGTTCATGATGGCCGTCATCCTGCTCTGGGAGTTCAACAATTTCTGGCAGGTCCTGCTGACTTTGACAGCCGTGATCATTTCGACCGCGGGCGTTCTGGTCGGCATCCAGCTGATGCTGCCTTATGTGTCCGTCCTGATGATCGGAACCGGGGTCGTCGCGCTCGCGGGGATCGTGGTGAACAACAACATCGTGCTGATCGACACCTATAACCGCCTGCGCAGCGACGGGCGCTCGCCGGAATATGCGGCGATCGCCACGGCGGCCCAGCGTATCCGCCCGATCCTGCTGACCACCGGCACGACGATCTGCGGCCTGTTGCCAATGGTCTTCCAGCTGAACGTCGACTTTGCCCACGGCGCGATCAATTTCGGCAGCGCCTCATCCGAATGGTGGGTGCAACTTGCCACCGCCGTCGTGTTCGGCCTCGCTTTCTCGACAATCATGATCCTGCTGGTCACGCCGGTCTGGCTGCTGGTTCCGTATCGCGTGGGCCGCTGGGGCCGCCGCATGCATGACCGCGTACTGCGCCGCCAACCGGCCGATGCCGTGTCCTCCTGGTCTGACGATCACAAGCAGGAAGACCGCGACCGAATCCTTCCGGCCGCGGAATAGGCCTGCCGGCTACGGCGCGCTTCAGGCGACGACTTCGCCAGGCTGGACTTCAGTGAACCGGCCGCCATCCCGGGCAAGACGCTTCAGGGTGGCCGCCGGTTTGAACCGGTCGTCCTCGGCGCCCAGCCGTTCCATCGTGGCAAGCACCTTGTCGGCCCCGACCATGTCGCCATACAGCATGGGGCCGCCCTTGTCGGCCGGCCAGCCATAGCCGTTCAGCCAGACGATATCGATATCGGACGCGCGCTGGGCCATCTTCTCTTCGAGGATATTGAGGCCTTCATTGATCATCGGGTGAATGCAGGTGGCGATGATTTCGTCCTGCGACGGCGCACTGCCTTCACTGACGCCGGTGATCTTGCGGATGATGCCGGCGGTGACGTCTGACGGGACCGGATTGCGACTCTCATCATAGTCGTAATAGCCGGCGCCGGTCTTCTGGCCGCGGCGATCCAGTTCGCAAAGCGCGTCGCGGATCGGGTTCGCCGTCTTGGCGCCTTTCTTCCAGCCAATGTCGAGGCCTGCCAGGTCTGACATCTGGTAAGGCCCCATGCGGAAGCCGAACGCGTTCAGCGCGGCGTCGACATCCCAGGGCATGGCTCCGGCATAGACGAGTTTCTGCGCCTGCGCCTGGCGCGCGAACAGGATGCGATTGCCGACAAAGCCCGGGCAGACGCCAACCAGGACCGCAATCTTGTTGATCGTGCGTGCGAGGTCCATGCAGGTGGCGATGACATCATCGGATGTCTTGTCGGCCCGCACGATCTCCAGCAGCTTCATCACATTGGCCGGCGAGAAGAAATGCAGGCCGATTACGTCGCCCGGACGCGAGGTCACGCTGGCAATCTCGTCAATGTTCAGGGCGGAGGTGTTGGTCGCCAGGATCGCGCCCGGCTTCATGATCCGGTCGAGATCGGTGAATATCTTTTTCTTGATATCCATGTCCTCGAACACGGCTTCGATCACGAGGTCGCAGTCGGCGAGGCTTTCCATATCGAGCGTGCCCTGGATGCGGCCCATGCGGGTTTCGACCTCGTCCTGCGGGAAGCGGCCCTTGTCGGCGCTGCGCTGGTAATTGCCGCGTACGACACTTAGCCCCCGGTCAAGCGCCTCCTGTTTCGTCTCGAGGATGCGGACCTCGAATCCGGCCGTGGCGAAGTTCATCGAGATGCCGCCGCCCATCGTGCCGGCGCCAATGATGCCGACTGACTTGATCGTGCGGCGCGGCGTGCTGGCTGGCACGTCCGGCACCTCCCACGCCTTGCGGCCGGCTTCGGCGATATAGGCGGAGACCTGTTCGGGGGTCATGTCGCGGGCTTGTGTCATGTCTGTTTCCTCATTGTCCTATGTCGTTCGTTCTCAGGCAGCCGGCTGCGGCTTGCGTGTGAAGACGGTCTGGGCCTGGCAGAATTCCAGCACACCCTCCTGGCCGCCCTCAACGCCGATACCGGATTGCTTGAAACCGCCAAAGGCCGCATGCGGGCTGAGGTGCTGGCTTTCATTGATCCAGACCGTGCCGGCCTGAAGGCTAGTGGCAATCTCCTGTGCGCGCTCGATGTCAGAGGTCCAGATCGATGCGCCCAGCCCGTACTCACTGTCATTCGCGCGTCCGACCACTTCATCCAGGTTGTCGAACTTGAGCAATGGCAGGACCGGGCCGAACTGCTCCTCCTGCACGATGCGCGCAGACTCGGGCGGATTGTCGAGAATGGTGATCGGCACGAAATAGCCGGGCACGTCGGCTGGCTCGCCACCAATCAGGAACTCGTAGCCATTGTCCTTGGCGTCCTGGATCAGCTCGAGCACGCGCTTGTACTGGGCCGAATTCTGGATCGGGCCGATCTGCGTGCCCTGCTCTGCCCCGTCGCCGACTTTCACGGTCTTCGCGTAGGCGACAATGGCGGCCTTGAGCGGCTCGTAAATGTCCTTGTGGATATACATGCGCTTGGTGGCGATACAGATCTGACCGGCATTGCGGAACGCCGCCCAGAACAGGTCTTCAGCCACCTTCTCAACGTCCACGTCCGGCATCACGATGGCCGGGTCATTGCCGCCGAGTTCAAGCGTCACGCGCTTCAGCGAATGGGCTGCGCTTTCCATCACCTTCTTGCCGGTTTGGGTCGAGCCGGTGAAGCTGACCTTGTCGACGCCCGGATGGGCCGTCAGCCAGGGGCCGAGCCGGTCCGAGCCGGAGATTACGTTGAGCACGCCATCGGGCAGCACGCCGCGCAGGAGTTCGCCGATACGCAGCGTGGTCAGCGGTGTTGTGGGGGCCGGTTTGAGGACGACCGTGTTGCCGGCGAGCAAGGCCGGGCCGAGCTTGAACGCAGCCAGGATGATCGGAAAGTTCCAAGGCACGATGGCCGCGACAACTCCGATGGGGCCGTAACGCGTGACGGCATGGCGTTCTGCGGAGTCTTCCGAGACGTGTTCCGGAATTTCGTGTTTGGAGGATTCCATCAACCAGAAAGCGCCACCGCCGACATCGCCCTCGGCATCCGGATGCGGCTTGCCCTGTTCGCGCGTGAGAAGCCGCGACAGTTCCGGCAGGTTCTGCATGATCACCCCAGCCATGGCGTTGAGGAGTTCGCGGCGCTTTGCGATCGGCGTGGCTTTCCATGCGGGAAGCGCCGCGCGGGCAGCGGCAACGGCCGCATCAAGCTGGGCCTGCGTGCAGTCGGGCGCCTTGGCAAAAGCCTTGCCGGTCGCAGGGTTCTCGACATCGAATGTCTCGGAGCCTGAAACTGCCTGGCCATTGATGGTCATCGTGATGTTTAGGTCGGTCATGCGTGGTCCTCCGGAATGGTGCCTTGTCTCGGCATTTTCGGGCCAGTCGCCTGAATATCGCGCCAGCGCCTTATCTGGAGGGACTGAAGCAGAAAGCGGGCGCCTTCGCCAGTCGAGTCCCTACGGTAGCCTTGAATTGACGGACGATCTTTCGACGCAGGCACGAGCCGGAGAGTGGGCGCTCACAGTGCTCTGGCGACCAGCGCTAGTTTCCGAGCGCCAGAAAACCCGCCGCCATGAACCGTGCCATGCGCTTCTTCACTGCAGGGAAATCCTCGGACCGGCACACGCCGCCCGACAGGCGATCGATCCGTCCGGTACATGCCAGCGTGTTCATCAACGAACCGGTGACGAAGTGATATCCCCAGAATATGTCTTCGTCGGAATAGTCGGGCAAAGCGCGTTTCAGGATGCTGACCAGCTTTAACACGACCGGATCGAAATGCTTGTCCATCAGCTCCGCCCCTTCAGGCGTATTGCTGACGCGCGCACAGAAAGCGGCATAATGCATCCAGTGTTCGCCCCCCTCATAGTAGAGGTCGAGATCGGTATCCAGGAAAGCGTGAAGCGCGCCCTCGACGGTGGGGTTGTCCCCGGCAGCTTCTTCATACTCGTTGAGGGCCTTCATGCGGCCTTCACTGGTCACACCGGCCCGCCGCGCGAACACGGCCTCGAACAGGTGCTGCTTGTCCTCGAAATAATAGTGAACCAGCGTGGTGTGAATACCGACGCGTTTGGCAACGTCGCGCAATGTGACGCCATGCAGGCCATTCTTGGAAAACAGGTATTCCGCAGCGTCCAGGATTTGCTCGATGCTGTCCGCACGTTGCTCTGCCTTGCTGCGGCTTGGTCGCTTGGCTTTGGTATTCGACATCGTGCGTCCTTTCTTTCAGGATAGATTGGGCGATTCACATCCGTCAACCACTGGCCCTCATGCGGGCGATTTCGCAGCGTCCCTGACCAAGTCCCGACCAATTTAGTTCGCTCGTTTGCGTCGCAGTTCTCGGCGCGACGCAAACCCGAACCCTATACACGGCCAACCTGCGACCGCCCAGACGTCTTTGGGACTACCGTGCCGGCGCCGCGGCAGGCTTGCTCAACGCCGCTGAAACCTGTCGACAGATGGTCACTGTTCCGGCTGTTACCCTGCCCGAGCCCCTGTGCTTTTCCGTCTCGCTTCCCATACCCGGGAAATCGTCACGATTCAATTGACTTCACTCTCACATGAGTGAATATCTTTGCCGGAAGGGAGTTTCCAGTCATCGGTCGGAAAGACGGCCATCGTGAATCAGATGTCTGGCGCCAGCTTCTGTGCCGGACTCGTCGGGCAGCCAGTACGAAAAGGCCGAACGGAACAACACGACGCCAACGGGCGGTCGTTCCGCTCCGGCCATCATCCAACAAAAATGAAAAATCAGGACTATCGGGAGAGAAATGTGACATCAGAGGAAACCCTACAGGCGGAGTCTGTCCAGACTCGGCAGGACATAGCGAGTCCGACGGAAAGCACGCCTTATGCAAGCAACAGGTACCGCATCTACGTCCTGTTCGTGCTCACGATCATCTACGCTTTCAACTTCGTAGACCGGCAGTTGCTGGTCATACTCCAGGAGCCGATCAAGGCCGAACTTGACCTTTCGGACACACAACTCGGCCTGTTGACCGGTTTTGCCTTCGCCCTCTTCTACGTCATCTGCGGCATTCCGATTGCGCGGTGGGCAGACCGCGGCGTACGCCGAAACATCATTGCCTGGGCCCTGACGGTGTGGAGCATCATGACGGCCGTGAGCGGACTTGCCACGAATTTCACCTACCTGCTCCTGGCTCGTGTAGGCGTGGGCGTGGGCGAAGCTGGCGGTAGTCCGCCAGCGCATTCCATGCTCTCAGACATATTCAAACCGAAGAATCGCGCCCTCGCCCTGTCTGTCTATTCCATCGGCATCTATATCGGCATCCTGTTCGGATTTGCATTGGGCAGCCGGATCGCGGAGACCTTTGGCTGGCGCATGGCCTTCTTCATTGTCGGTGCACCAGGTGTCCTGCTTGCCATCATCATGCGTCTGACCGTGCGGGAGCCCGTCCGTGGCTGGTCGGAAGGCGCAGAGAAGAAAGACCTTTCCACACCGCCCATCAGGGATGTGATCAGGTTGCTGTGGAGCCGCGCTTCCTTTCGGCACATCGCCCTCGCCGCCAGTCTGCAGGCCTTCCTGATCTATGGCATTGGCAACTGGTTCCCGTCCTACTTTCTTCGGAATTTTGACCTGAGCCTGGGCACGGTCGGCACCTGGATGGCGCTGACCAGCGGGATTGGAGGTGCTTCGGGGGCATTTTTCGGTGGCTGGATGGCCGACCGGTTCGGTGCGCGGGATATCCGCTGGTATCTTTGGATTCCTGCAATTCTGACTTTCATGATCGTGCCGGTTTTGATCATTGCACTGACGTCAGGTTCAGCACGGACCGCCCTGCTTCTGACGGGCCCCTTCAACTTCCTGACGGCGGCCTATCTCGGATCGGTGATCGCCGTATCCCACAGCCTGGTCAATATACGCATGCGGGCGCTCACCTCCGCCATACTATTCTTCATCCTGAACCTGATCGGACTGGGTCTTGGCCCGCTCATCGTTGGGGCCCTCAGCGACCAGTTCCTGAGCGCAGGGTTCAAAACGCCACTCGCAAGTGCCATGCTGATTTGCGGGGTCATTGGCGCGCTCTGGGCTTGCCTCCACTACGTGCTCGCCGCCAAGAGTATTCGGGAGGATATTGCGAGGCTGGAACGATGAAACCCAGGACCTGCTCCACGGCGCATCACCGTCCAGGATGGATCGGATCGATCCTGCTTGCGGTCGCGGCATGCCAGGCTCCGCAAGCTGCTGCTCCGGACATCTCCGGCCCGGCGCAACTCGCCGTCAGTGACACGCCGAGCAAGGCACGGACGCAGGATGGCCTTTACATTTCGTGGCGCGAACACCTCATCGATGATGAGCAGACAAATGGCGGAACCGCCATCCGGGGTGGCGACGGTCTCGCCGCCGCAGACCTAGATGGCGACGGGTATCTGGATATCGTATCGGTGCATGAGGACTCCAACCATCTGCGCATCGCTTTCGGCACGCATGATCCGGACATTTGGGACAACATCACCATTGCAGAGGGCGACGACGTTGGCGCAATCGAAGACGTCGCTATTGGCGACTTGAATGGCGACGGATGGCTCGATCTCGTTGCGGCCTGCGAGGAGGCTCACCTCCTATATATCGAGAACCCGGGCAAACAGGCCCGCGCTGCCGCTTGGCCACGGATGATACCGGCTATCACGCAGCAGAGAGGTTCCTGGCTCCGCGTGTTCGTGACCGATATGGACCAGGATGGACGCCTGGATATCCTCGCCGCCAACAAGGGCGCGGCTGACATCATCGATCCGTCCCTCCCCAGCGCAGCCCGCCCGACATCGCTGTTCCGCCTCAAGGGAGCCCCTCTCCTGCAGTCGAGTTGGCAGGAACAGGTCCTGTCACGGGAAGTCGTGCCGAACACGGCGATGCCCACCGACATTGATGATGACGGCGATATGGATGTCCTCGTCGCGGCGCGCCTGCGCATGGAAATGTCGATCCTGGAAACAGTCGAGACAGGCGGACTACACGGCATTGCCGTCAAAGCACATCCCATCCGTATCACGCCTGGCATTCCTGTCCCGGAAGGCTGGCACGGAGCTTCCAACGCCTTCCAGTCGGCCTTTGCAGACCTGGACGGGGACGGGCGCAAGGATCTTGTCGTGGCCGTCCACGAGACCCCGCAGCCAGTTGCCGGCAGTGCACTGATGGCCGGTCTGGGCTGGCTAAAGCAGCCCGATACGCTCGATGCGCCCTGGACGTTTTTTCCTATCGGCAACACGCTGCCGGACATCGTGGCCGGCATCGCCCTCGCCGACATTGATGGTGATGGCGATCTTGATGCGATCACGGGCGGCTATTCCGGCCTCAACGTACTGCTGGGCGCCTATTCCGGCGCGTCGCGCGAGGCAGACGATCCCCGCGTGACTGCGGCCTCCACCGTTGGCCGGATCGCGTGGTTCGAAAATCCGGGAGATGCACGCGCAGCCTGGCAGCGCCATGACATTTCGCGGCGCGTGCGCGGTATGTATGATGCATTCATCCCTGTGGACATGGATGATGATGGCGATATCGACTGGGTCGCGACCCGCGGCAACAGCGGCGTCCATGATGGCGTCTTCTGGATCGAGCAGGTCAGGACGGTCGATCCGCAACCCGCCTTCTCCTCAGGTCGGTCGACCGACAGCCGAGCACTGCCCCTTCCACCTGAAAACTGGATCGACACCTACGAGGATGAAATGACATTCACCCCGCCGAACAAGGCTCATCAGGAATAAGCCGCCCGAACACCTATTCGAGCGGCGGGGCCCCGAGCCCGATATTCAGGAACCATGGCTCTCCGGCGGCCTTGCGCTGACGCACGAGCTCTTCATGCAACTCGAACATGCCGGGAAACGGATCGGTGCGGACGTCCAGCTCCGGCCCTATTTCCAGATAAGCCTCGTCACTCCCATAGGCCGGCCATGTCGGTCCGTGGTCGCTTTCGGGCTGGCCCGTCGCAGCAAACGACGTCCAGTAATCAAGCAGGGCCCTGGAGATTGCCCGGTCCTGCTGGCCGTCAGGAACCGGCCAGTTGACCGATAGGTGCTCAGGATCGAGCACGCCGAACACGAAGGGTAATTCGCTTGCGTGGAATGCGCAGAGATCGGCCTCGCGGGCGCTTGGGTAGCAATAGTCGAAAACGTACATGAAGGCCGGCTGGCCCGCCTCGGTTTCCTTCCGCACGATTCGTTCGGTCGCCCAGCCGTAAATTCCGTCGCGCAGTGTTGCGAGCATGGACGCGTCCACATCCTCGGCCGGATAGAGTGCAAGCACCTCGGCAGCACGGTCACCATAGCGCGCAGCAATCGACGCCTCATAGTCTTCCGGCACGCGCGGCATGAACAGGCGCTGGGAGCGAACTTCACCGCTGTTGAACCCGGCAAGTATGGGCACTTTGGAAAAACTGCCGTGGTCGAATGAATCAATGATCTGGGATGGCAGGACTTTGCCGTCGATCGTGCCCTGCGGCACGAAACCGAACCGGCCCGCCTTGTCGGTAAGGTCCTGCGCGGCGGCGCTCCGCGCCGCGTCCAACCCGTCGAGGTCCAGCGCGCTCAACACTGCTGCGCCCATTCCGTCTGCAGCCGGTATCCCGTAGGCCGAAGTGCCGAGTTCCGGGAAATTCCGGCTATTTGCGCTCTGGATGATCGCTTTCTGGAAAAGACCGGAAGCGTCCGGGCTGGCCAAAAGGTACGACACGCTGAGCGCGCCGGCTGACTCGCCCATCACAGTAACATTCGTCGGATCACCTCCGAAATCGGCAATATTGGCGCCCACCCATTGCAGGGCCGCGATCTGGTCGAGGAGCCCGTAATTTCCGGAAATTCCGTCCGGCGACTCAGCGTTCAGGCTCGGATGCGCCAGCCATCCCAGCACGCCCAAACGGTAATTGAAGGAAACGAACACCACGCCGCGGCGCGCAAATTCAGACCCGTCATACATCGCCTGGGCGCTGCCGCCGACCCGCAGGGACCCGCCATGAATCCATACAATGACCGGGGCCTTCACGCTATCCGGGCGCGCCCAGATGTTGAGCGTGAGGCAGTCTTCAGACGTTTGCAGGGGCGGTTCATGATAGAGACTACTTGTGGGCACGTCGGGCTGTATGCAGCTTGGGCCGAAGGCGGCGGCATTGCGCACGCCGGTCCAGTTGGACGGAGGAGATGGCGGTTTCCATCGGCCTTCCCCGGTCGGCGGCGCAGCATAGGGAATGCCCCGGAAAACATTGATGTCTCCCCTCCGGACGCCGAGGAGCCGCCCGTGTTGCAGTTCGACCGCCGGCCCGGCCGGACGGTCAGTGGGTCCGACACATGCGATCAGCCATGCAGAGATCGCCGCAATCAGCGCGGGCGCCAGAACGGATTCCAGTCGCGTCCTCATGGGCCTCCAACGTCGCATTAAACCATTGTCGAACATAGGTCGCGCAGGCCCATTTTGTCGATTTTCCCGGTACCCGCCAGCGGCATCGTGCCAATACGAATGATTTCATCGGGCAGCCACCAGTTCGGAACCTGCCCCTTCAGCCCTGCGAGCAACGCTTCATCGCTGAGTTCGTACCCTTCCCGAATTTCGACCATGAGCACGGGCCGCTCACCCCATTTCGGGTGCGCGCGGCCGACCACCGCAGCAAGGGCTACTTCGGGCAGACGGGACACAAGTGTCTCGATCTCCGTTGGATTGATCCACTCCCCGCCGGACTTGATAAGATCCTTTGAACGGCCAGTGATGAAGACCTGTCCATCCTCGCTCAGGACCGCGAGATCGCCAGTGTCGAACCAGCCATCCTTTGTTGCCTCTTCGGTCTGCCCGAAATAGCGCGACACGACAGAGGTTCCGCGCACCCAGAGGCGCCCTTCCTGTCCGCGCTGCGACTCCAGCGGCTTGCCGGCATGATCCGTTACCATCAGGTCCAGGCCGACCGCCGGCCGGCCGGCGGTTTCGGGTGACCGCTCGTCATTTGGAGGCGCCGCCGTTCCCAGAGGGGACAGTTCCGTCATGCCCCATGTGGTCTGCACGCAGATCCCCCGATCTTCGATCCGTTTCATCAAGGCGGGATGCATCGGCGCGCCACCGACCATGATCCGCTTAAGCGAAGGCAATGCCAGGTCGGTTGACTCAAGATATTCCAACAGGCCCATCCAGATGGTCGGGACACCTACCGCAATCGTCACACCTTCAGCGGCGATGAGATGGGCGAGGCTTTCACCATCGGAATGACGTCCCGGAAGCACAAGCTTTGCACCCGTGGCGGGCGCGGAAAACGGGAGACCCCATGCATTGGCATGGAACATCGGCACAACTGGCAGCACGACATCATGCGAAGTGATCCCGGACACATCCGCCTGGAGCTGGCGCAAAGTGTGCAGGTAGTTTCCCCGGTGCGTATAGGTCACGCCCTTGGGAGCGCCGGTCGTGCCCGAAGTGAAGCAAAGGCCGCACGGGGTTGTTTCTGGGAAATTCCCCCAGGCAATGTCTTCGAACTCGCGCGTCATCGCATCTTCGAGGGCTTCTGCCGAAGGCAGTCCGACACCATCCAGCACGTCGCCTTCTGTCAGGTCTATGACCAAAACCTTCACGACGCCGGGAGCCAGCGCCACAATCCTGGCGGCCAATGGCTGCAAGTCGCTGCTCACGATCAGGATGGATGCCCCAGACTGTCCGAGCATCCAAGCCAACTGCTCCCTCGTAAGACGCGGGTTGAGCGTATGGCACACTGCGCCCAGCCCCATCACCGCATACCAGCACTCCATGTGCGCCTGGGTGTTCCAGGACAGCGTGGCAACGCGACTGCCCGTCCTGACGCCCAGATCATGAAGCACCGAAGTCACGCGCTTGGCACGTTCACGAAGCCCGGCATACCCGATGCGGGTCGTGCTGCCGTCCGCACACGCCGTCACGACTTCTGTCCGGGGGCGCCACTTCGCTGCATGGTCAAGAAACTTGTCGAGCGTGAGTGCGTAGTCCTGGATTGCACCGTCGATCATTGGCATTGTAATTCCTTTGGCGGCAAGGGAGGCGAGAGGACGCCCACATTCCAGTTCCACGGAATGTGGCCAGCGGCGCGCCGCCGGCACACCACTTCCTCATGCAAAGCAAAGCGATCCCGGGCAAGCATCGGCCAGGACTGCGGGTGTTCAGCGAAGACCATGCCGGTCGCCTGGCCTCCATAGGGCGGCCACTCAGCAGCGCCTTCAGCCGCAGGACGCCCCTCTCGTGCGAAACTGGCCCAATACGCCATCATCATCTGAGACAGGGCATGCTCCTGGTCCGTATCCGGTATTTCAGGCCAGGGCGCGACGGCCTCGGAAACCGTTCCGAATATGTAAGGGATTTCCGCAGCATGGAACGCGTGCAATCCCATTCGGTCGGCGGCCGGATAGCCATGATCGAACAAATAGAAGAAAGACGGGAGGCCCCGCGACGTCTGCGAGGCTGCAAGCCGCTCTGCGGTCCAGCCATACATCGCATCGCGGGTTGTTGCGAGCATGCTCGATTCCAGGCTGTCAGACGGATACAGTTCCAGGAATCGTTCCGCGAGATCGCCATAGCCGTTCCGGACCGCTGTCTCATAGACGTCCTGTTTCGGCACGGGAGGCAGGAGGAATCGCAAGGAACGAATCTCGCCTTCATTGAACCCCGCCAGAACAGGCACAGGTGCCTGCTCGCCCTTGTCGAAGGTCGCGACCATCTGGTCAGTCAGGTAAACGTCATCGATCACGGGAAATGGGAAAAAGCCCGCTTTGCCAGCGAGGCTGACGATCTTGCCGGCGGGCATCGCCCGGAGCGCATCAACATCGTCACCGCCCATCCGTTCCGCAAGATCAGCCCCTACGGACTCCGCGGACGGCAATCCATTGGCCTCTGCCTTCAATGCGGCCATGGTGACCATGTACGCACTTTGCGCGATGGCCTTGTCGAACAGGCCCTGGGCTTTGGGCGACGTCATCAGCAGCACGACGCTCAGTGCGCCGGCTGACTCGCCTGCAATCGTCACATTGTCAGGATTGCCCCCGAAAGCGGCGATGTTCCGCTCGACCCATTTCAGGGCAAGCACCTGATCCATCAGGCCGTAATTGCCCGAAACGCCCTGCCCGGATTCGGCACTCAACCCGGGATGGGCAAGGTATCCCAGGACACCCAAACGGTAGTTGATCGTCACGACGACCAGGCCCTGATCACGCGCCATTCCGGCACCGTCATACATGGGTTGGCTGCCCGCTCCTGTCGTCAACGAGCCGCCATGGATCCAGACAAAAACCGGTGCATCCCTGGCGTCTTCCGGTGCCCAGACATTTAGACTGAGACAGTCCTCGTCGACAGGACCGAGCTCCGTTGCATAGATGCTCGCCATTCTGGGCTCGGGTTGCGGGCAGGACGGGCCAAACGCCCTTGCGTCCCGCTCGCCTTCCCAGTCCGGAACCGCCACCGGCGGCGCCCAGCGACGCTCTCCCTTGGGTGCCAGAGCGTAGGGGATGCCACGATATACGGACACCCCCTCCTCTGTCGTTCCGCGAATGGCACCGACCGGAGCGTTCGCAAGGGCAACGCTCCTGGCCGGCTTAGCAGATCCGCTTGCGCATCCTGCTGCCAAAAGAGACGCGGCCGATACGAACAATAGCGCAAGCACCGCCCCAAAATGCATTCCGCGTATCGCCTCAGCCGGCGACCTGTTCAATCTCGGCATGACGTCTCTCCCCCGACGGATCAGTATTCGTAGCTGACGCGAACACCGAACGTGAGCGGCCGCAAACGGGCATAGCGGCTGTCGAGGAAGCCTTCCGGGTGGACGTAGGTGATCGAGTTGTCGTCAAACAGGTTCTCGACATAAGCAACCACTTTCCAGTCGTCCTTCGAGACGCCAGCCTGCGCATTCACGAAAGTGTATGCGTCAGTGTAGTCGAAGGTCGCGGCCGGTACGCCCGGTTGACCCGGCACGTTCGGCAGCATGGCCGGGAAGTCGCCGACATAGGCGGCAGTTGCGGTCACGAAGGCGTCCTTGTCGCTGATCGTGAAATCGTAGCGGGCCGTGATGGCACCCTGGAAGTTGGGCATGGCGAGTTGCAGGCCCTCCTCTGCACCCGAGATCGCGGCTTCCTCACCGGTCAGGTCCGTGATCTCGGTGTCGCTGAGCGAGCCGTTCCCGAACAGGCTGAAGCCGTTGCCTGGATAGTAACCGATCTCGAATTCGAGGCCCTGGCTGACGGCCTTGCCGATATTGGTTGCGAATTGCGCCTGGTCGGACAGACGGTTGGCCTGAACCTGGATGTCTTCCCAGTTGATGTAGTAGGCAGCGAGGTTCGCAGTCAGCTTGCGGTCGAAGAAGGCACCTTTCGCGCCGACTTCATAGCTGACGAGCGTGTCCGAATCGGCCCCGTTCGGGATGATGATGTCGTTGGGGTCCACTCCGCTGGCGAGGCCAGCGCGGGCGTTCGCCACCGGCGAACGGAAGCCTGTCGCAATCGACGCATAGGTCGTCAGGTTGTCCATCGGCTTGTAGGAGAGGCTCGCCTTATAGGACAGGTTGTCCGCTTCGACCTTGAGTCCGTCTGCCGCCGCGACCGGGGTGAGCGTGAGGGCGGTGTTGGTAAAGCCGAAGAGCGCGGCGACCAGGTAGTTGGAGTTGTAGCCGCCAGCAAGGGTGTGGGACTGCACCGAGGTTTCAGTATAGCGCAGGCCGCCGGTCGCCCACAGCTTGTCGGAGAAGTGGTAGGTAAGCTCCCCAAAGGCAGCCGATTCGATGGCGTCGAAATACCCCTTGAAGCGATAGTAATACTCATCCGGCAGGCCTGTCAGGCCGCGCGAGTCGAGGAATTCCTGCGATGAGCGGTAATCATAGTCGATATCGCGACGCTTATTGAAGTAGAAACCGCCGACGATCCAGTCCCAGTTTCCACCATCCGCGGAAGCCAGACGCACTTCCTGCACGAAGTTTTCGTCATGGCCGACCGCATCAAGCGCGAAGGGAATGCCCCCCCCGAACGTGCCCGCCAGATCGACGATGAACTTGCCGTCGATCTTGGAATAGTTCGAGGAACTGGTAAGGGTCGCGAAGTCCATGTCCCAGTTGGCAGTCAGGTTGTAACTGGTCATGTCGGACTGGAACAGGTCGGGACGGTCCGTATAGCGAATGAACTCACCCCGGTCAGGGTTGGTGAGACTCGAATCCGCAGGTTCGTTGTCCTCGCGGATAATAAGCAAGCCGACGTCGAATTTGCTGGTCGGTTCCCATAGCAGGTGCGCGCGGCCACCGACCGCCTTCAGGGAGTTCGAACCCTCAATGCCGGTGCCAAGGTTGTCTACCCAACCGTCCTCATCGCGGTAGAAGCCAACGACTCGCAGCGCCAGTTGGTCCGATACGAGCGGTATGTTGACCATGCCGTTGTAACGCTGACGGAGGGCATCGCCATCCGTCAGGCCGAAATCGACCAGCGTGGACGCTTCGAACTTGTTCGGATTAGGTTTCTTGGTGAGGATGCGCACGGCGCCGGACAGCGAGTTCGCGCCGAACAGCGTGCCCTGCGGCCCGCGCAGCACTTCCACCCGTTCCACGTCGAACAGGGTCGGGTCGAGAATGGTCGAGTTGCCGTTCGAGGAGATCGGAAGCTCGTTGATGTAGATCGCGGTAGCGGCCTGCAGGTTGGCACCGTAGCCATTGGTGGCGATGCCACGAGTAGTGATTGTGTTGAAGTTGGCGGTCGGCTGGTTCAGCACGATGCCTGGCGTTTCGCGGGCGAGGCCCTCATAGCTGACAATGCCTTTTTCCGACATCGCTTCCTGCTGGAAGGCCGTGACGGCCAGCGGCACGTCCTGAAGGCTCTGCTCCCGTCGGGTTGAGGTAACGATGATTGTATCCTGGCGCGCTTCGCCATCGGGTGATTCTTGCGATACCTCATCAGCGGACGTTGCCTGTTGTGCGAAAGCGGGCGTTCCCAGAACAGCGAACGAAATCGCCGATACTGACGCCATTGACCGTAGAGTCATTTGATTCTCCTCCCTGTATGAAAGCGGGTTTTCCCGCTCTTCGCAGGCAGTTGGAGAACAAATCTCTGGCCCTGTCAATAATATTCACTCTTGTGAGAATGAAACTCTTGGCGGGCGTTATTCAAAGAGCACAATCTCGCCCGCAATGTCAGTGAAAGCGGCGTGCGCTGCAGAACCGCGCCCGAGTCCGGGATCGGTCTCGTTGACGCCGGCAGCGCCATGTCAGGGCGAAAGGGATTCAAAAATGGGTTGGTGCAACTGACCCAATCGAGAGTCGCTACGGCTTCCCGCACACGCTCGGACATCCCTGCGTGAAGCACTCCAGGATCGGCGCCAGAAACGGCAACGCAGGTGCCGGACTGAAGCCCGACACGGAACAGGAACGCGAAGTGTTAAGTCGACTGTTAAGTGCCCAAAAGGAGGAACCGAAAATGGGACGCGATCTGCAGTGCTTACTGGTGGGCGGTAACGGGCTCGAACCGCTGACCCTCTCGGTGTAAACGACGCACTTTTTCTTATTTTACATGGAGTTCTCTGTAAACCGCATCAGGTTTTCCGTATTAAAAACAAGGCTCGTTGGCACCAAGTGTAAACCGCAAATGTCATCACTCTGGCATCGGAACTAGGCGCTTGTCGTCATGTCTTCCTCGCTTGCCCAATCGGACTGGTCCACCCGTAAAGTTAGAGTTGGCGGTTTCTGAAATGCCTGGCTCTGGTGGCCCAGTCGTGGTGCTAAAATACAGCAGCGATGAAGTGCTTGGCTCTGGTAGTCCGGCCTTGGTGTTAAAATCCAGCAGCGATTTTGGCCTTGCCAGCATGGCACAGGCCGACGTTGCGGGCAAACTCGGCAGGAGATTGCCCATTGTGAGCCGTATGAGGTCTCCTCTCACTGTAGTCCATTCTCGACGTCTCAAGTAGCTGTATTGCTACGGTCAAGGAAACGAACCCGTTGGCGTTCATCCCGGAGCGATCCATTAAAGGAATTCATGTGCACGCCATCTACCGAGGTACTGGGCCACGAGAAATCCATTTTGATTTGTTTAGATACGTACAAGAGCCCAAGATTTGATCGGTAAGCGCGTCACCATTGTAAGATAGCTAAAGCACTTGCCGGATCACTTTCGTCAGATCCCGTCAATGGTTGAGCTTTATCAACGTCTCTTTTCTATCGATTGAATTCAAACAATAGAGGTTGCTCCAGCCCCTTCTTTATCCGCATACTGATTCTGTCAAGCAACACCTTCACTGAATGCGCGGATGAGTTGGCTGAGCGCTCCCTCGGCTTCAGCGAAGCACGAGCCCGGTTCGCCCCGCTCATGATATTCGCTAATGACTGCCAGGCAGATAGCTGCTAGCTCTCTGGCTAATCCATTCGCGCCTGCGGATGCTTCGAGGCTTTTGCGAAAATCATTTGTCAATCGATTAGCAGCCGCGCCGACCTTGCGGGATTCGACGTTCGGACGCGCGAGCAACAATTCGCGCCTCCGAAGATGCCAGCCTTTCTGAACGAGAGACAAGGACGGCTTACCAAGTTCGGCGGCAACGAACCCGTCGATCAGATTGGCAAGCAAAGTGCATACAGCCAAGACTGCTACGTCATTGCGGAAACCATTCTCAAGCATCCTTGTTTGCGCAGTATAAAGGCCCAAAAGAATATCGACGGCGGCAGATGAGAGCCTCCCCACAGGCACGTCAGCTTTGTCATCGCCTACCGCATTTCTCGCCAATGCCGCGACAACAGTCACTCGCCCGGACCCGATTGAAGTTTTCTGCACAAGAACAATAGTCTACATTTCCCCGAAGAGAGCCGGCCTCACAGCGGCAAGACCAATCGAATGCGTAATAACTCATGCTTCGGACAGCTTGTTCAGAAGCAGAGCTAGCCAAGGCGAAGACTCTTATACTGGAACCTGTTTAGGGAGCACATACCGCCACGATTTTCTGAGACGTTTCGGACAGCCCATTGATGCGCGCTTGCCGATCCGGTATTCCTGCCGATTCAACAAGCTCGTCAATGGACTCTTGTCCTTGTTCTTCAGCGCCTGTTGCTAAGCACTCACAAAAATCCTGACTCTCCTCCTCGCTCAAACCGTCAGCAACAGAAACCGTTACGCAGACGCGCTGCAAATCATCTCGGCCCTCCGCTTGCGCGCTCGCACAATACAGGGCCGCAAAACCAGAGGCAATCAAAGCAAACTTTTTCAACATTTTACCACTCCTTTTTAGTCCTTGTTCGAACTTAATTATTAAGTCAATTGCAGCATACGAATTTTAGATATTTTCGTTTCGCACTAACGACGCACCGCACCTATTTTTCTTCCGCCTCCTGAATGAAATTCATGACGAGTTTTTCAAATCTCGCAGCATGTTCAATTTGCGCCCAATGCCCGCACTCTCCAAAGACATGCAACTGAGACCTCTTGATTAACTGCGACAGCCGCAGGCCATTTTCCAGCGGCACAACCACGTCTTCACGCCCATGAATAACCAGAACCTCATGAGGAATTTTCTGGATATCGCGTTCATCACTTGCCAAGTGCTCCAGCCATCTCCCCCGAGGCGCAGGAAACATCGCTGAGAATGACTCCTGAAAACCCGGACGAATGCTTGCTTTGTACCGTAGTTCAGCAAGCTCATCCGTTACCAAACTTCGATCATATGCAAAGATATCCAGCAAACGGCGCATATTTTCAATGGATGGAGAATACCCCCAAACCTGGTCAAGTCCCTCACTCAGCCCCAACGCCAAACCCGCGCTTCCCATCAGAACAATGCGCCGAACTCTATCCGGGTGTCGAATGGCCATCGCAAGAGAAATCGCACCCCCGAAGGAATTGCCTACGAGATCGGTCCGTTCAATATCAAGAGCGTCCATCAACCCAACAACCTGGTCGAGCCAACTTTCCATATTATAGTAGTCTTTTCCCGGACGTTCCGAATATCCGAACCCGAGCATATCAGGAGCAATTACTCTGGCCACCTCACTAAAATTTGGCATTGCCAATCGCCAGTTTGCCCAAGCTGAAACCCCCGGCCCTGATCCGTGAATCAGAAAGAGCGGTTTCCCAGCGCCGAGATCATGATAGTTCGTCTTTACACCGTGAACTTCAATGTTACGTGCGATCTCTGGGTTGGTATCTTCAGATACGATCTGAATGGCCATGCTAGAATCTCCTAAATGCAGCGTCGGGGGTCGGACGGATTTGGATCAGTTTTGCGGACGCGCCGCTCAAGCTCCTGTGCCCATAAACTTATGTCCCCACATGCTGATGCTGTCATATCGGACGACAGACCAATCTGACTCGATGGGTCGAGCGCCCCATCCATACTCGACAGCAAAGCCGGAAGGCGTGACGCCGTAGAACGAATACATGTGGTCATTTGTGTGCCGACCGAGCGTCATCACGATCTCATTCTTCTCTGACACGCGATCATATGCGCGCCCGACATCATCGAACGAGCTTACTTCCAGCATAAAGTGGTGTAACTTCTTGGAGGCGGGCGCTTGGATTAATGCCAGGCTATGATGGCGCCTGTTGCAATGGAGAAAGTTCACCTGAAGCTTCACGTCCGGATTGACCTGCCAGTCGATGATGTCGGATAGCTCCATTCCCAGTCCACGGATGTAGAAATCCAAAGAACGTTCAATATCTTCAACACTCAGGACATAGTGCCCAAGTCCCTGATCCTGAGTTAGAAATCCAGATACACCCGTAGGCGAAATAAACGGCTCTTCGTAGAGTTCGCTGGCACCATAATACACCTCAATCTTGATCCCTGACGGATCAAGGCAGGATACCAAATCAATCACTCCCCGTTGCGCCAACAGCTTGGAATCGGCCTGCTCGACGGAGATACCCATTTCCTTTAGTCTTTCAGCGATCTCAAGCATCTCGGCTCGATTCGAAGCTTCGAACCCCGCATACAAAAGATCATCTGCCGCACCTGGATGGACTGCAACCCGCCAATTTCGAGAATCCATTCTCAGAAAGAGAGTGTCATTTCTCGTCCCAGCATCCATTAGCCCTAACGTTCCGGTTGCGTAATCCCGCCACGCATCAATGTTTGATGCAGAAAAACCCAGATATCCCAACTTCTTAACGCTCATTGTCTTCTCCCTGTCTTTTTGATTTTAGTGTGTATCCGTACTTATTGTACTTCACGCGACCGTCTTTGCCGCCAATTTGAAAACGTCTTTCATACGAATGAGTGGATCACGAATTGATTTCGCATCTACCTGCATCCTCCGTTCAATGATTTTTGATGCGAAAGAAAAATCTGCCGGCTGGTTTATTGAAACAACAGATTGAAGCTCCCCACCATTCAATCGACACACCGTCATTCCGGTCCCTCCGGGATCAACCCGAGTGACGACATCGCCAGGACCAGTGACTTCGCCCATCATCTGTATCCGATGCCCCGCTATCTCCGTCCAAGAAATCGGAACTTGCGGTGCTGGCTCACCCTTTCCGAGCATTGCTCCCGCAGCCACAGCCGCCTGGTTTTGAGAATTCAGATAAGTCTCCAGACTGCGGCGCCCTCCGCTCCTGAGAGGCCAACTTGCGACATCGCCCGCTGCGTACACCGTGTCGCTTGAAGCCATACCAACTGAATTTACAATGATGCCCCTCGCGCACGCCAATCCAGCATGCTCTGCTAAAGCGGTGACCGGCTCCGCACCAACGCTGACGATTGCCAGATCACCAGAAAATCTTCTTCCGTCGCCGCATCGTACTTCCCGGAACGAGGGGTCTAGATCTACATGAGTAATTGAGACGCCCGTGTGGACTTCAACCCCTATGGCCTCCAATTCCTCTCGACACCACGAGCCTATTGTCTTGCCCAGAACACGCAACAAGAGCTCATTGGCAGTCTCAAGGATAATCGCCTTTGCACCCATCTTCTGAATTGTAGTGGCAAGCTCACATCCAATGAGGCCTCCCCCGATGATGATGACTTGTGCCCCAGGGGAGATTGCTCCCTGTAGAGCCACGCAATCGTCAAGTGTCCGCAGTGAGTAAAGTCCCGGCGTCTCGCTATGCGCATCTAGACGCAGAGACCGCGCCCGAGACCCAGTGGCAAAAAGGAGCTTGTCAAACTTGAGGTCCGAGCCAGAGCTCACCTCAATACGCATCGAGGGCAAGTCTATTGTTTCAACGCGAACTCCCAGACATTTCTCGACCCTGAATTCTTCGCTCCAATTACAACCCATTAACAAAGGGGGGGCAGATTTGGTCGCTAAAGCAGACTTGGACAAAGAGGGTCGATCATATGGCTCATACGGCTCGTCGCCAAAGAGGAAAATCTTTCCCTCAAACCCCTGGTCTCTGAGCGACCGACACGCTGTCGCCCCCGCCAGACCCGCACCTATGATCGCGAAACTCTGCATCAATCGTTGACCTTACCAGATTCGAAATCCACGTAGACGTCGTTGCCCTCCACCTTCACGGGATAAACAGTTAAGGCCGCGCAAGCGGGTGGAGCCTTCACTTTTCCCGTCCGCACACAGAATTTTCCCCAGTGAAGCGTACACTCAATGACGCCATTTTCGAGAAAGCCATCCGCTAACGACCAGTCGCCATGTGTGCAGCGGTCCTGAGTCGCGAGGATCTCTCCGTCTAAGTTGAATAGCGCGATAGGTTCGTCGAACAACTCCACCCGCAACGCGTCACCTTCAGGAACTTCGTCTAGGCTGCAAACTTTCTTAAAAGCCATCACGATACCTAGAAAAAGATGCTGAGATTATTAGAGAGAATCGTACTTTGATCGATGTGTATGGTTCTCTTAGCGATCATGAAGCCGAGCTTGTTGTCACTGCGGCGCAGTACATCCATTCGCTCTCCTGCAAAAATATCGACCTGCCGTTCCAGACGATTTCGGTAAAGAATAAATGACGACGTCACATGAACTTCCTGATCATCACTTGCATCGTTAATGATGACGTTCGCTATGATGTGGCGCGTTCGCGAAGCCGGGCTTTCAGACCATCCGACATCCGACATTAATTTCCGCTGCCGCCCACGCATCATCACTAGATCATCATCAAAATGCGCGTACTCACCGTCCTTAGAGTATTCGAGCTTTTGATCGCGCCTCGTGCGATTCGTTCTCAACGGCATAAAGTACCTGATGTCCTTGTCCAGAAGGTCAAACCAATCGTTGAACTCGTGCCGATCAAGCAGAAGAGACTCCTTATAATAGAATTGCTCAACTTCATGCTGCAGCAGCAGAGCGGCAGTGCTTATCTGCGACGCTGATGACTCTGGTCCCACTTTTTCTTTCAGCATAATTATCTCCAATTTGCGCGATTTATGCGCCCGTTATTCGCGAGGGTTAATAGAACTATCGGTTGAGCGCACTTCGCTCTGCCTACGAAACGGGTGATCCGCTCACAGACCTCCCTACTTTGGCCCGAGTGTGTCCCAATCAGGTTCAGTCATCATACGGATCCACTGATGATAGAGTCCGCGAGCGGCTTCTTCATTGTACACATACCCAATACTGCCCGGGTAATGCGGATTATCGGCAGCAGAACGACCTTTTCCCATTTGAATGTTGAGCCGGCGCTTCCTAGCCTGATGCCCTCGCAACACAGCCTGGATTTCGACCCAGTTTTCACCATCGTCTTGCTCGAATACGCCTCCGGCAGAAAACGTTCTTAATGTCTGACGGCGGTACTCTTCCTTGATCTCGTCAGGAGCATCAGCATCTACAACTGTAAATGCCCATATCTCTGTCTCGTTCGGGCCTCTCGGCTGCCAGGTTCGAACGGTGTTGATACCGGGAAGGAATGAGCAGGTTGGGAAAACAGTCATGTGCTGGACCATCAATTGACGCGCACGCTCTGCGCTTCCCAAGCGCCTCTCCGCCCTGGCGGCCGCTTCACCTTCCGTCCAATATTTAGCAATCTTGGGCCCCATGATAGCCACTAGCATACCTGGCTCTCCGACATAGAAACCCGTTCCATGCCCGCCCCACTTCGCCCTGAACTGGTATCCCACCGTCGGAATCTTCGCATCCGAAAGCTCCATACCTTCGGGCAGGCCCGCCTCGATACCGGACAGATGGGATACGGTTCCGGCATGATACATGTCACTACAAAACTGCTCAGCGGCAAACTTCCAGTTGCATGGGATAACCCATTTCTGCATGCCGCTGATAACTTCAGTACCCGCCTCGGTTCGATCGAGCATGTGGTCCATGTAGAATGTCGCGTCGCCAAGATACTCGCGCAGATTTGGCGCGTTTTTATCCCAGTTCGCGAAGATCAAGCCCTTGTAGGTCTCAACCCTTGCCTGGCCCGGCCCCCACTCGGCCTTGTTGAAGTCCTCACAGAATGCCTCAGACTCATATGGTACGTTCACCAAGTTTCCGCCGATGTCGTACGCCCAACCATGATAGCTGCATGTAAACGATTTTGCGTTGCCGCCATCGGTTCGACAGATTCTCATCCCCCTATGCGGGCACTGGTTTAGAAAAACCTTCAAGCTTCTATCTTTTTGACGCACAAGAATGACGGGATCCTCGCCCATATAGGCCGTCAAAAAGTCACCGGCTTTGGGAACATGTGTCTCGTGCCCGAGCATAATCCATGATCGTCCGAAAACGCGTTCCTGTTCCAACTCATACAGATCCTGATCTGAATAAATTCTTGGATCAAGCGTGCCATTCTCTTCGTCAAGCAGAGCCGTTATCTCCTCGACATTCCAAACATTTTTCTTCTCGAACGCCTTTGGTTCGTGCCCGATGTTCAGGCGCGTCTTTGTTTTAGCCGTCGTCATATTTGTAACCTTCCTTGATATCATGAGCCGCCCATGCCTCCATTTTTAATATGAGGCCTGCCGGCAGAATTAGCCTTCCTTGTCCGGACTTTCCAAAATCAGACCACGCCCCTTCAAGAATTCTACGGCTGACCAAATATGAAAAGATAGCGCCTCAACCGCCGCATCGGCGTCACGCGCAATGGCCAACTCGAAAATCTTCTCGTGTTCAGAATGAGCCAACACGCCAGGGCTTACTCGACTGGCTGTAGACAACCGCCGGTAGCGTTCCGCTTGCTTGTAGAGAATAACTCGGAACTTCTGCACCCAGCGAGAGGAAGAAGCCGATACGAGCGCATCATGAAATTCCTGATTGCGCTGCTCCCATATCTCGAATCCTGCGATTGGATTAGCTTCGAGCCTTTTCTCCGCAAGGGACAGTTGGTGATATGCTTGGACAACCCGACCTTCCCAGTCATCTTTCCCGGATACGATACTATCCCGCAACGCTGATGCTTCCAGCAGGACCCGCGCCTTGGTCAAATCCTCGAAATCAACAAGCGACATCGGCGCCACTCGAAAACCTTTTTGGGATTGAGTAAGGACGAGCCCATCCGACACGAGGAGAGATAACGACTCCCTCACAGTGCCAACACTCACTCCATAATTTTCACTTAGTGGCTGAAGTCGCAGCTTGTCACCCGGCCCATACTTGCCGTGTACAATATCGAGACTCAACTGCTCGTAAGTCGACTCAATCAGGCTCCGAGGCCCGTCTGATTCGGACTCAGTTTCCGTCCGACGCTGGAACATTTCACCCGTGGACATGATTGATAGCCTCTTCCTCACCTTGGATTATTCTTTTTTATCAAATAAAATTATTTTTTTTCTTATGTCAACAAAATTCAGGATTCCTTCCCAATTTCTCAGCATCCCGTCTAGGCTATAGAGTCCCACGCACGCCCGAAAATTCGTGTTCATTATCCTTTGCCCAAGCGCCTGATAAAATGTTCACTCGGGAGATAATACAGACGCACGTTAGCGTGCGCACTTCCGCGTAGCGCGCCTCAAACAAGCTCTCTCATGAATCCCAAAACCAATTCATTTACTTCCTCAGGCCGTTCTTGTTGGATCCAATGACCGCATCCGGACAGAATGTGTGACCCGACATAATTCGGAACGAACTCGCCTACACGATCAATTGCCTCTAGTCCCCATCCTGTCGTGACATCGCACTCTCCTCCAATAAACATCGCAGGTGGGCGAAGCTGAGTGCCGTCATGTGACTCAAGCTGCTCCCAACTGTTTTGAATACTTCGATAATAGGAAAAAGGCCCTATCATTCCTGACCGCTCGAACTCCTGCGTATAGAACTCCAAATCATCCGTTCTCAACCAGACCGGAAGATCGGCGGGCGCATGCATTTTGTCCCGCATTCGAGCACCAAACGGTATACTAAGGGCGCTCGCACGTATGATGTCCACTTGCGGTAAGTCCAAAAGGCCAGAAAAACCCGCAGCCTTCATACTCTCGCCTGAAAAGGCCCACAGAACGTCACGTATCCAACCACCCGAATCTTCTTCGAATTCCCGTATGGCCGGTGCCAGCGAACCAAAATAGTCCTGATAGAATTGTTGGTCTGGTCCAGCCAATTCTTTATGAATATCTTCTGGAGAGCGTTCACCGAAAGGAGAGCCAGGCAGAGCAATTAGCCCGCGCCCAGAGAAAGGAATTGCAAGCCCCACAACGCCACGGAAGATTTCAGGATGCAACCAGGCCGCTGTCCAGGCAATCATTGCCCCCCAGTCATGCCCAACGACAACGGCACTTGAGGCACCTAACGCCCTGACCACACCCACGATGTCCTCGACAACAGACTTGATCAGATAATATTCGGAGTCCAAGAATTTGGATGATCGCCCATAGCCTCTTAGATCAATGGCAACGGCCTGGTAACCGGCCTCGGCTAAAGCTGAAAGCTGGTGGCGCCACGAATACCAGGACTCCGGAAAGCCGTGAACGAGTATGACTAGTGGGCCTTCGCCTTCGCACACGGCGTGAATTCGGGCAGAGCCGACAGTCAAGAATTGTGAGCTTCTTTGTTGCATGATTTTTTCCGAAATCAGAAATCAAAATTGTCTCTGTGCGTCCGTGAAGGCCGGCTCCAAAAAGCAAGTCCGGAAAGCCCCTCGGGAGGTATCCTGCTGCTCCAAATAACTTGACAGCATAGCTCTCCGCCGAACTATTCAATTCTCAAAACGACATTGCCCGGCAACGCTCCGCTCTCAACCAGTTCATGGGCTTCCACGAGATTTGCAAAGCTCACCTTTTTTGCAATATTATGCAGGACGTTCTTGTCCTTAAGCATGTCTTGGAGCACCAACAGGGCTCTTTGCCTATCTGACCTGGATAATTTGTACACGATGAAAAAGCGATAACAGATATTGCGTCCGATTGACGGCGAGAAAGGTAAAGCGATTTCTTTTTGACTGCTGCCATAGATGACGGCCAGCCCCCCCTCTTTCATAATCGCCACGTCTGTTTGAATGTTGGCAGCCAGGTCTACTTCGATTATCCGGTCGACGCCCCGATGGTCCGTAACCTTGTTGATTTCTTCGACCAGCGTGTCTGTTTTGTAGTTGAATACAAAATCTGCTCCTGCGCGCCTCGCTAGGGCCGCCTTCTCCTCACTGCTGACTGTCGCAATGACAATTCTGGCACCACAAAATTTTGCCGCCTGAATCGCGTAATGGCCAACCGCACCTGCGCCACCCGCGACGAGGACAATCTGCCCTCGAACTCCTCCGTCAGTTGCGACGGCATGACAGGCGGTCATTGCAGGAATGCCGAGACATGCACCGTTCTCAAGCGCCAGCCCGTCCGGCATATGCTCGACCTGCTCAGAAGGCAGCACAACGAACTCAGCGGCAGTTCCATTGCTTCTGTTCCATGCGGCATTCCAGACCCAAACCGCATCGCCCGGCTGAAAATCGTCAACGCCATCACCAATCATATCAACCAGTCCGGCTCCGTCACTATGAGGAATGCGTGGAAATGGGATTGTGGAGGGGATGTGCCCACTGCGGGTTTTGACATCAGAAGGGTTCACACCCGACCATTTTAACCGCACCCGAACTTCGCCGGCCCCAGGCGCCGGCATCACCATCTCCCGCAGCGTCAATACGTCCGCAGCTGGCCCTGTATTCTCGTAGATATAAGCTTTCATGTTTTCCCTTTCTGGCGTCAATTCCAGATTCAAAAATTACTCATCCGTGGGCCGCCAAGACATTTGCCATTGTGGTGAGGCCGGATACGCGCCTACCGAGCAATGGCTGAAGTGATATCATTCAATACCTGCGGGTCATCGATCGTCGCCGGAACTACATAGTCTTGCGACTCCGCAATGCTCTTGATCGTTCTCCGTAGAATCTTTCCCGACCTTGTTTTTGGAAGTTGATCGACAACGATGACGCGCTTGAAGGCAGTTACCGGACCAATTTCGGTTCTCACCAAGTTTACGATTTCTCTCGTAATTTCTTCCTCTGCACGCGTGACCCCATCGTTCAAAACGATGAGCCCAATTGGTAATTCTCCCTTCAAAGAATCTGCAACTCCAATAACGGCGCACTCCGCGACATCTGGATGCGCCGCCACCACTTCCTCGATTGCACCAGTGGACAGGCGATGACCCGCAACGTTAATAATGTCGTCAACGCGGCTCATGACGAAGATGTAGCCCTTATCGTCTATATATCCGGCATCCCCGGTCTTGTAGTATCCGGGGTATTCCTCAAAGTATGATTTTAGAAATGCCTCATCGTCTTCCCACAGTGACAGCAAACACCCCGGTGGAAGCGGCAGCTTTATGACAATAGCTCCGTGCCCACCTTGCGGCATTTCAGAACCGCTCTCATCCACAATGCGAACATCAAATCCAGGCATAGGAACTGTGCTAGAACCATATTCTGTTGGCAGCTGTTCTATTCCCAACGGATTGGCTGCGATCGGCCACCCTGTTTCAGTCTGCCACCAGTGATCTACGACTGGCACATCAAGGAGACGCTCTGCCCACTGGATCGTGTCAGGATCTGCTCGTTCACCCGCAAGGAACAGCTGTCTGAAACCGGAATGATCGTAACCGGAAAATAATGAGCCTGCTGGGTCGACTTTCTTAATCGCCCTTAACGCCGTGGGTGCCGTAAAGAGCGTATTAACCCGGTGCCGCTCAATCACCCTCCAAAAGGTTGCAGCGTCTGGTGTTCCGACCGGCTTTCCTTCAAACAGTATCGTCGCACTGGCGTTAAGAAGCGGACCATACACAATATACGAATGACCGACGACCCATCCTACATCCGATGCGGCCCAGAACACCTCTCCCGGTTTGACATTGTATACATATTCCATCGACCATTTGAGAGCGACCGCATACCCCCCGTGATCCCTGACGATACCCTTCGGCTTTCCAGTCGTCCCCGATGTATGCAGAATGTATAGCGGGTCGGTAGACGCCACGCTCACACATTCGGCTCTCTCGCCAGCCGTTCTTGCGGTTTCAACCAGGGCGGCCCAGTCGAAGTCCCGCTCATGCTCAAGCTCGCACGTCCTGCTAGAACGCTGGAAAATGATTGAACACTCAGGTTTGTGCGGGCTGAGCCTGATCGCCTCATCAAGGAGAGGCTTGTACTCAACGATACGACCAGGCTCGAGCCCGCAGGACGCTGACAACACAATTCTTGGCGTCGCGTCCTCGATTCGAGTGGCAAGCTCTCTAGCTGCGAACCCCCCGAATACGACCACATGGACTGCTCCGATGCGCGCCGTCGCAAGCATCGCAATCACAGCCTCGGGAACCATTGGCATGTAAATCAAGACCCGATCGCCGGCATTCACCCCACGCTCTTTTAGCACGGTCGCAAGTATACCAACCTCATCGAGTAGTTCAGAATAAGTATACTTCCGCACCGCTCCCGTCATTGCGCTATCGTAAATCAACGCCAGATCATCTCCACGGCCATCGCGCACATGACGGTCCAAAGCATTCCAGCATATGTTGCATTCGGCGCCGACAAACCAACGGGTCGCATGATCTTTCGATTCTCTGAGTACGTCGTAAGGTCTATACCACTCCACGGCATGAGACGCTGCCTCCCAAAACTTATCAGGTGCCGATTCCCATTTCTGGTATGTCGTTCTATAACTTCCCATAAGAATGTCTTCCAATACTGCCGGGTCCGCCTTGCCGCCACTATGTTCTTTACAACCGCACAACCAGTTTCCGGCCTGTGACCAAGACGGAATAGTTCCAATTTTCTTCGGTGTGAATCGTAGCTCGGCAGCACGTGCGGGTTGGCAATCTTGATGAATGCCAACCCGAGAGTGACTAGCGTTTGTCTCTCAATTTATCGACGTCGAACAAAGAATTGTCCATCTGATCAACTTTCTCCCAATCCGACGACATGCTGAGTATCGTGTGCCGTTGTGAAATCAAGTTTGGAATAATCAGTGAACGCCACATTGCGCGTCCCGTTGTGGGCTGCCACCAGCGTGAATCGTCCCAAGTCCGCCATAGGTTACCCCGACGATCGTACATTTCCATCCACTGGGTATAGTAGAGTTCCTTATCTACCCAAATGCGTTTTTTGGAGTACTGGTAGCTGTTGGTGAGATCATCGATATCATAAACCCATACCGGCCTCAGCTCCATGTCAACAATTCCCGTCAAAGCGCAATGCGCCTCATCCGGACGATAAGGATCGTATGCTGCACCAACCTCCGGTGCGGCTAATACGAAGCCCTCTTTAACCATGGTGTACTTGAATTTGCGTTTATCAGTTTTGGTCCACTGACTACGCCATTCGTCCCAAGTGAGCTCCAGAGACGGAGCAATTGGATCTTGGCCATTGGTACCAGTAAGAGTGCGAGTACGACGGAGCGTAGGGATGAAAATCCTGAAGTTGTCATCTTTGTCAGCATCCGCGTACCGAAGTCGGACACCGGCTAATCCTCGCACATCCCTAGGCGAAGTTAGTAGCAAAGAACCCGCTTCGGTGACACCTTCATATCCCGGAACATTACCGAGCGGAGTTTTACCAACTCTACCCGCCATCTTGCGCCACCAAATATTGCCTGTGTAAGAGCGTTCGACCTTATTGCTGGAGCTACAGCCGGTCATCAGTACCGGGTTGAACCAGAGATCTTCTGTTCCCACGCCGTGCGCATTGAACAACCAGTTTAGTTCATCACCATTTTTTGGTGTCAGGAAAGGCAATCCGCTCTTTGTGAGAACGCCATTTTTTCCGTCCCTGTCTACCAGCTCACCCTTTTCATTAATCGTGAAGGGATCTTTGCCCAGCTTCTTGGTCGCATCGAGCAGAGCTTTCTGCATATAATAATGGTTCGTGGGAACAATGCGGATACCCTTGACACCCATCCACTCACTATTGAGCCGATCAATCCAGAACTTTGGAAGATAGTCTGACAACCAAGGCATTGACGCCAGGTTGTCTTTCGTGATGATTAACCCTGGTTTTAGCTCGCCCGGAATATCGGCGTCCTCTATGAGGCTCGAGGCCGTGTAACCTCTGAAATCCTTCCACTCTTTCTCAAGTTTTCGGGTCTCATCATTGTCAAGCATATCAGCCCAGGCTTTGTGTTCGGGCAAGCCCGTCTCCTTGGCAAACGCCTTCCAGCGCTCGATATAATCTTCTTGTGCATTCGCTACGGGCGTTGCTGCAGTCGCAACTGCCATAAGCGCCGTCGCTCCGATCAGAAAGCTTTTCAAGCTTAACCGTTTCATTTTCTTCTCCATCATCAAGAACCAGACATCTTTGCGTTATCGTTATGTTTCTCTAGAATTGGTAGGTCAGAGAAAACTCAACGTAGTCCGATTTGTTATAGAGCCCCAAAAGGCCCTGCTCATCCTTCCCGCTAAAGTAGCCCACTTCAATTCTGGGCTTCCAATTTCCTCCTCCTACGGAGAAATCTATTCTCTGCCTTATCGCAACGCCACCTTTATCCATGTCCCAGATCGCCAAGCCATCCAGAGTCACTTTGTCGTTTAAGAAACCCTTCGTGTACGTCTGAGTTATGAATTCCTGGTTCTCTTCAACATTTGTAAGCGCGTAAGGCGCCTGAAACAGGAGCCCATCAGCATCTTCGGTATGGATCTCGAAAAACTGAGTTGTCATAAAAATCGAACTGCGCTGCGATTCCCACCCCGGCACCCAGAAATTATAATCAAATCCGACCAGGACAGACAGCTGATCTCGTCTCGCGATTGTGTCGTCACGGGTAGTGATGAGAGCTGGTGTTCCGACGGTCACACGCCCGGGCACAAAGGGGTTCTGAATCACCCCCTTGTTGAAGGGTTTGTCAAACTCGTATGCCGCCTCCAAACGCAGTACCGGAGAGACATCCTTTCTACCGAATCGGAACTCCGTCATATCGCGTGTGAATGAAAAACCGACGGTCTTTTGCCGGAGTGTGTAATCGAGGTCAAAATCTGCAGTAATAGAACACGGCACCCCTCCCGCCGCCGGATCCAGAATATCAAGGCAGCCGAACGGAATTAAAGGAAAGTCCCCTGGCGCCGCAGTCCCAGCTGCTAGAGACTGGATGAAATCAACGTACTGACCCGGCGCATTCATCGCACCTATGGTGGTTGGGAGATCAATGGGCACATTGACAACGCCCGCTGCATTTGGATCTCCGATAAATGTGCCAATATGAACTGTTGCACCGGTGTTGACGACGATCGGCAGATCCTGAAAACCGTAAAAACCATTAACTGTCCCCTGCCCGCCAAGGACATCGAATTTTAGCCGCATGCCGACCTCGGAATCTTCCCAGTCGTCTGTTTCCTTGTCCGACAGCTTTGCTCCCAACAAAGGCATTCCAAAACCGGACTGCCCTTCCACCAATCTCGGAAAGGGCAGTCCGAAGGGCCCTCCGGACGTGCTGGAATTCGGCGTGGGATTATTCACGATGAATTCGGAATGGCGTACCACCGGAGTGTAGATCACTTCCAGTGATGGATCCTTGAGTCCTAGCCCCTCAAAAGGAGCAGCCAACCCAAGCTGGTCAATATCCAAAGATAGGGCAGCACTCCACTGAGGTATCCGCAAATCCTCGGTGTCTGTAAATATACTCCTTTGGCGGAGATCCTGTGGGTTCAGAATATCAAGAAGGCGCAGACCATCTGCTTGCCCCCACCCTCGCTGAAACTTTCCGACTTTTAGAGACGCGCGTCCCTCTGAATCAGCAAACGCTATCGACAGCTCTCTAATCACATCCTGCTCGAAATCATCGAGTATGCGATTTTCTTCACCGCTATTACCAAACGGTTCAGGAAGCGTGAGCGCCCCATCCTGCGAGAGTAAAAAATCAAAGCGATCTAGAAACGGAGGGCCCTTAGTAAAGTCTTGCGTGCCAGGTCCGATTGAATCTCCGTCATCAAGATCATAGTACCAATCGCCGCGCAGCCAAAAATCGGAAACAACCGTCACATTGCTATTGGGAGTCCACTCAGCCTGAAGCTGCGCTACAAACTGGGAGGGCCCCACTCCAGTTCCACCACCATACCGGTCAAAATAGACGCCCGTCCCTTGCGTCAGACGTCCGCCCACCCAGACATTGTCGGGCAGGTTCAGCGCTTCAGCCAATGACTCGGCATTCGCTGCTAGCGGCATCATAAGGACTGTGGAAAATGCTGTAGCCCCGAGCAGGCATAGCTTTTGCGACTTAGTTTTAGTTTTTTTATTCTTGGTGTTCATCTTTCTCTCCCTCACTTTCTATTTTTTCCGATGCGCAGCCAGGCTCTATCGCCCTCAATCTAACCAACCATCGCCCTGACTATTTTCTTCTGTGTGCTAAACGGAAATCCCCGCGGCTTCAGCAAGCCGATTGCTGCAGGCACAACAGTGAGCGCCCCCACCATGTTGAACATCAAGATGATCGCCAACAGAACGCCCATCTCGGCTTGGAACCTGATCGGAGACAGGAAGTACCACGGCAATAGCGGCAGTATCATCGTCAGTGCCGTAACTATCACGGCAATACCAGACGTGTTGAACGCCCGGCCCGTCGCCTTCGCGAATTCATGGCCGTGCCTCATTTCGTCGCGTATCCGGTCTGCCATGTAGATGCTGTAATCAACACCACGGCCCAAACCCAACGCAGCAAGCGGGAGCGTATTCAAGTTCATCCCCACGTCCATAAGCGTCATTACACTCATGGTGATAAAGTGAGATGTCGTCAGTACAAGTATGATCACGACTGCGACTGCGGGTGATCGATATAGCCAGAGCAGGTTAACTGCGATAACGATGATAATGGCAATAAGGAGCACATTTTCTTTATGCTCGATCTCGTCGTTGCTCGCCTTAATTATGCCGATCTGTCCGCCGGCGAACCTCACACGCGGCTCCCCATCTGAAAACTGATAGGTGTTTAGAAATTCTTGGCCCGCCGCCATCAACGCATTCACGGTGTCAGCACTATGCTCCCCCGTATAAATTGAGAGCTTACCGATGCTCCATTCCGGGTTCGTATAGGCGGCAAAGTCTCCTGGCTCACCGCCAGACCGGAACATGTAAATGTTAAATCCTATTTCTTCTTCTGTATCAGGAATTGTTTGGTATGAAGGGCCCCCTTCCCACAAAACCATGTTGATATTTTTTACAATCGGAACAAGGCTCTGTGCGCGAGTTGCCGGAAGAACTCGTTCGTAAATATAGCGATCAAATGCTTCGATCTGATGATACACACGCGGATCTAGCATGATCTCTCCATCACCGGAGAAATAGGCCTGCATTACATCCGTACCGACACGGTCAAAGCTTGAGTTGATTTTTTTGACATCTTTGTTGTATTGGGAATCTTTCCACAGGATCGGGCTCCCTTCTGCGTCACCTATTTTTAGCCCCTGCGAAATGAAAATGCCCGCAATCAACGCAGCGACAAAAGCCGGGAGGAATACATATCTGGACGTTTTCAGCCCAAATATTTTGGCTAGTGCGGCTTGACCCGGTAAGGTGGTGCGGAATTTTGTCGGCTTCCGAAGGACCGCCATGAACGCCGCAGCAACAATAATTCCCGGGGTCAGCGTTAGAAGCCAAAACGTGCAAATGAAGGCAAGCGACTGTATGCTTGGGATAGTCACCAGAGCCAGAACCGTAAATCCAGCTGCATCGGTAATCACAGCCGCAGTGCTCGGGAACAGAAGGCGCTCAAGGCCTTCTTTTACTGCATCACGCATGGTGGCACTATTTTCGATTTCATCGAAAACGCGCGAAACGAATTGAACTGAATGGGATAAGACAGTGGCGAAGACGAAAAACGGCAGCAGGAGCAACAGGGGATCAAGATTGTAACCGACCAAGCCAATGACGCCAAAGCCCCAAATCGTGACAGCGAAGGCCACGAGCATTGGAACAGCAACGCCAACCCAGGATCTGAAATAGAAAAGTAGGACGGCAGCGATAGCCAGCACAGACGCCGCAAAAACCAACAGCATCTGAGGCAGATATTTCTTAACCGTACCCAGAAGTACGGGTCTGCCAACGACTGATATTTTTACATCTTTCGTCGAGAATTCTGATTTTAGATTGTCAATAAAGGCGACGAACTCCCGAGAATCCACCTCCTCTGAAAGCTCGGCAGAAATAAGCATTGAATGCTCATCCAGTGAAACCAATGAGCCGAGAAACTGCCCCCTGACGATTTGTTTGAAATGCTCCATATCAGACTCAGAGCGGGGCACTTCCGGCCACATAAGAGGACTAACCAGAATTTGCCCCTCCCCGCCGGCCACCGATCTCGTCTTCCGGAGATTGGCCGCCTCAAACAGAGGGCGGATATTGTTATCGTGAAAATAGAACTCGTCTGATACTTCCCGATACGTTTCAAGAAAGTCCGAATTGTAGATGTCGCCTGCTTTATTTTCGACTTCGACAAGGACATTATTGACTCCACCAAACTGACTCCGGAACTCCTTATAGAGTTCGACATTCGAATGGTTTGCAGGCAGCATATCTTCGAGAACGACCTTCAACGAGACACCTGTCACGCCGAAATAAGCCGCCCCCGATGTGACCAGAAAAGCGATTGCCAGAATGATTCTGGGAAATCTTATGACGAAATTCGAAATATAACTTACCACTGAATTTGAGCCTTTGATTGAATTTGCAACAAGCGAACTTCTCCTGTTACCACCGCACTAACGGCTCCGGATCTGAGACATCGAATTCGGTTTTTAGTACGGCACCGTTCGCCCCAACGACAATATACCATCCGTGTTCAGATGTTTTTGAGATTCCTCCGTACCAAAGGAATCCTGGCTTACTCTCCAGGGGCAGCAATTCCGATACAGGCAATCCAGCTTTTACACGGACCACCCCGCCCTGGCCTACGATCACTCCGTCACCATCTTGGTCTAATGTTAGATCGAACAAATGCGCATCTGTCCCCGAGGACAAAGCTGTGATCGTCGGGACACGGTCCTCTAAGCGTTCCGAGCCCTCTTCAACGTCACTGTCCGAACCAAATCGAACCATTGTAAGCTTGCCGCCAAGCCCAGATATTAGCGCCTCCGAACGCCATGCATCTACCGCTGTGAATGTGACCGAGGCATCGGGCGCGTCCAGCACCTCCCAGCTCAATCCATCATCGATTGACGACGCTATCAGGCCGAACTCCCCAACCAAAACCAACCGCCCGTCCTCGAGACGTGTAATGCCATTCAATCTCGGTAGATCACGCCCCTGATATCCGGATAACGCCTGAGTTTGCCACGTTTTACCGCCATCGGACGTGTGAAGCACTGTAGCCTCATGTCCGACGACCCAAGCTGTCTGGGCGTCGAGACAGTAGACATCTCGCAAGTTAATGCCCGGCTCAACATGCACAACTTCCCAATGCGCTCCCCCGTCTTCAGACCTCAGGATCTTGCCTCTACTCGTGACAGCAATGCCGACGGCCTCGTCCACAAAGTCGATTCGCCTAATTAAGTCCGTAAACGGTAAGGGCTCGCGCTTCCAGTGCCCTCCTCCATCCTCGGTCTTCAGTAGTGTCCCGTAGTATCCACCCGCCCAACCCACAGAATCAGAGACAAAATCGACGGCAAATAAATTATCAGGAACAAACCGTACACGTCCGTCAGTTGGCATCTCTATATTTGACCGAGGGCTTATGTCGGGGGGCGATAAAACGGCCTGCTCTGCCAGCGCCCCAGGTTGGGAGAAGTAAAGCACCCCAGCAGCAGCGGCAGCATGAGCGAATTTGAAGACCGGCAGGTTCATAGATTTGATCCAAAAGACCGCCAGCACTGCTGGCACAATTTCGACTTAGTTGGTGAACGCGTTCAGGCTGGGTCAGCCCACGCCAATACCGCCATCGGACAAGATGGTTGTGCCTGTGACGTATCGAGCCGACACCGGACAGGCAAGCAACGCATATAGCGCTACATGGTCTTCAGGCTTTGCGGCAAATCCGAGCGGTGTCATGCCCTCGAGAAGTTTGTCGATCTCTGGAATCTCAGCCATCTGGGACTTTGCGTGCTCGGATGAGGGCGACCCGGAAAGATTGGTAATCGTACCTCCTGGAGCTACGCCATTAACCCTAACGTCTGGCGCGACTTCCTTCGCAAGCTGCTTGATGAGTCCAATCACAGCGTGTTTCGATGCCACATATAGCGGACCACCTCCGCCCGTAAAAAAGCTTGAGCTAGAGGCCGTGAAAATTATGGACCCTTTAGACTGGCGAAGCGCAGGAAGACACGCGTACGCTCCGAGCGCGTACCCCTTTACATTCACACCAAAAATATCATCGCAGACTCTTTCGAGCTTTTCTTCATCCTGCGCTTCCAGAGGCGTTATAAAATCCCATATCCCTGCATTGCCGATAAAGGTGTTCAGTCCACCGAATCTCTCCACGGCAAGGGCCGCAGCGCGCTGATTGTCTGCCAGACTGCGCACATCCCCAATTACTGTTTCAACCTCAGCCCCGAACTCACCCCGCAACGAACTCGCCTGTTCGTCATTGACGCACAGAACACACAGTCTGGCACCTTCCTCGACAAAATGATGGACCACCGCCCGACCAATTCCCGTGGCTCCGCCCGTAATCAAAACGGAACTGCCGCTTAGTTTTGGCATATTTAAGTACCTCCCTAACAACCTTGCTTGAGGTGCAAGATTTTGTTCTTTTTTTGAGAAAAAATGATTTTTTTGATTGTGTCAATATTTATTTACGAACAGCGCGAGCTCAAATTCCGTAGCAAGGATCGAAATCTGCATGTGGCCAAAGGCAACTGTGCTATCGATGCCGCTGTTAATTTCGCCATACGGAACAGACGCCAGCGCAACTTAGTGCACCTGACTCCCGGATTGGAGCAGTGCTCGCCGCCCCGGATGTCGAAAAGCCATTTCCCGACTCCGAGATTTTTGTTCCGTATACTCGCTTATTTCTATCGGTTGTTCGGGAACGCTCAGAACGCAGTCCATGTTCCCACATGTCCGATTATTCGCGCATTGGCCGCTTTCGGGAATATTCTCGGCACATAAATATCATGGGTAGGCGTACAGAATTCCAATCCTGTTCCACCCGAGTGCTCAGATTCCATAAAGTTTCACAATGTGAGAGCGATGCCGCTCATTCGCATCCGGCCAGGTTGACGCGCAACCGGATCGCGGCACAACTCAAATGTGTCGTGTCAGGTTGAACTTCACTGCCATTCAAGGTCAGGGAACGTACAACAGATACGACAACCAGTCTGTTTCCTCCGGCGGAGCTAGGTCTCCGCCAAACTCTGGGAGCCTAAGCGGCTCCCATTTTTTTGAGCTCTCATCTCCACATGATCATGCGCCGGCCCCTAAAGTGGAAGAGATTGACTGCGCTACCCCGTTGAGCTGAATCAGGCGATCACGCTGTTCTTTAGGACTCGCCCACCTCTGGCTAGATGAACTAGAAATTGCGCCCACGACTATTCCCCGCGAACTGAAGACTGGCACAGCGATGCAATAAAGTGCGTTGTGAACCTCGCCATCGTCGACGCCGAATCCCTTGTTGCGCGTGCGATGTAGTTCTCGTTCGATTGCGGCTGGATCCGTGATCGTTTTATCCGTTAGCTTTGGAAAGGGCCCGCTGGATATATACGCCCGTTGCTCGTCGACCGTCATGTGCGAGAGCAACACCTTGCCGATAGCAGAACAGTACGCCTCCAGCTGCCCGTTCTCGCGCGTGAACACCTCCTCTCCTTCAAATACCGATTTCGCGAGGTAGGTAACCATGTCGTTCTCCAGAAGGCCAAAGTGGGTCGTGGTTTCCAACGCGACACTTAGTTGGTCCAAAAAGGGCCGTACTAGTTCCGACAGCACTGCATGTGGTGTGTACCCCTCCAACTTCTTCAGAAAAACTGGGTTGGGCAAATATCGTCCACGTCTGGATCGGCAGATGAGCCCGGCCGAATGGAGGGCATTCAGATGCCTGTACAGAGTCGATTCCGGCACCCCGAGCTGGACACTCATTGCGTCTGATTCGAATACACCGTCCTGCGCAACAAGTGCTCCGAACAAGGCCATCGCCTTGTCGAAGGAAGACATGGATCGTGTCACACGGATCTCCATTTATCACATTGTGATAGCAATTGGCCTGCCTCGGATTGCAGTGTCAAGTATATCGCGTAGTTAGCGATCTACATTCCAAGTTACTTACGGACGCGAACCAGACCATGATCTCCAGAGATGAAATTCAAAAGGCTGCGGATGCACTGTTCAACGCACACGCTGGACAAACCTACTGCGCGCCAGTGCGTGATCTCATTGGTCTTGATCCGCAAGCCGGATACGAGGTCCAGGCGATCAACACAGCCCGGTGGGTATCCGCAGGGCGACGGATTGTTGGCCGGAAAATTGGCCTGACGTCAGCGGCAGTCCAAAATCAACTTGGCGTAGACCAGCCCGATTTTGGCGTCCTCTATGCGGATATGGAATATTGCGACGGTGATGAAATTCCGTTGTCAGCAACTCAACAACCCAAGGCCGAGGCTGAAATAGCCGTTATACTCGGCAGGGACATCAACGCGCAGGATACAACGCCAAGCGAACTGATCCGAGCCATAGACCACGTCGTGCCTGCCATCGAAATTGTGGGCAGTCGTATCAAGGACTGGGATATCCGCATTTCGGATACGATCGCGGATAACGCCTCATCAGGCCTATATGTCCTGGGCGGTCCTGTTCGTGCACTGCATGGGCTTGATCTCGTCAATGCTGGCATGGTGATGAAATGCAATGGACGCCCGGTTTCATATGGCGCCGGCATCGCGTGCCTTGGAAATCCGCTAAACGCCGCACTCTGGCTCGCACGAAAATGCGCAGAGCTCGGAGCACCTCTCAAGGCCGGCGACGTCGTTCTGACAGGTGCTCTTGGCCCGATGGCCTCAATGGAGCCTGGTGATCTGTTTGAAGCAGATATCGAAGGTATTGGGTCGGTTCGCCTCGCAATTGCGGCGAAATAGGAGACATTGGAAATGACAACTCTCAAGAAGACCAAGGTTGCGATCATCGGATCCGGAAATATCGGAACTGACCTCATGATCAAGGTCATACGCAAGTCAAAGGGTCTCGAAATGGGCGCGATGGTCGGGATCGATCCCGACTCGGACGGCCTTGCCCGGGCAAAGCGCATGGGTATCGCGACCACGCATGAAGGAATTGAGGGTCTCGTTAAGCTCGACGTGTGGCCCGAAATCGGAATTGTCTTTGATGCGACATCTGCTGGCGCACACAAGCGGCACAATGAAGTCGTCACGTCCGCCGGAAAGGTGATGATCGACCTCACGCCTGCGGCGATCGGGCCGTATGTCATACCCGTCGTCAATGGTGACGCGCATCTGGATGCGTCAAATGTCAACATGGTCACTTGCGGCGGGCAGGCGACGATCCCAATCGTGGCAGCAGTAGCATCCGTCGCGACAGTCCACTATGCGGAGATCGTCGCTTCCATCGCCTCCAAGTCAGCCGGGCCGGGAACGCGGGCCAACATTGATGAATTCACCGAGACCACCTCAAAGGGTATAGAAGAGGTTGGAGGAGCCCGGAAAGGCAAAGCCATAATCGTCCTGAACCCGGCGGAGCCTCCGATGATTATGCGCGATACGGTATTCACCCTCTCTAGTGGCGCGGATGAGCCGGCAATTGAGGCCTCAATTGAAGCAATGGTTGCAAAGGTCAACGCCTATGTGCCCGGCTATCGGATGAAGCAAAAGGTTCAGTTCGAACGGTTCGGCTCGAACAACCCGGTCAAGATTCCGGGCCTGGGCACGTTTGAAGGCATCAAGACCAGCGTCTTCCTGGAAGTCGAGGGTGCGGCCCACTACTTGCCTGCATACGCGGGAAATCTCGACATAATGACGTCAGCTGGCATTGCGACCGCTGAGAAGATCGCCGCGCAGCGGCTAGCCAAGGAGACTGCCTGATGGCGTTCGATCCAAAATCCGACAATCTTTACATTCAGGACGTCACTCTGCGCGACGGGATGCATGCGATCCGACACCAATACGGTATCGAGCACGTCAGCAAGATTGCCGCCGCCCTTGACCAGGCCGGGGTCGACGCAATCGAGATTGCACATGGAGACGGCCTGAATGGCTCAAGCTTCAATTATGGTTTTGGTGCCCACACAGACTGGGAGTGGATTGAAGCCGTCGCAGATTCAGTGAAAACGGCGAAACTGACCACGCTCCTCCTTCCCGGGATCGGAACGATCGAGGAGCTGAAGCATGCCTACAAGCTTGGCGTCAGGTCTGTCAGGATCGCCACACACTGCACGGAAGCCGACGTATCGAAACAGCATATCGGTGTTGCCAGAGATCTGGGTATGGACACGGTTGGCTTTCTTATGATGTCCCACATGGTTGAGCCTGAGAAATTGGCTGAACAAGCCGCCATGATGGAAAGCTATGGTGCCGAATGTATCTATGTCACCGACAGTGGCGGCGCGCTCGACATGGATGGATACATCGCCCGGCTTCAAGCCTATGACAAAGTCCTGAAGCCGGAAACTGAACGGGGTATCCACGCCCACCACAATCTGTCGCTTGGCGTCGCCAATTCCATTGTCGGCGTTCAACATGGCGCAAGACGCGTGGATGCTTCGCTGGCCGGCATGGGTGCCGGGGCCGGAAACGCACCGCTTGAGGTGTTCATCGCAGCCGCCGAGCGAAAGGGGTGGAAGCATGGATGCGATCTTTTCGCGCTCATGGATGCCGCTGAGGAACTTGTCCGCCCACTCCAGGACCGCCCCGTCCGCGTTGATCGCGAAACGCTCTCGCTGGGCTATGCCGGGGTGTACTCGTCCTTCCTCCGGCATTCAGAGAAGGCAGCGAAAGATTATGGGATCGATACACGTGAAATCCTGGTTGAACTAGGACGTAGGCGTATGGTTGGTGGCCAGGAAGATATGATCGTCGACGTAGCCCTGGATATATTGAAAGAACAACAATCCACTCAAAAACTTGCGACGTGAGCGACCAATCTTTATTGACTGTTGTCTTGCATCGCGGTCACGATGCGAGACTACAATCATCTATCTGGTATCAATCTCTCGATGCAGCCTGTTGTAATTGTGACGGCTGCGAGATTCAATCTGTCTGGACGAACGGCGCAGTCAGAACACGCTCAATCTGCTTATGTGCGTACAGTGCTTTTGGCTCGGTGAGCGCACTTTTTCATCGCCTTTTGACCTAAGCGAGCAACCTTGAAGTTTCCATGATAAATTGAAATTGGCACGCCTTCTGCATTCCCCTGACGCGGGAGGCAGATCCATGCTTGTTCACACGATAGAAGACCTGAACGATACCCTCGCCAGGTATGACTACACCGCCAATCTCTCACGCGGGAACTGGGCCTGGGAATTCGCCCGGCGCAATTCCGCGCTGAAAGCCGCCGCCTATGCTGCGCAACCTGACTTTGAAACAAGAACGGCATGTTGTGACATACAGCTTCTCCGGCTTTGCGAGCAGGACCGCCAAGCCGAAGACTGGGGACTTCTCTATTTTCCGAACCCAGATCAGTCGGCCCTTACCACGCATGTCTTCTGGTCCGACAAGACCTATCCCCGCAAGGTCGCCGTTCACGTGCGTGAAAGAGAGCGCGGCGAGATCGACGAAATCTTCGAAAAGAGCACGCGCCTCTGCAAGATCATCCATCTCGTGGATGCCTTCGAGCACGAACACATCCTTGTCAAAGGTAAGAAGTGCTCGATCCAGGTCAGGTGCAGTGGCAAGTCGCTCTTGTCCCTCGAGCCTGTAAAAATGGAATTCTCCATCTCGGGATTCAGCACAATGCAGGATCACGTGAATGCGCTGAACCGTGCCCAGAAGGTCTACGGCGACGACGACATGTCGCCTCCTGTCTGGTCACGCAAGGGCCTCGGCTATCGCAACGCTCTTGTCGCCTTGGATGCCCACGACGCGGGACTCACCTATCGTGAAACCGCGACGATTTTCTATGGTGAGAAGCGCATCTCGGAAGAATGGGGCGGACCGTCGTCCGCCATGAAGTCCGAAATGGCCCGCCTGCTCGCCAAGGGCCAGCGCCTTCGGGACGGCGAATATTTCTCCCTTTTGGAAGAGAACCTTTGACCTGCCCCTCCGCACATCGAAGAGCGCATACGACGTCATCCGGTCGAACGCTCTATTTCGATTAGCGGCTTACGAACTGGTAGACACCTCTTAGTATCTCAAAGCACTTGTAAGCATCGCCCCTCCCCCGCCTGCTGACGCGGGGCTGTCCGGGAGACGAGAGCCCTCCACCTCGTCCACGTCACCTGACCGGGCCCGGCTCGTCTCCGGTCACGCGGCCACCCGTTCGGGTCGCCGCGCGCTGCGGGGGCTCGCCGGCGGGGGCCGCGCTTTGCTTCCCACTGGCCTTACGGCCAGAGGGGTCAGGCGCGCGTGGCCTCTCGATACCTCAATCTGCCTCGGGCGATGGCATGAGCCATTTGCCGAGAACGGTCACATCCTGGCGCTCGTAGCCGAGGGCATTGTAGAAGGCAGTCGCGGTCTCGTTCTCCCCGCGCACCATGAGCTGCACCTTCGGCGTCCCCCGCGCCGTCAGCCAAAGCTCGGCTTCGGCCATCATTTCGCGCCCATGGCCGCAGGCTTTACGGTCTGGGCTGACAGCCAGATAGTAGATCCAGCCGCGATGGCCGTCATGGCCGACCACGGCGCTGGCAATGACATCGTTATCTAATGTACCGACGAGGATCGTGGCATCGCGGGATGCGATCGACCGGTCCATGTCTGCATTCGGGTCGTCCCATCGCCGGGTCAGCGCACACGCCTCCCAAAGCGCAATCAGCGCTGCGCGGTCAGCTTCCCGGAAGTCTCGTATATCCAAGGCCATGGCTGTCGGGTCTGGAAGGATTCGTATCCACGGCACCAGCCTGCCTGTTTGGTGTTTGAAAGCGTGGACAAGCTTTCCCAGCAGCCGGGAGGGGGCGGACGGCGCGTCTGCCCGGGCGCGGCCCGCGCGCAAGGCGCCGGTGACCTAGAACCGCTCGCTTCTCCCCTTGCCTCCTACCTTCCCGCCTTGCCCCCGGCCCTCATACGCCCGGGCGCCCGCACCTTTCGTCCGCCCCCTCCCGCCTGCCGGGAAAGGCACGCGGGCGAGGTTCAATTTTGCGAGGCTGACATGACCCCTTCACACGAGACTCCCGCTCCCCTTGGAACAGCGACCGGACCAGATTTGCGGGACACGCCCCGCATCTATGTCGCCTGTCTTGCCGCGTATAATAATGGACGGCTCCACGGGGCGTGGATCGACGCGACAGAACCGGACGAGATGATGCAGGGCGTCCGCGCCATGCTGGCGGCGTCGCCTGAACCGGGTGCGGAGGAATGGTCAATTCATGACTATGAGGGGTTCGAAGGCGCGCGCATTTCCGAATATGCCTCCTTCGAGACAGTTTGCGCCCTTGCGGACTTCATCACCGAACACGGGAGCCTTGGAGCGAAACTCTACCGCGAATTCGGCGATGACCTTGAACAGGCTCACGCCGCGTTTGAAGACTATGCAGGCGAATATCGCAGCGCCGCAGACTTTGCCGAGGAAGTGACGCGCGACAGCGGGACAGAGATTCCGGCCTCGCTCGATTACTATATCGACTGGACCGCGCTTGCCCGCGACATGGCGATGAATGGCGAGATCATGGTGTTCCAGACGGGCTTTGATGAAGTCCACATTTTCTGGAGCCGCTGAGTCATGGCGTTCCGGGAGAGATTTGACCGCTATGTGTGCGAGGGCGACAGCATTGCCGTCGAGATTGACGGCTTTCGCGTCACCGCGCGGATCGTCCGCGACGACTGTCCGGATAGTCCAGACGAGCGCCAGGACGGATTCTGGCCATCGCTCAATATTGGCGACCCGGGATTTATCGGACCCGGAAACAATTTCCGCGAGCGGCTGACGAAGGCGCAAGCAGACGCCGAAGCCGTCATGGACGCGTGGCGCAAGGATGAGTGGTTCTATTGCGGAATCGTGCTCGCCATTGAACGCGAAAGCGTGGAACTGGAATCTCATGCCGCCAGCATCTGGGGTATAGAGGCCAACGATCCGAGGTCGGAGAACGCCTACCTGACTGAAGTCGCATGCGAACTGCTCCCCGAAGCCTTGCAAGCCGGGCACAGAGCCTTAGCGCGTTTGATGGCGTCCGCACCTGCACGGGTCGCGCAGGCATGAGCGCGCTGGATGACCTATTAGGGCCACGTCCGCACATGACCCTCGTCATAGAGGAGTCCCGCGTCGTCGAAATCTGGGTCGATGGCCGCGCGCCGCTGATTGGCCTGCATGACTATGACTGGGGCGAGACCGATCCGGACGCAAACCGCGACGCGGAAGGCCTCCCCTTCAGCCCGATCAACTGGAAAGGCCCGGCATGGGCGCTTGGCCTTTCACTTTACCCGCCAGAACAGGAGGACAATCCCATGGCACAACCCGCACTGAAAACACTTCCCCTTGAGCAACTCCATATCAGCAAGCTCAACATGCGGCACAACCGCAAGGCGCCTGATGTCTCCGACATCTTGCCCTCCATCCGGGAGAAAGGAATCCGCCAGACACTTCTGGTGCGCCCCGAAGGTGATGGCTATGGCGTCGTCGCGGGACGGCGGCGCTTCCATGCCTTGCAGGTCATTGCCGCTGAGACCGGCAAGTCAATCGCCGTCCCGTGCGCAATCATGGAAGCGGATGACGACGCCGCAGCGGTGGAGGCCTCGCTCATCGAAAATGTCGCCCGCCTGCCCGCCACGGAAATGGAGCAATACAATGCGTTCGGAAAGCTGGCGCATGCAGGCCGGACGGTGGAAGAGATTGCCGGACATTTCGGGGTCACGGACCTGAAAGTCCGGCGTATCCTCGCCCTCGCCAATCTCTCCAGCCCGATCCGTGCGCTTTACGCCAAAGACGAAATCGACCCGGAGACAATCCGCGCGCTCACACTTGCTACGAAGGACCAGCAGGCAGACTGGCTGGCCCTGTTTCGAAGTGAAACAGAGCGCGCGCCCATGGGCCGCGCCTGCAAGGCATGGATCACGGGCGGGGCCACCATCACGACCGACAAGGCGCTGTTTGATCTGGCGATCTATGAAGGCAAAGTGGCAGCTGACCTCTTCGGTGAGACAGGTGTCTTCGCAGAGGCCGACACGTTTTGGAAAGCCCAATCGGCAGCGCTTGCGGCCAAGGTCGAGACCTACATTGACGCCGGGTGGCGCAATGTAGAGGTTCTCGAACGCGGGAAATATTTTGCCAGTTGGGAGTATTTGAAGCGCCCCCGGACGAAGGGCGGCAGCGTGATTGTCGAAGTCCGCGATGATGGCACTGTGACCTTCCATGAGGGCTACATTACGCAGGCCGAAGCCCGGAAACTGGAGAAGCGCGCAAGGCCGGACGGTGATGCGGAAGCAGCCGACACCAAGCCCGAAATGTCCGGGCCGCTCGCACAATACATTGCCCTCCACCGCCATGGCGCAGCGCGTACAACCTTGCTTGGACACCCTGGAATCGCCCTCCGGCTGATGGTGGCGCATGCCATGGTCGGGTCCGCTCTTTGGACTGTCAGGCGGCACGACTTCCTCGCCCGGAAGGAGGACATACAGGCCAGCGTGGAGGCATCACGCGCCGCCGCAGAAATGCGGGCCGCCGGGGACCATGTCCGCAGCCTGTTTGACGCCCATGGGGTCGCATCCCTGCGCGCAAACGGGGACGCCTATCACCTCAGCGAGGTCTTTGCGGCGCTGCTCGAAATGAACGATGCGGAAACCCTGACCGTGCTGGCTTTTGTGATGGCGGATACGCTGGAAGCGGGCGGCCCGGTTGTGGAAGCCGTCGCTGTCGCCACCGAAACCGACATGGCCGCTTACTGGAAGCCGGAGCGTGTCTTCCTTGATCTCGTTCGGGACAAGCGCGCCATTAACGCCATGGTGGCAGACATTGCGTCTCCATCGACGGCGAAAGCAGCGCTCACAGACACGGGCAAAGCCCAGAAGGAACTGGTCTGGAACCGGATCACTGGCGAAGAGTGTGAGGCCAATCCGGGCTGGCGTCCGGGATGGATGCAGGTGCCGCCTACGCGCCTTGTTACAAACGCAGGGTCGCCGCCAGCAGATGCATGGGTCCGGATCGCCAGCCTGTTTACCTCTGGCGAGGACGAAGCTTCTCCCGAAGACCAGTCTGTCGCAGAGCAGGACGCCGCCTGACATGTTGCAGTCTCCTTGTCCGTGGAAGCGAAAGCCGTTCGGCAGCATGCCGGGCGGCATTTCCACATGCTTCTACCGGATGAGTGTGTACTCCTGCGGTTCAGATCAAGACAGATGCGCCTCCGAAAAATCGCCCGTCTGTGGGTTTCTTTTTGCCTCCGAGTGCGATTGCCAAAGCGGTCTGTTCCGCTCTCCGCTTGCCCCGAAAGACCCCTTGTTCCCGTCTATTGCCGTGTGACCTGGACGACACGAAACGGCCCTGAAACCGGACAGTCCCACGAATTTCCCCGCCGCTTTGCGGCTCCTCGCGAGACAAATTCATGCGCCTGTCCGGTGCTCCGCTTTGCTGCGCCCTTGCAGGTTCAGGCCCGCCCCGCGCCGTCCGGGCGGTCCGGCGTCGACGGGGACAAGGTGTCCCTCGAAGACAGCCACGGAAACGAAAAGGAGACCCCCATGGCAAACGCACTCGGATATGTCAGCGAAACCAAGACCGGCTTCGAAGGCGCCCTCGCAATGATGAACCTCTCAGCCGCCATCCGCATCGAAAAGAACGCGGAAAAAGCCGAAGAGGCCCAGCCGGACTACCGCATCTTCGCCGGTGAGACCGCGACCGAAATCGGCGGCGGCTGGATGCGCAAGGCAAAGTCTTCCGGCCGCGAATACGTCTCCCTGACCCTCGCAGATCCGCAGATTGGCCCGCGCCGCATCTACGCGAACCTCGCACCGGTCAAAGGCAAGAAAGGCCGCCACGTGATCCTCTGGAACCCCAAGGACTAGCCCCGCACTCATCGCCAAACTGGCCGCTCCGGAGATCATTCCGGGGCGGCTTCTGGCATGTTTAATTCGCTCGATAGAGGGGCATCTGTATGCTTACGAAGTCATGCGCGCTGCGCATGGTTAAACAGGGTATCGCCGCGGAGCCGCATATCTTCGTGACTCCCAATTAGAATTTTCTTTTGTTTTCTGGGACGTGTTGAAGCCGCCACGTTGATCTGTGCCCGGCAAGACGGGGTACGGGGAATGAACGAGGCAAAAGGACGTCCAAGTCCTTTCCTGACGACAAAAGAAGCGGCGGCTTATCTGCGCATCACGGTACGCACGATGGAGAACTGGCGCTGGTCGAACAATGGACCGCAATACCGGAAACATGGCGGCACCGTCGTCTATCATGTCGATGATTTGAATGATTATTCGACCGTCTGGAATAGGTCCCGGGGAGGCGGTCATGGCGCTTGAAATCAGGGCATTGAGAACAGATTCAATCACATTGTCGATGGCCAATTGGAGACTTCTTTCGAGCAACTGGAGGGGCTTTTCATGAGCCTCCGCGCAGTATTTTGGAGCGGTATTTCTGTGCTCGGAGTGGCATTGACAGGCCTTCCGGCGACTGGTGTTTTACCGCCCATATTACTCTACAATCCGAGCGAAAGTGCTCCGCTTGGGTGGTATCGCGTCGAACCTTTGGAGGTGATTTCGCGGGGTGATCTGGTTGTCTCGAACCTGCCAGAGGCCGCTTCGAGACTCGCGATCCAGAGGCGCTATCTTGCGCCAGGCATCCCCGTCATCAAGAACGTCCGGGCGCTCGAAGGCGACACGGTTTGTGAGATCAAGGGTGTGTTACAGATCAACGGGACTTCGACTGTCCGCCTGCTATCAACAGATAGTATGGGACGCGCCCTGCCGTCTCCCTGGACGGGCTGCAGGCAGCTTCAGGCAGAAGAGGTTCTGCTCCTTTCTGATCGCACACCGGATTCCTTTGATGGACGGTATTTTGGAGCGGTCAGGGAGGGCGACATCATTGGTCGTGCGGTGTGGATAGGCGGTGATCGGAAGGAGCATGCAGAAGGGTTGATTGGGAAAAATGGGGACAGATCGGAATGCAAGATAAAAGCTCATGGAGCCAATGAGGGTCTATCACCTTGTCTGCACATCGATTTTTATGGTTCCATGCCTCAGTGTGTAGCTCTGTGGTTTGATGGAATCCTCAGCAAGGACTACAGATTGGCATGGTTCCATTCGCAGAAACTGGCCTGTTTTCCGCTGGATCGGTTCAAATGAGCACGCCGCAGGACAATCCCTTCACTCCCAGACCTGGCAGGATTCGGTCTGCCGGATCAGGGGGGCGCGCGAAGACCTATCTGACGCGGATGACGAAGGCGCTGTCGTCCGTCGGCGGCGTTCGCCGCACTACCCTTCCCGCCCGGCCCCGTATCGGTGCACGCGGTGGGCAGAGGCGCGTCATCGTCAAGGCACGCATTGTGCGCATGTCGGCATCGAGCGTGGCGGCACTGGCAGCCCACATCGGATACATCCGGCGCGACGCAGCGCTGGAAGAGAAGGATCGCGGGAAACTGTTTGACGCCATGAGCGAGGATGCCAACGCGTCCGATCTCGTCAAATCCATTACCGAAGACAGGCATCATTTCCGGTTCATTGTTTCGCCCGAAGACGGCGCCGAAATGGCAGACCTCAAGCCCTTCGTCCGTGATCTCGTCTCGCAGATGGAAACCGATCTGGGGACGCGGCTCGAATGGGTCGGCGCAGTCCACCATGATACGGGCCGGCCGCATGCGCATTTGGTCATCCGGGGGCGGCGTGAAGATGGCTCTGACCTTGTCATGCCGCGGGCGTATATTTCGCATGGGATCCGGGAGCGGGCCGAGGACCTTGTAACGCTGGAACTCGGGCCTGAAACTCGGCTCGAGCAGGAGCGCAAACTTCAATCGGATATCGCTGCCGAGCGCGTGACACGGATCGATCATTTTATCGCGCGTCAGGTAGGTCCCGAACAGGAATTTCGGTTGAAGGATAGTCCTTCACAGTATCGTACTTTGCATGCCGCGCGGCTGCGGACTCTGGAACGGCTTGGGCTTGCAGAGAAACTCGGAGCTGGACGCTGGCAGATGAAGGAGAATTTCCGCGAGGTTTTGCGGGGCTTGTCGGAAAGGCACGACATCATCAAGACGATGAACCGTGCTCTTGCCGGACGCGGTGACCGGCGGCTCGATACGGACGCTATCTTCGACAAGTCCGATCCCGGCGGGCGGAGCGTGACGGGCGTGGTTCTTCAGACGGGTCTTACGGGTGAAGCGCATGACCGGACCTATGTCATCATCGACGGTCTGGATGGGCGCGCCGTGTTTGTGGAGCTGGGTGTCGCCGGCGAGGTCGAGGAAGTAAAGCGCGGGGCGATTGTGACGGTGTCTCCGCCGAACATTGAACCGAAGCCGTCAGACATCACGATTGATCGGATCGCACGCGCGAATGGTGGGAGCTATTCGGCAGGTCTGCACCAGGCGGACGATCCCCGATACAGCCCGGAATTTGTCGCGGCTCATGTGCGACGGCTGGAGGCTTTGCGGCGGGCTGGTCATGCAGAGCGTTCAGCTGATGCGGAGTGGAAGGTTCCACCGGATTATCTAGACCGAGCGAGTTCGTACGAGCGGGCACAGGCGCGGTTACGGGCGGCGCAGGTGTTAGTTCGCTCGGAGCTTGGCTTGGCAGATCAGGAAACGGCCCTTGGTGTGACCTGGCTGGATGACGTCCCTGCCCCGTCTGGCGTGCCGCTCGGATTCGGAAAAGAGGTGGCTGAGGCGCAGGTGAAGCGACGGGCGTTTCTGACGGGGATTGGAATGAAGGTAGCGGCTGGCACTGGCTTGTCTGCGGCACAGAAGACGGAGTTGATGAAGCGAGATTTCGCGCGAGCTGCCCGGACGCTGAGCGTAGAGATCGGTAAGCCATATTCGCCAGCGCCGGAACGAGGACATGTCGATGGTACGTATCGCGAGCATGTGTCTCGGGTGAGTGGGAAGTTCGCGGTGATTGAGCGGCAGAGGGATTTTACGATTGTACCTTGGCGGCAGGTGCTGGAGCAGCGGCGCGGGATGGCCGTGTCGGGTGTCGTGCGCGGGGGACGGATTTCGTGGGCGCTGGGGCGCGGGATTGGAATAGCGGATTAATATTGGTAGCACTAGTTTGGCCAGTGCCTCCATTACTATTTGAGCCAATCATTCTTTGTGTATGCAATCCGAACTTAGATGGCGACGCGCAGCGTGAACGCCGCCCTTCCGCGCCGCCACACCAAGGCTCTGTTCGTCCATTAGACTTTACTCAGGAGAACGAGTCCTTTACCCACTCTTAACTAAGAATGGGCAGAAGACCCATTTCCGAGGGCCACGTGATTTACGTATCAACATCCAAGGTAATCGAATTGACTGGCTTGTCCGCTGTGGTTCTGCGCGAGTGGACGCGGCGCCGTGCGCTAATACCCGCAGATATACCCGCAGCCGGAAAGGGCAATGCGGCAAAGTTCAGTTGGAGAACAGTACTCATCATTCGGATTGCCAATCAGCTGAAAGAGGAGTTTCACCTACAACTCCAAGCCCATGCGCCGCAGTTTTCCGAGTTACGTGAGGTGCTTTCAGAACATTCATTTCTGGCGCTTTATGGAACCGCCATTGTTTGCAGCCCAAGCGAACCGTGGAGATTATCGCGGGCCGATGAGTTTGGCCCGACTTGTGCCTTTCTCAAACTACCTCTTCATGACCATCTGGAAGCCATTTGCGGAGCGTTCGGTAAAGCAAGCCCACGAACACGATCGCAACAGTTTGACTTATTTCCGGCAACCGAAATCAGAACTATGCGAGTCGACTTTGAGCGTAGCGGGCGTGATGTCGGACGGAGGCAAGCATGAAACGTGCGCCCCGTGCAGTCAAATGGCTACCGAATCACTGGCAAATGTTCGTCTTTTGTTCTATGCCGTTAGGCACTAGTCCAACAGGTTTCCCCAATGACTGACACGATCTTCGACGAATGGCTCCGACGTCTCGGTTATGCCGATTTTGGAAAGTCTCTCCATCGTAGCGCTGCCGATGTCGACCCGCGCCACCCATATGCGCCAGAATTGAATGCTCTGCTTGCCGAGGACGGTTCGATTCGTGCCCGGGCTGTGTTCGATGTTGACGGCGTCCCTACCGTGGTTTTCGTAAGTGGAGATGGAACTCCGCTTACGAAGGTAGAGCTTAACCATGTTCGGCAGCGTGTGTGGAATCAGAACCTAGCGCAAATCATCTTGGAAATTGACAGTGACCGGGTATTGGTTCGACCGGTTATCAAGGCTCCGGATTCACTAGAAATTGTCACTGCGGAAGAAGCACGTCCAGACGGGCCTTTCTCCGGTTTCGACGTATCCTCAAACAGTCTCGCACGCCGTCTCCCAGAATGGTTCGACGCTGGGGATCGGGTTGATCGCATGCTTCTCACAAACTTGTCGGTTTGTGTGCGCGAGGTGGCGCAGGCTGGTTACGGCGAGCTACCAGTAGACGATTTTTCTCGACGTCTGGCTGAATTACTCATGGGTCAGGTGCTGTTCGTTTCCTATCTTGAACATCGCGGCATAGTCAGCGACGTATATCGCTCTCACCATAAGGTTGGACGCCTGCATCAGTTGGTTACAGAACGCGACATTGGCGGAGTGCGCCGCCTTATTGACAGGCTCAAAGAAGACTTCAACGGAGACTTCCTAAGCGATGACCGACACGATCCATGGCAGTCTCTCAATGCTTTTGGATTTGAAGCGCTGGAACGTTTTCTTAACCGCACCGATATGAGTACCGGCCAAGGCGACTTTTGGAACTACGATTTTAGTCTGATTCCCGTCGAGTTGCTGTCGGGACTCTATGAGTCCTTTCTTTCAGAAGACGTACAATCGTCAACAGGCGCCTATTACACGCCACGCCACCTAGCAATGCTGGCTGTTGACCAGGCTTTCAGCGCGTCGGCCGATCCACTGCAGGAGACAGTGTTCGATGGCGCGTGTGGCTCTGGAATTCTTTTGACAACAGCTTTTCGCCGGATGATCGCACTGACAGAAGCACGCGAGGGTTCGCCGCTTAGTTTCAAGCAACGCCGCCAGTTGCTGGCCAGGCACATCTTTGGCGCAGATATCAATGAAATGGCATGTCGTGTGACGGCGTTCAGTCTATATCTATCCCTATTGGAGGGCCTTGATCCGTCAGATATCCGCGAAGCACAGAGCAAAGAGCGAGTGAAACTCCCTACGCTGAAAGGGGTGAATCTTCTGTTCGGAGCCACAGGTGACTTTTTTAGCCCGGACCACGGATTCAACGGTCGCACATTTTCTCTTGTCCTTTCCAACCCTCCATGGATCGAGCCACGCGGCAGCGACGTGACGAGCGCCGACATTTGGGCACAACAGATGAAGGCCCCCGTAGGACATCGGCAAGTTGCTGCGGCGTTCTCAATCAGAGCCTTGGAGTTTCTCTCCGACGGCGGGCGCCTTTGCTTGATCCTTCCAATTAATTTGTTTCTCGGGCCATCGAAGCAGTCCTTCGTGAAACATCTATTCGAGACTGCTCGTCCAATCCGGTTGATCAACTTCGGTGATTTTCAAAATTTACTCTTTCCTTCCGCCGAACACACTTGCCACGTGCTATTGGCTGAAAAGCGCAACTCCCGTCCAGTGGTGATCGCTGTTGAGGAACGGTTTGACTACTGTGTGCCGAAGGCTGACATGAGTTTGGCCTACGGTCGCTTGACACTTTCTTCCAACGATCGCCATAGCGTTGCGACACGGGCAGTAATCGACCAGCAAGATATCCTAACTGTATTCATGTGGGGTGACGCGTTCGACCAATCCTTACTCCATCGACTTGGGGTGTTCGGAGAACTCGGCGATTATTGGAGTGGCCCGAAAAAAACAAGGCGCTGGCAAGCACGCAAAGGCATTCACATAATAGATCGGCAACGTGAGCCAGTGAGCGCAGAGCCTCTCCGAGGAATGCCCCATGTCGCCACAACCGCACTGGGCGCTGGTGTCCCCGTACTGCATCCTGATCTATTACAGCCTTGGCCCGAGGAGATTGATCAAGTAAGCCACATTTCTGACGAAGTCCTTGAAGTCTTCAAAGGTCCACGCATTCTGTATACTGATGGATTTTCCAAAGAAGATCTTTCAGTTCGGGCTGCGTACACTGAAAGCACAGCGAGTTTTACGGCGAGTGTGGGTGTTATTTCAGGCCCCCACGACGACGCCCGTCTCCTACGCTTCGTAGCAGCCTATTTGCGTTCGACGTTGGCTCGATATGTCCTTATGTTCCGATCCTGGACAATGTTGTGCGAGCGAAATGCGGTCCGGCTAGTAGACATCGGCGGTTTCCCATTCCACGAACCTGAGAATGCGGATAAGCCTGAGGTAGCACGTAGGGCGTTCGATAGAACGGTCGAGTTGATGCTTAAACTGGAAGGTTTGCCAGATTTAGAGCAACGCCGCGCATATGAAGATATGGAATCGGAAATCGACGAGCACCTGTTCGACTATTTTGCAATTGATGCCTTCGAACGAGCAATCATCTCCGAAACGGTGGCGCTTCTTTTGCCATCAATCCGACCGCGTAGCTTCGGTAATCTTGACACACCAGCTCAAACTCGCGCCGGTCTTTCTGACGTTCGTTCCTATGTTCGTGCACTCGCGACGGCACTCGACGTCTGGATAGCCCGCACAAACGGCAATGGACGTTTTGATGTTTCTGCTCTTTCAAGCTCCGCACACGCTGCGGGCGGAATGGGAGCAATTAGGATTTATTACAAACAGAACAATTCTCTCCGCTCGAAAGCAAATGCACGCAGCGACAGCGATGCCTTGATGGCATTGCTTAATCAGGCCCGCGCCGACGGATTTGGCCGGGTCTCTGCCGGGTTCGGCCTTGGACTAGCGCCTGATGCTTTTGTGTGGACCGACGACGCGTTGATAATCGCCAGGCCCCTGACCCGGCGCAACTTCTCATTACGACAGGCGTTCCGCGATGCCGAAACAATTGTCGAACAAGTTCAATTCAACAACGCAGCAGCGAAGGTCGCATGACTATCGGAGGGGCGCCGCCGGACTGGATTTCCGCATTTCCGCGGCAACCGGTAGAAGCTGCTGCTGCAACGCTTCAGCAAGCGTGGCAGGAACTTGTTCGCCGTAACGCGCCAGGCTTCCAACCGAAAGATCGAGAAGATCGCCTCACTGCAAAATTAAAGTTTCATTGTGATACTGTAGCTCGCAAACGCGGATTGTTGGGATCTTGGAGTGCCGAAAACAAGGTCGGAAATCTTGATGTCGAGTCCGGAGATATCATCTGGCAAAAGCGCACGGATATCTCTTTTCATTGGAACGACGACCAACAAACCATGGTGTTCGTATTTGAATTCAAAAAAGTCAGCCATACAGTGACGAGCCGAAAGGCATACCTGGGTGATGATGGTATGGGCCGTTTCGTAGACGGATATTACAGCCAAGATGAAACTGCAGCAGCTATGGTAGCGCTACTAACAGGTCCCGAAGAAAAAATTGTGCCCAACCTCCAGCACTCCTTAAGCGATGGATCATACGAGGCGAAACTTCGACAGCGCAAGAACGGTAGCAGCAAGCTAATCACTCAGCCATCACAAGTAATCGCGCTGGCTGCCTTCGACACAGACCATGATCGCTCGAACAATCGCGCACCCATACGCTTAGCGCACATATTTCTCGGCTGGCCTACTCCTTAGTCTTAGCTACGTGGCAATCCCGCGTACGGCTGTTGTTGGACCGTACGCCAACGTCGATTGTTGATCAGAGTACTAAGCCTGCCATTCTTTGCCGATAATACGAATACTGTCGACAATTTGCTTAACGGGCTAGCGATCCCCAAAGAAATTGGATCCCACAAATTCTTCCCGGCACTTCACCCACACCACTCACCAGTTCCGAAATCTTCAGAATACCCCCTGATTTCCCCCAATTTCCTCTCTGGAGACTGAGGCGATGATTGGTCAGGTTCAGTGTCATGAAACATGGCACGAACCTCTTCTGGCAGATCCTCCTTGTCTTGCTCGTCGTCCTCCTGGCGCTTTGGTGCGCGACGGAGTGGACAGCGTGGTCGCTTGGCTGGTCACCCCGGCTTGGTGAACCCTTCTTCGTCATCCTCGACATGCCGGTGTACGTGCCCTGGGCCTTCTTCGGCTGGTGGTACGCGTTCGATGCTTACGCGCCGGATGTGTTTGACCGGGGCGGACTTATCGCCGCTTCGGGCGGTGTCGCGGCCATCGTGATCGCGGTAACTGGGTCGATCCTCCGCGCACGCTGGGACAAGCGGGTCTCAACGTTTGGCTCTGCGCGCTGGGCGGAAGGCAAGGATTTGCGTAAGTCCGGACTTTTGAAGCCAGCCGGCGTGTTCCTGGGCCAAGCATCAGGATCCTATCTCCGCCATGACGGACCCGATCATGTCATGGCCTTTGCGCCGACCCGCTCCGGCAAGGGCGTGGGCCTTGTTGTCCCGACGCTCCTCTCCTGGCCGCATTCTGTTCTGGTGCACGACATCAAGGGCGAGAATTGGCAGTTGACCTCAGGCTGGCGCTCGGAGTTTTCCCACTGCGTGCGGTTCGACCCGACCGACGTGGTCTCGGCGCATTTCAATCCCCTGATGGAAGTGCGTAAGGGGCATTGCGAAGTGCGCGACGTCCAGAACATTGCCGATATTCTCGTGGACCCTCAGGGCAAGCTCGGAGATCTCGGGCACTGGGTCGACAAGGCGAACTCCCTGCTCGTCGGCGTGATCCTGCACGTCCTTTATGCCGAGCGCGAGAAGACGCTGGCGCGCGTATCGAGCTTCCTTGCCGATCCCGACCGGACATTCCGCACGACGCTGTCGATCATGCTCCGGACAAACCACCTTGGGACCAGCGATGCGCCAAAGGTTCATCCCGTCGTCGCCGAGACAGCCCGAGAATTGATGAACCAGGCGGAGAACGAGCTCTCCGGCGTGCTGTCAACAGCGCTGCGGTTCCTGTCGCTCTATCGCGACCCGGTGATTGCCGAAGTCACCTCGCGGAGCGATTTCCGGATCGAGGATCTGGTGTCCGGCGACCGGCCGCTTTCGCTCTACCTCGTCGTCCCGCCCTCGGACCTTTCGCGGACGAAGCCCCTGATGCGCCTCATCCTCAATCAGGTGGGCCGGCGGCTGACGGAGCATCTCGAGATTCGTCCTTCGGTATTCTCGCGTGGCAGATCGCTTTTGGCGAACATTCTCGGAGTTTGCGGGCTGCTTACGCCGCAGGTTTCTGTGCCGGTCGTAAAGTCCCGTCGGCGTGTCCTGTTCATGCTGGACGAGTTTCCTGCCCTTGGGCGCCTCGACTTCTTCGAAAGCACGCTCGCCTATATGGCAGGCTATGGCCTCAAGGCCTTCCTGATCGCGCAATCCCTCAATCAGATCGAAAAGGCTTATGGCCCCTCGAATGCGATCCTCGACAATTGTCATGTCCGGGTGGCGTTCGCGACAAATGACGAGCGCACGGCGAAGCGGATTTCCGATGCACTCGGCACCAAGACCGAACAGCGGGCCATGAAGAATTATGCAGGCCACCGGCTCGCGCCCTGGCTGTCGCACAAAATGGTGTCGCGTCAGGAAACTGCCCGCCAATTGCTGACGCCCGGCGAAGTGATGCAACTGCCCGCAGACCAGGAACTCGTCCTTGTCGCAGGCTCCCCGCCGGTGCGCGCGCTGAAGCTACGCTATTACGAGGACCAGAACTTCACCGAACGTCTCAAAGACGCCCCTGCCTTCGCGGCCTGTATTCCGGACGTGCGGGTTGATGATTGGGGCAGCGAGGTCCGGTCGATCCATGAAGGCCTGATGCAGGCTGCAGAGCTCGAGCCTGAAGTCGAGGGCCTTGGGCCTCAGAAGGCGCGGGATGCGGCCGAGGATCGCGCGCGGCTTGCAGGCCCCTCGAAGCCAGGCACGGCGCGGCGCAAGGTGTGCAATCCCCTGCAGGCTAGTCTCTTCGACGCCCTCGTGCAGGCTGACAGCCTCGAACAGGCGACCGGCATTGATCTCACGGGGAATGGCCAATGAAGCTCCGGATCCAGCCCTATATCTCGCCAGAGAATTTTCACTGGCTGAAGGCCATGGCCAAACGCCCTGGCCTGTCAGAAAGCACGATCATCGATGGGGCAGTAACGGCCTACCGGGCAGGCGAGTCCGACAATAAGCGCGAAGCCGCCATCAATCGCCGGCTCGACCGACTGACGCGCCAATTCGGGCGGATCGAGCGGGACAATCTCGTCCTTGCCGAAACGCTCGCGACCTTCGTGCATTATTTCCTGACGGTGACGCCGCCGGTGCCGGCCAACCAGGTCGAGGCCGCCCGGGCCAAGGGCGACATGCGGTTTGACCTCTTTGTGAGGCAGGTCGCGGAGGCCCTCAGGTCGGGCCAGCGCATTCTTCAGAATGCCGTTGAGGATGTGACAGCGGACGCGGCCAGTCTTGAGCGCGAGCCCGAACATATGGGCGAGGTGCGGACCGATGCGTGACGTACAAAGCCAGACACGTACCCGCGCCATGCTGATAACGGCATTGGGGAGCGAGATTGTTGCAGCGCTGGACGACCCCGCCGTTGTCGAAATCATGATCAATCCCGACGGCAGGCTCTGGATCGAGCGGCATGGGTCTGGCCGATCCGAATCCGGCCTGGTTGTCACCGCTGGCGATGTCGAACGCGTCATCCGGCTGGTCGCAAGCCATATGGGCCGGCGCGTCGACGCAGCGTCGCCCATCGTGTCAGCAGAGCTGCCAATGGGCGGAGAGCGGTTCGAAGGCGTCCTGCCGCCGGTGGCGCCGGGGCCTTGTTTCTCGATCCGCAAACCAGCGGGACGGGTGGTCGCTTTGGGTGAGTATGTCGCCTCCGGCGTAATGGCACCTCATCACGCCGAAGCCTTGCGGTTGGCGGTCAGGACCCGCGAGAACATTCTCGTCGTCGGCGGCACGGGCTCGGGCAAGACGACGCTTGCCAATGCCCTGCTGGCCGAGATTGCCCGCACTGGGGACCGGCTTGTGATCCTGGAAGATACGCGCGAACTTGTTTCGACAGCCCGCGACTCTGTCCAGCTGCGCACTCAGCCCGGATCAGTAACTCTTGCAGACCTTGTCCGCTCGACCCTGCGCCTCAGGCCAGACCGGATCATTATCGGTGAAGTGCGCGGCGCCGAGGCGCTCGACATGCTGAAGGCCTGGAATACCGGCCATCCGGGCGGCATCGCCACCCTGCATGCCAACTCGGCCCTGGGCGGACTCTCCCGGCTCGAACAGCTGATTGGCGAGACCTCGGCGCAGGTGCCGCACGACCTCATCGCAGAAACAATCGACTGCGTCGTCTACATCTCCCGGCGCGCCGGGGTTCACCGCGTCGAGACAGTCGCGCGCATGAACGGGCTCGGGCGTCAGGGCTATGACCTGATCCCCGTCCAGCCGGACCTGCAGCTCGTCCTGCCGAGCCTGCCCTTTTCCGAACCGCTTCTCTCCACCGCTCCAGAAAGGACACCACCCCAATGAAATACAGACTGATCAAAGCCCTGAGCCTGACGGCTTTTGCCGTCGCGCTCACCTTCCCGGCCCATGCGGCTGGCTCCGGCATGCCCTGGGAAGCCCCGCTGCAATCGATCCTCGACTCCATCGAAGGGCCGGTCGCCAAGATCCTCGCCACGATCGTCATCATCCTGACCGGCCTCGGCCTTGCTTTCGGGGAGAGCGGCGGTGGCATGCGCAAGCTCTTGCAGATCGTGTTCGGTCTCTCGATCGCCTTTGCTGCGACCTCGTTCTTCCTGTCGTTCTTTTCGTTCGGTGGCGGGGCGACGCTCTGATGGCGGACAACCGTCCCCTGCCCCCTGGCTATAGCGTGCCGGTGCATCGCTCTTTGACGGCGCCGATCCTGCTCGCAGGGGCGCCACGGCTGGCGACGATCGTCAATGGTACGCTGGCCGCCGCGCTCGGCATCGGCCTGCAGCTCTGGGGCGTGGGGCTCGTCTTCTGGATCGTGGCGCAGGGCATCTGCGTGTTCGCTGCAAGGCGCGATCCGCAATTTGCCGACGTGCTGATCCGGCACATAAGGACAAGGGGCTATTACGCATGCTGAACCTTCGTGAATATCGCGCCCGCCCGGCTGCGCTCGCCGACCATCTCAAATGGGCCTGCCTGATCGCGCCCGGCATCCTGCTCAACAAGGATGGCAGCTTGCAGCGGACCTGTTTCTATCGCGGACCCGATCTTGAAAGCTCGACACCGGAAGAACTCGTCGCCGTCACAGCCCGCATGAACAATCTCCTCAGCCGGTTCGGGTCAGGTTGGGCGCTGCATATAGAAGCGGACCGGCGACCATCCGTCACCTATCCCGAAAGTTCCTGGCGCGACGCAGCCGCCTGGCTGGTCGATGAGGAACGCCGGGCGGCGTTCGAAGAGCACGGGCGCCACTTCGAGACCGATTGCTACCTGACCCTCACATGGATGCCACCGGCCGACCGGACGGCCCGGATCGAGCAGCTCTTCATCGACGATCCGGCAGACGCTCCAGCTGCGTTCTGGAGCGAGCATCTGGCGCATTTCGAAACCGAAACTTCCCGGGCGCGCGACATGATGGCGGATCTGATGCCGGAGGCGCGGTTCCTGGATGACGATGAGACGCTGACCTACCTGCATGCCTGCATCTCGGTGGCGCGGCAGACGGTGAAGGCACCCTCGCTGCCGATGTGCCTTGATGCGCTCATGGTCGATACGCCGCTGACGGGCGGGCTGTCACCCCGCTTAGGGGACGAAACGCTGAAAGTCCTCACGATCAACGGGTTCCCCGCAACCGGCGAGCCCGGGCTGCTCTCAGAGCTCGACCAGCTCGGCTTTGCCTATCGCTGGGTGACGCGGTTCCTGCCCCTCGACAAGCCCGAGGCCGAAAAGACGCTCAATGCCTATGTCCGCAACTGGTTTGCGAAACGCCGGTCGCTTACCTCTTATTTGCGCGAAATCCTCACCAATGAGCCCGCAACACTCCTCAACTCAGATGCCGACAATCAGGCCGCCGATGCCGACGAGGCCCTGCAGGCGCTCGGCGCAGGCCATGTTGCATTCGGCTATTGCACGACGGCGATTGTCGTTCGGCATGCGGATGCAGCGATCGCCGACGACCAGATCCGCGCCGTCGAGCGCGTGATCCGGGGGCGCGGGTTCACCTGCGTTTCCGAAAGCGTCAATGCCGTCGAAGCCTGGCTCGGCACGCTTCCGGGTGAAGCCTATGCCAATGTCCGCCAGCCGCTACTGAACACGATCAACCTTGCGCATATGGCCCCCTTGTCGGCACTCTGGGCAGGGCCGGAGCGCAACACGCACCTGGACGGCCCGCCGCTCCTGATGGCGCGCTCGGCCAGTGCGACACCGTTCCGGCTGGTCACGCATCAGGGCGATGTCGGACACATGATGGTGGTCGGGCCGACCGGTGCCGGCAAGTCGGTCCTCCTGTCGCTGCTGGCCTTGCAATTCCGACGCTACGCCGACGCGCAGGTGTTCATCTTCGACAAAGGCGGTTCAGCGCGCTGCGCGACGCTCGCCCTTGGCGGGACCTGGTATGAGCTGGGCCTTGAGGGCGACCTGGCGTTCCAACCGTTGCGGGCACTGGATAGTGAAGCCGGGATCGCTGAGGCGCAGGCCTGGGTGCTGGGGCTGATCGCTCAGGAGAATGTCGCGGTCACGCCCGAGGTGAAGCAAGCCGTCTGGACGGCGCTGCAGAGCCTTGGCGCGGCGCCTGTCGTGCAGCGCACACTAACCGGGCTTGCCGCGCTCATCCAGATGCCGGAGCTCCGGCAGGCGCTGGAACCCTATACGCTGGCCGGGCCCTATGGCGCGCTGCTCGACGCCGAAGAAGACAGTCTTGCCAACGGAGACATGCTTTGCTTCGAAATGGACGCGCTGATGCAGGACAAGCGGCTCGCCGCGCCCGTGCTTGCACATCTGTTCACGAAGCTCGAAGCCCGGTTCGACGGCCGACCGACCCTGCTCATCCTCGATGAGGCCTGGCTCTTTCTCGATCATCCGATGTTTGCGGGACGCCTGCGCGACTGGCTGAAGACGCTGCGCAAGAAGAACGTGTCCGTCGTGTGTGCGACGCAGAGCCTGTCGGACATCTCGGCCAGTTCAATAGCCCCGAGCCTGATCGAAAGCGCGCCGACCCGCATCTTCCTCGCCAATGCACGGGCCGAAGAGCCTTCGCAGCGCGCAGCCTATGAGGGTTTTGGCCTCAATGCCCGCCAGGTCGAACTGATCGCACGGGCGACGCCGAAGCGGGATTATTATGTTCAGACTCCGGAGGGCAATCGCCTGTTCGATCTCGACCTCGGGCCCGTCGCGCTCGCCTTCTGCGCTGCCGGTTCCAAAGCCGACCAAAAACTGATCTCCGAGATTCTTACTGCTTCAGGTCCGGACGGGTTCGCGCCGGCCTGGCTTGCGGCGCGCGGACTCCATTGGGCGGCAAACCTGATCGGAACAGAAGGAGACGTGCCATGCGCCGCCGAATGATCGCCATTCTTCTCGGATCCGTATCCTCGCTTGTCGGACTGGCGCCGCCTGCAAACGCCCTGCTCGGCGTGGGCGATGTCGTGATCGATCCGACCAACCTGGTTCAGAACATCGTGACAGCCACCAATACGCTCGAACAGATCAATAATCAGGTCCAGCAACTCCAGCATGAGGCCCAGATGCTGGTGAACCAGTCCGAGGACCTGAAGCGGCTCGACTATGCCTCGATCGAGCACCTGAAGCGCCTGCTCGAACGGATCGACACGCTGATGCGCGAAGCGGGTGAGATGACTTATGAAGTCGAAGAGTCCGAACGCCAGTACCGCGAGGCGTTCCCGGACTCCTATGAAGACCTCTCCAATAAGGAAATCCTTGTCGAAGCCGCAGACCAGTGGCAGATCAGCCGGGAGGCCTTCCGGGCCTCGATCCAGGTCCAGTCCGGGATTGTGACCTCGATTGCGGACGCGCGCGAGACGCTGACAGACCTTGTTGGTGAGAGCCAGGCGGCGACCGGGAACCTGTCCGTCTCCCAGGCCGGCAACCAGCTCGTCGCGCTCTCGGTCGAGCAACAGATGCAGATGCAGCAATTGATGGCCGCGCAATACCGGATGGTGGCGCTCGAAGAATCGCGCCGGGCCGCCATCGAGGAACAGGCCCGCATCCGTCACAAGCGCTTCCGCGGCGACGGCGTCGCCTACAGGCGGAACTAGCGCCATGGAAGATCTTGGCGTCATCGACCAGTTTGTTGCGACCTTCTCCGCCTATATCGACAGCGGGTTCGGTCTCCTGCAGCCGGATGTCGCGTTCCTGACCTCCGCCCTCATCGCGATCGACATCACGCTCGCCGGACTTTTCTGGGCCATGGGGCCGGACACGGATATTGTCGGCCGGTTCCTGAAGAAGGTCCTTTATGTCGGCGCCTTCGCGCTGATCCTCGGCAATTTTGCGCTCCTGTCGGACGTGGTGTTCACGAGCTTTGCACAGCTGGGGCTCAATGCCACTGGCGGCACGATTACCGCCGAGGACATCATGAAGCCGGGATTTGTCGCGGCCACCGGGTTCGATGCGGCTCTGCCCCTGCTCGACGAGATCGAAAAGCTGACCGGTCCGATCGCCTTCTTCCAGAACATCGTCATCATCGCTGTCCTGTTCCTCGCCTGGATCATCACGCTGCTGGCGTTCTTCTTCCTCGCGATCCAGCTCTTCGTCACGATCATCGAGTTCAAGCTGACGACGCTGGCCGGGTTCGTGCTGATCCCCTTTGCGCTCTGGAACAAGACCTCGTTCCTCGCCGAGAAAGTGCTCGGCAATGTCATCGCCTCAGGCATCAAGCTGATGGTGCTGGCGATCATTGTCGGCATCGGCTCGACCATTTTCTCCTCCATTACGTCGACCTTCCAGCCGGACGAGGTGACGCTCGAACAGGCTGCCTCCGTCATCCTTGGATCGCTCTCATTGCTGGCCCTCGGCCTGTTCGGGCCCGGGATCGCCACGGGCCTTGTCTCCGGCGCGCCGCAATTGGGCGCGGGCGCGGCCATCGGTACGGCCGCTGGCGTCGCGGCCGGGACAGTAGCGGGCGGCACCCTCGCCAAGGCGGGCATTGGCGCCGCAGCTGGCGGAACGCGCAGCGCCGTCGGCGCAGCAGCCTCCATGGCAGGCGGCGCCCGGACTGCCTACCAGATGAACGCCGCCGCTTCCGGAAAGTCCGGCGCCGGCGCCGCCATGGCGGGCATGAGCGGTGTCGCGGGCGCAGGTGTTCGCGCCGCTGCGTCCGGCGCTAAAGACTTTGCCCGGCGCGCCTTTGGCAATCCGCATGAGCGCCATCAGGCGGGAGCCCGCGCCGCTTTCGCGGCAACGGGCGGCACGGGCGCGCCGAACGCTGGTCCGACCAATGGCGGACAGAATTCTTCCCCTGACTGGGCCCGGCGTATCCGGCGCGACCAGTCAACCCGCGATGCCGGCATGATGGCGGCCTCAGCCGTGCGCGACGGCGACCGTCCCGGTGGCGGCACATCGATACAACTGAAGAATGACGAGGACTGACATGAAGCTCTGGAAGCGAACATCCACCCGCTATGGCGAGACACCGGAACCTGTGACACCCTACCAGCGCGCGGCGCAGGCCTGGGATGACCGGATCGGCTCTGCCCGCGTGCAGGCGGCCAACTGGCGGCTGGCGGCGCTTGGGAGCATCGCTTTGTCGTTCGTGCTCGCGGGCGGTCTTGTCTGGCGCTCGACCCAGTCCTTCGTCACACCTTACGTAGTCGAACTGACCGGTGAAGGCGCCGTGCGCGCCGTCGGCCCGGCCGATGGGCGCTATGAGCCGACCGATGCGCAGATTGCTTTCCACCTCGCAGATTTTGTGAAGAACACGCGGTCCATCTCCATCGATCCGGTCGTGGTCCGGCAGAACTGGCTGAAGGCCTATGCCTATGCAACCGACCGGGCGGCAGCCACGCTCAATGATTATGCCCGCGACAATGATCCATTTGCGGATCTCGGACGGCGCTCCGTGTCAGTCGATGTGACGAGCGTCGTGCGCGCGTCAGACGACAGCTTCACGGTTCGTTGGCGCGAGACCGCATATCGCAACGGCACTGAGACCGGCCAGTCCAACCATACCGGCGTGTTCTCGATCGTGATTGACCCGCCCCGCACCGAAGAGGCCCTCCGGGCCAATCCTCTCGGCCTCTACGTCCACGGCCTCAACTGGTCGAAAGACCATCAATAGGAGCTAATCCCACATGAAACGCCTTGCCCTCATCCTCCTCGCCTCGACCGCCCTTGCGGCGTGCGAGAGCTTTCCGGCCGCTGTCGGCCCCGACATCACACTGGATGAACCAGACTATGTCGAAGACCTCTATCTCGCCCCTGACGTGGAAGAGACCGATATCGCCGACGCGGACCTTGTTCCAACGCCGGTTGTCTACCGCACCTATACGCCGACAAGTGTCACGGGCGCGATGCCGGGCCAGTTGAAGCCCATGCCGACGGAGGCAGATGCGCCATCACTCAAACCTTACCAGGCCATCGAAACGGCGAATGGTAAGGCGGCGATCGAGCCTTCGCTCGACAATTACATGAACGCGATCCAGGTCTATCCCTACACGGTCGGCGCGCTCTATCAGGTCTATTGCGCGCCGGAACAGGTCACCGACATCGTCCTGCAGCCGGGCGAGGAACTCGTCTCGGTCTCTGCCGGCGACACGGTGCGCTGGGTCCTCGGGGATACGGTCTCCGGAACGGGTAGCGAGGCCCAGGCGCATATCCTGATCAAACCGACACAGGCGGGCCTGAAGACCAACCTCATCATCACGACGAGCCTGCGGGCCTACCATCTTGAGCTGAGGGCATTCGAAGAAACCTATATGGCGGCCGTCTCATGGCGCTATGCCGACCAGCAACTTGTGACGCGGGTGGCGGGTTCGGCGGCAACACGCGCATCGTCATCGCCGGCCGGATTGCAACTCGAGCGGCTGAAATTCCGCTATGACCTTGAGGGCGACTTTCCGCACTGGCGGCCGGATCGCGTGTTCGATGATGGCCGAAAGGTCTATATCCAGTTCCCGGCACGGCTCGACCAGGGTGAGGCCCCGGCCCTCTTCGTCATTGGCCGGGACGGCAAGTCCCAGCTGGTCAACTATCGCATGTCCGGAGACTATTATGTCGTCGACCGTCTGTTCGCCCGCGCGGAACTCCGCCTCGGCGAAAAGCGCCAGGATGTCGTGAAGATCGCACGCAATGACATTGGCAGCGCGAAGCCATGACAGAGGCCGTTTCTCCTCCAGCCCAACCGCTCGAAATCCGCGGGCGCCCGAGACCCGTGAAGCGGTTCTCCAAACGGGCGCTGATGATCCTGCTCGGAACCGGCAGCGCAATCGTGCTTGGCTCGCTAGCCTTTGCGCTGCAGGGACCGAAGGAAGGCACTGACGGTCCGGCGCGGGAGCTTTACAATACCGGTCATAATCCAGAGGCGGATGGATTGGCCACGCTTCCGAAATCCTATGGTGAGATTGCGCCGGAAGACGATGTCCTCGGGCCGCCACTGCCGGGGGATCTTGGCACACCGATCCTGAAGGCGCAGCGCGAAGGGCGGATGGGGCTGCCTGAACAGGATGCGCCTGAATCTGATCCGATGCGCGGACAATTAACGGCACTGGAGGCAGAGCTGCGCGCGCGTGAAGCGGCGCTCTCCGATGCCGCGCGGGGGAGCGGGGTTTTTTTCCAGGTTGGGGCGAGTACGGGTTCGAAGAGCGTTGGAGGAGGCGTTGCGAGTCCATCAGCGGCCTCGATCAGTTTTCCGGACCTGTCGGCATTTGCGCCATCTGGCGGCAGTGCGTTTGGGTCATCCTTAAATGAAGATCCAAACCGGCAGGCCCGCAAGCTTGATTTTCTGGGCGCAGAAACCGATCCCTCGATCTACAATCCGCATCGGCTGGAGACACCGGTTTCTCCCTACCAGCTGATGGCTGGAACGATTATTCCGGCAACCCTGCTGACAGGGGTGAACTCCGACCTTCCGGGGCAGGTCATCGCGCAGGTGACAAGCCCGGTTTATGACACCGTCACTGGAGAGAGCGTTCTCGTGCCTCAGGGCGCGAGGCTCATTGGCCGCTATGACAGCGTCATCGCGTTCGGTCAGTCACGGGCGCTCCTCGTCTGGAGCCGGATCGTCATGCCGGATGGATCGTCGATCCGCATCGACAATCTCGCCGGCGTCGATGCCCGTGGCTATGCCGGCCTCGAAGACAAAGTCGACTATCATTCCTGGAAGCTGTTGCAGGGCGTCGCGCTCTCCACCTTGCTCGGCGTGGGATCAGAACTCGCGAGCGATGATGAGGGCGACATTGCCCGCGCGCTTCGCCGCTCCGCACAGACGGGCGCGAATGAGGCGGGCCAGGAAATCGTGCGTCGCAATCTCGACGTCCAACCCTCGATCACGATCCGGCCTGGCTGGCGGCTCGCAGTGCTCGTCAACAAGGATATCGTTCTGAAACCCTATCAAGGAGGCAATCAGCCATGAGTGAAGTCAGTCTGAAAATTGGGCCGCTTCCGGACCGGACACCGCAGAAACTGTCGATCAGTCTCGAGCCACCTCTGGCTGCGGACCTCGAAGCGTATTCTCGGATCCATGCTGCCACCTACGGAGCTGAGGCATCGGTGGCTGTGCTGGTTCCTCTGATGCTTGAAGCTTTCCTTTCAAGCGATCCTGGCTTTCGTAAGGCCATGAAGACTCAAACCTACCGGTGATGTCGAGCAATGGCCCGGACGCAGATACCTCCCCATCTTAAAACCTGTGAAATCAAGCGCCGTCTCAAAACGCTGATCGCTGCAGCGAAAGATACAGGATTTGATGTGTGCGGCGTTCGGCTAATGCCTGACGGCGAAATTACGCTTCTGGACAAGGCCTCTCTCAGGCTCGAAACTGATTCGGAGGCGAAATGGCTAGGGAGCTGAGCATGTCCATCAAGGGACTTCATGTAATTGCGAAGAAGCTCGCGACTGGTCAGACCCGATACTATTATTATGCGTTTCGAGGTGGGCCCAAATTTTGGACGAGTGAAGGATCCAGATTGGACGGAGCCGGCAAGCGATTGCCTCCAGAATTCATCCAGGCCTATTCAGAGGTGATGGAGGATGAGAGAGCGCCGGTCGCAGATTCGTTCGCTATGGCGGTCATGCTTTATCGGAAGAAGTCTCCCGCATTCAGAAAGATGAAGACAAAAGGGCAAACTGCCAGGATCAAGTACCTCGACAAGTGGTTGGAAATGCCCCTGAAGGCGGGCCAGCCAGCTGCGAACGCACCGCTTTCGGTTTTCGATAGCAGACGCATTATCAAGTTTATCACCTCCCACCGCGATCGTGTTTGGGGTCACTCTCCGAGCGCTGCTGATGAGGCCGTCCTGGCTCTGTCGGCCTTCCTGACCTGGTGCAAAAAGGACGGGCGGCTGGACTGGAACCGAGCGCATGGCATCGAACCGCTTTACGAGCGGCCGACGGAAGCGCGTATTTGGTCTCTGGAAGAGCAGGCAAAGTTTCTCGAAACCGCGTCAGCTCATTTGGCATGGGCGTTCAAACTGGCTCTTCACACTGGACTTCGCCGTGAAGACCTTACCCGCTTGCCACTTTCGGCGATCACGAAGCAGCATCTGATCATTCCTACGGGCAAGAGCCGTGGCCGCAACACTGCACTTATCCCCATCACGCCTCCGCTCCGGTCGTTGCTTGATGAAATCGATGCGGCGCGCGCCAAACTCGCGACTGCGCCCCTCACGATTCTTTTCTCCAGCAAGGGCAAGCCTTGGACTGCAGAAGGGTTCGGCACGAGCTTTGATCGCCATCGCAGCCGTATGGGACTTGGCCCGGAAAACGATGGACCAACCATCCACGACATGCGCAAGACATGCGCGACGAATATGGTCATCCTTCAGCACCTCTACCCGGCTCTGATATCAGATCAGGTTCTGACTGATTTGTTTGGCTGGACGCCGGGCACGCTCGCGAAAATGAAGCGGATTTACGTGTCAGATGCAGCTGTTATTGAAGCGATGACGACTTCGATCTAGTAGCCAGGTCTCGTAAAGGCTGCCACCTGCATAGGCAAGAAATCGCTTAGTGCTGATTTGCACCAATTTGGTGATTTTCTTTACACGTTAGCTGGACATGTAAAGAAAATTGCGTTTCTTTGACACATCATGTCGAAATTACCAGATTCCTCGTACAAATTGCCAGACCTTCCGCCACCCGTCGAGATCGAGACGATACCGGTGCTGAAGGCACTTGCACGCGCCAACAGGGCACTGGCGGAATTGAAGGGCGCAGCCAAAGCCATCCCCAACCAGGGTATCTTGATCGACACGCTGGCCTTGCAGGAGGCCAAGGCAAGTTCTGAAATTGAAAACATCGTCACCACTCAAGATGAACTGTTCCAAGCAGACTTGTTCCCGGAAGGACCTGGCTCAGCCGCAGCAAAAGAGGTCGCGCTCTATCGTGATGCCCTGAGACTTGGATTTGACCAGCTACGCAAGACGCAAGGTTTGATCACCAACCGCATCATCATCGACATGTTCCGTTTGTTGAAGGGGCGAGACGATGGCTTCAGAACGCAGGCCGGAACAGAGCTGAAGAATGATCGCACAGGCGAAACCGTCTATGTGCCACCACAGGGCCCGCGTGAGATTGAAGCCCTTATGGCTGGACTCGAAGTCTTCATCAACGATGATGACGCCTGCGATCTGGACCCGCTCATCAAAATGGCGATCATTCACCATCAATTTGAGAGCATCCACCCGTTCCCGGATGGCAATGGCCGGATCGGGCGTATCCTCAATGTACTTTATCTGACGCGCACGGGCCTGCTCGACATTCCCATTCTCTATCTCAGCCGGCACATCACAGGTACGAAAAACGACTATTATCAATTGCTGCAGGCCGTGCGAGACGACGGCGCCTGGGAAGATTGGGTACTCTACATTCTGGAAGCGGTGGCAGAGACATCTCAGACTACCCTACAGCTGATCGAAGGTTTGCGCGCCCAGATGGCGGACTACAAGAAACGGATGCGAGCAGAGCTCGGCAAGATCTACAGTCAGGACTTGTTGAACAACCTCTTCCGCCACCCTTACACGCGCATCGATTACGTGATGAACGACCTGCATGTCAGCCGACCTACCGCCACCAAGTATCTCGACCAGCTAGCCGAAGCGGGCTTCGTGACCAAGCATCAGGCCGGCCGGAACAATTACTATATCAACGAACCACTTCTCGCATTGTTCATGCGTGTATCCGACGGTGGTGGACGGCAAGAAGCGAAGTAATCCAGCAACTGCTAAGCCGGGACCGCTTCACTGATTAAGTCCTCACCGATCTGTTCGACTGGACACCCAAGACATGCATAAAAAATCAAGCGCGCACACACGTTCGACGCGACCGTTCTGGGCGCAAGAGCGCCACATTTTAAGGACGGAACAAGAACAGAACCTGTAAACTATGCTGTAAACTGTTCTCTGATGTTCTTTTTTCCACAGGCTAGTGCCTTGTTTTTATGGTGGGCGGTAACGGGCTCGAACCGCTGACCCTCTCGGTGTAAACGAGATGCTCTACCAACTGAGCTAACCGCCCTATCCAATCGCGGGCTTTTGCGGATTATTGGACCAAAAAGCAAGAGAGCACGTGTGAAAAAGGCGGGTTGCACCCCAACGCGCCGCGTCAGGCCGCGACCTCAGCTATGGCGCGCGCAACCGGTGTCTTGCCCGCCGCCATTTCGAACACCTTGCCGCCCAGCCCGGCCTGCGTCACGGACGCAACGAGGACAGCGGCAACATCATCCCGCGTCACCTCGCCGTCCCGGTCAACCAGTTCGGCAAGCGACACGAGACCGTTTCCCGAATCGTCGCTCAGGCTGATCGGTCGGACGATGACGTGTTCCACGTCTGCCGCTTTCAGGTGCTCGTCGGCGGCATGCTTGGCTTCCAGATAATGGCGAAGGGTGTCGGGCCCTTTTGACGGGTCGTCTGCGCCCACCGAACTCAGCATCACGAACCGTCCGACCTTGGCATCGACCGCCGCGTCGATCAGCGCGATCGCGCCGTCGCGGTCCACCTTGTCCGTCACGTCATCACCCGTGTGCCCGCCCGAACCGGCCGCAAATATCACGGCATCGACATCGCGGGCGACGCTTGCGGGCAGATCCGCCAGGTCGGCCAAGCGCGTTTCACACCCGGCTGGAAGCACGCTTGTATCGGAGCTTTCCCGCACCATCGCGACCGGGGCATGACCAGCCTCTGCGAGAGCTTTCACGAGGCGTGCGCCTGTGTTCCCGGTGGCGCCTGCGACCAAAATTCTCATAGCGTGTCTCCTGTCAGTTTAAATATCTGACAGACCAATGGTCCCCTGCCGACTCCGTTCCGCCGGGGCGGCAGTCCAAATAAAAACGGCCGCGTCATCGACGCGGCCGTTTCCTGTTCATGTGTCAGGGACTAGTGCGTGCGCACAGTGTCCGAGGCGGAGGCGGGCTGGCCGGACAGGCTCGCCTGGAGGGCGGCTTCATCGGCTTCAGACCAGACAATCGGGCTGAGCGGCGCGCTGAGCGCAAGCTCGAGCACTTCATTGATGTCCGACACCGGGATGATCCGGAGACCGGTCTTCACATTGTCCGGAATGTCCTCGAGATCTTTCTCGTTTTCTTCCGGAATGAGCACGGTCTTGATGCCGCCGCGCAGGGCCGCGAGGAGCTTCTCCTTCAGGCCGCCGATTGGCAGGACACGTCCGCGCAGCGAAATCTCACCCGTCATAGCGACTTCGCGATTGACCGGAATGCCGGTCAGCAGCGAAACGATAGCCGTGGTCATCGCCGCACCCGCGCTCGGCCCGTCCTTGGGCGTGGCCCCGTCCGGCACGTGCACGTGAATGTCATTGGTGCTGAACACAGTCGGCTTGATGCCGAGGATGACAGACCGGGACCGGACAAGCGAACTGGCTGCCTGGATCGATTCCTTCATCACATCGCGCAGGTTGCCCGTGACCTTCATGTTGCCACGACCCGGCATCTTGACCGCCTCGATGGTCAGCAGGTCGCCGCCGGATTCGGTCCAGGCAAGGCCTGTGACCGCACCGATCTGATCGGTCACATCGGCCAGGCCGTAACGGAACTTCCGCACGCCGGCATAGTCCGGCAAGGACTCCGCCGTGATCGTGACGGTGGTTAGCGCTTCATCGGTCGCCAGCTTGCGCACGACCTTGCGGGCCAGCCTTGCGATCTCACGCTTGAGCGACCGGACGCCTGCCTCACGGGTATAGTACCGCGCAAGGTCGCGAACGGCTTCGTCGGTGACGATCCATTCCTCAGCCTTGAGACCGTGGTCCTCACGCACCTGGGGGATCAGGTGACGCTTGGTGATCTCGACCTTCTCGTCCTCGGTGTAGCCAGCGATGCGGATGATCTCCATACGGTCCAGCAAAGGCTGGGGCATGTTGAGCGAGTTCGCCGTGGTGACGAACATCACGTCCGAGAGGTCATAGTCGACTTCAAGATAGTGGTCGTTGAAGGTCGAGTTCTGTTCCGGATCGAGCACTTCGAGCAGGGCCGAGGCAGGATCGCCCCGATGGTCCATGCCCATCTTGTCGATCTCATCGAGCAGGAAGAGCGGGTTACCGGTCTTCGCCTTTTTCAGCGACTGAACGATCCGGCCCGGCATCGAGCCTATATAGGTGCGCCGGTGACCGCGGATCTCGGACTCGTCACGCACGCCGCCCAGCGACACGCGCACGAAGTCGCGTCCCGTGGCTTCGGCGATGGACTTGCCGAGCGAGG
>CAXBCO010000009.1:0-95559 GCA_963973995.1 uncultured Alphaproteobacteria bacterium
GTTCACGTGCGGCTTGTTGCGTTCAAACTTTGCCTTGCCCATCGGGCCTCTCCTTAGCGTATTTGTTGTCCGGCCCGCCGGACGAGGTTTCATGTAATAATGGCAGGCGGAATGCCCGTTAAACGCGCCTCATACCCATGTGTGGGACGGGTTTCAAGCGGGCATTTGTATGCGGGCTGTGCATTGGGGCGCGACTTGCCTTCAGGACCCAATGCCGGATATGCCACGGGTCAACTCTGTCACCGAGGCCATGACATGGATACAGACCTGTCCACACACGCACAGCGCGTCCGCCAAACCCCTCTCGGCAATGTCGCCGCCGCCCGTGCCGGACAGGCCGTCCTGACGGCAGCGGGATGGCGCATCGACATGGCCCGCCAGTACCTTGACGGAGACTCCGATAATGCCCTGCTTGCATTCGGGCGCGCCCGCTCGCTTGAGGCCGCGTCAGCCGACCTGTTCGGCGCCGCCATCGTCAACCCGTCGGAAGGCCGCCCTGCCCTGCATTGGGCGCTCCGGGCGAGAATGCCACTGAAAGGCGAAGCCGAAACCGTGCGACAGAGCGTGCTTCCCGCCCTTCAGTTCGCCCGGGACATCCGGTCCGGCAATGTCAGGACCGCTGGCGGCACGCCCTTCACGTCCATCGTGCATATCGGCATCGGCGGATCCGATTTCGGACCGCGACTGATCGCAGACGCGTTCGAAGACCTTGCCCCGGCCGGTATCGACCTCCGGTTCTGCGCCAATGTCGACCCGCTCGACCTTGATCGTGCCCTGACCGGCCTCGATCCCGCCACAACGCTTGTCATCGGCGTGTCGAAATCCTTCGGAACCGAAGAAACCCTCTACAATCTCGCGCGGGCGCGGACCTGGCTCGAGAACGCCCTCGGCGATGCATCCGCCCAACACCTTGCCCTCGTTACCGCCGCGCCGGAAAAGGCCAAGGCCTGGCTTGGCGGCCGCGACGCTCACCTGTTTGACATGCCGCTATCCGTCGGCGGGCGGTTCTCGCTCTGGTCGGCGGCCTCGCTCGCCTGCATGATCTATCTCGGGGCCGACGTGTTCGACCGCATCCTGGCAGGCGCCAGCGACATGGACGCCCACACGCGCGACACGCCGCTTGCTGCCAATGTCCCGATGCGTCTCGCCCTGCTCGACTATTGGAACACGTCCATTCTCGGCGACAAGATGCGCGTGCTGCTCGCCTACGCCAATCGGCTACGCCTGCTGCCGACCTATCTGCAGCAGCTGGAAATGGAATCGAACGGCAAGAGTGTCGGGCCGGACGGCGTCTCGATCACGGTCGACACCGCGCCCGCGCTTTGGGGCGGCGAAGGCTCGGTCGGCCAGCATTCCTATCATCAATGGCTGCACCAGGGCTCGCAGGCGGTCCCGTGCGAATTCATCCTTGCGCCCGACACTGGCCGCGATTCAGCAGGCCTCTCGGCGCTCACGGCGCACGCCCTGGCCCAGGCCGAAGTGCTCGCCAATGGCCGCAGCCTCGCCGAAGTGAAGACCGAAGAGCCCGGACTGGACGACGCGGTCGCGCGGCAAAAGGTGCATGCAGGCGGCCGCGCCTCCACCTTCATGACACATGCCGCTTTCGGGCCTGAAGCCTTTGGTGCGCTGGTCGCGATGTACGAGCACCGCACCTATTTCGCCGGCAAACTCTGGGGTCTCAATCCCTTCGATCAATGGGGGGTCGAGCGCGGGAAAACCATGGCGGCCCGGTTGAAACCGGCGCTGACGGGCGAAGAATCGGCCGACGATCCGGTCACGGCGTCGCTGATCGCCGCGCTACGCTGATTGATGCCAGTCGCCCAAATCCTGAAAGAAGTCGCGATCGGGGAAACGCGCCGGGTCGCCTTCGATCATTCCGGCCGCGCGATTGCCTTGCGAATTGACCGATGGAGCGACGCGGCGACCCGCCCCCATCTTGGCGACATTGTCGCCGCCCGCCTCAGCGCCATCCACCCGAAACAGGGCGGCGGATTTGTCGACCTGCCCGGAGGCGCGGAAGCGTTCGTTCGGCTTGCCGAAGGGCATGGCTTCACCGAAGGCCAGACGATGTCGGTGCGAATTGTCTCGGAGGCCCGGCAGGGCAAGCTCGCGCGGGCACAACCCGCGAACCCCGTGCCCGGCACCGAGTCTCCTGCCGCGCGCTGGCAAGCCGGCTTGCCGGGCGCAGCCGGTCTCACACAGGAAGACGTCCTCCCCGGTGATCCGGCCATCGAGGCGGCCTTCGATGAGGCAATATCCGAAACTGTCACATTGCCCGGCGGCGGCACGCTGCGCATCCAGCGCACCGCGGCGCTAGTTGCGGTCGATCTCGACACGTCCGGCCGCAACGACAGCGGGCGGGCCGCCGCCCGGGCCCTGCGCATCAACACGGACGCCGCCCGTGAACTGGCCCGCCAGGTCAGCCTGCGCAATCTCGGCGGGGCCATCGTGCTCGACTGCGTGTCGCCGATCAACCGCGAGGCCGGGCTCAAGCTCCGCGACAGCTTCCTCTCGGCGTTGGCTGACCTGTCCCAAAGGCATGCCAAGGCCCTCGCCCCATCCGCTTTCGGACTGATGGAAGCCTCCGTCGCATGGGGCGAAACACCCATTGCCGACCGGCTTTTCGATTCCAGCGGCGAACCAACCGATGAAACCCTGTGCCTTGAGGGCCTGCGTCACCTCCAGCGCGAAGCCCGGGCGCAACCCATGGCGCGGCTGGCACTCTCCCTGCCCGCGCGCGCTTTCGACTGGATGTCCGGTAGCGGCCTTGACCTGCAGGCACGCCTTGACGAGACTTTCGGTGCCCGGCTGACCGTTTCGTCCAGCGACAAAAGCAAACCAGAAGTATTCCAGACATGAGCAGACCCATCTCCCCGGAAAACAGCACGCCCAAATGCGCCCAGTGCCGCAAGAAGCCTATTTCGCCCGAATACAGGCCGTTTTGCTCGAAACGCTGCGCCGATGTCGATCTGGGCCAATGGCTAAAGGGCGGATATGCGATCCCCGGCGCCCCCGCTGAACTGGACGAAAACCTCGATAGCGGGCGCCCGCTCGACGACTTGTCGGCCGATGACTGAAAACGCGATAGACAAGCGTCCCTGCCTTGGTTAGAACCCGCCTTCCCTGCTGGCCTGCCCGGGTAGCTCAGGGGTAGAGCAGCGGATTGAAAATCCGCGTGTCGGTGGTTCGATTCCGCCCCCGGGCACCATTCAAAATCAGATTGGGTCGCCAGCCAGTCCGGCCAGGGCGCTGGACATCCCGCAAAGCCAGAGCCGATCGTTTAATTGGGCGTTCGCACCCGGTGACCAGATATGATCCCGCACTGCCTTCAATATGGGCACATGACCAAAATTCTCCGATTCACTGTGCGAGTGCCGGAACCGGACACATCTGTTACGAGTACCCTCTGAGCGTGCTCTCATGATCATTTCCAATTCCGAATCATCTTCGCGCCTCGTCGCCGTTTCGAACCGGACTGCCTATGGCAGCCCTCGCGCTGGCGGACTCGCCGTTGCGCTCTCGGACACGCTCGCTGAAACGGGCGGACTGTGGATCGGATGGAGCGGCAAGATATTCGACGTGCCCCGTCGCCGTGTTCTGAATACCGATGAAGATGGCGTCTCGTTCGCGCTGATCGACATGTCGAAGGCCGAATATGAAGGATTCTACCTTGGCTACGCCAACAGCGTTCTCTGGCCGGTCATGCACAACCGGCTCGATCTTGCGGTTTTCGACAGTGACTATTTTGCCTCCTACAAAGCCATAAACCGGCAATTCGCCGATGTGGTTGCCGCCAAGACAACGCAGGATGACCTCATCTGGGTCCAGGATTACCACTTCTTCCTTCTCGCCAAAATCCTGAAGGACGCCGGGTGTAACCGGAGAACGGGCTTTTTCCTTCACATTCCGTTTCCGGCCCCGGAAGTCTTCAGGTCGATCCCGGACCACCTGACGCTGGCTGCGGGCTTGTGCGCCTATGATGTGGTCGGCCTCCAAAGCTCGCACGATTGCGCCAATTTCGCGCGCTATATTCAGGAAGAGATTGGCGCCGAAAAACTCGATGACGAGCGTTTCAGGATTGGCGACCATATCCTCACGCTTCGCCTCTGCCCGATTGGTATCGACGCCGAGGGCTTCAGCCTCAGCGCCACAAGCCAGGCCGCCAATGATGCGTCCCGGAAACTCGCGCGCTTTCTCGGCGACCGCGACCTCGTCATCGGCGTCGACCGGATGGACTATTCCAAGGGCCTGCCGCAGCGCTTTGAGGGCATGGCTGTGCTGTTCGACAAATACCCGGACCTGCACGGCAGGATATCCTTCACCCAGATCGCCCCGCCGTCACGGTCGGTCGTTGAGGAATATGCCCAGTTGCGCCAGCAGCTGGATGAGCTGTCAGGCCGCATCAATGGCGACTATGGTGACCTTGACTGGATCCCCATCCGCTATCTGGCCCGAGGTTACGAACGCGAAGAGCTGGCGGGCCTGTACCGGCTCGCCCGCGTGGGACTGGTCACCCCCTTGCAGGACGGCATGAACCTTGTGGCAAAGGAATATGTCGCGGCGCAGGACCCTGACAATCCGGGCGTGCTCGTCCTCTCCCAGTTCGCCGGCGCCGCCGATCAGATGACTGACGCCCTCATTATCAACCCGCATGATCGCAACGCCGTCGCCGATGCCGTTCGTACGGCCCTGAACATGCCTCTCGCAGAACGTCAGAGACGCTGGCGGGCTCTTTATGACGGCATCTGCCGACAGGACATCAACTGGTGGCGTGAACACTTCCTGGCCGCGTTTGACACGACCGAGGCCGGATACTAGTGCAAATCATGCCCGGCGCCTCCGACAGAACCTTTTCCTTGTCGCCAGACGACGCCGTCTTTCTCGATTTCGACGGCACGCTGGCCAGCCTTCAGGATGACGCCGATTCTGTTTTTCTTGCGCAAGGCATGGACCGCGTTCTGCGGGCCTGCGCCAACCGGTTGGACGGTGCGTTGGCGGTGATGTCCGGCCGCGACCTGGACGACCTTTCCCGACGGGTTCCCGACAGCCTCTGGCGTTTCGGCAATCACGGGCTACGGGCGTCTGCACCCGGCGGACTGGCGACAGAATCCCCGGCGGCAGCGCCGAACGGCCTTGTGGCCGCCCTGTCAGGAATTTCCGACACTTATGCAGGTGTTCGCCTCGAGCCGAAGGGACCTGTACTCGCCGTACATTATCGCGCGGCACCGGGTGTGGAAGCGGAGCTGAAATCCGCGCTGTCCGGCGCCATTGCACCGTTTGCTGACTATAGTTTGCAACATGGAAAAATGGTCTTTGAGGCCAAACCATCTGCCGCGAACAAAGGCGCCTGTCTGTTGCGCGCCATGCAAAGCAAGCCTTTTCTGGGGCGGCGACCCATCATGATCGGCGACGACACGACCGATGAAGACGCCTTCGCAGCGGCGCAATCGGCAGGCGGCATCGCCGTCAAGGTCGGTGAGGGTGCTACCGTCGCGCTGCATCATCTGGATTCCGTGCAGGACGTGCACGCATTGCTGAAGGAGTTTGCATCCATATGAGCGGACTGAACATGGGCATTGTCGGCAACGGCACCATCGCTGGCCTGATCAATTCGGGCGGCGACTATCAGTGGCTTTGCCTGCCGCGCTTCGACGGCGAGCCCGTGCTGAACCAGCTGCTCGGCGGCGGAGGGCAGTTCAGCGTCTGGATGGATGGCCTGACATCGCGGTCGCAATCCTATGACAGCAACACCTCCATTCTTCGCACGCGGCTTGAAGCAAACGATGGCGCCATCCTCGAAATCATCGACTTTGCGCCGCGTTTTGAGACCAGGGGGCGCGTCTTCCGACCCGCGTCGATCGTCCGGCGCTTTCACGTCGTCTCCGGCATCCCCCGTGTGCGCATCACCCTGACCCCGCAAACCGATTGGGGCGCGCGACGGATTCCGTCTGTCCGGGGCGTCAACCATATTCGATTCACCGATGGCGAACTGGCCTTCCGCGTGACCACGGACGCACCCGTCTCCTACATCATGTCAGGCACCAGCTTCCTCCTTGAGCAGGATGTGTCCTTTGTGCTCGGCGCTGACGAATCCCCGACAGACACGGTCGACGTCATCACGCTCGATTGGGAAGAGCGGACCCGCAAATACTGGACGAAATGGTCGCGCAGCCTGGCGGTGCCATTTGAATGGCAGGAAGCGACCATCCGCGCGGCGATCACACTGAAACTCTGCGTGTTCGAGGAAACAGGCGGCATCGTCGCGGCGCTGACAACCTCCATTCCCGAACATGAAGGATCGGAACGCAACTGGGACTATCGTTTCTGCTGGATCCGGGATGCCTATTTCACGGTCTCGGCGCTCAACCGCCTGTCCGCCATGGGCACGCTGGAACACTATATGCGCTGGGTCCGCAACATCGTCGCCCAGTCCAAAGGAGGTCATATCCAGCCAGTGTACGGCATCGGGCTGGAAGCAGACCTCACTGAAGAACACGCAACTCTTCTGCCCGGCTTCCGGAACACCGGTCCGGTCAGGCGCGGAAACCAGGCCGCCGAACACATTCAGCACGACGTATACGGACAGGTGGTGCTCGGCGTTGCGCAATCGTTTTTCGATTGCCGCCTGATCTCGCGACCGGGAATCGCGGAATTCCGCCAGCTCGAGCCGGTAGGCGAACGCGCATTTGCCGTGCACGACACGCCGGACGCAGGCATCTGGGAGTTCCGCACCATCGCCGAAGTGCACACATCCTCGGTGATCATGTGCTGGGCGGCCTGCGACCGCCTGTCAAAAATCGCCGCGCATCTCGGCCTGCCCGACCGGGCGACCTATTGGGCCGAACGCGCCGAGATCATTCACAAGACCGTCCTGGACAATGCCTGGAACGCCGACGTTGGCGCCTTCACCGCGGCCTTCGGCGGCGAGGCGCTCGACGCCTCGGTCCTGTTGATGTCCGAGATCGGTTTCCTGCCGGCCAGCGACGCACGCTATATTGCAACAGTGGAAGCCATCGACAGCACGCTGCGCGAAGGCAATCACGTCTATCGCTACAAGACCGAAGACGATTTTGGCCGGCCCAAGACCGCGTTCACCGCCTGCACCTTCTGGCACATTGATGCGCTGTTCCGGATCGGTCGGGTCGGCGAGGCGCGCGAGATGTTCGAGTCCGTCCTCTCCAGCCGCAACCATGTCGGCCTCCTGTCGGAGGATTTCGACCCGGCGACCGGCGAACTGTGGGGCAACTTCCCGCAAACCTATTGCATGGTCGGCATCATCAATTCTGCCGCGCTGCTCAGCAAGCCCTGGAGCTCGGTTATCTAGGCCTAGGCCGCGACATCCGATTGTTCGGATCGCGCGACGGATGCGTCCAGCACACCCGGCTCGTCCCAATTGCCTTCGGGGCGGATCATGACCATCGGAGCGCTTTTCGGCGTCAGCGCGTGAGGATGCTCTGGCAGGGGAATCTCGATTTCGAGATATTCGAAATCCGAAAACCAGAAGCGCGGCCGATCCGCAGAAATCCTGCACCGGAATGTGCGCGACCAGACGGGCCACAGCCGCGCCTGTATCTGCGCGATCATCATCCGGTAGCCTTTTCGCGTCGCGTATTCGAACGCTTCGGCGAGCATCACCTGCAGCGCAGGCCGCCCCCTCTGTCCGCGCAGCAGCGCGACCCGCTCCAGCTTGGCAAACCCGGCAAACCAGCGCATCCGAAGGGTGCCGACCGCATCTGGACCGTCAAACACCAGGAAATGCGTCGCGCAGAGGTCGTTGCCATCGAACTCCTCCTCGTAAGGGCAGGCCTGTTCGGCCATGAACACGGCCGCGCGAATGGACACCATTTTCTGATAATCATCGAGCGAGCGCGCAGGCCGCGCGGTATATCGCTCGAACGCTCCGGCCGGCACAGGGCGGCACAGCACCTGCTCGCCGGTCTGCGGCCGGTTGCTCATGCGATCTTGCTCCGCGCCTCAACCAGCGCCTCCTGGACATACAGGTCAGGCAGCCCGCCATCACATGGCGTGAACCCAAGGCTTGCCATGGAGCGTTTGCCGTCATCTGTCGCCCCGCGGGCAAAGCACGGATAGGCGCTGAAGAGCTCCACACGCATCACGGCCGCCGCCGTCATCACCCGCTTGCGCGCCTCTCGTGTGGCGCCGGCATAGACGCCGATATAGAAGGCCGCGCATCCTTTTCCATCAACGCAAAGGTGCACCGGATCGGGATTTGCAGGATCGTAGGAGCCGTTCCGAACAGCCAGCTCACCTGCCCGCGTCAATGGCAATGTCAGGAAGATTCCATCGACCGGATCACCTGTTACCCACGCCGTCATTCCCGTGATACGATCCATTTCAGCAACCGAATCAGGCGTGGCGATCTTGGACGACATGAGTAGCTCAGCCATCTCGATACCCTGCTCAAGTTCAGCAAAGGCAGCGCGCCTGAACCCCAGTTCCGCGCCTTTCGACGCTACCTTGGCGAGATTTATCGAACCGTCCACCGATACACCATTTATGATTGTTTTCATCCTAAACTACAACTGACGCTTATAGGATTGGTGCCACAGGCCTTGCTGCGTGGCTTTACCGAAAACTGAAACGGGGACTTACACTCGTGAAAGGGGAGGCACATGCGCGTGGAATCGTTCGATTGGGACCGTATACGGATCTTCCGGGCCGTCGCGGAGCTCGGAAGCATGTCCGCCGCTGCCGAGAAACTGGGTGGATCAGTCCCCACCATCAGCCGACGCATAAGCGAACTCGAGACGGCGCTCAGGACTGAACTGGTCAAACGGTCGTCGCGCGGAATCGACCTTACGGACGCAGGCCGCATGCTGCTGCGTCACGCCAATCTCATGGCCGATATCGTCTCAGCAGCTCATGACGATGTGTACGACTCCGACACGGCAAATGACGGCCCGGTGCATCTCGTCACCGGAGATGGTCTCGGGCCCTATTGGCTGGCGCGGCGGATACCGCAATTCCTCGCAAGCTATCCCGGGATCGAACTGACACTTTCAGTTTCCGATCACCCGCCAGACCTGCTGAACAATGAAGCAGATATCGCCATCCAGTTCGAACCGCCAAGCCGAAGCGAATTGATCGGTCGCCGGATGGGCGTCGTCCATTATCTGTGCTTCGCGTCCCGAGACTATCTCGACCTTCATGGCACGCCTGCCAGCCTGACTGATTTTCACCATCACCGGTGCCTGCTGCACGAGGGGTATGTGAATCAATCCGAACGTTGGGCCGATGGGGCCTTCCTCGCGCGGCAGCTGATCCCGTTCTCCCTGATTACCAATTCATCCGCGACCCTGATTGCCTGTTGCCAGGCAGGCGGCGGAATCGCGATTCTGCCATCCTATATAGGTGCGGCCTATCCGGAGCTCGTGCCGCTCGCCCTGCCGGAAATGGCCTCCATTCAGTTCTGGATGGCTTATACGGAACGCGTGCGACGTATTCCGCGCGGACGGGTCGTCGTCGAATGGCTGCGCAAGGCGTTTGATCCGGCCGAGTCCGACTGGTTCCGCGCCAATCTCACACGCCCCGAATTCACGCCTGCAGGCGAGTAGGGCGGCAGGAATTGCCGTCTTCACCAAATATGAAGCACTAATTTGCTCATCTTCGCCTATTCCCGCGCACGGTCATTCCCGCTAGGTCTATCCGCACGGTCCCACAAACAGGAATCTGCCTATGCCGAGCCATCTCGACCATCTCAAGACTCTTGAGCAACGCCTGCTCTGGCTCTCGGCCTGGACCGTTCACAATGCCAACCACCTCCGCGACAAACGCGACGATGACGTAAAGGTCGGCGGCCACCAGGCGTCCTGCGCCTCGATGGTGTCGATCATGAGCGCACTCTACTTCCAAACGCTGCGCCCGGAAGACCGCGTCGCCGTCAAGCCGCATGCCGCGCCCGTCTACCACGCCATGCACTACCTGATGGGCAACCAGACACTGGAAAAGCTGCAGAATTTCCGCGGCTATGGCGGCGCGCAATCCTATCCCAGCCGCACCAAGGACATCGACGATGTCGACTTCTCCACCGGCTCGGTCGGCCTCGGCGTCGCCGAAACCGCCTTTGCCTCGATCATCCAGGACTATCTCGAAGCCAAGTCATGGGCCGCTGACCGCCCCCTCGGCCGGATGGTCGCGCTGGTCGGAGATGCCGAACTCGACGAAGGCAATGTCTATGAATGCCTGCAGGAAGGCTGGAAACACGACCTGCGCAATACCTGGTGGGTGATCGACTATAACCGCCAGAGCCTTGACGGTGTCGTGCATGAAGGACTCTGGGAAAAGGTCGAGGCCATCTTCAAGGCGTTCGGCTGGCGCACCGTGGTCCTGCGCCACGGCGCCCTGCAGCGCGCCGCGTTCGAGGAACCGGGCGGCGATACGCTCAAGTCCTGGATCCAGACATGCCCCAATGCCGACTATTCCGCCCTCACCTACAGGGGCGGCGCCGCATGGCGCACCCGCCTCATGAACGATATCGGCGACCAGGGCGACATCACCGCCCTGCTCGACCGCCGAAATGACGACCAGCTTGCCGCCCTGATGAACAATCTCGGCGGCCAGTGCGTCCAGTCCCTCTGCGATGCATTCGATTCGGTCACCGACGATACGCCCACTGTCTTCCTCGCCTACACGATCAAGGGCTGGGGCATGCCGCTTGCCGGCCACAAAGACAATCATGCCGGCCTGATGAACAAGGCCCAGATGGCCGATTTCCAGGCGAAGATGGGAATCGCCGAAGGGGATGAATGGGCGCCCATGGCGGGTGTCGAAGACCCCGATGCACTGAATGCCTTCCTGCGCGATGTTCCCTTCTTCGCAGACGGTCCGCGTCGCTTCACCGCCCCGCCGGTCGCAAGCCCCGGCCCGATCTTCCTCGACGATGACGTCCAGTCCACGCAGGCCGGTTTCGGCAAGATCCTCGACGCGCTCGCCAAGTCGCAGTCCGAGCTGGCCGACCGCATCGTCACCACCTCGCCGGACGTCACTGTCTCCACAAACCTCGGCCCGTGGGTCAACCGCCGCAGCCTGTTCGCCCGCGAGTCCAAGGGCGACACGTTCCGCGACCAGCAGATCCCGTCGACACAGAAATGGCAGTTCTCGCCTGCAGGCCAGCATATCGAACTCGGTATCGCCGAGATGAACCTCTTCCTGCTGCTTGGCGCGGCCGGCCTCTCCCATTCCCTGTTCGGCGAGCGCCTCATCCCGATCGGCACGGTCTACGATCCATTCATTGCGCGCGGCCTCGATGCCCTGAACTATGCCTGCTATCAGGACGCCCGCTTCATCATTGTCGGCACCCCGTCGGGTGTTACGCTCGCCCCGGAAGGCGGCGCCCACCAGTCAATCGGCGCCCAGCTGATCGGCATGAGCCAGGACGGCCTCGTCTCGTTCGAACCCGCCTTCCTCGACGAACTCTCGATCATCATGGACTGGTCATTCGACTATTTGCAGCGCGACGGCGATGGCGATCCCGACGAGCGCACATGGCTGCGCGACGAGACCGGCGGCTCGGTCTATCTCCGGCTCACCACCCGCCAGCTGGAACAGGTCCGCTGGTCCGACCGCGACGACGAGAGCTTCCGGCAGGGTGTCATCGATGGCGGATACTGGCTGCGCAAGCCCGGGCCGAATTGCGAGATCGTCATTGCCTATCAGGGCTGCGTCGCGCCCGAAGCGATCAAGGCCGCAGGGCGCATCGGCAACAATCGCCGCGACATAGGCGTTCTCGCTGTCACGTCGGCTGACCGCCTCAATTCAGGCTGGACGGCCGCACGGCGCGCCCGTGCCCGCGGCAACAAGGCGGCCAGGAGCCAGATCGAACGCCTGATGGAACAGGTCCCGCGCGACTGCACGCTAATCACGGTGACAGACGGCCACCCAGCCACGCTCGCCTGGATCGGCGGCGTGAAGGGCCACGCCACGACACCGCTGGGCGTCGAGCATTTCGGCCAGACCGGCACGATCCGCGATCTTTACCACCACTTCCAGATCGATGCCGAAGCCATCGTCTCGGCGGCGAGCCACCTGTCGCCCGGCAAGGTCATATGATCAGGCTGGCTCCAGCCAGCCCTGCAGGCGTGCAGCGTCCATCCGGGCCTGTTCCGGGCTACCGAACAGCTGACGGTTCACGCCAATCCGCTTGAACCAGTAGTGCAGGCCGACAAGATCGGTGAAGCCCATGCCGCCATGCACTTCTGTCGACGTGCGCGCGATGAACGTACCGGCTTCAGCCAGGTGAGACTTCGCCAGCGTCGCCATGGCAAGGCCTTCCGGCTCGCCTGTATCCAGCGCGTGCGCTGCATGCCAGATCAGCGCCCGTGACGGCTCCAGCCGCGCCGCCATTTCCGCGCACATGTGCTTCACGGCCTGGAACGATCCGATCACCCGGCCAAACTGCTGGCGCTCGGCGGCATAGGCGACCGCCTTGTCCAGCATGGCCTGCGCCGCGCCCAGTGTATCGGCCGCCGTCAGCAGCCGCGCCACCGCCAGCACGTCATCATCCGGTTTTAGCGTCATCGCGCTCTTCTGGCCGCTGAACCGCACTTCGGAGAAAATCCGTGTCCGGTCGATCGTCTGCATCACCGCCAGTTCCGGCGTCTCCGTAACATGAAGGGCGCCGGTCACATCCGCCGCAAGCAGGTGGGTCGACCCTTCCGCCGACACGGCCAGTAGCGACTTTCCTGACAGCTTGTCCTTCTCCGCCGCCACGGCCGCCCCATCGCGCCGCGATGATAATTCGGTCAGGGCGAGCCCCATACGGATATCCCCGGAGGCGATACCCGGCAGGAACGTTTCCCCCGTGGATCGCAAGGCATGTGCCGCAACCGTGGTCGCCAGGAAACGGCTCGGCGCAATCGCATAGCCGAGCGATTCCTGTACGAGACAGGCATCCAGCATGCCAAGGCCAAGACCGCCGTGGGCCTCCGGCACATGAAGTCCTGCCAGGCCAAGTTCGTCCAGGCCTGCGGCCAGGGCTGCGCCTGCCGCTTCATCCCCGGTCGCAATCTTGCGGATCGTGTCCAGCGGCGCGGCGTCCTTCAGGAAGCCGTTCAGGCTGTCCTTCAACATGCGCTGGTCTTCTGAGAGTGCAAATTCCATTGTCTTTCTCCTCTCAGGCCTTGGCCGGTTTGGGTTCGCGCGGCAGGCCGAGGCCCCGCTCCGCAATGATGTTCTTCTGAATCTGCGCCGTCCCGCCGCCAATGATCAGGCCGAGATCGTACATGTAGCGCGCCTGCCACGTGCCCTCGGCGCGCATATGTTCGCCCTGCTCATACATCACGCCCAGTTCGCCGAGTGCGTCGATGGCGAGGCGCGCAATCTCGTGGTTCAGTTCACAGCCCATCAGCTTCACGACCAGCCCCGCAAGTCCGGCGCTTTCCTTCTTCAGGTTGTGGGTCGTGATGCGCAGGCCGTTGGCCTGCATCGCATAGACTTCGCCTTGAAGTTTCAGCAGCCGGTCGCGCAGCAGCGGATTGTCGATCAGCCGCTCGCCGTTGACGCGCTCCGTCTTCATCAAGTCGATCAGCTCCACCAGCCGCGCCTTGGTCGCGTTCGGGTCACCCAGCATGCCGCGCTCATGCGTCAGCGTCGCATTGGCGACCTGCCAGCCCTTGTTCTCGGCAAACACGATGCCGCTTTTGGGCACGCGCACATCGGTGAAAAACACTTCGTTGAAGTTCGCCGCGCCCGTCATGTCGACCAGCGGGCGCACTTCGATCCCCGGTGTCTCCATCGAAAACAGGATGTAGGAAATACCTTCATGTTTTTTCGCGCTCGGGTCGGTGCGAACAAGGCAGAAGATCATGTCGGCCTGCTTGGCGGTCGACGTCCATATCTTGCTGCCATTGATGACATAATCATCGCCATCCGACACAGCCGCCGTGCGCAGCGCGGCAAGGTCGGAGCCCGCACCCGGCTCGGAATAGCCCTGGCACCAGATCATTTCGCCATACAGGGTCGGGCGGATATAGGCCGCCTTCTGCTCCGGCGTGCCGAGTTCCAGCAACGTCGGCACCAGCATCGAAATGCCCTGGTTCGACATCGCGCGTGGCAGGCCCGTGCGCGCGAATTCCTCGGCAATGATGCGGGACTTAAGGATGTCCGGTTCGGCGCCATAGCCGCCATATTCCGTGGGAATGGTCCGCGCGGCGAGGCCGTTCTCGATGAGCAGTTTCTGCCACGCCTGCCGCTTGGGGTTTTTCATGCCCCGGTCGTCGGAGGTCGGCGCCAGGTGTGCATTGGCAGACAGGACATCGGCCACTTCCTTGCGGAAGGCCTCATATTCCGGGCTTAGTGAAAGATCCATTGTGGACGGGCTCCCTGATTTTCACCGACACTGACAGGCCTTCCCTTGGGGCTGCCAAGAGGGTCGTTGCCGTTTCCGGCCTATTCGCGTCTTTCTGCTTGCTGGACGTGGCGTAAAGGGCCCTAGTCTGGAAAAAATCACTCTTGGAGGAACGCCCCTATGTCAGTCGAATATGAAGTCCGCGGCCATATGGCCATCATCACGCTCAACCGCCCGGAAGCCCGCAATGCCATCAACGGCATCATGGCGACCGGCATTGAGCACGCGCTCGACCGGTTCGAAGACGATCCCGAACTTTGGGTCGCCATCCTCACCGCCAATGGCAAGGCGTTCTGCGCCGGTGCCGACCTGAAAGAGATCAGCGCGGGCAATGGCGGCAAGCTTGGCACCGAGAAAGGCGGCTTTGCGGGCATCGTGAAACGGGAACGCACCAAGCCCCTCATCGCAGCGATCACGGGCAGCGCCCTCGCCGGCGGCACGGAGATTGCCCTCTCCTGCGATATGATCATCTGCGCCGACACGACCAATTTCGGCCTGCCGGAAGTCAAGCGTTCACTCGTCGCGGGTGCCGGCGGCCTGTTCCGTCTGCCCCGTGTCATCGGCATGCCGACAGCACTCGAAGCGATCCTGACGGGCGATCCGCTGCCAGCGCAGCGCGCCTATGAACTCGGCATGGTCAACAAGGTCGTGCCCGAGGCCGACGTCATGGCTGAAGCCTCGAAACTGGCCGAACGGATCATGGCAAATGCGCCCATCGCCGTTCAGGCCAGCCGTCAGGTCGCCCACGCCGCCCTGACCAGCTCCGACGATGATCTCTGGATTGCCAGCGGCAAGGCCTTCGGCAAGGTCATGAAGACCGAGGATTTCAAGGAAGGCCCCCGCGCCTTCATCGAAAAGCGGGCGCCTGTCTGGAAAGGCAAATAAGCCTAGTCCTCCCGCACCACACGTGCCTTTCCGCGGCCGAGGGCCAGCGCCTTGATCGCGCCGCGGAAAGTCTGCACCTCCTGCTCGGTCCAGTCCGCCCGGATCAGGGCCGAGCGGAGATTGTCCTTCATCAGCGGCGTCTTTTCCGGCGGGAAGAAGTAGCCAGCCCGTTCCAGTTCCGCCTCGAAATGCTCGAACATCCGGAACACATCATCCCGCGTCGACGCCACCCCGTCCCCTGAAACGGGTGTGACATGGCTCTGCGCTGGAATGACCGACGGGCTTTCCGCCGCGTTCAGCTTGCCCCATTCGTGCGCGAATACGCAGACGGCCTGCGCCAGGTTCAGGCTCTTGAAGTCCCGGTCGACCGGATAGGTCATCAGGAGGTCGGACAGGGCCACCGCCTCGTTCGGCAGGCCGGACTTCTCACCCCCGAACATCACCCCTGCCACACCCGCGCCGCCCACGGCCCGACCATACGCTGCCTCCGCAGCGCCTGCGGCATCGACCACGCGTTTTTCGATCCCCCGCATCCGCGCTGTAGCGGCGACGAGATAGGTCACCCCCTCCAGCGCATCCTGTAGTGTTTCATACACTTTCACGCTCACGCCCGCATCGAAGGCGCCGGCTGACATCGTGTCAGCCGCCGGATTCGGCCAGCCATCGCGCGGCGAAACGAGGCGAAGATCAGTCAAACCGAAATTGCGCATCACCCGCGCCGCAGCGCCAATGTTTTCGCCAAGCTGCGGGGAATGGAGGATGACGCAGGGGCTGCGCTGTTCTGACATGACGGAACCTGTTTTGACGCGGCCTGCCGCTCTGCTATAGCGCAGTCCAATAGCTTCAACCGCAAGGATTACAAAATATGGCGAAGATCAAGGTCAAGAACCCGATTGTCGAGATGGACGGGGACGAAATGACCCGCATCATCTGGCAGCTCATCAAGGACAAGCTGATCCATCCCTACCTGGATGTCGATCTGAAGTATTACGACCTGTCGATCCAGAAGCGCGACGAGACCGACGACCAGATCACCATTGATGCAGCTGAAGCCACCAAGAAATACGGCGTCGCCGTCAAGTGCGCGACCATCACGCCCGACGAACAGCGCGTTGAAGAGTTCAAACTCAAGAAGATGTGGCGCAGCCCGAACGGCACGATCCGCAACATTCTCGGCGGCGTCGTCTTCCGCGAGCCGATCGTGATTTCCAACGTGCCGCGCCTCGTTCCCGGCTGGACCAAGCCTGTTGTCATCGGCCGTCACGCGTTCGGCGACCAGTATAAGGCCACCGACTTTCTCGTTCCCGGCAAGGGCAAGCTGACCATGAAGTGGGAAGCACACGATGGCTCGGACTCGATGGAATTCGACGTGTTCGACTTCCCGGAAGCCGGTATCGCCATGGGCATGTACAACCTTGACCAGTCGATCCGCGACTTTGCCCGCGCCAGCTTCAACTATGGCCTGCAACGCAAGTGGCCGGTCTACCTGTCGACCAAGAACACGATCCTGAAAGCCTATGACGGCCGCTTCAAGGACCTGTTCCAGGAAATCTTCGACGCCGAGTTTGCCGACAAGTTCAAGGCCTTCGGCGGCACCTACGAGCACCGCCTGATCGACGACATGGTCGCAGCAGCGATGAAATGGTCCGGTGGCTACGTCTGGGCCTGTAAGAACTATGACGGCGACGTCCAGTCCGACACCGTCGCGCAGGGCTACGGCTCGCTGGGCCTGATGACCTCCGTGCTGATGACGCCGGACGGCAACACGGTCGAGGCCGAAGCGGCCCACGGCACCGTCACGCGCCACTATCGCAACTGGCAGAAGGGCGAGGCGACATCGACCAACTCGATCGCCTCGATCTACGCCTGGACGCAGGGTCTCAGCCATCGCGGCCGCATGGACGGCACACCGGACGTCCAGGCCTTTGCGAAGACGCTCGAGGAAACCATCGTGAAAACCGTCGAAGCCGGCTTCATGACCAAGGACCTCGCCCTCCTCGTCGGCCCCGACCAGGAATGGCTGACAACCGAAGGCTTCATCGAAAAGGTCTCGGACAACCTGAAGGCCGAGATGGCCAAGGCCTGAGGCGCGCGCTTCAAATAGGCAAAATGCAAAACCCCGGCACCTTGCAGTGCCGGGGTTTTTTTGTGCTCGCGCAGGCCGTTCAGATCACGGTGCCGACCATGTGTCCGATCCCTGCCGTGATCGCCATCGCCAGCGCGCCCCAGAAGGTCACACGCAGTGTCGGCTTCCAGATACTCGCCCCGCCGGCCCGCGCCCCCACCGCGCCGAGCAGCGCAAGGAAGATGAGCGACGCCACGGCTTCCGCAGCCACCAGCGCGTGAAGCGGCACCAACCAGACCAGTGCCAATGGCAGGGATGCCCCGACAGCAAACGACAGGGCCGACGAAATCGCGGCCTGGATCGGCTTTGCCGCCGTCAGGTCGGTAATGCCAAGCTCGTCGCGTGCATGGGCCCGGAGGGCGTCGTCAGCTGTCAGCTGAGTCGCGACCTCGTGGGCGGTTTCGGGATTCAAGCCACGGTCCTCATAGATACCGGCCAGTTCCGCATGTTCCGCCTCGGGCATGTCAATCAGCTCCTGGCGCTCCTTGGCCAATTCCGCCTGTTCAGCATCTGATTGGGAACTCACCGAAACATATTCTCCGGCTGCCATCGACATCGCTCCTGCCACCAGCGCCGCCACGCCTGCGATGAGTATTTCGCCGGGGGCTGCCGACGCGGCGGCCACACCGATAATGAGGCTGGCCGTCGAGACGATACCGTCATTCGCCCCCAACACGGCTGCCCGCATCCATCCTATCCGCGATATCTGGTGACGCTCTGTGTGGAAATGTGACCGGGCCATGGGTGTCCTTTGTTTGGATGTGAAGAGTCTGGCTCTTAGCGCGTAGCATGAATGAATCTACTCGACCGCTACGCCGAGGGATTCCACAGTGTCGACCGTCAGGTAGCCTACCGGCAACCCGTTGGCGCGCTGGTAGGCTTCCATCGCTTTGTACGTCGCGGGCCCGAAGTCTCCGTCAGCCGGCACTTTATATCCTTTGGCTGTCAGAGCTTTCTGGACTTCGACGATCTTGGCGGGCGATGCATTGGTGTCGCAAAGCACTTCGCGCCATTCGACGCTGCCTCCTCCCGTAACCACCCGCTTTTCGACGGTGCGATACGTTGCCGGTATGACGGTGGTCTGCTCCTGGGCCGGCGATACCAGCTTCTGCAGCGTGATCGTCTCGTAGACAGCTGGAACGGCTTCTTCCACGATCCGTGCAGGCGTCTTCACAACCTCCCTTTTCAGCGTCCGGTATTTTGCCGGAATGACCTTGGTTTCCGTCCGCTCCTGGTTGACGAGCCGCGTTCGCTGTACCTCGTCATATTGGGCAGGCACCTCCACCCGGCACAGCAGTTCACCCGTCGACAAGGCAGAATCGGAGTCGGCCTTCGCGGCCATGACATTGACTCCGTAGAGCCCGGCGCCGGGCTTCCATGTCGTATAGGCCGGACGGATCAGGACCTTTTCCGTATAGGTCTCGAATTCAGCCGGAATCACGACGGTTTCCATCCGCTCAGGTGCTTCCAGTATCTGCTCTGTCTTGGTAACGTATTCGGTGGGAACGACCGTGAAGGATGTTGTCGCCTCCCTGACCATGACTTCCTGGGTGTAAGTCTCGTAGACGGCTGGAATCACCGTGATTTCGGCACGCTCCGGCGTCGCCAGCACTTGCTCCGTTACCACTTCGGTCGTTTCCGGAATCAATACGCGCGCGAAACACGATCCTGCGTCGGCACTTGGCGGATAGTCCGTGGCGTTCTGGGCGACAGCCAGTCCTGCCATCGCCAATGCCGCTGCCGACATCAACATCAGTTTCATCATGGTCTTCCCCTTTGCTGCATTCGGCAGCCTGCCATACCTGTCGGCGTCCGGGCTGGTTTTACCCTACCAAGCCGTGACCGGCCAGCCTGTTCGGCCCCAACGCGATCCGGTCCGTGCGACGCGCTGGCACTGGCATTCAGGCGATTCCGGGCTATACGGGCCTTTCAAGCAGCGAGGCACGACATGATCCCGAGATATACACGACCCGAAATGGCTGAAATCTGGTCACCGGAAACGCGCTTCGGCATCTGGCTCGAGATCGAAACACTCGCCGCCGAAGCCATGGAAAATCTCGGCCTCATCCCAGAGGGCGTCACCAAGGCCGTGCGCGAACGCAGCGCGTTCGACGTTGACCGTATCGACGCCATCGAACGCGAAGTGAAGCATGATGTCATCGCGTTCCTGACAAATGTCGCAGAACATGTCGGCGACGAAGCCCGTTTCCTGCACAAGGGCATGACCTCCTCGGACGTGCTGGATACCTGCCTCAGCGTCCAGCTGGTACGCGCCGCCGACCTGCTCCTGACAGGACTGGACCGCGTCCTCGAAGCCCTGGAGACGCGTGCCCGCGAACACAAACTGACCCCGACGATCGGCCGCAGCCATGGCATCCATGCCGAGCCAACGACGTTCGGCATCAAGCTGGCGACCTTCCACGCCGAATTCCAGCGTGCTCGCACGCGCCTTCTGCTGGCACGCGAGGAAGTCGCCACCTGCGCCATTTCTGGCGCCGTCGGCACCTTCGCCAATATTGATCCCGCCATCGAAGCGCACGTTGCGGCGAAGCTGGGCCTCTCGATCGAGCCGGTCTCGACGCAAATCATTCCGCGCGACCGGCATGCCATGTATTTTGCGGTCCTCGGCGTGATCGCATCGTCAGTCGAACGGCTTGCCACCGAAGTGCGCCATCTGCAGCGCACCGAAGTGCTCGAAGCCGAGGAGTTCTTCTCGCCTGGCCAGAAAGGCTCGTCAGCGATGCCGCACAAGCGCAATCCTGTCCTGACAGAGAACCTGACCGGGCTTGCGCGGCTCGTCCGCTCCGCGGTCACTCCGGCTCTTGAAAACGTCGCGCTGTGGCATGAGCGCGACATCTCGCATTCGTCGGTCGAGCGCGGCATCGGTCCCGACGCTACCATCCATCTGGATTTTGCGCTCCATCGTCTCGCCGGCGTGGTCGAAAACCTGGTTGTCTATCCGGAGAACATGCTCCGCACGATCGAGAGCATGGGCGGGTTGCACAATTCGCAGCGCATCCTGCTTGCCCTTGTCGAGCATGGCGTCAGCCGCGAGGATTCGTACAGCCTGGTCCAGCGCAACGCGATGCGCACATGGCGCGGCGAAGGCAACCTGCTGGACCTGCTCAAGGCCGATCCGGACGTGACGGCGAAACTGACCGATGCCGAACTGGAGGCGCTGTTTGACCTTGAGTACCATTTCAAGCACGTCGACACGATTTTCGAACGGGTTTTCGGAACCGCCTGAGCGTTCGCCCAAAAAAAGGCCCGGCAGACTGAGTCTGCCGGGCTTTTTGTTTCAAGTCGCCGCTAAAAGGTCGTGGACAGGCTGGCTGAAAAGGTTGTTCCACGTTCATAAGTATTGAACTCGGTCCGTCCGAGGCCACCTTCGGACATCTGGTACTCGGAATGCTTTTCGCCGAGCAGGTTGCGCCCTTTCAGACCCAGTGAAAGTTCGTGCCCGCCAAGTGTAAAGTCGCGATTGTACACCAGGTCGAGTTGAACACCGGGTTCCTCGACCACGTCCGGCAGCGCGGCTGCGCCGATTCCGAAACCGCGTTGCAGGATACGATCATCGACCCAGCCGACGAGGAGCGTCATCTGGTCGACATCGCTTTGCCAGCCGAACTGGGCATTCAGGATATTTTCCGGCGTGCCCTGCAAGTCGGACCCGTCCAACCCAAACAGGGCTGCATCACGGAGCGAACGCGAAATCGGGTCGAACACCTTGTCGCTCTCTGCAGCCTTCACCTCCGACGCGGTGTAGGTGTAGTTCGCCGAGAACATCCATTCACGCGCATCCATCCAGGGATTGGATATCGGCATGCTGAAATTGGTCCTGTATTCAAGCTCCGCACCATACAACTCGGCTTTCGGGCTGTTGATGAACGTCGTTTCGAACACGAAGGAGGCCGTGGAATACTGCACTTCCTCGATCGGGTTCTTTATTTCTTTGTAGAAGCCACCCAGCGTCACGAACTGGTTGCGCCCGATGTAGTATTCCAGGCGTGCGTCATAGTTCGTCAGTTCGCTGTCCACGAGGCCGCTATTGCCGCGATAGGTGCGGTCCGTCTCTGGATCGATGAACGACGACAGAGCCAGTTCGCGGAATTGCGGACGGGCAATCGTCTGCGAATATCCGGCACGCAGCTGGAGGTCGTCAGCAAAGTTCCATGTCAGCGTCAGCGCTGGCAGGACATAATCATTGCTCAAATTGACGTCCCCCGCTCCCGGATTGCCGAACCGATCAAAAGTCTTCACGGTCTGTTCGGCATCTTCGTACCGGACCCCCAACGTACCGCGAACATAGTCCAGCAGGTCGATTTCCGTCTGAACGTAAAACGCATTCACGTCGAGGCCAGCTGAATAGGAGTCATTTGGCGTCACGACTTCCTGGAGGATGAACCGGGCAGGATCGATATTATCTGGCGAAAACAGGTAGTCCGGGCGCGCGGCCTGCACATCGGCTGGCAGGGCATTACCGCCGACAAACCGAAGGGACAGGTAGTCATAGGTCCGGTCGGTCGAGGCAACGTCGAACCCGCCCGACATGACCAGCTCTCGTGTGTTCCCGATGTCTACAGTATACGTGGCATCCGCACCGACACTTGCGATCGTGTCCTCAAGATTCGAGAATACAATGCCATAATTGTTGGCCGTGGAGTACAGCGGCACGCCGTTCGCGTCTGGGCTGCGGCGCAGCGAGCGGTCATATGGCGCATCGCGCGTGGACACGGCATATGCACCGCGCCAGTCAAGCTCCAGGTCACCGATCTTATGCTCGCCGCGAAGCTGGGCAAAGCTCAACTCGCGCTCGAACCAGCCTGTTGACTCGTCATAAATCTCACCGGTGGCACCTGGGGCGTTGAAATCCGTCCCAGTCGTTATTTCTGCCTGTTTCGAGGTCGTGTGAACGTAGAACAGCGTCGCCTGGATCTCGTTCTCTCCCCAACCGATCGATCCGGAGCCAAGCGCGTTCAGTGTGGCATCATACGTCGTCGAAAACTGGTTCTGGTCGCTTCCGATCACGCCGGCTTCGACAAACTGTCGCGTGGCATCTTTCGTTGTCCATCCCGAGTCAAAACCGACGACGCCGATCAGGCCGATATCGTACTGGCCCTCGTCGAGAATCAGGCCTCCCTCCACCGAGCCGTTCCAATCAGGATCCAGTTCCCCCTGCTGGATGACGGACAGGGGCGAGTTGACCAAGCTTTCGCCGATTGCCTCGATCTGTGTCGGGCTTTGGTCGCCCAGGCGTTCGCCCGAAGCGAGCACTGCCGCCAGCGGTCCCGGGATATCGCGAAGGCCGTCGTCATAACCCGACCAGTCAAGGTCGCCGCCGCGCACATACAATCCATCGGAGCCCGTCGTTTCAGTGTTTGCCGAAATGCCGGCCTTGACGGTCAGGAAGTTCTCCGCTGGCTGGCGCAACGTCTGAAGATCGATCACGCCACCGCCGAATTCGCCCGGATAGTTGGCCGAGAATGTTTTCTGGACAGATGCACCGGCCAGGACGCTTGACGGGAACAGGTCGAGCGGCACGGTACGGCGCAAAGGCTCTGGGCTGGGAAGCGGCGACCCGTTTAGCAAGGCCGACGAGTACCGGTCGCCCAGGCCGCGCACAAAGGCAAAACGTCCGGAAACGATGCTCAGGCCGCTCAGCCGGGTCAGCGCGAGCGCGGCATTGGAGTCGCCCTGACGCGCGAGGTCTTCGGTGGACAGGAAGGTCGCCACCTGGGACGTTTCACGCTGGGGTTCGGGAATGAATTGCCCACGCACGACCACGGTCTGGAGTGTTCGGCTGTCTTCGGGCGTCTCCGCCGGAGCTGCCGCTTCCTGGGCGACCGCCAACGGGGCCAAAGCGAGAAGGATCGCTGTCGACAGCAACCATTTATGTCTGACGGAATTATTGTGCATTTTTCTTAACCTAGCTTGGCATGAAAGGGACGCATGCAATGGGTCGCGTCCGTGTCTCGCCTGAAATGAAAGTGCCGGGATGGCGCACGCCTCGCGTGGCCATCCCGGCGGTTCTCAACTTAACAAGGGTCGCTGGCTTCAAGACCGCACGACCAACCCTGCCACCAGGTGTCCGTGGCATTCTCAACCGCACCGATATAGTCGACCGGCTCGAGGTCACTCGACAGGCCCGTCACGTCGAAGGCTGTGACGGCTGATTCGGCTGCACCATTGATGAACGTGTTGATCAGCGTGCTCGCTGTTGCTGTGGAGTTGTCGGTGCCTGCGGCCAGCGCTGCGGAAGCGGCGCCAATGTCGGAGCCCGCCACTTCAAGCCCGCCTGCACAATCAAACAGGACCGAGTTGAAGGCTGGGTCCACGCCGGCCTGGTAGCCAGCAACGCCATTGCCTGCCGAAGTTTCCCAACGGAAGCATTCAGTGACTTCCTTCACCACGCCGTTGACATAGGTGCCGACCGTGCCGGTGTTCAGGCGGAAGGCATTGCCGCCCGCATCACCGATAAAGGTGAAGTTGGAAACCTTGGCATTGGACGCTGGCGTAATGCCCGCGACACTGCTGGCCTCGACCATATTGTCACCGCCGGCAGCACGCTGCTTCACGATGATATATTGCAGGCTGCCATTGTAGCCATTGTCGGTGTCGAGCGAGTCATCGTCCTCACCGGTCAGCACAAGGTGCTTGCCATTGACCGTTCCGCCGAAGAACTCGATCCCGTCGTCCGAACTGTTGTGGACCTGGACATAGTCGACCACCGTTCCCGAACCGACGCCGGCAAGCGTTATCCCGTTCAGCTCATTGCCTGTCGTGACTTCAAAACCGGAATGCTTGACCAGCGTATAGCGCAGCGAGCCGCTATTATCCGTTGGCTCGGCCCCGCCGTAGACGGCATCAGGATTGGTCACACCTTCAACCACGTTGTCACAGGCGATTGTCGCCGGGGTCGCCGCATTGCGGCAGCGGTTGATCGGTGCACGGCCGAGGATCACCAGGCCGCCCCATTCGCCGATGGCGTTTTCAGGGTTCACCTGGGTATCCGTGACATCGGCTTCCGATGTCAGGACAACCGGGCTTTCCTTGGTCCCGTTGGAGAATATCTGGGAACCACGGTTCACGACAATATAGTCGGCGCCGCTCCCGCCAAACACCGTCACGCCCGATTCAATCGTCAGCGTTGCCGGATCACCCGTAGCTGCCGCGCCATCGGCGCCAATATCGACGCCGACATCCAGACGTCCGACAACTTCATAGATATTTCCGCGTGTCAGGCGAACATCATCGGTGATCACACCTGAAATTCGGCAGACCGTTTGGTCGTCAATTTCGAGCCCCGAATCGGTTGTCCCGGTCGGGCATGTCGGATCGGGGAAGAGACCAAATGTCCAGCCGCTCGCCCAGTTCTGGGTCGCCGTCTCGGTTGGGCCAAACGCACCGATATACGTCGTCGGCGAGAAGAATGCGTCCAGCGTTGCCACGTCAAATGGCGTTACAGCAGCTTCGTTCGGTCCCGGAAAGAAAGAGGCCGCGAGCGAATTGGCCGTAGCTGTGGAATTGTCAGTGCCCGCTGCGAGGGATGCAGCTGCAGCGCCTGCGTCGGAGTTTGCCGTCTCAACGCCGGCTGCACAGTCAAACAGGACCGAGTTGAAGGCAGGATCTACACCCGCCTGGTAGCCAGCAACGCCATTGCCTGCCGAAGTTTCCCAGCGGAAGCATTCCGCCGTTTCGGTCACCACGCCATTGACATATGTGCCAATCGTGCCGGTGTTCAGGCGGAACGCATTGCCGCCGGCATCACCGACGAAGGTGAAGTTGGAAACCTTGGCATTGGACGCTGGCGTAATGCCCGCGACACTGCTGGCCTCGACCATATTGTCACCGCCGGCAGCACGCTGCTTCACGATGATATATTGCAGGCTGCCATTGTAGCCATTGTCGGTGTCGAGCGAGTCATCGTCCTCACCGGTCAGCACAAGGTGCTTGGCGTTGACCGTTCCGCCGAAGAACTCGATGCCGTCATCCGAGCTGTTGTGAACCTGGACATAGTCAATTGTCGTTCCAGAGCCGACGCCGCCCAGTGAGATACCATTCAACTCATTGCCAGAACCGATGGCGAAACCCGAGAACCGCAGCGAGACATAGCGCAGCGTGCCACTGTTGTCCGTGGCGTCGTCGCCGCCGTAAACGGCGTCGGGATTGCTGACGCCTTCGATGACGTTGTCACAAGCAATTGTCGCCGGGGTCGCTGCATTGCGGCACCGGTTGATCGGCGCCTGGCCGAGGATCACGAGGCCGCCCCATTCGCCGATATTGTCGCCGCCAAAATCGTTTGCAGGATCGCTGTCGGCACGACGGATGAGATCATTCGCGCTGGTCATGACGATCGGGTTTGCAGTGTTACCGTCTGCATCAATCTGTGAGCCGCGGTTGACAACGATATAGTCAGCACCCGAACGACCGAATACGGTGACCCCGGGCTCGATTGTCAGGACGGCAGCTGTACCGCCGGCAGCCGCACCGTCAGCGCCGACGTCCACGCCGACATCGACGCGCCCATCCACCGCATAAGCAACGCCAGAAACGAAAGGAAGCGTCAGGTCGGCAAGATATGTACCCGAAAGGTTACACGTCGTGAATCCACCAACAGCCGCACCTTCTGTGAAGCCGGTCGGGCACGTCGCGGCGCTACCGCCACCCCCGCCGCCGCTCCCGCCACCCGTTGGAGGCGTTCCCGGGCTGCTTGCTCCCGGTGAAGCGATGTTGCTCCCTTGCGAACACGCTGCTGCTAAGCAAAGCGCAAGCGCGCTAACCGACCTGCGAAAAATCATTGGAACCCCTCATTTGGACCATCAGACAGGCCGACTCGATTGCGACCTCGTCAGCGGCTGAATAGCGGCGCCCCATGACAAACAATTAACGGAAATATTTCGGTTTTGAGACAAGGGCCAGCGCGGCACGCCCTCCCTCTGAAACGGTCGGGGATCATACCGCGTGACGTCACAAAACTTTCGCGAAAACGACATGTGAGCGCGTTAAATTCCGCATATTCGTGCGGCTGTTGAGAACCAGAGGATCAACACAACAGGGGGCCGCCTCGGTGGAAAATATGGATTTACTCTACAGGCTCGAGGGTCGCCTGATCGATCTGGAGACAAAGGTCGCCCAGCTTGAAAAGGCGATGTCAGACCTGCCCAAGACGGAACCGGCAATTCCGGAAGATGCCCAGAGACGGATTGATGCCGGCGAGCATCCCGTTCGCGTCTTGCGCGAACTCAGGTTGCTGACACAAAGCCAGCTAAGCGAATTATGTGGCATCCGGCCCAATCACATTTCGGCAATCGAACGTGGCCAGACGTTTGGCCTCAAAACGGCGCGGCGACTGTCGGAAGCACTGAATGTCCCCGCAAGCGTACTTTTCTGAGATGCGCATGCAACCCAATCGTATCGAAGAGAGTAGCGGCGTACGATATTGGGACAATGTCCCTCCTCTAAAGTATTAACAAGATGTACTGTAATTCAGCTTGCCACTATTGATCAGTTTGCTTCATCAACATTCCAGATGCCCGGGCCCGGCCATGGCCCACCTGCTAAACAGGTCGCCCGGTTACATATTCCGGGCAGGGAAATTGCAGTCAGAGTAGAATATGAGCCAATTAGACATCCTTTCGACGAAGGCACTGACCCTTTTGCCGCGCGTACGCGTCGGCCTTATAGTCCTGCTTGTCGCGCTTTTGGGATTACTGGCTGCGCGGTTCATCTGGCTGCTGTTCGAGCCTGGCGGCGCCGTCAGCCACCCTCTGCCATTGCCCGCCACGCAGGTTGGCGCATCTGTTGGGGCGACTTTGGCGAGTGCCGACCTCATGGCCTTGACCCGATCAAACCGGTTCGGCGCGGCGACTGCCGCCGAGGACATCATTCCGGACGCGCCAGCCACCAGCCTCAACCTCACCCTCAAGGGCGTCCGGTCGGTCGCGGAAGGCACGAGCGATGAAAACCCGAATCTGGTTTCGATCGCCATCATCCAGACCCCTGACGGGCGCGCCCTGACCTATCGACCTGGTGACACGATTATCGAGGGCGTCACGCTCGACCGCGTCCTGCCTGACCGGGTGCTCATTCGAAAAGGCGGATCGCTGGAAACGCTGATGATGGAGAGCGGTATCGACGCGCTGTCGGTCCTGACCCTGCCCGGCCAGGAAGGCTTGGTTGAAGGTGCGCCACGTCCCGTGGTGAATCTCCAACAACAGGCGTCGATCAATCGCGCGCTCCTGGCATCGCTGGACATGACTCCCGTGTTCACGGACGGCGTCCTTGTCGGTTACCGTCTGTCCACGCCGGGCTCGACTGCAGCCCTATCCGGTTCAGGTCTCGAATCCGGTGACATCATCACGGTGCTCGACGGTACGCCTGTCCGCGACATCAGGATCGAAAACATCACCGAACGGCTGTCGAATGCAGCCGAGCTATCCATGACGGTCCAGCGCAACGGCGCCAACGTCCCCGTCACGCTTCGCTTCCCCGAGGGAGAATAGACAGAATGAACGTCCGTTTCGGCCTTTCAGCCATCCTGCTGGCCACGACCGCCCTGCCCGCCTTCGGGCTCGCGGGTGGGTCCGGCGCGAAGGCATCCCTCCATGTGTTGAACTTCGATGATGTTGAATTGAGTTCGCTGGTCGCCGACGTGTCCATCGTCACCGGCTACACATTCATCGTCCATCCCGATGTTCGCGGCAAACGCGTGACTGTCACGTCGTCGTCCCCGCTGACACGGGAAGGCGTATTTGACGTCTTCCTTTCGACCCTGCGCGTTCACGGCTTCACAGCTGTTCCTGCAGGCAAGGACACCTATCGCATTATCCCCGAACAATCGGCGGTCAGCGAAGCCGGCACGCGGTCCTCCGGATCGAACAGTTTCGTCACCGAGATCATCCATCTCAACAATTTCAATGCGCTCGAAGCGGCCCAGATGGTAAAGCCACTGGTCGATGCCCAGGGCCAGGTCATTGCAAACCCGCGCTCGAACACACTGGTGATCGTCGACTACCAGTCGAACATGCCACGCATCCGTCAATTGGTCGCCGGGATCGATGAAGATCGCACTCGCACGGAAACAATCTCTCTCAAGAACATTCCGTCGGGAGAACTCGAATCCATCCTGATGGCGCTTCAGAAGACCGGCGGAGAAGACGCCTTCGCGTCAAACTTCCAGGCCATTGCCTCCCAGACCGGCAACGCAATTGTCATTCGCGGTGACGACCTCATGGTCGAGCGCGCCCTGAAAGTTGTCGAACAGCTGGATGCAACGGACCGTGTCGAAGACACGTTGCGGGTCATATCGCTCAAGAATGCCGATGCCGCCGATATCGTCCCGATCCTCGAAAAGGTCGCCGGCGCGATGGCGTTCCGGCGCGGTGAGGCAGGCGGTGAAATCGCACTCAGCACCATCGCCTTTCACGCATCGACCAACTCACTCGTGATCAATGCGCCCAGCGAGACGCTTCTTACCCTTGAACGCGTGATCCAGGATCTCGACAAGCGTCGGGCGCAAGTTCTTGTCGAAGCCATCATCGTCGAAATGTCCGACGACACGGCGCGCGAACTCGGCCTGCAATTCCTGCTAAGCGGCACCGGCAACTCGACCGTTCCATTTGCATCCACCAATTATTCCCGGTCCGCTCCCAACCTACTGGCCCTCGCCGGCGCCATCAGCGGCGACACACCGTTCAACAGCGGCGAGAACAATCCGTTTGCCGCATCCGCCATCACGTCCCTGCTTGGGCTCACCGGCCTAAGCGTCGGCGTCGGCGGACAGGATGGCGACACGCTTTTTGGCGCCATCTTGACGGCAGTCGAGAATGACACGAATTCCCGGGTCCTTTCCAAGCCATTCAACATGACGCTCGACAATGGCACGTCCTCCCTTCTCGTCGGCCAGGAAGTCCCGATCGTCACAGGTGAAGTGCTCGGAGACGGAAACACGAACCCGTTCCGTACCGTCGACCGCAAAGAGATCGGCATCCGGCTGGATGTCACGCCGCGCATCTCCTCCGACGACGCCGTGCGTCTCGAAATCAATCAGGAAGTTTCCAGCATCTCCGGGGCAATCAACGTCGCCACGTCCGACCTCATCTTCAACAAACGCCAGATCACGACAGACGTTCTGGCCGACAGCGGTGAGATCATTGTCATTGGCGGCCTGATCGAACAGTCCGATACGATTGCAAACGAGAAAGTTCCGGTCCTCGGCGACATACCGGTTGCCGGGCGCCTGTTCCGCACTGAAGGCAAGGCCACAAAGCGCAGCAACCTGATGGTGTTCATCCGCCCGACCGTGATCCGCGATCGCCAGAGCGCGCGCGACGTCACCGCCCGCAGCTATCGTTTCGTCCGCGCCGAAGAACTCTGGAACGGCAAGGACGACAAGGTCAATTCGCTCGACGCCTTTGTCAGCGAAGTGCTGGGGGCGCCCCCGCCGCAATAATCCGATGAGCACACACGCCGAATCTCCCCGCCAGTTCACCTACGCCTTTGCCAAGGACAAGGGCCTCATCGTGCAGCCTGATCGCGAGACGCTGACCGTGGGCGTGCGCGCGGGCGCCGATGTCATGTCCCTGATCGAGGCGCGCCGGGCGCTTGGTGCCCCCCATGCGATAGAATCCCTTGACCCGGCCAGCTTTGATCGCGCGCTGACACTCGCGTTCAGCCAGGGCCCGCTCGGCGCAACAGATATCGAAGCCGCCGTCGCCAGCCGGGGCGGCCTCGAAAGCCTGATCGACGATATCCCGGAAGCAGCAGACCTGCTCGGCGGCAGCGACGATGCGCCGGTCATCCGCCTGATCAACGGTCTCATCTATGAAGCCGTGAAGCGCCGCGCTTCCGACATTCATATCGACCCGTTCGAGGACAAACTGTCCATCCGTTATCGGATCGACGGCGATCTCGTCGAAGTCCTGACTCCACCCCGTAAACTTGCCGCGCCCCTCGTGTCACGCATCAAGGTCATGGCCCGTCTCGACATTGCCGAGAAGCGCCTGCCACAGGATGGCCGAATCTCGTTGCAGGCCGGCGGCCGGTCCATCGATGTGCGCGTCGCCATCCTGCCGACCCGCTTCGGCGAGCGCGTCGCGCTCCGTCTCCTCGACACGCAGAACGCCCTGCTCACGCTCGAACAGCTCGGTATGGATTCCGACACCTACCAGCGTTTCGACAAGGTACTGCAACAGCCGAACGGGGTGATCCTCGTGACCGGCCCCGTCGGCTCGGGCAAGACGACCACGCTCTATTCTTCGATCTCGCGCCTCAATACTGGCAGCGTCAACATCATGACGCTGGAAGACCCGGTCGAATATGGCCTTCCGGGTATCAGCCAGACCCAGATGGATGCCAAGGTCGGCCTCACCTTCGCACGCGCCCTGCGCAACATCCTGCGCCAGGATTTCAACATCGTCATGGTCGGCGAGATCCGCGACCTCGAAACCGCTGAAGCCGCATTCGAATTCGCTTCGACAGGGCGTCTCGCCTTCTCCACCCTGCACACAAACAGTGCAGCCGGGGCCATTACGCGCCTGCGCGACATGGGGGTCGAGACTTACCTCATGGCCTCAACCCTGCGCGCGGTCATGGCCCAACGTCTCGTGCGCAAGCTCTGCGATGTCTGCAAGGAGCCCGCGACCGCTGCAGCGGCGGAATACGAGGCACTCGACCTGCCGCCTGCCGAGTCATTCACCCACTACACGCCCAAGGGCTGCATGGCCTGCGGCAATACCGGATTCCATGGCCGCATCGCGATCTATGAGCTTCTCGTCGTCGATAGTGCCGTGCGCGACCTGCTCCACGCCGACGCAACAGAAGACGCCATCGAGGCCGTCGCGTTCGCTGACCATCACCGCCTGATCGAGAATGCAAGGCGCTATGTTTTCTCCGGCGAGACCAGCGTGACGGAAGTCCTCCGCGTCTGCCGCAAGGAGGCGCGCGATGGCAGCGTTTGAGTACGTCGCCGTCGACAATGGCGGCAAGCGCCTGCGCGGCGTCATCTCCGCCGACAGTCCCCGCGCCGCCCGCAAAGAATTGCGGATGCGTGAACTCATGCCGGTCGACGTGCAGCCCCTCAACGCAAAGACCTCGCGTGGCGGCAAGGGCGCCAGTGGCCGTATCTCCGAGAAGGACCGCGCCCTGCTCGCGCGCCAGCTGGCTGTCCTGCTCCAGTCCGGTCTCACCGTCGAGCAGGCGCTCACCGCTGCCGCCAGCGACGCAAAGCCGGAAACCGTGGCCATCCTTCACCGCGTCCGCAATGAAGTGACCGAAGGCTCCCGCTTTGCCGACGCGCTCGGAACGGCGCCGCGCGCCTTCCCGCCCTTATTCAAGTCCGTCGTTGCGGCCGGCGAAATGTCGGGCCGCCAGGGCGAAGTCATGGAACGCCTCGCCGTCTATCTTGAGAACACGTGGCGGCTGCGCCAGAAGGTCCAGTCCGCGTTGATCTATCCCGCACTGCTCGCCACGCTCGCCATCGGCATGGTCGTCGCCCTGATGATCCTCGTCGTTCCCCGCCTCGTCGAACAGTTCGACATGTTCGATGCCGACCTGCCCTGGCTAACCCAGCAGGTCATCGCCGTGTCCAATCTCCTGCGCAACTGGGGCTGGCTGATCGCCATTGCGCTGGTTGTCGGCGTGGTCCTCCTCACCCGGCTCCTGCGCGCCCCCGGCGTCCGCGAGACGCTGGACCGCCTCGTCCTGCAGCTGCCCATCATCGGCAACCTGGCCCGCACTGTCTCGGCTGCCCGCTTTGCGCGCATCTTCGCTACACTTTCGTCCTCAGGCGCCACGGTTTTGGAATCGCTGCAGGCGGCACGCGGCGCCATGTCCAACAGCGTCTTCCGCAAGGCCACCGACGAGATAGCCGTGCGCGTCAGCGAAGGCGGGTCATTCGCTGCCGCGCTCAAAGGCACCGGTGCCTTCCCGCCCATGATGGTCCACATGGTGGCCAGCGGCGAAGCCGGACGTGACGTACCGGGAATGATGACGCGCGCAGCCGAATTCCTCGAAGAAGAATTCGAGAATGCCACATCCACCGCTCTCAGTCTGATGGAGCCGATCATCATCGTTGTGCTCGGCGGCCTTGTCGGCATGATCGTTTTGTCGATCATGTTACCCATCATCCAGCTCAATACGCTGGCGCTGCAATAGCGCCGCGACCCAACAGGAGACCCGAATGACCCAGGCCAAAGACGACCCAAAAGCCGCGCGCCCCACCAAGGATTCCGGCTTCTCACTCGTTGAGCTGCTCGTCACCGTGTCGATCATGGCCCTGCTCGCCACAGCAGTCGTGATCTCCGTCGGCCCCGTGCTCGGCAAGTCACGCATCGACCGCGCCCGCTCGGACATCGCGGCGCTCGAAAGCGGCCTCGAACAATACAGCTTCGACATGTTCAACTATCCCGGCGCCGATACCGGCCTGGCCGCGCTCAAGACGCCGCCCTCCGGCGCGAAAGCCGACCAGTATCGCCCCGGCGGTTATATAAAGCGCGTCCAGCAGGACCCATGGGGCAATGATTACCATTACACCGTGCCCGGCCCCCGGTCCGGCGGCGCCTATGACGTGTTCTCTGCAGGCCCGGACGGAGAGCCCGGCAATGAAGACGATATCGGCAACTGGAACTGACACCTGAGATGATCACCCGCCGCGACCTTTCCTCGTCCACCGAAGCAGGCATGACCCTGACCGAAGTGCTGGTCGCTGTGTTCATCATGGCACTCGCCGCCGGCATGGTCACGATGACCATGCGGCCGAAAGCAGACCCTCTGGCCGAAGCGGCAACGCGTCTTGAACACGATGTCACCTCAGCGCTCGATCTGGCGCTCGTCACCGGTGTGCCCCAGGGCCTGTCGATCACCGAAGACGGCTACCAGCGCGTCAGCTGGCAGAACCAGGCCTGGTCGCCTGCTCCGGGCAGGGCCGTCGCATTCGCACGCAATGTGACGTTCGACACCACCAGAACCCCCTCGCAGACTGCGTCTGACGCAGAGACCCTCGTCCCGAATGTCGTCCTCGACACGACGGGCACCGCTCAGGGCGAGCCCCTCACGCTCGTGCGCGACCGCCAGACGATCACACTGACCATCGCTCCCAACGGGCAGGTCACGTGGGAGGCGCCCGATGCCTGACCGCACATCGCAATCCGGTTTCACGCTTGTCGAAGTCCTCGCCGCACTGGGCGTCTTCTCGATATCGGCCATCGGCCTGATCCATCTCAGCAGCGAAACCACTGTCGGCGCCAAACAGGTCGACCTCCGGGCCCTTGCCGAAATCGAAGCCAGTAACCGCATGGCCGACGCCATGACACTTCCGCCGCCACTACCCACCGGCGTGATCGCAGGTGCGGCCACGCAGCGTGGTCGCACGTTCGACTGGACCCGTACCGTGTCTCCGACGCAGGAAGACGGCCTGTACCTTGTCGACGTAACCGTATCCATGCCGGAGGCCGGGCAGGTGCTCGCCCACATTCAGGCGCTGAGGGCGGGCGAATGAAACAGCAGGATGCAGGATTCACACTCGTCGAGACCCTCGTCGCGCTCGGGGTCACAGCCATGCTCGCCACGGCAGGTACACTGATGATGCTGCAGACGCTTCAGGCCAGCCGCGCGATTGACGCGCGCATGAAAGACGTCCGCGCCTTGGAGGCCGCCAACGGCCTGCTGCGCGCCGATTTCAGCGAGATGACCCAGCGCCCGTCAGCAGCACCTGACGACGTCAATCCTCCCGTCGGCTTTTCGGGCCGAAAGGGCGTCGAAACAGGTGATTTGATCAGCTTCGTCCGGTCCGGCTGGCGCGCCCCGCGCGTCGGTGGCGACCGCAGCGATCTCCAGCGCGTGGCCTTTCGGCTCGAAGACGGGCAGCTGATCCGCAAGGCCTGGCTGCGGCCAGACCCTGTCCGTAATACGCCCGTCGTGGAACGCGTGCTTCTGGATGGCATATCCGATCTCGAAATCCGCTACCGGCAAAAGGGCGTTTGGTTCGACGAATGGCCTGCTGATGCCAGCGGACGGCATCCGGACCTGATTCAACTCGATCTGGTATTCGCCGACGCAGACCAGCTTACACTGCAATATATGGTGGGGGCCACACCATGACCGCGGTATCGCCTCCCAAGGACCGCGGCGCCGCACTCCTGTCGATCCTGATGATCGTCGCGGTAATGTCCGTTGCGGCCCTGACGGCCGTCGATGCGCTCGGCCGGTCGATCAGCCTCGCGCGCGTCTCGTCGGAACGCTCCCAGACCCTGTGGGCGGCGCGCTCGACGGAAGCAATCGGCGCCGTTGCCATTTCACGCCTCAAGGACCTTGACGACAACACGCTCCGGCAGGCCCTTGAAACCGGCCAGACGGTCACCGTGCCATTCGAGCGCGGCATCATTCACGCAACCTTGGCCGATGATTCCAACTGCTTCAATCTCAACACGATTACCGGCGAGGCTGACGACACTAACCATATCCGGTTCCAGGCGCTGCTCGAAGCGCAGGGCCTGTTCCGGTCAGACGCCCGTGCGCTGGCCGAAAGCCTCGCTGACTGGATCGACACGAACGCCAGTCCACGCGCGTTCGGCGCGGAGGACGGCCATTATGGAACACGCGAAACGCCCTACCGCGCCGCCAACGCCCGGCTGGTCAACCTGTCGGAACTCCGCGCCATAAAGGGTTTCACGCCCGAGATCATAGAGATGATCCGGCCACTCGTATGTGTCAGACCTTCGACCTTCCAGTCCGCCCTGAATATCGAAACACTGCGTGAAGCTGATGCCCCCCTGTTGATCGCGCTTTTCTCAGGCGAGCTCAGCCTGGAGCAGGCCCAATCCGTCATCCGTGCACGCCCGCTCTCTGGCTGGTTGACGGCGGATACATTCCTGGCGGACAGCGAAATCCAATCCATTGCCGTGTCGGCCCGAAATGATTCCATGATCGCACTCAGGCCGACCAGCCTGCGTTTGACAGCGCGTATCGTCTCTGGGCCGACGCAGGAAATCCTCCAGCTGACCTATGCAATGGACGAGGGCGGCAAGGCCAGCCTCGTCCAACGCACAACGGGAGACCTCTGATGTCCCGGCGCCTCTATGCAATGCTTCCCAAAGGGGGAGATCCAATCGAATTCGCGCTGGCGACGGACACGGGCAACAGCCTGATGTCCGCCAGCACGGCTGACATTGAAGCCAGCGACGAAATCATCGTTTTCGTTCCCGCAACGGAAGTAGGTTGCTTCGACGTCCGCCTTCCCAATCAAGGCACCGCAGAATTGCGCCGATCAGCGGCTTTCGCGCTGGAAGACGACCTCGCCGTCCCGGTCGAAGACGCCCATGTCGCCATCGGACAGCCGGTCCCCGACGGATCGCGCCCGGTTCACATCGTCGCTCCAGCCCTGATGGAAGAATGGGTGTCGATCCTGAATGCTGCTGGCCTCAAGACGGCCCGCCTCGTCGCTGACGCCTCGGTCCTGCCCCTAACGCCGGTAGCCGTCGATGCCGGGGCTCACATCCTGTTCTCAAGCGGTGGTCGCCGTTTCGCAGCCGATGCACAACTGCCCGACGACGCGCTAAAGGCGCTCGCCAACAAATCCGACACGCCCGTCCTTGCATCCAGTGACCAACTCGCACGCCGGCTCGGTGTCGCAGTGGCTCAGTCGTCCCCCCTTCCGCTTCTTGGCCAGCTCGCACAATGGGCGGAAGGCGGCCCGCCACTGACAGACCTGCGCCAGGGCGTATTCGTCAGTCGGCGGCAAGCCGATATCCGGATCGGCGCCTGGCGTCCGGCACTCATTCTCGCCGCCGCTGCTGCCGTCATGTTTCTGAGCGTTACCGCCCTCGAAACGCACGCCCTGTCGCGTCTCGCGAAAGCGCTCGACAGTCAGGCCCGGGCCACATACGCAGCGGCCTTCCCGGACACACCCATACCCGCGAATCTTGCGTCGGCCGTCCGTAGGCAGGACACAGCACCTGTCGCAAACCGGCTTCCCTTCCTTGAGGCGACAGCCTTGCTTTATGAAGCCGTTCCAGCCGATAGCGGCATCTCCATCCAGAGCCTGCGATATGATCGCGCCACCGGTCGCCTGCTTGCCAACATGGTCTATCCGGACTTTGGCAGCGATGCCGATCTGAAGAGCGCCCTCGAAGCGAACGGCATAACCGTTTCCCTGGGCGATTCCCGCCAGCAGGACGGACAGGTCCTTGGCGACCTCACACTGGAGGCCGCGCGATGATCGAATGGTGGAACAGGCTCAGCCTGCGCGAACGCGCACTCGTCGGGGCCGCAGCGGCATTGCTCGCGCTTATCGTGCTGCTCCAATTCATTCTGTTTCCGCTTCTGGCTAATCGCGCCGCCGCCAGCCTCCGGGCTGAACAGGCGTCGCGCACGCTGGACCTCATGACCTCTCGTGGCCTGTCAGCGACTTCCGCCGCGAGCTCATCCTCTGGCGCCGCACTTGATGCCGACGCACGCCGCCGCGCCATTCTCGATGCTGCCTCACGCCGCGGGCTCGCAATCGCGCGCGTCCAGGTCAGCGCCGAAGGCGTGGTCACTGTTCAGGTCGACGATACCAATGCCGAGAATGTCTTCGCCTGGTTGTTCGAGCTGCGCAGCAGCGCCGGGCTCGAGGCCAGCAAGGCAACAATTACGCAGGCAGGTGCTGGGCTTGTTCGCTCCAGCTTTGAATTCGGAGGCATGTCAGCCGGATGACGCGCCTCACTCTCGCCCTGGTGTTCCTCGCGGCCCTCGCATTCGGCATGGCATCTCGCGTGCCGCTGTCATTCGTGATGCGCAATGCAGGCCTCGTTGATCAGGGCATCAGCTGGCAACAGGCCCGCGGCACCATCTGGAACGGACAGGTCACCGGTCTTGGCTATCGCGGACAGTCCGTCGGTGCACTGGACGTCAAATCCTCCCCAATCTCGCTGCTCTCGGGCGCCATCTCGTCCGACGTCAAATGGGTGAGTCAGGTCGGCCGGGCACGCGGCAAGCTCAAGCTGTCAGGATCCTCCATGAACCTGTCCGGTTTCGCTGCCGAGCTCGACATCAGCCGCCTGAATGGCGTTCATCCCGAATTGCGCCGTATCGGCGGCGTCCTGAAACTCGCGGATGTCACGGCCAGCGTCGACAGCGCTGGCACGTGCAGGTCCGCCAGCGGCACAGCCCAGCTTGATCTCGTCCGGCGGCTCGGTATCCAGTATGGCCGTGACTGGCCCCTGCTTGCAGGCGCGCCAGCCTGCAGCGATGGAGACCTCGAATTGCCGCTCATCGGCGACGGTCCCAATGGAGAGAGATTCGAAATCACGTTGCGCGCGCGTCCCGACGGGCGCACCGGCATGGACGTCCATGTTGAACACCTGGATCCTCAGGCAACCTCCGCCCTTGCCGCAATGGGCTTCACAAATACCGGGAACGGCTACACGCTGAGCCAGGATGCCACTTTGGCCGAAGGTAACTGAACATGAGCCATCCACATTCCATCTGCGTCGCAACCCTGTTGGCCGCGATGGCTATGCTGCCGGCGTGCGCCAGCAAACCCGCGCCCGCTCAAACCGTCGCGTCGGCCGCTACCGTGATTGCAGGGACCGGCGAGCTGCCGTCCCAGACACTGGCCCCGGGCGCCTGCGGCCTGTTCCTGTGGACGCAATCAGCGCCCGTGCGGTTCGTCTTCTTCGCCGAAGCCGGATCAGACAAGGCGGTCATGAACATCGATGGCACCGAATCCCCGCTCGAACTCACGTCGTCTCGTGGCGCGCTGTTTGGCCAGTTCATGACCGAGATGACTTACCGTTCGCCCGACGGCAATGTCGGCATCAGCTACAAACCCGGAGAGTTGCTCGATGGCGGCCAGCGGATCGAGGACGGGCGATTGTCCGTTGTGAGCAAGGACGGCTGGGAAACCATGATCCCGGTACTGGGCGTCAGCGCCTGCCAGCCCGAGCCCCGCTGACCCATCGCGCGATCACCTTCACTGACTACGGTTAACTGACATACATTTCGGGCCTGGCGTCGCCAGCCCGAACAGGCTTCAGATTCGAACAACCGGCACACGACAAGCGCCGCCGCCCGGGGCGTAGGCATTGATCCTGCGACTCCGGACATGCCTCACGCATCGATCCACCCAAAAATCCGTAAAACAACAAAACTTTGTCGTTTATCGCGCATCACTTATTGTTTTTCAATAATTTTGGTGTTATCCAGACTCATCAAGGCGAGGTGAGGCACCTGCCCATCCATGCCAGCACATTCAAGACCAGAACGGGTATCTGAACCATGACCTATGCTGAAACCGACCAGAAGCCGCCGTTCAGGCTTGGCCTTCTCATCAAGCGGATCCTGTTTCTGGCCCTGCCCGTCTTCGTGCTTGTCGGTTCCGTCGGCGGCTTTGTCGCCATGGGTGCTCTGAAACCTGCTCCCGAAGAGAAGGCCGAGACCATTGAGGCCCTCCCCGTGCTCACCACTGTGGCGCAATCAGAACCGGTGTCGATCAAGGTCAAGGGTCAGGGCGAGGTCAAAGCCCGGTCCGAAGTCATGCTTGCCTCTGAAATCAGCGGCCGGGTGGCCTATGTCTCCCCTAAATTCCTGGCTGGCGGGCAGTTTGATCGCGGTGAAACCCTGGTCCGCCTCGAGTCCCGCGAATACGAACTCGGAATTGTTCAGGCCGAGGCCGCCGTGGCGCAGGCCCATACCGCACTCCTCCAGGAAATTTCCGAAGGCCAGATCGCCAGCCAGGGCGCAGAACAGCTTGGCCTGGACCAGGTGTCCGACCTGACGCTTCGCCGCCCCCAGCGGGCACAGGCCGAAGCCCAGCTCGCCTCCGCGCAGGCGCGTCTTGACGATACCCGGCTCCAGCTGTCGCGCACGCGGATCGTCGCGCCCTTCGCAGGCCGCGTGCGCGAGAAAACAGTCAATATCGGTGCCTATGTCTCGCCCGGTGCCCGACTCGGCGAAATCTATGCCAGTGACGTTGTCGATATCGCCATCGCCCTGACAGATTCAGACCTCGCCAATCTCGGACTCGGCATCGGCTTTTCCGAAACACCCGCCCGCAAGGGTCCGGCCGTCACACTGTCGGCCACCGTCGCTGGCGAGCCGCACACCTGGACCGGCCGCATCACGCGAACGGATAGCGGCTTCGATCCCGAAACCCGCGTGCTCTTCGCCTATGTCGAAGTCCAGGATCCCTACGGCAAAGGTGCCGACAATGGCACGCCCCTCGCTACCGGCCTCTTTGTCGATGCCGAGATTGACGGACGCACATTGGCAGACAGCGTCGTCCTCCCGCGCACTGCGCTTCGCGGAAAGGACAGGGTCTATGTCGCCCGCGAGGACGACACGCTCGAAATCCGCCCGGTTGAGGTCGCCTTCTCCGAACGCGAACGCCTCGTGCTGGCATCTGGCATCGCCGCCGGTGAGCGCGTGGTGACATCGCCTGTCCGTGCCGCATCTGACGGCATGAAAATCAAACCCGTCGACCGGCTGGAAACCGCTTTTGCGGCCGATGCCAGTGCGGCTAAAGAATAGAAGGGTCCGGGGGCATGTCTGCAATCATCCGCTGGTGGGCAAGTAACAAGGTCGCAGCAAACCTGCTGATGATCGCAATCATCCTTGGCGGCATTGTCGCCTTCATCCGGATGGAACGCGAGCTTGAACCTTATGTCGAATTCCCGGGCGCCGAGATTTCCGTTGTCTGGCGCGGGGCGTCCCCGCAGGACATCGAGGAACAGATCACTGTCCGGATGGAAGAGGCCGTCAGTTCCGTGGAAGGCATCAAGGAACTGCGCTCGGTCTCAAGTGAGGGAGTCGGCCGCCTCATCGTCATCGGCAACCAGGATCTCGACGAAGGCAAGTTCCTTCAGGACCTGAAGCGCCAGATCGACGCCATCAGCACTTTCCCCGCTGCCGCCGAGCCACCCCAGCTGAACGTCTTCCGCAGCCGTGACGAGATCATCCGGCTCGCCGTCTCGGGCGACGAGACGGTCAGCGAGCAGGACCTCAAACACTTCGCCGAAGCCACCCGCCGCGAGATCGGGCTGCTCGGCTATGTTCCATCCGTCGAACTTTTCGGCGTGCGCAACGAAGAAATATCCATCGAGGTCTCCGAAGAAGCGCTACGCCGTTACGGCGTCAGCCTGTCGGACGTCGCCGACGCGGTCGCCGGCACGTCGGTCAACATCTCAGCCGGCAATGTCCGCAGCGATGGTGGCAATGTCCAGCTCCGCACCCGCTCACAGGCCGACACCCAGGCCGAATTCGAAAACATCATCGTCAGGCAGATGCCGAATGGCGCCATCGTGCGCGTCTCCGACATGGCGAAAGTCATCGACGGGTTTGAAGAGGTCAACCTCCTCGCCACGGTCAACGGACAGCGCACGATCCTGATCCAGGTCATGAGCGGCCCGCAGATGAACATCGTGAAGATGTCGAAGAACGTGAATGCGTATTTCGACGAAGCGGTGAAAAACCTGCCGCCCGGGATCTCCATGACGATCTGGCAGGATTCCGCCGTCGATTATATGAGCCGTATCCGCCTCATCGGCACCAATTTCCTGTCCGGCCTCTTCCTGGTCCTGATCACCCTACTGCTCTTCCTGCGGCCCGCCATCGCCATATGGGTCGCGATCGGCATCGGCACAGCCTTCGCAGGTGGCCTTGCCCTTCTGCCCATGGCGGACGTGTCGTTCAACATGATCTCGACCTTTGCCTTCCTCCTCGTCATCGGCGTGATCGTCGATGACGCAATCATCGTCGGTGAAGCCATCCATTCGCGCACCGAAGACGGCGAGGAAGGCCTCTTGGCCGCCGTGAACGGCACCACGATGGTCATCAAGCCCGTTATCTTCGCCGTCTTCACAACGATGATTTTCTTTGCGCCCTGGATGTATCTCTCCGGCGGCACCAGCGAGTTCACACGCTCAATCTCGCTCGTCGTTATCTTCGCTCTCTTGTTCTCGCTGGTCGAAGCCCTGCTGATCCTCCCGGCCCACCTGTCGCATTTGAAAGCGGTGAATCCCGAAACCCGTATCGCCCGCTTCCAGGCATCAATCGCGAACAGCATCGTCTGGATCGCCCGGCGCGTCTACCGCCCCCTTTTGCTCCGTGCACTGCGGCACCGTTACCTCACGGCCTCCATCTTCATCGGCGGCATGATCCTGTCGGTTGGCCTTCTCACCAACGGTCTCGTGAAGACCATCTTCTTTCCTGAGACCGAGTCCGACCAGATCGAGGTCACGGTCGAAATGCCGGAAGGCACCCCCTATTCCCGGTCGCTCGAAGTGCTGGCCCAGATCCAGGCCGGTGAAAAGGCGCTTGAGGAAGAGATCAACGCGTCGACTAATGGCGAAGGCGAGCTGATCGAGAACTGGTACACCCGCTCGCGCGACAACAATATCCTCGCGCTCGTCAAACTGGTGCCGCCGGAAACCCGCACCCTTACCGCCAAGGAGACGGCCGAGCGCCTGCGCGCCCTGATCGGTGAAGTCCCGGACGCCGAGACGATCACGGTCAATTACCGCAACACCGATAATGACCCGCCAATCCAGTACATGCTCAATTCGACCGATCTCGACGCACTCAACACAGCAGCCGCAGACCTCATGGCCAAACTGCGCTCCTATGATGGCGTCTATAATGTCGTGAACGACGTGCAGAGCGCGACTGACGAGATCCAGTTCGATCTGAAACCCGGCGCCGAATCCCTCGGCATCACGACCGCCGATGTCGCCCGCCAGGTACGTCAGGGCTTCTATGGCGAGGAAGTCCAGCGCCTGCCCCGCGACGGTGAAGATGTGCGCGTCTTCGTGCGTTATCCTCGTGGCGACCGGGAATCGCTCGACTTCCTGAACAATATCCGCGTCCGCACAGCCGATGGCCGTGAACTGCCCCTCTATGCCGTCGCCGACATTCGATTCGAGAAAGGCATCTCCCAGATCAAGCGCCGCGAACGCCGGCGGGCCATCGTGGTCAGCGCCGAAGTCGTCGCCGAGCGCATCACGGAAATCCGTGGCGACCTCAATGACAATTTCTTTGACGAATTCGACAAGGCCCATCCCCAGGTGCGGCGCGGCAGCATTGGCCGGGCTCAGGGCGAGGCCGAATTCCTCGTCGAGATCATGACCTTCCTTCTGATCGCCATCGGCGTCGCCTACTTCCTCGTCGCCGTTGCGTTCAAATCCTATGCCGAACCGATCCTTATCCTTCTGGCCGCCATCCCGTTCTGTTTCACGGGCGCCATGGTCGGGCATCTCGTCATGGGCTTCCCGCTCAGCATCCTGTCCTACATGGGCATCATGGCGGCAGCCGGCGTGGCGGTGAATGACAATCTGGTCCTGCTCGATTACGTCCACCAGCTCCGGGACAAGGGCATGGACGGTGCGCGGGCCCTGATCGAGGCTGGCACCCGCCGCTTCCGCCCGATCCTGCTTACCTCGCTGACCACCTTTGTGGGCCTCCTTCCGCTGATGATGGAACGCTCCATTCAGGCGCAATTCCTCATCCCGATTGCCGTCGGCCTCGCCTTCGGTGTCCTGTTCGCCCTGTTCGTCACCCTGTTCTTCGTGCCCGCCCTGTACGGCATCGGCGCCGATATCAAACGGTTCTTCGGCTACCTCATCTCGGGCAAGCCGCGCCCGGGCTTCGACGCCCTGTTGAACGAGGAAGCACTCGAAACACTGGCGCCCGTGCCGGCTGAGTAAGCAGGGGCTGCCAGGCCAATGGTTGGAGGCAACAGAGCTTAGGCTCTTGCCTTCAACCTCTTGGTCGCTAAACCCCCCGATATGCTCACCATATCGAACCTCGACTACCGCATTGAAGCGCGCCTTCTGTTTGAAGGCGCGGCCGCCCAGATTGCATCCGGCTGGAAAGTCGGCCTCGTCGGACGCAACGGCACAGGCAAGTCCACGCTGCTCAAACTGATCCGCGAAGAAATCACGCATCCGACCAATGACGGCTCAATTCGCCTGAACCAGGGTGCCCGCCTCGGCTGGGTCGCGCAGGAAGTCGCGCCGACCGATGAAACCATTCTGGAAGTCGTTCTCGCCGCCGATACCGAGCGTCACGCCCTGATGCAGGAAGCCGAAACCGCCGAAGATCCGATGCGGATTGCCGACATCCATACGCGCCTCGTCGATATCGACGCCTGGTCGGCGGACTCGCGCGCGGCCGAAGTCCTGATGGGCCTCGGCTTCGTCCAGAGCGACCTTGATCGCCCGACCCGGGAATTCTCCGGCGGCTGGCGCATGCGCGCCGCCATTGCCGGCGTCCTGTTCTCCCAGCCCGACCTGCTCCTGCTCGACGAACCGACCAACTATCTCGATCTCGAAGGCGCCGCCTGGCTCGAAGGCTATATCAAGAAATATCCTCACACCGTGCTCATCGTCTCGCACGACCGGGAAATGCTGAACCGCTGCGTCACCCATACGATGGCGCTGGAGCACAAGAAACTTACCATCGTGCCCGGCGGCTATGACGCCTGGCTCAGGCTCCGCGCCGCCAAATATGCCCAGCTTGAAAGCCAGCGCGCCAAGCAGGAAGTCGACAAGGCCCACCTCCAGGCCTTCGTGGATCGCTTCCGCGCCAAGGCGTCCAAGGCCCGGCAGGCTCAGTCGCGCGTGAAGATGCTCGAAAAGATGCAGGACATCTCGATCCCGATGGCCGAGCGCACAACACCGTTCAACTTCCCTGCCCCCGCCGACAAGATGGCGCCACCCCTGCTCGAACTGCGCGGCGCTGAACTCGGCTATGGTGAAGACGCCAGCATCCTGCGCAACGTCACGCTGCGCCTCGACCCGGATGACCGGATCGCCATCGTTGGCACCAACGGCCAGGGCAAGACAACGCTCGTGAAATCCATTGCCGAGCGCCTGCCATTGATGATGGGTGACCGCGTCACCCACAGCAAGGTCCGCATCGGCTACTTCTCCCAGGACCAGCTCGACGAACTGACGCCTGGCGAAACCGTGCTCGATCACGTCCGCCACGCCATGCCCAAGGAAACACCGGTCTCCAAACAGCGCTCAACCGCCTCCATGATGGGTTTCAGCCATGAAAAGGTGGATACCAAGGTTGAAAAGCTCTCCGGGGGCGAAAAGGTCCGCCTGCTCCTTGGCCTCATGGCCATGGACAAGCCTCATATCCTGATCCTCGACGAACCGACGTCCCACCTCGATATCGACAGCCGTGAGGCCCTTATCTACGCCCTCAACGATTTCAAGGGCGCCGTCCTCCTCATCACGCACGATATCTTTCTCGCCGAAGGCACCGCCGACCAGCTCTGGCTGGTCAAGGACGGCAAGGCCGAAGTCTATGATGGCGACCTGCAGGATTACCGCGCGCTCGTGCTTCAGGCCGACCGCAACAAGTCGGACAGCAAATCGAAATCCAAAAAATCTGATCCCATCGAAACAATCCCCAAGGTTAACAAGGCAGACCAGCGCCAGCGTTCCTCCGAAAACCGCAAGGCCGCCTCGGGCCTCAAGCGCAAGGCTGACGATGCCGAGAAGCGGCTGAACTCAATCAACGCCCGGATCTCGGCGATTGATGCTGACCTCGCGACGCCTGGTCATGCCTCGGAACAGCTCCAGGACCTGCTGCGCCAGCGCGCTGATCTCGTCGCGGAAGCTGAAGCCACGGAGCTGTTTTGGCTGCAGGCAGTAGAAGACTATGAAACGGCTCTCAACGCCTGAGAACTGCGCACGCCCCCCAACACCGCAAATAATGTGTGCTATTAACCATCATCGGTCAGTTTTTCCGCCACGGAACCCGATTTTGAGGGCGCTGTCACAATAGTAGTACTATACAAACCGGGCTAAATTGCGCAGTTAGAAATTGAAAAAAAGCCGCACAGAATATGCAGGTTGGCAGTGTAGATTGTCCGGGCATGCGTACATGCTCGCAGAGGATTAGAATGGGTGTTTCAGAGAACCTGAAAAGAGCCATAGCCTTCCCACGGGAACCGGTAGTGCTCGCACGGACGCCATCAGCGGGTCTGGAAATCCTCGAAATTGACGGGCAAGCAGACGTGGTCGCAAACCAGATCGACCTGCCGCCAATCTATCCAGAATGGCTCGGTGACCGGCTCTTCTCACACACCCACGGCTGTCGCTTCAATTACGTCGTCGGAGAAATGGCCCGCGGCATTGCAACGACCCGTATGGTGGTGGAAGCCGTGCGCGCTGGTTGCGTTGGATTCTATGGCAGCGCCGGCCTCTCGCCTGACGTCATCGAAGCGGGCCTGAAGGAAATCAAGTCACAGCTGACGCCTGACCAGACGGCCTGGGGCGCCAATCTTATTCACTCGCCACAACAGCCCGGCTACGAAGCGCGTGTCGTCGATCTCTTCCTCGCTCAAGGCGTGAAGCGGGTGTCAGCCTCCGCCTTCATGAAACTCTCAGTTGAATTGGTGCGCTACACCGCCGTCGGCCTGTCCCGCGCCCCGGACGGCAGCATCAGCCGCGACAATCATGTCTTCGCCAAGGTCTCCCGTGCTGAAGTCGCCGAACCCTTCATGTCGCCTGCCCCGGCCAAACTGCTCGCAGAGCTTGTGGCCCGCGGCGCTATCACCGCCGAACAGGCCGATCTGGCGGGCCAGGTCCCCGTCGCAGCTGAAATCACGGCAGAGTCCGACTCAGGCGGGCACACTGACAATCGCCCTGCCAGCACGCTTTTCCCGTCGCTCGTCCTTGCCCGCGATCGCGTCGCCGCCCGCACAGGCGTTGACGCCAACGCGATCCGCATCGGACTCGCCGGCGGGATCTCGACACCCTTGGCCGTTGCCGCCGCCTTCCAGATGGGAGCTGCCTATGTCCTGACAGGCTCCGTCAATCAGTCCGCCGTGGAATCCGGACTGTCGGAAGCAGGCCGCCGCCTGCTCGCGAAAGCTGGGCCCGCCGATGTGACCATGGCCCCCGCCGCCGACATGTTCGAGCAGGGCGTCGAAGTCCAGGTGCTGAAGCGCGGCACGCTGTTCGCCATGCGGGGTAAGCGTCTCCACGCCATGTACAGGTCGGGAGCGAGCTATGAGACCCTGTCACAGACAGACCGTGACTGGCTCGACGACGTCCTCGGCGAGCCGTTCGACGCCGTCTGGCAAAAAACCCACGCCTTCATTTCACAGGCCAATCCCGCAGAGGCCAAACGCGCAGAGGACGACGGCAACAAGCGCTTTGCTCTTGTCGCCCGGCGTTATCTCTTCATGGGCGCCCAATGGGCCCGCGAAGGCACGCCCGGTCGTGAAATGGATTATCAAATCTGGTGCGGCCCCGCGATGGGCGTGTTCAATGAATGGGTTGCGGGCAGTTTTCTCGAGCCGACAGAGAACCGCACCGTCAGGCAAATCGCCTGGAACCTGCTCGAAGGCGCCGCACAAATTACCCGTGCGGGACAACTGCGTTCGCTTGGCCTGCCAGTTGCACCTACAGATTACACTTACATGCCCCGCCAGTTCGCTGACGCTGAATGAGACAAAAAATGGTAAATGAGACCCGCACCCAGGCTGAGCCTATCGCCGTCATCGGAGTCGGATCGATCTTTCCGGGTCGGGGTGGCAATACCGGCTATTGGCGCGACATCTTCCAGGGCCGCGACACGCTGACCGAGACACCGGCCTCGCATTGGCTGCTCGACGACTATTACGATGCCAATCCGCTGACCCCAGACCGCACCTATGGCCGCCGGGGTGGCTTCATCGCGCCGGTCCCGTTCGACCCCCTCGCCTTCGGCATTCCCCCCAATGCCCTGCAGCAGACCGACAGCGCCCAGCTGCTCGCGCTCATCGCCGCCAAGCACGCGCTCGACGACATCGAAAGCACGAGCGGCGTCGAAATCGATCGCACCCGCACCAGCATCATGCTCGGCGTTGCTTCCGCAACCGAACTGACCGCCCATATGGCCGGTCGCCTCCAGCGCCCCGTCTGGGTCAACGCCCTGCGACAGTCCGGTCTCGGCGAAGCGGACGTGCAGGCTATCGTCAAGCGGATGGAAGACCATTACATCGAGTGGAAGGAAAGCACCTTCCCGGGCCTTCTCGGTAATGTCGTCGCCGGGCGCATCGCCAACCGGCTTGATCTTGGCGGCAGCAACTTCGTCACGGACGCGGCCTGCGCCTCAAGCCTCTCGGCGCTCCAGATCGCCCTGCACGAATTGCGTTCGGGTGATTCCGACACGGTCCTCGCGGGCGGTGTCGATGCGCTCAATGACATCCTCATGTACATGTGCTTCTCGAAGACGCCGGCCTTGTCGCCCACGGGCGATTGCCGGCCCTTCTCGATGGACGCCGATGGCACCATGCTTGGCGAAGGCGTAGGCATTCTCGCTTTGCGCCGCCTGTCGGACGCCGAACGTGACGGCAACCGTATCCATGCCCTCATCCGCGGCATCGGCGGCGGATCGGACGGCAAGGGCACCGCCATCTACACGCCGCTCCCATCGGGCCAGGCCCGCGCCATCGAACGCGCCTATGTCCAGGCCGGCTACGGTCCGGAAACCGTCGACCTCGTCGAGGCGCACGGCACCGGCACCAAGGCGGGCGACAAGGCCGAGCTGGCCGGTCTCCACCTCGTGTTCGACGGCAAGGGCGATGGCGAACCCTGGTGCGCCGTCGGCTCCGTCAAATCCCAGATCGGTCACGCCAAGGCGGCGGCCGGCGCCGCCAGCCTGATCAAGGCGGTCCATGCCCTCAGCCGCAAGACCCTTCCCCCGACGATCAAGATTGGCGAGCCTGCGGACATCCTGAAAGACAGCCAAAGCTTCTACCTCAACAGCGAAGCACGCCCGTGGATTTCGCCTGACACGCGCCCGCGCCGCGCCTCGGTCAGCTCCTTCGGCTTCGGCGGCAGCAATTTCCACGTCGCCCTCGAGGAATATACCGGCCCGACCGCCATCCTGCCGCCGCGAGTACTCCCATCCGAACTCTTCCTTTTCTCCGCGGCCGCCACCGACGGTCTCGTCGAAGAACTTGAAGGCCTGATCCATACGGAAACAGACGAAGACGGTTTCGCCGCCCTTGCCGCATCGACGCACGGCGCGTTCGAAGCCGACGCCCGCGTCCGCGCCGCCATTGTAGCTGACGACCAGAAGGACCTCGCTGCCAAGGCCTCGCGCCTGATCGGGCAGATCGAGACCGGCACGTTCGGCACAGCGCCGCTCGGCGCAGGCATTCATGCCTCCACTACGCCACCAGAAACCGGCAAGGTCGCCTTCCTGTTCTCGGGCCAGGGCAGCCAATATGTCGGCATGGGCGCCGACCTCGCCATGGCCTTCCCGGCAGCGCGCGCCGTATGGGACATGGCCGCCAGTCACAAGACGACCGGCCCGATGAAGCTCCACCGCCTCGCCTTCCCACCGGCCGCCTTCGACCAGGTCGAATTCGGCCAGCAGACCCAGCGCCTCACCGAGATGCAGAACGCCCAGCCCGCCATCGCCGCGGTCGCGCTCGCCCAGCTCGCTCTTCTGGACCGCCTCGGCATCGATGCCGACATGGCCGGAGGTCACAGCTTCGGTGAAATGATGGCCCTCCACCTGGCGCGAAGCTTCGACTCAAATGGCGCCCTCAGCGTGGCTGCCGCCCGCGGACGCCTGATGGCAGAGGCTGCGAAGTCCACGCCCGGCGCCATGATGGCGGTCCAGACCGACTCCGAAACCATCGCCTCCATCGTCGCCAAAGTGCCGGATGTCGTTCTCGCCAATGACAATGGCCCCAGCCAGGTCGTCCTGTCTGGCCCTGTCGACGCGATCAAGGCCGCTGAAGCCCTCTGCATCGAAAAAGGCCTGAAAGCCCGCCGCCTGTCGGTCGCAACCGCTTTCCATTCCTCCATCGTCCACGCCGCCGTCGAACCCTTCGCTGCCGAGTTGGCCGCCCTGCGCCCGCGCAAGCCCAAACTCCCGGTCTACGCCAATGCCACCGCATCGCCCTACACGGTGAAGGCCGCCGACCTGCCTGCCGTCATCGCCGGCCAGATCGCCACCTCCGTCCGTTTCCGCGAACAGGTCGAGGCCATGTATGCCGCAGGCGCCCGTGTCTTCGTCGAAGTCGGTCCCGGCCCCATCGTCACCGGCCTCGTCAAGGACGTCCTCGGCGATCGCCCTTTCCGCGCCGTCTCGCTAGACAACAAGCGCGCCAACGGCCTGACGCAATTCCTGTCGGCTGTCGGCGAACTCAGCGTCGCCGGCCAGTCGCTGGACCTTGCCGCCCTCTTCGCCGATACGCCGCCGCCGGTTCCCGCTGCGCCGCCATCGAAGCACGCGGTCTACATTTCCGGCGCCAATTACGACAAGCCCTACCCACCGAAGAACGGTGCGGCGGGCCGTGCGCCGCCGAACGTCACGCCCACGCTCACCATCCAACCCGCCATGGCGGCACCCGCGACGCCGTCACCAACCGCCGCATCCGTGCCAACACCTCCACCCGCTTCCACCGCTCCGACTCCCAGCAGGACCCCTCCAATGCCCGACACGCCCCAAACCTATCCCGCGCCCATGCCGGCTTCTTCGTCCGCAGAGCGCATCTGGAGCGAAGTGTCCCAGCTTCATTCCCAATACCTCTCGACAACCGCTGCCAGCCACACGGCCTTCCTGAACGCTGCCGCCTCCCTGCTCGGTGGCCAGCCGCTCGCTCCGTCGACAGCGCCAGCGCCGATCCAGCGCATCGCGGCGCCTGCGCCTGCCCCACAGGCTCAACCTGCCCCGCAAGCCGCCGCTCCGGCCCCGGCACCCATGGCTGCTCCGGCGCCCGCGCCGGTACCATACACGAATGGCGCTGCCGCCCCTGCACCTCAGCCTGCCCCGGCTCCGGTCGCTGCCGCCCCCAAACCGCCGGCACCTGTTGCCACGCCAGCAACGGCAGCACCCTCAAGCGATCAGGACCCGGTCGCACTCGTCCAGGCCATCGTGTCCGACAAGACCGGCTATCCGGTCGACATGCTCGACCCGAACATGGACCTTGAGGGCGAACTCGGCGTCGACTCGATCAAGCAGGTCGAAATCCTCTCCACCCTGCGCGAACGCCTGCCGCACCTGCCGGAGATCGATCCCGAACAGCTCGTCGAACTGCGCACGATCAATGCCATAGCCACCATGATCGGCGGATCGGCCCCCGCACCAGCCGCGCCTGCCCCTGTTGCCGCCGCTCCGGCCCCGGCCACCGCGCCAGCCAGCGTGTCAGCTCCCGCACCTGCACCGACGACCAACGGCAATGGCAACGGCATCACGCCGGACGTCATCCGCGCCCTCGTCGCCGACAAGACCGGTTACCCGTCCTCCATGCTCGAAGACGACATGGACCTTGAAGGCGAGCTCGGTGTCGACTCGATCAAGCAGGTCGAAATCCTCTCGGCCCTGCGTGACCAGCACCCCTCCCTGCCGGAAGTTGATCCCGAAGCCATCGCCGAACTCCGCACCATCCGGAAGATCGCCGATTTTTTCAGCTAGGGGCCGGTGAGGACACGTCCTCAGCTCACCGTCCCCCGTCCATGGTTCAGCCCGTCGCCGCCTATGGCAGCGACGTTCGCCCGGTCAGCTTCGGCGCGCCGATGGCGCTGCCGCCATGGACCGGGCAGGTTGGCCTGGGCCGCGTTGAAATCACCCAGGCCGAACCCGCCACAGCGCAGGCCATCGTCTCGGCACTGACAGCCGAGGGCGTCGGCGCAATCTCGGTCACGACGCCATCCGGCAAAGCCGACACGGTCATCCTTACCGAAGGCCTGTCTGTTACTGATCCCGCGACACGTCACTGGACCGCCCTTGCACATGCCCGCGTCGCGCGCGCGGCCGGCGCTCGCCTCGTCCTGCTCCAGTCGGCATCGCCGCAAAGCCACGCGGCTGTCAGCGGCCTGCCGGGCCTCTCGCGCACGCTGCAAAAGGAATGGCCCGATACGAGCGTCGCAACATGGTCGCTCGCTGCGCCCGACGCACTGACCCGCGCGCACCACATCCTCACCGCGCTTGGCACCACGCTGGCCGACGCCATCCTCACAGCCGACGGACACGCGCGCCAAACGCAGGTTGCCGCATCGCTCGCGCCTCCCACCACACGCGCTGCCACGGCCCCTGCCCTCTGGCTCGTCACCGGCGGCGCGCGCGGCGTCACCGCCACCTGCGCTATAGAGCTCGCCCGACGCACCGGCGGCACCTTCCTCCTCGCCGGGCGGTCCGCCCTGTCACCTTGGCCTCAGGGCATTGCGCGCACCGCAGACCTCAAGACCCTGCGTGCCGCCCTTGCCCAGAATGCCGTCGCCAGCGGCCAGAAGGTCAAACCGGCCGACATCGACCGCGCCGCGCGCGCCGCCCTCGCCGGACAGGAAATCGAGACCACGCTATCCGCGCTTGCCGCTGCCGGCGCTGCCGCCCACTATGTCCAGCTCGACCTGTCGGATACGGACACGCTCGCCCCCGCCATCAATGCCATTCAGAGCCAGCACGGCGCCATTACCGGCCTCGTCCATGGCGCAGGCGTCCTAGCCGACAAGCTGGCCATGGAGAAGACCGAAGCCGAAGTCCGCAAGGTCTTCGGCCCCAAGGTCGACGGCCTGCTCGCCCTCCTCGGCGCGATCAATATCAGCCAGCTTACCCATGTCGGCCTCTTCTCCTCGGCCTCGGCCCTGTTCGGCAATACCGGGCAGGCTGACTATGCGATGGCAAACGAGAGCCTGAACCAGCTCGCCCGGCAGCTATCCGCTGAACTGCCGCACGCCCAGGTCAAATCCTTCAATTGGGGGCCATGGGATGGCGGCATGGTCGATGCCGGCCTCGCCGCCCACTTCGCCCAGCAGGGCATCGCCCTCATCGATCAGGCCGACGGTGCCCGCATCTTCGCCGACCAGCTCCTCGACGGAGACCGCGCCATGGTCGAACTCCTCGTCGGGGATGAGTGGAGCGGCGAATGACCTTTTTCGAGCCGATTGCCATTGTCGGTCAGGGCTGCGTCCTGCCCGGCGCCCTCTCGCCGGAAGCGCTCTGGAAAGCCGTCGCGGGCAATGAATGCCTGATCACGCGCCCCGCAAAAGGCGCGTTCGGCCTGACCGATGCCGAGCAGGCAGCCCTGCCCTACGTCTCCGGCTTCGTGTCCGGCTTCGACACGGTCTTCGATCCCGCCCGGGCGACGCTCCCGGGCCTCGACACTGCCTCGCTCGATCCCGTCTGCCAGTGGCCCCTCCATGCCGCGCTTGAGGCCTGGGACGCAGCAGGAAAGAGCGACACGCCCGCCGACCGGCGCGGCGTCTTCCTTGCCAACCTCTCCTATCCCAGCCGCGCCAAGTCCGCCTACGCCGCCAATGTCTGGACTCATGGCGCCTCGTTTCGCCCCGCCACTGACGCGTTCAATTCCGGCTTCCCGGCCCATGTCCTTGCTCAGGCCATCAGCGCGACCGGCCCCGTCCTCGCGCTCGACGCCGCCTGCGCATCATCGCTCTACGCCATCGAGATCGCCTGCCGGAAACTGCAGGCGCGCCAGATCGACATCGGTCTCGTCGCGGCAGTCAACGCCGCCGACAACCTGATCCTCCATATCGGTTTCGAAGCCCTGCAGGCGCTCAGCCCGACAGGCCGCTCGCGCCCCTTCATCAAGGGCGCCGACGGTCTCGTGCCTGCCGAAGGCGCCGTCGCAGTGGTCCTCAAACGCCTCGCAGACGTCACGGCGCAGGACACCGTGCACGGGGTCATACGCGCTGTCGGCCTGTCCAATGACGGGCGCCGCAAGGGCCTTCTCGCGCCCGACAGCGAGGGCCAGGCCGAAGCCATGCGCCGCGCCTATGCCGAGGCCAACATCTCCCCCGACAGTGTCGGCTTCCTCGAATGCCACGCCACCGGCACCTCTGTCGGCGACAGTGTCGAAATCGCCGCCGCCACCAGCGTCTTCGGCACGGACCGCCACCTTCCCATCGGATCGCTCAAGGCGAATACGGGCCACTTGATCACCGCAGCGGGCCTCGCCAGCCTCCTGAAGCTGACTCAGGCCATGGCGCACGAAACGCTTCCTTCCATGCCGCTCAACGGCGACCTGATCGACGCGGTGACGTCCCCCGCGCTGCAACCGCTTGCAGAAACGGCGCCGTGGTCATCCGGTAAATCGCCCCGCCGCGCGGCGATCAGCAATTTCGGCTTCGGCGGCAATAATGCCCACCTCATCCTCGACCAATACCAGCCAACCAAAGGCGCGGTCCAGGTTACCTTGCCGGTCGAAACAAATGACGAGATCGTCATCTGCGCCGCCAGCCTGATGGGCGGCGGCGATCAGGGCGAACGCGACGTGCTCCGCCGCCTGATGAACCATCCCGTCGGCCCGGCAAAGCCTGTCCAAACCGTCGGTGCCGATCCACGCTATGCCCGTACTCCGCCGAACGACCTCATACAGGCCGAGTCCCAGCAACTCGCCGTCCTCTCCCTGACACGCTCCGCCCTGAGCGGTATCCAGCGCCCGGTCGCCGAACGCTGCGGCGTCTTTGTCGGCATGGGCTGTGCGGCGGACTCGGCCCGCTGGCTGCTGCGCGAGCGCGTGGCGAAAGAATTCGGCCTCACCCCCGGCACGCCCGAGCATGCCAAGGCGCAGGACGGCATCGCCCCACCGCTCCAGGCCGCGACCGTGCTTGGCGCCATGGCCAACATGACGGCCAACCGGATCACATCGGCAGAAGACCTGCGCGGACAGGGCTATGCGATTTCCGCCGAAGGTGCCTCCAGCCTCGCCGCGCTCGATGTCGCCTCCGATGCGCTCCGCGCCGGACGCCTCGACATGGCCGTCGTTGCCGCCGCTGACTTCGCGACCGAACCGGTCGCCGCAGCAGCCCTCAAGCAACTCGGCATGGCCGCACCCGGCGACAGCGCCGCCGCCCTCGTCCTCAAGCGCCGCTCGGATGCCGAAGCGGCCGGAGACCCTATCCTTGCAACACTCGGACCGGTCGAATGGGGACGCACAGGCACGCCGTCCCCGCTCTTTGCCGCCGCCTACGGCACGGCACCTGCCGCCTCACCCCTGTTCGAGATCGCCGCGTCCGCCCTGCTGATGTCGCGCGACCAGACGATTACCGCGGACTGCGCCATCCCGAACCTGACTGGCGAACAGCCGCAACATACGGTCACAGCCCCCGCCGCCGCCATCTCGCATGGCGCCTCCGTTCACCTCACCGGCAATCCGGCGCAACCCAGCCCCGACCCGCTGCGCCCGCCGCCGCACCTCTTCTGGGCCGCAGGCGCCACTCGCGCCTCGCTTGCCAAGAAGCTGCGCAGCGCCAGGACTGGCGGCAAGGGCAAGTGCCGTATCGCACTCATCGCCGCAGACGAAACGGCCCTCGCCGACCTGGTCGACACCTCCGCCAAGGCGCTCGAGCGCGACAAGGCGCCTTCCGGCGAACATATTTTCTATGGCGAAGGCGCGCCAGAAGGCGAACTCGCCTTTGTCTTTACCGGCTCGGCGGCTGTCTATGCCCGCATGTCACGCGGCCTGTTCATGGCCTTCCCGGAACTCGGCAAGGCGCTCGCATCCATGTCCCGCGCGACCGAAATGGCCGAACTGCTCACCCACGCGGACCTGTCCGAATACGAACAGCTTTGCGCAGGCACCCTTGTCAGCCAGGCCCATGCTATCCTCATGCGCGACGTGCTCGAAGTGACTCCCACTGCCGCCATTGGCCTGTCACTCGGAGAAAGCAACGCCCTGTTCGCCTTCGGCTTCTGGAAAGACCCCGGCAAACTGCTCGACGAAATCGACGACGCCGCCATGTACGAACGCCATCTCGGCGGCGAATTCGAAACAGCCCACGCGGCCTGGGGCCCGAACGTGCCGACCGACTGGGCCAACTGGCACATCAAGGCGCCGCTGCCAAAGCTGTGCGCCGCCATGGCCAGCCATCCCAATGTCGAGATCACGATCATCTATTCGCAGGAAGACTGCCTGATCGGTGGCCCGGCCGCCGCCTGCCGCGCCGTGGCCGAAGCGCTCGGTCCCGGCTCAGGTGCCGCCATGAACCAGCACCTCATCGTCCATGCCAAGGCGATGAAACCGTTCGAGGACCAGTGGCGCAAGCTGCACACGCGCCCCGTCTCCAAGGTTCCCGGCATCCGCCTCTACGCCAATGCCATCAATGCCAGCTACACGCCCACAAAGGCGCGCGTCGCCGACATGCTGACGCGACAGGCCGTCGACACAGTCGACTTCCCCGCCACTGTTCGCCAAGCCTATGAAGACGGCGTTCGCACCTTCGTCGAGATCGGCCCGCGCGCCACGTTGTCGCGCGCCATCGATAGTGTGCTCGGCGACAAGCCGCACGTCGCCGTCGCCACCGACCGGATCGTCGCGTCAGATCTCGGCCAGATCGCCCATCTCACCGCCACGCTCTTCGCCGATGGGCTCGGCATCAATATTGCCCGCGTGGCGACACGCCTTGATGCTGCCCGCAACAATCCCTGGACAGGAACCGACCCCATGCCTCTCACCAAACCGGTTCACTATCCGAAACCTGAAATCCCAGCCACGCGCCCCACCGGCGGCCTGCCACCTGCCCCACACCTGCCGCCCCCACACTACGCCCGCAGCACCACCCCACCGGCCCCGCTGAAGGCGCCTGCACCATGCACCAAGTCGAAGCCCCGCACCTCCACGGCGCCCCGCAAAGTGGTCAACGGCAATGAGGCCCTCATGGCTCGTGCGCCCAACGGCCCGAACTGGACCCGCGCCGCGATCGAGGATTCGACCCGTGGCCTGATGTCGAACTTTTTCGGTCCGGCTTTCGTCGAACAGGACGCCTTCGACCGTCAGGTCCGCCTGCCAGCCCCACCTCTGCTGCTCGTTGACCGCATCACCGGCATCGACGCCGAAGCGGGTGTCGAGAGCACAGGCGTCATCTGGACAGAGACAGACCTCAAGGCCAACGACTGGCACGTCCGCAATGGCCGTGTCCGCCCCGGCCCGCTGATCGAATGCGGACAGGCCGACCTCACCCTGATCGGCTGGATGGGCGCCGACCTGAAAAACCGGAACGAACGCGTCTACCGCCTGCTCGGCTGCGAAATCACCTTCCACGAGGGCGGCCTGCCCGGCCCCGGCGACACGCTGGCCTTCCAGATCGAAATCACAGGCCATGCCACGCTCGCTGGCGTGCGCATGTTCTTCTTCCAGTATGACTGCATGGTCGCGGGCCGGAAGGTCTTCTCGGTCCGCAACGGCCAGGCCGGATTCTTCACCGATGCGGAACTCGCCACCGGCAAGGGCGTCATCTGGGATGCGTCCACCGACGCCCCTCCCACCCCCGCACCACACCCTTTCGGCACCGCTCGCGCCAGCACCAAACGGACCTTCAGCGCCCTGGACCTTGCCGCTTTCCGCGCCGGCGATGCGCTCGCCTGTTTCGGCAAGGGCTTTGAATTCTGCGCCGCCCACTCCCGCCCGGCGCACCTGCCGGACGGCAAGCTCGCCTTCTTCGACGAGGTGACAGCCTTCGACCCGACTGGCGGCCCATGGGGACGCGGCTATCTCAAGGCCCGCGCGCATGTGCCGACGGACGCGTGGTTCTACGAAGGCCATTTCCACGAAGATCCCTGCATGCCCGGCACATTGATGGCCGAGGCCGCCGTGCAGGCGCTGGAATTCTACGCTGCCGCTGCAGGCCTCACCATCGAGCGTGACGGCTATGTCTTTGAACCGATGCCCGGCCACACCGCCAAATTCGTCTGCCGGGGACAGGTTATCCCCGACCGCGACCATGAAGTGACCTATGAAGTCTTCATCGACGACATCATCGATGGCGAAAGCCCCGTCCTTTATGCGTCTCTCCTCGCCCGCTCGGACGGCAAGAAAGTCTTCCATTGCCCCCGCTTCGCCATCCGCCTGCGCAAGGACTGGCCTGCGCCCCACACGACGGACAAACCGCTCCGTGTCGGCCCGATGGGCGAAAGCCGCGGCGACCATGCTGCCCTGCTGAACTGCGCCGCCAGCGCCCCCTCCGCCGCCTTCGGAGACCTCTACGTCCCCTTCGACACTGCCGGACGCGCCCCGCGCCTGCCCCAGCCGCCCTACCATATGATGACCCGCGTCACCCAGGTCTCCACCCGCCCCGGCGTGAAAGAGATCGGCGCCCGCGTCGTCGCCGAATACGATATCCCGGCAGACGCCTGGTACTTCCGCGATAATGCCAATGGCCACATGCCTTTCGCGGTCCTGTCGGAAATCGTCCTCCAGCCCTGCGGCTGGCTCGCCAGCCATTGCGGCTTTGCCCTCGAAGGCGGCGAACGTTTCCGCAATCTCGACGGCGACGGACAGGTCTTCATGCAGGTCGGCCCGCATGACGGCATGATCACGGTCGACTCGACGCTGTCCTCTTTCTCCAAGGTCGGCCCGATGACCATCGTGGCCTTCGAACTCAAGGCCACGCTCGCCGATGGCCGCCCGGTCATGAACCTGAAGACCCAGTTCGGCTTCTTCCCCGCCGCCGCCCTCGTGCGTCAGGCCGGCCTGCCGACAAAGGACGAGCACCGCGCACTCCTGGGTCTCGCCCCCAACCGTCCCGGCACCGCGCTGCCAAAGGCCCCCACCGCCACCGGCGACCTGGTCATGCTCGACCGGATCGACTATTTCGACGCCACGGGTGGCGCGGGAGGCCTCGGTCTCGCACGCGGGCGCCAGTCGGTTGATCCGCATGCATGGTACTTCAAGGCTCACTTCTTCCAGGATCCGGTCCAGCCAGGCTCGCTCGGACTCGACGCGCTGGTCCAGCTCCTGTCCCACGCCGCCTGCCTGAAGGGCTTCACCAAAGGCATGGCCGACCCGCAATTCGAAACCGTTGCGGCAGGTGCGCCGGTCAAATGGGCCTATCGCGGTCAGGTCACGCCGGACAAGCAAGAGGTCACCACGGTGATGGAGATCATGGAGATCGTCCAATCCGGTGACCGCCTCCTGATCACCGGCAAGGGCACGCTCTGGTGTGATGGGCTGCGCATCTACGAGGCAAGCCCGCTCACCATCGCGCTGGCTGACCGGGCCTAGCCTGCGCCGCCAACCGCTACGCTGAGGAAAACGTCCTCGATCCGCTCCGACCAGACCGCGTAGCAGGCGCCGCCAGCCGACACTTCCCGCAGTGTCGGCGCGGTCTGACCTAATGACGCGACCGGCACCGGTACGGTCTTCGCTCCGCCGCCAAGGCCTTTGCCCGATGCTTTCAGTATGGCTTCTTTCACCGTCCATAGCTCGAAGAAGACAGAAAGGGCGCGGTCGGGCGATGCATCCGTCAGTGCCAGCATCTGGTCGCGCTCCGCATCGCTGCAGATCATCGACAGCATTGGCTGCCAGTCGATTGGCCTGACCTGCTCAATATCCAGACCAATGGCCCGCGCGTTGCCCAGAGCCACAGCTGTCCACCCCTCACTCCGGGAGATCGAGATCGCTCGGTCCGGGCGGCCGGCAAGAAAAGGCACACCGTCTTCCGTGCGCGCCAGGCTCACCTCGCGCGGCGGAATGCCCAGCGCCGCCCCCAGCATCGCCCTCGCGCTGGCGAGAGATGCCAGCAGCCTCTGGCGCGCCGCCGGATCGCGCAGCCGAGCCGCCCGTTCGGCCTCCGCTGTGCTGGTCGCAAGACTGTCCGTCACCTGGGCCAGCCCATGCTTGGCACTGCCGCACATCAGGACTGACACGCCGGGAATTCCGGACTCCACCGTGACGACACCAGGAAGCGATGACCCGCCATTCAAATTCACATTCGGTTGCATCAGGGTGCCCTCAGGGCTTGCGGGTTGCAGCCCTGCATATCGCGGAATATCGCCTGATGCGAATCCCGCGCCGTTTCAGGCACGAGAATCAGCTGCACAGCGACTGAGCACTTGCAACAAACTGGATTGTGCAGCACTGGTTCGCCGAATGGGTTCGGGTGGGGTTATTGCAGCACCGTAATGCTGCGCCGCAAAATAACCAAAATTCTCAGTGAAACGAATGCCGGGGCGAGGCGTATTGCCCAGATAGCGTGCGCTTTATCAAGCGCAGGCGATCCGGGCGGTAATTCTGTTGCCACGGATAAGCGACGGCGCTTTCTGAAATCAGCGGCTTCGTCGGCCAAGAGGATATTTTGAAACTGACTCAACGTCCTTTCTTCATTCCCGCCGTCGCGCTCTGCGCGGCGATCACTGTCCTGTTGGGCGGCGTGATCATCGCATCCCTCTCGGCCAAGCCGGCGCCAACCCTTGCCGCGATTGGTCCCGGCACGCCTGATGAGGAAGCCTCCGGCCTCGCGGATACGGCAATCACCCTGCCAAACGCGCCGGACATCGCGCCAATCGACTCGGTCGCCGATATCAACGACGAAGCCGACGCATCAGGCGACGCCGGCAAGCCGGTCGTCAAAGCGTCGGCAGACGCTGCCCCTGTCGCGCCGCCTTTCGCCTTCGAACAGGTCATCAACAAGGCGCAGGCCCTGTCGGAACACGCCTACCAGAAATCGTCATCCGTTCCGTCCGCCGCCGCAGCACTCGACTATGACCAGTACCGCCGCATCGAATTCAAGCGCGAGGCGGCCGAGTGGACGCCTGACAGCGCCGTGCCGTTCCGTGTCCACTACGACCCGCGCGGCTATCTCTTCAATGACGAGGTGAAACTCAACATCGTCGAGAACGGTGTCGCGATGCCGCGGCCCTATGCTGAGGAGGATTTCGCCTTCTTCGACCTGCCGCTGTCGGATGCCGACAAGACGGCAATCGGTTTTGCCGGTTTTCACGTCACCACACCCCTGAATTCTTCCGGCAAGTTTGATGACCTGATCAGCTTCAAGGGCGCCAGCTTCTTTCGCGCGCTCAGCGCCGGCACGGTCTACGGCGCGTCGGCCCGGGGCATGGCGATCTCGACCGCCTCACCTGCCGGGGAAGAGTTTCCGTCCTTCCGTGAGTTCTGGCTGGTCAAGCCAGCGCCAGGCGCCAAGTCTCTCACCGTGTATGCCCTCCTCAACGGCGTCAGCACGACGGGCGCTTTCCGCTTCGACATCACACCCGGCACATCGACCTTGATCGATGTGGAAGCGGTCTTCTTCCCGCGTCGCAAGCTCACCGAAGTCGGCATCGCGCCGATCACCTCGATGTATTATTTCTCACCGCACAGCATCAATCGCGGCAACCGCGACTATCGCGTCGCCGTGCACGATTCCGAAGGCCTTATGATCGAGCTTCATAACGGCGAATGGGTCTGGCGACCGCTCGCCAATCCCAGCCAGCTTGAAATCTCCAGTTTCGCCACCCAGCCGCCGCTCGGCTTCGGCCTGATGCAGCGTAATCGTGACTTTGACGATTATGATGACCTTGAGGCCGCCTATGAGCGCCGCCCCAATGTCTGGATTGCGCCGAAAGACGGCTGGGGCCCCGGCAACCTGACCCTGGTCGAAATCCCGACCACCAACGAATACAATGACAACATTGTCGTCTCATGGCGTCCGGCAGAGGCATGGGATGCCGGCAAGCCGGTCCGGCTGTCCTACCAGATGATCTGGAGCCTGCCACAGCCGGTCGTCGCGCCGGTCGCCAGGATCACCGCGACGAAAGTCGGCATTTCCCCGGCGACCAAGCGGCCGATGTTCATCATCGACTTCGATTCCGACAATGACGCGTTGCTGCGCGATGCGATTCCCCAGGTGTCGACGTCCTCCGGCACCATTATATCGCCCATTGTCCGGCCGAACCCGAAAACGGGCGGTATCCGCCTCAGCTTTGAACTCGACTCCAAAGACGCAAGCCTGAGCGAACTGCGCGCCTTGATGACCAAGGCCGACCACCCTGTCTCTGAAACCTGGCTCTATCGCTGGAGATCGCAATGATCACTTTTCGCGCCCGCCCTGCAGAATACCCCATCGCGATGCCTGACCAGGCCTTCAAGACGGGTCCGACCGTGAATCATCGTGCGCCGAAGTCGCAGATGTGGCGCAAGGTCATCGTGTTCTCGCTGGCCCTCCTCCTCGCCGCCTGGGCGACCATCGAAATGTACAACGTGCTGAACGTGTCCGGCGTCACCGTGCTCGAAAAAGTCCTGCTCGCCGTCTTCAGCCTGAACATCAGCTGGATCGCCTATGCCTTCGTCAGCAGCACGATCGGCTTCCTAGCCGCCATGGCTGGCCTGCTTCCCGCGCCCAAGGCGACCACGGCGCCCGCGACCCAGATGATCGCCGGCCGCACGGTCGTCGTATTCCCGATCTATAATGAAAATGTCGAGCGCGTCTTCGCCACCGTCGAGGCAACCGCAGAATCGCTTGCGAACGCGCCCGGCCGCTTCGAGTGCTTCATTCTCAGCGACACCAACGATCCCGAAATTGCGCTCGAGGAAGAAGCCGCTTTTGAACGCTTGCGGTCGCGCATCGCCACCGGCTCCATGGTCCACTACCGCCGCCGCACGATGAACCTGCACCGCAAGGCCGGCAATATCCGTGACTTCATCACCCGCTGGGGCGGTCGCTACGACTATATGATCGTATTCGATGCGGACAGTTTCATGGAGCGCGACACACTCATCGAACTCGCGCGCCGGATGGATGCCTCGCCGGCTACCGGCCTGATCCAGACCATTCCCCAGCTTGTCGGCGGACGCACCCTGTTCGCCCGCACCCAGCAGTTCGCCGCCGCGCTCTACGGCCCTGTCCTCGGCAGCGGCCTGGCCTGGTGGGCGCAGAATGAAGGTAATTTCTGGGGCCACAACGCGATCCTGCGCATCTCGGCGCTCGCCAACGCGGCCGGTCTCCCGGAAATTCCGGGCCGGGCTCCGTTCGGCGGCTCCATTCTCAGCCATGATTTCGTCGAAGCCGCGCTCCTGCGCCGCGCCGGCTGGAACGTGCAGATCGCGCCGGAACTGGGCGGCTCGTATGAGCAAGGCCCGCCTTCGATCATCGACCTGTCCATCCGCGACCGCCGCTGGTGCCAGGGCAACATGCAGCACATGGCTGTCCTGCTGAAGACACGCGGCCTCACCTTCACCAGCCGCATGCATCTCATCATCGGCATCTTCTCCTATCTCGCCTCGCCGCTCTGGCTGCTCTTCATCACGGTCGGCATGTTGCTGTCGCTGCAGAACATGTTCCTGACGCCGGAATATTTCGGCGAGAAGGCAGCCCTCTTCCCGTCATGGCCCGTGATCGACTCCGAGCGCTCGCTGCAGCTTTTCTCGGCGACCATGGCCATCCTGTTCGCCCCCAAGCTCTACGGGCTGGTCTATGGCCTCGCATCGCCGCGCTGGCGCCGCACCGTCGGCCCGGTGAAGACAGCCATGGGCGTCGTCGCCGAAACGCTGATTTCTGTCCTGCTCGCGCCGGTCATGATGGTCGAACAGACGACCGCCGTGTACCGCGTGTTCACGGGCCGCGATGGCGGCTGGAACCCGCAGGCCCGCGAGTCGAACGAATACACCCTGTCCGACACGTTCCGCCACCATGCCCCGGCCATCGTTCTCGGCGTCGTGCTCACGGTGTCAGCCTTCGCCATCTCGCCGATCTTCGCTGCCTGGCTCGCACCGGCGACCATCGGCATGCTGCTGGCCGCGACCCTGTCCTGGTGGACCGGGCGTACCAAGAGTGGTGATTTCGCACTGCGGATGAACCTGCTGGAAAGCCCGGAAGAGCGCGATCCGCCCCAGTCCTATCTCGACTCTGTCGCCAGCCGTCCCGCCTATCAGGGCCTGTCGGCACCGAGTCTGGCAAACCTGTTCTCAGACCGCAATCTGCGGAATCGCCGGACGCAAATTGTCGACACGCACTGGCCCCTCGCCCATAGCGAGGTTCATACGCCCCTCGCCATCGCCCGGGCACGCGCGAACCGCGTCTCGACGATTGGCGAATATATCACGGCGCTTGAACCGAAGGAAAAGCTCGCCCTGCTGAATTCGCCGGGCGACCTCGATGCGGTGATCGAGCAGTATGATGCCCGTGCGCTGCAATACGCGACGGGCACCACCTGACATCGTAACGCGCTAGAGAAGCGGCTGTTTCTCGGCCGACATGGCCTCGGTCATCGCATCGAATTCGACCTGCACCCGGGGATCCGCCTCGCCCTTGATCAGGCTGGCCAGAACCGCCGCGACAAGGCTCAGCGCGAAACCGGGCACGATCGCGTAGATCGTGCCTGACAGCGGTTGGCCGCCGACGGTGATCGGTGCATACAGCCAGACCAGCACGGTCGCCGCCCCGGTAATCATGCCGGCCAGCGCGCCATTGCGCGTCAGCCCCTTCCAGAACAGGCTCAGCAGGATGATCGGGCCGAAGGCCGCCCCGAAGCCGGCCCAGGCATAGCTGACCAGCGACAAGATGCTGCTCGACCGGTCAAAGGCGAGCGCAATCGCCACAAGCGACACGGCCAGGACCGACAGGCGCCCGACCATGACCAGCTCTTTCTGGCTCGCATTCTTGCGCAGGAAGGTCTTGTAGAAGTCCTCCGTCAGCGAACTCGACGATACCAGCAATTGCGACGAAATCGTGCTCATGATCGCGGCAAGGATCGCCGCCAGCAGGAAGCCGGTGACCAGCGGATGGAACAGGACCTGCGAGAACAGGATGAAGATGGTTTCCGGGTCGGTCAGTTCGCTGTTGAGGCTGTGCTCGTTGACATAGGCGACGCCCGTGACGCCGACAGCGACGGCACCGATCACGGTCACCGTCATCCAGCCCATCCCGATATAGCGGGCCGTCGCGATGTCCTTCAGCGACCGGATCGCCATGAAACGCACGATGATATGCGGCTGGCCGAAATAGCCGAGGCCCCAGCTCGCGGCGGAAATGATCCCGATCACGGACAGGCCCTGGAACCAGTTGAAGAAATTTTCCCGGCTGGGGGCGTCCGGCACGCTGGCCGCCGGCGACGCCAGCACTTCTGCATGCGTGGCGTCGAACCCGCCGACTGCATTGATCGCCACCACGGGCACCAGCACAAGCGCGACGAACATGATGCAGCCCTGCACGAAATCGGTCAGGCTGACTGCCAGGAAGCCGCCAAACAGCGTATAGGCCACGACCACCCCGGCCGTCAGGAACAGGCCGAGCGTATAGTCCAGCCCGAATGAGGCTTCGAACAGCTTGCCTCCGGCGACAACGCCCGACGATGTGTAGAGCGTGAAGAAGATGACGATCACGATCGACGACAGGACGCGCAGCATGTGCGAGCGATCCTTGAAACGCTTCTCGAAAAAGTCCGGGATCGTGATCGCGTCCTCGGCGAGTTCCGTATAGACGCGCAGCCGCGGCGCCACGAGGCGATAGTTCAGATAGGCGCCGATCACGAGGCCGACAGCGATCCAGGCCGCGCTGTATCCGGACACGAAGATCGCGCCGGGCAGCCCCATCAGCATCCAGCCGCTCATGTCGGATGCGCCCGCCGACAGGGCTCCGACCGCGGGGTGCAATTGCCGCCCGCCCAGCATGTATTCCGATACGTCGCTGGTGGACTTGCGGTAGGCGTAGAGCCCGATCAGCATCATCAGGACGAAATAGGCGCCGAGCGAAATTATGGCAGCAATATTCATATGAACCTTCTTCCTTGTCGTCTTTGGTTTGCGAAATGGAGCAGCACTGTTGCCGGCTTTCGCCGGAAACCCCTAACGCAGTTCCACCGCCCGGTCATAGGCGGCCTGGGTTGTGCGCCGCATCAGCTCGGAGAGCGTGCCGTCCGCGTTGAGGGCCTCGAGGCCCGCTTGTGTCGTGCCGTTCTTGCTGGTCACCGAGTTGCGCAACGTCTCGACCGTTTCATCGGATTGCCGCGCCATCTCGACGGCGCCGGCCATCGTACCCAGCACAAGCGCGCGCGCCTGGCTGTTCGTGAACCCCAGGGCTTCAGCCGCGGCAATATAGGCCCGCGCTATTTCGAAGACATAGCCGGGGCCGCTGCCCGCAACGGCTGTCACGCGGTCTAGCGCGTCTTCGTCATCGACCCAGACAGTCGTGCCGGCCCGCTGCATCAGGGTTTCTACGGCCGACTTCTGGGCCTCGGTGCAGTCCGGGCTCGCATACAGGCCGCTCACGCCCTGGGCGATCAGGGCCGGCAGGTTGGGCATGATCCGGATCACCGCGCTGGCACCTGTGGCCGCCTTCAGGCGATCGACCGAACACCCGGCGGCAATCGAGGCGACAACGCCGGAGGGCGCAAGGCAGGTCTTGTAGGCCGGCATGACCTCGTCGATCATCTGCGGCTTGACGGCGACGATCAGCAGGTCGAACATTGTGTCTGGAAGGTCCTCGCGGGCCTTCAGCAAGGTGACGCCTTCGGGCACGGTTTCGGCGAACGGATCCACGACAGTGAAGTCCCAATCCGCAGACCGGGACCATTGTTGCAGCAAGGCGCCGCCCATTTTTCCGCATCCAACCAAAAGTGCCTTCATTGTAACTTTCTGTTCCCGTATCGCCTGAGTGACTGGAATCGCAGAGATCCCCTTTTGAGGCCTTCCTAGTCGTTTTTGCTTTGAGTTCAAATTTTTATCACACGCGGCCCATGTCACAGTTTTTGCATATTTTTCAAGGCAACCGTCCAGCACTTTGCTTTCATTGCCAATATTTCGGCTAAACGGGCCGGTCTGGCCACAAACCACAGTCGTTTTATCCGCCAGTCAGTTGTTTCCTCTTCAGAATACACCTAGTTCGTGGACTCAGACCTACGGAGTTGAAAATTGCCTCAGACAAAACGGATCGTCGTGAAAGTCGGATCAAGCCTTCTGGCCAATCCTGACCTGCTCACCCCGCGCTGGGCGTTCATTCAGCGGCTGCTCGAAGATATCGCGCTGCTGCGCGCAGACGGCTATGAAGTCGTGCTGACATCTTCCGGTGCGGTTGCGCTCGGTCTGAACACGCTCAATGTCGCGCCCGAGAATGCCGGGCTGCGCGACAAGCAGGCCGCCGCAGCCTGCGGCATGCCTATCCTTCTCAGCGCCTACAAGCAGGTCGCACTCGAATTCAGTTTCGATATCGCCCAGGTATTGGTGACACGCGGCGACCTCGAAGAGCGCCGCCGGTTCCTGAACACCAAGAACACGGTCCACCGCCTCCTCAACGGCAATGTCATGCCCATCGTCAATGAGAACGACACGATCACGACCGAAGAAATTCGCGTTGGCGACAATGACCGCCTCGCGGCCCGTATCGCCCAGATGATCCAGGCATCGCACCTGATCATCCTGACCAGCGTTGACGGCCTTTACGACAAGGACCCGTCCGAGCCCGGCGCCAAGCTGGTCGAAGAGCTGCACGACGTTTCGGAATACCTGTCCGTCACCGAAGGCACGAGTGCGCTCGGCAGCGGTGGCATGCTCACCAAGATGCAGGCCGCCAACATGGCCCAGCATGCCGGCTGCACGACGCTGATCGCCAATGGCGAGGCCGACAATCCGGTTTCGTCCGTGCTCAAGGGCGAACGCCCGCACACGAAATGCATTGCCAATACCGAGCCGGCCTCGGCATGGGCCGCCTGGCTCACCGACCGTCTCCAGATGGCTGGCAGCATCGTCATCAGTCAGGAAGCGGCTGAATTGATGGAAACCGGCAAACGCGGAGTCGAACGCGCAGACGTCATCTCCATCCATGGCCCATATGTCCGCAGCGACGTCATCCACGTCTATGACGAGGAAGGCGTCGAGCGCGCCCGCGGCCTGTCGAACTTCTCGTCCGAAGAAACCATGCTGCTTGCCCGCAACCTGGACGAACCGACGACCAAGCTGCTTGGCTACCACACGCGCGCAACCATCATTTCGCGCGACAACCTGGTCGTGCTCGACGAGCGCCACCTGCCTTGGGACAGCCCCGCCGAAGACGAGATGGAACAGGTCGAACGCTAGGCCTTGTCAGGCCGGGCGCTTCGGCTCATCCGGCGACAGGTCGCCAATCTCCAGAATCGGCGCCGCGTCCAGGCCGTCGGCCTGCATCATCCCCGCGATGCGCTGGACGGATGAGACCAGCAGCGACTTCTCCCAGTCCGCGAGCATGCCGAATTGCTTGAGAAAGTCGTGCTGCAATGGCGCTGGCGCATCGGCCAGCCTGGTCCTGCCTTCCTCCGTCACCACGACCTCGATGACCCGCTTGTCATGCGCATTGCGTTCGCGGTCGACCAGTCCGGCCCGCGCCAGCCGGTCGACAATCGACGTGATCGTGCCCTGCGACAGGTTCACCGCCCGGGCAATTTCCGACGGCTTTTCCCGGCCGCGCACGCTGACCGCCTGCAAGACCAGCAACTGGGGAGAGGTCAGTCCGGTCTCTTTCAGGAGGTGTTTTGAATAGAGATCGATCGCCTGTGTTATCTGGCGAAGGGACTTCAGGAGGTCTGTGTGATCGGGCATGCCCGGGTCAGGTACGGCCTCGGTGCCGGGGCAGCAAGGCCACAGGACAGCACGCACTATAACGCCAGGCCCGGCACGCGAGGCCGGCGTGGCGATAAAGTCACGGCTCCCCGTTTAAAATCTCGCACGGCGTAGAAGGCAATTGACAAAGGGGCAGCTTTGAGGCGTTTTTCAACAAATGTTGAATTTGAGAGTCGAAGCATTCCGCATTCGGCTCCGAGGAGGACCGCCAATGAACAAGCTCACATCCCGCGTCGCGTTGATCGCTCTGGCAGCCAGCGCGCTGACACCGCTCGCGCCTGCTTTCGCCCAGGCCGACGATGACGCCGGTGCACAGACCGAGCGCCGCTTCGGCCCGGTCGTCGTCACCGCCCAGCGCCGCGAACAGAACCTCATCGACGTGCCACTGTCGGTCTCCGCCTTTGATGGCGACCTGCTCGCCGAACTCGGCGTCGCAGACATCACCGAAGTCGCGAAAATTTCCCCGAACGTCACGCTCGAAGTGTCGCGCGGCACCAACTCCACGCTCACCGCCTTCATCCGCGGTGTCGGCCAGCAGGATCCGGTTGCCGGTTTCGAAGCCGGTGTCGGCATCTATGTTGACGACGTCTATCTCAACCGTCCGCAAAGCGCCGTCCTTGACGTGTTCGACGTCGAGCGCATCGAAGTCCTGCGCGGCCCGCAGGGCACGCTCTACGGTCGCAACACCATCGGTGGCGCTGTCAAATACGTCACCCGTTCGCTGGCCAATGAGCCGGCGCTCAACGTGCGCGCCGCTGTCGGCACCTACGGCCAGAAAGAAGTCGTAGTCTCGGCCAGCACGCCCCTGTCGGACACGTTCCGCGTCGGCGGCGCGGTCGCAGCGCTCTATCGCGACGGCTACGGCGAGAACATCATCACCGGCCAGGACAACTACAACAAGGACGTCGCATCTTCCCGCCTGTCGGCCGAATGGGACGTTAATCCCGACTTCCAGATCCGCATTTCCGGCGACTATACGAAGGACGACTCCAACGCCCGCCAGGGCCATCGCCTGATCCCTGACCAGTTCGCCCCCTTCACCTACCCTGTCCTCGACAGCGAGTATGACACGCGCGCCGGCCTCAACGTCGTCAAGCAGGAATCGGAAGCCTATGGCGGCTCGATCGTCGCCGAATACGCGATGTCCGACACGATCACACTGAAGAACATCCTCGCTTATCGCGAAGATGAGAGCACCTCGCCGATCGACTTTGACAGCCTGCCGGAAGCCGACCTCGACGTGCCGGCGATCTATGCCAACGACCAGTTCTCGGAAGAATTCCAGGTCCTGTATTCCGGCGACCGCCTCAATGGCATCGTCGGCCTCTACTATCTCGACGCCAACGCCTCGACTGTGTTCGACGTTCTTCTCGCGGAGACGGGCGACTTGCTGAATGCCGTCAACAGCACAACCGTGTACACGGGACTCAACGCCCAGACTTTCGGCGATGTCGGCACCAAGACATGGTCCATCTTTGGCGACTTCACCTTCGACCTGACGGATCGCTTCAGCATCGCACTTGGTGCGCGGTACACGGAAGACGAGCGCACATCGACAGTCCTGCGTCGCACCTATAATGGCGGCTTCTCGGAATTCTTCGGTGGCAGCCCGAATCTGCTCGCCACGACGTCGGACTTCAAAGGCAAAGCCACGTTCGACGATTTCAGCCCGCGCGTGTCCGTGAGCTATAAAGTCACCGACGACAGCAACCTCTATGCAACCTACTCGCAGGGCTTCAAGGGTGGTTCCTTCGATCCGCGCGGCCAGACATCGGCAGCACCGGACCTCGACCTCAGCGGCACGGTCTCGGATGCCGAAATCTATGATTTCATGCAGTTCGACCCGGAAGAAGTCGACAGCTACGAAGTCGGCTACAAGGGCAGCCAGTATGGCGGCGACCTCAATTACAGCGTCGCGGCCTTCTATTCCGACTACAAGGATGTCCAGGTTCCAGGCTCGGTCGGCATCGATACGGACAATGACGGCGTCAACGACACGTTTACCGGCGTCACGACAAATGCCGGTGCGGCCACGATCTGGGGCGTCGAGTTCGAAGGCAACGCCACGCTCGCCGAGCAGGTGTTCAACGAGTCCGACCTGTTCAATCTTGGCTGGTCGGTCGGCTATGTCGATGCACAATACGACGAGTATATCGACGCATTCGGCAATGACGTTGCCAATGACCGTGTCATCCAGAACACGCCGGACTGGACCGCCAGCACGCGTCTTTCCTATGACACGCCGCTCACGATCCTCGACAATAATGGCCGCCTGCTCATGAACACGCTGGTCTCCTATCGTGGCGACTCCAGCCAGTTCGAATCGCCGAACCCGTTCCTCGACCAGCCGGCCTTCACCCTGTGGGATGTCGGCATGCGCTGGGAAACCGAAGGCGGACGCTGGGGCTTCAGCCTCAACGGCAAGAACCTCACCGACGAGCGCTACGTCGTTGCGGGCTATAATTTCGTGAACATCAACACGAACGGCACGTTCACGCCAACACTCGGCCTCGAAGGCACGCTGACCGGCTTCTACGGCGATCCGCGCACCGTCACGTTCGGTGTCGACTTCAAGTACTAGGACGAGACTTCTCCTCCCGGAAACGACGGCGGCATGGCAACATGCCGCCGTTTTCGTTTCCGGTCTCAGGCCGGCCTGATCGACTCGAATCCGGCCGTGATGAAGCGCACGACATGCTCATAGGCCCCGGCCAGGTCGTCCGACCGGCACAGGCCTTTCGACAACAGGTCGATACGGCCGGTCTCGGCAAAGGTCAGGGTCAGGGCGCCGGAAAAGCAATGGTACGACCAGTACAGTGCCTTCTCGTCGACATCTCCCAGGCTCAGCCGCAGCGCGTCGATGAACTGGATGATCAGCGGATCGAAGAACTGGGTCATCAGCTTGCCGCCCCAGTCGGGCGAGTTGTTTACATAAGCGATCAGCGCATAATAATGCTTCCAGCCAGGCTCGGTGACGTGCGACCCGGTCAGCAGCGGTCGCAGGTAAGCCCTGACAATCGCCTCGACGCTCGGCGGGTTCGGCCTGGCCTCCGACAGCGCGTCCTCCAGCGCCTTGAGGCGCCAGGCGTTCAGCACTTCGGCCCGCCGCATCAGCACCGCGTCGAACAGGTCACGCTTCTTCCCGAAATGGTAATTCGCCAGCGCGACATCCACGCCGGCGTCGCGGGCAATCGCCCGCAGGTTCACACCGTCATACCCGTGCTGGGCGAATTGCGCCTCGGCAGCGTCAAGGATCGCTGTCCGGCGAACGGGCTTGCCGTCATCAGGCATGGCTAGGGACATGGGACATTTCTCTTCGGGTTCTATCGCAGGAATTGGCTGATACTAACCGGCAGGACGCATTTGTCTTGCCCCTGATGCGAAAGCAGGCCATATTTCAACACTTGTTGAAGTGAGGATCAACCTCGCTCTGGACGTGCCACGGGGAGCGGAATGCTGCATATGCCGACGCCACCCGTTCACCCCGCGACATGATACTGCGTCCCGCCTGCCTGAATGCGGCGCGCCAGAAAATGGGTCCCTGCTGATGAATTCCGATCTGTCCCCGCCCGCGCGGCATGCCAATTCCGGCCGTCTCTGGGTCCTCATGGTGCTGACGCTCGTCTACACGTTCAACCATGTCGACCGGCAGATCCTCGTCATCCTGCTCGAACCGATCAAGGACGAGCTCAACCTGAAGGACAGCCAGCTCGGCATGCTCACCGGCATCGCCTTCGCAGCCTTCTACGCGACATTGGGCATTCCCGTCGCGATGTGGGCCGACCGCGGCAACCGCCGCAACATCATCGCCCTCGCCCTCACCATCTGGTCGGGCATGACCGCCCTGTCCGGCCTGTCGCAATCCTATTGGCAGCTCCTCGTCGCCCGCATGGGTGTCGGCGTCGGCGAAGCCGGCGGCACCCCGCCTGCCACCAGCATGATCGCAGACCTCTATCCCCCGCAGGAACGCGCCACGGCCCTCGGCGTCTACACGACCGGCATCGGCCTCGGCGTCATGCTCGGTTTCGCCCTCGGCGGCCTGGTCTATGAAGCCTATGGCTGGCGCATGGCCTTCTTCGTCGCCGGCGTGCCAGGCCTGTTGCTCGCGCTGCTTGTCCGCTTCACCGTACGTGAACCCGTGCGCGGCCATTCCGAAGCGCGCCAGGACGACCGTCCCGCGCCATCGCTGAAAGAGACGCTTCGCTTCATCATGGGTCAGACCTCTTATCTCTGGCTCCTCGCAGGCTGCCTGTTGATCTGCATCTCGGCCAACGCCTTCCTCGTCTTCACTTCCAGCCACCTCCAGCGCACCTATGGCCTCAGCCCCGGCCAGGTCTCGTGGCCGCTCGGCCTCCTCATCGGCGGCGTCGGCAGCGTAGGCGCCGTTGTCATCGGGCTGGTCTGCGACCGCCTGTCGAAGAAAGACCTGCGCTGGCGTCCGCTGATCATCGCCCTCTGCGCCGCCATCGCCCTGCCCTTCGCCTGGATGTTCCTGCGCGCGCCCAATGTCGGCCTCGCCTATGCGTGGAACGTGGTGCCCAGCTTTGTCGGCCTGATCTATGCCAGCATCGCCTACACGGCCTCGCAGGAACTGGTCCAGCTGCGCATGCGGGCTTTCGCCTCGGCGTTCATGCTGTTCTGCCTGACGCTGATCGGCATCGGCTGCGGCCCGTGGATTGCCGGCGTGCTGAGCGACTATTTCACCGCGCAGGGAGAGGCCCACCCGCTGGCGCGGGCGCTCGAGCTCATCCTCATCTTCAATGCGCTCAGCATTCTCTGCCTGCTGATGTCCAGCCGCAACTACCGGGCCGACGCCGAGCGCGCTGCCCGGCTCGACTGAACCCTTCCTCCCCCCTGGATAAACCCGTCCGCCGCTCTGGACAATGCAGGGCAAAGCCGGGCAAATCAGCGCCATGACCCAATTCTCCGGACCGACCTCGAACAGCTTCATTTCCCAGCGCCTGCGCCTGCACTATGTCGACTGGGGCAACCAGGATGCGCCGCCGCTCGTCCTGGTCCATGGCGGGCGCGACCATTGCCGCTCATGGGACTGGGTCGCCAAGGAACTCAGCAAGGACTGGCACGTCGTCGCGCCCGACCTGCGTGGCCATGGCGACAGCGCCTGGTCGGAAGACGGCGAATATTCGGTCCGCGCCTGCGTCTACGATCTCGCCCAGCTGATCCACCAGCAGAAGTTCAATCCCGTCACCATCGTGTCCCATTCCTATGGTGGCGCGATTTCCCTGCGCTATGCCGGCATCTATCCGGAAAATGTCCGCAAGATCGTCGCCATCGAGGGCCTTGGCCCATCGCCGAAAATGATGAAGGAGCGCTTCAGCACCTCGCCCGGCGAGCGCATGCGCGACTGGATCGACTCCAAGCGCGCCGCCGCCGGTCGCACCTCAAAGAAATATCCGACGCTCGAAGACGCCTATACGCGCATGAAGACCGAGAACAGCTACCTCACCGACGAACAGGCCCGTCACCTGACCATCCACGGCATCAGCCAGAACGAGGACGGCACCTATTCCTGGAAGTTCGACAATTATTTCCGCGTGATGACACCCTATGACATCCCCTATGCCGACATCGAGACCCTGTGGCAGGCCATCACCTGCCCCACGCTCCTGCTCTATGGCGAAAAGAGCTGGGCCTCGAACCCGGCCGAGGATGGCCGGCTCAAGCATTTCCGGGATGCCGAAGTGAAGCTCTACGAGAATGCCGGCCACTGGCTCCACCACGACCAGTTCGACCGCTTCATGGCCGACCTGAAAGCCTTCCTCTAAGGCTGGAAAGAAGCGCTCATCCCGAGCGAAGCCTGCCCCTGCGCAGGCAGGGGTCGAAGGACGAGCGCGGGCATTTCCTGTCGGACAGGAAAAACTTGTCCACCCCCTTCCGGCGCGGCCGCATAATGGTCCGCATGACAGACACGTCCGCCCCCACCCTGTTCACCCGCGTGACCGACATGGTTGCCGAGTTCATCGACTGGATCGGCGGGCGCGAGCCGCTGACAATTCCGCGTGCCTTCTACAGGAAGGCCCAGCGCCATCTCTGCGTCATCGAAGACATGCTGCGCGGCGCGCTCTACATTCTCGCGCTCGACTTCACGGTCGCGCCCATGCTCCCGAAACCCGTCGCATCCGTGCATGTGACACCCGGCACATCGCTTCCTATCCCCCGGAAGACCGCGCCGCGGATCGGCCTGTTCAATATCCGCCCGGTCACCGACCCCGTGCCGCCCACGCCGACGACAGGCCCGCGCGGCGTGACGACGCGCGCACCCGTCTTCAGGCCAGACCTCACAACCGACGCCTTCCTGCGCCGCATCGCCCGCATCGAGGCAGCGATGGCTGATCCCGATGCGCATGCGATCCGGCTCGCCCGGCATCTCGCCAAGCCTGAATCCGGGCCCAAACCGGCACCCCGGCCCAAGACCCCGCCGCGCCCGCCATCGGTCCGCGCGACCGTCTCACCGCGCAGCATCCTCTGCCTGCAACCCCACTGGCCGCCCGGCTAGGTGTCTCGAAAATCAAAAGCCGCACAGCCGCCATGCGCGGTCGCTGGTGCTGGTCACGCGAAAACTGAGCGCCCGTCCTTCGACGTTGCTCAGGATGAGCCTCTCAGATTCAGGTTAGCTTAGCCCCAGCGCCTTCAGCGCATCCGCCACGCCCTGCATGCGCGGCTTCATGTCATCGGCCAGGTGCGCATGCGTCGGAATGTAGAACAGGCCGAGATCCATGCCCTTCAGGGCAATCTCCGCACACCGTTCCGGCATGATCAGGCCCAGTTCCGGCGGTGCCTTTGACGGGTCCGGCAAATGCTTCTCGATCAAAGCCGTATAGACGGCGCCCGGCATCAGCACGTGCACGTCCATCGGCACGTTGCCGCTGGCAAACTCGTCCCGCATCCATTCCGCCATGACCAGCACGCCATGCTTCGTCGCGCCGTACAGGCCCAGACCATTGCCCTTCACCGCTGCCGGCACGCTCAGCGAATTCTCCGACCCCGTGATCATCAGCCGTCCCGCGCCGCCAGCGGCCTCCAGCCAGCGCGCATAGGCCTGCGCTACGCGCAGGTTCGCGAACAGGTTCACCTCGAACAGGCGCTCGGCGCGTTCGTCCAGTTCCTGCTTGATCAGCCGCCGGTTGAGCCCGATGCCCGCATTCGAACAGACGAGGTCCAGCCGTCCCTGCCACGTTCCGGCATCATGGATCAGCGTCGCTGCCGCATCATGGTCGGCCATGTCGCACACGATGGGCAGTGCATTCGCGCCAAGGCCTTCCGCCGTCTCCTGCACACCCTCTTCATTGATATCCGCGCAGACCACTTTCGCCCCGCGCGCCACCAGTGCCTGCGCCAGCGCCCGGCCAATGCCGGAGCCTGCACCGGTCACCAGTGCCACTTTGCCATTATAGTCGATCATGTGCGCCCTCCTCGGGCCCTATTCGTCGGCGAACTTGCCAGCGCGCTTCTGCAGTCCGGCCATCACGGCCTCGATCTGGTTCTTGCCGCCCATCAGCTTGTCCTGCGCGACAGACTCCGCCAGCAATGCCTCGGCATCCGACTTGTCCGCGATCTCATTGTACAGCTTTTTCGCTGCCTGCACCGCGCTCGGGCTCTTCTCGGCAATCAGGCGCGCCAGGTTCATGGCATCCTCATAGGGCGTCTCGGACAGCTTTGTCGCAAACCCGTATTCCAGCGCCTGCGTCCCGGAGAAGATGCGTCCCGTATAGGTCAGCTCCCGGATGATATCCTCCCGCGCCAGCCGCCGCATGATCGCGGTCGAACTCATGTCCGGCACGAGGCCCCATTTCACTTCCAGGATCGACAGTTTCGTCTCCGGGTGCACGATCCGGATATCCGCGCCCAGCGCCACCTGGAAGCCGCCGCCCAGCGCCACGCCATGCACGGCTGCGATCACCGGCACGCGCAGGCTGTGCCAGCCCCACACGGCCTGCTGGGCCCGGTTGGCAATGCCGTATGTCCGGGGCGCCAAGCGCCCGCCGGCCACGCTGTCGTCCTTCTGCCCGCCTTCGGCCATCTTGCCGAAATTGCCCATGTCGAGCCCGGCGCAGAATGCCCGGCCCTGCCCCGACAGCACGACAACCCGTACCGACTTGTCGGCATTGATCTCTTCGGCCGCCGAGATCAGCCGCGCGAACATCGCGTCGTCCAGCGCGTTCATCTTGTCTTCGCGCACGAGGCGCACATCGGCGACACCATTGTCGATGAAGATATTTATCCGGTCGGTCATCCTGGAATTCCTGTCTTGTAATGATTCATCCTATGCCCCCTGACAGGCATACTCAACGTACCCGCTCTCAGCGCGTGTCCATCAGGTTGCGCGCCACCACCATGCGATGCACTTCCGATGGGCCGTCATAGATCCGCATGTTGCGGATACGCCCGGCGAACAGGTGCAGCGGCATCTCCTTGGTCATGCCCATCGCGCCGAAACACTGCATGGCATTGTCGATAATTTCCTGCGCCATCTCGGTCGCATAATATTTCAGCATCGAGATTTCGGTCCGCACATCCTTGCCGGTATCCAGCTTCCACGCGCAATCATAGGCCATCAGGCGCGCCGCATGAATCTTCGCTGCGCCGTCGGCCACCCACCATTGCACGGCCTGCCTCTGCGACAGTTTCTGGCCGAACGTCACCCGCTGCGGCGCGTACTCGATCATCATGTCCAGCGCCCGCTGCGCCGCGCCGATGCACCAAGCCGCCATCTCCATCCGGCGCGTACCGAGGCGGACCTGCATCGGCCCGAACCCGTCGCCTTCCTTGCCGAGCAGTTTCCAGCCCGGCACCCGGCAATCCTCCAGCACGACTTCGTAAGTATATTCGCCGCCCAGCATCGGAATGCGCCGCAGCACATTGAAGCCCGGCGTGTCGCGGTCGATGAGGAAAGCCGACATGCCGCCCCGTGCCCGCCTCTCGGGATCGGTGATCGCCATCAGGATCGTGAAATCGGCCTCCGCCGCCCGCGTGATCCAGATCTTGCGGCCATTGATCACCCAGTCGTCGCCATCCTTCACCGCCCTGGTCAGCATGCCCGCCGGGTCGGCCCCGGCGCCGGGCTCGGAAATGCCGATCGCCGAAATCGTTTCGCCCCGCGCATAAGGCTCCAGGTAAGCCGTCCTTTGCTGGTCATTGACCGCTGTCATCAGCATCCGCAGGTTCGGCGAATCCGGCGGCAGCGTGTATTGCGCCACGGTCGAGCCCAGCGCCTCGTTCACCCCCACCAGCGCGACATGCGGCAGGCCCATGCCGCCCGACTCCTCCGGCGCATCAAGGCTCCACAAGCCCATCTCTTTCGACACCGTGTCCAGCCGCGTCCGTTCGCCCTCGACGAGGTGCGACCCCTGCCCTTCGGCATCGCGCGCCAGCACGCCGGTTTCCAGCGGCATCAGCTCGTCCCGCACGAAGCGCTGCACCAGGTCGCGCAGCATCCGGTATTCTTCGGCCAGTTCAAAATCCATGACGCATTCCTCGTCTCTTACCAGCCAGTCTGCTCATGGGTTCAGCTCGCGAATTCAAGGCCTTCCATTGCGCCTGTGTTGCGCCAGCCGTCGAGGATCGCAAAATACGCATTCGACCCCGCCCCATAGGACGTGTTCTGCCGCGCCATTTTGCTCAGCTTGCCCTCATTATTGTAATAGCCCGGCGTGCATTCCTCGAGGAATTTCTCGCGCATCATCGCCTTGCTCACAATCTCGCCGACCCAGGCCTCTTCCGCCTCGGCGCTGACCTCGAACACTTTCGCCTGGCGCTTCTCGGCTTCGGAGACGAGATAGGCAATCTGCTTGGCCTGCTCGTCCAGCAGGTGCGGATAGTTTGCCGTAAAGCCGGCCTGCGTCGTGCCCATGACGATCAGGTTCGGGAAACCGTTCACCAGCATGCCGTGCAGGCTGCGATAGCCGTCAGCCCAATGCTCCGACAGCTTGCGCCCGTCACGCCCGCCGACATCGTAACCGGCCCGCCGCGTGTATTCGGTACCCACTTCAAACCCCGTCGCATAGATCAGGCAGTCGATCTCATAGGTCTCGCCATTGGCGACGATCGCATTCTCCGTGATCCGCTCGACGCCCCGGCCTTGTGTATCGACCAGCGTGACATTGTCCCGGTTGAAGGTCGGCAGGTAGCCGTCATGGAAACAGGGCCGCTTGCAGAACTGGCGATACCACGGCTTCAGCGCTTCGGCGGTGGCCTTGTCCTTGACGATCTCGTCAACGCGGGACCGCACCTGTTCCATCTTCTGGAAATCGGCAATCTCGGCCAGTTCGGCCAGGTGTTCCGGGCTGAGGTCCTTGTTGCCTTCCTGCGAGGCGATAAACAACAGGTTACGGATGATATGCGTCCAGCCATCCATCACCAGGTCCTGCGGCGCAAAACCGCCCGAGACCAGCGTGTTGAAATTCTCCATCCGGTCCTTGTGCCATCCGGCCTCAAGGCTTTTCGCCCAGTCAGGGTCGGTCGGCTTGTTGTCGCGCACGTCGATCGACGACGGCGTGCGCTGGAACACGTAGAGATGCTCGGCGCCCTCGGCGATATGCGGCACGCACTGCACCGCCGTCGCGCCCGTCCCGATAATCCCGACGCGCTTGCCCTTCAGGCCGGTCAGGCCGCCTGAGGAGTCGCCGCCGGTATAATCATAGTCCCAGCGGCTGGTATGGAAGCTGTGGCCCTTGAAGCTCTCGACGCCCGGAATGCCCGGCAGCTTGGGCCGGTTCAGCGGCCCGTTCGACATCACGACATGGTCCGCCGTCATCCGGTCGCCACGGTCCGTCTCGATCACCCAGACGTTGGCTCTGTCATCCCAATTGAGGCCGGTGATTTCGGTCTGCATGCAGGCCTTGTCGTACAGGTTGTAATGGTTCGCGATGCGACGGCTGTGTTCGAGGATTTCCGGCGCGCGCGAATATTTCTCGACCGGGAGATAACCCGTCTCTTCCAGCAGCGGCAGGTAGATATAGCTCTCAATATCGCAGGCTGCGCCAGGATACCGGTTCCAGTACCAGGTGCCGCCAAAGTCGCCGCCCTTCTCGATGATCCTGATATCCTTGATGCCTGCATCGCGCAGCCGCGCCCCGGCCAGCATCCCGCCAAATCCGCCCCCAATGATCACGACATGCGTATGGTCGGTCAGCGGCGCCCGTTCGACCCGTTTGACGTAGGGATCTTCGATATAATGCGCGAACTCGCCCGCCATGTTGACGTATTGCTCATTGCCATCGTCGCGGAGGCGTTTGTCGCGCTCTTCGCGATACTTCGCCCGCAATGCATCCGGATCAAGTCCAAGCTCTTCAACCACATTGTCCGAGGCCATAGCGCGTCACTCCCATTGACTGCATTTCCGGGCATCGTCGGCCCGTGAAATTGCGGAGACCGTCGCACGGTGCGAAGTCTCTCTCTGTGGCGAGTTTACCCGACTATTCCCCCCTGCAAATCTATTCCCTTGCGGAACCTCACGCCCGGTCTCTTGCGGCCCCGGCGCCAAAGGCAAGCATGTCACATCAGGCCGGACGGTTCCCAGCCGGACATGACGGCAATCGCCGCCCCGCTTTCCGTCTCTTCATCCGTCGAGAGGCCCTGCGACAGGAGGCTCTCCCATGCCTCCTCGGCATCATCCGCAAAGTCGAAGCGTTCAAGGTCCGTCTCGGCGATCACGCCCGCGTCGACAAGCGCCTCGAAATTCACGATCTTGTCCCAGAAGGCCCGGTCATACAGCACGACGGGCATTTTCGGGGCCTTGCCGGTCTGATTCAGCGTCAGCAGCTCGAACAATTCATCCAGCGTGCCGAACCCGCCCGGGAAGACAACCAAAGCCCGCGCCCGCATCGCCAGGTGCATCTTGCGCATGGCGAAATAATGAAACTGGAGGCACAGGTCCGGCGTGATATAGGGGTTGGGCTCCTGCTCGAATGGCAGGGCGATGTTGAAACCGATCGTCACCGCCCCGGCGTCCTGTGCGCCGCGATTGGCCGCCTCCATCACGCCCGGTCCGCCGCCCGTGGCGATCACATTGGTCCGCCAGCCGTCATTCTCGGCCAGCGCGCCGCCCCGCGCCGAGGCGATCCGGCCAAATTCACGCGCTGCCGCATAGACACGCGCCTGCCATTCATTGCCATCCTCGTTCACGCGCGCGCTGCCGAACACCACGATCGTCGACAGGATTTTCTGCGCCCGCAAATGCTGCTCGGCCTTGGTATATTCCATCATGAAGCGCGCGCCGCGCATGGAATCGCCAAGGATGAAATCCTGGTCCAGCGCCGCCAGGCGATAGGCGGCCTCCTGCTCGTGCTTGTTCATCCGGCCTGCTCCTTTTCCTGTCCGCGCCCTGTCACGTGTGGTCGGCGACAGGGGCCATGCCACTGTCCGCGATTCCGTGCGCCCGCCGCGTTCCCGGCACCCTGATATCCTCGACCAGGTCCTGGATGTCCTGTGGCGGCGCCTTTGTGACCAGCGACACGGCAATCCCGACGGCAAGCGACACGAACATGAAGACAAAGCCGATCCCTTCCGGCGAGACTCCCAGGAACCAGTCTGCCGCGCCAGCTGCCTTCCCCGCTCCGATCTTGAAGTGCCAGATATAGAGGAAGGTAGGCACAAGGCCGGTCAGCATGGAGGCAATCGCGCCTTCCCGGTTCATCCGTTTCCAGAAGATGCCGAGAAAGATCACCGGGAACAGGGATGCCGCCGCAAGACCGAAGGCAAACGCCACGACCTGCGCCACGAAGGCCAGCTGGGCCGAATAGATGCCCATGAATCCGGCCGCGACCACAGCGCCCGCTGCCGCAAGCCGCGCCACCCGTAGCTCGGTCTTGTCATCCATGTCCTTGAACAGGGTGCGCCGGCACAGGTCGTGCGAGATCGATGACGAGATCACCATCAACAGGCCCGCCGCCGTCGACAGGGCCGCCGCAAGGCCGCCCGCAACCACAAGGCCGATCACCCAGCCCGGCAGGTTGGCAATCGACGGATTGGCGAGCACGAAAATATCCCGGTCGAGCTTGGTGACTTCATTGTCGGCCCCGGCCCGGTACTGGACCCTGCCATCGCCATTCTTGTCCTCGACCGTGAGCAGGCCTGTCTTCTCCCAGTCCTTGAACCATTTCGGGATCGGCTTGCCGCCAGCCGCGACAATCGCCGCTGCCTCGGTGTCGTAAGTGTCGAGGCTTTCGACATAGGTCGACTCATTCACCGTATCGATGAAGTTGAGCCGCGCGAAACCGGCCACCGCCGGCGCCGTCGTGTACAGGAGCGCGATGAAGACCAGCGCCCATCCCGCCGAAACGCGCGCCGCACTGGCGCTCGACACAGTGAAGAAGCGAATGATCACGTGCGGCAGGCCCGCCGTGCCGAACATCAGGGCGCCCGTTATCGCGAACATGTCGAACATGGACTTGTCGGTGCTCGTATATTCCTTGAAGCCGAGATCGGTGACGACCTGGTTCAGCTTGGCCAGCATCGACACATCCTCACCCCTCACATCGGAAATGAAGCCGAGCTGCGGGATCGGATTGCCGGTGATGATCAGCGAGATGAAGATCGCCGGCACCGTATAGGCGAAGATCAGCACGCAATACTGGGCCACCTGCGTGTACGTGATGCCCTTCATGCCGCCCAGCACCGCATAGACGAAGACGATGGCCATGCCGACATAGATGCCGGTATTGAACTCGACGCCAAGAAAGCCGGAAAAGGCAACGCCCACACCTTTCATCTGTCCGGCAATATAGGTGAACGAGACAAACAGCGCGCAGATGACGGCGATCATCCGCGCGGTGGTCGAATAATACCGGTCGCCGACAAAGTCCGGCACCGTGAACTTGCCGAATTCCCGCAGGAACGGCGCCAGCAACAGCGCCAGCAGCACATAGCCACCCGTCCACCCCATCAGGTAGACCGAGCCGCCATAGCCCATGAAGGCAATCAGGCCCGCCATCGACAGGAAGGAGGCGGCTGACATCCAGTCCGCTGCCGTGGCCATCCCGTTGACCATGGGATGAACGTCATGACCGGCGACGTAGAAATCGTCGGTCGAAGCCGCCCGCGCCCAGATCGCGATGCCGATATAGATGGCGAACGTGCCGGCGACGAAAATATAGGTCCACATTTCCTGTGACATCGCGCTCACCCCTTCACGCCGAATTTGCGTTCAAGCCGGCGCATCGCCACGCAATAATAGAAAATCAGCCCGACAAAAACATAGATCGAACCGTTCTGGGCAAACCAGAATCCCAGCGGCGCACCGCCGATCGACACCTGGTCCAGCACGTCGCGGAACAGGATGCCCGCGCCGAACGAGACCATGAACCAGATCGCGAGCAGGGATAGCGTCAGGCGGAGCACCGCCCGCCAATAGCCCTTGCCGTCTATTTCAGCCGTATCATTCGACATGTTCTTCCTCCCGTGCCCGTATTCTTGTCGCGCGAAGACTCCCGCTCGCTACACGCTGCACTGCCACGAAGCGGATGAACAGATCAACTTTCGACTTCGTCCTCGCCTGTCTCGTCCCCAGCCGCGCGCTGGGCGCGTACGTGGCGCCATTCGGCGAGCCCGCCTATGATCAGCCAGACCGACAGGACCAGCCCGCCGGCAAGGTAGGCCTCGGCCATCCCAAGCCCCGGAGTCAGGATGGCCCGCGCCAGCCGCAACGCAAAGGTCAGCCCCAGCACGAGGCCGAGCGCGATCATGATATGGTGCTTCACGGTCCGTCACTTTCGTGCCCGGCATGCTCGGCGCACGCCCTTGAAAAACAGGCACTCACCCTAGACGCAGACATCCGCCATGAAAACTGTCAGCGATCGGCGAACGTGATCGTTTGCCCGTCCCTGACGACAGTCTCTTCGCGCACCGTGGCAACCCTGTAGGTCGGCAGCAGCACCGTATCAACGGCCACAAAGGCGACGTCCGCCTTCTCCCGTGTCAGCACGACGCGGACATAGCCCTGATGGAAATTGTCGGTCCAGCGCACTTCATCGAGCGACTGCGCGAAAATGCGATCGAGTTTTTCGGCTGTTTCAGCGTCCCATCCGGTTTCGACAAAATCCCCCGGCGACGAAACGCCCGCCGTGCCGAGTTCCAGCCCTATGGGCCGCCCCTCGCCGTCGCACACCGCGTTCGACCAGAAACTGTGGCTGTCGCCGGTCAGGAATAACAGGTCTTCCGCGCCAGCCTCTCGGCTCAGCGCATAGAAGGCTTCGCGCGCGGCAGGGTAGCCGTCCCACGTATCGGTATAGAAAGGCAGGTTCCATTTGCCTTTCCAGAACAGGTTTGGCCCATCGCCCGGCGCCTCGCCTTTCGGTGCCTTGGCCGGATCGATTCCCAGCGCGGCCACATCCGGCACCAGCATGCGGGCGATGGGGCTGGCATTGCCGATCAGGCGCCAGGGCTGGCCCGCAGCCACGGATCGCGACAAGCTCTCGGCAAGCGTGGCCTCCATGCGCGGTGAAATCATCGTGCGCGCAGGATCGTTCATCACGTCACGCATGAAAGCGTCGCGGGTCTCCGGCGACGTGATCGTCTCATAATAGGCGCTGTAATCGACTTGCTGCCCGCGCCCGGTATGACGCGATTCGAGCGTTACCAGGGTCGCGAGGTCGCCGAACACATAGGTGCGCCAGAATTCGGCCCGGCTGAAGCCCGGCTCCGGTTCGCGGATCGGCATCCATTCGTAATAGGCGCGGATAGAAGCGGCCCGTCGCGTTGCCCAGTCGCCTTCGGTCTCTGGCTGGTGGTTCTGCGCGCCGCCCGTCCACGGATTATTCGCGCTCTCATGATCGTCCCAGCAGGCAATGAAAGGATGCGCCGCGTGCATCGCGCGTGACCCGGCATCCGTCTTGTACTGGGCATGGCGGCGGCGATAGTCGTCCAGCGTCACGATCTCATGCGCCGGCTCATGCAGGCGTCCGATGCTGGCGCCGGTTTCCACACCCCAGCTGTCAGCCCCGTATTCGTAAATATAGTCGCCCGTATGCAGGACAATATCGACGGCCTCATCGCGGGCAATCGCGTCATAGGCATTGAAATGTCCGAACGGATAGTTAGAGCAGGAAACAAGCGCGATTCCCAGCCTGTCCAGCGAACCTGCAGGCAGTGTTTTCGTCCGGCCGGTGGGCGAGATCTCGCCGGCGGCGGTGAAGCGATAATAATAGGTCGTACCGGGCACAAGGCCGTCCGGGATGACCTTCACCGTATGGTCGGTGGCGGCGCTTGCAGCGGTATCGCCCTGAAGGACGATATCCGTGAATTCAGGATCGCGGGCGAGGACCCAGCTGACAGGCTCTGTCTCGGAGGTCGACGTTACGCGGGTCCACAGGACGATGCTTTCGTTCTGCGGGTCGCCGCTGGCGACACCATGGGCAAAGGTAGCCGAACTGGCCAGAGCGGTCGGGGGTGCCTTCGGTGCCGCACAGGCCCCAACGGTTCCTGCGGCAATCAGGGCGAGTGTCTGTCGGCGATCCAGTGTGGGCATGTCAGTGTCCTCGGCTTGGCCGCATGTTGCGGTCGTAAGATGGAAAAGAAAATGAAAAAGGCGGACCCGCGGGGGCCCGCCTCTTCCGGATGCGATATGTCTAGAAGTCTGCCGTGACAGTGAACACGACCGTGCGCGGGGCCGAGATCCAGGCACCGCCGCCCGAAATGCCGCCCAGCCAGTCACCATCGAACAGGTTGTTCACCGTCAGGCGGAAATCAACGTTCGACAGGTCGTCCGACAGGGCCGAGCCCGAAACGCCGGCATAGAGGTCGGCGTCATAATAACTCTCTGCCGTCCAGGTATTGGCAAGGTCCACGAAGCGGTCATCGACCCACTTGGTCGACAGGCCGGCATAGAAGTTGCCTTCCCGATAGTCCGCGCTGAGCACAGCCATGTTCTTGGCGATGCCGGGAACGTCATTGCCCACGATCGTGCTGGTGATGTTACCCGCATTGTCGATCTGGGTGATGCCGGTTGCGACATCCTGCGAGACGACGCCCGAACCCAGGATCGTTGCATCGCTGATGCTGGTATAGGACGCAAAGAGCGACAGGGCATCATTGACGAGATACTCGCCCGAGAATTCGAAACCGCTCGACTCGATACCACCGCCATTCACGTAACCGCCATTCGACGCTTCAAGATAGTCGATGCCGTTGACCGTCTGGTTGGCAATCGCCAGCAGGCGGTTGTCGAAGGTCGAGTCGAAATAGACCGCGGAACCACGCAAACGGTCGCCGACATAGCGCACACCGACTTCGATGTTCTCGGACGTTTCCGGATCAGGCGTGCCGCCCGGAGCCAGGACTTCGAGCACCGTGTCCGGTATGGCCTTGAAGTTTTCGGCATAGCCAGCGAACACTTCGACGCCCGGCATGGCGCTTGGCGTCCATGCGGCGCCCCCCGAGAACAGGACATCGGAATCGGTCGACACCGAGAAGTTCAGTGCCGGGTCATTCGGCGTGAATTTGTCGACGCGTTCGATCTCGTTGCTGAATTGCTTCATGCCGAGGCGGAATGAAAAGTCCGACACTTCAACGACGTCTTCGATGTACCATTTGAAGGTCGATTGCGGGAACTCGCGGCTGTACTGCACCCAATAGGCCGTTGCGTCATATTCCGGGCCGACGCGTGTGTCATTGACTAGGTGCCAGTCGCGGTACTCGTACCGGGTGGCATCTTCATACCAGACGCCGCCGCGAACCGTGTTGTCGATGTTCTCACCGATTTGCATGTTCCAGTCCAGGTCGGCATAGGCGCCCGTGCGCTCTTTCTGGTAGTGCGTGTGACGATAGGACTGGAGCGCCACGGAACCAGCAGGGAAACAGGCCGGATCATATTCCGGGCCGGCGCCGCCATATGGAAAGGTGATCGACGAGACACAGCCAGCCGTCGGGGCCAGCGGCGTACCGGCCGGGTCAACGAATGACACAAGCGGAATGGTCGACGCGCCGAACTGGCCGACATTGACCACGTATTGCGGAACCCAATCGCCGCGCCCGTCATTGTCATGGCGGTAGACACCGGCCTCCAGGTTCACGCCTTCAAACAGCTCCTTTTCACCTTTCAGGTAGACAAGGCTGTTCTCGCGTAGCGTGCCCCATGCCTTGCGGTAGAGCTGGTCGATATACGGGATTCCGGTCCACTCGCCCGTCAGCTGGTCCGAATTCGGGTTGGCAGCAAAATCATCCGGCGAGAACAGGCGCTGGTAATTGTTTTCCCACGTATCGTCGTATGAAGCGTAGGCGGTCCAGTCGATGCCGAACTGTTCCGTCTGCAGCTTGGCGGCAAAATGATCGCGCGTATTGTCAGCCGTCTGGGTGACATGGTCAGTGGCCGACTGCGTCGACAGCGAGACCCAGAACTTGGTCTTGTTGTCGGTCAGGAATCCACTGTCATAGCGTCCGTAAAAACGCTGCGAGTCGAAATCACCCAGCGAAGCGGACACACGTACACGGCGCTCGTCGAGCGGGTTCTGTGTGGTGAAGTTCAGCGTACCGCCCAGCGCGTCGTTCGAGCGCGCGGCGATGTCTGCCGTACCCTGCGACACTTCGATGGCGCCGGCATTCTGGGTGTCGATATAGCGGTTGGCCTTGGCGCCGCCGCCATAGTTCGACCCGCCGTTCGGCAGGCCGTCAATCGTTATACCGACCTGCTGCTCGCCGAGATTGTTCTGGAAACCGCGAACGGCCACGCCGGTCGACCAGTCGTCAAAGCCGAACGCATCGCCTTCCTGCACCTGCACGCCGGGCAGGTTGTCGATCTGCGCCAGGATGCTCGTCACCGGCGACTGTTGCAGCGCCATGGCCTCCGTCGTTTCGGCCGACGAATAGGTCTGCTGCGCGCCGAGCACGACGATCGTCTCCAACTCGCGCGCTTCTTCATTGGTTTCAGCCGCGTCGTCCGCAAAGGCGGTTCCGAGCGCAAGCCCCATGCTGACGCTGGCCAGAAGGCCAGCTTTCCAGATTGTATTCATGATTTTTCCCTCGTGGAATTCGTGTGACCCAGGCCCGCACAAGCCCGTTCACGCTGGTCCCGAACCAACGCGTTTTACCTCCCGGACTCCTATGTCCGGAACGGTTTGTGCGGCTGTTGGAGCCAGCTACGACCTCTTGGTGACGCACAGATGACAGTGGCGGGCGCGCCGCGAAGGGAAGCTGAAATTTGATAAATCATTCACACAAGGTCCAGGCATCGAGCCCTTGCCGGGGGGAACTGCAACGGAACGGATCACGTCGTCATGCCCGCTCGCGTCACCTGATTCTCGAATGAAAGGTCCGCGACTGCGAAAGCGCGAAGCGGACGAGCCGAGCCCAGTCCGCGTCGGAATGTTTCAAGTCGTCAGAAGGCCTCGGCGGATCAGGTGCCCAGCGACACCCGGCGGCGGCCTTTTGCCGGTTCGTTCGACCGGCGCAGCATGGCCTGGAATTTTTCAATGTGGGCGGTCAGTATCTGCCTGCCCTGGTCGGTCGCCGCCCCCCGCAAGACCAGGGCATAGCCCAGGGCTGAGGACGGACGCAGGTCGCAGGTCGGCAGCACGCCCATGGCCCATGACAGCATCACCCCATTGGCAAAGAAGGACAGGGTCCTTTCAAGCAAATCTGCCGGAACGGCCGGGTCGAGCAGGCCTTCGCGCTGGGCCGCTTCAAGCAGCATGAGCCAGGCCTCACGGTTCTGCTCCAGGCGCTCCGGCGTGGCCAGACCCGTTTCATTGGCTCCCTGCGCATCCAGGAGCGCCCTCCAGAGCGGCCTGTAGAAATCCGGGTCATCCGTGAAATAGCTCGTCGCCAGCGCATGGGCATCGAACAGCCGCTCAATGGCATTGGCGGCTTTCAACCGGCTGAAACGCTCGGCGAAATCGCGCTCGTCCTCAAACACGGCCAGAACGACCGCATGCTTTGACCCGAAGAGATTGTAGGGCGTAGCGAGGCTGACATCAGCCCGCTTGGCAATCATGCGCATTGAAAGGTTGGTGTCGCCCGTCTCACGAATGAGATCGCGCGCAGCGTGGACGATCCGTGACCGACGCTCTGCCTTTGCCAGCTCGCGCTTTCCCGTCTCGTCAGCCTGCATGTCGAGAATCCCGCCTGTCCTGCATCACGCACCCTGCGCGATGCGGTCGATATCTGCCTGGAAGTCCAAAGACAATGCCCGCATCATTTCGCGCCGTTCCGGGCCGGGCTTGGGCGGGTAGGCAACCGCATTGCGCTTCTTTCCCCGCATCCAGTAATAGAACACCTTGGCGAGGTTCCGCGGCCGGCCGAGCCATTTGTTCGGATGTTCCAGCATATGGAACCCGCGCATCGCTTCCCGCATCAGGGCAATGTCATAGCGCACCGCGATGCCGACACCGTCTACAAAAAAGCTTTCCATCAGCTTGGCGCGGCGGCTCTTGCGATAGTCGGGCGTCAGCGCCTGCCGGGCGCGCTTGATCGCGGAACGGTCCTGAGTGCGCTGGTTGATGTAATAGGGCTTCAACTCGGAATGGAGACGCTTGTGGAAGGCCAGGGCCCGCGCCTCCGGATCAGCACTCTCATCAAGTGTCTGTCGCAATACCTGCGCGCTTGCCGCCGCGAACGAACAGCCCCGGCCATAGAGCGGATTGGTCCGTATCAGCGTGTCGCCAAGGGCAAAATAGCCATGTGCCGCAGGTCGGCCATCGACGACCAGTTCGCGCCACCGGCTGATCAGGTCCCCCATGCCATGAACCCGGCCGACCGGATTGGAACGGTCTGAATTCGTCCAGGGTTTCAATCCGGGCAGTTGCAGCGTCATGGCGTGGAAAATGTCGGGATTCAGGATCGCCTTGCGCAGCTCCATTTCGACTTCCGGAATCGCAAGCGTGATCGAGAAGCAGCCATTGTCGCCGGGAAACACACCGAACTTCACGAATCCGAGGTCGCCGGTGGCCGGGGGATTTTCTGTCCGCGACGGCTCATCCATGCCGGGCTTCAGCCTGTAGTGGCGCGTGAAGTAGAGTATGCCTGCCGATTCCTGTTCCTCGGACGTGTTGGCGCTTTCTTCCATCACATGGTCGATAATGAAACCGCTCTTGCCCGACGCATCGACAACCACGTCGGCCTTCACCGTCACCTCGTCGCCGCCGCTGTCTCCGACAACGCCCAGCACTTCAATGACACCATCGACCCCCTTGCGGGTGAGCAGGCGGCGCACAAGGAAGCCGGACTGGATCGTGACGTTGTCGAGCTTTTCGACATAGCGCCGCATTGCCAGTTCGAGTGTGGTCCGGCGGCTGGTAATGATGGTCAGCTCTGCATCTTCCGGCGTGGGCTCATATGTTTCACGCTGCATTTCGCTCAGCATGGCTTCAAACGGCAGTTCCCGCACGCCAAGTGCAAGCAGGTCCTGCAGCAGCCCGGGATGCTCGGTCTTGATAATCGAGCGCAGCCGGGCAAGGAAGGCGTGGCTCTGGCGCAATTGCCCGACACCTGTATGGCGCCATTCGTGGAACACCGTATCGGGATCATCGCTGGGCGGCGAGGCATCGCGCTCCAGGACGATCACTTTCCGTCCCGTGGGCGCCAGTGTGAGGGCCGTGCAGAGCCCGCCAATCCCTGCGCCGATGACGGCAACTGTCTCCGTCATCCGTCGATCTCTTTCAGGAATGCAAGGATGTGCTCATTGACCGCTTCGGGCGCCTCCTGTTGCGTCCAGTGGCCGATCTTCGGGATCAACGCGTTAATGCGCAGGTCCGTCACGAATTGCGGCATGATCTTCAACAGCTCCTGCGCCATCATGATCACGCCGTCATTCGCGCCAGCGACGAAGAAGGCGGGTTGGGAGATCGATGTCGGCGCGTCCTTGGTCAGCTCCCAGGTCAGGTCATGGTTGCGATAATAGTTGAGCGGACCGCGCATGCCTGAACGCTCGAACTCTCCGGTATAAAAATCCAGGTCTGCCTCGCTGAGCCAGGCAGGAAGTGTTTCAGGATCGGGCAGGCTGGAGAACATGTCGTCGTCTTCCGCCTTCGGCGGCAGGGCCGCCAAATCCGTTTCGCCGCCCGCCATGACGAGGAATTTCTTCAGGGCCATGCGAATGTCGGCCTCGAATTCAGCTTCGGCGACACCCGGCTCGAAGAAATAGAGCTGGTAGAAGAACTGGCCTTTGTAGACTTCGCGCATCATCGCCATTGGCGGAACCGGCGACCGGGGAAGGAACGGCACGGACAGCGCCCCGACGGCACGGACGATTTCGGGATGGTTCAACGCCGTGGCCCACGCCGTTGGCGCGCCCCAGTCATGCCCGATCACGACGGCCTTTTCATATCCAAGCGCGGGCACGAGCCCGATAATGTCATTGACCACTTCGACCTGGTTATAGGCCTCGATCTCCGACGGCTTGTCGCTCTTGCCATAGCCGCGCATGTCGGGCGCGACCACGTGATAGCCGGCATCCGCGAGGGGCTTGAACTGGTGCCGCCAGGAATACCAGGATTCCGGAAACCCGTGCAGCAGCAGGACAAGTGGTCCCTCGCCGGCCTCGGCGATATTCAGTTCGATCCCGTTGGTGGCAATCCGGCGCTCGGTGATGCCCGGCCAGCTCATGCGGCCACCTTCTTCTGCACGTCGGCACCGGGAAGGACTTCCCCACAGGCATCCTTGTAGCCGTCCCGGGCCGTCCAGGCGATGCCGCCACCCACGATCACCGTGTCCACGCCATGGGAATCCCGCACATAGCGATACCCGTCGCCCGGCACGTCATTCACGAATTTCTCTTCGCCGCGTTCAATGGTCGCCGCATCGAACACGGCAATATCGGCAACATAGCCTTCCTGCAGCAGGCCCCGTTGCGGGATGCCCCAGATGGCCGCGGTGTCGGACGTGATTTTCTTCACGGCCGACTCAAGGCTCATGGACTCAAGGTCCCGGACGAAGTGCGAGAAGAGGTATCCCGTGTCACCATAGGTCGAGAAAGACAGGATATGCGCGCCGCCATCACTGGCGCCAATATGGACCCGGGGATGGCTGAGCAGGTCGCCGACGGCCTTGTCATCATTGTGCCCCATGCCGGATGACAGGAAATGCGCGTCGAGTTCCTCTTCCAGCGACAGGTCGATCATCGCTTCGACGGGTGTTGTTCCACGCGCCTTGGCGATCTCTCCCAGCGTCTGGCCGATATATTTCTGGTTCGCGTCGGTGTTTGCGTGCCGGAAAATCAGGGTTGGCCACAGCGGCCCGAGCGCTGATGCTTCCTGCAAGAGTTTCGCGCGGTTATCCGGGTCGCTGAACGCGGCCATGATTTCGGCCGGCGTGCCGAAACGTATGATCCGGTACCAGGTCGGCATCCGCATGAACAACAGGCTTGGAACGGCAAAGCTGAAGCTGATGTCGATCGGACGCGTCTGAACCTGCGGCCAGACCCGTGCACCCCGATCAAACTGCTCGTCTACGCGCTTCATGACGCGCGCGACAGCATCGACATTGTCGGCATTGACGAACAATGGCGAGAACGTTGTCGGGATATTGTACTTCAGCGACAGCTCAGCGAGCTGGTCGAGACGTGCGATCGTCAGGTCTGCATCGTAGAATTCCGGCACGATCTGCAGCACCCGGCCATACTCACCAAGCACGCTTGCCAGCGCGTCGACTTCGCGGGCGTCGGCGTACCGGCTCGGCACCGGCTGCAGGCGTTCGTCCATATCGACGTAGCTGGTCGACAGGCCGACAGCGCCGGCGTCGAGACATTCGCGGAGTACGCCCTGCATCTCTGCGATTTCAGCGTCCGTCGCAGTCCGCTCCATGGCCGCATCATTCATCACCCAGAGACGGATGACGCTGTGGCCGACCAGCGGCGCGACATTGATGGCCAGGCCCTTGCGGATGCGTGTGATATAATCCGTGAAGGTCTCCCAATCCCAGACAACGCCTTCCTTGAACGCCTTCAGAGGCATCTCTTCGATCTGGTTGAACATGCCGACCAGTTTCATCCGGTGCTTGGCCTTGAGCGGCGCAAGCGACAGGGAGCAGTTTCCGGAAACAATGGTGGTCACACCATGGGACAGCGCAGGCTTCGCACATCCGTCCCACAAGAGCTGGGCATCGAAATGCGTATGGGGATCAATAAAGCCGGGTGTCACAACCTTTCCGGCAGCGTCGACCTCTGACCGCGCCGGTTCGGCGATCTTTCCGATCTTGACGATATGGTTCCCGTTGACCGCGACATCTGCCAAGTACGCAGGGGCTCCCGATCCATCGACGACTTTTCCGTTTCTGATGACAAGATCATACATTGTCAGATCCTTCTCTCATTGAGCGTTTGAATTTGAATTCATAAATCTGTTCGAGGATGCTTCCAGCGCGTCGCGCACGAGCCCCCACCCCTTCCCGACAAGCTCGTCAGGATCGTCTGCGCCGCACGATTCCATCAGGACCCGCACGGCATGTTCATCCAGTGGCACCAGCGACTCTCCGCCATTCTCAAAGCGAAGCGTCACCACCAGCTCGGCATCGCCGTCATGGGCGGCGGCAAGTTGTACCCGGTTGATGACAGCACCGCTCATCATGTCGCCAGCGGCGGCTCGACAAAGACGACATCACTTGGCAGGATCGGGTTGCCACCTCCGGGTGTGCCCATCCCGCCTGCCGCCCGCATGAAGACGTGCAGGTTCCAGCTTTGCAGCTTGGCCAGGGCCTCATCCACGGCGAGCTCCGGAAGTTCGCGTTCGGCGACGATGCTCCATGTATCTCCCTCTTTAGGGAGGATAGATTTTCGTACGCGAGAGAGGTTATCGGCTGACATGAAGAAGGCTCCGTTGTTTTGCTAATTAGAACGCGTTCTAATTTTATGACAAGGGATGCCGTAGAGGAATGCCGGGAATATCGTCAATTTTCGCCAGCGGGTACTTCGCGGACCTGTCATCCGGAACGACGTGACGCAAGGCCATGCTTAATCCGCGACGTCCTCAGTCCGACAGGCGCCGGAAATGCACTCAGCCCCTGTCGCGGCTGTGAGGATATCCGCGCCGCGGCTGCCCTGTCGGTAGACGGTACAGCCCTTAAGGCCCAGTTCGTATGCCTTGCGATACACATTCCGGAATGCCTCGAACGGAATGCCCGTCGGCACATTGATTGTCTTGGAGATGGCATTGTCCACGAAGCCCTGTGCCGTTGCCTGCATGGCAAGATGGTCGTCCGGCAAGAGTTCCATCGCTGTGACAAAAGCCGGGAGCAACGGGTCATCGTCGTCCCGCTCCTGCCAGAGGCGAAGAGCATAGTCTTGAAGTTCAACTGAATCAGACTTGCCGCTCCTGCGTCGAATGAGGCGCCTGACCGACCCGGCAAAGCAGGGTTCGATCCCGGTCGACACGTTTCCGGCGAGCAGGCTGATCGACCCCGTCGGCGCGAGGGCAAGGAGGTGGCTGTTGCGTATTCCGCTCGTGCGGATGCCGTCGCGCAGCGTCTCTGGAAGGCGGCGAATGAAGGGGCGCGCCAGGAAGTCCGGCGCCTGCAGCAAGGGGAAGCTGCCTTTCTCCCGCGCAAGCGCGATCGAGGCCCGATAGGCCTCGTCCCGCAGGGTCTCCAGGACTCGGCCGGCCAGTTCGCGCCCCTGCACGCTGCCATAGGGAATCCCGAGCATGATGAGGGCGTCAGCCAGCCCGGTCACACCAAGGCCGATCCGGCGGCTTTCGGCAGCCTGGGCCGCCTGCTGCTCAAGAGGATAGTGGGAGGCATCGAGAACATTATCGAGGAAGCGAACAGCCGTGTGGACGGTTTCTGACAGGTCCTCAAAATCGATTTCCGCATCGCTTGCGAACGGGCGGCTCACGAACCGTGTCAGGTTGACCGAGCCGAGATCGCAGGCGCCATAGGGTGGCAAGGGAACCTCGCCACAGGGATTTGCCGCAAATATTTGCTCAGCATAGCCAAGATTGTTCTCCCTGTTGATACGGTCGATAAACAGGACGCCCGGCTCACCGGACTCGTAGCTGGACCTCAGCATTCTCTCCCAGAGCGCGGCGGCGTTCACAACCCGGACCGTCTCGCCACGGAACGTCAGCGGCCACTCCCTGCCCGCATCCACGGCGCTCACGAAATCGTCGGTCACGAGGACCGAGAGGTTGAAGTGGGACAGGCCGCCGCCCGCCCGCTTGGCATCGGTAAAGAGCTCGATGTCCGGATGGTCGCAACGCAGCGTGGCCATCATCGCGCCGCTGCGCCCTCGATGAGCCGTCACGGTTTCGCACATCGCGTCCCACAGCCGCATGAACGACACCGGGCCGCTGGCGACATTTCCGGTGCGCTGCGCGGGCGATCCAGCCGGGCGGATAGGTGAGAAGTCCAGCCCGATGCCACCGCCCTGCTGCAGTGTGACGGCGCTTTCCCGCAGGGCGGCAAACAGGCCCTCGATGGAATCGTCGAGCACGCCCATCACGAAACAGTTCAGCAGGGTCGCCATTCGGTCCGTTCCGGCATTGGCCAGAATGCGTCCGCCCGGCAGGAAACGATAGTCCGAGAGGATGCCGGCAAAGCGCGCCTGCCATTCGCGCGCGTCATGCGACTCGACCGATGCAACGGCGCCTGCAACGCGACGCCACGTATCCTCAATGCCCGCTTCGGCTCCGAAGCGGTATTTCTGATTCCAGATGTCTTCAGAAATCGGGGCGGGGTAACGATTCATGTGTTGGCGTCCCTGAACGGTTTGCGTGTTCGATACTCCGGACACCCATACCATAAGTGTCCAACTGCAACCGCATGATCAGCCATGCCCGGCAGCAGGCATGCCTCATTGATCCGCATCAACACACGCCGCGATCATCCATGAAAGATTTGAAACAATCCCTGCAGATGAGGAAGGCGCAATGTCTGAGACAGAAGAAATCCGGATCGGCGACCTGGGCCTGGCAGGCCTCTTGACCGTGCCGGACAAGGCCCGCGGACTGATTGTCTTCGCGCACGGCAGCGGGTCCAGCCGCCATTCCCCGAGGAATGCCCATGCCGCGCGCAGTTTCGAGCAGCTCGGGTTCGCCACGCTCCTGTTCGACCTCCTGACGGACGATGAGGCGCGCGACCGTCGCAACGTTTTCGATATCCCCCTTCTGGCCGGTCGGGTTGGCCTCGCCATCGACTGGACCCGGACCCAGCCGCGCCTAAGCGCCCTGCCCATTGGCCTGTTCGGCGCCAGCACAGGAGGCGGCGCAGCGCTTGCGGCTGCGGCAGCCTCTCCGCTCGTCAAGGCTGTCGTTTCCCGCGGAGGCCGTCCTGACCTTGCCGGCGAAGCCCTGCCCCATGTGACGGCTCCCACCCTGCTCGTGGTCGGCGGCAATGACCGCGATGTACTCGCATTAAACGAGGAAGCATCCAGCCGGATGACCTGCGAGCGACGATTGATCGTGATTCCGGACGCGGGCCACTTGTTCGAAGAGCCCGGCACGCTCGACCATGTCCTGGCCGTGACCGGTGCCTGGTTCCTGAAATATCTCTCGCGCAGCGAGAAGGTTTCACTACCGTTCAAAAACCGCGAACAGGCTGGCGGCCTCCTCGCACGTGTACTGGCCCGGCGGGCATTGACGAACCCGGTTGTCTACGCCCTGCCGCGCGGTGGCGTGCCGGTCGCCAAGCCGGTTGCCGATGCGCTGCAAGCACCGCTCGACCTCCTGATGGTGCGCAAGATTGGCGTCCCCTCGCAGCCGGAACTGGCGGCGGCTTCAGTGGTGGACGGGGAGCAATTCGATATCGTGACTAATGAAGGCGTGATGCGCGCGACCGGGATGGATGAGCGCCAGATTGGCCAAATCGCCGCGGTAGAACTCAAGGAGATCGAACGGCGCCGCCGCATCTATCTTCCGGGCAGCAAACCGATCCACGCCGAAGGCCGTTCTGCCATCCTGGTCGATGACGGCATCGCGACCGGGGCCAGCATGCGGGCGGCTATCCTCGCGGTTCGAAGACGCAAGCCTGCAGAAATCATCGTCGCCGTGCCGGTCGCGGGACAGG
>CAXBCO010000010.1:0-90443 GCA_963973995.1 uncultured Alphaproteobacteria bacterium
TATCGCTCATTACAGTCATGGAGTTCTGTCTCGTCGGGGAGGATTTATCGTTTCAGTATGGGTTCTAGCACGCGAAGCGCGGACGCCTAGTGCGACGTAAGGGAAAACTGAGGGGCGAAAAATCCGGCACGGCGGCCGCTTGACCCCGCGGATATCGTCCCTTAGCTCGCGCTATGACCGGATTTGTACTCTATGGCACGCCCGGCTGGGGCTCGGCTTTGGTCGAGGCGCAGCTCGAATTTTATGGCCTGCCTTATCATTTGGAGACGGTGGGCGACCTGTTCAAGGACGCTGCGGCGGCGGCAAAACTGGAGGGGATTCACCCCCTCAAGCAGATCCCGACACTGATCCTGCCGGACGGGCAGGTGATGACCGAAAGCGCCGCGATCACGCTGTGGCTGGCGGGGCATACCGGCCGGGACGACCTGGTGCCGGGGCCGGACGCGCCGGAGCAGGCGGCGTTCCTGCGCTGGCTTGTCTATCTCGTCGCCAATATCTACCCGACATTTACCTATGCCGACGACCCGTCACGCTTTGTCAGCGTGGAAGCGGCGCAGGCGCCGTTCAAAGAGGCCGTGAACGCCTATGGAAAGCGCCTGTGGACGATTGTCGAAGGCGAGGCGAAAAGCCCCTGGTTCCTGGGAGACAGATTCTCTGCGATCGACCTCTATATCGGCGTGATGCGCCACTGGCGGCCCAACCCGGACTGGTTCGCCGCCAATGCCCCCAAGCTTAACGCAATCGCGCTCAGGGCCCAGGCGCTGCCAACCCTCTCAGCCTTCTGGAAGCGGAACTTCCCGGACGCCTAGTCTTCTGCGCGCCAGACAACCTCTCCGCCGATCATTGTGAGCAGCGGTTTGGCTTCGAGAATCTCAGCCTCGGGAATTGTCATCAGGTCGCGGTCAAACACGGTAAAATCGGCAAGCTTGCCGGGCTCTATCGTGCCGAGATCGTCTTCCTCGAACGCTGCATAGGCCGCAGCCGAGGTGAACAGGGCGAGCGCTTCGTCGCGGGTCAGTGCCTGTTCGGGGTGCCAGCCTTCGCTGGATTCGCCCTTGAGGCTCTTGCGGGCAACAGCGGCATAGAACTCGATCAGGGGCGAGCCAACTTCGACCGGGGCGTCCGAGCCGCCCGCAATTACCGTTCCGTTTTCGAGTAACGTCTTCCAGGCATAGGCACCGGCGAGACGGTCCATGCCGAGGCGCGCGGGCGCGAAGAAGAGGTCACCAATCGCGTGCGAAGGCTGCATGGAGGCAATCAGGCCATCTGCGCTGGCGCGCATCAGGTCTTCCACCGCAAAAACCTGGGCGTGTTCGATGCGCCAGCGGTGTGACGCGTCATATCCACCCGCCTCGACGGCTTCGAGGACGCGGCGATTGGCGAGGTCACCGATGGCGTGGATGGCAAGCTGGACGCCTGCCGCATCGGCCCGGGCCATGAGGGCGGCGAGGTCATCCGGCTCCATCAGGGCGAGTCCAGACGTATCGGGACGGTCGTTATAAGGCTTGATCAGCAGGGCGCCCCGGCTGCCGAGGGCGCCGTCCATGTAGATTTTCACGGCGCGATTGGTGATCGTGTCGGTTTCCATTTCACGATTGGCGGCGATCTCGAAGCCTTCCGCATCGAGCGCGTTGTATAGCCGGATCGGCAGGCGGCCCTGCGCGTCAAGCTCGGCCATGAGGGGTATTTCCTTGGGCGATACGCTCATATTGTGGCCGCCGGTCCAGCCGCGCGAAGCATAGAGTTTCGCGCCGATCTCAAGCGCGGACTTGAGCCCGTCGGCGTCGGGCATCGTAAGCAGTGGAATGACGAGGTTCTTCGCATTGTCGATGAGCAGGCCGTTCGCCGCGCCGTCGGCATTGCGCTCAATGCGCCCGCCGTCGGGATCGGGCGTATCCTTCGTGATTCCTGCGGCGGCCAAAGTGGCGGAATTGACCACCATGGCATGGCCATCCGCGCGCAAGAGGATGATCTTGTGGTCGAGGCTGACGGCATCGAGATCTGCGGCCGTGGGCATGCGGCCCTCGGGCCAGCCGGTTTCGATCCAGCCGCTTCCGTAGATAACGCTACCCGGCGCTTTATCGCTGACTTCCGCCTTCATTCGTGTGACGAGTTCGTCGATGGAGGCCGTGCCTTCGAGGTTGAGTGTCAGTTCGCGCTGGCCGACGCCGAGCAGGTGGACATGGGAATCGGTAAAGCCGGGGAACATGACCCCGCCCTTCAGGTCGATCAGGTTGACCTCGTCCTCGCTCCAGTCGGCCGAGAGCGGCGGAACGGTGGCCTGGATGCGACCGTCCGGACCAACGACAACGGCCTCGACGGTCGGCTGGTCAGGGTTGCCGGTATAGATCGTGCCGCCCGAGATCACTGTGATTGCAGGGGCAGAAACGGCCTCCGGCGCGGGGGCGGCAGGGGCGTTGCAGGCGGCCAGCAGGAGGGCGGCAAGGGCGAGGCAGGGGGTGCGCATGGGGGCGGGCCTTCCGGTCAGGGCTGGGTAAGCGCCGACCTGAAAGCGCCGCTGCCGCCCTGTCAAGGTTCGAAGGAGAAGACCTGCTCGAAAGTGATGATAGCCTGGTTCGGCACTGACTGCCCTTGAGCACTTCGCCAACCCTACCCGCAAACAAAAATGCGCCCCCTGAGGAGCGCGTTTTTAGTTTGCCGATGCCCGAGGGCGATCAGGCTTCAGCGGCGACCGCTTTCTTGGCGATGCTGCGCTTGATCTTCAGCGCCTTGGACGAGAGCGTGTCGTCCTTGGCCTTGGCCAGGAAGCCGTCGAGGCCGCCGAGCTTGTCCACGGTGCGCAGGGCCTTGGCCGCGATGCGCATCTTGAATTTCTGCTCAAGGGCTTCCGAATGAAGCGTCACGTCGATCAAGTTCGGCAGGAACCGGCGCTTGGTCTTGTGCTGGGAGTGGCTGACCAGGTGGCCAACGATCGGCTTGGTGCCGGTAAGTTCACATTCGCGGGACATGGGCCTCGCTCCGATTGCATGTTCAGGGTTATCTCGAAGGCGCGTCGTTACAAGGCAGGAGGCTATCCTGTCAACTCCGAAGCGACAGGCTGGCGTACAGTTTTACAGCCCCGTGTCATGCCCTGTCATGATTATTGACTGCAACCACCTGGTTGATTGGGGCATTATAGGGGCAATCTTGTTCAGACGCCGTTGGCGATGCCCGCTTATATAGGGGGTGATGGGGACCAGTTCCGAAGGATTTACCTGATGAAACGCGCTATCCTGCTTGCTTCCGGACTTGCCCTCGCTGCGGCGGGTCTCGCCGTGGCCGATACGGCGAGCCGCAACAATACCGCCACGCCCGCACTGCTGGCGAATGTGAAGGCCGGCACACCGACGCGCATGATCTATGAACTGGAGGCGAAAGCCTATGTCCTGTTCATTCCCGCCACCGGCCGGGCGAGCTTTGATGTCGCGATGCAGCCGGACAATTACGTGATCAATTCGCGGGTCAAGGTGACCGGCATCGCCGACTGGTTCGTGAACTACGACATGGTGCTGCAGGCGTCGGGCTATACGCGCGACAATGAGCTGAAGACCTATTCCTATGTCTCGCAAAACCGCGACGGGAAGAAGAACCGCAAGGTGAACCTCACGATCGGGCCGGACAGTTTCAAGATGAAAGCCGACCCGCAATTCGGGAATCTCGGCGATCCGGCTGCCACGACGCAGCAGGTGTTGAAGACGAATGACCCGATCACGGCGCTGATCACGTTTGCGCTGGAGCCGCGTGCGCCAGGCGCCGACCCGTGCGGCGGGCCGATCCGCATCTTTGACGGGCGCCAGCTGACCTACCTGCACCTCAAGAATGCCGGCATGAAACATGTGAAGACCGACGCCTGGTCGGGCGATGCGATCGAATGCCATGTCACAATGGAAAAAGTGGCCGGATACAAGAAGGGCGAGTCCAACAAGGACAATTTGTCAGGCATCGACGGACCGCTGCGCATGTGGCTGGCCCCGCTCGAGAATGGCGTGACGGTGCCGGTGAAGATCCAGGCGGACACCGACAAGATCGGCAAGATCACGCTGCAGGCCCGCAAGCTGCGTTTCGAGCCCATCGTGATGGAAGAAGCCGCTGCAACGCCGGGCGGCGGCTGACCTAGCCGCGATCGTCCTGGGGCAACAGGCGCAAGGCCGCCAGCAGGCCTTCCATGTCATCCGGCATCGGGGCTTCGAAATGGAGCGTCTCGCCGGTGACCGGATGGACAAATCCCAGAACAGCCGCATGCAGTGCCTGGCGCTCGAAAGCGCGCGCCGCCGCTTTCGCCGCGTCATACTTCTTGCCCGATCCCCAGGCCGTGATTCCTTTTGACCGGCCATAGACCGGATCGCCGATCAGGCTCGCGCCGACATGGCTCATATGGACGCGGATCTGGTGCGTACGTCCGGTTTCGAGCGTGCACTTGATAAGGGCTGCGGCTGGCAGGCCGGTGCCCTTGTCGCGCAGGCCAAAGGTTTCGAGCGCCTTGTAGTGGGTGATCGCCTGGCGCCCGTGCGTGCCGTCGGGATTGCGGACAACGGCCATTTTCTTGCGGTCGCCCGATGAGCGCGCAATCGGCTCGTCAATCGTGCCGGAGAGCGGTCGGGGGGCGCCGCGTGTCAGCGCGAGATAGGCCCGCTCGATATCGTGTTCGGCGAAGAGATTGGAGAGGCCGACATGGGCAGCCTCTGTCTTGGCGGCGACCATGACGCCGGTCGTCAGCTTGTCGAGCCGGTGGACAATGCCGGGCCGCTCAACGCCGCCAATGCCGGGCAACTGGCCTTCGCAATGGTGCAGCAAGGCGTTGACCAGCGTGCCGTCCCAGCTGCCGGGCGCCGGGTGCGCGGCCATGCCGGACGGCTTGTTGATGATGATAAGGTGTTCGTCCTCGAAAAGGATATCGAGCGGGATGTCTTCCGGTTGTGGCACCGCGGCCACGGGATCGGGCAGGGCCAGTACATAGACGCTGCCGACGACGACCGCCTTGCGGGGATCATCGGTTGCTGCGCCATCGATCGTCACGGCGCCTTCCTTGATCAGCGCCTTGGCACGTGAGCGCGACAGGGTGCCGGCCTGTTCGGCGAGAAAGCTGTCGAGGCGGAGGCCTGCGTCTGCAGGACGGGCCGTGAGTGTGATCTTTTCCATTATCCGGCCTTATAGACGTGAAGTGGTGTCCGCGTCATGGTGCTGTCGTAGTCGCGACTTATAAGCGGCGCGAACCCACGGAGGATATCATGAGCGCAGTTACCAGACGCGGCCTGCTCGGCGCCGCCGCCACCGGAGCCCTTAGCCTTGCAGCGTGTGCGACGCCAGCCAGCAACACACTAGCCCCCGCAGCGCCCGCTTTTGATGGCGCGGTTGAATTCCGCCACGGCGTGGCCTCAGGCGACCCGCTGCCGACAAAAGTGATAATCTGGACCCGCGTGACGCCGACAAGCGGCACGGGCCCGATCCCGGTCCGCTATGATGTGTATGGCGAGAGCGATGGCGCGACCCCGCTGCTCTCCGGCCTCGTGACCGCAGACGCCTCGCGCGATTATTGCGTCAAGGTCGACGTCAAAGGCCTCAGCCCGGCGACCGCCTATCTCTATCGCTTCACGGCCCTGACCAGCGCGGGCGAAATTGCCTCGCCGGACGGACGCACGCGCACGACCGCCGCCTCGGGTAATGCGCCGGTGAAACTGGGCGTGGCCTCGTGCGCCAACTGGCAATTCGGCAAGTTCAACGCCTACAAGGCACTGGCCGCCGAGCCGGACCTCGACGCGATCGTGTTCCTTGGCGACTATCTCTACGAATACGGTATTGACGGTTATGGCGCCGAAACCGCGCAGGCTCTGGGCCGCCTCCATGACCCGATCACGGAGATCGTGACACTTGGCGACTACCGGATGCGCCACGCGCAGTACAAGTCTGACCCCGATCTCCAGGCAGCGCATGCGGCCGCCCCGTGGATCTGCACATGGGACGACCATGAAAGCGCCAATGACAGCTACCGGACCGGTGCACAGAACCACAATCCGGAAGAGGGCGAAGGCGACTGGTCGGACCGCAAGCAGGCAGCCTTGCAGGCCTATTTCGAATGGATGCCGATGCGCGAACCGGAATCCGGCGACATTACCTCAGCCGTCTGGCGCAGCTTCAGTTTCGGCGATGTGGCCACGATCTACGCGACCGAAACGCGCCTGACCGGCCGTTCGCCGACCATCGGTTGGGCCGATGTGCTCAGCGCAACAACCGACCCCGACGACATTGCCACGCAGGCCATGGCACACATGGCCGTCATGAATGATCCTGCCCGCACGATGATGGGGGCCGCGCAGGAAGCCTGGCTTGGCGAAACCATGACCAAGTCGGTGCAGGCCGGGAAGACCTGGCAGGTTCTGGCCAACCAGGTCGTGATGGCGCGGGTTGCGATGCCAAAACTCCAGGAGACGCTTTCGCCCGAACAGATCTCCGATCTCGACCACCCCTTCGTGCGAGCCATGATCGGTTTCTCCGCGCTCGGCCTGCCGATGAATCTCGATGCCTGGGATGGCTATCCCGCCGCGCGCGAGCGACTGTATGACAGCGTTCAGGCTGCAGGCGGGCGTCTCGTGACCCTGGCCGGCGACACACACACGGCATGGGCCAATACGCTGCATGATTCTGAAGGCGCGCGGGTCGGCGTGGAGTTCGGCTGCACGTCGATCACGTCACCGGGAACAGGCAGCTATCTCCCCAATGTGCCGGATCTCGGTGAACAGTTCGCAGATGCCAATACGGAAGTCGATTGGCATGACCCGTTCGGCCATGGCTATACGGTCGTCACGCTGACGCCGGACCGGGTCAGCGGCGCGTTCGTCAAAGTCTCGACCGTGCTTGAGCCGGATTATACGGCAGAGCGTGTGGCGACCTTTACGGCCGTGCCGGAAGGCAATGGCGTGTCAGCGCTCAGCAAGGCCTGAGATCGTTTAGTCCAGCAGGCCTGAGAGGCTCCTGCGGCCGCCATCCAGCCGTAGCGCCTCGCCGGTAATGAATGCTGCCTCCGGAGACGCCATGAACCGGCAGGCGTCCGCAATTTCGTCAGCCAGGGCCGTCCGGCCGAGCGGCGTGCGGCGCATCGTCCAACTCTGGATGCGTTCCTCACTGGGCCGCACGGCGACAATTGCATTTACCCGGATCGAGAGATCCGCCAGTTCCACGGCGCCAGCACGCATGACGCCCAGAACGCCGCCCTGCGATATTGTCTCGGTGAACTGGCCCGGCATTGAGGCGATCGCCGAATAGGACAGCACGAACGTAATCGTGCCCTTCTGGCGCAGGCGTTCGACGCCGACGGTGGGCAGGTCTTCCTGTTCGGCGATCCGCTCGGCGAATACCTGAAGGGCAAGCGCCGTTCCCCGGATCGATTTGGCAATCGCCTTGTCGAATTTCTCCGTGGAAAAATCGAGCAATGTATCCGGCGCTTCAAGCTCGGGGATGATCACGGCATTGTCGATGCGGCCAAAACCTTCGATCGCGGCCGTGAAGGCATTGCGCAGACCGAGCCGGGTAAAAAGCTCGCCATGATGAAGGATCACGTCATCGGGCACGGCATTGCGCGCAGTCGCGAGACGTTCGGCGCTGGGGTCCGCCGCCAGGACGCTGTGGCCGGTTTCGCTGAAACGGCGCGCGATGGCATCGCCGACTTCCCGGCCGAGGCCGAGTATGGCTGTGACGGGGACACCCATTTTGCCTAGTCTCCGGAAGGATCGGCAGGCGGGGCCGTCACGCGGCGCGGATTGCGGATATCATCGCCAAGAATGGCAAGCCGGTCGTTCAGCCGGTGTAGCGCAGCGAGGATTTCGCCGAGCAACCGGATCGTAACGAAGAGGAATGTCACAGCGACAAAGCCGACAACCAGTTTCGACAGCGCCACCAATGGGTGCCCCTGAAACAGGGAAACGGATGCGTTCAGGAGGACAAGAAGCCCTGCGGCCAACAGGGCGAGGCCGAGAATGGCGGTCGCCATCTTGACCGCACCGAGTGTCATCGGCCGATCCTGGTCAAATATGTCTCTCATGGGTCGTCCTCCGCCCGTTGTTGGCACCGGTATCTGGCGCGCCGGCGGAGGACTTGGTCCGCCTGTGCCGCGCTAGCTGGCCTCCAACCATCGCAGCTGTTCTTTAAGCTTCAGTTTCTGTCGCTTCAAATGCTTTAGCTCAAGCGGATCCACCGACGGGTGTTTCTGGGTCTCGGAGATTTTCTGGTCAAGCTGGCGGTGCTTGTTGGAAAGCTCACTGATCCGACCGTTGAGCGACATGGGCAGTCTCCTTTTGCGGTTAAGAATTTGTGTCCTTAATGCAACACTAAATCATAGAAGCAGGCTGGCGTTAAGGGCCGGAACGAAGGATTTCGAGAGTTTAACCTGAAGACGTCAGACATGCAGCGGACGGGCGGACTTCCTGCGTGCTTTTTGGGCAAACATGTCCTGGTCACCCATGGCGATCAGCGTGTCTGCCCCTTGGCCCGCCTGCCATTCTGCAATGCCGCAGGACGCGCCGATATGAACGGGCGGCACATCATTCGCGTCACCGTTACAGACGACGAGCTGGTCGATCAGCGTTGTCAGCTGCGCCGCCTTGGCCATTGTGTCGGCATGGCTCGCCTGGGCAAGCACGACACCGAATTCGTCGCCACCGAGTCGGCCGACAATGTCGGTTTCCCGCGTGTTCTGCAGCAGGATGTCTGAAATCCGCATCAGGACATCGTCTCCGGCGGCATGCCCGAACGCGTCATTGACCTTCTTGAAATGGTCCAGGTCGATGAAGATCAGGGACAGGGGCGTACGGAAGCGATCGGCAAGCGCGATCTCGCGCCGGACTTCGCGCTCAAAGGCCCGGCGGTTGAAGACCGGGCACAAGGCATCATTATCGGCAAGCAGTTCAGCATCGGAGAGTTCGATGCGCAAACGGGCCGCCTCCTCGCGCAGCGCGATCACTTCCTCGCTCAAGGCCTCCAGCGCAGCCCGTTCGCGCAAGCCGAGCGCATCAAGATCGACACCGAGAATGTCGAGCAGAGCGCGGCGCTGATCCTGCGATACCTGATGGAATTCTTCCGTCATTAAGTCAGGTTATACCCGAATTGATCGCAAGGGGAGACGGCAGGGACATGAATTGCACATGCCGGCCCCGATCAAGCGCCAGTTGACCGCAGGCACGGCTTTCCTATGGTGCGCCCTTTCCGGCGGCGAGGATCCCGAAAACCATGACCACATCTCCCAAAGTCGGCATCATCATGGGCAGCCAGTCGGACTGGCCGGTGATGCACCACGCTGTCTCGATCCTCGACGAGATGGGCATTGCGCACGAGGCAAGGATCGTCTCGGCGCACCGCACGCCCGACCGGCTGACCGAATATGCCAAGGCGGCCAAGGGCCGGGGCCTGAAAGTGATCATTGCAGGGGCGGGCGGCGCCGCTCACCTGCCAGGCATGACAGCCGCCATGACGCCGCTGCCGGTGCTGGGCGTGCCGGTCCAGTCGAAAACCCTGTCGGGCCTCGATAGCCTGCTGTCGATCGTGCAGATGCCGCGCGGCATTCCGGTCGGCACGCTGGCGATTGGAGAGGCCGGCGCGGTGAATGCAGGCCTCCTGGCCGCCGCGATCATCGCGCTCGAGGACAAGCAAGTGGCGGCAAAGCTCGATGCCTATCGCGCAGCCCAAACAGACGCCGTGGCCGAGGCACCCGAGGGATGACAGCCTTGCCTCCCGGCGCTGTCATCGGAATCCTTGGCGGCGGACAATTGGGCCGGATGCTGGCCAATGCAGCCAGCCAGCTGGGCTTTGACGTGCATGTCTTCTGCCCGGAATCGGACGCGCCTGCTGCGCGCGTCGCCATGAAGCACTGGCAGGCCGACTATAGCGACAGCGACGCGCTGACCGGCTTTGCCCGAGCCTGCGATATCGTCACGCTTGAATTCGAGAACATCCCGGTCAGCACCGTCGAGGCGATTGTCGCGACCGGCACGCCCCTGCACCCGGGCGCGAAATCGCTGGCCCTGTCCCAGGACCGGGCCGACGAAAAGGCCTTCCTGCAGAGCATCGGCATCGCCACGGCGGACTATCGCATTATCAATGAGGAAGCCGATATTGCGCCCGCACTCGCCGCGCTCGGCGGAAAGGGCGTGCTCAAGACCCGGCGTGACGGGTATGACGGCAAGGGACAGGCCTGGCTGAAGAACGAGGCCGACATTGCCGTGGGGTGGGACGCCGTCGGGCGGGCACCCTGCGTGCTGGAAGCCGCAATCGCGTTCCAGTGCGAGATTTCGGTCATTGTTGCCCGGTCAAGCACGGGCGAGACCGCCAGCTGGGCGCCGCCCAGGAATGTCCACGAAGATGGCATACTGGCGCGCTCGACCGCACCATCAGGCCTCGACCAGGCGGTTGAGGTGGAAGCGCGCAGGCAGGCCGTGATGCTGGTCGATGCGCTGGGCCATGTCGGCGTGCTGGCGCTTGAGTTCTTCGTCATGGCGGATGGTCGCCTGATCGCCAATGAATTTGCCCCGCGGGTCCACAATTCCGGGCACTGGACGCCGGAGGCCTGCCAGACCGGCCAGTTCGAGCAGCATATAAGGGCGATTGCCGGGTGGAAGCTGGGCGACACGCATCGGCTTTTCGACGCCGAGATGATAAACCTGATCGGCAAGGCAGGCCTTGTGGACCCTTCAAGCCTCGCCCCGAACGAGACGCTGACCCTCTATGGCAAGCGCGAGGCCCGTGCCGGACGCAAGATGGGCCACATCACCCGCCGCCTCGGCCCCCGAAAGGACTGAACCCATGCTGCTTCCCGTATCGACCTGGCAGGACATTGAGCAATGGCTCACAAAATCGCGGACGATCGTCATTCCGATCGGCTCGATGGAACAGCACGGGCCGAACGGCTTCATCGGGACCGATGCGCTCTGCCCGGAAATCATTGCGCGGCATGCCGAGAGCCTCGCGCCGGATGACATGCTGGTCGGGCCAACCTTCAATGTCGGCTGTGCGCAGCATCATCTCGGCTTTCCCGGCACGATCACGCTGCGGCCATCGACCATGATTGCCGCCATGGCGGACTGGACCGAAAGCCTGATGCGGCACGGGTTCGAGCGGATCTACTGGTACAATGGTCATGGCGGGAACATTTCGACCATCGAGGCCGCGTTCAGCGAAATTCATGCGCGGCGCAGCTTCGACCCGCGCGGCGAGGACAACCGGCCCGGCCTCAGCCTGAAGCGGCGCGACTGGTGGGACTTCAAGGACGTGATGGGCCTGTGCAACAAGCTCTACCCCGTCGGCCATGGCAGCCACGCGACGGCATCGGAAGTGTCGGTGACCTATTTTGCCTATCCGGAGCGGGCACGGCCAGAGGTTGAGATGAGCCCGAAAATTGCGCCGAACGGCAAGATCGGCGATGCGGTCCAGTATCGGCGCGACTTTCCCGATGGCCGGATCGGCTCTGACCCGACCCAGTCGAATGCGGCCGATGGCGAGAAGATTGTCGAGGCAGCGGCCCGGGCCATGATCGACGATGTGATGCGGTTTTCTGAATAAGCTGTAACGCGCGACCACAGTTCAGACTCTGGCCAGAGGGCCAGAAGGGCGGTATCAGAACGAGCTTCCAGAAAGGCGTGCGAACCGGATACATGCTCGACATTCAGAGGCTGGAAAAATCATTTGGCGCAAAGCACGCGGTGCGCGGGGTTTCCTTCCGGCTCGAGAAGGGAACCGTGCTCGGATTCCTCGGCCCGAACGGGGCCGGCAAGTCGACCACGATGCGCATGATTGCCGGCGTGCTGGAACCGGATGGCGGCGACGCCCTGATCGACGGAAAATCCATCCTCACAGACAGACGCGAGGCCCAGCGGGCGCTGGGCTACCTGCCCGAAGGGGCCCCGCTTTACGAAGACATGACACCGCCGGAATTCCTTGTCTTCATGGCCTCGGCACGAGGCATGAAGGGGGCGGTGCGCAAGGACGGGGTCGAGCGGGCGATTGCCGATGCCCGCATCTCGACCGTCTGCGACCAGCGCATCGGATCCCTGTCGAAGGGCTATCGCCGGCGCGTGGGCCTGGCCGGCGCCATCCTGCACGACCCGCCGGTCCTGCTGCTCGACGAACCGACTGACGGGCTCGACCCGAACCAGAAACGCGCGGTCCGGGCGCTGATCGCGCGCATGGCGCCGCACAAGGCGATCCTGATCTCGACCCATACGCTGACCGAAGTGCCCGCCATGTGCACACGCGCCATCGTCATCGACCGGGGCATTGTCGTGGCCGACGATACGCCGGACGCCCTTGTCAAACGATCCGAGGACGGCACGCTGGAGGGCGCCTTCATGCGCCTGACAGACCAGGCCGAAGCGGAAACGGCATGATGTCCTGGCTGAAGGAACAGTTCGGCGGCTTCACCGCCACCTATCGGCGCGAACTGGGCGCCTATTTCGCCACGCCGATGGCCTATGTCTTTTTGGCCGTGTTCCTGCTGGCGCTTGGCCTGTTTACCTGGGAGGCGTCGCGCTTTTTCGATACGGGCTCGGCCGATCTTGCGCCCTTCTTCGTCTGGCATCCCTGGCTCTACATGATTTTCCTGCCCGCGCTGGCCATGCGGCTCTGGGCCGATGAGCGCACTGCAGGCACGGACGAACTGCTCCTGTCCCTGCCGCTCGGCATGCCGGGGCTTGTGCTCGGCAAACTGCTTGCCGCGTGGACGGTTGCCGGCGTCGGTCTCGCGCTGACCGCGCCGATGTGGGTGACGGTCAACCTGCTCGGCAGTCCCGACAATGCGGCCATCGCCCTGACCTACATGGTCAGTTTCCTGATGGCGGGCGCTTATCTTTCGATCGGCGCTGCGGTTTCCGCGCTGACCGGCAGCCAGGTGACGGCTTTTGTCATCAGCGTTGTCATCGCCTTTGTTTTCACGGCAGCCGGCTGGCCGCTTGTCCTCTCCGGTGTGCAGTCTGTGTTCGGCACAGGCACGGCGGAACTCGTCGCGTCCTTTTCCTTCCTGACCCAGTTCGAAGGGGCCCAGCGTGGCGTGCTCGAATTGCGCGCCGTTGTGTTTTTCCTGGGCTTCACGGCCTTCTGGGCGGTGCTGAACGGGCTTTGGGCCGCGCGCCAGAGGCTCGGGTAGACGATGAAGGCGAAGCATTTCCTTCCCGCCGCAACGGCGCTGGCTGCCACGATCTTCGTGTCGGGAAACCTCGTCACCCAACATGTCCTGTCAGGCGCGCGCGTGGATTTCACCGAGAACAATCTCTACACGCTGTCCAAAGGCACGAAGGACACGCTGGCAAACGTCGCCGAGCCCGTGGAGATCACGTTGGTCTACACACGCGGGGTCGGCCAGGACTATCCGGCGGTGAGGGCATATGCGGCGCGCGTGCGCGAATTGCTCGAATCATATCGCAGCCAGTCGGGCGGGCAGGTCATCGTTCACGAGATCGACCCGTCGCCCTTCTCGGAGGCCGAGGACGAGGCCCTGGCGGCAGGCATCACGGCGGTCGGCACGAGTGGCACCGATCCGCTCTATTTCGGGATCATCGGACGTAACGCCGTGGACGACCAGCGGGTGATCCCCTTCCTTGCGCCTGAGCGGGAAGTCACACTGGAATACGACCTGACAAGGATGGTTGCGCGCCTTGACGATCCGGACCCGCCACGAGTCGGGATACTCTCGTCCCTGCCGGGCATGACGGCGCCGGGCGGTGAAGGCGGCTACACGCTGCTGGCCGATATTACAAAGTCGTTCGACGTTGTTCCAATATCGCAGGAATTCCAGTCGCTGCCGGAAGACCTGGATGTGCTGTTCGTCGCTCACCCGCCGGAACTGTCGGCGCGACAGGCATGGCTGATCGACCAACACATCCTGCGCCATGGCCGCGCCGTATTCATGGTCGACCCGGCAGCGAAAACCGCCATGGGGGACGGCATGTTCGGCACGTCCCGCGACCATGCCCGGTCTGATCTTGGCGCACTCGGCAAGGCATGGGGCGTGACCCTGTCAGAAGACGCCGTCGCGGACGCTGCGAATGCGTTGCCTGTACCGGTCGATACCGGCAATGGCCGCATGGAGGAGCTCGCGCACCCATTGTTCATTGGCACACCGGCGTCGGATATGAACGCGAACGACCTGGTGACGGCGGACCTGACGCGGAACGTGAATTTCGGTGCCCCCGGTGCCCTGCTCGCTGACGACCTGCCCGGCGGTGAAGTTTTCTCGCCGCTCATCTCAACCGGCCCAAGCCCTTCCTATATCGACGCCGGGGCGGCCGTGCGGGACATGACGCCCGATGATGTATTGAAGTCGTACAAGACGTCGCCCCAACCCCTCGTCCTGGCCGCGCGCCTGTCAGGATCGCTCGCGACGGCCTTCCCTGCCGGTGCCCCCGCTCTGGACGAACCCACCGATCCCGGACTGGCGGAGCTGGCGCGGGCCGAGGCCGCAAACGCACCGCCGCACATTTCCAGGAGCGAGACAGACGCAGAGATCGTGCTGATCGCGGACGTCGATGCGCTGGCAGACGATTTCTACATCATTCCCGGACGCGATGTCGTCGTGGCTGACAATGGCGCGCTTGTCCTGAATGCCATTGATGCCTTGTCGGGCGGCGGGGAACTGTCTCGCCTCAGATCGCGCGCGCCCAGTCTCAGGCCGATGACACGGATCGACCGAATGCGCGAAAGCGCAGAGGCGAAGTATTTTCGCCAGCAGGCCGAGCTCGAAAACCGGCTTGCGACGGCGCAGTCGCGGCTGGAAGAGTTGCAGGATATCAGTGCAACAGACGGCTTTTTCTCGGGCGACCTCGAAGCCTTCCTGTCTGAAGACCAGCGGGCGGAACTTGCGAAACTGCGCGCCGACATTGTCGAATTGCGCGAACGGCTTCGCAGTATCGAACGGGACTATCGGCGCGATATCGACCGGCTGGAAGGGACGCTCAAACTGATAAACATCTGGGGCGGCCCCTTCCTGATCGGGTTGATTGGCCTGCTTGTTTGGCGCCGTCAGGCATTCCGGGAAGGGCGGGGCTCATGACAGACGTTCCCTCCAAAAGGCGTGTGCGGCGACTGCAAGTGCTTGGCGCGGTCGCGGGCGTGCTGACGGTGCTGGCGGTCCTTGTCAGCCTCGGCGGGCGCAATTCGCCACAAGGCTCCGAGCGCATCGGTGACCCGGTCCTGCCAGATTTCGCCACCGTACGCGCCGAGGCGAGCGAAATCCGGGTTACGCTGGCGGATGAAACCTACAGCCTGGTCAACGGACGGGACGGCTGGACACTTGGCGGAACTGACGGCTACCCCATTCGTGCCGACAGGCTGGCCGACCTCGCCAGCGGTCTTGAGACATTGGCATGGGGCGAGGGGCGCACGCGCGACCCCGGCAAGATGAACCGTATCGGTCTCGGCGATCCGCGCGACGGCGGCACAGGGGCCCTGGTCGAAATCGTGAACGAGGCAGGCACCGTCACGGCCGCGCTGCTGACAGGCCGCAAGGGCGCGAACGTCTACGCAAGGCTGCCCGGCGAAGCGCAGGCTTTCCGCGTCACAGGCGACCTGCCGCCGCTCTACAATCACGACGCCTGGCTCGATCTCGACATCATCGACATCCATGAGGATGCCGTGTCGGCTGTTCGCCTCTATGATGCTGGCGGCACCAGCCTCTACCTTCAGCGTTCGGTCGGCAGCAGCGAGCGCAGTTTTCGTCCGGCCCCGCCGTATCAGGACTATCGCCTCGTCAGCCGTATTGCCGCCTCAACGCCGGCACTGGCCCTGACGCGGCTGCAGCCGATCGGTGTAAAGCCGGCTGCGAAGCTGACGACACGGCCGGCGGCACGTCACATAACGGAAACGCATGACGGCCTGGAGGTGGAGCTGAGGGCCTATCGTGAACCAGACGGCTACTTCGTCACGCTGCGGGCGATCGAAGCCGGTGAAGGCGCCCAACGTGGCAGCACGATCAACCAGAAGGCGGCTGGATGGGCGTTCGAAATCACCGAATTCGACTGGAATGACTTCACGCCATCCATCGAGTCGATAGTGCGACCACCCGTGCCGGATGAAACCACCGCGCCAGCCCAGCCCTGAAGCCTAGTTGCTGATATCCATCGCAGCGAGGACGCGGCCGAAGCCCGCTTCCTGGACCACAAGCGCACAGGTCGTCTTGCAGACGGACGGATCGATCTCGACTCGGCCTCCGATCCATGGCCCGATCGAGGTCACGTGGGTGACCGGATGGACCATGTTGGTCGGGTTGGCATCGCCGTCGAGGTAATCAATCACAAAAATGTCGGTGAGGTCGGTGACCGAACCGGTCAGTTCGATTTTGTCGCCCTTGCGTGCAAGACGCGCCGGTGAAGGGTCTGCCATGCTGACGCGCTTGAGCGCAGAATCGACCTGAGCAGGCTTGCTGCCCGGACATTGCTCGAGGCCGTTATAGACGGTCTGCGGCGTATAGGGCCCGCGCAGACGGAACTTGTCGACATAGGCGCGCTGACGGTCCTTGGATTCGGCCATGGCCATCGGGTCTTTTTCTCCGAGATAGTCCCAATAGTCGACCGACCAGGTGAGAATCAGCACGTCATCTCGCTTCGCGTCGACTTCCGTCATCGTGCGATGCGCCTTGGGACAGGCCCGGCAATTGTGCGACGCGAAGAGCTCGACGAGGACGGGCGACTGTCCGTCGACTGCCACGGGCTTTTGCGCGGTTGCCGGGAAGGCAGCCAGTGCAAAAAGTATCAGGGAAGGCAGGTGCGCATGTTTCATTACGGTCTCGTTATAGGCCCATGCCAAATCGCGTGACAATCACAGGGGTGTGAGGACTGCTAAAAAGCCCTCCGCGCCGGAACGCGAAGGGCTTTGATAGGCTTGGGACCTGAAGGCTTTTCCCTACAGGGCTTCGCGGGCAAGATTGCGCAGCACGTAGTGAAGGATGCCGCCATTGCGATAATAATCGAGCTCGTTTTCCGTATCGATACGCAGCGTCGTTTTTGCGATGAAGCTCGTGCCGTTTTCGCGCGTGATTTTCACGTCCATGGTCTGGCGCGGCTGGATGTCGGCCACGCCTTCGATGGAGACCTGCTCCTTGCCGGTGAGCCCCAGGGTTTCCGCGCTTTCACCGTCTGCGAACTCAAGTGGCAGAACGCCCATGCCGATCAGGTTGGAGCGGTGGATCCGCTCGAAGCTGCCGGCGATAACGGCGCGCACACCCAGCAGGATCGTGCCCTTGGCGGCCCAGTCGCGCGACGAGCCATTGCCATAGAGGTCGCCTGCGAAAATCACCAGCGGCACATTCTCTTTCTGGTAGCGCATTGCGGCATCGTAGATCGCCATCTGCTCGCCGTCAGGATAGTGGACGGTCACGCCGCCTTCGACGCCCGGTACCATCTGGTTCTTGATGCGGATGTTGGCGAATGTGCCCCGCATCATGACCTGGTGGTTGCCGCGCCGCGAGCCATAGGAGTTGAAGTCCATGGCGCTGACCTGGTGGGCCTGGAGATATTCGCCGGCCGGGCTGGACGCCTTGATCGAACCGGCCGGGGAAATGTGGTCGGTGGTGATGGAATCGCCGAACAGGGCCAGAACACGGGCATTCTCGACATCGGTCGGCGCATCGGGCTCAAGCCCCATGCCCTCAAAATAGGGCGGGTTCTGGACATAGGTCGATCCGGGCGGCCAGCTATAGGTCTGCCCGCCGGACACTTCGATGCCTTGCCAATGCTCGTCGCCCTTGAAGACGTCGGAATAGCGCGCCGCAAACATTTCCGGCGTCACGGCGACGGCCATCACTTCAGCAATCTCGTGCGACGTCGGCCAGATATCTTTCAGGTAGACGTCCTTGCCATCCTTGTCCTGACCCAGTGGGTCCGTTGTCAGGTTGATGCGCAGCGACCCGGCAATCGCATACGCGACGACCAGAGGCGGGGAGGCGAGATAGTTCGCCTTGATGTCGGGACCGATCCGGCCTTCGAAGTTGCGGTTGCCTGACAGGACCGAGCAGGAGACGAGATCGCCGTCAGCAATCGCCTTGGCGAGCGGCGCATCGAGCGGGCCCGAGTTGCCGATACAGGTTGTGCAGCCATAGCCCACGAGATTGAAGCCCAGCGCGTTGAGGTCGTCTGACAGGCCAGCCTTGTCGAGATAGTCCGTGACGACCTGGCTGCCGGGCGCGAGCGAGGTCTTGACCCATGGCTTGCTTGTCAGGCCACGCGCCGCCGCGTTGCGGGCCACCAGGCCGGCCGCCACCATGACGCTGGGGTTCGATGTGTTGGTGCACGACGTGATGGCCGCAATGAACACATCGCCATGCGTCACGGTATAGTCTGCGCCTTCAACGGTGATCGGCTCCGCCGCGTCTGCCAGCTTGCCAAAGTCCTTGACCATTGCGTCTGCGAACGCCCTGTCGCCTTCAGACAGTAACACACGGTCCTGCGGGCGTTTCGGGCCGGAGATCGACGGCACGACCGCGCCGAGATCAAGTTCGAGCGTGTCGGTGAAGACAGGCTCGGCCTGTTCGGGGCGCCAGTAACCCTGGGCCTTGGCATACGCTTCCACCAGCGCCACGCGATCGGCGTCGCGGCCCGTATTCTTGAGGTATTTGACCGTATCGTCATCTACCGGGAAGAAGCCGCACGTCGCGCCGTATTCCGGCGCCATGTTCGAGATCGTTGCCTCGTCTTCGAGCGTGAGGTTGGCAAGGCCGGGGCCGAAGAATTCGACAAACTTCCCGACGACGCCTTTTTTGCGCAGCATCTGGACAACCGTGAGCACGAGATCGGTCGCGGTGGCGCCTTCGGCCATCTTGCCGGTCAGCTTGAAGCCGATGACTTCAGGAATGAGCATTGAAACCGGCTGGCCCAGCATCGCGGCCTCGGCTTCGATACCGCCGACGCCCCAACCGAGCACAGCGAGGGCATTGATCATGGTCGTGTGGCTGTCGGTGCCGACGCATGTGTCGGGATAGGCAACGGTTTCGCCGTTTTCCTCTTTCGTCCAGACGGTCTGGCCGAGATATTCGAGGTTCACCTGGTGGCAGATGCCGGTGCCCGGAGGCACAACACGGAAATTCTTGAAGGCGGTCGAACCCCAGCGCAGGAATTCATAGCGCTCCTGGTTGCGCTGGTATTCCATCTCGACATTCTTTTCGAAACTGCCGGCGCCAGCAAAACTGTCGACCATGACCGAGTGGTCGATCACGAGATCGACGGGCACCTGCGGGTTGATCGCTTCCGGCGACGCACCGAGCTTGGCGGCAGCGTCGCGCATGGCGGCGAGGTCAACCACGGCCGGAACGCCGGTGAAATCCTGCATCAGCACGCGCGCCGGGCGGTAGGCGATCTCATGGCTGGTGGCGCCCTTGTTGTCGAGCCAGGCCCTGAACGCGAGAATGTCGGCTTTGGTGACCGTCTTACCGTCTTCAAAGCGCAGCATGTTCTCCAGCAGCACTTTCAGCGAGGCCGGCAGGCGCGACACATCGCCAAGGCCGTTTTCAGAGGCTGCGGCGAGCGAATAATAAGTGTACGTCTTGCCAGCAGCGGTAAGCGTGCGTTTGGATTTGAAGCTGTCGAGAGACGGCATGCGGGAGACCTCGCGTCTTGGAGTGATAGGTGGTGCCGCAGCGGTGCAGCGCGTTACCTCGTGTCATATAGATGCTAAGGGCCTGATGCAATTGGGACAAAGGGTCTATTCGGGAGATGATGTGCAGCTTTTGACAGCGTCCCAATTGGGCATCCTGCGCGGAGAGCGGGTGCTGTTTGAAGGGGTGTCACTGGCAGTGGCGCCGGGCGAGGCCGTGGTGCTGAAAGGCCCCAACGGAGCCGGCAAGACCACCTTGCTTCGCATATTGGCGGGTCTGACGCGGCCGGAAGCTGGAAATGTGACCCGTGAGGCAGCACATCACTGGGTCGGCCACCGCGAGGGGCTGAAGCCAAACGAGACACCACGCACGCACCTGAAACTCTGGGCGAGAGCCTGGGGCGCGGGCGCCAATATTGACGAAATTCTCCTTGAAATGGGACTAATTCGGCCGGCGGACGTTGCCGCGCGCTACCTGTCAGCGGGCCAGCGGCGGCGCACGGCGCTGGCGCGGCTATTGCTGGAAAAACGCCCTGTCTGGCTGCTGGATGAACCGTTCACGGCGCTGGATGCGGAGGGCCGGGAACGGGTCCTCGCCATGGTGGCAGCGCACCGCCAGGAGGGTGGCGCGGTCGTGGCAGCGGTGCATGGCGATGCCGGATTCGCGGCGAGCCGGGAGATGGTGCTGTGAGCCGTCGGAATCTAAATTTCATCAAAGCGATTCTGCTGCTTCTGGTTACCGCTCCACTGGGTACAATCGTAGTTTTACTTATAGCCTCATTGGCGGCAAGCGGGGCAGGCTTCGCAGAACTGGGTTTCGCGTTTGCACTTGCCCTTATAGGATTTGGCTTGTCGTGGGCAATCATGGGATTGGAGTTGGGCGAGTCCGAAGAGCTGAATAGGTCCGCGCCAATCATATTTGCCCCGGGTGTTGAGGCAAATCGCAAAATGGGCTGGACTCTCTTGATCTGGGCGGTTGCGATTGTTGCCGGGTTTGGGTGGCTTGTTCTCAGCATGTACGGCACAGCCAAAATGCTTTTGATCGGTTGGGGTGTGATCGGCCTCTTTGGATTCCTCTTCACATTGCTGGCTTGGAGTTCGGGAACTCGAAATGACTAGCCCGACTCCTATTCTCTCTGCCTTCCGGCAGGCGCTGGGCGAGGCCTGGGCCGGGGGCGCAGGGGCGCTATTGCCGCTTGGCTTCTTTGCCGGGGCCGCTGTTCTGGTGCCGCTGGGTATCGGAACCGAACCCGGCATGCTGCGCGCGGTCGGCCCGGGCATTCTCTGGGTATCGCTTGCGCTATCCAGCCTTGTCACTCTGGAACGGATCTTCCAGGCCGATGTCGAGGATGGCGCACTGGACCTGTGGCTGCAGGCGGGTGCGCCCGTCTCGGCCATCTCTGCGGCCAAGACATTCGCACACTGGCTGACAGCCGGCCTGCCGCTGGCGCTGATGAGCCCGGTCCTGGCGCTGATGTTCCAGGCCGAGGCGGGCATCGATCTTCTGTCAGGCGCGCTGATCTACGGGCTCGGCGGGCTGGCTTTCTTTTTCTGGGGCGGCGTTGGTGCCGCGCTGTCCGCAACCGTGCGGCGCGGAGGATTGCTTATCGCCCTGATCGCGCTGCCGCTTTATGTGCCGACGGCGATTTTCGGATCGATGGCGATGAGCGGGACCGCAGGCGGCGACAGTGCGCCGCTATTACTCGTCGCATCAACACTGTTTGCGCTGGCGCTGGCGCCGTTCGCCATGGCTGCGGCCCTGCGCTTGGCTGCGGATTGAGGGAAGGCTATCTGATGGGCATGTTATCGTCATTTGCAAATCCGCACCGGTTTCTCGCGCTGTCGAACTGGCTGGCGCCGCTCTTCTATGCGCTGGGCGCGGCCCTGATCGCATGGGGCTTGTGGCAGGGCCTGTGGATGGTGCCGAAGGACGAATACCAGGGCGGCGACATCATGCGGGTGATGTTCATCCATGTGCCCGCTGCCTGGCTGGCCATGGCGAGCTATTCGGCCATGGCAGTGGCGAGTTTCATCTGGTTCATCTGGCGTCACGAACTGGCCGACATCGCCGCCAAGGCGATTGCGCCGCTCGGCGCGACATGGACGGCGCTCTGCCTCGCGACAGGGTCTGTCTGGGGCAAGCCGACCTGGGGCACCTGGTGGCAATGGGACGATGCGCGGATGATGAGCGTCTTGTTCCTGTTGTTCCTGTTCCTGGGTTACATGGCGCTGCGTGCGGCCATGGATTCGCGGCAAAAGGCGGCGCGCGCTGGCGCTATCCTCGCCATGGTTGGCGGATTGAATGTGCCGCTGATCAAGTTCTCGGTCGACATGTTCACCTCGCTGCACCAGGATTCCAGCGTCATCACGTCTGAAGGACCGAAAATGGCGGCTGTCTATCTCTGGCCCCTGCTGGTGAGCGGACTGGGCCACTCCCTGCTCTTCGGCGCCCTGGTGATGACCCTGATGCGGGCGGAAATCTGGGCCCGGCGGGCAGCGCGCCAACGCGCCAGATTGCTGGCGGGCGCCTGATGGATTTCCTGCCGCACCTCGACAAGAATGCCGCCTATATCTGGGCCTGTTACGGGCTGGGCCTCGTGTTGATCGGCGGCGCGGTAATCGGCGTCATGCTGAAGGCCCGCGCGGCAAAGGCTGCGCTGGAACGGATGAATGCCAGCGACGAGGACGCGTCATGAAGCGCTGGCTGGCCGCAATCCCGGTGGTGGCGCTGCTATTATTTGCAGTTCTTGCCCTGTCCCAGCTGCTGAGTCCCAAGAAGGGCGACTTTGAACGCGTTTCGCGGGTCGCGCCGGACCGGTTGTTCGAAACGCTCGAAGGTTCAGCCCTGACATTCGCCCCCCCGCCCGGCGACGAGAGTATCGTGGTCAACCTGTTCGCCAGCTGGTGCGCGCCGTGTGAGGCCGAACATCCTCGGCTAATGGCGCTTTCGGAAGCGTTTCCCGGCCGAGTCTATGGTGTGCTGTACAAGGATACAGAGGCCAATGGCGCAGACTTCCTGGACCGGATGGGCAACCCCTTTGCCGAAGTGGCGCTGGACCCGGATGGACAGGGCGGACTGGATTTTGGATTGACCGGCGTACCGGAAACATTCGTGATCTCGAGCAGAGGCGAGATCCTGGTACATGTCACAGGGCCGCTAGGCCCGGACGATGTAAGTGAGGTGAGCGGGGCGCTGAACGCGCCCCGCAACTGACCCCGAAGTCCTACTTCTTCTTGCGGCGAACCGGCTTGGCCTTGGCTTTCGCCTTTGTGACCGGCTTCGGTGCAGGCGCTGCCTTGGCGGCAACCTTGGCTTTCGGCTTGGCCTTGGCTTTGGCCTTCGGCTTCGCTTTGGTCACGACTTTCGGCGCTGGGGCCGGCTTTTGCGCAGCGGCAGGCTTTGCCACCGGCGCTTCGGCATCTTCCACCAGTTTCGAAAGGCCCGACAGGAGCGCATCCTGCTTGGTCTTCGGCATGGCATCGAACAGCGCGGCGTCGGCGGCGTCGACAGCAGGCTGTGCTTTTTCGAGCGCCTTGCGGCCCTTGGCCATCAGGGAGACCGACTTCGCACGGGCATCGGCCTTGGATGCAACACGCTTGATGAGGCCGGCTTTCTCCATGCGGGCGACCATGTCGGCCAGCGTCGAGCGATCGATGCCCGTCGCGTTCACGAGGTCGGACTGGCTGACGCCTTCATTGCCGGACAGTGCGGCGAGGACCGAGAACTGACGAAGCGTAACGCCGGCAGCCTTGAGGGCGACGGCCGAATGGTTGGCAGCAATCTGTTGCGCACGGTGCAACAGGTGGCTGGGCGACTTGTTGAGTTTGAAACTGGTTGTGGAAGCCATGATATTGTCTACTTTCAGGTTTTTGTGCGGTTTCCCGCCGAAAATGGGTTGGTATTGTGCTTAAAGCAGGAGGCCCGTGTGCGGATCAACTGTTTTCTCCATAAGAGGGATAGGCTGAAGATTTGATGACGGATGACTTAGCAAATGGTTCCATTCTACCTGATTTCAGGTTCGAAGTCCCTGATGGCGACGATCGAGCGCGCCGAATCTGCAATACGTGCAATTTTATCGATTATGTGAATCCCAAGATTGTCGCCGGGTCGGTGGTGACGCGCGGCGACAGGATATTGCTCTGCCGCCGGGCCATCGAACCGCGTAAGGGCTTCTGGACATTGCCCGCAGGTTTCATGGAAGAGAACGAGACCGTCGAGGATGCTGCGCGCCGGGAAGCGCAGGAAGAAGCGTGTGCCGATATCCGGATCGATCAGGTTCTGGCGATCTATTCCGTGCCGCGCATCAGCCAGGTTCAGGTGATGTTCCGGGCAAGCCTCGCGTCCGACTTTGCGGCCGGCCCCGAAAGCGAAGAGGTCGGCCTGTTTGCGTGGAACGATATTCCATGGTCCGAACTGGCCTTCCCGACGGTCGTCTGGGCGCTGACCCATTATGCGGCCACACGGCACCTCAGCGCGTTTCCGCCGTTCACCAATCCGCCGGGAACGGAAAAGCTGACGCGCTAGGCGTCATCCGCCTCTGCGGGAGCGGTCATATGCTTCAGCGTGTAAGGCGTGTTGGCAAGCGCGAAAAGGAAGGTGATCACGATATTGCCCAGCTTCCAGTTGGCCCAGGTCGCTTCGGTGAAGCTGCGCCACAGGAACTCGTTCCAGATCGCCATCGCAATAAAGAAAAGTCCCCAACGGATGGCCAGCGTTTTCCACGCAAAATCCGGTAGTTCGAATACGGTGTGAAACAGCATTTTCCAGATGTTTCGCCCGACCGCGAGACCACCAAAAATGACACTGGCATAGATCAGGTTGATGATCGTCGGCTTGACGAAGAGGAATATTTTCGACTGGAGCAGGATACCCGCAATCCCGAAACTGCCGATCAGGGCAGACGAGACGAGCAGGAAAGGCGGGATTTTCTGCCCCTTGACGAGTTTCTGGATAACGACCGCAAATGTTATCACGATCAATGCGCCGGTGGCCCAGTAAAGCGCCGTGTCCTTCGTCAGCAGGCCGTCGCCTTCCGGAAAACGCAGCAGGACATTGTAGATGAGGATGAAGGCGAGCGTCGGGCCGAGTTCGCTCCAGATACTGCCAGCTTTCTGGACTGCAGTGTCGTTGGCGACCGGTGTTTTTGAGGTGTCTGTCATGCTGTGTCTTACGCGGACATGCCGCCCCTGGATGCTTTGGGACTGTCTTGCATAATGCGGCACGCACCGCCAGACGGGATCACGCCCCGGCCTGCATCAGGACGAGACCACAGGCCAGTACGGCAGCAGCGATAGTGCGTCGCCGGCCGAATCCCTCGTGCAACAGGACCGCGCCAAACGCCGCTGCAAACACGACCGATGTTTCGCGCAGGGCCGTTACGATCGCCGCGTCAGTCAGCGTGTAGGCGAAAATGGCGAGGCCGTATGAGAACGATCCGAGGACTCCCGCGATGATGCCGCCACGGATTTGCGGGCGGATCGCCGTCATGATGCCGCCCCTGCGCTGCCAGAGCGCAACGAGTGTTACGCCGATCCAGTCGAGCAGGAACAGCCAGACGACGAATGTCAGGAAGTTCGGCATTTCGCGGACGGCCCGCGCGTCGGCAACCGCGTAGAGGCCGACGCCCAATGCGGTCATCACCGACCAAAACAGCGCTGACCGGTCGAGGCGGCGCGCGTGGACCGTCGCGCCGGTCGGCATGGCGAAGACAATGATCGCGGCGCTGGCGGCGACGAGGCCGGCAATCTGCCAGAATGAAAGCGACTCGTGCAACGCGATGCTGGCAATCGTTGCCGTCGCAAGCGGGCCTAGGCCACGCATCACCGGAAAGACGAGCGACAGGTCGCCACGATGCAGGGCCCGGATGGCGCTGAACTGGTAGAACCAGTGCACGGCAATCGAGAGCGCAAGGAAGGGCAAGGTTTCACGCGGCGGCAACGGCACAAAAAACGCGAGGGGCAGCACGCTGAGCCCCATGACGATGGACAGTACCATGCGGGACGTAAGGATATCGCCGCCGCGTTTGACGAGCACGTTGGTTGCCGCCAACGAGATGGCGGACATCAGGCAGATCACGACGGGGAGGAGCGTGCTGGTCATGGCGGGCGGTGTATGCGCGGGTTTGAACCAGGGGGGAAGCCCGACGCCGCGTCAGGGTTTGACTAATACGACCTGAGGTTCATGCTCTCCAAAAACAGGGAGACGAAAGCCATGGCCACCCACGATATCATCCTGCGCGGCGGACTCGTTTTTGACGGCAGCGGCGCCGCGCCGCGCGAGATGGACGTCGCCGTCGATGGCGGCGTGATCACAGGCCTGGGCAAGGTGAACGGCAAGGGCCGCGAGGAGATCGACGCACGTGGCCAGATCGTCACGCCGGGCTTTGTCGACATCCACACCCATTATGACGGCCAGGCCGCCTGGGGCAGCGAAATCAGCCCATCCTCCCTGCACGGCATTACCAGCGTCGTGATGGGCAATTGCGGAGTCGGCTTTGCGCCGTGCCGCAGCGAGGACCATGACCGGCTGATCCGCCTGATGGAAGGCGTCGAGGATATTCCGTTTCCCGTCCTGGCCGAAGGCCTGCCCTGGGCCTGGGAGAGCTTTCCTGACTATCTCGACTTCCTCGGTGACCGCGAATTCGATGTCGATATCGCCGCACAACTGCCCCACGCGGCATTGCGCGTGTACGTCATGGGCGACCGGGGCGCCAACCGCGAAGACGCGACGTCTGCCGAGATAGGCGAGATGGCGCATCTGGCGAAAGAAGCGGTCATGGCCGGTGCAATCGGCTTTTCGACGTCGCGCACACTCAATCACCGCACGTCTGACGGCCAGCCGACGCCGACGCTGACCGCCAGCGAAGCGGAACTGACCGGAATCGCCATGGGCCTCGCAGAGGCCGGACGGGGCGTCCTGCAATTCGTGTCGGATTTCAACGACCCCCAAAAGGAGGCCGCAATGCTGCGCCGGATCGTCGAGGCGTCCGGGCGCCCGCTGTCCGTGTCACTGGCGCAGGCCGATGTCGCGCCGGACGGCTGGCGCATGCTGCTTGGCGCCATCGAACAGGCTGCCGAAGACGGACTGCCGATGGCGGCCCAGGTGGCCCCGCGCCCGGTCGGCGTATTGTTGGGTCTCGAACTCACACTCAATATATTCAGTGCGCATCCTGTATTCAGGGAAATTGCTGACCAGCCATTCGACGAAAAGGTGCGCCGCCTGAATGATCCGGCTTTCCGCGCACGCCTGCTCGCCGATGAACCGGTCACCGACAACCCGTTCCTGAAAGTCATGCTGCGCAGTTTCGGCAAGATGTTCCAGCTGTCAGACCCGGTCGACTATGAGCCGGGCCCCGAGCGCACGATCGAGGCCATCGCGGCCGGGCGCGGCGTCAGCAATGAAGAGGCCGCACTCGACCTGATGCTGGAACGCGGCGGACGCGGCATGCTCTACCTGCCCTTCCTCAATTATTCGCAAGGCAGCCTCGAGCCGATCCGCGCGATGATGGAAAGCCCGGTCTCGCTGCCGGGCCTGTCCGATGGCGGGGCCCATGTCGGCATGATCTGCGATGGCAGCTTCACCACGACCATGCTGACCCATTGGGGCCGCGACCGCTCGCGCGGGCCGAAACTGCCGCTGGAATACCTGATCCACCGGCAGACGCAGAAGACCGCCCGCTGGATGGGCTTTCATGATCGCGGCCTGATCGCGCCGGGCTTCCGGGCGGATCTCAACGTGATCGACCTGGCCAACCTGAAACTGCACCTGCCGGAAGTCCAGTATGACCTGCCGGCTGGTGGGCGGCGCCTGATGCAGCGGGCGAGCGGCTATACGGCAACCATCCTGGCCGGGCAGGTAACCTTCCGGGATGGCAAGCCGACAGGCGCAAAACCGGGACGATTGCTGCGCGGCGCGCAAGGCGCACCGGCACAGGCGATGGCGGCAGAATAAGGGGTTTGTAAAGCACGCTTGACATGTCAAGCTTCCTTGTCTAAATGTAAAGCACACCAGACAAGGAGACCATCATGGCGACACTCGGATTCCGCACGGCCAACAAGCGCTACAAAAGATTGTTCTGGCCCATGATGGGGGTTTACGTGGCGATCATCCTCGCCGCGAAATGGCTTGTCGATGAGGATACGACACCCCTCTGGGTCCGCGCGGGTTGCGCCGTAGCAACAACGGCACCACTCGTCGCGTCAATCTGGGCCATCCTGCGCCAGGCCAAGGAGACCGATGAATATACGCGCGCCCGGCAGATGCGCGCGCTCGCCGAAGCGGGCGCCATTGTAGCCTGCGGCGCTTTCCTGGTCGGGTTCCTGCAGATTTTTGCCGTCATTGGCACAGTTGAGGTCTTCTGGTTCGGCCCGGCTTATTTCATTGCCTTCGGCCTGGCCTATTATCGCAATTGCATGGGGCCGACGGTCTGAGCGATGAAGAACATCCTGCGTGCATTGCGAACCGAACGCGGCTGGAGTCAGGCAGAACTGGCAGACAGGCTGGATGTCTCGCGCCAGTCCGTCAATGCGATTGAGACCGGCAAATATGACCCATCGCTGCCATTGGCCTTCGCCATCGCGCGCCTTTTCGAGCGGGGCATTGAAGACATTTTCGATGACGAGCCGGAACCCTCGGCGGCGGCTGAATAGACTCTATTCAATTGCCCCGACCAGCGCCTGCGAGAAGGCGTGGGCGCTGAACGGGCGCAGGTCGTCCGCGCCTTCGCCGACTCCGATGAAGTGGATCGGCAGGTCATGCGCCTCGGCGATGGCGACGAGGACGCCGCCCTTGGCTGTCCCGTCGAGCTTGGTCATCACGAGGCCCGTCACACCCGCAGTATGCCGGAAGGCCTCGACCTGGCTCAGGGCATTCTGGCCGACCGTCGCATCGAGCACGAGGATCACGTCATGCGGCGCGTCGGGATCGAGCTTGCGCGCGACACGGACCACTTTTTCCAGTTCGGCCATCAGCTCGGCCTTGTTCTGGAGGCGGCCCGCCGTGTCGACGAGGACGAGATCGAGGTCTTCGGCCTTGGCGCGTTCGATGGCTTCGTAAACAAGGCCCGCCGCGTCGGCGCCTGTGGGCTTGGACATGACAGGGATGCCAGCCCGGTCGCCCCAGACCGTGAGCTGCTCGATGGCGGCGGCGCGGAATGTGTCGCCTGCGACCAGCAGGGCCTTGGCGCCCTGATCCTTCAGTTTGGACGCAATCTTGCCGATCGTTGTCGTCTTGCCGGAGCCGTTGACGCCGACAAACAGCACGACGCGCGGACGCGGGCCGTCAGAAAAGTCGACAATCTGCTCGCGCGGCGCGAGGACAGACTCAATTTCGGCTGCGAGAGCCTGTTTTATCTCGTTTTCGGTGATTTCCTTGTCGAACCGCTCTTTCGACAGGTTCCTGGTCACGCGCCGGGCGACGGCGGCGCCGAGGTCTGACGTGATCAGCAGGTCTTCAAGGTCTTCGAGCGTTTCGTCGTCCAGCTTGCGCTTGTTGAAGGCCGCGAGGCCCGAGCCGAGCCGCGACGAGGAGCGCGCCAGGCCGGAGCCAAGCTTCGCGACAAAGCCCGGATCATTCGCTTCGGCTTCCAGCGCAGCGCGCGCCGCCGCTTCGCGTTCTTCGCGCAGGCGCGCGACTTCGCGGCGGTCTTCCAGCAGTTTCAGTTCGGCGGCGGCTTTCGCGCGGGCGGCTTCGCGCTCTTCGCGGGCAAGCCGGGCGGCGTCGGCCTCAGCTTCAAGACGCTTCGCTTCGGCTTCGTCGGCCCGGGCAAGTGCTTCAGCGCGGGCGGCATCTGCTCTGCGGGCCTCTTCATCCAGCCGCGCAGCTTCGGTCTCCGCTTCAGCGGCTTTCCGGGCTTGGCGGTCTTCCCAGGCCTTGTTCGCCTCGGCGACGACGCGCTCGATTTCGGCCTTTTCGGCGGCTTTGGCGGCGATTTCAGCGTCGCGTGCGGAAATCTCGTCGGCCGAAAGTTCCGGCTCGGCCATCGCGGCACCGGCCGCCTTTGCTGCGTCCTGCGCCTTTTTCTTCCCGAACCAGAGGATCATTCAATTATCCCGATAAGCTGCGTGCCATTGTGCCCGGTTATATGGGTACGTGCGAGGCGTCCAGCAGGCGGCAAATCGCCGTCCAACTGCACAGGCGTGAAGTCCGGCAAGCGGGCCGACGAATCTCGCTCCACAAGGGCGTCAACGCGGCTGCCGACATGGCGGGCCAGATGGGCCACGAGCGCCGCGTCGCCTGCCGCGCGCAGCCGGGCAGCGCGCGCCTTGATCGTGGCCTTGTCCAGCTGCGGCATGCGGGCGGCCGGCGTGCCGGGACGGGGGCTGTAGGGGAAGGCATGCAGGAAGCTGATGCCGCACTCCTCGACAAGCCGCAGGGAATTCTCGAAATGCGCCTCGGTCTCGGTCGGGAAACCGGCGATGAGATCGGCGCCGAAGGCCATGTCCGGCCGGGCGGCGCGCAAGCGCTGCGTCAGGGCGATGGCTTCGCCTCGCGAATGGCGGCGCTTCATGCGCTTGAGGATCAGGTCGTCGCCGTGCTGGAGCGAGAGGTGCATGTAGGGGGCGAGGCGGGGGTCGCCGAGGGCCTCGACCAGGGCATCGTCAATCTCGATGGCATCGATGGACGAGATGCGCAGCTGGGCGAGGTCCGGCACGAGTTTCAGGATGCGCTGGACGAGGTTGCCGAGTTGGGGCGTGCCGGGAAGGTCTGCGCCCCAGCTGGTCAGGTCCACGCCGGTGAGCACGACTTCATGATGCCCGGTCTCGACCAGGCGGCGCACCTGCGCCACGACTTCGCCAGCCGGCACGGAGCGGGAATTGCCCCGGCCATAAGGGATGATGCAGAACGTGCAGCGATGGTCGCAGCCATTCTGGACCTGCACATAGGCACGTGCCCGGCCCTCCATGCCGTCGATCAGGTGGGCGGCGGTTTCCCGCACGGCCATGATGTCGTTGACCCGGACCTTTTCATGGCCGGTGAGCAACGTACTGGGTTTCCAGGTCTCGGCCTGCATCTTCTCGTGATTGCCGATCACGCGGGTGACTTCCGGCATGGCCGCGAACATGGCGGGGTCGATCTGCGCGGCGCAACCTGTCACGAGGATCGGCGCGCCCGGATTGTCTTTCGCCGCACGCCGGATCGCCTGGCGGGCCGAACGGACGGCTTCGGAGGTTACCGCGCATGTATTGATGATGACCGCATCGCCGAGGCCAGCGTCTGCCGCATGGCTGCGCATCACCTCCGATTCGTAGGTGTTGAGGCGGCATCCGAGCGTAATCAGCGTCGGGCTGGAAGGCGTGGTTGCGTCAGTCATGGCAGGTTCGAGGGCCACATCGCGCCATATCCCGCCTGAATCAAGCCGGGTCAGCAGGAAATCAGCTGCTGCATGCGCTTGTGCGATGGGCCCAGATCCGCCCCAGCATGCGAATCTCTACCATGTCTTCGACCAACGACATCTGGATGTCACCGACGACCATGTCATAGTCGGGGCTCAGCCGCATCAGCGCTTCACCACTGATCGACAGGCCCTCCGTAGTGCAGGTAACGGCTGCGCGCAGGAAGCGGGAATCCTGTTCCAGCGCCTCCATTTCGCAAGTCTCGTCCGACATCGCCTGTTCCAGCAGGGCCGCGTTCTGCGCGTCGATGCATTCGTCGGTCGTGTCCGTGTCGCTCTCCAGAATCGGCTGGCCATACACCTCCCCCTCTATATGGCTTTCCATCACCGTGAGCCACTGGCCGGGCTGCATCCGGGCGAGTTCGTCCACCTCGGCCTTGGCCGGAAAGACGGCCAATGCAGAAAGCGCCAACAGTCCTGATATCCGCATACCGAGTCCCCCTTTTGCCAGACGATAGCAGGGGACCTACGGGCGGCAAGGGCAAAGTAAGACCCTAGATGACGGTTTCGAATTCCAGCTCGACCGGGCCCGTCATGTAGACATGGTCGTCGCTTTCACGCCAATCGATGATCAGTTCCCCGCCATCCAGGATCAGCTTCGCCGTGCGCTCCGTCAGCCCTGCACGGGCCGCGCAGACGAGGGCGGCGCAGGCGCCTGTGCCGCAGGCCTTGGTGAGCCCGGCGCCGCGTTCCCAGACGCGCAGCCGGATATTGTGCCTGTCAATAACCTGGGCGAAACCAACATTCGTGCCTTCCGGAAACAGCGGGTGCCACTCCACCAGCGGTCCGATTGCCGGGATGTCATAGGCATCGACATCCTTTACGAAGAAGACGGCATGCGGATTGCCCATCGAGACAACGGCCGGGCGCGACAGGATGGGTTTGTCCATAGGCCCGACCTTCACGTCGACGCCCCGCACATCCATCTTTTCTGCCAGCGGAATGTCTTCCCAGCCCATCAAAGGCGAGCCCATGTCGACCCTGACAAGGCCGTCGATGGCTTTGTAGCCTTTCAGCATGTCGGCCTCGGTCTGGATCGTGACCATCGGCTTGCCGGTTTCCTCGAGGATCAGGTAGGCCACGGCGCGGGCGCCATTGCCGCAGGCCGCCACTTCGCCGCCATCGGCATTCCAGATCCGCATGAACACGTCCTTGGTGGCATCGCGCTCGAGCGCGATCACCTGGTCGGCCTGCAGGTCCGCCGCGATCTGGCGCACCTGCTCGACCGTCGGCGCAAAGGGCGTCGAGCGGGCATCAAACACGGCAAACGCATTGCCGGCACCATTCATCTTCCAGACTCTCATCGCGGTTGTGTATTCCGTTTTTTGCCGGCGTCAAACCGGACGATTCAAATCGCTACTTCGGAAGACGGCTGGCAACCACCCAGCCGCCGATCTGGACGCACAGGACAAACACCAATGCGCCATACATCAGCGTGTGGGAGATGACGAGCGACAGGATCGCAATCGCCACACAGCCATAGTCGACAAGGTCGCTGGACATCAGCCAGCCCTGTGGCTGGCGGGCACGCCGCACGTCACGCAGGGTCACGGACCGCCAGACCCGGCCCATGTCGGGCGGGCCGAACTCTGCCAGCAGGTGTTTCGGGTCGAGAATGCCCGTCATTTCGGCCAGGTCCGCCGCCCGGGCTTCCCCGATGGCGATCGAGCGCCGCCGGGCCGACGTGCCAATCAGGCTGACCAGCGCAGACAAGACGACCGCCAACACCATGGCTGCAATCGTAAAACCGTCAAAAGGGCCATATCCGCTCATGCCCGACTATATAGGCATGCCGCGTCCGGACGGAAGCGCTAAGCGGTCAGCGCTTCGGGATGGCGGCCCAATAGTCGAAGTCGAGCAACACGCCGGCAGCGTATTTCCCGGCAGCGTCCTTGTAGGCAAAGGCGCCGGGGTCCTGGTCCTTCACGGCGACGAGGCGAAGACGCAGCGCGCCGCACGCGTCCGACAGTTCGGCTTTGTCCAGCACTTCGCTCCAGGCATAGATCGTGTCACCGGCAAATAGCGGGCTGACATGGCTGCCCGCATTGATCGCCAGCATCTGGCCTGCATTGGCGAGACCGTTGAAGGCGAGCGAGCGGGCAATCGAGATGACCACGCCGCCATAGATGAGGCGCTTGCCGAAGCGGCTGTCCTTCTGGCCATGGGCATCGAAATGCACCTTGGCCGTATTCTGGTAGAGGCGGGTGGCGATCTGGTGTTCGGCCTCTTCCACCGTCATGCCGTCAACATGGTTGATCTTTTCGCCCACCGCATAATCGCCGAACGTATGGGGGCTGCCGGCGAGGGCCGTATCCCAGGTCTTCATGTCAGGATAGCCTGACAATTCGTTGGCTGGCACAGCATCTGGCAAGTCAGGCAGGACAGGCTCGGGAGTCGGATTGTCCATCTCGAACTTGTTGACCATGACCCAGCGCACGAAGGACATGACCGTCTCGCCGCGCTGGTTGAAACCGGTTGTGCGCACCCAGACAACGCCGGTCTTGCCGTTGGAGTTCTCCTTGATGCCAATCACCCTGGATACGGTGTTGAGCGTGTCGCCCGGCATGACCGGCAGGAAGAAGCGCCCATCGGCATAGCCAAGGTTGGCTACTGCATTCAGTGAAATATCCGGCACGGACTTGCCGAAGACGACGTGGAAAGCATGAAGCGGGTCGATGCAGAGGCCGGGCAGGCCGGCATCTTTCGCGAACTCGGCCGAGGAATATTGGGCAAAGCGATTGCCAGTCATGGCGCGGTAGAGCGCGATATCGCCTTCGGTCAGCGTCTGGGGCGTCGCATGGACGATATCCATGCCGACATGGAAGTCCTCGAAAAAATTTCCGGGTTTTGATTTCTGTTCGCTCGCCATCTGCCGCCTCGCACGTGTGAGGCTCCAACCGGCGCGTTCAGGAGGTCAGGCGCGTCCGATGAAGCCAGTCAGGGTTTCTGCAAACACCTGCACGTGGGTACCGTTCGAAATCAAGCCGGAAGCGGAAAAAGGCAGCAGAACGAGCGAAATCGCCGCAGCCACAAGACAGACAGCCATCACCTGCTGGTCCGTCCGTTCCATGAACTGGTCCACGGCCCGCGGCCCCATCAGCATGAAGGGCAGGCCAAACATGCAGAAGCCCGAAAAGGCGATCAGCAGGGCGGCAAGGGTGAACAGGATCAGCATCATGAGAGCACTATCGCGCATCAAGGCTGATTTTCTGTCGCCGGAATCGGTGAAATTTGATCGAATCCGGCCCCGCGGGCGGATTTTCGCAGCGAATTCGTATCAGGTCAGGTCGAGCAGGCGTTCGATTGGCCGGCCGAGCACGGCTTTCTTGCCCTTGATACCAATCGGACGCTGGATCAGCTTCGGGTTTTCGGCCATGGCGGCGAAGACCTCGGCGTCGCTGGCCGTCTCCGACAGCCCCGCCTCGGCAGCATTCTTCTGGCGCAGGAAGTCGCGGGGAGAGACTCCCCCCAGTTTCGCGGCAAGATCGACGAGTTCTTCCAGGCTGAGCTGCTCGGACACGGTCATGTATTTGCGCACGCGCGGCTGGATGCCGCTCTCGTGCAGCAGTTCCAGCCCCTTGCGCGAGGTGCTGCATCCGGGATTGTGGAGAAGGGTATAGGTCATGATGGTCTCCGGTTCAGGCGGCTTCAAACGCTTTGATGGCCTCGTCCATGGCCACCGTGCGCCGCGCTTCGTCAAGGTGAAGCAGTTCGGTCATCTTGCCATTGACCTTGAGGACGCCCTTGCCGGCATTTTCGGGGTCGGCGAAGGCCTCGATCACGGCTTTCGCCTGTTCCACGTCGTGCGGGCTGGGCGCGAAGATACGATTTGCTGAATCGAGTTGTGATGGATGAATCAGCGTCTTGCCGTCAAATCCGAGCGTACGGCCCTGTTCGCATTCGTCCATGAGGCCGTTTTCGTCCTTGATATCGTTGAAGACGCCGTCAATCGCGACCAGGCCATAGGCGCGGGCCGCTGCCATGCTGAGGCCAAGCGCGGTCTGGAAAGCGATCCGGTCAGGTGTCGCGCGGGCGCGGTATTCCTTGGCGAGGTCGTTCGTGCCCATCACGAAGGCGACAAGGCGCGTGCGCTGCGCGGCTTCGGCAATCTCCCGGATGTTGAGAATGGCGAGCGGCATCTCGATCATCACCCAGAGACCGAAGTCTGCAGCTGCGCCCGCAGCGGTCAGCGCGGCGTCGAGACGGTCAATATCGGCGCCCGACACCACTTTCGGCACGAGAATGGCGTCTGCACCCGCTTTGACCGCCGTTTTCAGGTCTTCTTCGCCCCATTCGGTATCGAGACCGTTGATCCGCACGACGATCTCACGCGGATCGTAACCGCCCCCCTGAACGGCATTCAGGATCGCGGCGCGCGCATCGGCCTTGGCCTCAGGTGCGACAGCATCTTCCAGGTCGAAAATCAGCGTGTCGGCCGACAGGCCCTTTGCCTTTTCGAGCGCCCGGGCATTGGCACCCGGCATATAGAGGCAGGAGCGGCGCGGGCGGTGGGCTTGGGCTGACATGGGGTGGTCCTTGACGGTTGACTCGGGATTGGGGAAGGGGTGGCCTCATTGTTCAAAAAGATCAAGATGACCAAAGGGAACGCCATGCCAGACTTTCCGGTTTCAGGACACGCCGCGACAGGGTTCGAGCCCGTCCGGGAGGCGTTCGCGGCGAATTTCGCGGATGATGGCGAACTCGGCGCGGGCTTTGCCGTGATGCAGGACGGGGAACTCATCGTCGATCTCGTCGGCGGCTGGGCCGACCGGCAGAAGACACGGGCGTGGGACGCGCGCACGCTTGTGCCGGTCTATTCGACGACCAAGGGCATATCGGCACTCGTGCTAGCCGCGCTCGTGGCGGAACTTGATGACGGTTATGAAACACCCGTCTCGGCGATCTGGCCCGAATTTGCGGCCCACGGCAAAGGCAGCGTGACCATAGGCCAACTGGTCAGCCATCAGGCCGGCTTGCCCGGCTTCATCCACGAAATCGATCCTGACCTCTGGCTCGACCCGCCCGCCTGCGCGGCAGCCATCGCCGAGCTCGTTCCCCTCTGGCCGCCCGGAAGCGCCCATGGCTATCATCCGCTCACGTGGGGCTATTTCGTCGGCGAACTGGCCCGTCGCCTCAGCGGCCAGACGCTGGGCACCTGGCTGCACGAAACAGTCTGCGAACCCAAGGGAATCGACTTCCATATCGGCCTGCCCGCCAGCGAGCACGCCCGTTGCGCCGACATTCGCCGACCATCTGCCCTGCCCGAACTCGGCGAAATGACCGAACCGAAGCGCGCCGCCTTTGGCACCAAATGGTCCTCGCCCAATCGGGGCGGCGCGATCTGGCGCGAGATCGAGATACCCTCGGCCAACGGTCACGGTACGGCAGCCAGCGTCGCCGCGCTGTATGACGGCTATGCCCATGTCGGCGCGGTGGCAGGCAAGCCGCTGATGACGGAGGATGCCTTTGCCAGCCTCGTTCGCCCGCGCGTCGACGGCCCTGACCTTGTGCTGAACATGTCGACCAGTTTCGGTGCGGGCATCATGCGCAACACGCATGGCTTCTTCGGGCCGAACCCGGCGACCGTCGGCCATTGCGGCTGGGGCGGGTCAATGGCCATCGCCGATCCGGACCGGCGACTGACCTGCGCCTATGTCATGAACAAGCAATCCAATGTCCTGGTCGGCGACCCGCGCGCCGTGCGCCTGGTGAACGCCGTCTACGGATGCCTTTAGGATGCTGGGCCATGTCGATTGGCCGGCTTTCCTGATTGCCATGGCGGCGGTCGAGCTGACCCCTGGCCCGAACATGGGCTGGCTCGGCACCCTGTCGGCCAAATCAGGACGGCGGGCAGGCATGACGGCCGTCGCGGGCGTGACGCTCGGCCTGCTGGTCCAGCTGGTCGCGGCAGCAACCGGCCTGTCGGCTTTGCTGTCCGAGTCGCCCATTCTCTATGAATCGCTGCGCTGGGCCGGCGTCGCCTTCATGCTCTACCTCGCCTGGGACGCATTTGCCGACACGGGCTCGGCCTCGGCCCTGCAGCATGACGGGCGCGAGGGATTCCGCCGGGGCCTGCTGGCGAACCTTTTGAATCCGAAAGCGCTCGTCTTCTATCTCGTCATCGTGGGACAGTTTGCCGATCCGTCTGCAGGCCCGGTCTGGACCCAGATTGTCATTCTGGGCCTCATCCACCTTACACTGGCCATTATGGTGCATGTGACCATCGTGCTTATGGGCGCCAGCTTTGGCGCCGCATTCGAGCGCTGGCGCACCTCCTTGCCGGCCCGGATCGGCTTCGCGCTGGCACTGGTCGCGATTGCCGTCTGGATCGGCGTCTCGACGGGCCGGCCGGGCTGACTGGCATCTGGCACGGGCATTGCATAAATCAAATCGGACACATTGGTCCCATAACATGCAATTCCTGCCCTGTCGGTCCCTGACCGTCAGGGCTTTTTTGCATTCAGGCCGGGCGTGCGGTGCGCGCGAGGCGGCGCGCCTTGGCCTCGCCAAGGACGCTGTCGGTCGTGTAGATCGCCAGCGCGGCCCAGATACACCCGAACGCAATCGCGTGAGTCCAGCCAAACGCCTCGTGAAAGACCAGTGTTGCGATCAGGAACTGCAGGGTCGGCCCGATATATTGCATCATGCCCACGGTGGACAATTTGAGGCGTTTGGCCGCCAGCCCGAACAGGATCAACGGCGTGGCAGTGATCGGCCCGGCCAGCATGAGCAGGGGGATGTCCCATCCGCCGGTCCCCATCAGGCGACCGTCCGGTTGCTGCAGGAACCAGCTGAACCAGGCCAGCGCCAGCGGAGTCAGCACCGCCACCTCGACGAGGAATCCGGCGCGGCTGTCGATCGCCACTTTCTTGCGGATCACCGAATAGAAGGCGAATGTGAAGCAGAGCCCCAGCGCCACCCAGGGCACATGACCGAAGGCGATCGTCATCACGCCGACACCGATCGCTGCGACCGCCACGGCGACCCATTGGGCCGGGCGCAGGCGTTCAGAGAAAATCAGCATGCCGAACAAGACGTTGACCAGCGGGTTGATGTAATAGCCGAGCGAGGCTTCCATCGTGCGGCCCTGGTTCACCGCCCAGATATAGATCAGCCAGTTCACCCCGATCAGCAGGCCCGACAGGGCCAGCCATTTCAGGTTGTGCCATCTGAACGCGGTGCGGATATCGCGCCAGTTCGCGGCCAGCGCGATCAGCAGGATCGCGGTCGGCACCGACCAGAGGATGCGGTGTGCGAGAAACTCGACCGCGCCGATATGTTTCATCGCGCGGATATAAAGCGGCAGCGAGCCCCAGATGACGTAGGCACCGAGAGCGGCGGAAAATCCGAGGCGGGAGGAGGACGTGTTCATGGCGTGCGATGTAAAGACAGCTGCGACCCGGCGCCACCCAATTCTTGCGAACGCCCCGAACGGTGGCCGCAATAATGGCCGCTTTTCGGCCCCTGTCCGCCGGTATAGGCTTTTCGCTTCACCGGTCGGTCGATCCGCCCGCACAAGTTAGGCCGCATCAATGCCGGAACAAACGCAGCCGCGCCAAAACGCCTTCGAGATTCATATCCGCCTGAAATCGCTGGAGGCACTTTTCAATTCGCTCGATCCCTCGCCGCTGGTCGAGCGCGATCTCGACGATACGGTGGAGGATTATATCGTCGATTGCGTGCGTGATGCCCCGCATGACGCTTCACTCGATCTCGTGCTCCACCTGCCCGACGATACCGCCGCCCAAGTCAATGACGCAGAAGTCGGCCAGTCCGTCGCCCACTATTTCTCGTTCCTCAGAGACCGGCAGGCCCGCCGCCTCCGCAACCTGTTACGCGAAGGCCGGCAGGCGGCCCTGGTCGGTTTCCTCTTCCTGGGCGTCTGTACCCTTGGCGCGCAGGCGGCGAAGAGCGTGTTTGGCGGCGCGATGGGCACACTTCTCGGCGAGGGGCTGGTGATAATCGGCTGGGTCGCCACCTGGCGACCGGTCTCGATCTTCCTCTACGAGTGGCGCCCGATGCGCCAGCAGATGCGCATCTACGACCGGCTCGCCCGGCTGAATGTCGTGTTCCTGCGGGACGTGCGCTGACGCCGGGCCTCAGCCCGTCGTGACGGCCTGTTTTTCCGGCTTCAGGACGCCCCGGTTGAGGAGTTCCTCGGCGATCTGCACGGCGTTCAGGGCCGCGCCCTTGCGCAGGTTGTCTGAGACACACCAGAAGGCGAGACCGTTCTCGACAGTCGGGTCCTTGCGCACGCGGCTGATGAAGGTCGCCCAGTCGCCGACGCATTCCTTCGGCGTGATGTAGAGCTCTTCCTTCGGATCATCGACCAGCATGATGCCGGGGCTTTCGCGCAACAGCTTCTTGGCTTCCGCCGCGCTCATCGGACCGGCCAGCTCGATATGCACGGCTTCGGAATGGCCGACAAAAACCGGCACGCGCACACAGGTCGCGATCAATTCGATGGCCGGGTCGAGGATCTTCTTCGTCTCCTCGCGCATTTTCTGCTCTTCCTTGGTCGAGCCGTCGTCCAGGAAGACATCGATTTGCGGGATCACGTTGAAGGCGATTTCCTTCTGGAACACCTGCGGCGTCGGCTCGTCATTGACGAAGATGCCCTTGGTCTGGTTCCACAGTTCGTCCATGCCGTCCTTGCCCGCGCCGGATACCGATTGATAGGTCGCAACCACGACACGCGTGATGCCAACAGCGTCATGGATCGGCTTGAGGGCCACGACCAGTTGGGCCGTCGAGCAGTTCGGATTGGCGATGATGTTCTTCTTGGCATAGCCCATCACGGCGTCGGCATTCACTTCAGGCACGACCAGCGGCACGTCCTTGTCCATGCGCCAGGCCGAGGAATTGTCGATCACGATGGCGCCGGCGGCCGCAATCTTGGGCGCCCACTGCTTCGATACCGTGCCACCGGCCGACATCAGGACCAGGTCCACGCGCGAAAAATCAAACGTCTCGAGGTCGTGGCATTTAAGCGTCCGGTCGCCATAGCTCACTTCCTTGCCCATCGAACGCCGTGACGCGATCGCAAAGACTTCGTCTGCGGGAAACAGGCGCTCATCGAGAATATTGAACAATTCGCGTCCGACATTTCCTGTTGCGCCGACAACTGCAATCCGCGTGGCCATGATATGTAAAGCTCCGTCCTGTAATCCGCAGGCTTATGACGCATCTTTGTCCCATGTGCAAAGCCTGTTGCCATCGTGTTATGTGTAAGGCACCACCAAAGCCTGCCCTGAGCCCTAGGAGACCTGTCCGTGCTTGATGACGTGATTGCCCGCTACATCGCCAGCTACAATGCCCGCGACATTGACGGCATGATCGACTGCGTGACCGACGACGTCGTATTCGAGAATATTTCGAATTCCGGCCAGTCGATGCGGCTCGACGGCAAGGACATGATGCGTCAGGTGGCAGACCTCTCGGGCAACGCCTTTTCCTATCGCCGCCAGCGGCTGGTCAATGTCGTCACCGGCGCCGGCAAGGCCGCTGCCGAAATCGAATTCGAAGGCAAGGCCGCCGTCGACCTGCCGAACGGTATCCGGGCCGGCGAGACCGTGAAAATTCGCGGCGCCAGCTTCTTCGAATTCCGCGGCAACCTGCTCTGCCGGATCGCGGATTACAGCTAGCCGGCCTGCCGGAACGATTCGCGGCGCAGGTCAGCCGCCAGCCCCTCGCCCATCAGGTCGATGAAATTACCGGAATAGAAGGCCTCCACCGCGCGGGAAGACGCCCCCTTCAGGCTCTCGTCGAACCGCTTCAGCGGATTGCGCCCGCCTTCGACATGCGGATAGTCCGACGAGAACATGCACACCTCCTCGCCCGCATTCGCGATGATCCAGCCTGCATCCTCGTGCGGATAGGGCGCCGCCCGGAACTGGCGCCGCACGATCTCCGACGGCCGGGCCGACAGGTTCTGCAGGCGCGTTTCGTTGCGCATGAAGGCATGCGCCGCCGAATCCATCGCCCGCATCCATCCCGGCACCCAGGCCGCACCCAGCTCGATGGCGCCGAATCTGAGGTTCGGGAAGCGGTCGAACGCACCATCGAAGATCATCGTCGCCAGAGTCTGCATCGCCGCGTTCGGGATCGGCATGTAGCTGACGGAGGTGAAATTGTCGTCGCCGCCATGAAAGTCCGGCACGGGCGGCAGGCCGTTTTCCTTGTAGACCGGGTTCAGTTTGTCCTCGCCGCCAACATGGAAAAGGATCGGCAGGCCCGCCTCCTCGGCCATCGCCCAGACCGGGTCGAGGCCGACATGGCTCGGCGCATGTCGCTGCGGGCAGGTGGACGGGACCATCAGCGCCTTGGCACCCATCTTGATGGCATTGCGCGCGGTCGCAATGGACCGGTCGATATCTTCCAAGGGAATGTAAGCGGTGGCCAGCAAGCGACGGTCAACCGAGCAGAAGTCCGTCATCATCCGGTTGTGGGCCTCGGCGGCGGCATAGCAGAGTTCCATGTCGTCGCCCTGGTCGAGCCCGAAATTGCCGAGGCAGAAGGTCGTGAAAACAAGCTGGCTGGCAAAGCCGAGCAGGTCGAGCACTTCGGGCCGGTCGGCCGAACGGAAGGCGCCATGCGCCTCGTAATTCTTGCGAAGGAGAATATTCTCGGCCACGCCCGCGCGGAAGGCCGGATCGTCATGCTTGGCGAGCTGGCCGTTCACGAATGCGTCGGAGGATGTCTTCGACTTGTAGACCGGAAGGTCATGATAGCGCGCGAGCAGTTTTGCCTCGAAATAGGGATCAAGGCAGTCGCTCGACTCCATCAGATGGCTGTCAGAATCGTGCACAAGGCGGCTGCCGGCATATGTCATTTCGTTTCCTCCGATTATTTTTGGAGGAAGATGTCACAGGCTCGACAGCACGACAATCGTGCCGGGAAGACTCAGAGCGCGGCGATAATCATGTCCGCCATGCCTTCGGTGCTGAGGTCGCCGCCAAGGTCTTTCGTGCGCGCGCCCTTGTCGAGCGCCTTGCCGACGGCGGCAAACAGCGCGTCAGCCGCTTTCTCACGGTCCAGCGACCAGCGCAGGGCCATTTCCAGTGACAGGATCATGGCGCAGGGATTGGCGATGCCCTGGCCAGCAATGTCCGGCGCCGACCCGTGCACGGGCTCGTAAAGGCCAGGCACACCGGGTGCGCCGAGCGATGCCGATGGCAGCATGCCGATCGAGCCGGTCAGCATCGAGGCCTCATCCGACAGGATATCGCCGAACAGGTTGCCAGCGAGGATGACATCGAACTGTTTGGGCGCGCGCACCAGTTCCATCGCGCAGGCGTCGGCATACATGTGGATCAGGTCGATACCGCCGCCGAACTCGGCATGGGCGAGCGTCACTTCCTGCCGCCAGAAAAGGCCGGATTCCATGACGTTCGACTTTTCGACCGAACAGACCCGGCCCGTCCGTCCCCGGGCGATATCAAACGCAACGCGCGTCACCCGCTCGATTTCCGGATGCGTGTAGACCGCCGTGTCATAGCCCCGGCGATAGCCTTCATCGTCAATATCGATACCGCGCGGCTGGCCGAAATAGACATCGCCCGTCAGCTCGCGCACGATCATCAGGTCGAGGCCTTCGATGATCTCGCGCTTGAGGCTGGAAGCATCGACGAGCGCGGGAAAACAATAGGCCGGGCGCAGGTTGGCGAACACGTCCAGCCCCTTGCGCAGGGCGAGCAGGCCAGCTTCCGGGCGCTTGTCGCGTGCAACATCCGTCCATTTCGGCCCGCCGACCGCGCCCAGCAGGACCGCGTCAGCACGAAGCGCTTTCTCCAGCGTGTCTTCGGTGAGAGGTTCGCCGTGCATGTCGAACGACGCCCCGCCGACAAGGCCCGTCTCGAACTTGAGGTCGGGCACGAGAATTTCGGCCACACGGCGCGCCTGCGCCATGACTTCCGGGCCGATACCGTCGCCGGGCAGAAGAAGGATAGTTTGCGATGTCATGTTCTTGTCTCTTTCATTCTGCCAATGCGCGGCTTGCAGACGGCTCTAATGTCAGGAAGAGCCGCAGGCAAATGACAGAATGCCCCGGCCCGGCAGTGTCACCGGGTCTGGGCGGAACAGTCATCGGCAAATTGGCCTCAGTTGGCGTTGACCGCGCTGCCGGTGCCGACGCGCTGGATCTTGTCGGTTGCTTCTCGCGCATTCTGGTTCGTGTAGGCGTCGAATTGCTTCCAGGCGTCAGGCGTCTTGCATTCGCGCTTGGCGAACCGCGAGCCAGTGACCTTGACCGAACGGCAGATCACGTCGAAATCGGTTGACGCGACTTCAACGCCTTCGGTTGATGCCGGTTCGGTGTCTGCGGTCTCCGTCTCTGCAACGGCTGGCGCAGCGACAATCGGTGTAGCGACTGTCAGTGTTGCCGCTTCCGTCGATGCGGGCGCGCTTTGGCAAGCCGCCACGAGCGCCACGAGCAGGGGAGCAATTGCGAGACTAATTCCGCGTTTCATTCTGTGGTTCCTTCCAATTCCTTGCGAGTTTCATACGGGCGCTCATGGCCGCAAGCAACCCGCAAGTCGGGAAAGCGTCCCGCAACAAAATCCGGCTCAGATTGGCTCCGGCTCTGCCTCATAGAGGCGCAGCGACCGGTCCGTAATGCCAAGCTGCGGGAAAAAGGATCGCCAGGTCGCCATATGGGCGGTCTTGAAATGCGCGGCCAGCGCGTCGCGGCTGTCCCAGCGCTCTGACACCCGGATCAGGCCGGGGTCCAGCACGTCCACACTATAAGCATAATCAAGACAGCCCGCTTCGGCGCGGCTCGCACGGATCATTTGTTCCATAACGGGGCGCGCGTCTTCCAGCCTGGCAGGCGGGATACGCACGGTGCCTTCGATCACGATCATTGCGGGGCCGTCTCGGCATCATCATCAACCGGGTCCGCTTGCGGCGCCGGTTCCGCTTCAGGCGCCTTTTTCGGCACGGTCGCGTTGGTTTCGGGCTTTATGCTGAAGATATCCCCGTGACAGGCGCCCAGCAGCGGCGGGGCCACTATTGCAGCGAGCGTCAACTTCCATCGAGACATTCCATTTCCCTCCTGACGGGTGATCGGTTCAGTTCGCCGGCTCCAGCCACGGCGTCATCAGGCGCCGCTTGGTTTCGAATTCGCTGATTTCACCTGCCGATAGGAGCGAGGCGCCGATTTCGTCGAGGCCTTCCAGCAGGTTCGTCTTGCGGCCCGGATCGACATCGAAATGGTGCACGGCGCCATCCGGCGTCGTCACGGTCTGGGTTTCGAGGTCGACGGTGAATACATGGTTCGCGCCGCCGGCCTGCGCAGCAAGCTGTTCACACACATCCACCGGCAGGCGGACGGGCAGGATGCCGTTCTTGTAGCAATTATTGTGGAAGATATCGGCAAAGCTCGGCGCGATGACACAAGTGATGCCCTGGTCGAGCAGCGCCCATGGCGCATGCTCACGCGACGAGCCGCACCCGAAATTCTCGCCCACGATCAGGATGCTCGCCTTGGCATATTGCGGCTTGTTGAGCACGAAATCGGGGTTTTCCGAGCCGTCAGCCTTGGTTTTCAGCTCATGGAACAGGCCCTTCGACAGGCCGGTCCGGGTTGTCGTCTTCAGGAACTGTTTCGGGATGATCATGTCGGTGTCGACATTCGACATCGGCTTGCCCTTCTCCATGAGGGGCGCGGCGGTGCCTGTGAGGGTGCGGAAAGCTTTCATGAGATCATTCTATTTCGGGTCATGGGAAATGAACAGGGTCGGCACATTCAGCGTGCCGTCGCGAACGGTAAAGATATGGCTGCCGGGTTTGCGGCCCTTGCGCCTCTCCGACACGTTGAACCCGGCCTCCAGCAGGCGCTCATGCGCGGCTGCGAGGTCATGCATCTCCCAGGTCAGGCCGAAAATGGAGTCGCTGGCACTCGCATCATGGTCGTCGCCGAGACGATTGATCACTTCGAACGTCAGGCCGCCCGTCCGGAAGAACAGGAAACGTGTCTTCCATTCCGGCGCGGTCCGGTCGAGCGCAAGATCGAGGCCGAGCCGGGCCCCGTACAGCGCTGCGGCCCGGTCGGGGTTCGGCGTGTTGATGACGATATGGTCGAGGCTGGCAACAGCGCCGTCCGGCGCATCCGCCGGTGCCAGCGCCCCGTTCACATGCTCGATGAGGAATGTCCTGATACCGCCCGTTTCCGCATCGTCACACCGAAACCGGCGCCAGGCACGCGTTTTGCCGCTGGTGTCGCTTCGGCTTTCGCCGGGCATGATCTCGTGCGGCTTCAGTCCGCGGCGGGTGAGGCGGTGATGCGCGTGCTCGATATCGGCCGTCGCGAAGGCAAGGCTTTTCAGGCCCGGCCCTTCCTCGGTAATGATCTCGCCTAGTCGCTCGGCGACCGGGCCATCGCCATGCGGCGCCATCAGCTCCAGCGCCGTGTTGTTGACCCTGAAGATGGCCGTCGCCGCGCCGTCGTCCGAGACCGCTTGCCAGTCGGGCGCCCGCCCCAGCAGCGCCGCATAGACCGCCGTACCGGAGACAATCTCCGGGCAGACGAGCACGATATGGTCGAGTCCTGAAATCACGCCTTCACGCTTTCCTTCGGCAAGGCCGTATCGACATTCTTGAAGCCCGGCAGCGCTTCCACTTTCGCCATCCAGCGGCGCAAATGGGCATAGTTCGCCAAGTCGACCTGGGCCTGCGGGGCATAGGCGGCGATGCCGTAAATATCGAGATCGGCAATCGTCGGCCCGGCGCCCACCAGCCAGTCGCGCCCGTCGAGCAGGCCGTTGAGCTCTTTCAGTGCGCCGTTCGCGGCGTTGAAGTTCGCTTCCGCGACCTGTTCCGGGAACTGTAAGAAGCCGAGCTTCAGGGCCCGCGTGCGATAGATGCCCGTCGTCAGCTGCCCGGCGCCCCAGAGCTGCCATTCGCGCGCGCGCAGGCGTTCAGCCCGGTCCTTGCCGCCAAACCGGCCCGTCTCGTCGGCCAGGTAGTCGAGAATGACGGAGGACTGGCACAGGCACATGTCCTTCTCATGGTCGTCCAGAACCGGCACCTGGCCATACCGGTTCTTGGCGAGGAAGGCGTCCGCCTTGTGTGCGCCCGAACGCAGGTCGACATGAACATAGTCAAAGGGCGTGCTTGTCATGTGCAGTATCAGGCCAACCTTGTAGGTCGGGCCGGAGGCGAAGATGCCGTGCAGGGTGTATCGGGTCATGTCGCGTTTCCTCGCTTGAATCACTTCTATATGGGCGAGGCACCGCCAATTGGATATACCCGATTTCGACTGGGCTCGTCAGCCAATCACACCAGTAATTGCCGCGCGCGCCGCAAGTGCCGGGCTCATCAGGTGCGTGCGTCCGCCCCGGCCCTGACGGCCTTCGAAATTGCGGTTCGAGGTCGACGCGCAGCGTTCGCCCGGCGCCAGGATGTCCGGGTTCATGCCGAGGCACATCGAACAGCCCGGCTCGCGCCATTCAAAGCCCGCTTCCATCAGCACGATGTCGAGCCCCTCGGCCTCGGCCTGCGCCCGCACCAGGCCCGACCCCGGCACGACCATCGCCCGCACGCCGTCGGCCACGTGCTTGCCCCTGGCAATCGCGGCAGCGGCCCGCAGGTCTTCGATCCGACTGTTCGTGCAGGAGCCGATAAACACGCGCTGCACGGGCGTCCCGGCAATCGGCACGCCGGGCTCAAGGCCCATATAGTCCAGCGCCCGTTCGGCGGCGGCGCGTTTCACCGGGTCGGCAATCTCCTCCGGCACAGGCGTCTTGCCGGACAGCGGGATCGCCTGTTCCGGGCTGGTGCCCCAGGTGATGGTCGGCTCAATGGCGGCGCCGTCAATCCGCACGACATGATCCCAGGCCGCATCAGCATCGGAATGGAGTGTCTTCCAATAGGTCTCGGCCACTTCCCATGCGCCCGCCTTCGGGCTGGCCGGGCGGCCCTTCATATAGTCCAGCGTCTTCTCATCCGGCGCGACAAGGCCCGCCCGCGCGCCGCCTTCAATCGCGAGATTGCACAGGGTCATGCGCCCTTCCATCGAAAGGGCCTGAACCGCCTCGCCGCGAAACTCGATGACATGGCCCGTGCCGCCCGCCGTTCCGATCTGGCCGATAATGTGCAGCGCCAGGTCCTTGGCCGTCACGCCTTCCGGCAAGCGGCCGGAAACTTCCACCGCCATATTGCCCATCTTGCGCGCCCGCAGCGTCTGCGTCGCCAGCACGTGCTCGACTTCCGACGTGCCGATCCCGTGCGCCAGCGCGCCGAACGCGCCGTGGGTCGAGGTATGGCTGTCGCCACAGACAATCGTCATGCCTGGCTGCGTGCGCCCCTGTTCCGGGCCCACGACATGGACGATGCCATTGCGGATATCGCCCATGGGGAAATATTCGATGCCGTATTCAGCGACGTTGCGCGTCAGGGTTTCCAGCTGGTTGCGCGCTTCCGGATCGATCACGCCCGCCATGCCAAGCGCCTGGTTCTCGGTCGGGGTGTTGTGATCGGCCACGGCCAGCGTCAGGTCGGGGCGGCGCACCTTGCGGCCCGCAACCTTGAGCCCGTCAAAGGCCTGCGGCGTCGTCACTTCATGGATCAGGTGCAGGTCGATATAGAGCAGGCTCTCGCCGGAGGCCGCGTCAGTGTGCACGACATGCGCGTCCCAGATCTTGTCATATAGTGTCTTGCCGGCCATTCGAATGGTTCTTCCTCGCTGTTGCGCCGCACAATAACGCCAGATGCGGGCGATGGAAGCCCGCACCGGCCCCTCTGCCTCATGCCGCCGCGGTCGCTCCTTGATTTGGGAAGGCGGGAAGGCCCGCTCAAGCCAGTCAACAGCTGTTGAACGAAAAACGCCCCTGCCGCGAGGCAAGGGCGTTTTTGATCAGGTCGGCCTGAAAGGCCCTATTCTTCCGGAGCAGCCTCTGGCGCTTCGGCAGCAGCGGCAGCCGCAGCAGCTTCGGCGGCCTTGGCTTCGGCCTCGGCGGCAGCAGCGGCAGCTTTTTCAGCCTCGAGCTTCGCCTTGGCAGCGTTTTCGCGATCCACCGCAGCGGCTTCCTTGCGGGCCAGCTTCTCGGCATCCTTCTGGCGACGGCGCTCGGTCTTCGAGACAGCAATCTCGACAGCCTCGATACCGTGACCTGTCGTGCGCTCGGCGATACGGGCCGATTTGCCGCGACGGTCGCGCAGGTAGTAGAGTTTCGCGCGGCGCACGCGGCCCTTGCGCTTCACTTCGATCGACTCGATCAGCGGCGAAACCAGCGGGAAGACCCGCTCGACGCCTTCGCCGAAGGAGATCTTGCGAACCGTGAAGCTCTCGCTCAGGCTGCCGCCCGAACGGGCAATGCAGACGCCTTCGAAACGCTGGACGCGTTCGCGGTCGCCTTCCTTGATCTTCACGTTCACCGCCAGCGTGTCGCCGGGCGAGAATGCGGGTATCTTTTTGTCGCCGAGGACACGGACGCGTTCTTCCGCCTCAAGCTGTTCAATCATGTTCATCGCCAGTCTCCGGCGGCTGGAATTTGGGGGTCTTGGAGTAAGCGGCGTATAAATCGGGGCGGCGGTGCTTTGTCAACGTCTTTGCGCTGTTCGCACGCCATTCTTCTATCCGCTTGTGATCGCCTGACAGCAGAACTTCCGGCGTGGGGCGGCCTTCCCACTCTCTCGGCATTGTATAATGGGCGTGTTCCAGCAGGCCCTGCTCGAAGGATTCCTCCGTCAGCGAGGCCTCGTTGCCCGCCACGCCGGGCAAAAGACGCACGACCGCCTCGGTCAGGGCCATGGCCGCGACCTCTCCGCCCGCCAGCACGAAATCGCCGAGCGAGACTTCTTCCATGCCGCGCGCTTCGATGACCCGTTCATCGAGGCCCTCGAACCTTCCGCAGAAAAAGATGACCCCCGGTCCGGCTGCCCATTCGCGGGCCTTGGCCTGGTTGAACGGCTTGCCGCGCGGCGAGAGATAGACGAGCGGGCGTCCACCGCGCTCCACGCTGTCGATCGCCGCCGCCGCCACGTCCGGGCGGATCACCATGCCCGCCCCGCCGCCGGCCGGCGTATCGTCGACATTGCGGTGCTTCCCGACGCCGAAGGTCCGCAGGTCCACGGTCTCAAGGCCCCACAGGCCCTTCTCCCGCGCCCGCTCCAGGATCGAAACGCCGAGCGGCCCGGGAAACGCTTCGGGAACAAGGGTGATATGGGTGGTCGTAAACATGCAGCGCCCTTACAGCACCCTGCGCCTGTCGTCACCTTAAGGGCCGGGCCTCACAAACGTCCTCCGCGCCGTATCAGCTTCTGCCCAGATCACGCAGTCTTCGTCATGGTCGTTGACCAGACCTGCCGCCTGCATGAAGGCATAGACTGTGGTGGGCCCGACAAATTGCCAGCCTGACGTCTTCAGGTCTTTCGAAAGGGCAATCGACTCTGCAGACCTTGAGGCCCTTTTCTGGTCCCTGCCCTGCGTTCCTTCTGGCGCATACCGCCAGATGAATGCAGCCAGCGAACCCTCCTTGCCGGCAATATCCCGCACCTTTTTGGCGTTGTTGATGACCGCTTCGATCTTGCCGCGATGGCGTACGATGCCCTGATCCTTGAGCAGGCGATCAACATCACGTCCGGTGAAGTGGGCGATCCTGTCAAAGTCGAAATTACAGAACGCCGCGCGGAAGTTGTCGCGCTTGGCAAGAATGGTGCGCCAACTCAGTCCCGACTGGAAACATTCCAGACTGAGCTTTTCGAATAAGAGGTGATCATCTCTGACCGGAAATCCCCACTCCGTGTCGTGATAGCTGAGGAAATCCGGCGCGGCCCCGCACCATTGGCACCGCCTCTTCCGGTCGGGGCCTAAAACAAGCGTGTTCATGAATGCGGAACTGTCGCCTGCTCGGTACCGAGCAGAAAGGCCAGCCGTTCATCGACTCTAGCGGGTGTGATTTCGAGTATTTCCGCCGTTACGACATCTCCTGCGACAAACGGATCCTCATTCACCCTGTGTTGCAGATCCGGCAGCAATGTATTGTGCGCCAATATCCCGCCCCCCAAATTGGGTTGAAGGCTGCCGACGACGAGAAATACGCCCTCATCAATCCCGCGCTGGATCCAGTCCATGTGGCCCGCCATGAATTCGCCGGCCTGGTGCCTGTTCCCGGAAAATCTAAGAAGGACGATGAACATCGCGTTGGTTCTCCTCATCATGCAAACCCTCGCTTCCGGCGAGCGACTCCAGCCAGCTGCACATGTCCCGGACCTCCCGCTCAATGAACGCCTCGTCGCGATACACATTCGCCAACATGGCGACACCCTGGCTTCGCGCGAGAATATGCAGCGCCAATGTCTTGGCTCCCTGATCATGCCCAAGCAGGGTGAATTGCCGGCTCAGCCAATCAAGAAACGTGTCGAACAGCTGTTCGGCATTGGCCTGGGACGGATGGTCAAGTTTCCCAAGTTCAGCGCACAATGTCCCTACCGGGCACCCGTAAAGCATGATTTTTGTCTGGTTCATGATGAGGATGCGAATGAAACTTTGAATCCGGTCGCCGGGCCGGGCGCTGTCCGCCTCCCACTTTTCCAGCATGCTCCGGGTGTTCGCGAGACGGCAGCCAATCACCGCGTCAAGGATCTCGTCCTTGGATTTGAAATGGTAGTAGAAATTGCCGCGCGAAATTTGAACGGTCTCGGCAATGTCGGAAAATGACGTGTGCTCAAAGCCTTGCTCGTAGAACAGCTGATCTGCCGCCTCAACAATCTGATTCCGGGTTGCCCTGGCGTTCATGAAGCAGGCCTTCTGCATCTCTTCCTGCACTCATCCCCGCTGAGAGCCAGCCTGGAATGAGCATCCTAAATGCAAGATTAGGACGACCATCCTAAAATGTCAACATTGGCCTTTGACGCTAATCTCACGGCCCGGCGATTGACCTGGCGGACCCTCTCGCGCTCAGTACTGCGAAAAGGAGGGGGACCGCATGACACTCGACACCGTCGCCACCATTGCGAACATCATGGCGTCCGGCGCCGTGGTGCTCACACTCGTCTTTATCGGCCTGCAGCTGCGCCAGAACGCGCACCTGACGCGCATGGCCGCCGCCCAGACCTCGGCCCAGCTCCTGTCGTCCAATCTCGGACGCATCGCCGAGAGCGCCGAACTGGCCGAGCTGATCACGCGCGAGAATGGGCGCGACAGCTGGACCCGGGCCGAGTTCCTGCGTGTATCGAACTTCCTCAGCATCTCGTTCCGGCATTTCGAAGTGCTGCACACGCATCGCCGCTTCGGCGTATTCGAGGACGAACTCTGGGAAGGGTCTGAAGCGCGCCTCCGGGAATCGCTCAGCAATCCCGGCATTCGCGAATGGTGGGCCGAAAGCCGGCCGCTCTACGCGCGAAGTTTTGCGCGCTATGTCGACAAGCTGGCAGCCGAACTGGACGTGGCGCAGGCCTTGGCAACAATGAGCCAGGACTAGGCGACAAGCTCCAGGGCCCGGCGCGACGATACTTTATTGCGTCCCGAATTTTTCGATTCAAAGAGCGCCGCGTCTGCGGTTTCAAGGGCGATGTCGACGTTGCCGCCTTGCGCCAGCAGGCATGTGCCGAAGCTCGCCGTCACGGAAATCACCTGGCCTTTATGCTCAAGCGCCAGGCTCTCAATACGCGTGCGTATCCGCTCGCATACGGATTCGGCCTGTTCCAGCGTCACGTCGCTCAGCAGGATGACAAATTCCTCGCCACCCCAGCGCCCAAGCCGGTCGAACGGCCCGCGCAGTTCCGCAAATGCGCTTTCTGCCACTTCCTGCAATACGTGGTCGCCGATCTTGTGGCCGAAGCGGTCATTGATCCTTTTGAAGTGATCCAGGTCGAAGATGACGAGACCTGCTGTCTGGCGCGTCCGGCGCATCCGGTTGAGTTCGTCATCCATCGCCTGTTTGAAAAAGCGGCGATTAAAGAGGCCTGTCAGCGGGTCTGTCGCCGCCAGGGCCTCAAGGCGCCTCTGGTAGATTCGCAGCCGGTATTCATGCTGCGACGCGAGCACGGCCGTCGGGACGGCGACGCAGGCCGAGACCACCAGATTGGTCAGGACGAATACCCTGGGATTTGCGGGCAAGCCGAGCTGGTATACCACCATGGAAAAGGTGAATGACAGGCAGAGCGCCGTGATCGCAACAAAAGCGAAGAACGTGAGCGATTCAAGAACATCGCGTAATCTGATCGAACCTGGCATCCGGTCCCCCCGGTTTAGATACCCCCCTTCTAACGCAATTGGACAAATATCCGCCGAACTTGGGACCGTCATTTCGTGAGCGTTTGTTTACCAGTTGGAAATGGTCAGGGACGTGTGCCCCTCTCGCCGGGACTTGGGCTTCTGCCCCGGCAGGCCTGACAATCGGGGAGTGGAACTTTTAACCCACTTGCGGCTTTAGGTGTCAGGGGCCTTGCGTTTGAGCGGGGTCCGATCACGGGAGATCAAATCATGGACACAACCAAACGCCGATTTCTGATGGGTGGCTCAACGGCCGTCCTGGCCGTAGCCCTCTCTGGCTGTGGCACGCTTCTCTATCCCGAACGCAAGGGCCAGTCCGGCGGGCGCATCGACCCGAGTGTCGCGATTCTCGATGGTATCGGCCTGCTCTTGTTCCTCATTCCCGGACTCGTGGCCTTCGCCGTCGACTTCTCGAATGGCACGATCTACCTGCCGGGCACGAAGCATTCCTCCAATCTGGATGACGTGTCGGAAGTCAAAATGACCGCCGCGCTCACCAAATCGGAAGTCGACCGCGTCTGGGCTGAAAATTACGGCCATGCTGCGCCGTTCGAATTGTCAGACCTTGAGCGCCGCCGCCTGGGCGACAAGGCCGTCACGCTCGACACAGTCGCCAGCCTCGCGCGCAATGATTTCGCCCGCATCTAGGCCTTCTCGGAAGCTGCGACTCTCGTCGCGGCTTCCGTCACGACCGCAGTGAACCAGCGCCCGGCATTCCGGTCGCTTGGCATGCCCGAACCTGTTTGCAGATCACGATGCGCTGGTCTCAGCCATCATCCTGCGGAACCGCAGGGTCCTCTGTCTCCCGAACCTCGGCTTGCTGCGCCTTCAGCCGGTCATGGTAATGCTCACCATCCCCGTATTCCTCAAAACCGGCATACCGCGCGTGCGCGCCGATGACACGCCGGGCCTGCTTGATCGGGCACCAGTATTGTTCCGTCCGGGAACCGACTTCACGGACATAGGCGATCACGCCGTTCACATAGGAACAATAGGCACAGTTCAGCTTCTCAATCATGTTGAGATAAGCGAGCCCGCTACGGTCGAATACCATGTACTGATGGCGCCGAACCTGCGGTATGCCGTACACCCGGAAACAGATCGCCTGGTAGAGCGACACCCAAAGGTCCACCACGACAACGGGAATAATCAGCGAGTAGATGACCGGCGCCGTGATCCACACGAGCGGACGGGCACTGAAAACGTATCGCGCGAGATTCGTGCGCAACTGGCGATGGCGTCGCTTAACCTCCTCCTCGAACCTGACCCGGCCGCGCTCCAGGCCAAATCTCAGTCCTGCGCGTTGCTTGGCAATTTCAGCGTCCATCTCAAGTTCGAGCGCATGGATTTTCTCGCGGATTTTTTCGATTGAGGCTATCATCCATCTTGGATGCCCGGTTCCCGGAATGCTGGCAAGTTACCCCCACCAGGCCCCGCTCAATCCTGGTCCGTCGCGAAACCGGCCGAATTTCACGATCGTCGCAATCGCACGACCCGCGAAGGGCAACGCGCCTGCTTTGCTTTCGCGGTTTTGTTCGGGCACCAACCGGGCTATTTCCGGGCCCTGTTCGTGCATCTGTCCGGGCATCTGTCCGGGCATTTTTCAGCCCGTTCTGAGCTCGAAAATTGCGCGCGGCAGACATGTTCTATACGGGAGGATACATGGTGAACTCTCCAGCGCTTTCCGTCCTGATTCCGTTTTTCAACGAGGAGGGTAACGTGCACCCCGTGATCGACGAGGTGCATTCGGCGCTGTCGGGAATCGCGTTCGAGATCATCTGCGTCAATGATTGTTCCGCCGACGCGACCAGCGCCGAGCTGGCCGAGGCAGCGGCAAGACACCCGCATACGGTCGTTGTGCTGAATCATGTCGCCCGGCGCGGAAAGTCGGCTGCCCTGTTCACCGGTCTCAAGTCTGCGCGCGGGCAATGGGTCCAGCTGCTCGACGGCGACGGCCAGAACGACCCGCACGACACCGCCCGCCTATGGGCCGAGATCATCGTGCCCGGCGCCCCGCCCCGGCTCGGCATCATCGCCGGGAAACGCAACAGCCGCAACGATTCCGGCTTCAAGTGGCTGCAATCACGCGTCGCCAATGGCGTGCGCCGTTTCGTGCTGCGGGACGATGCGACCGATACGGGTTGCGGCTGGAAACTGATCCGCACGGCGGCCTTCCGCGACCTGCCCTTTTTCGCCTCGATGCACCGCTTCCTGCCCGCCTTGGTCAAGCGCGCCGGATGGGACGTGCGCGAGGAAAAGGTCAATGATCGCGAGCGTCTGGCTGGCGTGTCGAAATACGGATTCCTCGGGCGGCTCGGCGCTGGCATCTTCGACCTGGTCGGCATGTTCTGGCTGACCCGGCGCGGCGGCTACGGCATCGCCGCCGAATGGAACGACCCGCGCGCCGACCAGGACGCGCGGTAGTCATATCACCTAGTTCTGATTGTTGCCGACGCGGCCATTCTGGCGTGCGCGCATGCCATCCGGCGACCGAGGATTCGGGCTCGCCCGCACCTTCGGTTGCGGGGCAGGGGCTGGTGCAGCGCGCTCGGGGGCGCGGGCCTGCGGAGCCGCCTGAGCCGGCGCGCGGACGGGACGAGCGGGCTCGGCCTGTGCCCGAACAGGTGCCTGCGATCGCATGGCCGGGGTCTGCGGCAGCGCGCGCGGCGCCTGCTGGCGGGCTGACCGCTCGATCTGCCGGTCTTGTTGCTGTGGACGGGCCCGGACCGCTTCAGGACGCGGCGCCCGGGCAGGGTCAACGCGGGTCCGCTCAGTGCGCACCTGCAACCTTTGCGGCTGCTCGGCTAGCGGACGCCCACGCGGCGTGTCGGCACGTGGCGCCCGGTTTGCGTCATGGCGAAGGTCTTGTCCACGCGCGGCGTCGCGGCGCGCCTGGCGATCGCCGACGGTCGTGCTGACCGGGTCGGGCGGAATGAAGGACGGCGTCGCGCGCCGCTGGCGATTTGGCAGGGTCGTGTCCGGCAGCGAGGGCACCGTGCCCGGACCGCCTGCCAGCGCGTCGGGCGCGCCCCGGCTGCGGACAGTCGCCGAATCTCCGCTACGCGGGCGGCGTGTGTGCCCCGCATCCGCGTCACGTGGTCCGTCGCGACGGTTATCCCGATCACGGTCCCGGTCTCCATCGCGGTCGCGCTTGCCGGGCCGGCCTGTCGACGGGCGTGTGTCGCCAACCGGTCGGATCGACGAGATATTGTCATTGAGGCGGTAGCCGTTGAGCTTGCCCGTCGAGGCATCGATAATTTGGCAGCGGCCCTGGAAGTTGGCATGTTCGCACACTTCCCATTTGCCCGACTTGATGTTCAGGGACGAGACATTGTCATTGAACCGGAAGCGGCTGAGGTCCCTGACACCGCGATTGATGCCAAGCGACGCGCCGCGCCCGTTGGCGTCGACATAGAGAGTGGCGTCCGCGTCACGCGCGCCATAATGGCCCCGCAGCGGCGGGCGTTCACGGTGGTAGGCGCGGTAGGTATTGTACCCGCCACGCGAATAGCCGAACCCGTAGGGGCCATAGCCTGCCAGTGGGTCATAATAGCCGTACGTCCGGTAAGCGGGCGAATAGCCGTAATGATACACTTCGACCCGCGTCGTGCGGCCGTAGCCGTAATCATAGTCGTCATTCCCGTAGCGCACGGCATCGGCATACTGGATATAGCCGCGCTCATCGCGCACGAACATCAGGCCATGTTCGGCATCGGTATACTCATAAATAGGCCGAACCGACGACACGTCTCCGCCAAGATCGTAGTATCGCAGGTCCGGCACGTCCTCGCGCAGGAACACGCAGCGGCCGGTGAAATCGCTGTGTTCGCAGATCTCCCAGGCGCCGGACAGGACCGCCACGGAGCGGGCGCGGTCATTGAACCGGATTTCGGGCAGAGCGTGGATCGGATCGAAAATATTGACCGCGTCGCCGGTATAATTCGCGCCGCTGAACAGGATCAGCGCCGCCTCGTCCTGCGGTGCATCATATTGCGCCGCCGCCGCGCCAGCGGCGACAAGGGGGGCTGCGATCAGGGCGCCAAGGCGCAGGAGCGTGGCAAACATGGCCAATTCCTCTCGGTTACTGATCGTAACATGGAACATGGCGTCTGAATGCGGCACAACGTAAGGCACGCGGCCTGTTATTTGTCGTCTTCCACCTCGGCCCACTGGGCCAGGTCCGGGATCCGGACACGGCCCGCATTCAGGTCGATCTCGGGCACGTCGGCTTGCGTGAACGGTACGAAAACGGTTCCGCCACCGGTAATCAGGTGGATTTCCAGCAGGTCGTCGGCGCCGAAATTCTGGACCGATTTTATCCGCCCTTCTGCAACGTCCCCAACAGAACAGACCTCCAGCCCGACAAGGTCCTCGATATAGAATTCGCCTTCATCGGCGCTTGGCAGCTGGGACCGCTCGACATGGAGCAGGGTGCCCTTGAGGGCATCCCACTCTTCCTTCTGTTTCTGTTCGCGGGCTTTCACGATGAAGTGGTCATTCCCGGGCCGCGCCGACAGCGGTGTCAGCACGATCCGCCCGGCTGCATCTGTCAGGGGGCCGTAATTGAACAGGTCTTCAGGGTCTGCCGTGAAGCTCTTCACGCGCACTTCGCCGCGCACGCCATGGGCACCCTTCAGGGCGCCCACAACGATCAGTTTGTCATTCGGATAGGTCTTCATGCCGCCTCTTTAGCGCCAGACCGCGCCGGAGAGAACCGGGTGCACACCGTTTAGTGGCGGCGCCAGTCGCGGTCATGGTCGTTGCGGGCCGCGTCCCGTCCGTCATACCGGCGGATCGACGAGATATTGTCGTTGAGTCGGATCGGGCGAAGGTCGCCTGAACCGCGCGAAATCACGTCGCATCGGCCGCGATAGTTCGCGTGCTCACAGGCGAGCCAGGTGCCGCGGGTCACGAGGACAGAGCTCGCCCGGTCATTGAACCGGTAGGCGGCGAGGTCGGGCACATCGCCATTGATCTCCATCGGGTCGCCGCGCAGGTCGGCATTGGAAAACAGGACCAGATCGGCGGACCGCCCGCGATCGCCGCCGTACCCGTAGCCGACCGGACGAAGCGAAGACACGCTATCGTTCAGGCGCAGGTCATTCAGACGGGATACGCTTGTGTCGATGATCGCACACCGGCCCCGGAAATTCGCATCCGCGCAGACTTCCCACGCACCCGAACGAATGCTGATTGACGACACCCGGTCATTGAACCGCATCCGCTTCAGGTCGGCAATCGCCCCATCCACCTGGATGGCTTCGCCGCGGAAACCGGCATCTGCATGCAGCACCACGCCACTGTGGCCGCCGCGATAGGTGTCGCGTCCACGGTCGGCGTGCGCCGGCAGGGTCAGGGCAACAAGGCTGGCCGCGGCAAGCACGCCATTCCGGAAAAGGGTCAATTTGGTCATGGCGGTCTCCTGTCAGTTCAGTTCGCTTGTAGGTGAAGCGAACTGAACCGGGACAGGGTTCCCTGTTGTCCCGCATTCAGTTGCAGGGCGGGCCGCCAGCCAAAAGAAAAGGCCAGCGCATAAAATGCGCTGGCCTCATCAGATCTGTCTGTGTGCCGGGCCTATTCGGACGCGGCTTCCTCGGCGGGCGCTTCTTCAGCAGCAGGCTCTTCAACCGGCGCAGGCGCCTTGGCGGCTTCTGCAGCCGCTTCTGCAGCGGCCGACGCCTTGTCGGCACGCTCTTTCACACGTTCCTGGGCTTTCTTGCCTGGCTCACCCTTGTTCGGGTTGCTGCCATGGGCCCATGCGTAGACCGGGGCGGTTTCGCCTTCGAGCGTGATCTGCGACAGGAAGCGCGCCACGCGCTCGGTTGGCTGGGCGCCTTTCTTGATCCATTCGGCAGCTTTGACGCCGTCGATTTTCACGCGCTCGCCGGAATCCTTGGCAAGGCGCGGGTCATAGATGCCGATCTTCTCGATGAAGCGACCGTCGCGGGGTGCGCGGGCGTCAGCGATAACGACGGAATAGAAGGGGCGTTTCTTGGACCCGCCACGGGCGAGTCGGATCTTGAGGGACATTGGGGTTACTCCTGTAAAGTGTCGTCTCTGGAATTAAAGTTCAGCTTCGTCGCTGCGGATCTGCTCATGGTGGCGGATGACTTCCGCCACGATGAAGGAGAGGAATTTCTCGGCGAAGGCCGGGTCGAGGCCGGCTTCGTTGGCAAGGTTGCGGAGGCGCTCGATCTGCTGGGCTTCGCGGCTCTTGTCGGCGGGCGGCATATTGTGCAGCGCTTTCAGCTTGCCGACTTCTTTCGTGGCCTTGAACCGTTCGGCCAGCGTGTGGACGAGAATTGCATCCATGTTGTCGATGCTGGCGCGCAACTGGTTGAGTTGGAACAGCGCGAGTGTGTTGTCTGTCGTCATCATCTACTTCTTCTTTCCCCCAAGGCCCGGAAGGCTGCCGCCGAGACCGGGCAGGCCGCCTGAGCCCATGCCCGGCAATCCGCCCGGCATTTGCTGGCCACCCATTTTTGCAAGATCGGACGGTGACATGCCCGCCTGCGAGGCGGCGCCCATCATGGCTTTCATGCCGCCCTTGGTGCGCATCTTCTTCATCATCGTAGCCATCTGCTGGTGCATTTTCAGCAGCTTGTTCACTTCCTGGACCGTCGTGCCCGACCCCGCCGCGATACGCTTGCGGCGCGACGCGTTGAGAACGGCCGGCTTGCGGCGCTCCTTGCGGGTCATCGACAGGATGATGGCCTCCTGGCGCTTCAGGACATTGTCATCGAGATTGGCGCTGGCCATGGCTTCCTTGGCTTTGCGGGCACCGGGCATCATGCCCATGATGCCGCCAAGGCCGCCCATGCGCTGCATCTGGCGCAGCTGGTCGGCCATGTCCTCGAGGTCGAATTCGCCCTTCTTGAGCTTCGCGGCCATACGCTCGGCTTTGTCGGCATCCATCTGCTCGGAGGCTTTTTCAACCAGGCTGACAATATCGCCCTGACCGAGGATGCGGCCGGCCACGCGGGAGGCATCGAAGGCATCGAGCCCGTCGAGCTTTTCGCCGGTGCCGAGGAACTTGATCGGCAGGCCCGTAACCGCGCGCATGGACAGCGCTGCGCCGCCGCGCCCGTCACCATCCATCCGGGTGAGGACGAGGCCCGTCAGCGGCAAGCGGTCGTGGAAGCGTCTCGCCGTTTCGACAGCATCCTGTCCGGTCAGCGCATCGGCGACCAGAAGCGTTTCGGACGGGTTGGCGATGGCGGCGATCTCTGCCGCCTCGGACATCATCTGCTCGTCGATCGTCGTGCGGCCGGCTGTGTCGAGGATCAGGACGTCATAGCCGCCGATCTTGGCGGCCTGCACGGCGCGCCGGGCGATGTCCGCCGGCAGCTGGCCTTCAATGATAGGCAGGGAGAAAACATTGTCGCCGCACTGGTCGGCAAGGATAGCAAGCTGCTGCATGGCCGCCGGGCGGCGCACGTCGAGCGACGCCAGAAGGACTTTCTTGCGCTGCTTGTCGGCAAGGCGCTTGGCGATCTTGGCCGTTGTCGTCGTCTTGCCTGAGCCCTGCAGGCCCGCCATCATCATCACGGCTGGCGGCGTGTCGATGCGCAGGGTTGTCTCGGCGTCGGCGCCGCCAAGCATCTCGACGATCCCGTCATAGACGATCTTGACGACTTGCTGGCCCGGCTTCACCGAGCGAACGACTTCCTCGCCGACGGCGCGGGCGCGCACGCTTTCGATGAAATCCTTGACCACCGGCAGGGCGACGTCGGCTTCGAGCAAGGCGACACGGATTTCGCGCAGCGCTGCGTTCACGTCCTTCTCGGACAGCGCGCCGCGGCCGGTCAGGCCGTCGAAAATGCCGCCAAGGCGATCGCTCAAAGCGTCGAACATGTGCCTACTCCTTTACCGTTTGCCTGCAGGACAGACTTAGGTGCTCAAACCCGGCGCACAAAGCATGAAGCCCCGCTGAGCGAAAATTCGCCGGGCGGGGGGCCTCGCTGACCTCGCGTGTCAGTCAAAGCGCGCTTTTCATGTTTGCGCGGATATAAGCGCGCCTAAAGCATGTGAGGCCTGTGAGGTCAAGCCAGCTGGATCTCGGCGACACGGTCCTTGAGCAGGTCGATGGCCACGCGAATTTCAGAATCGACCAGCGACAGTATGGCCAGATCGGCCCATGAGCCGTCGGCGAGCCGCATGTAGCGGCGCAGGACGCCTTCCTTGCGTGCACCCAGGCGCTCAAGCGAGCTGATGGCCCGCACATTGGTCGCCGCAACCGGGAATTCGACCCGCCGCATGCGCGCGCCGAATGCGCGTCCGATCATCGCCATCTGTGTCGCCACAGGCACGACCGTGCCCCGCATTTCAGACGGATGCCAGACATAACCGATCCCGACGCGGCGATGGGTTCGCGACACATCGAGATAAGCGATCACGCCCGCAAATGCGCCATCCGACTTCCTTGTGATGGAAAAAGGGATGATCTTGCCCTTCTGCTTCATGGCCAGCATCAAATCGAAATAGGCATTGAAGTTCGTTCCAGAGGGAATGACGGGCAACCAATCCCACATAGAGGACACAGCGCCCGATCCACCCAGCCGCGCCCTGTCGGACTCCTCGAGCAAGTCGAGCCTCACGACGTCATTGTGCAAACCTGGTTCGTCGAGCCGCATGCGTTAGCGTCTCACGGATCGCGATGGACACAAGGGGTTCAGGAAAAAGAAATTACGCGTTCGGTTTAGGAACTCATTGTCCTATTGCGTTCTGTTTTCAGACTGACTTTCCGCCATCCGCGTGGAAAAGACGCTTGGACAGGTAAGTGAATTCCAAAGCGGTACGCTTGGCGCGCTCCATCTGGTTCGCCGCCGCTGAATGCCCGCCATCCACATTCTCGTAATACAGGAAAGGCAGGCCGGCATCCTCGAACAGTTTCGCCATCTTGCGCGCATGGCCGGGATGCACACGATCATCCTTGGTCGAGGTGACAAAGAAGGGTTCGGGGTAAGGCCTGGACGCATCAAAATTGTGGTAAGGCGAGAAGGTCTTGAGGAAAGCCCGTTCCTCCGGCACATCCGGTGAGCCGTATTCGTCGACCCAGGATGCACCCGCCAGAAGATGGTGGTAGCGCAGCATGTCGAGCAGGGGCACCTGCACCACGACGGCATTCCAGAGGTCGGGCCGCTGGTTCAGCATGACGCCCATCAACAGGCCGCCATTCGACCCGCCCATGATGCCGAGATGTCCGGAACTGGTGATCCTGCGCGCAATCAGGTCTTCGCCGACGGCAATGAAATCGTCATAGACGCGCTGGCGGTTGAGCTTCAGGCCCGCCTGGTGCCAGGTGGGGCCGAACTCGCCGCCGCCTCTGATATTGGCCAGCGCATAAGCGCCGCCCTGTTCCAGCCACAGGCGCCCCGTCACCGGGCTGTAGGACGGGTTCATCGACACCTGGAACCCGCCATAGCCATAGAGCAGAGTCGGCGTGCTGCCGTCGAACGGCATGTCGGCCCTGTGCACGATGAAATAGGGCACCTGCGTCCCGTCCTTCGACGAGGCGAAAAACTGCTCCACCTTCAGGCCCGACGCATCGAACTTGCCGGGCAGGCTTTTCAGGGACGTGACGTCGCCGGTCTTGATGTCATAGGACAGCAGCGAATCCGGCGTGAGGAAGCCCTCATAGCTCAGGAACACGGCTTCTTCATGCGCGTCGGCAAAGGCGATGCCCGCCTGTCCCGTTCCCGGCAGGTTGATCGGGACTTGCGTCCACCCGTCCGCACCCGGCTCGAGACGCATCACCCGCCCGACCACATTGTCATTGATCGACAGCAGCGCCGCGCCCTTGGCAATCGCCACGCCGTTCACCGCCTGTGTCGCGCCGGGACGAAATACGAGACTGACTGTCGGCAAATCCCGCGTTTCGAGGAAGGCCTCCACGTCGAAGGCAACCAGGTCGCCCGACTGGAATTTTTGCGTCTGGCCTTCCGGTGCCCAGTCTTCCTCGAGCAACATCAGGAACTGGCCCTTGTAGATGCCGTTCGGCGACGATTTCAGCGGGACTGGCCAGCGCACGGGATCGGCCTCGCCATCCGGCAGCCACCAATAGGAATGGGTGAAGAAGGTTTCCGACTTCACCGCGCCCTGCAGCACGCGTCCGTCATCCAGTTCCATGACCATCGGCCAGACGCCAACATGCTCGCGCGCGCCGCGGATCACCTCTTCGGCGGCCTCAAGCGGCGTGCCGCGATGCCAGCGTTTCACGATGAAAGGGTAGCCGGACTCGGTCACCGTATCCTCGCCCCAGTCTGATGCGATCAGAAGTGTGTCAGCGTCGACCCAGGCGACACCCTGCTTGGCCTCGGGCGTGACGAAGCCGTCTGCGACGAAGGTCTTTGTCACCAGGTCGAATTCCCGGTTCACGACCGCGTCCTTGCCCCCATCCGACAATGACACGAGGCAATGGCGTGCCGGCTGGCCCAGCTGGCGCAGGCAATTGGCGCCCTTGTAGACCCAGTTCTTGCCTTCATCTGCGGCGAGCGTGTCGAAATCGACGACCGTCTCCCACGCGGGCTCGGCCGTCGCATAGCTCTCAAGACTGGTCCGGCGCCACAGCCCCCGGACGTTCGCGTCGTCCTGCCAGAAATTGTAGACCATTCCGTCGCGCACGGCCCCGTAGGGGATGCGCTCCCTGGAATTCAACGCATCAAGCGCAGCCGCTTCAAACCCGGCATAGCGCGGATCGGCCTGCAGCTCAGCCAGGCTGCGCGCATTCTGTGCCCGCACCCAGGCCAGCGCCTCGTCGCCTTCGACCGTCTCCAGCCAGTGGTGCGGGTCTTCGCTTTGCGTTTCAAGGATCGGGGCAGGCGTGTCGGGCACAAGTGTCTCCGTTTCAGGTGCATTCGTGCACGTTGCAAGCATGAGGGCGGTCAGTAGGGTCAGGGATCAGCGCATGGTGTCTCCGGCGCTCTGGGGCCGTAGCCCCAATCGAGGATTTGACTCCTCCCCCGACGTGAATGACGATTTAGTCCGAGACACGACAGATGGCAAACGGGGGAACAAGATGACCGAGGCGCAGATACCGCACAACACATCGCGCAGGGATATTCTGAAAGGTGCTGGTGTCAGCCTTGCCGGGCTCGCAGTCGCCGCCTGCTCCGGTGACAAGTCCCCGCGCGCCACCGCCGACGGTATCTCCACAACGACAATTCGCGACGCCGAGGAACTTGCCGGAATCAGCTACACGGACGCCGAGCGGGAACAGATGGTATCCGATCTGGAGGCGCGCCTCGATATTCTCAAACAATTGCGGTCGGTGGAAAAACCGAATTCGCTGGCGCCGGCCACCGTGTTCGATCCGCGTCTTCCAGGCGTCGATTATGGCATCATACCCAACTCGAAAATTACCGTCTCGAGCTATGAAGTTACGGCAAGGCCGGCCAATGACGACATCGCCTTCGCAACGCTCACCCAATTGGCCACATGGCTCGGCGCAGGCACCCTGACCAGTCGCGAGCTGACCGACATCTATCTCGAGCGAATCGCCCTGATCGCGCCACGTCTGGAATGTTTCGTCACGGTGATGGCAGACCGGGCCCGCCGTGAGGCCGACGCCATGGATGCCGAACGCGCCGCCGGAAACATCCGGGGGCCCTTGCACGGGATACCCTGCGCGCTGAAAGACCTGTTCGACGCCGACGGCTCGCCCACGACCTGGGGCGCAGCGCCCTACAAGAATCAGGCGTCGCATGGCGACAGCGCCATCGTGCGCAGGCTTGGCGAGGCCGGAGCCATCCTGCTCGGAAAGACCACCTGTGGCGCGCTCGCCTATGGCGATGTCTGGTTCGGCGGCGTTACCCGCAATCCCTTCGATCCGCGCGAAGGTTCGTCGGGCTCAAGCGCAGGATCGGCCAGCGCCACTGCGGCCGGCCTCTGCGCGTTTGCCATCGGCACAGAGACGCTCGGCTCGCTCGTTTCACCTTCGATGCGCTGCGGCACGACAGCTCTGCGGCCCACGTTCGGCCGGGTCAGCCGCGCTGGCGGCATGGCGCTGTGCTGGTCGCTGGACAAGGCCGGCCCCATCGCCCGCAGCGTCGAAGACTGCGCACTCGTGCTGGATGCCCTGAACGGATTCGACCCAGCCGATGCCGGCTCCATCGCTGCCGGTTTCACCTATGATTATCGCACGCCCATCAGCGGCCTAAGACTTGGGATCGACCCTGCCTGGCTGGAAGAAGCAACCGGCACCGAACGCGCGGCAATCGAGACGGCAAAGGGCCTGGGCGCAACTCTCGTCGACTTCAAACGACCGGACCTCGCATCGGATCCGCTCTCCCTGCAACTGACCGCCGAAGCCGCTGCCGCCTTCGAGAACCTCACCCTGTCCGGCCGCGACGACGAACTGACATGGCAGGATCCGGAAGCCTGGCCGAATTCATTCCGCGGCGCGCGCTTCATCAGCGCGGTCGATCTCATTCAGGTCGACCGGCTGCGCCGCTTGTGGATGCAGGCCATGCATGACGCCTTCAATGGCGTCGATGTGGTGATCGGTCCGAGCTATTCCAGCGGCATGCTCACACCGACGAACTTCACGGGGCATCCGTGCCTGGTGATGCGCTGTGGCTTCGATGAGACAACGCCCCGGACACTGTTCGACACAGACGCCAACCCAGATGCCCCCGCGGCGCGAACGCCCGTCGCGATCTCGCTTTGGGCGCCGCTGTTTCGCGAAGGACCGATGCTGGCCTTCGGCCGCGCCCTCGAAACAGCACTCGATGTGGCAGGAGAACGTCCCGCGCTCTAAGCGGGATCATCCGTTTTCCAGGGCCCGATCCGGTCGAACGTAATGCGCTCGACCAGGACGGCCCGGCTCTTGCTCGGCACGACCGGGCGTATGCCGAAATAGTCGACGCCCTGATCGCCCTCGGCGCGCGGCACATCATAGTCGAAACTGAAGTCCGAGAATTCGGGGTTGAGATCGAAAATCTTCCAGCCGGATTCGCCGACCCGCCCGGCCGAATAATTCATCGCAATCTGCATGGCGCCGCGATCATCCGTCGGGCGCGCGCGCACCGTGATCCGCACCGTCATGCCGGAAAACTGCGTCTCGATGTCGGCTGCCAGGCGGAAATGCGGGCCGAGTTCCGGCTCGTCCCGGAGGGCGCCCGTCTCGGCCTCGATAAAGAGCAGGGCCTTCTTGTCCGGCCCGTCCACGAGTTCGGTCCTGGCATTGCCGCCGGCGAAGACCTTGTGCAGGTAATCACCCTCGATCGTGATCTTGTCATAGTGGGTGCCGTCACCGGCCACGGGACCGGACGGCAAGGCGCCGATCCCCGGGCGGATCGCCAGGAAAACCATCATAGCCACAAGTGCCAGTGCGGCAGGGAAGAAAAACCGGTCCCGCATCTGCCTCATCCTTCTGTCGCGTTGCCCCGCGCAAGGACGCTGGCCAATCATTGCTTCTGCTGATAGCAGGAGCGCGAACGGTTTGGCGAGCCGTATGCTCGGCTTCAAATGCTTTTTGGGGATCAATCGCGATGTCGAAGTCGGCCTTGAGGCGCAGGGCGAATGAGGCGCGAAGCTGGCTCACTGACGCCTGTTTTCCACTCTGGGCCGAACGCGGCATGAACTCTGCCGGGCTTTTCCGCGAAGTGCTCGACCTCGATCATGGCCCGGCCGACCGCGACTATGCGCGCGTCAGGGTCCAGGCCCGCCAGACATACTTTTTCGCCGAAGCCCTGCGCCTTGGCTGGCGGCCGGACATTTCCACCGACCGGATCGAGCATGGTCTCGGCATCCTGACAGGGCTCGCCCGCAGGCCCGACGGCCTGGTCGGGCGCCTGCTGAACGCCGATGGCAGCGGCTTTCTCGACGACACGCCGGACCTCTACGATATCGCCTTCACCCTGTTCGCGCTCGGGGAAGCCGACGATGCGCTTGGCGGCACGGGTGAAACCCGCGCCAGCGCCGCCGCGCTGCTGGATTCAGTTGATCGCCAGATGCGCGACCGGGTGAATGGCGGCTATGCCGAAGCATTGCCGCTTCCGCAGATCCGGCAGCAGAATCCGCACATGCACCTGCTCGAAGCCTGTCTTTCACTGCACAAGGTCGATCCGGAGGGCGGGCACCTCGCCCGGGCTGGCGAGATTGTCAGCCTGTTCGAAGCCCGCTTCACGGCCGGTCCGGGCGGGCTTCTCGGCGAGCGGTTTGCTGTCGACTGGAGCATTCCGCAGGGGCGCGACGCCGAGATTGTCGAGCCGGGACACCAGTTCGAATGGGTCTGGCTGCTTCACGCCTACGCCGCCGCATCCGGCATGCCGGTGCCCAACGCCGCCAGCACGCTGTATGCCTTCGCCTGCGCCACGCTCGATGATGACGGCCGGGCGTGCCAGGAAGTGACGCGCGACGGTGACCCGGCCGATACGTCGCGCCGCACCTGGCCGCAAACCGAGGCGCTCAAAGCCCATATCACGATGTTTGAACGGACCGGCGACGAGCGATTGGCCGCCGCCGCCTGCCGCAGCTTCGACGTGCTCATGGACGAGTTCCTGACCGTGGATGGCGGCTGGATCGACCATTATGGCGCTGACGGCGAGGTTATCGCCACCGACATGCCAGCCTCGACCGGCTACCATGTCGTTCTCGCCTTCGCTGAACTGATACGGGTCATGAAAGCTTGAACCCGTGATGTTTTAACGTGAAAAGGGCGCCAAGCGCCCGTTTTGATGCCCGTTTGAAGAAAGCCTCACCATGACCAAACTCGCCCTCGTCCGCCACGGACAGTCTGCCTGGAACCTCGAAAACCGTTTCACGGGTTGGTGGGACGCCGACCTCACCGAAAAGGGCGAAGCCGAAGCGCACCATTCCGGCGTCCTGCTCAAGGATGTCGATGCCGATTTCCGCGCAGCGTTCACCAGCGTTCAGACCCGGGCGATCCGCACCCTCTGGATGGCGCTCACGGAAATGGGCCGCGTCTGGATGCCGGTCGAGAAGCATTGGCGCCTGAACGAGCGCCACTATGGCGGCCTGACCGGCCTCGACAAGGCCGAGACCGCGGCCAAGCATGGCGACGAGCAGGTTCACGTCTGGCGGCGTTCCTATGACGTCCCGCCGCCGCCGATCGATCCGGACAGCCCTTTCAATCCGGCGAAGGATCCGCGCTATCGCGGCGTCGACGTGCCGGCCGCCGAAAGCCTCAAGATGACGCTTGAGCGCGTCTTGCCTTACTGGACCGATGAAATCGCACCCGTGCTGAGCGCCGGCACCGATACGCTCATTGCGGCGCACGGCAATTCCCTGCGTGCCCTCGTCAAACACCTTTTCAACGTGCCGGATGAGTCCATTACCGGGATCGAGATTCCGACCGGCAACCCGCTACTCATCGAGCTGGACGCCAATCTCAAGCCCGTTTCAGTCCAATATCTGGATGCAAGCCGAAGCACACCGCTTCCTGCCCTGCCATGAGCCGGCGCCTCGACCGCCGCATGATGGGCCGCGCCCTCGCGCTGGCGAAACTGAACCAGGGGCTGACCGCCGAAAATCCATCCGTGGGGTGTGTGATCCTCGACGCGGACGGGCACATTGCCGGCGACGGCGTCACCGGCCTTGGCGGACGCCCGCACGCTGAGGAAATCGCATTGGACGAAGCCGGCGCCGCCGCACGCGGTGGCACCGCCTATGTCACGCTCGAGCCCTGCCGAGAACGCTCGGCAGGCGGGGCCTCATGTTCGGCAAAACTGAAAGAGGCAGGTGTCCGGCGCGTCGTCTGCGCCATTCTCGATCCCCACCCGCTGGCCGATGGCGGCATCCTCTCCCTCCGCGAGGCAGGCATCCGCGTTGATGTCGGCATCGGCTGCCATACGGCCGCGCGCCTTTACGACGGTTTTTTCAGGTCTGTCCACACAAGCCAGGCCTGACCCGGCTCAGCCTCCGAACGGGCCCGCATACGCGACGATCTTTTCATACAGCGCCAGCGAGTCCCTCTGGAATGCGGCCTTGGTGAATTGCGCCTCATAGGACGCCCGCCCCCCCGCCACGAGCCGTGCCGCAAGCGCTTTGTCGGTCACCACCCTGCGCAGGGCATCGGCCAGTGCATCGACATCATTCTTTGGAATGAGCAAACCGTTGACGCCGTCTTTGACATAGGCCGCCGGACCGGCTGCGTCCGCAGCGACCAGCGGCCGGGATGCCGCCCAGGCATCGACCGTCACCGTTCCGAACGGTTCATAGCGCGACGGGAAAGCGACCACGTCGCACGCCGCCAGCAGCGCGCCACGATCATTGCGCCATCCAAGGAAGCGCACACGGTCATCGAGGCCCAGCCGCGAGCAGTGCGCCTTGAGTTCAGCTTCCAGCGGACCTTCGCCAGCGATCCAGACATACAGGCCGTCGATCTTCGCCGTCGCATCGAGCAGCGTGTCGAGGCCCTTCTTTTCATGCAGCCGCGCCAGCGCCAGGGCAACAGGTGCATCCTCCGGCGTGTCGAGCGCTTTCCGGCTCGCCGGATCGGCGCCGGCAAAATCGGCATAGGTGTGCACGATGGCCGACCGGTCGTCGCTGACACCCTGTTCGCGAATATGGCGCAGCAGGTCGATCGTCAGGCCGACATGCCATTCGCATTGGGTAAAGCGTGCCAGCTTGTAATAGCCGCCATACCAGCCAATCGACCGGGTACGGTATTGTTTCGGCGCGAACTGCCCGGCGCGGCCCATCCAGTATTCAATCACGTCCGGCTTGAACTGGGTGATCGCGTCGGCGATCACGCGCCGAGTCGGGAAGGGCCAGCTATTGTTGAAAGCGGCCACGTCAACGCCGATCCCGGCCTCGCGAAATTTCTGGATGCGGAAATCATTGTTGGGCCGCGTGACAACATGTTGCTCGAGATCTGTTTCGGCAAGCGCCAGCACCGACTCCAGCATGATGTTCTCTGCGCCGCCTTCGGCCGCGCCCGCCATGACATGCATTACCCGCATTTCATCTGTCCTTCGTGTCCTGCCGCCCAGCCGAGCCCGCCGTCACAGCAGCGCATAGCGATTATCGGCCCCAGCGGCAAACGCTGCTTGGCAGTTGGGGGTGAAGTCCCTAGACAAAGGCTTGACCAGCAAGGATAGCGCAATGACCGATTACCGTCTGTTCGGCGCAGACACGTCTCCCTATTCGCTCAAGGTGCGGGCCTTCCTGCGCTACAAGGGGTTGGCATTCGACTGGATATCGCGGTCGCGCGCCAACGAAGTCGACTTTCAGGCAAATGCCCAGCGGGTCGCAACCGTCCCTCTCCTGGTTTCACCGAACCGGCCAGCCAGCCAGGACTCGACGGCGATGCTTGCTGCGCTGGAGGCCGACCATCCCGAACCGTCCGCCATGCCCGACGATCCGGCCTGCGCCGTGCTCGCGCTCGTGCTCGAAGACTATGGCGATGAGTGGCTGAACAAGTGCATGTTCCAGCAACGCTGGAGCCAGTCGCCGGACCGCGAGGCGGCTGCGCTCCGCGTCCTCACCCAGCTCTATGACGGCAAACGCCCCCGCGCCTACAAGGCCCAGCAAACCCAGATCGCCGAACGCATGGCGGCGCGCCTGCCACTGGTCGGTGCAGATGCCGAAAACCGGGAGACGCTGGACAGCTCGTGGCGCCGGTTTGCGCTTCTGCTCAACGCTCATCTTCAGGACCATCTCTTCATTTTCGGAGGCAGGCCGTCTGTCGCCGACTTCGCCATTTCCGCCCAATTCCAGCAAATGCTGCTCGACCCGACACCGGCTGACTGGCTCGAGGACAGCGCCCCCTTCGTGGTGGCCTGGTGCGAGCATATGGAAGACCCGAAAGCCGGTGGTCCGTTCGAAGATCTTGCTGCCCTCAGCGAAACGCTGGCACCGCTTTTCGCGGACGAACTCAGCGCCACCTACCTGCCCTGGGCCAGCGCAAACGCGGCAAGCGCTTCGCGCGACAAGAACCGGTTTTCGGCAACGCTCGGCGACGGCGTGTTCGAACAGTCGACACAGCGCTATGCCGCCCGCGCCTTTCGGGCCGTCAGGTCTGCCGTCGCGAAATCATCAGGGAACACGGACCTGCAGGACTTCCTGTCCGAAACAGGCGCCCGCAAATATTTGATCTGATCAAATGAAAGGCGGCGCGCCCGGTGAGGCGCGCCGCTCAAAGTCAGTCAGCCGGGGCTGCCTCAGGCAGCGCTGCCGGCGGTTTTCTTGCCGATCAGCCTCGGCTCGGACGCTTCATTGTCCGATCCGATTTCGATCTTGCGGGGTTTTTTCTCTTCCGGCAGTTCGCGCACGAGATCGATGCGCAGCACGCCATGGTCGAGGCGCGCGCCGGTCACGATGACGTGATCGGCCAGCTGGAACCGGCGAATGAAACTGCGCTGGGCAATGCCGCGATGCAGGTATTCGCGCCCGTCGCCATCCTCGTTCTCGCCTTTCTTGCCGGCGACCGTGAGCTGGCCTTCCTTGGTTTCAATGTCGAGATCGGCATCGGTAAAGCCGGCCACCGCGATCTCGATGGCGAAGGCATTTTCGCCGGAACGCTCAATATTATAGGGCGGATAGCCCTGCGTACCGTCAAGGCGCGACGCCGTGTCGATCATGTTGGCCATGCGGTCAAAGCCAACCATTGTGCGGTAAAGGGGGGTCAAATCGATATTGCTCATGGAAACAGTCCTCTCATTTGAAGCAACTGTGAGAGACCTGAAGCATGCAGGTCCTCTGGTATTTTCGGGAAACATGAACACCCAGCCCGTCATCGGCGCTGGCATATCACCCGGTCCCGGCCCGCAATGCAGCACCGTGACAAATAGTATTTGGGTAGCGTAAAGAGGTGTTCAAGATGTGGACCGAGGAGAACGCCATGAAGAATTTCCTGCTCGCCGGGGCTGCGCTCAGCCTTCTCGCCGCCTGTAACCCGGCCGCTACACCCGCCAAGCCCGAAGCGCCCGCTGCTGAAGTGGTCGAAACGGTTCCCGAACTCAGCCCGCTGCAGGTCGCCGTGAACGATTCCGCGCGCTCTGACGAGGAAAAGGCCCGGGACGCCTGGCGCCATCCGGTCGAGACCCTGGAATTCTTTGGCGTGGAACCCTCCGACACCGTGATCGAGATCTGGCCCGGCGGCGGCTGGTACACGAATATTCTCGCGCCCTACCTCGCGGCCGGTGGCGGAACACTGATTGCGGCCGGGTTCGATCCTGCTGCCGCACCGGATGAAGAACGCCGCCAACGCATCGAATCGCGTCTCGCCGAGTTCAAGGCCAATTATGCCGACCCGCATTTCGGCACGATCGAATACAGCGTGTTTTCTGGCATCAGCGGCCCGCTCGCCGCGCCCGGTACGGCTGACGCGGTGCTGACATTCCGCAACGTGCACAACTGGATGTCGGGCGGCTACACGGAGAAATTCTTCACCGACGCCTTCGCGGCGCTGAAGCCCGGCGGGGTGCTTGGCGTGGTCGAACACCGCCTCCCGTCGACCGCCACGCAGGACCCGACCGGCGCGACCGGCTATGTCCACGAAGACTTCGTGAAAGCCCGCGCCATCGCCGCCGGTTTCGAATTCGCCGGCGCCAGCGAGATCAACGCCAATCCGGCCGACACGGCAGACCACCCGTTCGGGGTCTGGACGCTGCCGCCGAACAGCAAGACGACCGACTCGGACGGCAATACGCCGGACGGCTTCGATCCGACGCGCTATACCGATATCGGCGAGAGCGACCGGATGACGCTGAAATTCGTCAAGCCGGAATAATTTTTGGATCGGCCTCAGGGCTGAAAACCTTCGGCAGACCCGGGGGCGGTGCGGACGTGCCGCCCCCTTGCCACCCCCAAGGCACCCCCTCCCGATGACCCTGCAGTCCCTCTTCCCCACCCTTCTCCGCCATGCCGAAATCGGTGATGAACCCCTGCGCACATCACTGGAAAAAGTGTGCTGGGTGCTCGAGGATGAAGACGAAGCCGGCAATGACTGGTGCGATCAGGAGGGCTATGACGGCTACACGTCCTATGCCTCGCTCGACGACCTGCCCGAGCGGTTTCCGGAAGTCGCAGAGCTGCAGGCTTTCCTCGATGCCGAGGCGGCGAATTTTGCCCGCGACCTGCACTGGGACATGCAGGACCAGACCCTCGAGCTCAACGGGCTCTGGGTCAATATCCTCGGGGAAAGCGGCAGTCATTCCGGCCATATCCACCCCGGCAGCGTTATCTCCGGAACCTATTATGTGAGCCTCCCGGAAGGCGCCGGCCAATTGAAATTCGAGGACCCGCGCCTCGGCTTCATGATGGCCGCGCCCCAGCCGCTGGACGATGCGCCGGAATCGGCCCGCCGCTTTGTCTATGCCACGCCAAATCAGGGACACGCCATTTTCTGGGAAAGCTGGTTGCGCCACGAAGTGATGCCAAACCGGTCCGAAACGCCGCGCCTGTCCATCAGTTTCAATTATGCGCTCAAGCGGTCCTGACCGTACAATCGCCAGCGCGCCGGGGAGATAGCCAGATGATCATCGTTGTCGGGAGTGTTGTGACCACGCCGGATATCCATGACGCTGTCCTTGATCTCAGCCTGGAACACGTCGCCCGGTCCCGCACCGAGCCCGGCTGTATCGCCCACAATGTGCATGTCGATTGCGAAGACCCGGCGCGCCTCGTCTTTGTCGAATACTGGGCCGACATGCCCGCCCTGCTTGCGCATTTCGACGTGCCCGCCAGCCGGGACTTCGTGAAGCGCCTGCGCAAGCTGTCGCCCGCGCCGGCCGACATGAAAATATTCGAGGCCGAGCGCCGACAGATCGCCTGAATTCCGGGCGCCACGCACCGTTAACCCACTCGGCCGCGCGCCGGGCTTGACCTGAACCGCGCGACAGGCCATCCGCCTCGCCAGCAAGTCCAACTCTCCCAGAACCATCAAGCGAGCCTCGTCCCATGGACCTTTCGAAGATTGCCACCGGCAACAACCCGCCCGACGACATCAACGTCCTGATCGAAGTCCCGTTGGGCGGTGATCCGATCAAGTACGAGATCGACAAGGCATCCGGCGCGATGTTCGTCGACCGCTATCTCTACACCGAGATGCGCTACCCCTGTAATTACGGGTTCGTGCCGCACACGCTGAGCCTCGATGGCGACCCGATCGACGTCATGGTCGTCGGCAACCGCCCGCTGGTGCCCGGAAGCGTCGTCCGCTCGCGCCCCGTCGGCGTCCTGATGATGACCGACGACAAGGGGCCTGATGAAAAGATCCTCGCCGTGCCGCATGGCGCCCTGACCAGCTATTACGACAAGATCGCCACCTATCATGACCTGCCGCAGACGCTGATCGACAAGACGGCGCACTTCTTCGAGCACTACAAGGATCTCGAAAAGGGCAAATGGACACGCATCGAAGGCTGGTACGGCATCGAAAAGGCCCGCGAGCTGATTTCGCTTGCTGTCGAGCGCGGCAAGATTGCCTGAGGCGCGCGACCGGGGCTAGTTTATGGACATTGGCGTCTGGTTCGCCCTTCTTGCGCTGTTCTTTGCCGGGGGCCTGACGCCCGGCCCTGCAGTCATGATGGTGATGAGCACGTCGCTGCGCTATGGCACCGCCACAGCGCTTGTTCCTGCCGTCGGCGTTTCGGCCGCCAACCTGGTCTGGATATCGCTGGCCGCAACAGGCATCGCAACATTCGCCGCCGGCGCCCCCGGCCTGTTGCTGGTGCTCAAGATTGCCGGGCTTATGTTCATCAGCTGGCTCGCATGGACCATGGCAACGGGCGACCCGTCCCAGCCCCGCGCCAGTGCGTCGCAGGCGCCACCCAAAGCCAGCCTCTTTGGCCGCGGCGTCGGGCTTCAGCTATTGAACCCCAATGCGCTTGTCTTCTTCGGCCTGCTGCTTCCCGGCTATTTTGACGCCTCACGCCCCGTCGCACTTCAGGCAGGCATCATCATGGCGACGGTGACGGTGACCGAGATGCTGGGCCTGACGGTCTACGCCTGGGCTGCCGACGCGATGAACCACCGCTTCCAGAATCCGGCTTTTGCGCTCTGGTTCAATCGGGCGGCGGCGGCGGCCATGCTCGCGTCGGCGATCTTCGCCGCCGTTCTGACAACGGCTAAGTAGTCGAAACGACTTCAAACCGGCCCGTTTTGGCGTTGCGCCAGTGCAACTCACCATGAACGATCGCAAACCAGGCCCCGTGAAGCGACAGCTTGCCGGCCTCAACTGCCTCTGAAACGAAGGGGAACGTGAGGAGGTTCTGCAAGGACACTTCAATGCCTTCCAGTTCCAGGGCGAACTGGGGATTGATCGAGCCGCTCTCCACGACGCGCTCCCGGGCGGCTTCCAGCAAGCTGACCCAAGGCGTGACAAACTCGCCGATTGCGGGATTGCCCTGACCACCCAGCGACGCAGCAATCCCGCCGCAGCCGCCATGGCCCATAACCACGATATTCTCGACCTGCAGAACGTTGACCGCATATTCGAGCGCTGCACTCACACCGTGAAGGCCGCCATCCGGCTGGTAGGGCGGCACCAGATTGGCGACGTTGCGTACGACAAACAATTGCCCCGGCGCCGCGTTGAATATGTCGGACGGTTCGGCACGGCTGTCGGCACAGGCGATCAGCATAATGTTGGGGTCCTGGCCTTCGCCAAGTTCGCGATACAGGCTGGCCTGCTCTGCATAGGCACCGGCGCGAAACCGCCGATAGCCCGAAATCAAGTCATCAATCGATTCCATGTGACGCTTTCCTGACTGCTCGTCGCCTGAGTACTGCATAATCCGCGATCAGCAAGCCGGATCGGGACAATTTGTTAGCGATATGCTTATAATAGTGAAGGAGGCGCCACGGCGCCTGCGACCGCCCATCGCCTTTTCAGGAGACATCCATGACGACTGCAACCGAAGGCTCCAAAGCCTCCCGAAAAGGCCCGACGCGAAGTGAGGCGTCGAAGGCAGCGATCCTCGAAGCAACGCGTGTCGAAATGGCCGAAAACGGTTGGCGGGCCTTCAGCGTCGACAGCGTCGCCAAACGGGCCAGCGCCTCGAAACAGACGATTTACCGCTGGTGGCCGTCCATCGGTGCGATGTGCGTCGATGCTGCCCTCGCCCTTATTCCTGACAGCCCGGATGGTGGTCGCGATCCTCAGGAACGCATTACCGCCCTGATCGTGCCTCTCGAAGCGACCGCCCGTACGGGGCACGGTCACGCGGTTCTGCGCGTTGCCCTGCTGGCTGCTGCAGATGACAAGGAAGCCGGCGAAGTCTGGCGGGCATGGATCAGCCGTGACATTCGCCAGCCTTTGCGCATGCTTTTGGCCGAATTGGCCGGAAAACGCGTTATTCGACGCGATTTCGACCTCGATGAGGTCGTGGAACTCCTGTTGGGGCCGCTCTGGCATCGCCTCATGATCATGCGGGCCCCGGTTCGCGAAGGCTTCTGCGCCGAACAGGCCGGTAATTTCCTGCGTGTTTACGCCACTTTCTAGGATTCCGTCCAAGCCAGCATGAATCTTGCACCGCCCCCGGTAACCAAAGCCGGGGTACCAAGACATGCAACACGGACGCATAAACTGGGTCGATCACGCGAAGGGCGTTTGCATCCTCCTGATCGTCGCGATGTACACGACGCTCAGCTATGGCGACCTGATCCAGCACGATAGCTGGATGACGCCCGCAATTGCCTGGTCCTCGCCTTTTCTGATTCCCGCCTTTTTCGTCCTGGCCGCCCTGTTCCTGAACCTGTCGCTGTTTGGTTCGACAAAGCACTTTTTCGACCGGAAGATCCTGCATTTCGCATATTTCTACCTGGTTTGGATGTTGATCCAGAAAGCGACACTGGATTCCAGCCTGCTCGTGAACGCGCCGACCGCATTCCTGACTGACGTCGTGAGGGCTCTCGCCGAGCCGACCGATAGCCTTGTGCTCGTCTACATGCTGGTTGTGTTCCACGCTGTGACACGACTCACCCGCTTCCTGCCGGCGCGAAAAGTGTTCATTACGGCCGCTCTCACCCAAATCGCGTTTGCAACAGGTTGGATCGATACGGGTTGGACCGTCGCGAACATGTTCGGGACCTGGTATGTCTTCTTCTTTGCGGGCTTTGTTGCCGCGCCTCAGGTGTTCGAACTCGCAGAACGTGTAGGCGGGCATACAAAGCCCTTGTGGAATGTTCTGTTGGGCTGGGCCGTCGCCAATGCCGCTTTCGTGGTCCTTGGCGTGTCCGGCTTGCCGCTGATCAGCCTTGCGCTCGGTTTCGCAGGCACAGCAGCCGTCATCGCGCTCGGCATCCAGCTCAACCGGATCGGTTGGCTGGCAATGGTCGGTTATGCGGGTCGCCACTGCCTGATCATCTACCTGACATTCGTCATTCCGATGACGGCCTTGCAGCATGGCTTCGCCGCGAACGGCCAGGCCACGCACGCGGGCTTGGCCTGCATCGTGATCACGCTGGGCGCCATCGTATTGCCGCTGGTCTTCTATCGTCTCGTCCGCGAGACGCCGCTCAAAGTGCTCTATCGGCGGCCCCGCCGACTGCGTTTGATGAATGCCAGGAATAACGGCTCGGCCAGCCTGTTGCCGCCACCGCCACCGCCAACTGCAGCGCGTAACGCCTGAAGCGACTTATTTCGCGCGGTGCCAGACCATCAACGGGTCGAACGCGCCCGTCTCGGCCGCCTTTTGCAGCTGGGCAATCTGGTCGGATACGGCATTCTTGGCCTGTCCGGGGACGGGCGCGCTGTAGAGCGCCTGGTCGAGACGACATATCTGTTCGAACAGGGCTTCCGATCGCGCGACCAGTTCAAGGAAACGCAACGGCAGGCCCCTGTCACGCTGGGCCTCGGCATCCAGCGGAGGATCATCCCGGCGAATGCGGTATTTCCGGGCGGAGGCCTCTTCGCGGCGCATCTCGCCATCGCGCACGGCTTTCTGCATGACCAGCCAGCTCGCGGCCTGCATCAAGCGCGTCGTCAGCTCCATGCTCCAGGCGGAATAGGTCAGACCGGCCTCGCGCGGCAAAGAACGCGCATGCTCGCGACCCGGGCCATCAAGGTAAGACGCCGTTTCTTCGACCAGCGCCATGCCCCTGCCGAAGACGGTGTCGAAAAGCTTGCCCCCAGTAAAGCTGTTGAGGCTTTCGGAACCGTTTTCGGGTGACCCGTTTACTGCCATCATCAATACCTTAGAACACGAACGCCAATGGGAATATTTAGCTTACAACCCGTTTCCGGGGCCTTAACTCTTTCCGCCAAACAGGGCATCTGCCGCTGATTTCTGGGCCTCTTTCTTGGCGATTTCCACTTCGCAATCCTCGATTCTGCGGCGCAGGACGCGAATGCGCTCATGCAGCTCCTCAATCGACATCTGGTCAAGCGTCTGGGCGCGATTTGTCAGGATCGGTTCTTCTTCGAACACGGCCAAGCCTCCTCTGCATTCGATGGCAGTCTTTCATAAAAACAGAAAGGCAGGCTAGAAGCGACTCCCCGGACGCGATTTTCCTGAAGGAACAAACTGAATGACTGAAATGATGAAAGCCGTGATTGTAGAGGAAGGCGCTCCATTGCGCTGGGGCGAGGTCAAAGCGCCCGTTGCGGGCCCGGGCGAAGTGCTTGTCGAGATTGCTGCTGCGGGTCTCAACCGCGCGGACCTGATTCAGCGCACCGGGGCCTATCCACCGCCTCCGGGCGCCTCGCCGATCCTCGGGCTGGAGATATCGGGACACATCAAGGCCCTCGGCGACGGGGTCACCCGCTGGAAAGTCGGTGACGCGGTGTGCGGCCTGCTGGCTGGCGGTGGGTATGCCGAGCTGGCAAGCATCGACCAGGGGTCTCTCCTCCCTGTCCCGGCGGGCATGGACATGGTGAACGCGGCCTGTTTCCCGGAAGCCCTGTTTACCGTCTGGGCGAACGTGTTTGATCGCGTCGGACTGAAGGCGAGTGAGGATTTCCTCTGTCATGGCGGCACAAGCGGTATCGGCGTGATGGCCATCCAGATGGCGCGGGTCGCGGGTGCCGGGAAAATCTTCGCGACCGCAGGCAGCGCCGAGAAGTGCGCCCTGGCCACCGACCTTGGCGCCGACCGGGCGATCAATTATCGCGAGGAGGATTTCGAAGCCATTGTCCGCGCTGAGGGCGGCGCCGACGTCATTCTCGACATGGTCGGCGGCGAATACGTGCAGAAAAACATCGGCGCGGCGAAGATTGACGGCCGGATCATCAATATTGCCTACCAGAACGGCTTTCAGACCACCGTGAACTTCGCGCCAGTCCTCATGAAACGCCTGACCCTCGCCGCGACGACCTTGAGGGCCCGCCCGGTGCCCGAGAAACAGCGGATTCGGGATGCGGTGGAGAAGGATTTCTGGCCGCATGTCGTATCCGGCCGGATACGCCCGGTTCTCGACAGCAAATTTGCCTTTGAAGATGCCGAGACCGCGCATGCCCGGATGGGCGAAGGCAAGCATTCGGGCAAGATCATCCTCGCGCGGTGAAGTGAGCGGCTTTCCATTCCGGGCTGATTGGCCTATAAGAGACGCAGGTTCCAAGCTTGCCTGAAACCTTGACCGCCCGGCACGAAGTGTCGGGCGGCTGCATTTCAGGCCCCAACGCGCTCCAAGGAGACACCCATGTCCGAGATTCTTATGCCCAAGGCGACAGCCGTCTGGCTGCTGGACAATACGACACTGACCTTTACCCAGATCTCCGCCTTTTGCGGCCTGCACCATCTCGAGGTGAAAGGCATCGCTGACGGAGACGTCGCCGAGAACATGCGCGGCGTCGACCCGATTGCCGGCGGTATCCTGTCGCGCGAGGAAATTGCACGTGGCGAAGAGAACCCTGATTATGTTCTGAAAATTGCCGCTTCCAAGATCGCCCACATTCCCCAGCCGCCGCGCAAGGGCAGCCGGTACACGCCTGTCGTCCGCCGCGCCGACAAGCCGGATGCCGTCGCATGGTTCATCCGCAACCACCCGGAAGTGTCGGACGCGCAGATTTCCAAGACGATCGGAACGACGAAATCGACGATCAACAATGTGCGCGACAAGTCACACTGGAATTCCCAGAATATCCGCCCGGTCGACCCGGTCACGCTGGGCCTTTGCACACAGATCGAGCTGGATGAAGTGATCGCCAAGTCGGCTGACAAACGCCGTCGCATCGAGGCCGAAAAAGGCCTGAATGCAGAAGGCCCGGGCCTGGTGCCGACGCAGGACGATGCCGCCGGATACGAGCCGGAAAAGGAAGAGCGTCAGAAAGACGTGTCCGCCGCCGACGTCTTCCGCGACTTCAGCTAGCCTAATCTGCAGCTACGCCTGCAGTTTCCGCAGAAAAATGTAGAACGCACCTGCGCCACCATGGCGCTGGTGCGCTTCGGCGTAACCCGAGACGATTTTCCTGGCATCCGGCGTTTCGAGCCAGCCGAGGAAGTTGCGCTTCAGGACGCCTTCTCCCAGTCGGCCCTTTCCTGTAATCACCAATACACAACGCGCGCCATCTGCCTGCGCGCCTGACAGGAAGCCGGGCAGGATTCGCGCGGCGCTTGCCTGGGTGTGACCGTGCAGGTCGAAGGTGGCAGAGACGACCAGCTTTCCCCGTTTTACGCGCTTCTCTTTCCCCCGATTTGCGGGTGTGGCCGGGGGGAGCTGAGGGGGTGGCGAGGGGGTGGCAGGTCCTGAAACCGGGCGCCGCAAGGGCGCGGCAGGAGGTGTGGTGCGGGGGAGGTTCGCCGGCTCACCGGCCTCGACCGCCGAAATGAGCGCTTCGAAATCTGATGTCTCCGGACCGATCCGTTTGATCGACTTGGCGACGCGCGACCAGGCTTTTGCTTCTTCAGGGGTCAGGCGGCGCTTCGACATGGGCCTCGTCTAGGGCGCGAACGGCGGAACGCCAAGGCCGGACGCGTCGGACACCTGCATCGCGCGGATCAAGCGTTCGGCCACACTGCGCGGCAAGAGCACCCAGAGCCGTCCCGGCGCGTTCATGGTTCCGGCGCGCGAACCGGCTTCCGGGCCGGTACCGAAATAGAGATCGCCGCGCACGGCGCCCTTGATCGCGCCGCCTGTGTCCTGCGAGATCAGCAGGCCCGACCAGTTGCCTCCCAGGCCCGGCGCCGTGGTTTGCACGAACATGGGCACGCCCAGCGGCTGGATGCTGGTGTCGACGGCCATCGAGCCGAGCGGTGTCAGCGGCACGCCCTGGGCGCCGACCGGGCCGAGCGTCGGGTCACCTTCCGGTTCGGCCCGGAAGAACACAAAGCGCGGATTCTGGTTCATCGCGAGGCGGGCCTCGGCCGGACCCGCCCTGTCCATCCAGGCCCGTATGCCCTGCATATTGGCCTCGCCGCGCGAGATGCGGCCCGTCTCCATCAGCCAGTTGGCGGTTGACCGGAAGGGCTGGCCATTATGGGCGGCATAGACGGCACGGGTGGTGGATCCATCCGGAAACCTGAGCCGGCCCGACCCCTGAATTTGCAGGAAGAAGACATCCGACGGATGCGCATAGGCAATCGCGGTCACACCATTGCGGGTAATCTCCTCGCGCGCCGGATAGGGCCGCGTTTTGCCGTTCGGCTGACGCTGGAGGGGCGAGGCGCCGTTCGGAATAAGGTCAGCGGGCAGGGCCGGGACAGGTTCGGTATAAGGCGGAACGGGGCTGCGGCGCGCTTCATAGGTCGGCTCGAAATAGCCTGTGAACCGGCTCGCGCCATCTGGCGACAGGGCTTCGATCGGGATGAAAAGCGTTTCAAAGGCGGTGCGCGCACCGGGTTCATCATGCGTGCGCTGGAGCGCCGCGCAGGCCGGCAGCCATTCCGAAACAGTGCCGGCCCATGTCGCGTTGGCCGAGACATAATCAGCCTTGGGCCGCTTCGAGAGGCGCGCGCAGCTGCGCTTGAACGCCTGCAGACTCGGTGTCAGCCCGGCCGACGACCAGCCGGGAAGGTCAGCATAGGCTTGTGGCGCGCCAGTCATTGAAGGCGGTGCCTTCAGAACGGCGACGTCCTGTCCCGGATAGACGATTGGCGGGCGCAGCGAGCTCTGGCACGAGACCAGCGCGAGCGACAGGCAGATGATGGCGAGCGAGCGAAGCATGGCGCAATTTATGGCCCGCTTCGCGCGCGCCTGTCATCCTAAAGATGCTGCTTGTTTCAGGCTTGCGCCTAGTTGGCCGCTTCGACGTCGTCGAGGATCCAGTTCGGGTCGGCAGCTGTCACGTCCCGCATAAAGGTCCAGACTTCCCTTGCCGTACGGGTGGTTTCCCCGTCGCCAAGATCGGCCTCGTAGCGGATCATGATCCGCGCCATGCGGCCATCAAGCTCTGCACTGTCGATCTCGGCCCGCTTGATGCGCAGCAGTTCGAATGTCTTTTCATCCGGGACCCTGGCAGATATCGCCGCGTCCCACGCCTCATAGACATCGTCGTCGAGCAGCGGGCGCAGCGTGTCGCGATCACCCCGCGCAAAGGCGGCAACAATCATCTGGTAGGCCGCTTTCGCGCCCTGCATGAACTCCGCAGCTGAAAAGCTGTTGTCGGCATTATAGATTTCTTCGAGACCGCCCGCAGCAGGACCCGTGAAGATGGGGCGTTCGGCATGATCCCGGCGCTGGCGACGCGCGGCAAGGTCTGTTGGCGCAGAGTCCAGAGGCGCCTGGGACGGTGTCGGGCGCTGCACGGGCCGGTCGTCTCCGCCGCGGCCGAGCGCCATGTAAAGACGTGACAGCACGATCAGCGCCACGGCTGCAAGCACAAGAACCTCGATCACTGGGTCGAACATTTAGAGCAAATTTCCTTCAGGCATTCGGCGGTGTCCTATCTAGATAGTCACTATGGCCTTGTGAAGCCAGTGATGCGTTGCGCCATGGGAGGCCGCATGCTAGGCGCGCGGTGCGATCCAGGTAGAGGAAACATCATGACAGACACGAGCGCACCGGGAAACCCCACTCCCCCACAGGACCCCAATGGCGATAAAGCACCCGCACCGGTTATGCGCGTTCTCGGCCAGTATGTGAAAGACCTGTCGTTCGAAAATCCGGGCCATGCCCCTGTCCAGGCGCAGCCAAACATCGACCTTGGCATCGACGTCGGCGCCAAGCCGCACGCTGACGGCAATGGCCTGTTCGAAGTGTCGCTGAAACTGTCCGCGAAAGCGATGTCCGATGGCCAGGTCATGTTTATCTCGGAACTCGACTATGCCGGCCTGTTCCAGCTGCAGAACGTTGCCCAGGACCAGCTTGAGCCCATGTTGCTGATCGAATGCCCGCGCCTGCTATTCCCGTTCGCCCGCCGGATCATTGCCGAGATCACACGCGAAGGCGGCTTCCCGCCCCTGCTGATCGACCCGGTCGACTTTGTCGCGCTGTACCAGGCCCAGGTGCGCCGCGCTGCAGGTGGTCCCGCTCCGACCCAGCAATAGGCCTCAGGCCTGTTTCCAGAGACAATCGGGGCCAAGCGTCTCGATGAAATGCGCGTGAGCGGCCTGCTCAGATGCCGTGAGCAAGGACGCGAGCGGCGTTGGCCGCTGCCGCGCGGCACGGCGTTCACCTGTGCCCGAATCCTCGGTCGGTGCATCAAAGGAGAAGGCCCGCGCCCGCCCCCCCAGCAATTCGAGGTAGACGCTGGCCAGGAGCTGGCTGTCGAGCAGGGCCCCGTGCAGCGTGCGGCTTTCGAGCGAGATTTCGAAACGCTTGCAGAGCGCATCGAGACTCGCCGGCGCGCCGGGATATTTCTTGCGCGCCATGGCGGCGGTATCGATGAAGCGATCATCCCCGATCAGGGGCCGTCCGCAGAGCGCAAGCTCCATGTTGAGAAATCCGCGATCGAAGCCGGCATTGTGCGCGACCAGCATGTCGTCGCCGATGAATTCGAGGAAAGCCCCGACGACGTGCTCTTCCTCGAAGAATGGAGCGTCTTTCAAGTGGTCGTCCGTAATGCCGGTGATGCGGACCGTGTCGGCAGAAACGGGGCGACGCGGGTGGATCAGTGTGCGGAACGTCTTGCCGGTCGGGATATGATTGATCATCTCGACTGCGCCAATCTCAATAATCCGGTCGCCCTCATTCGGATTGAGGCCTGTCGTTTCGGTATCGAAGGCTATTTCGCGGATGAGCGTGGTCATGCGTGGTCTTCCTCGTCCTTGCGATTCATCAACGCGATTATGGCGCGAACCAGGTCGCGCGCAAACTCGAAACCGTGCTCGGTCGGGATGATGAAATCGGCACGTGCACGTTTTTCAGCATCGGGCACCTGGCGGGCGAGAATGGATTCAAAGGCCTGCTCGGTCATGCCGGGGCGCGACAGGACACGGTCGCGCTGGACGGCTGCGGAGGCCGTGACGACGACAACATAGTCGCAGAACTGCCAGCCGCCGGTTTCATACAGGAGCGGAATGTCGATCACCACGAACGGGGCGCCCGATTCGCGGGCCGCCTGGCGGAAATCATGCTGGGCTGCACCGGCGAGCGGGTGAACGATGGCTTCGAGCTGTTTCATCGCCTCGGCATCGTCGAGCACGCGTTCCCGCAGGCGAATGCGATCAATGGCGCCATCGACGACGACGCCCGGAAAGGCAGCTTCGACGGGTGCGACGGCGGCGCCGCCCTTCGCATAAAGCGCATGGACGGCCGCGTCGGCATCATAGACCGGCACGCCTTCTTCGCGGAACAGCTCTGCGGTTGCAGATTTCCCCATGCCGATGGAGCCTGTCAGCCCAAGGATGATCATGTCGTAGCCTCCACGATGGCGCGGCACCGCGCCTCGGCACTCTCCATATCCGGCACAATGTCGAACCAGAGCTCGAACGCGAAGGCCGCTTGCGCGACCAGCATGCCAAGGCCGTCCATTGTGCGCCAGTCCTGTGCGATCGCATGGGCAAGCGTCGGCGCGGCCGCCTTTCCATAGCTGATATCGTAGAACGTCCTGCCGGTGCCCTTGGGCAGTTCGAGCGCTTGTCCGGTATGTCCGAGACTCACCGTATTGACGACCAGTTCGGCGGTCGCAAGGCGCGCAAGGCCGACATCCAATGTGCAGATCTCGGGCTTCGTCAAAAGATCGTCGGCAATCTCCCGTGCACGCGATAGGGTCCGGTTGCATATGGTGAGGTTTGCGCGGAGATCGGTCAGCACGACAGCCAGCGCCCGGGCGGATCCGCCGGCCCCGAGGAGAAAGACATTCTTTCCAGCCACGTCCAGGCCAGCCTTGTCGAGCGTATGGATGAAACCGGGCGCATCCGTATTGTCTGCGCGCCAACCGCCGGAATCGGTGCGGGTCAGCGTGTTGGCTGCGCCGATGCGCCGGGCGAGATCGCCCTTTTCCTCTGCCAGCGCGAGCGCGGCCTGCTTGTGGGGCAGGGTGATGTTGAGCCCGCGCGCGCCCTGGCGTGTCAGGGTTGCGAGCGCCTCTTCCAGTTCGCCCGCAGCCACCTGCATGGCCTTGTAGGTGGCGTCGATGCCGTGTTCGCGCAGCCACTCATTGTGGATGAGCGGCGAGAGCGAATGGGCGATCGGGTCGCCGATGACGCCATAGAGACCGGTCATGATGCCATCGCCCCGCGCGTGCGCAAATAGTCCAGCAGCGGCAATAGCGGCAAGCCGAGGATCGAGAAATAGTCGCCTTCAATCTTCGTGAAGAGCTGCGCGCCGAGCCCTTCGAGCTGGTAGGCGCCAACGGTCGAGAGCAGCGCGTCGCCGGCACGTTCGACATAGGATTCGATAAAGTCTTCGCTGAGCGGACGCATGGTGAGTTTCGGCCGGGCGAGATGGCGCCAGACAGGCGCGCCGTCTTCGCAGACGACAATGGCGGTTTCCAGCGTATGCGTCTTGCCCGAAAGCTTGCGCAAATGATCGCGCGCACCGGCGAGGTCTGCGGGCTTGTCGAAGGCCTCATTTTCCAGCGACAGCATCTGGTCGCCGCCGATAACAAGGCCCGGCATACGGCTGGACACTTTCACGGCCTTGAGCTCGGCCAGTTTCATGGCCTGGTCGCGCACCGACATGCCCTGGGCCCGCAGGGCGTCCTTGACGGCATCTTCGTCGACATTCGGCCGGACACTGGTGGCTTGAACGCCAGCGCCTGCGAGCAGGTCACGCCGGCTGGCGCTGCCCGATGCAAGGATGATGTCGGGGCTCATAACTGGGCGCGCCGTTCATTCAGGAGGTTCAGGATGGCGGCCGCTGTTTCCTCGACCGAGCGGCGTGAGACATCGATGGTTTTCCACTTGTTGCGCTGGAACAGGCGGTTGGCCTGGGTGACCTCGTCACGCACCGCGTCTTCATCGGCATAGACGGTGTGCTCGTCCTGGTTCAGCGAGATCAGGCGCTGACGCCGAATCTGCACAAGGCGCTCAGCGCTGATCTTGAGGCCGACGACCATCGGGCCCTTCTCGCCGAACTCCTCGATAAAGGAAGGCAGCTGGACGCCGGGCACGAGCGGGATATTGCCGGCGCGAACCTTGCGGTTGGCAAGATAGACGCAGGTTGGCGTCTTGGACGTGCGGCTGACACCGAGGAGGATGACGTCGGCGCCGATCAACCCGTCGACATTCTGGCCGTCATCATGGGCCAGCGTGAAATTGATCGCTTCCATCCGGTCGAAATAGTCCTGGTCGAGCGCATGCTGGCCGGCGACCTTGTGGTTGGCCGCGATGCCGAGATGCCGGCCGAGCATGGCGATGGAGGCATCAAGGACGGGCAGGGTGGCCACGCCGCGTTCGCGGCAGAAGGATTCCAGCCGGGCGCGCAGGGCTTCGTCAGAAATCGTGTACCAGACGACGCCGGGGGCCGCCTCGATCTCGCGCATCACCCGCTCAAGCTGGCGCTCCGAGCGGACGAGGTAGTAGTTGTGTTCGAGCGCCTGAACATTCTCGAACTGGGCGCAGGCTGCGCGCTGGACGGCATTCAGGGTTTCGCCCGTGCTGTCTGACACGAGGTGAACGTTGAAATAGATGCTCGGGCGTTGTGGACTGGGCATGGCCCACTCTCTTGCCGATGGCCGACCGTTTTCACAAGGCCTGTGTACAAGCTGTGGACAGGTGAATCGTCACACCGGGAGTCACAATCCATCCACATGCGACCGAATCTGACTCCCGAGTATTCCCGCTATGTTTCATCCTGTGACTCCATAAGGGGCGTTAACCTGCCATTAACCCACGCCGCGATTGATGGTTAAGCGAGTGTTAACGGGGTGCGACACCCTGTGACTCGCGTGTGGATTTCGCTGGACAAATCCTGTGAGTGGCCTTTCTCCCCTGATATCACCGGATAGTAATAGTAAGCGCCCTGACGGGCTTTTGAGATATGAGGGATTTGAGGGTCATGGGGCAAACCGGCACACCAAAACTGATCAGTGTCCTTGGTGGAACGCCTGCCAAGAGGCCTCCGGTATGGATGATGCGCCAGGCCGGGCGACACTTGCCGGAATATCTCGAGCTGAGATCGCGGGCCAAGAACTTTCTCGATTTCTGCTATACGCCGTCAATGGCAACGGAAGCGACGCTGCAGCCCATTCGCCGCTATGGCATGGATGGGGCCATCCTGTTTGCCGATATCCTGCTGATCCTTGACGCGATGGGCCTGGGCGTCGAATTCGAGAAAGGTGTCGGGCCGATCGTGCAGCAGATCGAGTCGGCGGCAGACCTCGGCAAGGTGCCGGCAATCAAGGCGGCTGACAGGCTGGCGCCGGTCTATGAGACGGTTGCGCGGGTCAAGGCCGAGCTGCCAAAGGAGACAGCCCTGATCGGTTTTGCCGGATCACCCTGGACGGTGAGCCTGTATGCGATCGAGGGCCGCGGCAAGACCGACAAGTCGCTGGCCTGGCGCTGGGCCCATGGACGGCCGGACGAACTGGCCGCCGTGATGGATTATGTGATCGAAGCGACAGCGCATTACCTGGTGAAACAGGTTGAAGCCGGAGCCGATGCCCTGATGCTGTTCGACAGCTGGGCCGAAGGCCTGCCGGACAATATTTTCCGCGAAGTCATCATCCGGCCGACCACGAAACTCGTGGCGATGCTACGCGACATGGGCGTGACCGTGCCGATTACCGGGTTCCCGCGCGGCGCGGGCGCGATGTTGCCGGAATATGCGCGGGTGACCGGCGTAACGGCTGTCGGTCTGGATACCGCCGCAGTGCCATTATTCGTGAATACGGCACTGCCGGAGGGCATGCCGGTTCAGGGACATCTCGACCCGCTCCTGCTGATCGAAGGCGGTGAGCGGCTCGATGCGCGCGTGCGGGACCTGGTGGAAGCCTATGCCGGTCGCCCCCATATATTCAATCTGGGGCATGGCGTCCGGCCGGAAACGCCGATCGCGAATGTCGAGCGTGTCCTGAAAATCGTCCGGGAAGGCTGATCGCTGATGGGTCGCAGAATCGCTGTTGTACTGTTCAATCTCGGGGGGCCTGACGGGCCTGATGCCGTACAACCGTTCCTGCGCAACCTGTTCGACGATCCGGCGATCATCCAGGCGCCGCTGCCCATCCGGTGGGCTTTGGCGCGGTTGATCTCGAAGACACGGGCGCCGTCTGCCCGGAAGAATTATGCCCTGATGGGCCCCGGCGGCGGATCGCCGCTGCTGCCCGAGACCGAGAAACAGGCCGAAGCGCTGCAGATACAGCTGGCGGCGGCGCTGCCTGGCGATGAGGTGCGCACCTTTATTGCAATGCGCTACTGGCACCCGTTCACGAAAGACACGGCCAGGGATGTCACAGCCTGGGGCGCCGATGAAGTCGTGCTGCTGCCGCTGTATCCGCAATTCTCCACGACCACGACGGGTTCATCCCTTAAGGAATGGAAGAAGCATTTTGCCGGACCCACACGCACGGTGTGCTGCTATCCGTTCGAGGAGAGCTTCATCGCCGCGCATGTCGACCAGATCATGGCGGCCTTCGACAAGGCGGGCCGGCCGGCTGGTGTGCGACTGCTGCTGTCTGCGCATGGCCTGCCGGAAAAGATCGTGGCGGCCGGCGATCCCTACCAGTGGCAGTGCGAGACGCTTGTGGCGATGATCGCCGCGCGCGTGCCGCAGGACTGGGATGTTGTCGGATGCTACCAGTCGCGGGTGGGTCCGCTGAAATGGATCGGTCCATCGACCGATGCCGAAGTCGAACGTGCGGCCAAGGACAAGCGGAATATCCTGATCGCGCCGATCGCCTTTGTTTCAGAGCATATCGAAACGCTGGTGGAACTGGGCGAAGAATACAAATTGCTCGCCGAGCAGCATGATGCGCCGAGCTATACGCGCGTCGAGGCTCTCGGAGTGCATCCGGGCTTTATCCGGACACTGGTCGGCGAGACACTCGCAGCCCTGGATATGAGTGAGAGCATCCGGTCGTGTGCCGGCAGCCGCCTTTGCCCGACGGGCGCGTCTGGATGTCCGCACGCTGATGTGGCACGGAAAGCCGGGCAGGCCGTGAAAGTGGCGGCAGATTAGGGGCCGGATCTGATGCTGTATCTCTGGGTGAAGGCGCTGCACATCATTTTCGTCGTCGCATTGATGGCGAGCCTGCTGGTCTATCCGCGCTACAAGATCCACCAGCTGTCGAGCAGCCCGGGCGAGCCGCTTTACGAAGCGATGAAGAAATCCTCGTACCAGCTGCGCATGATCATCATGAACCCGAGCCTGGTACTTGTCTGGGTTTTTGGTCTGACAATGCTCTGGATGAACCAGGGTTTGCTGTCGCAAGGCTGGCTGCACGCAAAACTGGTGCTCGTGCTGATCCTCTCCGGCATGCACGGCTATTTCGTCCGGCTCGGCAAAAAGGTCGACCGGGGTGGCGACGGCGTGTCGGCCAGGCAGCTGCGCATGCTGAACGAAGTGCCGTTCCTGCTGATGATCGTCATCGTCATACTGGTGGCCGTGAAGCCGTTCTGAGGCCCAAAAGCCATTGGAGCTTGACGAAACGGACCTGCAAGGCCCATATGCGCTCAACCGGCGCACAGTCCTTGTGCAGCGCGTTTTCCATTTTCGCCCGGTTTCCCCAATCCAGTCTTTAACCCGACTTACATCCGGATTCTCCCTGAATGGCTTCCTCCATGCTAGACAACGTTACCAGCGTCACCCTGCGCGAACTCAAAGCAAAATCGCCGGAAGAGCTGTTGCTCTATGCCGAAGAGCTTGAGGTCGAGAACGCGTCGGCGCTGCGCACACAGGACATGCTGTTCGCGATCCTGAAGGAGCTGGCCGACAGCGAAGTCGAGATTACGGGCCTTGGAGTGCTGGAAGTGCTGACCGACGGTTTCGGCTTCCTGCGCTCGCCGGAATCGAATTACCTGCCAGGCCCGGACGACATCTATGTCAGCCCGGAAGTACTGAAAAAGGCGAATATCCGGACCGGCGACACCGTCGAGGGGCCGATCACGGCGCCGCAGGACAACGAGCGCTATTTTGCCCTGACCGACGTTTCGAAAATCAATTTCGAGGAGCCCGAGAAGGCCCGCCAGAAGGTCCACTTTGACAACCTGACACCCCTTTATCCCGAAGAGCGGATGAAGATGGAAAGCCGCGATCCCACCAAAAAGGATCGCTCGGGCCGGGTCATCGATATCGTCGCGCCAATCGGCAAGGGCCAGCGCGCGCTGATCGTTGCGCCGCCACGTACGGGTAAAACCGTTCTGCTGCAGAACATTGCGGCCGCCATCGAAGAGAACCATCCGGAATGCTACCTGATCGTGCTGCTGATCGACGAGCGTCCGGAAGAAGTGACCGACATGCGCCGGACCGTGAAAGGCGAAGTTGTCGCCTCCACGTTCGATGAGCCTGCCACCCGCCACGTCCAGGTCGCCGAAATGGTGATCGAGAAGGCGAAACGCCTCGTCGAGCACAAGCGCGACGTTGTCATCCTGCTCGACTCGATCACGCGTCTTGGCCGCGCCTACAACACGACCGTGCCGAGCTCCGGCAAGGTGCTGACCGGTGGTGTTGATGCCAACGCATTGCAGCGCCCGAAACGGTTCTTCGGCGCAGCCCGGAACGTAGAAAATGGTGGCTCACTCACAATTGTTGCCACGGCACTGATCGATACTGGCAGCCGGATGGACGAAGTGATCTTCGAGGAATTCAAGGGTACGGGTAACTCGGAAGTCGTGCTTGACCGGAAGATTGCCGACAAGCGGACCTTCCCGGCCATCGACATCATGAAGTCCGGTACGCGGAAAGAAGAACTGATCACGCCGCCAGACCAGCTCTCCAAGATCTACATCCTTCGCCGTATCCTGGGCCCGATGGGCACCAATGACGCGGTCGACTTCCTGATCGACAAACTCCGCCAGACGAAGACGAATGATGAGTTCTTCGAGGCGATGAAGAACTAGGAATGCAGGCGCCCATATGAGCGAGCGCGATACAATCTGCGCCCTCGCTTCGGG
>CAXBCO010000011.1:0-89168 GCA_963973995.1 uncultured Alphaproteobacteria bacterium
AAGCCTTCCGCCGGCCCCGGCTATCCGGCAGGCCTTCCCCCTACTCCCACTCGATCGTGCCGGGCGGCTTGCTGGTCACGTCATAGACAACCCGGTTCACGCCCTTCACTTCATTGATGATACGGGTGGCGACCCGGCCGAGGAACGCATGCTCGAATGGATAATAATCCGCCGTCATGCCATCCGTGGACGTCACGGCGCGCAAGGCCAGTACCGCCTCATAGGTCCGTTCGTCCCCCATCACACCGACCGTGTTCACGGGCAGCAGCACACTGAACGCCTGCCAGATTTCATCGTATAGGCCGGCCTTCTTGATCTCGTCGATATAGATCAGGTCCGCCTTGCGCAGCGTGTCGGCCTTCTCGCGTGTGATGTCGCCGGGGATGCGGATCGCAAGACCCGGTCCCGGGAACGGGTGACGCCCCACGAAGGCTTCGGGCAGACCCAGCTCGCGTCCCAGCGCCCGCACTTCGTCCTTGAACAGTTCGCGCAGCGGCTCGACCAGCTGCATGTTCATGCGTTCCGGCAGGCCGCCCACATTGTGGTGGCTCTTGATCGTCACCGAGGGGCCGCCGAGCGCGGAGACGCTCTCGATCACATCCGGGTAAAGCGTGCCCTGCGCCAGGAAATCCGCCCCGCCGATCTTCTTCGCCTCGGCCTCGAACACGTCGATGAACAGGCCGCCGATGATCTTGCGCTTGCGCTCGGGGTCCGACACGCCGGCCAGCTTGCCAAGGAACAGGTCCGACGCGTCCACATGCACCAGCGGGATATTGTAATGCTCGCGGAACAGGCTCACGACCTCTTCGCTCTCATTGGCGCGCATCAGGCCGTGATCGACATAGACGCAGGTCAGCTGCTCGCCGATCGCCTCATGAATCAGCACGGCGGCCACCGACGAATCCACGCCGCCCGACAGGCCGCAGATCACTTTGCCCTTGCCGACCTGCGTGCGGATCTTGTTGATCGCTTCAGCCCGGTAGGCGGCCATCGTCCAGTCGCCCTTCAGACCGGCGACGCCATGCGTGAAATTGCGCAATATCTGTGCGCCATGCGTCGTATGCACGACTTCCGGGTGGAATTGCGTGCCGTAGAAATTCCGCTCCGGGTCCGCGATGATCGCATAGGGCGCGCCCGGCGACTTGGCGATCACGCCAAAGCCCGGCGCCATCTCGGCGACATGGTCGCCATGGCTCATCCAGACCTGCTCATGCTCACCGCTATCCAGCAGGCCTTCGAGAAGCGGGTCATCCGCCACTTTTTCAATGAACGCCCGGCCAAATTCGCGACTCGTACCGCTTTCAACCCGCCCACCCAGCTGATGCACCATCACCTGCTGGCCGTAGCAGATGCCGAGCACCGGGATACCCGCCTCGAAGATAGCCATGTCAGCCAGTGGCGCATCGTCCCATGTCACGCTGGACGGACCGCCCGACAAGATCACGGCCTGTGGATCGTAGGTTTCGAGAAAGGCCTTATCGACCTTGTTATACGGATGGATTTCACAATAGACGCCGCTTTCGCGCAGGCGCCGGGCGATGAGTTGCGTCACCTGGCTGCCGAAATCGACGATAAGGGCGCGTTCGTGTCTTTGCTCTGTCATGGCGCCGTTTAGCTGAGTCCCGCCTCACCGGGCAAGCCTCAAAGGTGTGCCCGGTCATGAATCTGCAAATCAGACATAGGATTCACCCGCTTCGAACCGTTTACGTATCTCTGAAATCTTCCTGTAAGGGCTCGCCAGCTGGTAATGTGGTGGATCGGGGTAATTCTTCCAGGCACCGCCCCATTCCAGTCCGTCTACCAGCGCGCGCCCGGCAAGGTCGCGGTAGGCCGGGTCGTCCTGCGGCTGCTCACCATTCATGTAACGGCCGTTCTCGAACAGGGCGACATCCCAGGCGATCCCGAAATTATGGTTGCTCTGGCCGCCCTTTGCCTTGGTGACTTTCGGCCCCGGCGGACCGCCCCATCGGCCCTTGGCATAGAGATCGTCCTGCTCGGCATATGTCCGCGTGCCCGAGATAATCTTGACCACATGCGGTTCGGTGGCCGCCTTCGTCAGGAATTCCCGCGCCATCCGCTGGGCCTTGATGTGAAGGCCCAGGATATTCCCCTCCGAGCGCGCATCGAACGTGCCGAATTGGTCGCGCAGAGTGATGCTTGCGGCGAGAAAGGCATCGTCAGCTGCGCTTGTATTCCTGCCCCACACCCCGTCCAGGCCTTTCGGGTCAAAGCCCGAAGCCTTCAAAAGGCGTTGCCGGAACAACACGTCTTTCTTGTTGAACTGGTAGCTCATTCTGGTCCCCTCAGCGTTTTGTCTGCCCGAGTCGGCTCGCTTGGATGATACACGATCATGCCGGAATGGTCAGCCAAACGTGACGCGCGGCCAGTGCGCCATCAGACCGTCGTTTCGGATTGCTCTGGTAGCGCCCGAAAGGTGGATACGCCCAGCAGCAGTCCAGCAAGGCCGCCCGAGGCTGCGCCAAGTAGGCCAACCTCCTCCAATCGCCAGTCAGCGCCTGCAGTGGATGCCGCCAGCATGATAACCGGCATGGCCAGCGCCCAGCCAATTGCATTTGCCAATAACCAGCTTTTCGCGCGAATGAGTGTGCGCGCGGAAATCCATTGGAATGCGCCCATCAACACTCCCATGACGATACCCAGCGTGACACCAAATCCGACAATCAGAATCACAGAGGGTTCGCTTCCCTCTCCTCCTCCGGCGGCACTGCCAGCCAATGAACCGCTATAGCCAAGCACGGCCGCGAGCACGGTCATCGGGATCCAGCCTGACCTTCTGACACCGCGCGGGCCGAGGACCCATGCCTGAGAGGTGCCGAGACAGAGGCCTTCCCACGCCCCGCCGGCGAGTATCCAGACGGACATTTCCAACAACCCGCGATCAAGCGCCGCGTACGCCAGCGCCACACCCGCCATCCCTGCCGCTTCGCCAATCAAACAGGCAAGGAGCCAACGCGTCATTTCATGCCTCTCCGACGGAACAAACTGCAAATCTCGCCGGAAAACCGAAGCGCATTGCATCGGACATGACCATGATTGAGGTCAAGGCGCCCTATTGACCTTGTCGTACCAACCAGATTGTCTGGCGACCATGTCGCCACCCCAGACCCTCGACGCCCGCAAGCAGGCCGCCTTCAACCACGCCCGCAACGGCCAGTTTGCCGAAGCCGAAGCCGCGCTGCAATCCGTCCTGCAGGAAGCCCCGAGAGACCTTGGTGCCCTCCTCCTTCTCGGCGACGTCCAGCACACCGCCGGCAAGACCCAGGATGCCAGCCGCGCCTATGGCGGCGCCATGCAGGTCGCCCAGATGCAGGGGGGGCCGATTCCGGATGTCTTCAAGCCGGGCCTCCAGCGCGCCGCTTCCCGGCTCGGTGAGTATGCCAGCCAGTATGAGGCCTTTATCGCCGCGCAGATTCCGCCTTCGTCCCGCTCGCCGCGCTTCGGCCAGTCAGTCAGTATCCTTCTCGGCAAGGCGCAGATCCACCTCCAGCAACCGACAAAATACTATTTCCCCGAACTGCCGCAGATACAGTTCTATAACCGGTCCGATTTTGACTGGGCCCCGGCCCTCGAAGCGCAGACACCCGCCATCCAGCAGGAACTCAGTGCGGTCCTCGCCGACCATGCCGCCTTCCGTCCCTATCTCGAACGCGACGAAAGCAAGCCCCACGTCAAAAGCCACGACCTGGTCGATAATGACGACTGGAGCGCCTTCTACCTCTGGAAAGACGGTGCCCGCGTTGAGGAAAACTGCGCCCGCTGCCCGGTCACGGCGGCCGCGTTCGAAAACCTGCCACTGGACTACCTGCCCGGACAGGCGCCGTCGGTGCTGTTCTCGCTGCTGAAGCCCGGTGCAGCCATCCCGCCGCACCATGGTCTCATCAATACCCGCCTGATCTGCCACCTGCCGCTGCGCGTACCCGGTCCCGCCTGGCTCCGGGTGGGCAACCAGACACATCACTGGAAGGAAGGCGAACTCGTCATCTTCGATGACAGCATCGAGCATGAGGCCAAGAACGAAGCGAGCGAAACACGCGTCGTCCTCCTGTTCGACATCTGGCGCCCGGAACTCTCGCTTCAGGAACGCGAGGAAGTCACCAGACTACTCGGCGCCATCGCACAATATTCCGGCGAGGCGGTCGTCAGCGGCAACTAGGCCCGGCGCAGCACCGCAAAGAAGAACCCGTCCGTCCCGGCCCGGTGCGGTGTCAGGCGCACGCTGCCTGTCGGCATCCGGAAGCGCTGGACCACGTTCGCGCCCTCATCCGTCAGCAGACCCGATTCAATCGCAGCAGCGGCAGCATCTTCCTCGGTGAACTCCGGATGGGTCTCCAGGAATTCCGCCACGCGGTCCTCATCCTCTTCCATCAGGAAGGAACAGGTCGCGTAGACCATCCGCCCGCCCGGCTTCACAAAGGCAGCCGCGCTGGCAAGGATGTCGGTCTGCTCGGCCATGCGCTTTTCCATCTGGCCCTGCTTGATCCGCCATTTCGAATCCGGCCGGCGCCGCCATGTGCCGGTCCCCGTGCACGGGGCGTCGACGAACACGCAATCCATAAGCCCCGTCAGCGTTTCCAGCTGCACCGGCTCGCTCGGGTGCACCAGTTGCACATTGGTCGCGCCAGACCGTTTCAGGCGCGGGATCAGGGCGCTGAGACGCTTGCCATCAATATCATAGGCAAAAATCTGTCCCTTGCCCTTCATCTGGGAGGCCAGCGCAATCGTCTTGCCGCCGCCGCCGGAACAATAATCCAGCACCTGCTCGCCCGGCTGGGCATTCGCCGCCGCGGCCGCAATCTGGCTGCCCGCATCCTGGACTTCCACCCAGCCCTTGGAATAGGCCGGTATGCTCTCGAGGCTTGCTTCGCGTTCGCTCGGGTCCTTGGCCGGTATATGAAACGCATTGCGCAGCAGGCGCGATGGCTCTGCATTTGCGCTCTTGAGCGGGAACGCCGCCTTCTCCGCATCCACTTTCAGCGTATTGACCCGCAGGTCCACATCCGCCCGCATGGCCATGGCCTGCGTTTCGGCGGCCACATCGTCACCGAAGACGCGCATCATCATCGGCGTCATCCATTCCGGATAATCACCCTGGACATGCAGCGGTGCAGCCGGGTCGGCCTCGCCAGTCAGGCGCGCACGCTCGTCCGGCGTCAGCGGCTCCGGGCCGTGCTCGTCGCCCACTGCGGCGTCGATCTGGTCCATATCCCAGCCCCAGGCAAAGGCCAGCGTGCCCAGCACCAGCGCGCGCGGGCTCGTGTCATCCATACGATAGGCCACTGAATTGCGCTTGCGCAGCGCATCCAGCACCAGGCCGGACACCATCGCCCGGTCCTTGCTGCCAGCATAGCGCGCGCTCTTGCCCCAGTCGCGCATGGCCGTCTTCACCGGCTGGTGCCGCTCCAGCACGTCCGTCAAAACCTCGATTGCTGCGCTGATCCGACCGCCATTCCGCATGTGTCACCCTTTTTTTCATCGTCTGGTGGACGCTTTACGCGCGCTTCACTAACAAGGAAACAAATAGACACTGCATATTGTGTAATCTTGCACTGACGCTTTACTGCATTGAGGAGCCGCCGTGGCCGTCTATATCGTCGCCCAGATCACGATTACCGACAGGGAAACCTACGGCAAATACGAGCAGGGCTTCATGGACGTGTTCAACCGCTATGACGGCCGCCTCCTGTCCGTCGACGAAAACGCGCATGTCCTGGAAGGCGACTGGAGCTGCACTCGCACCGTCCTCGCCGAATTTCCCAGCAAGGAGATTGCGCTGGAGTGGTACAATTGCACCGAATACCAAGCCCTCGCCCCCTTCCGCCACAAGGCATCCTCCAGCAAGATCGCCTTGCTCGAGGGTTTCCCCGGCGCGCCCCGCTAAAGGCGCTAATCCGGCGCTGACCGCCGTGTGAGAAGGCGTGCCGCCATTGCCTCGCCACTGGCGACGGCATCGGAGGCTAAAGAGCCGAGCGCCCAGTCGCCACCCGCCAGCAACGTCGAGTCGCTGTGTGCAACGAAGGGCCGGCCCAAAGCACGCCCCACCCGCGCGTAGCGCCAGCGGTGCACGGCGATATAGGCCGGGTGCACCGTCAACTGTGTCGTCGTCCGGAACGCCGCCAGCAGGGTCGCCTCAGCCTCGGCCTTGTCGATATCGACGAACGTCGCAGACCAGTCCGGCTGCGCATAAACGGTCCATCGTTCCGCGCCGCTCTGTCCGGGCTTTGCCAGCATTGGAATGGCCGTCATCAGCGGCCCGCTGAAGTCTTGCACGCCTTGCGGCAGACCGGTCGGGACATCAAAACCCAATAGCAGTGTCCACATCGGCAGCATCTCGACCAGCGCGAGTTCCGCGACCATGTCGGGCGATTGTGCGAGCAGGATTGCGGCCTGGGGGGCCGGGACGGCGAGCACCACCGCATCGAACACGCCGCGATCACCGCCATCGGAATCCGTCAACTGCCACCCGCCAGGACTCTCGCCCAATCCGACGACAGCTACGCCGGTTCGCACGTCAATTCCGGTCGCCATGCCGCGCGCCAGTGCGCTCATGCCTGGCACGCCCACACCGCGCGCATTATCTTTGCCGTCGAGCCAGAACGCCCCGCCCAATCCGAGGGCGAGTTCCGACGGCACACCGGGCGCACCATGATCAATCGGCCCGAGATCCGTCCGCCGCGTGGCAAGTCGGCCTCCCAATCCCCGGCTCTTTTCAAACACGACTACATCACAACCGGCATCCACCAGCGGGCGTGCCGCCGCCAGCCCCGCGAGCCCGGCTCCGATGATTGCTACCCTGGTCTGCATGTTTTCCCCGCGCCGCTGTTCAAATCACCAATTAGGGCGCGATCCACGGTTGTCCCGCTTTCGGGCATCATTCCGGCGTGTTAGCGTGGCGCCACGCCGGAACGCTGGCAGTTGAGGGGGAAACGATGGACATCAAATTGCCAACCGGCATCCGCGCTGCAACCCCCGCCGACTGGCGACAGCTTGGCGACATTACCGCCGAAGCCTTCTTCGAAGACCCGGTGAATGAGTGGATTTTCGGCTCGCCGCGCGCCATCCAGTCCGCCTTCAGGGTGCTGGCGCGGGATGTCTATTCAAAGCGCGGGCAATGCTATCTCGCCGGTGATGGTGGCGCGGCCATGTGGTGTGCGTCGGAGACAAATCGCGACCTGCCGACCCTCTCCATGCTCGCGCTGGCTGCCGGCGTCGCACGCTGGGGCACGAAGGGCGCCGTCAAGCGCGCGATCACGGCGGGCGAAACCATGGACGCCAATCATCCGCACGAGCGGCACATGTATCTTTTCACGATTGGCACACGGAAATCGGCGCGCGGCCAGGGCGTTGGCAAGGCGCTTCTCCGCCCCATGCTCGCCGCTTGCGACGAGGCCCGCCTGCCCGCCTATCTCGAAAACTCAAATCCCGCCAATACTGGGTTCTATGTGAGCCACGGTTTCGAGCGGAAGAAATTGTTTGAAGTCGGAGACAATTCGCCACCGCTGGAAGCGATGTGGCGCGCACCGCGCTGAGCGGGCTTTTTGCGCCAGTTCCATTCCGGATAATTCTTCAGCAACGCGCGCGCATCCTGTTCGTCCAGGATGGCTGTCCGCAACCCAGCCATGGCACATTCGCTCTTGGCCAGCCGTTCGGTCATGCCAAACGTCTCGTCGATCCAGACGACTTTCTTCAATACGCCTCCGGCATTGTAGCCAAATACGACACGCACGTCTTGTCTTCGGCAGCCCATCGGATTCCCTCCTTTGTGTCGCGGCACACCAACCGATCAAAATCCCGGTATGGTACGCCGCGCCAGACCGCCGCAAGACCGACGCCAGACCCCGTATTTTTACGTAAGTTTCATCTGTGAGGGGATTTAAAAACGGCAAACCGCCCGCAATTCGCTCATGGGGGGAGCCGTCGGTGCGCGGAAACACAAATTGGACCCGCATATGCCACCCAATCCGCTATCCGGTTGTGAGTCGAGCATGCCTTCCAAGGAGCTCATCCTGAGCGAAGTCGAAGGACGAAATCTGTGCGCGTTGATCCAACGTGCCGCGTTTTCCTGACAATCGCAACGCGGGCCACATAACCGATTGGCGTTCGCCTTTCGATTTGCCGAAAACTACCCCCTGCTCACCGAATAGTTCGGCGACTCGCGCGTCATCATCACGTCGTGCACATGGCTTTCCTGCAGGCCTGCGCCGGTGATCTGGACGAATTCGGCCTTCTTGTGCAGCTCGTCGATATCCTTGGCGCCGACATAGCCCATCGCGGCGCGCAGGCCGCCGACCATCTGGTGCAGGATCGGGCCGACCGGCCCCTTGAAGGGCACCTGGCCCTCGATGCCTTCCGGCACCAGCTTGTCGGCTGCTGCATCCTTCTGGAAATAGCGGTCGGCGCTTCCGCGCGCCATCGCGCCAAGGCTGCCCATGCCGCGATAGGCCTTGTAGCTGCGCCCCTGGTACAGGAACACTTCGCCGGGCGCCTCTTCGGTGCCGGCAAACATGCTGCCCATCATCGCGGTGGCCGCGCCGGCCGCCAGCGCCTTCGCAAAGTCGCCCGAGAACTTGATGCCGCCATCGGCAATGATCGGGATACCGGATTTCTGCGCCGCATTCGCGCACTGCTCGATCGCCGTCAGCTGCGGCACGCCCACGCCCGCCACGATCCGCGTCGTACAGATCGAGCCCGGCCCGATCCCCACCTTTACCGCGTCGGCGCCAGCATCGATCAGCGCCCGGGTGGCTTCCGCGGTCGCCACGTTGCCGGCGATGATCTGCACCGCGTTCGACACTTTCTTCGCCCGGCGCACGGCGTCGGCCACGCTGATCGAATGGCCATGCGCGGTATCGATCACCACACAGTCAACGCCCGCCTCGATCAGCGCCATCGTGCGCGCGAATCCGGCATCGCCCACAGTCGAAGCGGCAGCCACGCGCAGGCGTCCGGCGGCGTCCTTGGCGGCATTCGGGTTCACCGCCGCCTTGTCCATGTCCTTGACCGTCAGCAGGCCGATGCACTTGCCGTCATTGTCCACGATGACCAGGCGCTCGATCCGGTGCTTGTGCAGCAAGACCCGTGCTTCGGCCGGGTCGGTGTCCATTTTCACCGTCACGACATTGCGGGTCATGAGGCTGGCAATCGTTTCGTTCAGGTCGTCGGCAAAGCGCGTGTCCCGATTCGTGATGATGCCGACAATCTTGCCGTCCGTTTCCACGACCGGGATGCCGGAAAAGCCGGTGCGCGCCTTCAGTTCGCGCAGGTCGCCCAGCGTCGCCGTAGGCGAAATCGTCACGGGGTTCATCACCACGCCGCTCTCGTATTTCTTCACCATGGCCACTTCGCCCGCCTGCTCTTCGATGGAGAGGTTGCGGTGGATGACGCCAATCCCGCCTGCCTGCGCCATCGCAATGGCAAGGCGCGCCTCGGTCACCGTGTCCATGGCGGCAGAGATCAGGGGAATGTTCAGGCTGATGGACTTGGTCAGGAACGTCGAGACGTTCACTTCGGCAGGTAAAACCTCGCTCGCGCCGGGCTGCAGCAGCACGTCGTCGAAAGTGATGGCTTGTCGGATTTTCATGTGGGGAGCTCCCTTTTTGGCCTAGTAAGGGAGTCGCGAGGGGTTGTGAAGCCCCCACTGCAAATTCCATCCACAGCACAACCACAAGTTTATGACATCCCGATTTGGAGATGTGTTAGGCCGCTATTGGTTTCAATTGAAATCAATATTCTCTGGGAGGAGAGCGCTGATGAAACTCGAAGATTATGGTCTCAGCCGTGAACGCGGCTTTCTCGCCGCGACCGACCCGTCCACCACCATGCTGCCGCCCCTGCTCCACCCGGCCCGCGACATGGCGCTTGACCTGCCGCGCATCCTGCCCACCGGCCGCGCCCGCACCCTGCTCGGACGCCTGCCGCACATTGACCTAACGGAATTCTGCGCATCGGCCTCCGAAGCCGAATTGCGCGCCGCCATGATGCATTACAGTTTCATGGTCCAGTCCTTTGTCTGGGGCGAACCGGACGCGCCCAGGGCCCTGCCGGCGAACCTGGCCGGGCCGATCTGGCAGCTCGGCCAGCGCCTCGGCCAGCCGCCGCTCCTGCCCTATTCCAGCTACACGCTCGACAATTGGGGTCGTTATGATTCCGACGGCCCGATCGACCTCAGCAACATCTACACGCTCCAGCATTTTGACGGTGGCATGGACGAAGCCTGGTTCGTCATGGTTCACGTCGCCATCGAGGCGCGTGCCGGCGAACTCCTCGAAGAAGTCACCCGCCTGATCGCCTCGGCCCATGACGGAAATGAAGCAGCAGCCGAACAAAGCCTCACCGCCATGATCGCGGCCTGGGACGATGTGAATGCCATTTTCGACCGCATGCCCGAACGCTGCGATCCCTATATCTACTTTCACCGCGTCCGCCCGTGGATCCATGGCTGGAAAGACAATCCGGCCCTGCCCGACGGCCTCGTCTATGAAGGAGTCGCCGAGACCGGCGGCCAGCCGCAGGCTTTCCGTGGCCAGACCGGTTCACAATCCTCCATCGTCCCGACAATAGATGCCCTGCTCAGTGTCGGCCACGCGGCGGATCCGCTGCGCACCTTCCTCGATGAACTCCACATCTATCGTCCGCCTGAACATCGCCGCTTCATTGAAGACGTCCGTGCCGCCAGCCATGTGCGCCCCTTCATCGAGGGCGCCGGCAACAAGACGCTGAAGACTCTCTACAATGACAATGTGCGCCAGCTCGCCCGCTTCCGCACGCGCCATCTCGAATATGCCGCCAGCTATATCAACAAGCAGTCAAAAGGCGGCGCCGGTAACGACCCGGATGTCGGCACCGGCGGCACGCCGTTCATGAAATACCTGAAGAAGCACCGCGACGAGGCCGAGGCGCACCTGCTGCCCGTCTAGCCAGGCTCAGTCGATGCAGAGAGTCCCATGGACGGTGCCATCGTCGACCTGTGTCATGCAGCCGAACGCGCTATCCGTCGCCTGGCACACGCCATCCTCGGTTGGCTGGCCCGTTTCGGCATCGGAGTCCGGAGAAAGCAGGCATCGGCTGAGGCAATCGTCGGCCGACTTGCACGCCGCGCCGGCATCCGCATACGGCTGAACGCACTGGTCATAGCCCAGCATGCCGCCCGGCCCGACCGTACCACCGGCCGCCTCACATGCGGTTCGCTCCGCCGGTGTCGCCTGCTCGCCAGCGAAGGCGATTTTGACATGCGTCGCCGGCCCGGCCGTCTCGCCCGACCCGTCTGGCGCCACGGGTGCAGCGGGTCTCGTACAGCCTGCCAGCAGCGCCAGGGCGACGCACGCGATGGCCCAATGCCGGATCACGTCGGAAACCGTTCAAAGGCCGGAACGCCGTCAGGAATGTGATGGAAGCTCTGCGCATCTGCCGTCTGCAGGATCATCTGCGGTTGTTCAAAAAGGGTCGGATCATCAAGCGATCCGACTTTCAGGATCACGGCTCCCGGCAATGCCGGTGACCGTGTCACGATATGCACGCCGCACTCCGGACAGAACTCGCGTGTCGCCGCGTTGGCCACGTCCGATTTCGTGAAACGCTTCGGCTCGCCCTTGGTATATTTGAATCCGGCCTCGGGCATCGCCATGAAATCATTCGGCTGGCCACCAGTGAAATACTGGCATTCCCGGCAATGGCACTGGGCCTTCATGATCGGATCGCCTTCGGCCTCATAGCGCACGGCCCCGCAATAACATCCGCCTGTAATCGGCATATTCTTCTCCCTGAGTGTCTGTCTGCCCACTGTGGGACCAGCCGGCGGCGGGAGCAAGCAGCTGCACTATTTTTGGAACGTCTCTGCGAATTTTGCATAGATTATGCATCACCCTCATCAAGGAACGGGAAATTCGAGCGTTAAAAATGGCTTCAGCACCGCAATCACTACGTCAAATTACTGGTACATCGACAGAATCCGTCGACGATGCCATTGACCGCGCGCTTGTCGTTGCCCGGGACCAATATGGCGAGCCGGACTGGTTCGAAGTGGTAAATACCCGTGGATTCATCAATCATGGCCGCGTGAGCCACTATCAGGTGTCGCTGGAACTTGGCTATGCAAAGCCGGATCAGGGCCCTCAGCCCGATCAATATCTGGATGCGGCCCTGTCGGCCCGGCGCCACCGCCATGTAAGCCCTGCGATCGTGCGGCGTTTCTAGGCGCTGTCAGGGGCCTTCGCCCCTTTGAAACCCTTTGCCACCACGAAGATTTCCGGGCTTCCGGCGCGGCTCGCCGGCGGTTTGATATGTTTCACCGTCGTGAAGTTGGCTTTCAGCAATTCCAGCACTTCCTTCGTTGTCCCACCTTGGAACACTTTCGAACAGAACGCTCCGCCCGGCGCCAGGTGCTCGACCGCGAAAGCCGCCGCCATTTCCACCAGCGCCACTGTCCGCAAATGATCGGTCTGTTTGTGGCCGGTCGTGTTCGCCGCCATGTCCGACAGGACGAGATTGGGCTTGCCTGTCAGGCCCTTCATCATGCGCGCCACATCGCCTGGCTCATTGACGTCGCCCTGCACGATATGGGCGCCCTCAACCGGATCGACGGGCAAAAGGTCGATGCCGACCACTTCTGCCGCGCCCTTGGCCACCGCAACCTGCAGCCAACCGCCGGGCGCGCAGCCTAGATCGACGACCCGGCAACCGCGCTTCAGAAGCTCGGCCTTCGCATCGATTTCCAGAAGCTTGTAGGCGGCACGGGCCCGGAATCCCTCAAGCTTCGCCTTGCGGACATAAGGATCCGACATCTGGCGCTCGAGCCACTGCTTTGAACTGTCCGACTTGGCATGATGCGCACGAATCTTGCGCTCATTCATCTGCCGGCCGGACGAGCCCTCCTTGCCCGTCGGGCCTTTCCAGCGGCGCTTTTCCTCATCCGACATTGTTGGTGTCCTCTTGCTGGCCAGCGCCATTGTCCGGTCCACGCCGTCCGCGCCGCCCCCGGCGACGCGTCTTCGTCCGTTTCGGCCCGTACATCATCGACAAAAGCAGGCCCTCGCGCAGGCCCCTGTCCGCAACCCGCAGTCGCCCGGCCGGAAACGCCTCCCATACGGCCTCGACAATCGCGCAACCTGACAGCATCAGTCCCGCCCGCTCGTCGCCGATCGTCGGCAGCTTCATCCGGCCTTCAAGCCCGACATCGCGCAGCAATTGGATCGCAGCGGCGCTTTCGTCGCGGCTCAGCCATGTCCCGTCCACCTTGTCGCGCCGGTAGCGGTCGAGCTTGAGGTGAACCCCGGCAAGGCACGTCACCGTGCCCGACGTCCCGATCATGTGCGCATCATCAACGCCCATCGCATCGCGAACGGCATCGATCCCGTCCCACGTGCTGATCGCCTGCCGGGCATGTTCGAGCATCAGCGGATAGGCCTCGACCTCGTCGAAATGCTGGAACGCTTCCGACAGGGTGACAACGCCCAGTGGCAGGCTGGTCCAGCCCAGGATCGGCGCCTTCTCCAGCAGGCCCTTGAAGCCATTGTCGCGGGCCGCTTCGGCGTTCACCCAGGACAGTTCGGTCGACCCGCCGCCAATATCGACGACCAGGACAGACTTGGCCGACGGCTCGATCAGGTCGTGGCAGCCAATCGTCGCGAGGCGCGCCTCTTCATGGGCGCCGATAATCTTGAACGTCAGGCCGGTTTCTTCATGCACGCGGCGAATGAACTCGGCCCCGTTATCCGCCTTCCGGCAGGCCTCGGTGGCGATGCACCGCACCCGCCCCACGCCATGCTGTTTCAGCTTTTTCCGGATGTTCTGCAGCGCGTCGATCGCCCGCTCGATAGCCGCATCCGACAGCCGCCCCGTCTCGTGCAGGCCCTCGCCCAGCCGGGCAATCTGGGAATGGGAATCGACCACGCGAAATGTCTTCCCGCGGGGCTCGGCGACCAGCAGGCGACAATTGTTCGTTCCAAGGTCAACGGCCGCGAAAAGCGGGACCGTCTTTCCATTGCGCGGGGCGCTCCGCTTGTTGCGGGCACCGGGCGCCTTTTTTTCAGCCATGGTGTGGCCCAAATTGATGACTTGGGGCATTGTTATCACAGGAGCTGGAAATGGCTAGTGGACGCACACACAACGGGTGGTTGAAAGCCCTGTTTGGACACCGGCGCCGTCGTGCGGCCCGGCCACCACTTGTTTTGGACCAGCGTATAGACCGAAATCACAGGTACAACGCCATATCCATGCAGGTTGCAAAGTTCCAGATCGGGCAGGTCGTCCGCCACCGCATGTTTCCATTCAGGGGTGTAATTTTCGACGTTGACCCCCAGTTCGGCAACACGGCGGAGTGGTATGAATCCATCCCCGAAGAGGTGAGGCCCCGCAAGGACCAGCCATTTTATCATCTCTTCGCTGAAAATGACCGCACCCATTATGTCGCCTATGTCTCCGAGCAGAACCTGCTGCCGGATGATTCCGAGACGCCGCTGACCCACCCGGACATTCTCGAATGGTTCACCCTGACAGGGCGCGGAACCTACGAACTCAAGAAGGGCGTCGCCAACTAGTTCGACTTGCTCATGCCGGTTTCGCGTTGGCACGCTCGATCGCGGCCGTCGTCGACTGGCCGTCGACCAGCGGCACGATATGCACCGTCCCGCCCCGCGCCAGCACGACATCGGCGCCGACAATCGTCTCGATGGAATAGTCGCCGCCCTTGACCAGCAGGTCAGGCTGCAAGGCATCGATCAACGCCTTCGGCGTATCCTCGTCGAACACCACGACCGCATCCACGGCCGACAGGCCCGACAGGACCCGGGCGCGTGAGGCTTCGTCATTGACCGGGCGATTGGGGCCCTTCAGCCGCTTCACCGACGCATCCGAGTTCAGGCCGACCACCAGCCGCCCGCAGCGGGCTTTGGCCTCTTCCAGCACGCGCAGGTGCCCGGGATGGAGTATGTCGAAACAGCCATTGGTAAACCCGACGGTCAGGTTGGTATCGCGCCACACTTCAACCTGGCCGACCAGCGTCTCCAGCGGCACATGCGACACGCCGCCATTGCGCAGGCCCATTTGCAGCGCCGTGTTCAACTCATTCGCCGAGACCGTCGCCGTGCCGGACTTGCCGACCGCGATCCCGGATGCCGCGATGGCCAGTTCGACTGCTTCAGCCAGGCTCCCGCCTGCGGCCAGCCCGAGCGCCAGCGCCGCTATGCTCGTATCGCCTGCGCCGGACACGTCATAGACTTCCCTGGCTTCGCCGGAGCGGTGCATCACGGCCTCGTCCCGCTGCACGAACGACATGCCCTTGGCAGCCCGCGTCACGACGATCGCCCGCGCCGGCAGCAGGTCCATCGCCTTGGCCAGCGCTTCGGTCGCGTCGCGGTCGGTCTCCACCGCCAGCCCTATGGCCTGGCCGAGCTCCATTGCGTTCGGCTTCAGCAGGTCGACTTCGCCATAACGGGCAAAGTCGAGCCCTTTCGGATCGGCAATCACCGGGATGCCATGCGCCCGTCCCGCAGCAATCGCCGCCGCAATGACATTGTCGGTTATCGCGCCCTTGGCATAATCCGACAGGATGATCAGGCTCGCATCCTTGGCGGCATCTTCCAGCGACATGACAATATCGGACTCGGTCGTCAGGTCGATGGCGCGCGTATCCTCGGCATCCACCCGCAACAGCTGTTGGCCACCGGCAACGAAACGCGTCTTCAACGTCGTCGGCCGGTCCCGCATCACGATGAGGTCGGCCTCGACCCCGTCAATCCGGCCTAGCAATTCGGCGAGCTGGCGCCCTTCCGGGTCGTCTCCCACAACCCCGATCAACGCGGTGCGTAGGCCGAGCGTCGACAGGTTCCGGCCGACATTCCCCGCCCCGCCGGGCATCGCGGCCTCGCGGGTGCGCCGCATGATCGGCACCGGGGCTTCCGGCGAGATCCGGTTGACCTGGCCATAGACGAACCGGTCCAGCATGACGTCGCCAATACAGACAATACGCTTGCCGGCGGCGGCCCCGATCAGGCCCAGGAGCGCAGACGTATCCATCAGCGGATTCCGCCCGCGTTCAGGGCGCAAACGCCAACCCGGTCGTCTGAAACGGGTACGAATCGGAAACTCACGGCCATGTCGGCGACTCCCTTTGAGCGACCGATATAGCCCTGCAAAGCCCGGCATGAAACCCATGGCAGCACCGACTGATCCAGATACATCCCCCGACCGTAAGACAGGCCAAGACACAACTGTTCCGATCCGGAGTCCGCCCTGCCCCTGCCCGCCCCCGCCCTCGTCTGGTTTCGCGAAGACCTCCGGCTCGCTGACAATCCCGCGCTGCATGCGGCGGTCGCCACGGGCAAACCGCTGGTGCTTCTCTTCATTCATGACGAAGCCTCGCCGGGCCTGCGCCCGTACGGCGGCGCCAGCCGGTGGTGGCTCGACAAGTCCCTCGCGGCACTTGCAGCCCGGATCGCTGCGGCCGGCGGCCAGCTGGCCCTGAGAGCCGGCGCTTCCGCTGACGTGCTGCCAGCCATAATCGCCGAGACCGGCGCCGACCGCGTGTTCTGGAATCGCCGCTATCAGAAGGCCGAGCGCGATCTCGATGGCGCAATCATGGATGCGCTCAAGGCAAGCGGTGTCGCCGTCTCCAGCTTCAATGGCCGCCTGCTCAACGAACCCTGGCAGATCGAAACCGGCGCAGGCGGCGACTACAAGGTTTTCACGCCCTACTGGAAAGCCGTGAAAGCCCGGTATCGCGCGCCGGACGCCCTGCCCGCGCCCACATCGCTTGCCGGGCCAGACGTCGCCTCCGACACCCTGTCCGACTGGAACCTGCATCCCACGCGTCCCGACTGGGCCGACGGCCTCGCCGCGACCTGGACCCCGGGCGAAGCGGGCGCGATGGAGCGCTTGTCGGATTTCCTCGACAGTCCGGTCAATGCCTATGCCGAGGCCCGCAACCGGCCCGACATCGACACCGGCACGTCCCGCCTTTCGCCGCATCTCCGCTTCGGCGAGATCGGCCCGGCACAGGTCTGGCGCGCGGTCCGGCACGGCGTGGAATCCGGTCGTGTCGACGAAGCCGGCGCGATGACATTCCTGTCGGAAATCGGCTGGCGCGAATTCTCCTATTCCCTCCTCTTCCACAATCCGGACCTCGCCAGCGAAAACTACAATCCGGACTTCCGGCACATGCCCTGGCGCAACGACCGGGTCGCCTACCAGGCCTGGTGTCGGGGCGAAACCGGCTATCCCATCGTCGACGCCGGCATGCGCCAGCTCTGGCAGACCGGCTTCATGCACAATCGTGTACGCATGATCGTGGCCTCCTTCCTGACCAAGCACCTTCTCCTGCCGTGGCAGATGGGCGAAGACTGGTTCTGGGACACGCTGGTCGATGCCGACCCCGCGGCCAACCCTGCCAGCTGGCAATGGACCGCCGGCAGCGGCGCCGACGCAGCCCCCTATTTCCGCGTCTTCAATCCGATCATTCAGGGCCGCAAGTTCGATGCAACCGGTGCCTATGTCAGGCGTTGGTGCCCCGAACTTTCGGGCCTTCCGGACAAATACCTTCATGCCCCGTGGGAGGCCGGCCCAGCGACGCTTCACACCGCCAGGGTCTCTCTCGGTACGACCTATCCCGAACCCATCGTCGATCATCCGGCTGCGCGCCAGCGCGCCCTCGACGCCTACGCAACACTCAAGGACAGACGGAACGCCGCATGAAACGTATTGCAATCATCGGGTCCGGCATTTCCGGCATAGGCGCCGCCTACGCGCTGAAGGACACGGCCGACATTACCCTGTTCGAGGCGCAGGACCGCCTCGGCGGCCACGCCTGCACCCATGTCTTCGATTATGACGGTCACGAGACCGCCGTCGATCTCGGCTTCATCGTCTACAACGGCCTCAACTATCCCAACCTGATCGGCCTGTTCGATGCACTCGGCGTCAAAACGCAGGAGTCCGACATGAGCTTTGCCGTGTCCGACCGCGACGGCTGGGAATGGGCTTCGACCGCCCGGGGCATCTTCGCCCAGAAACGCAACCTGTTCAGCATACCATTCCATCGCTTCTGGCGCACCATCCTGAAATTCAACGACCTTGCCCGCGCCGAACTCGCGGCGGGCCGGATCGAGGACACGACGCTGGGCGACTGGCTCGATTTCCACGGCTTCGACCAGGCCTTCCGCTGCAATTATATCCTGCCAATGGGCGCCGCCATCTGGTCCACGCCCGAGGTCGGCATGTTGGATTATCCGGCCCGCAGCTTCTTTCAGTTCTTCGAGAACCATCGCCTGATGCACAAGGAGCGCCCGCAATGGCGCACGGTTACCGGCGGCAGCCAGTCCTATGTGAAAGCCGCCGCCGCCGAGCTTGGTGACCGTGTCCGCACCGGAACGCCCGCCATCCGCGTCTTCCCTTTCGGTGACAAGATCACCGTGATTACGGCAGATAACCGCTCCCATGTTTTCGACGACGTCATCCTCGCCACCCATTCAGACCAGGCGCTTCGCCTTGTCGAGAAAGGCTTCGAGGACCAGTCCTTCCTCCTGCGCTCGGTCCACTATCGTCCGAACACGATCTACCTCCACCGTGATCCGGCCCTGATGCCCTCGCGCCGCGCGGCCTGGGCCAGCTGGAACGTCATCAAGCAGGACAATGGCGACATCTGCCTGTCTTACTGGATGAACCGCCTGCAGGGGCTGGATGACAGCCGCCCGCTCTTCATCACGCTGAACCCGGAAACACCGCCGCGAGAAGACCTGACCTTCCACCAGTACGCCTTCGACCACCCCCAGTTCGACACCGCCGCCGAAGCCGCCGTGCGCGGGCTCAAGCGCATCCAGGGCCAGGACGGACTTTGGATCGCCGGCGCCTGGATGGGCCGGGGATTCCATGAAGACGGCCTCAAATCGGGCCTCTCGGCCGCCCTGTCCCTTGGCGGCAGGGTCCCGTGGGACGCAAAAGGCGTGGACATCCACAGCCCGTCGCGCAAAACTCCGGTCATGGAAATTGCAGCAGAGGTGTCGGTTTGACGGCTCCGGCGCTCAGTTTGTGGAAAGGCCAGACGGCACATGCGCGTTACGTGCCGTTCGCGCGCCGCTTTGCCTATAACGTCACCCTCATCGATATCGATATTGACCGCCTTGGCGCCGCAGCGCGCCAGAGCCCTCTCTTCTCGGTCGACAGACCCGTGCTGTTCTCGTTCTACCGCAGGGACCATGGCGCCCGCACGGATGCCCCCTTGCGTCCGTGGGCAGAACAGGTTCTGGCAAAAGCGGGCGTTGAACTGGACGGCGGCGCCATTCGCCTCGTCACCTTCCCGCGCCAGCTATTCTACAAGTTCGCGCCGATCTCGCTCTGGTATGGTTACGGCCCGTCCGGCAACCTGCGTGGCATCATCTACGAAGTGAACAACACGTTCGGCGAAACCCATGCCTATGCCGCCGCCGTCTCGGGCGACCGCTCGCAGCACGAAGCGGACAAGGCCTTCCACGTCTCGCCCTTCTTCGATGTCACCGGCACCTATCGCTTCACCCTGCGCGCCCCCACCGACCGGCTCGCAATCGTGGTCGAGAGCCTCAAGGACGGCGCCCGCCTCCACATGGCCAACATCACCGCCCGCCGTCAGGCTGCCACCACCGGCGCCCTCCTCGCCATCGCCCTTGCCACCCCCTTCGCCACCCTTGGCGTCACCCTTGCCATCCACTGGCAGGCCCTCAAAATCTGGCTGCGCGGCGCACGATACAGATCAAGGCCAGACCTGCCCGCCGCGTCTATAAGCTTGGCAAAGCCACTGGAGACCACACCGCCGACCCTGACGAAAGACGCCGCATGACCCAGCCGATCCTCGCTACCGCACAATCCATCGGCAAGCTGAAGCATGTGCCGGCCACGTTCCGGATCGGCGCGCTGGCATTGCTGCGCACCCAGCGCGGTCAGCTCCTGTTCAGGCTGCCGGACGGGCGCGAACTCCTGTTCCGCAATGCCGAGCTCGGCCCCAAAGCGGAAATCGTCATTCATGATTACAGCTTCATCAAGCGGGCCTTGTCCGGCGGCGATGTCGGTTTTGCCGAAGCCTATATGGAAAGCCAGTGGTCAACACCCGACCTGACCGCCGTGCTGCAATTCTTCTCCGCCAATTTTGAAGCAGCCGGCAAGCTCGCCCGCGGCGGCGTGATCGTGCGCTGGGCCAATATGGTCCGCCACCTGTTCAACCGGAATTCGAAGGCCGGTGCCCGCCGCAACATCATGGCACACTACGATCTCGGCAATGATTTCTACAGCAAGTGGCTCGATCCCAGCATGACCTATTCGTCGGCCATGTTTGAAAGCCCCAACCAGTCGCTCGAGCAAGCCCAGCAGGTCAAATACAAAGGCATCTGCGACCGCATCAATGCCGGCCCGTCCAGCAGTATCCTCGAGATCGGCTGTGGCTGGGGCGGCTTTGCCGAATATGCCGCCCGGCACCGGGGCAGCAAGGTCACCTGCCTGACCATCTCACCCTCCCAGCGCGATTACGCGCTGGCCCGCATGCAGCGCGAAGGCCTTTCCGAACAGGTGGACATCCGCCTGGAGGACTATCGCGACCATGTCGGCCTCTATGACGGGGTCGCCTCGATCGAAATGTTCGAGGCAGTCGGTGAATCCTACTGGCCGAGTTATTTCGCCAAGATTTTCGACAGCCTGAAACAGGGCAGCAAGGCGGCGCTCCAGATCATCACCATCGATGACCGCCTGTTCGAGAGCTACCGCAAACGCGTCGATTTCATCCAGCGCTACATTTTTCCCGGCGGCATGCTGCCCGGCGAGACCGCCCTCAAGGAACAGTTCGCCAAAGCGGGCCTGCGCCATGACGGCGTCCATTATTTCGGCCAGGACTATGCCCGCACCTGCCATGAATGGTCCCGCACCTTCAACGAAAAATGGGACGAGATCGCCGAACTCGGTTTCGACGAGCCCTTCAAGCGCATGTGGAACTTCTACCTCTCCTATTGTGAAGCGGGCTTCTCCGACGGCCGCATCAATGTCGGCCAGTTCGAGGTGTCGAAAGCCTGACCCGTCGGACAGGCACGGCTCTATCCCTCGACCTCCCCGGCGAAAGCCGGGGTATCAGGCGGCTTGGAGTGTAATCTCTCCTACCGTACACGCTCTCGCCCTATCATGGGGCCATGTCCTACCAGCCGTCCCAACGCATCCGCAGCATGGTCCTCTTCTCGTGGGACCAGACCGCCTATCTCGTGAGCGAATGGGTCAAATCCCTCCACCTTGGCCTGACCGGCTGCAAGCCCTTCCTGCCGCGACCCGAACGCGCCCGGCTCGCCGCTGCGCTTGCCCGTTTCGAGCCGCTCGTGCGCCGGCTCCTGTTCCTCATGGCCTTGGAAAAAGGAGCGCTGGCACCGCGGCGCGTGGCTGCATCTGCGCCGCACACCCGGCCCGACACACCTGCCACCCGGAGCGCACCGCGCTACCTGCGCACCCCCCGCTTTCGCATTGCCGAACCGCCTGCCCGCCCCGGCCACGGCAAGCCGCCCAGCCGCGCGGCCGCCAACGGCCCCCGCATCCGCTTCCTCGACATGCCGCTGCCGCCACCCGGCCCGTTCGACTATCCGCCCCGGGACACCGACCTGCTGCCCGCGCGTTCGCTGGTCCAGCGCCTGCGCGCCCTGAACGACGTGTGGGACAATCCCGCTTTCTACATCACGGCGATGCGCAGGCGCCTGTCACGCAAAGCGGCACCCATCCGCACTGGCTTGCCGCAAGGGTTCAAATCGCGATCGCTCACGAAACGCGGTCGCGAAACCGCGCGCCAACTCCACAAGGAAGCTGTCCGTCTGGTGCCGCAACTCGATTCCTCCTGACAGCGCTGCCACGTGATGCCTTTCGCTGCGCGACATGCCTCCCGCATGTGGCGGCGCCTGTGCTGGAGGCTTTTCTTTTGGCCGCCACGCCTTAGCTCCTCTCGGAAAGGAGACCATCATGCGGGCAATTGTATTCGGCGCGTCCGGTGGTATCGGCCAGGCCCTCTCCACCCAACTGGCGGCCCGGAACGACATCAGCCGCGTGTACGCGGTGTCGCGGAATCCTGCACCGTCCGGCCCAAACATCGTGTCGTACACGGCCGACATCACGCATGAGGCAGATCTCGCGACGTTCGCGGGATCACTGAAGGCCGAAGGCGACATTGATCTGGTCATCGTCGCGACCGGCCTTCTCTCGAATGATCGCGGCCTCTCGCCCGAAAAATCCTACCGCCACCAATCGATGGACGCTTTCGAACAGGTCTTCCGCGTCAATACGTTCGGGCCAGCCCTGGTCGCGAAACACATGCTGCCCCTGATGCCGCGCAATCGCCGCGCCGTGTTCGCCGCGCTCTCGGCCCGCGTCGGCTCGATCAGCGACAACAGGCTCGGCGGCTGGCACGCCTACCGCGCCTCCAAGGCCGCTCTCAACATGCTGGTCCGCAACTACACCATCGAACAGGCGCGTATCAGTGACCAGTTCATCGCGGTGTCGCTGCATCCCGGCACAGTCGATACGGGCCTCTCACAGCCCTTCCAGTCAAACGTCCCGGACGCACAGCTGTTCACAGCGGATCAGTCCGCAAAGCACCTGCTTTCAGTGATTGATAGCCTCACCCCCGTCGACAGCGGAAAGTGTTTTGACTGGGCCGGCAAGGAAGTGCCCGCCTAGACCAGACGGCTCTGCTTCACGGCGGCGCCGATAAAGCTCGCGAACAGCGGGTGCGGCTGGAACGGCCGTGATTTCAGTTCCGGATGGTACTGCACCCCGATGAACCACGGATGGTCCGGCAGCTCGAAAATCTCCGGCAGCTTGCCGTCCGGCGACATGCCCGAGAACAGCACGCCCGCCTTTTCCAGTTTCGGAATATAGCTCGCGTTGACTTCATACCGGTGGCGGTGGCGTTCGGAAATATCGAGCGTGCCATAGATCTCGGCGACCTTGCTGCCCGCTTTCAGGCGCGCCGGATAGGCGCCGAGCCGCATCGTGCCGCCCTTGTCGGTGGTCTCGTCGCGGACGACCTTCTCGTTGCCCTTGGTCCATTCTTCCATCAGGCCGACCAGAGGCTGTTTGGTCGGGCCGAATTCACTGGTCGAGGCATCCTTGATGCCGGCCAGGTTGCGGGCCGCCTCAATCACCGACAGTTGCATCCCGTAGCAGATGCCGAAGCACGGCACCGCGCGTTCGCGCGCGAACCGCGCCGCGCGCATTTTGCCATGCGCGCCGCGCTCACCGAAGCCGCCCGGCAGGATCACGCCATGCACGCCTTCAAGAATGTCCAGTGGCGCATGCTCGTCATCGAACTGTTCTGAATCGATCAGGCGCACGTCAACCTTCACCTGGTTGGCGAGGCCGCCATGCACCAGCGCTTCCATCACCGATTTATAGGCATCCGGTACGTCGGTGTACTTGCCGACAAGGCCGATGCAGACGTCGCCGTCGGGGTTGCGGATCGTGTGCGCGATCGTGTTCCAGGCTGTCAGGTCGGGTGCCGGCGCGTCATCGATCCGGAAATGCGCCAGCACTTCGGAATCCAGCCCCTCGCCATGATAGGCCGCCGGCACGTCGTAGATGTGGCCCACATCGCGCGCTTCGATCACGGAGGACGGGCGCACGTTACAGAAGCTGGCAATCTTGCCTTTTTCGGTCTCCGGGATCGGCCGGTCGCAACGGCAGAGAAGGATTTGCGGCTGGATGCCGATCGAGCGCAATTCCTTGACCGAGTGCTGCGTCGGCTTGGTCTTCATCTCGCCAGCCGCCGGAATGTAGGGCAGCAGCGTCAGGTGAATGAAGCAGGCGCGTTCCGGCCCCAGTTCCTGGCCCAGCTGGCGGATCGCCTCGAAGAAGGGCAGGCCCTCGATATCGCCGACCGTGCCGCCAATCTCGCAGAGCACGAATTCCACGTCCTCGCCCGGATCGGACAGGACGAAATCCTTGATGTCATTCGTGACGTGCGGGATCACCTGGATCGTCGCGCCGAGATAGTCCCCGCGCCGTTCCTTCTCGATGATGCGCTGATAGATGCGCCCGGTCGTGATATTGTCCGACTGGCGCGCCGATACGCCGGTAAAGCGCTCATAGTGGCCAAGGTCGAGATCGGTCTCGGCGCCATCATCGGTGACATAGACCTCGCCATGCTGGCGCGGGCTCATCGTGCCGGGATCGACATTAAGATAGGGATCGAGCTTGCGCAGGCGGACCTTGTAGCCCCGTGCCTGCAGCAGCGCGCCGAGTGCAGCGGACGCAATGCCCTTGCCAAGGGAAGACACCACGCCGCCCGTAATGAAAATATAGCGGATCATGGGACTATCCCGATGCCGTGATTCGTTGATTGAAAGCGCGGACAAAATGTCCGCACCGCAAATTTACTGGGGATTGCCCGCATCCGGCTCAGCCGGAACAGGTGTTTCCTCGGTCGCCGATTCGCCTTCCGGCACAATTGGCTCATCCGTAACGGTCGATGGCGTGCTGGCACCGCCATCCTGCCCTTCGAGCAGCGGGGCGGATGGATCGAACAGGTCCACAGGTGCATTGATGTCGTTGATCTCGTCAGCGCCGAGGGCCTTTTCGACCGCCGTCCGGCTGTCATCGCCCCGGTTGGCAATCGACGTCAGCGTCAGGCTGGTAATGAAGAACACGCCGCCAAGAATAATGGTCGTGCGCACCAGCGCGCCCGCAGCGCCGCGGCCCGACATCAGCGAGTTGCCGCCACCGCCGCCGCCCATGCCCAGGCCACCGCCTTCGGACTTCTGGATCAGCACCAGGCCGGTCATGACAACACAGGCGAGGATATGGACGACGAGGATGACATTCTGCATGGGGCGACCGAATTTCCTGAAATCAAGGGGTCCGCATATCGCCAATGACGGCGAACGCCAAGCCTCTCGCTTCAGTCTGGGTTAAATTGCTGTCCTATAGATGGAGAGGAAATCGTCGGCCTTCAAGCTCGCGCCGCCGATCAATCCGCCATTAACATTGGGAACTGCAAGGATTTCCGCGGCATTTGAAGGGTTCATGCTGCCGCCGTAAAGGATACGGGTCGAGGCCCCCGACGCGTCAAACCGCCCCGCCAGCCAGGCCCGGATGGCCCCGTGCACTTCCGCGATCTGGTCCGTATTGGCGACTTTTCCCGTGCCGATGGCCCAGATCGGCTCATAGGCGATGACGAAATCACCCGCGCCGACGCCGTCCGGGATCGACCCGGCCAGCTGGCTTTCGATCCGTGCCAGCGTTTGCCCGGCTTCGCGCTCGGCCAGGCTCTCGCCGACGCAAATGATCGGCACCACGCCCGCCCGCAACGCCGCCGCAGCCTGCGCCGCAACCACGGAATCCGTTTCACCATGATCGGCCCGGCGTTCGGAATGGCCGACAATCACATGGCTGGCGCCGGCATCTTTCAGCATTTCAGCTGAAATATCGCCGGTATGGGCGCCTTTCTCGTTCGGATGGCAGGTTTCGCCCCCGATTCGCAGGGCCGAATCCGCCGCAACCGCGTGCCCCAATGCCACCAGCGTGGCCGGAAGGCAAAGCAGCGCCGTCACGCTGGCCTCTCCCGCGCCAACTGCAGCAGCCACAGCCTCTACCTGCGAAAGACTTTCCCGCAGGCCGTTCATTTTCCAGTTTCCGGCGATCAGTGTCCGTGACATGCAGCCATCCCTATCTTGCAAGACATTGCTGTGTCGCCTAGCAAGCACTGAGCCATCCCGCAAATCGCCTGAGAGTACTCGTTCCGATGCTAGCCCTGATGAAACGCCTGATGAATTCGATCTTCGGCAAGTTCGTCGTCATGATCATCATTGCGGGCATGGCCTTCTGGGGTGCCGACCAGGCCTGGACGTCGATGAATACCGGTCTCGGCAATGATCTGGCCGCCGCCGGCCCGCGCGGCATCGACATGCCGACGCTCGACCGCCGGGTCGAGAACCTCCTGCGCAATATCAACGCCAATGCCGAAAAGCCGATCACCAAGTCCGAAGCGGCCGACCAGGGCATCATCGACCAGGTCTTCGCTCTCGAAACATCCAAGATCGTCAATCTCGGCTATGCCGCCACGATCGGCGTCAAGCCGTCCACCGATGCCGTGGTCGAGCAGCTGAAGACGGTCGATGCGTTCAAGAATCCGCTGACAGGCGAGCTCGACCTCAACACCTATCGTGAAGTCCTGTACCAGAACCGTTTCACCAAGGAGGAATACGAGCAGCAGGTTTCCGACGACCTCGCGCTGACGACCCTCAGCGACGGTGCCACGGCCGCGATCTATCCGCCGCAAATTCTGGCCGGCATCCAGGCGCTCTATATCGGCGAGACACGGGACGTCTCCTGGTTCATCCTCGACGCGACCAAGGCCCCGACGCCGGATGCGCCGGCCGACGATGAAATCCGCGCCTATTATGACGAGAACCTTGCCGCTCTCGAACAGCCGGAACGCCGCGCCATAGACCTGCTCAAGATGTCCGCTGACGACTTCCTCTCCAATGTCACGGTCACCGAACAGGAAATCGCGACAATCTACGAAGCCACCAAATCCGAACGCTTCTCCGAGCCTGACCAGCGCACCTTTATCGAACTCTATTTTGCAGACCGCGATACGGCACGCGCCGCATTCGGCCAGCTCGCAGGCGGCGCCGACCCGGCCACGCTCACCGGCGTCCTGTCCAGCGAGACCCGGACCGGCAACCGCGAAAGCGTCGCCGATACTGCACTCCGGGACGCCATGTTCGGCCCCGGCAGGCAGAGCGGCGCCCTGTTCGGCCCCCGCGAATCCGACGGCAAATGGCTCGTCGCACGCCTGGTCTCGGTGCAACCGGGCGCCGTCTATCCGATCGAGACCGTGTCCGAGGTCATCCGGGACGAACTGATGCGTGAACGGGCGCAGGTCCTGCTCTACGAAAACCTGGATGCGCTCGATCGCTCCATCGGTGCCGGCTATCCGCTGTCCCAGATCGCATCCGAACTCGGCGTCCCGATCATCAGCTTTGCACCGGTCGACGAGACCGGAACAACGAAGGACGGCGTTAGCATGACGGGCCTCACCGCCGCGCGCGATGCCTTCAGCGATGCGTTCCGCGTCAATGCCGGTGATGTATCCAGCCGCTATGATGGCGACGATGCGGTCTACCTTACGTCGCCGCGCACAATCATCGCGCCGAGCACGCCTGACTTCGAAACGGTCAAGGACGACATTCGCCAGGCGCTGGTGTCCGAGCGCGCTGCCAATGCGATGCAGGCCTATTCGGACAGCGTCATTGAGAAACTGAAATCCGGTGACACCACGCTGGCCGATGCGGCAACCGCCGCCGGCGCCAATGTCGAATCCCCGACCGTGCCGGTCACCCGGATCACAGCCGAGCAGAGCGGCCTGCCGACACCGGCCATCTCGGCCATTTTTGCCGGGCGCGAAGGCGATGTGTTCAGCTATCCGAACCGGACCGGCGACAAGTTCATGATCGTCCAGCTCAACACGATCGCGCCGCCATCCGACGCGGCGCTTGAAATGCTCGGCACCCAGGCCACCTCGTCGCTCAACCAGGCGCTGCGTGACGACCTGCAATTTGCGGCCGAGGCCGAAATTCGCAACGCCATCAAGCTCAAGGTCAATGACAACGCGGTCGCGGCGTACAAGAAATCGGTTGCTACCGATCAATGACGCCTGCCCGTCTGATCGTTCGCAGGCGTATCGGGGATATTGAAACACCCGTCGGTGCAATGCTGAAACTGGGCGATGACGCGCCCGGCAGCTTCCTGTTCGAATCCATAGCGGGCGGCGAACGCCTCGGGCGCTATTCCTTTATCGGACTCGAGCCTGAACACTGGTTCCGCATCCAGGACGGCATCGCCACCGTGTCCGGAACGGCAGACTTCGCGAATCCGATCAGCACATCCGACAAGCCGGTTCAGGCCCTGCGCGACTTTGTGCGTTTTGCGCAGGCCGAAACCGACACGCCCCTGCCGCCAATGGCCTCCGGCGCGTTCGGCTATGTCGGCTATGACATGATCCAGCATGTCGAACCGGTGACGATCACTGGCGCAGACACGCTGGACGTGCCCGAAGCCCTGCTCGTCATCCCGCGCGTCGTCATCGTGTTCGACCATATCTTCCAGGAAATCCTGCTGATTGGCCGCGTGCAGGACGGCAACGAAGCGGCGATCAACACGCTGCTGGATGAGGTCGAGGCGCGGCTCGAGCGCATGCCGGTCGTTCCGCCCAAGGACCAGGCGCCCGTCGAGGTCACGCTGACATCGAACACGACCAAGGCGCGCTATTTCGAGATTGTCGAACAATGCCGCGACTATATCCGGGCCGGTGACATCTTCCAGGTCGTGCCCAGCCAGCGCCTGTCGACACCCTTCAGCCTGAAATCGATCAGCTATTACCGGGCCCTGCGTCGCCTCAATCCGTCGGCCTTCATGTTCCATATGAATCTCGGCACCGTGCGCCTCGTCGGCTCCAGCCCGGAAATCCTCGTTCGCCTGCGCGATGGCCGCGTCGCCATCCGCCCGATCGCCGGCACGCGTCCGGTCTCCGGAGACGCCATCGAAGATGCCCGCCGCGCCGAAGGCCTGCTCGCCGATCCGAAAGAGATGGCCGAACACCTCATGCTGCTCGATCTCGGCCGCAATGATGTCGGCCGCGTCGCCGCCTATGGCAGTGTCGAAGTCACCGAACAATTCATCGTCGAGCGCTACAGCCACGTCATGCACATCGTCTCCCACGTCGAGGGCAACCTGCGCGAAGGCCTCGACGCAGTCGATGCGCTGTTTGCCGGCTTCCCGGCCGGTACGGTTTCCGGCGCCCCGAAGATCCGGGCCATGCAGATCATCAACGAGATGGAATCCGCCCGGCGCGGCATCTATGGTGGCGCTGTCGGCTATTTCGGCTGGAACGGCGATCTCGACACCTGCATCGCCCTGCGCACCGCGATCATCAAGGACGGCCAGCTCCACATCCAGGCGGGCGGCGGCGTCGTGCTCGATTCCGTTCCGCAATACGAATATGATGAGACCCTGCACAAGGCAGGCGCCCTCAAGCGTGCCGCCGAACTCGCCGCCACCTATGAGTTCGACCAATGATCCTCGTCGTCGACAATTATGACAGCTTTACCTGGAACCTCGTCCATTACCTGGAAGAACTCGGCGCCCGTACCAAGGTCATCCGCAATGACGAGCTGACGGTTGAGGAAGCCCTTGCGCTCAAACCCGACGGCATCCTCCTCTCCCCTGGCCCCTGCACGCCGAACGAGGCCGGCATCTGCGTCGACCTGATCAAGGCCGCACCGGCGGACATGCCCATTCTCGGCGTCTGCCTCGGCCACCAGGCTATCGGCCAGGCCTTTGGCGGCGCTGTGATCACGGCCCGCGAAATCCGCCACGGCAAGCTGTCCGATATCCACCAGACCGGCGGCGACCTGTTCGAAGGCCTGCCGGAGACTTATGCCGTGGTCCGCTACCATTCCCTGTCGGTACGCGATTCCGACCTGCCCGATTGCCTCGTCGCCGACGCCTTCACCGACGACGGCGAGATCATGGCCCTGCACCACAAGACCCGTCCCATCTACGGCGTCCAGTTCCACCCGGAATCGATTAAGACCGAGCACGGCCACGCGCTTTTGCGCAACTGGCTGAAACTCTGATCTAGAGCGGCATATCCAGGTCGATATCCAGATCGCCGTTCAGGTCATCCGCGAATTCCCCGCCATCTGCGATCTCATTGGCGAGGCCTTGGGCCTGTCCCTTGCGAAGCGGGAATTTGAGGAAATGGCGGAAAACAATCACGGTCAGGCCTGAAATGACGACCACTGCCCCCCCGATATCGGCAAGGTCAATCGGCTCCAGCGCGATGCCGTTGTCCATCGAGCCCAGCGCGATATAGCCAAGTGCGGCGACGACCGCGACATGAGCCAGAACGTAGAGACTCCGGTACAGGAATTCGAAAACAGGCTGCAGGAACCGGGCAATGGCTCCCATGATCCGCTTGATAATCCGCTGTATCACTACCAGAATCTTGATCAGCAGGCGTCCCACATACCAGAGTGCTACCAGCCCCCCGGCGATCATGAGCCCTGTTCCCTGCTCCCATCCTTGCAGTTGTTCCATCCGCCTTCTCCCCTGAGCTTTCTTGCAGCCTATAGCATCATGGTATTCTGCGGTCACCAACACTACTTGGCGTCACTGCGGCCGGCGCTAAGAATGTGATACGAAATCGCCCGACGTCGCATGGAACGTCTCGGGCAGGCTTTGGATCAAGGACGAATTGCAGAATGAGCACAACCGACGAGAAAGCCGAGGCTCTCCTCGCTGACCTGAATCCGACCAGTCCCAGCGCCGCGCCCGGACAGAATTTCCTGCCGCCGCAAACCCGCCGCGATATCTCTGGCGAATACGGATCGACACCCGTCTGGCGCGCTGGCGAAGGCCCACCCACGCTGTTCGTCCACGGCTGGGATGACACGCACCGCGTCTGGCGCCGTTTCGCTCAGGACTTCCTGCAGAACACGCGCCCGGTGCTGGTGATGGACCTGCCCGCCCACGGCGCGTCCAAAGCTGACGCCTGCACGCCGGTCACAGCGGCCGCGTCTGTCGCTGAGGTCTGCGCCGCCGAAGGGCCGATCGACGCCATCATCGCCCACTCGTTCGGCTGCGAAGCCAGCGTGCGCGCCATCGCAGCCGGAGCGAGCCCCGACTATCTCATCCTGATCGCGCCGCCGCTTCTCGGCTGGGCCGATTACCAGCGGCTGAAGGGCCATGACGACGCCGTCATCGCCCGGGCGCTTGCCCTTCTCCAGGAGCGGACCGGGTCCGATATGGCCCGCACCGATTTCCGCGCCGCGCTTCAGGATTACAAGGGCACCGTCCTGCTTGTCGGATCGGATGCCGACGAAAGCTGCCCGCTCGGCCTGATCCGCGACCTGACAGAAAGCCTACCCGGCGCGCGCCTTGTCGAAGACGACATGCTCAGCCACCGTGATCTCGCCCTCGATCCGCGCATCCTGTCGGAAATCACCGCCTTTCTCGGCTACTGAGGCACCATTCCCGCATTGAACAGCCTGCCCAAGGCCGCTAACGATGGCGCTCGCTTTCGGGAAATCATTGATGACTGACACTGCCCTCACCACCGCCATCAAGGCGATCGCCCGCCGCGAAACGCTTGCGCCCGGGGCGCTGGAAGCCGCGTTCAACCAGCTCCTGACCGGTGAGGCGGCGCCGGAAGAAATCGGCGCCTTCCTGATGGGCCTCGCCGTGCGCGGTGAGACCGCTGCCGAACTCACCGCCGGCGCCCGCATCATGCGTCAGCATGCCCGCACGATCACGCTCGACGGTCCGGTCCTCGACACATGCGGCACCGGCGGCCTGCCGTGGAAGAGTCTCAACACGTCCACGGCCAGCGCGCTTGTCATCGCTGCGGCTGGCGGCCGCGTCGCCAAGCACGGCAACCGCTCGGTCCCGCCGAAAACCGGCTCGGCGGACGTGCTCGAAGCGCTCGGCGTGAACCTCGAAACCGACGAACACGAATTCCGCGCCTGCCTCGACGAGGCCGGTGTCGCCTTCATGTTCGCGCGCAGCCATCACAGCGCCATGCGCCACGTCGCGCCGGTACGCGCCAAGCTTGGCATCCGCACGATCTTCAACCTGCTCGGCCCCCTGTCCAATCCGGCCGGGGCGCAATTCCAGGTCCTCGGCGTCTTCGCCCCCGAATGGACGCGCCCCATGGCCGAAGCCCTCGTCCAGCTGGGCACACAGAAAGCCTGGGTCGTCCACGGCCTCGACGGCATTGACGAACTCTCCATCGCCGGCCCCACGCAGGTGTGCGAGGTCAGTGGCGGCGCGATCCGCGAATTCGAAATCCATCCCGCCGATGCCGGCCTCGACACCAGCCCGCTGTCGCGTCTCGAAGGCGGCAATGTCGCCGACAATGCGCTCGCGATCACCGAACTGCTCGACAGCCAGGAAGGCCCCTTCCGTGACGCCGTGTTGCTCAATGCAGCAGCCGGTCTCCACGTCTTCGGCAAGGCCGTAGATCTCAAGCAAGGCGTCGCCTTGGCGGCCGAGGCCATCGACACCGGCAAGGCCCGCGACACGCTGCGCAAGCTCGTGTCGCTCTCGAACGGGCAGGAACCGGTATGAGCACCGCCCTCGACCGCATCGTCGATTATAAGAGGGATGAAGTCGCCGCGCTCAAGCGGGCCGAATCCTTTGCCAGCCTCTCGCGGGCCGCGACCGGGGCCAGCCCGGTCCGGGGCTTCGCCGTTGCCATGGATCGCATAGCAGCGACCGGTGAGAACGCCCTCATCTGCGAATTGAAGCGCAAGAGCCCCTCGGCGGGCGACATCCTGCCCGGCGCCGATCCCGTTGCCATCGCGGCTGAATACGAATCCGGCGGCGCCGCCTGCCTGTCAGTGCTCACCGACGGGCCGAGCTTCGGCGGCTCGCTCGCCGATTTTGCCGCCATTCGGAATGCGGTAAGCCTGCCGATGCTGCGCAAGGACTTCCTGATCGACCCGATCCAGGTTGCTGAATCCCGCGCCCACGGTGCCGATTGCATCCTCATCATCATGTCGGCCGTGGATGACGCGCTGGCAGCTGACCTCCACGACGCGGCAACCGGTTTCGGCATGGATGTTCTCATCGAGACCCATGACGAAGCCGAGCTGGAACGCGCCCTCCAGCTCGCCTCGCCCCTGATCGGCGTCAATAATCGCGACCTCAAGCGCATGGTGACAGACCTGTCGACTACCGAGCGTCTCGCGCCGCTGGTCCCGGCAGGCCGCCAGATTGTTGCCGAAAGCGGGATTTCGACCCCCGAACACATTATCCGGTTGCGGGCCACGGGTGCGCGGCGCTTCCTGATCGGCGAAAGCCTGATGAAAATGAACGACCGGCGCAAAACTGCTGTAACCGCATTAAGACAGGCCTGTTCCGTTTGACCCGAACCGGGAACACATGTAGAACATAAGCGAACATAGATTCGGACGGAAGGAATCATCCCGTGCTGACCAGTAAACAAAAAGAGCTGCTGCTCTTCATCAATGAGCGGATCAAGGAGACCGGTGTCTCTCCCTCATTCGATGAAATGAAGGAAGCGCTCAACCTCGCCTCCAAGTCCGGTATCCACCGCCTGATTTCGGCGCTTGAGGAACGCGGCTTCATCCGCCGCCTCGCGCACCGGGCCCGCGCCCTCGAAGTGCTGAAACTGCCTGAGTCCGCCATTCCGACGCAGCAATCGCGCGGCCGGAAGGATTTCAAACCTGCCCTCGTCTCGTCAGGCCTGCCGACAGAGGCCCGTGCCCCCCGCGCCATCCCGATCCTCGGTCGCATCGCCGCCGGTGTGCCCATCTCGGCGATCCAGCAGGACAATGGTCACATCACGGCCCCTGATGACCTGGCCGAGGGCGAAGAGCATTTCGCGCTCGAGGTCAAAGGCGACTCGATGATCGAGGCCGGCATCCTCGAGGGCGATCTCGTCATCCTGCGCCGCACCGAATCCGCCAATACGGGCGATATCGTCGTCGCGCTGATTGATGGCGAAGAAGCCACGCTCAAACGCCTGCGCCGCAAGGGTGCCTCGGTCGCCCTCGAAGCGGCCAACCCGGCCTACGAGACCCGCATCTTCGGTCCCGACCGCGTTCAGGTCCAGGGACGCCTCGTGGCTCTCGTCCGCCGCTACGACTGACACGGGCGCCAGGGTCGGTTGCGGCATGCCGTGCCGACCTGCACGCCCAGCCCGGAGTCACCCAGCCGCGCGGTGAGCCCACCTGCTTTCGAAACCGCCGTCCAGTGATACGCATTCGGGCAAGCATCCGGCGCGTCTGACAGTGTCAGCACCAGCACCGCGTCAGGCGCTGCACGGCAACCGCCGCCCTCAGACAACACAATCGCGCCAGCCGGTGTCTCCAGCCGGCACGGCAGGTCGCCGCAGGCCGTCGCCTCCAGCGCGCTGTAGCGCAGCGGCGCCAGCCCGTCCCCATCGGCAAACCCGATCCTTTGCATGCCATTGTCCGCCCCACGCACGAACACTTCGCCCGATGCCGACCAGTGCACCATCAATTGCGGGCTGGCCGTCCACAGCCACGCGGCGGGCGCGACGGCCATGAAGCAGAGCAGGATCCGCCCTGCCCCGCGCGCCGTCGTCACCAGCGCCAGGGCCAGCGCGAACAGGGTCAGGCTGCTCCCAGGCATTGCCGTCGATGTCGACACTTTGGCCGGCGCCAGCTCGACGCACCAATGCGCAATCGCCAGCACCAGTTCGAGCGAATACCCGAAAAGCCTCAGGCCCGCATCGCCCATCCCCAACGGCGTCAGCAACAGCGCCAGGGCCGCTGACGGCGCACTGACAAAGCTGATCACCGGCATCGCCAACAGGTTGGCAATCAGGCCGAGCCCGGCCAGCCGGTCGAAATGGTAGAGCGCAAACGGCGCCGTTGCAGCGGCCGCCACCACCGATGTCATCACCAGGGATGCCCACGCATAGGGAATCTGCCCCAGCACCTTTTCCTGCCCGGCCCGCCGATGCGTCCAGGCTTCATAGGTTGCAATCAGCGCGCCCGATGCCGCAAACGACATCTGGAATCCCGGCGTCATCACGCTTTCCGGCTGCATCAGCACGACTGCAATCATTGCAATCGCAAACGAGCGCATGCTGATCGCCGCCCGGTCGAACAGGACCGCGCCAAACACCACGGCCGACATGATGAAGGCCCGTTGCGTCGAGACACTCGCCCCCGACAGGACAAGATAGGCCAGGCTCGCGAGCAGCGCCGTCATCGCCGCGGGCTTCTGCACCGACACACGCAACGCCAGCGGCGCGATCAGGGCCAGCGCCTTCCGCGTCAGGAAGAAGACCAGTCCGCCCACAATCCCCATATGCAAGCCGGATATCGCCAGGAGATGCGCAAGGCCGGACCCGCGCAGCGCTTCCTGGTCATCATTGCGCATGAAGCTGCGGTCGCCGGATATCAGCGCTGCCGCAAAGCCGCCCGCCCGCTCGCCAGCCGCCACATTCACATGCGCCGCGAGGTTCCGGCGAAAGGTCGACAGTGCAATACCCAGATGGTCGGCGAGATTCGAAGGAGCGCCCAGTGTCCCGCCCCGGCATCGGCCCTGTACATAGCCCACGGCGCCCAATTGTTCGAAATAGGCCTGACGCTGGAAATCATAGTCGCCCGGCAGCATCGGCGCCGGCGGCGGTCGCAGCACCGCCCAGCAGCGCACAAAGCGTCCCGGCGCCACTTCCAGCTGCGCCATATGTGTCAGCCTGACGAAACGCGGCGAAGCCTCGGGCGAAAACCCGGCAATCGCATGCACTTCGATACGCAGGCGCGGCCCCTTCTTGCCCGGTTCGACGCCAGCGACCCAGCCTTCCAGCATCACGGGCCGCGTCGCATCGCTGACAACCGGCGCGGCCACCATGTGCGTCCTAAGCGCACCCGCCGCAAACCCGGTGACCATGCCGAACAGGATGACGGCCAGCACATAGAGCCCGGTCAGCGCCACCAGCCGCCGCGTCGCCAACAGCAGCACGCCGGCCCCCAGCCAGGCCAGGCCGCACAGGGCCAGAATCGGCTCATCCGGCGCCAGAAAATAAGCCGCAGCCCCGGCGCACAGGGAAAACGCGAACAGCAATGGCCGCGCGTCAATCGATGCAATCGACCACATCCGGGCCCAGACGCTGTCCAGGTCCCGGCCCGCCCCCTTGCCTTCAGGCGCAACCTTGTGTTTGTGCACCGCAGATGAGATTTCCGCCCGCATTGATCAGGAGCCTGCCACCCTTATGACCGTTGTCACGCGATTTGCCCCCTCTCCCACCGGCATGTTGCACATTGGAGGGGCAAGGACCGCACTTTTCAACTATTTGTTTGCCCGCCGCCATGGCGGCCGCTTCCTCCTGCGCATCGAAGACACTGATAAGGTCCGCTCCACGGCCGAGGCGACGGCCGCCATTCTCGAGGGCATGGCCTGGCTCGGCCTCGACGCCGATGAGCCGCCTTTGATGCAGTCCACCCGCGAAGCGCGGCACGCCGAAGTGGCGGCTGAAATGCTGTCACGCGGCACGGCCTTCAAATGCTACGCGACCCAGGAGGAACTCCAGGCGCGCCGCGACCTCGGCGAGGAGAAACGCCGGGCGGCGAAGGCTGACGACCTGTCCGACGCTGACCGCGCCGCGCTGCTCGCCGAAGCCCATGACCTGCTGGCGCCCTTCCGCTCGCCCTGGCGCGACGGTGCGCCTGCACCGGCTCCGGACGCTCCCTATACCGTTCGCCTGCGCGCACCGGATGATGGCGACCGCATTGTCGAGGACGTGGTGCAGGGTACCGTGCGCATCCAGGCCAGCGAGATTGACGACCTGATCATGCTGCGCGCTGACGGCTCGCCGACCTATATGCTGGCCGTGGTTGTTGACGATCATGACATGAACGTGACCCATGTGATCCGCGGCGACGACCATTTGCGCAACACATTCCGGCAGGTCCCGATTTATGAGGCCATGGGCTGGGATATTCCTGTCTATGCCCACGTCTCCATGATTCACGGCAATGACGGCGCCAAGCTCTCCAAGCGTCACGGCGCGTTGTCGACACTCGCCTATCGCGACATGGGATACCTGCCCGAGGCCCTGAACGCCTACCTCCTGCGCCTCGGCTGGAGCCATGGCGACCAGGAGATATTCACTCGGGAAGAGGCCATTGCAGCGTTCGATCTCGAAGGAATCGGCCGGGCGCCAGCGCGTCTCGATCTCGAAAAACTGGGCCAGATCAACTCGCATTTCATGCGCCTGGCCGACGATTCGCGCTTGCTCGGCCTTCTCGGCCCGCTCCTCGAAGCGGACGGCCCCCTCTCGGAAGATGAATGGCAGCGCGTCAAGCGCGCCCTGCCGCATTTGAAGGACCGGGGCACGACTCTGGCCGAGCTGGCAGCGGCTTTTGCGTTCCTGACCGTCAAGCGCCCGCTCGATCTCAACAAGAACGCCAGAAAGGCGCTTTCCGGGGGGGGACTTGACCGGCTCGCCGGACTGCGCGACGAACTGCAGCGCATACCGCAATGGACCGTTGATCGGATTTCCGAAACGATAACGTCGTATTGCGCTGCACAAGACCTATCTATGGGGCAGGTAGGTCAACCGCTCCGCGCTGCTCTGACTGGCGGCCTTCCAGCACCCGATATTGCGCCGGTGCTCGAATGGCTGGGACAGGACGAAGCGCTCGGACGGATACAGGATCAACTCGTCCAGGCTGGCCAGTAAGGCGCGCCGGACGGAATACGAACAAGAAGGGCAAGATCTGATGGAAAACAAGACGAAGAATGCCGGTACCGCCAAGCTCGAAATTGAAGGCAAGACGTATGACTTGCCCGTGCTTTCGGGAACCCACGGGCCGAATGTCGTGGATGTTCGCAAGGTTTATGCAGAGTCAGGACACTTCACATTCGATCCCGGCTTCACGTCGACTGCCAGCTGCGAAAGCCAGATCACCTTCATTGACGGCGACGAAGGCGTCCTGCTTCACCGCGGCTATCCGATTGGCCAGCTCGCTGAAAAATCGACATTTCCGGAAGTCTGCCACCTCATCCTGAAAGGGGAGCTGCCGACAAAAACCGAGCTCTCCGAATTCAACGCCGAGATCAAGCAGCACACCCTTCTTCACACGCAGATGGATCGCTTTTTCGAAGGCTTCCGCCGTGACAGCCACCCGATGGCCATGCTGACCGGGGCCGTTGGCGCCATGGCGTCCTTCTATCCCGGTGCCATGGACAGCGAAGATCCTGACGAGCGCCACCTCAGTTCCGTCCGGCTTCTCGCCAAGATGCCGACACTCTGCGCCCGCATCCTGAAATACAATATGGGCCAGAAATTCGTCGATCCGCGCAACGAGTTCTCTTACGCCGAAAACTTCCTGAACATGTGCTTCTCGGTGTCGGCGGAAGATTACACTGTCGACCCGGCCATCGCCAAGGCGATGGACCGGTTCTTCATCCTGCATGCCGACCATGAGCAGAACGCCTCCACATCGACCGTGCGTCTTGCCGGCTCGTCGGGCGCTCACCCGTTCGCCGCCGTTGCCGCCGGTGTCGCCTGTCTCTGGGGCCCCAGCCATGGCGGTGCCAACGAAGCCTGCCTCAACATGCTGCACGAGATCGGGTCGGTCGACCGGATTCCGGAATTCGTCGAAAAAGCCAAGGACAAGACCAGCGGCTTCCGCCTCATGGGCTTCGGCCACCGCGTCTACAAGAATTACGATCCGCGCGCGACCGTCATGCGTGAATCCGCACATGAAGTACTCGACCTGCTCGGCCTCAAGGACCAGCCGATCCTGAAAGTCGCGATGGAACTCGAGCGGATCGCACTGGAAGACGAGTATTTCGTCGAAAAGAAACTCTACCCGAACGTCGACTTTTATTCCGGCATCATCCTCGATGCGATGGGCTTCCCGAAACAGATGTTCACGGTGCTGTTCGCCCTCGCGCGCACCGTCGGCTGGGTCGCCCAGCTCAACGAGATGATCGAAGATCCGACACAGCGTATCGGCCGTCCGCGCCAGATCTATACCGGCGCTGCCCAGCGCGACTACGTGCCGATGGGCAACCGCTAGGACCGCGCCTCTTCGAGGATCACCTCGGCGGCGATGTCAGCCGCATCCCGATCGCCCTCTTTCATCCGGGAGAGGGCGATTTGCTGTGCTGCCCTCTGATCGGCCAGCACGTCCGGATTAGTCAGCCAGTACAGCGCATGGGCGGCGATCCGGTCAGGCGTCTGCTTTGTCTGCACGAATTCCGGCACGATCTCCTGGTCGTCGCTGACAATGTTCAGCAGCGTGATGTGGCGTTTCTGGTAGAGCCATCCGCGTGCCAGAGACCAGGTCAACCAGCCTGTCTTGTAGGCCACAATCATCGGCGTTCCCTGCATCGCCAGTTCGCTCGTGACGGTACCTGAACAGGCCAGCGCCAGGTCGGCAGCGGCCATCGCGTCATAACGCTCCGACGGGTCCGACGACACCGTTGCCCAGTCGGCAACATCGGGAAAGGCTTCCGCGAACTGCGCCGCGACGCTCGCGGCCGGGGCAATGACGATTTCGCGGGCCGGATCGGAATCCTTGATGATTCGTGCCGCTTCCACCAGTGCCGACGCGACGCGCTTGATCTCGCTGGACCGGCTGCCCGGCAGCACGAGCACCACCTGCGACTCCGCTGCGATACCGTGCGCCTTGCGGAAAACGTCGGGCTCGCCCCATTGGTGACGCGACAGGGCCGGATTGCCGATAACCGTCGTCTTCAGGTCAAACGGCTCATAGAAAGGCGCTTCGATCTCGTGCATGCAGAGCAAGTGATCCACGGTCGCCGCCAGCGTCTTGGCCCGCCCCGGCCGCGTCGCCCAGACTTGCGGCCCGATCAGTTTGACCAGCCTGATATGCGGCGCCCGCGCGCGCACGCGCTGGGCCACCCGCAGCATGAATCCCCAGGAATCCACCAGCACGACAACGTCCGGCGCATCGGCGATGATTGCATCCGCCGCGATGTCGGCCAGTTTGACCACGGTACCGTAGGCTCTCAATCCCTCGAACAGGCCAAGTACGGAAAGCGGCGAAATATCGATTGGTGAAACGATCCCGACGGATTCCATTTCGGCCCCGCCAATACCCGAAACGTGCACATCGGGCTGTTTCGCCCGGATCGTGCTGATCACTTCGCGCGCCAGCAGGTCGCCTGAGGATTCCGCCGCCACGAAATAGAGGCGCGGGGCGGTCATGCGCCGAGCCCGGGGTCGAAGCCGTAAATGAACACGCCCAGCCGTTCGGCAGCTTCCTGCATTTCGGCGCGGCCGAGCATCAGCGCACCGCCCGCTTCGATAGCGAGCCCTGCCAGGCCTGCCGCAGCCACTTTCTCCACCGTCGAGACGCCTACGGTCGGCATGTCGATCCGCCGCTCCTGGGCCGGCTTGGGCCGTTTGACCAGGACGCCCCGCCGCGCTGCGGGGGTGCCGCGTATCGCCTCGGGCAGCGCGGCACAGCGGTCGAGCATGGCGTCCGTGCCCTCCTGGGCCTCGACAGCGAGCACCAGGCCTTCGCAGACAACGCAGCCCTGCCCGATGTCCAGATCGCCCAGAGCGGCCACCACATGCGCCCCACGGGCAATATCCGCCATGGCGGCCTCGGACGGCGCGGGACCGCCCACAAGGCCTGACGGGGCCAGCAAGGCGGCGTGCGCCGCATCGGAGCCAATCACATTAAACCCCTGCTTCTCGACTTCCTTGACCATCAGCCTCAGCAAGGCATCATCGCCCTTGCCTGCCTCGGCCAGCACTTTAGGCAACAGGGCCGCACCGCGCAGGTCCAGCTTCAGGTCCTTGAAATTGGGGCGCTTCACGATCCCGGCAAACAGCACGTCCTTGCATCCGGCGTCCTTGAGCAGGGCGAACAGTTTGCCGATTTCGCCCAGCCCCACCACAGCGCCCGGAAACGCCGCGAGGCGCGGCTCTTCAAAGCCCTTCAGGCGCAGGACATAGACGCCCTGCCCCGTCGCGACCGCATTCTCCGCCACGGCAACGGGCAAATCGCCAAGTCCGGCTATCAATCCGAGAGGCGCCGTCATGATGTCCTCACCCGGGTTTGCAGATGGGTCGGCCGCCCGCCGCGCGCACAAAATCGATGATCTCCATGGCCAGCGGCTTGTCCTTGAACGCCACAGCCGCAGCAGCCACACGATCCTTGAACAGGCCGTCGCCGGCAAACACCGCCTTGTACGCACTGCGGATCTCATGCAGCTGCGCCTTGTCATAGCCGCGCCGCTTGAGGCCCACCATGTTCAGGCCGGACAGTTTGGCACGGTTCCCGATCACGGACCCGAACGGAATTACATCCTCCACCAGTATGGCGCCGCCGCCGATAAAGGCGTTCCGGCCGATCCGCGTGAACTGGTGTACAGCCACCAGGCCGCCGAACCAGACATTGTCAGCGATCGACACATGACCGCCAATCGCAACGCCATTGGCAATCACGATATCGTTGCCCAGCTGGCAATCATGGGCCACGTGGCTGCCGACCATCAGAAAGCACTTGTTTCCCAAACGCGTCACGCCACCCAGCTTGGGCACACCGGCATGCACGGTCGTATTTTCACGCAGCGTGCAATCATTGCCGATCTCGAGGCGCGACTCCGGTACGTCCTTGAACCCCAGCACTTGCGGTATGTCGCCAAGTACGGAATGGGAATGGACCGTGCAATCGTTCCCGAGTGACGTGTGGCCGGTAATCACGGCATGCGCATGCAGCTGTGTCCGGTCGCCGATCACCGCATGCGCGCCAATGTGACAAAACGGGCCGATCCGAACCCCTTCGCCAAGTTCAGCGCCGGACTCGACGATCGCCGAAGGGTGAATTTCAACTGGCATCAATCGTATCCGGTGCTTTCCATGAAAAGGCTGTCTTGCTGAAACATGCGTGAAGACAATTGTCTTCGATAGGCTTTTCGGCAGATTTGCCTGTTTCTGCAACCGGCGCAAACAATCCGGCCCGCAGGCGACTCAGGAACTCTTCTTGGGATTGGCCTGTTTCTGCACCCAAGCGATTTCGCGCATCCATTGGCGGATCGGCTTGGCCGGCGTGCCGCCCCAGGTTTCGCCCGGTTCGATATCCCGGAAGACGCCCGACGACGCCGCCAGGCTGACACCGTCGCCAACCTTGACGTGGTCGGCGATACCGACCCGTCCGCCAATCCGCGCACCGTCGCCAACAAGGACCGACCCCGATATGCCGCCGAATGCGGCCATGACCACGCTCCGGCCAAATACGACATTGTGAGCGATCTGGCAGAGATTATCGATCTTGGTCCGCTCGCCGATGATCGTGTCGTCAAAGACCCCGCGATCGATACAGCTATTGGCTCCGATCGAGACATGGTCCTGCAGGATCACTCGCCCGAAATGCGGCGCATCTTCCATGCCGCCCGGACCACCGGTCACGCCGAACCCGGATTCCCCGATACGCGCGCCAGACAGCAGCGTCGCATGGTCGCCGACGAGTGCGCAGAATATCGAGACGTTTGCGCCGATCCGGCAGTGGCGCCCGACCTGGACACCCGGGCCGATTACCGAATTGGCACCAATCGCCGTGCCCGCGCCCACAGTCGCGCCCGGTCCGACAACGGCGCCGGGCGACAGGATAGCCTCCGGGTGCACCTTGGCATCTGCGGAAATACGCTCGTCCGCTCGCCACACCAGGTGCCGGGGCTGGAACATCGCGTAGGCGACAACGCCATGAAAGTGCCGCGGCAGGGGCGTCAGGAGATAAGGCATGCCGGCCGGAACATGCGGCAGGTTCGCTTCATTTACGATCAGCGCCGATACATCCGCCGAGACAGGCGGCTTGGCTTTTCCGTCTCCGTCAAGAAACGCGAGATCTCCGGCCCGGCCGGTAGCCGAAGCGGAGACCCCTTTGATCTCGACCGCCGCATCGCCATGAAGGGCCGCGCCGGTCAGGGCCGCGATCTTGCCAAGCGTCTGGGCCCCGAGAGGCGCGTAGAAACGAGGATCGATCGTCACGATAAACTGTCCCTATTGGGCAGGCTGGGCCGGCAGGCGCTGGCGCGACACGGCGATCGTCGGCGTCTTGGCGTCCAGCTTGCTGATAACCAGCGGCGTGACGTCTACCGTATCGGCGCTGAAGATGACCTGGGCTTTGGACATCACAATTTGCGCCTTTTTCTCGTTCACGACTTCCATCAGTGCGGGCTCGATCGCCTTGTTGAAGTCGATCAACGCCTGGCGCTCGGTGAGTTGGAACTCCTTGCTGACGATCTGCTGCTTCTGCGCGAATTCCTGAGCGCGCTTCTGGTAAGCCGTCAGCTGCCCCATGATCGCCGTGTCTGCGGCGATCGCTTCACGGGTCTTGCCTTCGACCTTCGTCTGCAGCGCCTTGCCATCGGTTTCAAGCGTGGCGCGGATGGGCTCCAGCTCGTTTTTCATCTGGGTCTCAAGGTTCTTCAGTTTGGTCTGGATGTCCTTGCCGGCCTTGCTCTCACCAAGGAGACGGCCTTCGTCGATCATCACGACAGTCGTGCCCTGAGCCGAGGCGGCCGGGGCGGCGACAGCCACTCCGCTCACGACGAGAGAAAGGGCGAATAGCATATGTTTGATTGGGGACATTATCGGTCTCCTGGTTGGCGGTTCTGAATTAGAAACGGGTTGAGGTTGAGAACCGGAAAGTTTCGGTTCTGTCATAGTCTTCCCTGCGCAGGATCTGCGAGAAGTCGAAGCGGATGGGCCCGAAAGGCGAATCCCAGAATACGCTAAGACCGGCAGACGCCCGCAGGGATGTGGCGTCCTTGGTGATACGAACAGCCGGAAGACCGGTTTCCGGATCCGTGAAATAAACTGTCGGACTGATATCAGGTCCGCGCAGTGTGCCGAGGCCGCCAACGTCAGCGAACAGGGCGCTCTTGATGCCATACTCCTCCGGGAAGATGCTTGGCATGCTGAGCTCGAATGTGCCCTGGTAGTAAGTGTTGCCCCCTTGCGAGTTCAGGCGGCGTGTCGCCACGATCTCGCCTGTCGCCGGATCAACGACACGCACGACTTCGCGTGGGCCGAGACCGGCCACGTCAAACCCGCGGAACGTGCTGCCGCCCCGGAAGAAACGGTTGTTGATCCGGATGCCCTGTCCATTTTCAAGCGGGAAGACATACCCGGCTGACAAACGGGCGCTGGCAATGACATCTTTCCAGATGCCACGGTACATGGATGCGCTCGTTTCCGTGCGCAGGTATTTCACGTCTCCGCCGAGGCCAGCGGCTTCCTGGCTGAAGCGGAAATCAAACCCACGTGTCGGCTGGATCGGATCGTTCGTCCGGTCCCAGAAGAAGCTGTAGCCGATGATGCTCGAAATCTCGTTGCGCTCCGACCGGCAGTTGGAATCGCGCAGCAGGTAAAGCGTGTCACACTGGTCGACGACGAGTTCCCCCGCCACAGCGCCATCCGATGCCCGCGCAGTTCTGTAGAGGTCGTCTGACGTATCCCCGGGCGTATCGGCACCCGCGATCTGGATGGTGCGGGTGGATGTGAAACGCGTGGTCGTATCCAGGAGGATATCGAAGTCCGGAATTTCCACGTCATCCGATTGAAGCTTGTAGCTGAGGCCAAGCTGCATCCGCTCGGTCAGCGGGAAGCCGATGCGCAGGCCGGCGCCGATCGTCTCGGCGGTATAGCTGCCATAGTCCTTGAAATCCTGCTTCGTCGCGAAGACATCGACGCCAGCGGAAAGGTTGCGGTCAAGGAAACGCGGTTCCGTGAAACGCAGGTCCACGACCTGCTGGCGGCTCGATGTCGAAACCCGCGCCACAACGGACTGGCCGCGGCCCCGCAGGTTGCGCTGCGACGCGCTGAGATCGAACAGGTAGGAGTCGACCGACGAGAAACCTGCCGCAAATGACAGTTCGCCGGTGGGCTGCTCGGTAACCTTGACGTCGACGATGCTTTTGTCCGGACCATCACCGGGCGTCTCGACGATTTCGACATCCTTGAAGTAGCCCAGCGAGCGCACACGGTTCTTCGACCGGTCGAGCAGGATACGGTTGAAGGCGTCGCCTTCGGAAATGCGCAGCTCTCGCCGGATAACCCGGTCCAGCGTCTGCGTGTTGCCGACAATATTGATGCGCTCAATGTAGACGCGCGGGCCTTCGTCGACGGCAAAGGTTACGTCGATGCGCCCGGTATCCGGATTCACGTCAAGCTGCGGGCGAATATCCACGAACGCGTAGCCGGCGATACCGGCAGCATAGGTCAGTGTATCGATCGTGGTCTCGATCAGGTTGCCCTTGAACAGGTCGCCTTCCTTGATCGGCACAGCGGCGCGAAGCGCTTTGGCGTTCAGCTTCTCGAGCGCGGTTTCGACCTTCACTTCACCGAAATCATACTGACGGCCTTCATCGATCGTCATCGTGATGTAGAAGTCTTTTTGGTCAGGCGTCAGTTCGGCAACGGCCGATGTGACCCGGAAATCGTAATAGCCGTTGTTCTGGTAGAATTCGCGCAGCTTCTCTCGGTCATATTCCAGACGGCCCGGATCGTAATTGTCGTTGGAGCTGAAGAAGCGCCACAGGCGTGACTGGCGCGTGACAATCTCGCTGCGAAGGCGCGAGTCGGAATAGTCTTTGTTGCCGATGAAATTGATTGAACGCACACCGGTCACCGGGCCTTCGGTAATCTCGAATACGAGATCGACACGGTTCTGCTCGAGCGGCTTGTATTGCGGCTCGACCTTGGCGGCGAAGCGGCCAGACTGGCGATAGAGTTCGAGGATACGCTGGACGTCGGCCTGAACGCGGGCGGCCGTGAAGATGCCCCGTGGCGCCGCCTGGATTTCTTCCTTGAACTTGTCTTCCTTGAGCGCCCGGTTGCCCTCGAAAATCACGCGGTTGATGATCGGGTTCTCAACCACGCGAACCAGCAGGTCATCGCCGTTCCGGTCGATCGACACGTCTGCGAACAGATTGGTTGCGAACAGGGTCTTGAGCGACAGGTCGATGCGCTCGGCATCGAACGCATCGCCTGGCTCGACCAGGAGGTAGGATTGCACGGTACGGGCTTCGATACGCTGGTTGCCCTCCACGAGGATCGACCGGATCGTACCGCCATAGCGGTTATCTTCCTGCGCCTCAGCGGTGTTGGTCAGCCCTGGCAGGACGGCAAACGTAAAAACGCTGGTCGCCATGAAGGTTGCTGCAAGGAACTTACGCATCGTGGAAATACTCTCTGATTAGCTTCGGGACGGTCAGTTCAGCCGCCCGCTCCCCCGAACAAGCCGGTCTCGATGATGTCACCCCACGTGATCACCACCACCATTCCCAATAACAGGATCAGGCCGAATGTCAGGCTGACCTCCTGCACTTTTTCGGGCAGTTCTTTGCCCATTACGGCTTCATAAGCATGAAAGACGAGATGTCCGCCATCCAGCACAGGCAGTGGCAACAGGTTGAAGAACCCGACACCCACTGAAATCGCGGCACATATGCTGAGCAGCATCCAGAATAATTGTTCCACGCGCTGCGACCGCGTGAGTTCGGTCTGACTCCAGACCTTGTTGACGACCCGGCGGGATATGTCGCCGATGCCGACAGGGCCCGTCATCGCGTTGAATGACATCTTGCCGGTCACGATACGCGTCAGCATCGTGACGGTGCGGTCGATCGTGGCCCCCGTCTCGATCACGCCGGCACCCAGCGCCTCGACGGGATTGTACCGGGTACGCTCGCCCAGCTCGAGGCCTGCAAGCCCGACACCGATCGTGCTTTGCGGCACCATCTGGCCGAACTCGTTCTCGCGAACGACTTCGTCCGGTGTCACCTTCAGGCTCACCGGCGCGCCGTCCCGCAGGACGTCGAAAGTCATCTCTTTGTTCGGGTTCAGCATGATCGGGATAGTGATGTCCTGCGCGTCCGAGACGGCGTCGCCATTGATCGCGACGAAGGCATCACCCGCCTTCAGGCCGCCTCGCTCGGCAGGCGATCCGGCAACGACATTCGCAACGCCGACAGTGTAGTTGGCTTTGCCGTGTGTACCGAGGATCAACGAGAAGATCAGGCTGGCCAGCACGAAATTCGCGAACGGTCCGGCGAGGCTGACAAGCGATCGCTGCCAGACAGCAAGTTTGTTATACGCCTTGCCCTGAGGCCCCTGCTCCAGCTTGCCCACATCGCCCGGCAACTGGCTCTCGCCGACGAATTTGACGAATCCGCCCAGGGGAATCCAGTTGACGCGCCAGCGTGTGCCGACCCGGTCCTTGCGCTCGTAAACAGGCTTGCCGAAACCGATCGAGAAGGATTCAACCGCCGCGCCAAATAGCCGCCCGACAAGGTAATGACCGAGCTCATGCACGATCACCACGATCCCCATCATGAAAATGAGGCAGGCAATAAAAAGCGGACCTTGGCTAAGAAGCTGACCCAAACGACTTATCCTCCTGCCCGGCTCGGGGCCTTTTTAAGTAACTCGGCCGCCATTTCGCGTCCGAACCGGTCCAGATAAGCTATTTCGTCCAGCGTGTCACAGGGCAAAGCGGCCTTGTTGCCGGAAGAAAAGCGACTCAGCACTTCCTCTACAACCCAGCTTATGTCCAGAAAACCGCATTGGCCCGCAATAAATGCAGAAACCGCCAGTTCATTAGCGCAATTTAATACGGTCGTGCCCCCAGCTCCGAGCGCGATCGCGCGCCGCGCGAGTTCGATGGCCGGAAACCGCGCCGCGTCGACTACCGCGAAGTCGAGACGCCCCAGAGCCGCCAGGTCCAGTCGCGCGACATTCGTCGCCACCCGGTCGGGCCAGCCCAGCGCATAGGCAATCGGGGCGCGCATGTCGGGTGTACTGAGCTGCGCGATGACAGAGCCATCCGTGAAGTGCGCCATGCCATGAATGATCGACTGGGGGTGGACCAGGACGTCGATCTGGTCTGCCGAGACGTTGAACAGGTAGGCCGCCTCGATGAATTCCAGCGCCTTGTTCATCAGAGTGGCGCTGTCGATGGAATTCTTGATCCCCATGTCCCAGTTAGGATGCGCGGCCGCCTGCTGCGGCGTGACAACCGCCATTTCGCTCAATGTGGCGGTCCGGAACGGGCCGCCCGACGCGGTAATCGTCAATTTTTCAAGCGACCGGCCATCGCCCAGTGCCTGGAAAATGCCGCTATGCTCGGAATCGACCGGCAGCACGCGCGCGCCGGTCCGGGCGGCTTCGGAAAGGATCAGTTTTCCGCCGCAGACGATGCTTTCCTTGTTGGCAATCGCAACATCCGTCCCCTGCCGAACAGCCGCCAGCGTCGATGCCAGCCCCGCTGACCCGACAATTGCCGCCAGCACACGGTCGCAGGGCCGGGTCGCCGCTTCGATGATCGCGTCCAGTCCGCCTGCGGTTTCGATGCCTGTACCGGCGAGGCGCTCCCTGAGGTCCGCCAGTTTGCTCTCATCCGCGATGACCGCGATGTCCGGACGGAATTCTATCGCCTGGCGCGCCAGCGTCTCGGAATCGCCTCCGGCTGCCAGCGCGACGATTTCAAACGGTGTCTCGCCGGCTACGTTGGCTTGCGCCACGACATCCAGTGCGGACGTGCCGATCGAGCCCGTGGAGCCCATGATGGAAATGCGTCGGTGAACCGCCATGCCTCAGAATCCAAGCGCAACGGAAAGTCCAGGAAAGGCGTACAAGGCCAGTGCTCCGAAAATGCACACCGCGCCGAGGCCGTCGACCCTGTCCAGGACGCCGCCATGGCCCGGCAGCAAGGTCCCGGCATCCTTGACCTTGAATCGCCGCTTCAGCCCGCTCTCGAACAAGTCGCCGATCTGGGCAACCATCGAAATCGCGACGCCCGCCGCGATCCAGACCGGGAAGGATGCCATTTCGATATCCGCCGCTGCCAGCCCGCACAGACCACAGGCCGTCACAGCACCCAGCGCGCCGCTCCACGTCTTGTTCGGGCTTTCGCTGGGCAGCAGGCGCGGGCCGCCAAGGCCGCGCCCGGTGAAATAGGCGGCCGCATCGGACGCCCACACGAATGACATGAAGAACAGGGCCGCTGCCCTGCCGTCCCAGGGCCCGTCACGCAGCAGGTACAGGCCTGCAGCCATGGCCGTCACGTAGAACAGGCCGAACGCAGCCGTCCAGCGGACGCGAAGCCCCCCAACGGCCGTTGCGGCACAAAACACCATGCCGGCGACAATCACGAGAACGCTCAGCCACAGCAGCCCGATTGGCAGGCTCAGGCAGAACAGGGCCGACGCCACCGCCATCGCCCGGCCGTGCGGAAACGCACTGATCTGGCTCCATTCCAGCGCCATGGCGGCGGCAAACACGGCGCAGCCGATTGCCAGCCACCAGCCGCCTGCCCATACCATTCCAACGGCCACTGGAATCAGGACTGCAGCCGACATCAGCCGGAGCCCGAGTTCCGAGAAACGCCGGTCGCGCGGCGTCCAGTCGCCCATCAGGCTGCCCCTGGCGACACGGCGCCGAACCGGCGTTCGCGCTCATGGAACTTGGCCAGGGCCTCTTCCAGGCATGCCCGATCGAAGTCGGGCCAAAGCACATCCATGAATACGAGCTCCGAATAGGCGCATTGCCACAACAGGAAATTGCTGAGCCGGTATTCGCCGCTGGTCCGGATCAGCAGGTCGGGATCCGGCATGGATCCGGTGTCGAGAAATCCGGCGAAGGTTTTCTCATTCACATCGTCCGGTTTCAGGCGGCCAGATGCGACCGCCTCCGCAACGCCACGCGCCGCACGGGCAATCTCTTCGCGTCCGCCATAATTGAAGGCGATCGTCAGGAAGAACTTGCTGTTGGCGGCGGTTTCCCGCTCGGCCTTTTCGACCAGAACCGCCACATCGTTCGGCAATCCCTCCCGCAGCCCGATGATGCGAATGCGCACGCCTTCCTGCGTCAGCCGCGCGAGGTCGCGTTGCACATAGGCCTTCAGCAGGCCGAACAATGCATTCACTTCAGCCGCCGGCCGGCGCCAGTTTTCGGTGGAAAAGGAAAATACGGTGAGGTACCGGATGCCGAGTTCGCCGGCGGCTTCAACGGTGCGCCTCAGGGCCTCGACGCCCCGTTCATGCCCGGCGGCGCGGGGCAGGCCCCTGGACTTCGCCCACCGGCCATTGCCGTCCATGATGATCGCGACATGCGAAAGGCCCGGCTGCTGCCCCGACACGACACTGGTGACATCAGAGGCAGACGCAGCAGACATCAGACTTGCATGATCTCCGCTTCTTTGGCTTTCAGCGCTTCATCGACGCGGCCGACGAACGTGTCTGTCAGCTTCTGGACTTCGTCCGACAGACCGTGAAGCTTGTCTTCACTGATCTCACCGTCCTTTTCCATCTTCTTCAATGTATCCATGCCGTCGCGCCGGATGTTCCGGACCGCGACCTTGGCCGCCTCGGCATATTTGCCGGCAATCTTCGTCAGTTCGACGCGGCGCTCCTCGTTGAGCGGCGGGATCGGGATGCGCAGGGTCTGGCCGTCCATGACCGGGTTCAGGCCGAGGCCCGATTCGCGGATGGCGCGGTCGGTGGCGCCTACCACGGTCTTGTCCCAGACGTTGACCGACAGCATGCGCATGTCGGTCACCGATACGGAGGCAACCTGCGACAGGGGCACGGTCGATCCATAGGCAGGCACCTGAATGGAATCGAGCAGGTTCACCGAGGCCCGGCCTGTCCGCAAGCCGCTGAACTCGGTTGAGAGCGACGAAAGCGCGCCCTCCATCCGGCGTTCCAGGTCTTTCTTGCTATAGGTCATTTCGCGACCCCTCCCTTGTTCGAAATCGTTGTCGAGGTGCCCCGACCGTGCAGCACGTTCAGCAGCGAGCCCTCTTCCTTGAGTGAGAAGACCACAATCGGGATGTTATTGTCACGCATCAGGCTGACAGCCGACGAATCCATCACGCGCAGGTCCTTCACGAGAAGTTCCTGATAGGCGATCTCGTCATAGCGCATCGCCGTGCTGTCGATTTTCGGATCGGCCGTGTAGACCCCGTCAACCTGCGTGCCCTTGAGCAAGGCGTCGCAATTCATCTCGATCGACCGCAGGGCGGCGCCTGTATCGGTTGTGAAGAACGGGTTGCCGATGCCGGCAGCGAATATGACGACCCGGCCCTTTTCCATGTGCCGCTGCGCGCGCCTCCGGATATACGGCTCGCAGATCTGGTCCATCGTGATCGCAGACTGGACGCGTGTCGGCACTCCCTGGGTTTCCAGCACGCTTTGCATGGCCAGCGCATTCATCACCGTTGCGAGCATGCCCATGCTGTCGGCCTGCGCCCGTTCCATGCCCTTGGCAGCGCCAGCCATGCCCCGGAAGATGTTGCCGCCGCCAATGACGAGGCAGATTTCCGCACCAGCGGCCCGCGCATTGGCGATAGCACGGGCAAATTGTTCAACTGTCGGGATATCGATACCGAACTGGCCCGGGCCCATCAGGGCCTCGCCGGACAGTTTCAGGAGCACGCGCTTGTATTTGAGCGGGCTCGCTTCCGGATTCTCGCTTGCCATAGCTTTCTCCGCAAATTGAAGCCCTGAATAGAGCTCCTAAAAGATTCCCGGCTGCCTGTCATGGGCAGCCGGGATGTTTAACGCCTCAGGACGGGCCAAAGGCAAGCCTGTTCAGCTACCTTTTGTGAGCGACGCCACTTCGTCTGCGAAATTATCCGCAGCTTTTTCAATGCCTTCACCCAGCTTGAAGTGAACAAAGCCGACCAGCGTCGCACCCTGATCCTTCAGGTATGCCGAAACCGTCTGGTCCGGATTCATCACGAAAGGCTGCTCCAGAAGCACGACTTCCTTGTAGAACTTCTGCATCCGGCCCTTGATCATGCCCTCGATGATATTGTCCGGCTTGCCGCTTTCGCGGGCCTGCTCTGTCAGCACGCGCTTTTCGGTCTCGACCAGCTCAGGGTCGAGCTCCGCCGTCGTGGCAGCTGCCGGCGAGGTCGCCGCGATGTGCATCGCAATCTTGCGGCCAATGTCTTCCAGGTCGCCCGACCCGGAAAGCGCAACCAGAACGCCGACTTTACCCATGCCAGCCGCTTCGGCGTTATGGATATAGGAGGCAACCTTGTCGGCAGAGAGCTTGGCCGCGCGGCGCAATGAGATGTTTTCGCCGATCTTCGCGATCATGCGCTTGATCATGTCGTCGACCGTGCCATCACCCTCTGGTGCAGGCGCAGCTGCAACCGCCGCCAACGTGCCGTCCGTGCCGAGCGCCGCTTCCGTGATGCCCTCGAGGGCCTTCTGGAAGCCTTCATTGCGCGCCACGAAGTCTGTTTCGGCGTTCAGCTCGACGATCGCGCCCGACTTGCCGTCAGCCGACACTTTCACGGCCACGAGGCCGTCAGCCGCGGTGCGGCCGGACTTTTTGGCGGCTTTGGACAGGCCTTTGGCACGCAGCCATTCGATGGCGGCTTCTTCGTCGCCATCATTCTCGACGAGCGCTTTTTTCGCATCCATCATGCCTGCGCCGGTCTTGTCGCGCAGTTCCTTGACGAGCGCAGCTGTAATCTGGGCCATTGCGGTTATCCTTCAGTGTAAACGTTCAATACCGGGGCGATCAGGCGCCCGTTGCATCTTCCTTGGGCTCGCCAGTCGCCGGAGCGGCATCAGCTGCCTTGGGTTCCTCATCCGCCGAAGCGACGTCTGCCTCAACCAAGCCCTCGAGATCTTCGAGCGCACCGAGGTCGACGCCAAGGCCGGCCGTCGATTCCGCGAGGCCGTCGAGCACCGCATCAGCGAACAGGTTGCAGTAGAGCGATATCGCGCGAGCCGCGTCGTCATTGCCGGCAAAACCGTAGTCGGCATCAGACGGATCGCAGTTCGTGTCGAGCACGGCGACCACAGGGATACCCAGCTTGCGGGCTTCCATGACGGCGATCGATTCCTTGTTCGTATCGATCACGATCATCGCAGCTGGCAGGCCGCCCATGTCGGCGATGCCACCGAGCGCGCGCTGAAGCTTGTCGCGGCGGCGCTGCAGGTCGAGCAGCTCTTTCTTGGTGAGGCCTTCGCCGCCACCAGCGTCGAACATCGCGTTGAGTTCTTTGAGCTGCTTGATCGACTTGGACACGGTGGCCCAGTTGGTCAGCGTGCCGCCGAGCCAGCGATGGTTCATGTAATACTGTGCGCAGCGCTGGGCAGCTTCCGCAACCGGGTCAGACGCCTGGCGCTTGGTGCCGACGAACAGGACGCGGCCACCCTTGGCAACCGAGTCGCGCACGAAAACGAGCGCCTGGTGCAGGGCCGGGACGGTCTGGGACAGGTCCATGATGTGGATGCCGGAGCGCTCGCCGTAGATATACGGCTTCATGCGGGGATTCCAGCGGTGGGTCTGGTGACCGAAGTGTACGCCAGCCTCGAGCAGCTCACGCATTGTGAAGTCAGGTAGTGCCATTCATTTTCTCCATCCGGTTAGCCTTCGCGGGTGGAACGTTGGGCCAATATGGCTTTCCGCACCGGATGCACCCGCGAAATGGTTTCAGGAAAGGCGGCTTATACAGAATTCCCCACGCCCGGCAAGATGTCCGGTTGCCCTTTTATCAGGCCGCTTTCATGGGTTCGACCCGTTCCACGCCCGGGACATCCTTGAGGGCCCGCTGGGCCTTGAGACCGATCGTGTAGGTGTCGGCCAGGCGCAGGATAACCGTCCGGCCATCGTCGAGCGGCATTTCGATCAGGATCGCGCCGCGTTCATGGTCCTGCAAGCGCCCCAGATGGCTCACAATTCCGGCAATATCATCGGTATTGGCCCCCACCGCCAGACGCACCTTGAGCGCGCCCATGGATTTCGACAGCCGGGCCGATTCCAGCTGGATGATCCGCTCGGCATTCAGCTTGATCTCGTCGCCGGTGCGCTTCACGCCGACAGTGATCGCTACCGTATTGCCCACCTGCAGCAGGTCATAGCTCTGCTGCAGCGTCTCGGGGAACACCATCAGCTCGACCTCGCCTGTCGGGTCTGACAGGGTCAGGAACGCAAACTTGCCGCCATTCCGAGCCGGTTTCTCGTTGCGCAGGCGAACGACGCCGATCAGCTCAAGCGGCTTGCCGTCGCTCGCCCGGTCCGCGATTTCGTAGGCCAGGGTGACCCGATCGCGGTCGATCCCCTCGAGCACGTCGTCCAGCGGGTGACCCGAAAAATAGAAACCGATCGCCTTGAATTCCTCGTCCAGTTTCTGCTGCCCGTTCCACGGTTTGCAGGTCGGCAGCGCCGGACGCAGTGCCGGTTCGGCCTCACCGAACAGGCCGCCTTGCCCGCCCTGCCGGTCCTCGGCAGACTTGTTGGCCATCTGGGCGAGGATCGGCGCGGCCCCGAGCACCTTGGCCCGGTTGGCGTCCAGCGTGTCGAACGCGCCTGACTTCGCCAACGACTCGAAGGCCTTCTTGTTGATGTGCCGCGGATCGACCCGCTCGGCAAAGTCATAAAGGCTCGAAAACGTACCATCGGCGGCACGCAGCGCTTCGACGTGCCGCATCGCTTCGAGGCCAACACCCTTCAGCGCGCCCAGCGCATAGACGACCGCCCCGTCGCGGACATCAAAGTCCGCCGTCGACGTGTTCACGTCCGGTGCCAGCACGGGAATCTTGAGCCGCCGCGCTTCCATGAAGAAAGCCGCCAGCTTGTCGGTATTGCCGAGGTCGAGGCTCATCGACGCGGCCTGGAATTCCACCGGGAAGTGGCGTTTCAGGTAACCCGTTTGATAGCCGATCAGTGCGTAGGCGGCGGCGTGCGACTTGTTGAAACCGTAGCCGGCGAACTTCTCCATCGTGTCGAAGATTTCGTTGGCGAGCGGCTCGTCCATCTGCTTCGTGGCCGCAGCGCCCTCGACGAAACGCTTGCGCTGCGCGACCATCTCTTCGAGCTTCTTCTTGCCCATGGCGCGGCGCAGCAGGTCAGCCTCGCCGAGCGAATAGCCGGCAATCTCCTGCGCCATCCGCATCACCTGCTCCTGGTAGACAGGCACACCATAGGTGGCTTCCAGCACGGGCTTCAGGTCGGGGTGGGCATATTGCACGCCGTCCGGGTTTTCCTTGCCCTGGACATAGAGCGGGATGTTTTCCATCGGACCCGGCCGGTAGAGCGAGATGATCGCGATCACATCCTCGATATTGTTCGGACGCACCTTGCGCAGCGTGTCGCGCATGCCTGCGCCTTCCAGCTGGAACACGCCCAGCGTGTCGCCGCTGGCCATCAGGTCATAAGTCGCCTGGTCGTCGAGTCCCTCCCATTCCGGGCCGACATCCTGCCCGCTGCGCCGGATCAGTTTCAGCGCGCGGTCGATCACTGTCAGCGTCTTGAGGCCAAGGAAGTCAAACTTCACAAGGCCTGCCATCTCGGCATACTTCATGTTGAACTGCGAGGCCGGCAGGTCGGCGCGCGGATCATTGTAAAGCGGTGCAATTTCCACCAGCGGCCGGTCTGCGATGACCACACCGGCGGCGTGTGTCCCGGCATTCCGGTAAAGCCCTTCCAGCGCCAGCGCGATCTTGATCAGCTCGCCGACGCGAGGGTCTTCCGCGATTTCGTCATCGAACTTCGGCTCGTCGTCGATGGCTTCCTGCAGCGTGGGCGGCTTGGCCGGGTTGAACGGGATCAGCTTGGCCAGCCGGTCGACCTGGAAATACGGCATCTGCATCACACGGCCGACATCCCGCACCACAGCTTTCGCCTGCAGGGTCCCGAACGTGATGATCATGGCGACGCTCTCGGCACCATACTTGTCGCGGACATAGCGAATGACTTCGCTGCGGCGTTCCTGGCAGAAGTCGATGTCGAAATCCGGCATCGATACACGTTCCGGGTTGAGGAAGCGTTCGAACAGCAAATCGAAACGCAGCGGATCAAGGTCGGTAATCAGCAGCGACCAGGCAACAAGCGAACCGGCACCCGACCCCCGGCCCGGCCCGACCGGGATGTCCTGTTCCTTGGCCCATTTGATGAAGTCGGAGACGATCAGGAAATAGCCCGGAAAGCCCATCCGCTCGATCACGCCGAGTTCGAAATCCAGCCGCTCGAAATAGGTTTCCCGCTCGGCGTAAAGCTTGCCGGCAGCCTTGAGGCGGCCTTCCAGCCCCTCCTTCGCCTGAATTCTCAACTCCTCGATCTCGGACCGGCCCTCATTGCTGAACGACGGCAGGATCGGGTCGCGGGTGACAGACCGCACCGAACAGCGCCGGGCGATCTCGGATGTGTTTTCCAGGGCCTCCGGCAGGTCAGAAAACAGCGCCGCCATTTCCGCCTGTGTCTTGAGATATTGCGACGGGCTGACCCGCTTGCGGTCTTCCTGGCCGAGATACTGGCCGTTGGCGATGCACATCAGCGCGTCATGGGCCGTCGCATCCGAAGGCTTCATGAAACGGGCATCATGGGTCGCGACAAGCGGCAGGCCCAGTTCATAGGCGAGATCAATCAGCCCGGCTTCCGTGGCCGCCTCGTCCGGCGTCCCGTGCCGCGTGATCTCGACATAGCACCGCCCCGGATAGGCGCTGGCCAGCGTCGACAATTCCGTCCGGGCATCGGCCACGCGGCCCTTCAGCAGGTGGCGCGCAACCTCGCCTTCCGCCCCGCCCGTCAACAGGATCAGGCCGTCAGTCTTGTCCAGCAACAGGTCGCGGTGCAGCTTCGGCACGCCGTCATCGGCATCCAGGTAGGCCCGCGACGACAGCAGCATCAGTCGCTGGTAGCCGGTCTCGTCCTGCGCATAGACCGACACGCGCGTCGGCTCGCTGCGATGGGCGCCGTCCGTCACGTCGAAACAGCAGGCCATGATCGGCTGGATCCCGGCCTCGGACATGGTCAGCGAGACTTCCAGCGCGCCGAACAGGTTGTTGCGGTCGGTCACGGCCACGGCAGGCATGGCTTGCCCCAGCAGCCAGCCCTTCAAGCCCTTGGGCGTGATCATGCTCTCAAGCAGTGAATAGCTCGACCGCACGGCCAGATGGATGAAAGGCGACTCAGGCAAAACGGGTTCTCCAGCGGAGAGAATACAATGCCGTGCGCGCCGGGACCAGACCACCCGTCAGCAGCGGCCTTCCACAGGTTAATCCGGCTTGTAGTCGACCAGCTTGCCATCCTGCAGCGTGAGGACACGGTCCATATGCTGCGTCAGGGCAAAATTGTGGGTCGCGACCAGCACAGCCGCACCTTCATTCTTGACCATCTTGATCAGGGTCGCGAACACCCGCTCCGTCGTGACCGGGTCGAGATTGCCTGTCGGTTCGTCGGCGATAACCAGACGCGGGTCATTGGCCAGCGCCCGGGCGATCGCCACGCGCTGCTGCTCGCCGCCGGACATCTGTCCCGGCTGGTGGTGCCCCCTGTCGGCCAGCCCCATAACTTCAAGCAGCGAGTCGGCTTTCTCGCGCGCGGCCTTCTTCTTCACACCGGCAATCATTAGCGGCATGGCGATATTGTCCGCCGCGTTGAATTCGGGAAGCAGGTGGTGGAACTGGTAGACGAAACCGATTTTCGAGCGGCGGATCGCGGTGCGGCCCCTGTCGTCCAGCGACAGGCAGTCGATGCCGTCCAGCATGACCTTGCCTGCTTCAGGCCGTTCCAGCAGGCCCGCCGTGTGCAGCAGCGTCGACTTGCCCGATCCAGAAGGCCCGACAAGCCCCACCAGTTCCCCGGCATTCAGGCGCAGGTTCGTGCCCTTCAGCACCGGCAGTTCCCCCGCCGCCGTGCGGTACACCCGGTCGATGCCGATCAGTTCAAGGACAGGACCCGCCATTATTCGAACCTCAACGCGCTGACCGGATCCTGGCGGGAGGCCCACCAGGCCGGAATGATCGATACGCCCATCGACATGAACAGCGCATAGAGCCCGGTCCGTATCACTTCGCTCCAGTCGAGGATCGCCGGCAGGCCTTCGAGGCCATAGGTCTCGGCATCGAACACTTCGCCCTGGACGAACACATTGATGAAGGCTTCGACGGCACCGATATTCAGCACGACCAGCACGCCAACCAGCACGCCCAGCAGCGCGCCCAGCGTCCCGAGCACGGTCCCGACCAGCAGGAACACCCGCAGCACCCCGTTGCGGCCAAGGCCGATCGTCCGCAGGATCGCGATATCCCGCGACTTGTTCTTCACCAGCATCACCACGCCGACGATAATGTTCAGCGTCGCAATCGCCATGATCACCATGACGAGCAGGCGCACCATCGTGCGCTCTACCCGCAGGGCATTGAGATAGCTTTCCCGCTGGCTTTTCCAGTCAAATGTATAGAGCGCGTTGCCCGTCGCGTTCGCGATGGCCGTCATCGCCTCGTGCGTTTTTTCCGGGTCCTTCAGCCTTATGTCCAGCATGCTGTAATGGCCCTTGGACTGGAACAGGATCTGTGCCTGCTCCATCGGCATGAAGATATAGAGGCTGTCGAGTTCGACACTTCCGGTCTGGAAGATGTCGCCGACGACATAGGACTTGCTGCGCGGCGTGCCGCCCATCGGGCCGGCCGTCTGCTGGGACGTGACGATTTCGACCTTGTCGCCCGGTCGTATGCCAAGGCCTTCCCGGCCCGCTGCCAGGAACTTGCCCAGCATGATGACATTGCCGCCGTTCCGGCCTTCGCCAAAGCCCGCCGCAATGGCCGACTTTCCGCCATCCTCCAGGAACGGCATGGTCGCCAGGTCTTCGGTACGGATCGCGCGAACGGCGGCTCCGGTCTTGCGGCCATTGGCCGTGATCAGCACGTATTCTTCGATATAGGGCGTGACGCTGGTGACCCCGTCGATCTCGCGGATCGTGCCTGCCAGCGCATTCGCTTCCTCCTCGGTATAGCTGCTGACCACGCCGTAAACGTGCGGCTGGCCGCCCAGAAGGGCATCCAGCAAGGTCGCGCGAAAGCCGCTCATCACCGACATGGTGATGATCAGCGCAGCGACCGCAAAGAAAATGCCGACAAAGGAAATGATCGAAATCAGCGACGCGCCGCCATGCTCGCGCTTGGCCCGCAGGTAGCGCCAGGCCAGCGTGCGCTCCAGCTTGCCGAATGGCAGGGCAACGTGGCCGAGCTCGCTCATTTGGGCATCACTTTCTTCAGCGCGTCGGCGAAGGGCATCTCAACCTTCTCGCCGGACTTGCGGTGCTTGACCTCGACGACACCATTCTCGATGCCGCGCGGCCCGATCACGATCTGCCATGGCAGGCCGATCAGTTCCATGCGGGCAAACTTGCCGCCGGCGCGCTCGTCCGTGTCGTCATAAAGCACGTCCATGCCCGCATCGCTCAGCGCCTTGTAGGCGTCGGCACAGGCCGCATCGCAGGCCGCATCGCCAACACGCATATTGATCAGGCCGACATGCCACGGCGCCACGGATTCGGGCCAGACGATCCCGTTCTCGTCATGGCAGGCTTCGATGATGCCGCCGACAAGGCGTGACACGCCAATGCCGTAACTACCCATCTGGACCGGCACCATCTGTCCGTCCGCCGATTGCACGACCGCATTCATGGGCACCGAATACTTTGTGCCGAAATTGAAAATGTGCCCGACTTCAATGCCGCGCGCCGACACCTGCTGTTCAGCCGGGATCGCCGCAAAGGCCGCCTCATCATGCATCTCTTCAGTCGCCGCATAATACTGCGTGCGCTTTTCGACTTCCGCGTTCAGGTCGGCGTCGAAATCCAGGTCGAGCCCGGGCGGCGGCAAGTCCAGAAGGGCCTTGTCGCAGAACACGGCGCTCTCGCCCGTGTCGGCCAGGATGATGAACTCGTGGCTCATGTCGCCGCCGATCGGGCCGGTATCGGCCCGCATCGGAATCGCCGTCAGCCCCATGCGGTCAAACGCATTGAGATAGGCGCAGAACATCTTGCGATACGAAACGCGCGCGTCCTCTTCCGTCAGGTCGAAGGAATAGGCATCCTTCATCAGGAATTCGCGGCCGCGCATCACACCGAACCGCGGACGCACTTCGTCGCGGAACTTCCATTGCTGGTGATACAGGTTCAGCGGCAGCTGCTTGTAGCTTTTGACGTAAGAACGGAACACGTCGGTGATCAGCTCTTCATTCGTCGGGCCGTACAGCATGTCCCGGTCATGCCGGTCCTTGATGCGCAGCATCTCCTTGCCATAGTCGTCATACCGACCGGATTCGCGCCAGAGATCGGCCTGCTGCAAGGTAGGCATCAGCATCTCGATGGCGCCGGCGCGGTTCATCTCCTCGCGCACGATCTGTTCGATCTTCTTGAGAACGATATAGCCCATGGGCAGCCAGGAATAGATGCCCGCGCCGTTCTGCCGGATCATGCCGGTGCGCAGCATCAGCTTGTGCGAGGCGATGGCCGCATCCGCCGGGGCGTCCTTGGTAACCGGCAGAAAGAATTTCGAAAGACGCATGGATTCCCCGCTAACGCTGATATTGGCGCCCAACTAGCCGCAGCCGCCCTTAGTCCGCAAGGAGGAGCGGCACAACCAGGGCTGCAATGCCGGTAATGATGGCCCCGCCGATTGTTGCCCATATGGCTTTCTTCAGCAGCATCGGATTGGCCGGTGCGCCTTCTTCGGTCCCGGGCGTGATCTCACCGTCCTCGAACTGGCCGCGCACACCGATCGGCAGGACAGCAAAAAAGCTGATCCACCAGCCCAGGACAAAGACGACAACGGCGCTCGCAATGGTCATCAATGGTCGCCTTTGGGCGTTTCCATGAGCTCGATGAGCACCCCGTTGGAATTCTTCGGGTGGACGAATATGATCATCGTCCCGTGCGCGCCGATTCGGGGTTTGCCCAGCACGGTCGCGCCGCGCTTGCCCATCTCGTCAACGGCCTGGTTGATGTCGTCCACTTCGAAGCAGACATGGTGCTGTCCGCCCTTCGGGTTCTTGGTGATGAAGTTCGCGATGGGCGATTCAGCGTTCAGCGGCTCGATCAGCTCGATCTGCGCGTTCGGCAGGTTTACGAAACACACCTTCACGCCCTGCTCCGGCATGTCGAACGGCGTCGTGATATCGGTTGCGCCATAGAGCGTGCGGTAGGTTTCGCACGCCTCTTCAATATCCGGCACGGCAATGCCAACATGGTTTAGCGGGCCAATTTTGAATTCGCTCATGGTGCTTCAGCTCCTCAATACAGTCACATCAATCATCGGGCGCCGTCCAAACGTCGCCTCGCAGGCCTTGCGCAGGGCCCGACCTATTTCGCGTTCAACCATGTCATCATCAAGACGGGTCTTGCGCTTCATCTTCCGCACGGCGGCGTCGGCGGCCTCGTCGAGATCGTCGAGGCTTTCGTCGGCGAGACGGCCATCCGATTCCGAGAATCCCCGCACAACGACGACCGGACCATCTATCACGTCCCCGGCCTCGTCGATCACGACACTGGCCAGCACGAGGCCGTTTTCCGACAGTTTGCGGCGCTCATTCAGGCCCTGTGCGCCTTCCGGCACCAGGAACTTGCCATCCAGCAGCAGGCGTCCGGCGGGTACGAGATCGATAATCTCCGCTGGCCCGGGTGCGAGGCGCACGAGGCTGCCATTTCGCGGGGCCACTGCCTGGGGAATCTGGAGCGACTTGGCATAGGCCGCGTGCTCCATGATGTGGCGGCGCTCGCCATGTACAGGCACGGCGATCTCCGGCCGCACCCATTGGTACATTTTCTGCAGCTCACCCCGGCACGGATGTCCCGAAACGTGGATCGGCTGCTTGACCATGCGCGGCGTAATGATGCGTACGCCCTGGTCCGCCAGCGCGTTCTGCATGGCGAATATCTCGCGTTCATTGCCGGGAATGATCCGCGACGAAAAGATCACGCAGTCACCCTCACCCAGCGACACATTGCGATGATCATTCCGGGATATCCGACCCAGCGCGGCCCGGGCTTCGCCCTGGCTGCCCGTGCACAGGTAAAGGATATTTTCGGCGGGCATGGAACTGGCCTCATATTCATCAACGAATTCCATATGCCGCGGCAGGATCCCGACGGCCTTCGCCGCATCTGTAATCCGGTGCATGCTCCGCCCGACAAGGCACACGCTGCGCCCGGCCTGCTCGGCCGCCTCGATGATCGACTTTACCCGCGCGACGTTCGACGCGAAGGTCGTAACCGCCACGGCTTGCGTCTGTTCCGCGATCAGGTCGATCAGGCCTTGCTTGACGCTTTCCTCCGAACCGGATTCACCCTCTTCGAAAACGTTCGTGGAATCGCACACCATTGCCAGCACGCCGCGGTCGCCAAGTGCCGTCAGGCCCTCGATATCCGTCGGGCCGCCAATCTGCGGATCCGGGTCGATCTTCCAGTCGCCTGTATGGAGGATCATGCCGGCAGGCGTATCGATGGCGAGCGCATTCGGTTCGGGAATCGAGTGGGTAAGCGTGATGTAAGTCACCTTGAACGGCCCGGCCACGACCGTCCCTCCCAGCGCCACCGGCTTCAGCCAGCGGGCATCCACCCCGCGCTCCTGCATCTTTGACCGCACCAGCTCTGTCGTGAACGGCGTCGCATAGATCGGCGCCTTCGTCTTGAGACGCGGATATAGCAGGCCGACAGCCCCGATATGGTCCTCGTGGGCGTGAGTCAGGAAGATGGCGTCGATCTGTTCGCCGATCAGGAAGTCCGGATCGGCACAGATCAGGTCGATCCCCGGCGTATCCAGTCCCCCGAAGGTTACGCCGACATCCACAAGGATCCAGCGCCGCGCATGCGGCGGCCCATACCCGTAGGCATTCAGGTTCATGCCGATCTCCTCGCATCCCCCGAGCGGGAGGAAAACGAGTTCGTCGGATAGCTGTGCTGAATCGGCCATAAGGTCCTATTTGTTACGTTTGTAGATTTCGAGGAGACCACTGATCAGAATATCAGGGTCGTAGTGGTCGATTGTTTCGCTGGCGCCTTCGAACAGGGACGCGACGCCGCCGGTTGCAACCACCTGCATGGGCTTTCCATACTCGGCCTTGATCCGTCGTACCAGCCCGTCAATCAGGTCGATATAGCCCCAGAACACACCAGACTGCATCGCACTGATCGTATCCTGTCCGATAACCCGGCTCGGACGCTGGATCGCAATTCGCGGCAATTGTGCCGCGGCATCGTGAAGGGCGCTGACCGACAGGTTGATGCCAGGCGAAATAATGCCGCCTTCGAACCCGCCGTCTTCGCCGACAATATCAAAGGTCGTCGCAGTGCCGCTGTCGATAACGATCAGGTTTCCCGGATAGGACACATGCGCGCCGAGCGCACTGACAATCCTGTCCGCACCGACCTGCTCAGGGCGATGGATACGGATCTCGACTCCGGTTTTGAGCGACGGATCGCCGATAAACATGGGTTCGACGTTGAGATAACGGCGCGCAAGGTTGCGGAAGTTGAACACCGCCTGCGGCACAACTGTCGAGATGACGCAGCCATTGATCTTGCTCAGGTCCATGCCGTGCATGTCGGCAAGCCGCCACAACCAGGCCGCATGGTCGTCAGCGGTCTTGCGGGCCTCGGTCGCGCTGCGCCACTGGACGAGCCACCGCTCGCCATCATGAACACCAAAAACGGTGTTCGTATTCCCCACGTCGATTGCTAGCAGCATGGCAGCTACGATCTCCCTACCAGGTTCACATCTCCAGCCCTTATGGTCTGCCGGGTGCCATCGGGCAATCTGAGGATGAGGGCGCCGAATTCGTCGAGATCCTCGAATGTACCCTCAATGGGCTCGCCCGACGCCGTGACACGTACGATCGCGCCCAGCCCCTCGGCATGCTCAAGCCAGGCCTTGCGGAGCCCCGAAAACCCGGCTCGCGCTTCGATCAACCGTTGTGAAAAGGCGGTCCGCAGGGCTTCCAGCGCCATGTCTGCCGTCACCGCCGTATCGCCGCGAAGGGTCGCAATGGATGTTGCGCTCTGTTCCGCTCCATCCGGGGCGTGGCTGACATTGATGCCGATGCCGGCCGCAACCCATGTGTCCGCGCCCGACCCGCCGGTTTCGATCAGGATGCCGGACAGTTTCGCCTTGTTTATGCGCACATCGTTGGGCCATTTCAGGCGAATGTCGGCGTCCGGCGCAAACATCCGCGCCACGTCGCCGACAGCCAAGGCCGCCGCGAACGGCAACCGTGACGCCACGACCATCCCGCCGGGCTCATGAAACAAAGCTGTCGCGAACAGGTTGCCGACTGGGGACACCCAGTGGCGTTGGAGCCGACCACGCCCTGCCGATTGTGTCTCCGCGACAAGCCAGCCATCAGAAAAGCCACCGGCAGACGCACGCCGCTTTGCTTCGCTGTTGGTGCTGTCAATTGCGCCGAGATGGTGAACGGGCCAGTCCAGACTCAAGAGGCCAGTCCCAGTGCAGCATCGTACGCCCATTGCGAGAGTTGGTTGATGAACACCAGGAACAGGATGCCCGCGACGAAGGCCGAGGCGAGCACTGTCAGTGTCACGGAGCCATCGATCGATTCAAACCGCTCTTTCGGTTCATCGAACCACATGATCTTCACGATGCGCAGGTAGTATCCGAGAGACACGACCGACGCGACCACGAGGATGATCGCGAGCGGCAGCAAGCCTGCCTCGATACCGGCATTGAACACTTCCCATTTGCCGAAGAAGCCACCAAACGGCGGCAGGCCGGCAATCGAGAAGATCAGGATCGACAAGGCGATGGCAAGCCATGGACGCGAGCTCATCAAGCCGCCGAGTTCATCAATGCTCTCAACCATGCCGCCCCGGCGACGCATCGCGAGCACTCCGGCAAACAGGCCAAGCGATGATACAACGTACAGGGTCATGAAGATCAACAGGGCCCCGGCCCCGCTGGCCTGGCCAGCAGCCACGGCCACCAGCGCGTAGCCGACGTTCGCAATCGAGGAATAGCCGAGAAGGCGTTTGATATTGGTCTGGGTCAGCGCGCCGAACGAGCCGATGATCATCGACAGGCCGGCAATGATCGCAACGATCAGCTGCCACTGGTCCATCACGTCGCCAAAGGCCGTGAACATCACGTTCGCGAACACGACCATGGATGCCATTTTCGGGGCCGACGCGAAGAAGGCACCCACCGGTGTCGGTGCGCCTTCATAAACGTCGGGCGTCCACACATGCATCGGTGCGGCTGAAATCTTGAATGCCAGGCCGACGATCATCAGGACCATGCCGAACATCAGGCCAATCGACGGGTCCGCGCTCGAAATCCCGGCAAAATTGGTCGTGCCGGAAAATCCGTACACAAGCGAGGCGCCGTAGAGCAGCATGCCGGAGGCCAGCGCGCCCAGCACGAAATACTTCAGGCCCGCTTCCGAAGACCGCGCCGAATCCCGGTGGAACGCCGCCAGCACATAGGATGACAGGCTGAGCGTCTCGATCCCCATGTAAAGCGTCATCAGGTCGGCGGCGGACAGGATCATCCCCATGCCGAGGCTGGCGAAAATGGTCAGCAGGACGTATTCGTAACGGATCGTGTCGTGGCGCTTCAGGAAGCCTTCCGACATGATCAGCGCAAAGCCGCCGACCGCGAAGCTCACGAATTTCGCGAAGTTCACGAACGTGTTCGTTTGTACCAGGCCACCGAACGCTTCGCCGCCCTGATAGAACATCAGCGACAGCGCCGCTGCGCCGAACAGCGCCAGCGCGCCGTATTTGAACGACAGCGCGTTGAACCGGTCCTTCAGCACGGCGCCCAGCAGGACGCCGAGCAGGCCGGCCGCCGCGAGCCAGAGCTCGGGACCGATTGCGACGATCATGGCAGTATAGTCGAGCATGGGCCGTCAGCCTCCGACCATCAGGGACAGGATGCGGTTCGCTGCCCCTTCAGTAATGTTGAAAATCAGGTTCGGCGCGACGCCGAACAATATCGTGAGCACCGCCAGCGGCACGATGCAGACCAGTTCGATCGCGTTCATGTCGCTTATATCGTTGAGCTTCGGGTTGGTGATTTCCCCGAACACGGTGCGCCGGTAAAGGGTCAGCATATAGACCGCCGAGAAGATGACGCCCAGCGCGGCGCCTGCCGCGGCCCAGGTCGACGCCTGGAAGCCGCCAACCATGGTCAGGATTTCACCGATGAATCCACTCGTGCCGGGCAGGCCGACATTCGCCATGCTGAACAGCATGAACAGCGTGGCATAGACCGGCATGCGGTTGACCAGACCGCCATAGGCCGCAATCTCGCGGGTATGCATGCGGTCGTAGACCACGCCGACGATCAGGAACAACGCGCCGGAGATCAGGCCGTGGCTCAGCATCTGGAAGATCGCGCCCTGAACACCGACCTCGTTGAACGAGAAGATACCGAGCGTGACGAACCCCATATGTGCCACGGAAGAATAGGCGATCAGCTTCTTCATGTCCGTCTGGCGCCACGCGACCAGCGACGTGTAGACGATGGCGATCACCGCCAGCGCGAACATGGCCGGCTGGAACAGCTGGCTCGCATCCGGGAACATTGGCAGCGAGAACCGCAGGAACCCGTAGCCGCCCATTTTCAGCAGCACGCCGGCCAGGATCACCGAGCCTGCCGTGGGGGCCTGGACGTGGGCGTCGGGCAGCCATGTATGGACCGGCCACATTGGCAGCTTCACGGCGAAGGAGGCGGCAAAGGCCAGCCATAGCCATGTCTGGACGTGCGGCGGGAATGCGAACTTCTCGAGGACTTCAACGTCCGACGACCCTGCGGCCTGGAACATGTAGACCACCGCCACCAGCATCAGCAGCGAGCCAAGCAATGTGTAGAGGAAGAACTTGAACGCAGCGTAGATCTTTTCCTTGCCGCCCCATATCCCGATGATCAGGAACATCGGAATCAGCCCGGCTTCGAAGAAAATATAGAACAGGACGATATCGAGCGCCGCGAACACGCCGAGCATGAAAGTCTCGAGCACCAGGAACGCGACCACATATTCAGTCACGCGCGTATGGATCGAGTTCCAGCTGGCCAGAAGGCAGATCGGCGTCAGGAAGGTCGTCAGCAGGATCAGCGGCATCGACAGGCCGTCAATCCCGACCTTGTACGTGATCTCGCCATACCAGGCATATTGCTCGACGAGCTGGTAGCCTGCAGCATTGGGATCGAAAGTCAGGAAGGCGGCAACCGACGCGACGAATGTCGCGCTGGAAATGATCAGCCCCGCCAGCAAGGCGGCACGGCTGTCCTTGCCGGCTTCCTCGCTGCTGAAGCTGCCTGCAGTTGCAGAGCGCACACCCATGATGATGAGCGCGCCGATCAGCGGCAGGAAGACAACCGCCGAAAGAATGGGGAAACCGCCCATCAGTTAACTCCTCCAGCGCGCAACCACATGACAGCGCCGAAGACCAGCGCAGCCCCAATGATCACGAACGCATAATGATACAGGTAGCCTGTGTGCATCGCCGAAACACGGCGGGCACCCCAGCGCGTGAGCGATGAAACGCCGTCAGGGCCTACTCCGTCGATGATCTTCTTGTCGGCTTTCCAGAACAGGTTGCCCAGAACCGCCGAGCCCTTGATGAGGGTCGCATTGTAGAGCTCGTCGAAATACCATTTGTTCGAGAACAGGGCATGCAGCGGACCGCCACTGTCGGCGATGCGCTTGCCAAATCCGCGATTGAAGAAATAGGTCATGGTCGCAATCACGAAGCCCGCCAGCGTGACGGCCAGCGGCGCCCACAGCACCCATTCAGGCACGTTGTGACGGTCATGCAGCACATGGTTCTCGGCGGCCGAATAGATCGCCCCGCCCCAGAACGCGCTCTCCTTGCCGCCGACAAACCAGTCGTGGAAATAGAAGCCCGCGAAGACCGCCCCCAGGCTGAGCAGCGCCAGTGGCACCAGCATGATCGCCGGGCTTTCATGCGGCACGTGCGCATGGTCGTCATGGGCGTGGCCAAGGTCGTCCGCCGCGGCGTGACCGTGATCGTCATGATGCTCCGCAGATGCCTGCGGCCCATGGAACGTCATGTAGATGAGGCGCCACGAATAGAAGCTCGTGAGCAGGGCGGCGACGATGCCGAACCAGAAGGCCACCTGTCCGAACATCACGTGATGCTCGCCGGCGGCGAACGCGCTCTCGAGGATCGCATCCTTCGAGAAGAAGCCCGAGAAGCCGATGAGCGTGTGCGGTATGCCGAGGCCGATGATCGCGATCGTGCCGATCAGCATCGCCGCATAGGTCAGCGGCATGAATTTCGCGAGCCCGCCCATTTTCCGCATGTCCTGTTCGTGGTGCATGCCGTGGATCACGGAACCCGCGCCGAGGAACAGCAGCGCCTTGAAGAACGCGTGCGTGAAGAGATGGAACATCGCCGCCTCATAGGCGCCGATACCTGCGGCAAAGAACATGTAGCCGAGCTGCGAACAGGTCGAATACGCGATCACGCGCTTGATGTCGTTCTGCGCCATGCCCACTGTCGCGGCATAGAGGGCCGTCACTGCGCCGACGATCGTCACCATGCCCGCGGCATAGACCGTGTGCTCGTAGAGGGGCGACAGGAGGCAGACCAGGTAGACCCCGGCCGTCACCATGGTCGCGGCGTGGATCAGGGCCGACACGGGGGTCGGGCCTTCCATGGCGTCCGGCAGCCAGACATGGAGGAAGAATTGCGCCGACTTGCCCATCGCGCCGATGAACAGGAGCACGCCGATCAGTTCGAGCGCGTACACGCGCTGGCCGAGGAATTCGATCACCGCTTCCTGCGCCGGGGCGGCCTCGGCGAAGGCCAGCGGCGTGACCACCGCATTCTCGCGGATCGCGCTCAGCACCGGTTCGAACTCGACCGACCCGAAGACGAAAAACACGGCCATGATTCCGAGCGCGAGGCCGAAATCACCGACGCGGTTGGTCACGAAGGCCTTGATCGAGGCGTCGTTCGGCGCCTTCTTCGTGTACCAGAAACCGATCAGCAGGTAGGAGGCGAGACCCACGCCTTCCCAGCCGAAGAAGAGCTGGATGAAATTGTCGGCCACGACCAGCGACAGCATCGCAAATGTGAACAGCGAAAGGTAGGCGAAGAAGCGCGACCGGTGCGGGTCGTCGCTCATATAGCCCCATGAATAGAGGTGCACGAGCCCGGACACACCGGTAATCACCGCCATCATCACGATGGACAGCGTATCGACCCGGATCGCCCAGTTGGCCTGGAACGCGCCAACGTCGATCCAGGGCAGGAGTGTGATCACATGCACGCCATTGGCGGCAACCGCTTCGACCGCGTGGCCAGCCGCTTCGCCATGCCCCTCACCACCGCCAATGCCGGCGGCATAGGCAAACAGCTGGAACAGCGACAGGGCACCGGCCGTCAGCACGACGCCCGTTGTCAGGAACATGACCAGCTTATCGCCGATCTGCTTGTGGACGAGGCCTGTCAGCGCCACAATTCCGGGCGCAAGCACGATGAAGAGTATGAAAATATCCGGCAGCATAAGCCTCTAACCTTTCATCAGGTCGACATTCTCGACCGCAATATCGCCGCGATTGCGGAAATAGACGACGAGGATGGCAAGGCCGACGGCCGCTTCAGCCGCCGCCACTGTCAGGACGAGCATGGCAAAGATCTGCCCGGTGATGTCACCGTTGAAAACCGAGAAGGCAATCAGGTTGAGGTTCACCGACAGGAGGATCAGTTCGATCGCCATCAGGATGACAATGATGTTCTTCCGGTTCACGAAGATGCCCACGACCCCGATCGTGAACAGCGCCGCCGAGACGGCGAGAAAATGGGAAAGTCCAAGGTCCATGATATCAGATCCCCTGCCCGGAGCTCGGGTCTTTCAATTCGAAAGCGTCTGAACGGCGACGCGATGTCTGCTTGGCGATATTCTGGCGTTTGACTCCCGGGCGATGGCGCAGCGTCAGCACGATCGCGCCGATCATGGCAACCAGGAGGATGATCCCCGCCATCTGGAACAGCAGCATGTATTGCGTGTACATCACCTGCCCGATGGCCTCGGCATTGGTGGCCGCGCCGGGCGACGCGTCGAACGCGCTGACATGGTTCTCGAGGCCCGCGAAGGAGGCGAGCACGATTTCGGCAAGGAAGACTGCACCGACCAGCAAGCCGAACGGCAGGTAACTCAAAAAGCCCTGTTTCAGTTCAACAAAATCGACGTCCAGCATCATCACGACGAACAGGAACAGCACTGCCACCGCGCCGACATAGACGACGACAAGCAGCATGGCGAGGAACTCGGCCCCGATCAGCACCAGCAGGCCCGCCGACGTGAAGAAGGCGAGGATCAGGAACAGAACCGAGTGCACGGGATTGCGTGCCGCGATCACCATGACCGCAGACAGGACCACGATCGTGGCCAGTATCCAGAATGCGTAAACTGCCAAAGCCCTCAAAGCCCCTATTTGGTGAAGCAAGAGAGGCCCCTGCCTCCCGTGCTCCGGTTCAGTCATTCTGCAAGACGGCCCTAACGGTAGGGCGCGTCCAGCTCCAGGTTCTTCGCGATCAGACGTTCCCACCGGTCGCCATTCGCGAGCAGGCGGTCCTTGTCGTAGAAAAGTTCTTCACGCGTCTCGGTCGCAAATTCGAAGTTCGGCCCTTCGACGATGGCATCGACCGGGCAGGCCTCCTGGCAAAAGCCGCAATAGATGCACTTCACCATGTCGATATCATAACGCGTCGTCCGGCGGGCGCCGTCCTCGCGCGGTTCCGCCTCGATCGTGATCGCCTGCGCGGGGCAGACGGCCTCGCACAGCTTGCAGGCGATGCAGCGCTCTTCGCCGCTCGGATAGCGGCGCAGCGCGTGCTCGCCGCGGAAACGGGGGCTCAGCGGATTCTTCTCGAACGGATAGTTCACGGTCGCCTTGCGGCGGAACATTTCCCGCAGCGCCGACCAGAAGGCCCCGATGAAATCGGTCAGCAGAGCGCCGCGAATGGTCTGCGCAATGCTCATGATTGTACTCCGGTATAAACGACATAACCCGCCACGATCAGAACGGCTGCGAGCGAGGTCGGCAGGAAGATTTTCCAGCCCAGGCGCATCAGCTGGTCATAGCGGTAACGGGGCACGATGGCCTTCACCATGGCGAACATGAAGAAGAAGAACAGTATCTTCAGCATGAACCAGAACAGGCCCGACAGGCTGAGCAGCAGCGGCGGCCAGTCCTGCACGGCATCGCCCAGGGCGAACGGGCCATGCCAGCCGCCGAGGAAGAGGACGGTCATCATCGCGCACATCAGCACGATGTTGAGATACTCGCCCAGCATGAACAGGAGATAGGGCGTCGAGCCGTATTCCACCTGGTAACCGGCGACGAGTTCGGACTCCGCTTCAGGCAGGTCGAACGGCGGTCGGTTGGTTTCTGCCAGCGCCGAGATGAAGAACATCACAAACATCGGGAACATGACGAAGATCAGTGGAAAGTATTGCAGGCTGAAGGCGTGCCAGTTCCAGAAACCGCCGGCCTGGTTTTCGACAATGACGCTCAAATTCATCGATCCGGTCAGCAGGATGACCGTAACAATGATGAAGCCGATCGACACTTCATAGGACACCATCTGCGCCGCCGAGCGCAGCGCGCCGAGGAACGGGTATTTCGAGTTCGATGCCCAGCCACCCATGATGATGCCATAGACGCCGAGCGAACTGATGGCGAAAAGATACAGCACACCGACATTCAGGTTCGACACGACCCAGCTGGTTCCCGACACCGTTCCCGGCGCGACAGGAATGGCCGCCCAGGCCACGAAGGAGAGCGTACAGGTCAGGATCGGCGCGAGGATGAACACCGTTTTGTTCGCGCCTGCCGGTATGACGATTTCCTTGAGCAGGAATTTGCCGAAGTCTGCGAACGACTGGAGCAAGCCGAACGGACCGACCACGTTGGGGCCCTTCCGCATCATGACAGCCGCCCAGATTTTCCGGTCCAGCAAGAGCAGGAAGGCAATCGACAACAGCAGGACGAGTGTGAACAGGCCGATCTGGCCGAGCACCATCCAGAAGCCGGTAAATTCGCCGAAAGACTCGATGAGATTGCTCATGCCGCCGCCCTACTCCGCTGCTACCGGAGTGTCTAGAGCCGTGCTGAGCGCTGAGCACTCCGCCATGGTCTTGGACGCCCGCGCGATGGGATTGGTCAGGTAGAAATCGTCGATCACTGCGGCAAAAGCGTCTGTCTTGATCGTGCCGCCGGCACCGCTGGCGGCTGCCTGGAGCGCACTGACGCTGCCTGCACCCGGCGCAAATCCATGTCCCGAAAAGACCGTGTTTTCGCCATCGACGCCGCGCAGGATCGCCCGCAATGCGTCGGCCGTGTCGTAGGGCAAGGTCTTGCCCATGACCTGCGACAGTGCGCGGAAAATGGCCCAGCCTTCGCGGGCCTCGCCCTTCGGCTGGACGGCGCGCGTCGTCATCTGGACGCGCCCTTCCGTGTTTACATAGGTAGCGTTCATCTCGGTATAGGTTGCGCATGGCAGGATAATGTCCGCGCGCGCCGCGCCCGCATCACCATGCGAACCGACATAGATCACCGTCGCGCCGCCAAAACCGGACAGGTCCGCTTCGTCCGCGCCGAGCAGGACGACCGTGTCCATCCCGCCGCCGAGAATGGCGCCCGTCGCCTTGCCATTGTCGCCCGGCACGAAACCGACATCGAGCGCGCCGACGCGGCCCGCCGCATTGTGCAGGACGCCGAACCCGGCCCAGCCGTCCGCAACCGCGCCGACATCCTGTGCCAGTTTCAGGGCCGCGCTCAGGATCGCCTCACCGTCAGCCCGGCACAGCGCGCCTTCGCCTACCACGATCATCGGCCGCTTTGCGTCCTTGAGAATCTTGTAGAAGTCGCTGCCAGCCACATTGGTCAAAGCGTCGCCGCCGGTACCAAGATGGTCGTAGTCATAGGTCAGGTCGGCCGCTTCGCCGATCAAGCCGACCTTCAGGTCGCCCCACAGCCACGACTTGCGGATACGGGCATTCCAGACCGCCGCTTCGACCCGCGGGTTGGTGCCGATCAGCAACAGCGCATCGGCCTCTTCCACGCCCATCAGCGTCGGATTGAGAATATAGCGTTCGCGGACACCATCGGTGCCGTAAGCGGCGCCTGCCGGGCGGCAGTCGGTGTTCTGCACGCCGAGCGCACGGAACAGGTCGAGCGCGGCCTTGGCCTGCTCCACTTCGATCAGGTCGCCGGCGACAACGCCGATCTTGTCAGCTGGAACCGAAAGCGCCGTCTGCGCAGCAGCAAACGCCTCGCCCCAGGTCGTCGGCACGAGCTTGCCGCCCATGCGCATATAGGGCTTGTCGAGACGCTGGCGGGCGAGCCCGTCCCAGACGAAGCGGGACTTGTCCGAAAGCCACTCCTCGTTCACTTCCTCATTGGTCTCCGGCAGGATCCGCATGACGCCGTCACCCTTGGCGTCGACGCGGATCGCCGCGCCCATCGCATCCATGACGTCGATCGAGGATGTCTTGCGCAGCTCCCACGGGCGCGCATTGAAAGCGTAAGGCTTGGAGGTCAGCGCGCCAACCGGGCAGAGGTCGATGACATTGCCGGACAGTTCCGAGGTCAGCGACTGTTCGAGATAGGTTGTGATCTCGGCATTCTCGCCGCGCGAGATCATGCCGATCTCCTCGACACCGGCAACTTCAGCGGCAAACCGGATACAGCGCGTGCACTGGATGCAGCGGGTCATGATCGTCTTGACCAGCGGCCCCATATACTTGTCTTCGACGGCGCGCTTGTTTTCGTCATAGCGGCTGCCGCCCCGGCCATAGGCCATGGCCTGGTCCTGCAGGTCGCATTCGCCGCCCTGATCGCAGATCGGGCAGTCCAGCGGGTGGTTGATCAGCAGGAATTCCATCACGCCATTGCGGGCCTTCTGGACATAGTCGCCCTTGGTCCGCACGTTCGGCGCCGATCCATCCCGGTTCGGGCGCATGTCGCCGACGGTCTGGGCGCACGAGGCAATCGGCTTCGGCGCGCCTTCCCACTCGACGAGGCACATGCGGCAATTGCCGGCGACAGAGAGGCGCTCATGATAGCAGAAGCGCGGAATCTCGGCGCCCGCTTCCTCGCACGCCTGCATCAGCGTGTAGTGCTTGGGCACCTCGATGTCCTGGCCATCGATATTGAGCTTGAACGTGTCGGTCATGTCTTCCCTACTCCGCCGCGATCACAGCGCCCTGCACCATGGCGCGGGGCAGACGGTATTCGTTGATACGGGCTTCGATTTCTGGCCGGAAATGGCGGATCAGGCCCTGGATCGGCCAGGCCGCCGCGTCGCCCAGCGCACAGATCGTGTGGCCTTCGACCTGCTTGGTCACGTCGAGCAGCGTGTCGATCTCGTCATGCTCGGCCTCGCCCTTCACCATCCGCTCCATCACCCGCCACATCCAGCCGGTGCCTTCACGGCACGGCGTGCACTGGCCGCAGGATTCGTGCTTGTAGAAATAAGCGAGGCGCGCGATCGCCTTGATCAGGTCGGTGTCCTTGTCCATCACGATGACGGCCGCCGTGCCGAGGCCCGATTTCAGGTCGCGCAGCGTGTCGAAATCCATGTAGGCATCCATGATCTGGTCGGCTGGCACCATCGGCACGGACGACCCGCCCGGGATGACCGCCTTCAGATTGTCCCAGCCGCCGCGAATGCCGCCGCAATGCGTATCGATCAGGTCGCGGAACGAGATCGACATCTCTTCTTCCACATTGCACGGCTTGTTCACGTGGCCGGAAATGCAGAACAGCTTGGTGCCGGCATTGTTCGGACGACCGAAACCGGCAAACCATTCTGCGCCGCGGCGCAGGATCGTCGGCGCAACGGCTATCGACTCCACGTTGTTCACGGTCGTCGGGCAGCCATATAGCCCGGCATTGGCCGGGAATGGCGGCTTCATGCGCGGCTGGCCCTTCTTGCCTTCAAGGCTTTCGAGCAGCGCGGTTTCCTCGCCGCAGATATACGCGCCGGCGCCGTGATGGACGTAGATGTCGAAATCCCATCCGTTGACATTGTTCTGGCCAATCAGCTTGGCCTCGTAGGCCTCCTTGATCGCCGCTTCCATCGCATGGCGCTCGGCAATATATTCGCCGCGTAGGTAGACATAGCACTTGTGTGCCAGCATCGCGCGGCTCGCCACCATGCAGCCCTCGATCAGCAGGTGCGGATCGTGGCGCATGATCTCGCGGTCCTTGCAGGTCCCGGGTTCGGATTCATCCGCGTTGACGACCAGATAGTGAGGACGCTCGCGCACCTCTTTCGGCATGAAGGTCCATTTCAGCCCCGTCGGGAACCCCGCGCCGCCCCGGCCGCGCAGGCCGCTGGCCTTGATCTGGTCGCAGATCCAGTCCGGCCCGAGCGCCAGCATCTCGCGCGTCAGGTGCCAGGCGCCGCGCTTTTGGGCGGCTTCCAGGCCCGGCGAGTGGAGCCCGTAGAGATTGGTGAAGATGCGGTCCTTGTCCTGCAACATGTCCTAGTCCTCATCACTCTTTTTGGCGGGCGGCCCGTCGCGCTTCGGCAGCAGGGTCGTCTTGGTTCCCGGCGTCGCCTCAGGCGTTTCGCGCTTCGTATTGGTCGGTGCCGATTCCTTCGGGAGGCCCTTGGCCTCGGCACTTGTGTCCTCCGCCGGAACCGGCAGGTTCGGCAGTGTCGAAATCTTGTTTCGCGTGCCGTCGAACAGGCTCGGCTCGGTCAACACGGTCGTGCCGCCTTCCGGACCACTGTTCACCCGGTCGATCTGCGGGCCAGGCTGCGCTTCGGCGCCATTTTTCAGCTTGGAGATGATCTCGGTAAAGCTGGCTGCCGACAGGTCCTCAAAATAGTCGTCATTGATCTGCGCCATAGGCGCGTTCACGCAGGCGCCAAGACACTCGACCTCTTCCCATGACAGGCGCTTGTCGTCAGTGACAAACATGGCCGGGCCGATTTCCTTCTTGCAGACTTCCTTCAGCGTCTCCGCGCCGCGCAGCATGCAGGGCGTCGTGCCGCACAGCTGGATGTGGAACTTGCCCACCGGCTGCATCCGGAACATCGTGTAGAAGGTCGCGACTTCGTAGACGCGGATATATGGCATTTCCAGGCGGTCGGCGACTTCGCGCATGGCGGGTTCGGACAACCAGCCATTATTGTCCTTCTGGGCCAGCCACAGCATCGGGATCACGGCCGAGCGCTGCCGGTCCGCCGGATACTTGGCCCGCCAGAACGCAATCTTTTCCTCTGTCTCGGGCTTGAAGGCGAACGTGTCGCCGCCTGCCTCGATATCAAACCGGCGCAATGCCATCTATACGTCCTCCGCGGAGGGCAGCACGACGCGGCCTGCCTCATCCAGTGTCCAAAACGGGTTGAATGCGATTTCCCAGGCATTGCCCTCGGGATCCGCGAAATATCCGGAATAGCCGCCCCAGAAGGCCTTGTGCGGCGCAGTGGTGACTGTGACGCCCGCATCGTTGAGCCGCGCAAAAATGGCGTCGACCTCTTCGATGGAGCGCGCATTGTACGCCAGCGCCACACCCTTGAAGTCGCCGCTGCGATTGTGCGGCAGGCCGGCATCCTTGGCGAGCTTGTCTTCTTCCCAGAGGCCCAGCATGAACCCGCCCATGTCGAACAGGGTCATCCCCTCAGGGCCAACATTCCTGAACCCGATGACGTCCTCATAGAACGCCGTCAGGGCCGCGCGGTCCTGCACGCCCAATGTCATGATCGAAAGACGATGTTCCGGGAAGACAGCCATCAATCAGCTTCCCCGCGCAAAATCGACGCGGGCGATCTTGCCATCGCGAAGCGTATAGATGGCGGCTACCTCGAAATTATCACCTCCGGGCGCGCGCTCGACACGCTCATGAACCATCACGATGGAACCGAGGTCGATCTGGTTGACGACGTCTGCGCGGTTTTCCGGAAACTCGGCAAACAGGTCCAGGTGGCGCGCACGAATGGCGCCATGGCCCGCCTGGTTCACGTTGCCATTGAGGCCTGCCAGTACGGCATCCTCGTTATAGAATGCCATGAAGGCCTCAATGTCCTGCGCATTGTAGGCATCAAGCTGGCGCTGGACGAGATCGGTCGACGCGCTCATCGGTCAACCTCCCCGAACACGATATCGAGCGAGCCGAGAATGGCCGAGACGTCGGCCAGCATGTGGCCCTTCGACAGATGGTCCATGGCCTGCAGGTGCGGGAAGCCCGGTGCGCGAATCTTGGCGCGGTATGGCTTGTTGGTGCCATCGGAAACCAGGTAGACGCCAAACTCGCCCTTCGGTGCCTCAATCGGCGCGTAGCATTCGCCCTCCGGCACGTGGAAGCCTTCCGTATAAAGCTTGAAATGGTGAATCAGCGCTTCCATCGAATTCTTCATCTCGGCACGCCGCGGAGGCGCCAGCTTCGAATGCTTCGGCAGGACAGGCCCCGGACCTTCCTTCGCCATCAACTCGATACATTGCTGGATGATCTTCGTGGACTCTTTCATCTCCTCCATGCGGCAGACATAGCGGTCATAATTGTCGCCATTCTTGCCAACCGGGATTTTGAAGTCGAGTTCGTCATAGCACTCATAAGGTTGCGAGCGGCGCAGGTCCCAAACGAGGCCCGAGCCACGCACCATCACGCCGGTAAAACCCCAGTCCATGATCGTCTTCACGTCAACAACGCCAATATCGGCATTGCGCTGCTTGAAGATGCGGTTCTCGGTGATCAGCGATTCCAGCCGGTTCATCGCCACCGGGAAGTGAAGGCACCACTCGGCAATATCGTCGATCAGGGATTGCGGCAGGTCCTGGTGCACGCCGCCCGGACGGAAATACGCCGCGTGCATGCGGCTGCCCGAGGCGCGCTCATAGAACACGCACAGCTTTTCGCGCTCTTCAAAGCCCCAGGTGATGGGCGTCAGCGCGCCGACATCCATGGCCTGCGTCGTCACGTTGAGGATGTGCGACATGATCCGGCCGATCTCGGAGAACATGACGCGGATCAGGCTCGCGCGGCGCGGAACCTTGATACCCATCAGCTTCTCGATGGAGAGGCACCAGGCATGCTCCTGGTTCATCGGCGAGCAATAATCGAGCCGGTCAAAATATGGCAGGCCCTGCAGGAAGGTCTTGTATTCAAGCAATTTTTCAGTGCCACGATGCAGCAGGCCGATATGGCTGTCGATCCGGGTGACGACTTCGCCGTCGAGGTCCATGATCATGCGCAGCACGCCGTGCGCAGCCGGGTGCTGCGGCCCGAAATTCAGCGTGAACTTGCGTTCCTCGTCAATGGAAGTTTGGATCGTGTCAGCCATTATTCAGGTGCCTCCTCGGAGACGGCTTTCTCGTCGCCCGGAATCTCGGCTGTCATGCCTTCCCATGGCGAGAGGAAATCGAAGTTCCGGTATTCCTGCGTCAGCTGGACCGGCTCATAGATTACGCGCTTTTCAAGATCGTCGTAGCGAACCTCGTAATGGCCCGTCAGCGGGAAGTCCTTGCGCAGCGGATAGCCTTCGAACCCGTAGTCGGTCAGGATGCGGCGCAGGTCCGGATGGTCGGAAAACTGGATCCCGTACATGTCGAACGCCTCGCGCTCGAACCAGTTCGCTGCAGGCCACAGCACCGTAGCGCTCGCCACCGGCGTTTCCTCATCGGTGCGTATGCGCACCCGGATGCGGTGGTTCATGCGCATCGACAGGAGGTGGTAGACGACTTCGAACCGGTCGGACCGTTCCGGATAGTCGACCCCGCAAATATCGATCAGCGTTTCGAAATTGCATTGCTGGTCGTCGCGCAGGAAACGCAGCAGGTTCACGATATGGTCGCGCTCGGCCAGCAGGGTCAGTTCGCCGACAACGATTTGTGACGCGCGCACGGCATCGCCCTGAGTCGCCTCGATATGGGCTGCGAGATCTTCCAGCGCTTCGATATTCATCTTGGTTCCCCTAGCGCTCGATCGAGCCTTCGCGGCGGATTTTCTTCTGCAGCTGCAGGAAGCCGTAGACGAGTGCTTCAGCTGTTGGAGGGCATCCGGGTATGTAAATATCGACCGGGACGATCCGGTCACAGCCCCGAACAACCGAATAGCTGTAGTGGTAATAGCCGCCACCATTGGCGCAACTGCCCATGGAGATCACGTAGCGGGGCTCCGGCATCTGATCATAGACCTTGCGCAGGGCTGGCGCCATTTTGTTGGTCAGCGTGCCGGCCACGATCATCACGTCCGACTGGCGTGGGCTGCCCCGCGGCGCCATGCCGAAACGCTCAAGGTCGTAGCGCGGGTTGCCCGCATGCATCATCTCGACAGCACAGCAGGCCAGGCCGAATGTCATCCACATCAGCGAGCCGGTGCGCGCCCAGGCAATCAGGTCGTCGGCGCCGGCCGTGAAATAGCCCTTGTCGGCCAAAGCGTCTGACAAGCCACTGAAGAACGGGTCGTCGTCGCGGGGCACAAAGCCACCCTCAACCCCTGCCCGGGCCCCGCCGAGCGCGTATTTCTTGAAACCGTCGTCTGCCATCATTCCCACTCCAGCGCACCTCGGCGCCATTCATAGACGAACCCGATGGTCAGCACGCCCAGGAAGACGACCATGGACCAGAATCCGACCAGGCCGATCGTGCCCAGCGTGATGGCCCATGGGAACAGGAATGCCACTTCGAGATCGAAGATGATGAACAGGATGGCAACGAGATAGAATCGCACGTCGAATTTCATCCGCGCATCATCGAACGCGTTGAAACCGCATTCGTAGGCCGAGTTCTTTTCGGGGTCGGGGTTGGACGGCGCCAGCAGCGCGGAACCGGCAATGAACAGGCCCGAAATGGCCGCGCCAATCACCAGGAATATGATCACTGGAAAATAATCCAGCGCGAGCCGTTCTATCTCGGTCATGTTCAGTGTCTCCTGACCTAGTCTGGCGCCGGATTAGGACGGTTTTGCCCGTCACGCAACAGACGGGTACATTATATCTCGGGGCCCGGCTCCGCAGCCTTCAATACCTCAATTTACGTGTCTGCAGCTGCGGCGGTGCGTCACGCACAGGCACTGTACCACGGCTGAAACCAATTCTGACGCGCAACGCCGAACAGGTATGTCTCCACGCGCGCCTGAATTCGCCGAAAACGGCGAACACGGCTCAGATCGCGGCCAGCGCCTTGCGCGCCTTGGCGCTGATTCCCTTCCAATCCTCGGCCGCAATATCGGCGCCCGTCGCAATCCACGAGCCCCCGGCCGCGAATACATTGGGAAGGGCCAGGTACTTGCCGACATCCGCCTCGGTAATACCGCCTGTCGGCATGAAGCGCAGGTGCGGCAGCGGAGCACCAAGCGCCTTGAGCGCGCCGACTCCGCCGGCAATCGAGGCGGGAAACAGCTTCAACAGGTCAAACCCGTCTTCGTGCCGCGCCATGGCCTCGCTGGCGGTGGCGACGCCGGGAATCATCAGGCGGCGGTGGCCACCCAGTCCGGCAAGCAGTTTTGGCGACATGCCCGGCGCCACGAGGAAGTCGGCGCCAGCTGCCAATGCGTTCTCGACATCGGTTTCGGTCAACACCGTGCCCGCCCCAACCTTGAGGCCCGGCTCGGCGGATTTCATTTCCTCAATAACCGCCAGCCCCGAGGGGGTACGCAGCGTGACTTCGGCAATCGTCAGGCCGCCATCAACAAGCGCCCGTGCAAGCGGCACCGCAACTTCAATGCGGTCAACGACCAGCACAGGCACAATCGGCGCCTTGGTCGCGGCTTCCACGAGCGATCTCAGGGGGAACGTCATTACTTTATCTCCTGTTCGTGGAAAGCCGCAGCCCCGATCAAGGGCGCTTCCGGGTCGCGCATCAGGCTGACCGGACAATTGCGAAGATATTGGCAGAGCGGCCCGCGCTCGACAAACCTGTCGCATGCTTCGGCTGACTTCAGGAAGTCTGTAATTCGATCGGTGACGCCGCCGGCCAGGACCACGCCGCCAAGCGCCCCGTTTGCCAGAACGAGATCGCCGACGGCGGTCATGACCGTATTTGCCCGCAGCTGGATGAGCGAACGGAACATCTCGTCGCCCGCGTCGGCCAGCCGGCGCATCTCCTGCGGCCCGATCTCCTGGTATGGTCGTCCGTGCATCTCGCAGAACGCTTCATGCACGGCATTGAGGCCGCTGCCCGAGGCAACCAGCTCATTGGACACGTAGCCATGCTTTGCCAGCAGGATCCGTGCGAGTTCCAGCTCGGTTTCGTCTCGAGGCGAGAACGCGACATGCCCGCCCTCCCCGTTCAGGACATGCCAGGTCGACGCATCGCTACCGAGCAGGGTTGCCACGCCGAATCCTGTTCCCGGCCCGGCGACGAGCACAGGGGCCCCCTCCAATGGCGTTCCATCCCTAATGGTCTCGAACGTGGCGGAATCATATTCGGGCACGGCGCGGGCCATGGCGGCGAAATCATTGACCAGGTTCACGTTCCCGATGCCGAACCGTTGGGACACATGGCGCGCGGAAACGTGCCATCTGCGATTGGTCAGCAGGACCTCGCCGTCCCGGACAGGACCGGCCAGCGCGAAACAGGCATGATCGGGTTTCAGGCCGGTCGCCTCGAGGTATGACACCAGCGCGTCCTCGAACGATTCGAAATCGTCGCCTTCCAGTTTCTCGAAATGATCGATGGCAAACCGCCCCGCTGAGCGATGCGCCATCGCAAAGCGGACATTGGTTCCCCCAACGTCGCCAACCAGCAACTCATTCATCATCATTCAGGACTCCGCGCCGAAGAACGAAAACTGGCTGGCGCCCGAATCCGCGGTTCCGGCCATCTGCCGGAAATAGGAGAACATTTCCCGGCCGAGACCAATCGACGATTCATTCGGCCGGAACGGGGCCGGCTCACGCGCGGCAAAGGTTTCGCTGTCCACCTTGATATCGAGCGTCCCTTTCTCGGAGTCGAAGGCGATCATGTCTCCGTCCCGGACCCGCGCCAAAGGCCCGCCGCGCGCCGCTTCGGGACTCATATGGATGGCCGAAGGAATCTTGCCGCTCGCACCAGACATGCGGCCATCGGTGACGAGCGCAATCTTGAACCCCCTGTCCTGCAGGATGCCGAGCACAGGCGTCAGCCCGTGCAGTTCCGGCATGCCATTGGCCGCCGGCCCCTGGAACCGGACCACGGCGACAAAATCGCGATCCAGCTGTCCGGCTTCGAACGCCGCTTTCAGCGCGCCCTGTGTCTCGAACACGATCGCGGGCGCTTCCAGAACGCGATTGGCAGGCTTCACCGCCGAGACCTTGCTGACGCCCCGGCCCAGCGGACCGCTCATCAGGCGCAGGCCGCCATCCTCGGAAAACGGATCGGATGCCGGCCGCAGGATTTCCAGGTTGCCACTTGTCTCTGGCGCAGCGCGCCAGACGACCTTCCCGTCATCGAGGAAGGGCTCGCGGTCATAGCCCGAGATGGGACCTGCCACGCCCTGCGCACCCCCATCCATCAACCCTGCTCCCAGCAATTCGCGGACAAGGAAACCCATCCCGCCGGCGGCATGAAAATGGTTCACGTCCGACGGTCCGTTCGGATAGATGCGCGCCAGCAAGGGCGTCACCGCACTGATTTCGGCAAAATCCTCCAGCGTGACCTGGATGCCTGCAGCGGCTGCCATCGCCGGAATATGCAGCGCATGATTGGTCGACCCGCCGGTTGCCATCAGGCCGACAATCCCGTTCACGACAGACCGCTCGTCAATCAATTCGCCCATCGGCCGGTAATCGTCGCCCTGGGCTGTGATCGCAGCGGCACGCTGAGTCGCGGCGCGGGTCAGCGCCTCGCGCAGCGGCGTTCCGGGATTGGTGAAGGCCGCGCCGGGCAGGTGCAGGCCCATGACTTCCATCAGCATCTGGTTGGAATTGGCCGTGCCGTAGAATGTACAGGTGCCCTGCGAGTGATAGCTCTCGGCTTCCGCCCGGAGCAGTTCCGCGCGGTCCACCTTGCCCTCGGCAAACAGCTGGCGAATACGAACCTTTTCCGGATTGGGCAGGCCGGACGGCATCGGCCCCGCAGGCACGAAGACCGATGGCAGCCAGCCAAAGCGAAGCGCTGCAATCACAAGGCCGGGAATGATCTTGTCGCAAACGCCAAGATGCAGCGCCGCGTCGAAGACGTCATGGCTCAGCCCGATCGCCGAGGCCATGGCGATCACGTCACGCGAAAACAGCGAAAGCTCCATGCCTTCCTGGCCCTGCGTGACGCCATCGCACATGGCCGGCACGCCGCCCGCCACCTGCGCAATCGCGCCCGCGTCGCGCGCCGCCTTGCGGATGATGTCCGGATAGTGCTCGAACGGCGCATGCGCCGACAGCATGTCATTATAGGATGTGATGATCCCGATATTGGGCCAGCCGCCGCCGAGCAGTTCTGCCTTCTCCATCACCGCACAGCCGGCCGACGCATGGGCCAGGTTGCCTTCCGTCATTTTCATCCGCGAAAACCCGTCCGGGCGACGCGCCCGGATCATGTCCAGATACGCGGCGCGTGTGTCCTGCGACCGCAGACGAATGCGGTCCGTTACAGAAGCGATGGCGGGATGCATGTGTGTCATCATGGTGCCCATATGATTGTGAGGCGGGGGCCGAGCCCATCAACGGCGAAACGGATCGGTTGATCATCGGGTTCCGATTTGAGGGCCGCATTCAACACCTCCCGCTTGTCTTCACCGAAAATCAGGAGGATGGCAGCATCCGAGTCGATGATCGCCGGCCCGGTCAACGTAAGTCGTTCCGTCAGGTCCCCCGCGACGGGACAGCCGGTCGCATCAATCGCGGCAACGAACTCTCCATGCCTGGCATGCATCGCACCTTTCAGGCCGCCGGCCCTTGGAAACCAGCTTGCAGTATGCCCGTCATTTCCCATCCCCAGGAGGATCAGGTCAATCGGGTCGCAATGCGGCCCGTAGGCGAGATTCCGGTCAGCGACCGCCGCCGCGGCTGTCTGCGCGGCGGTCCTCATCGGCACAAATCCGGCCGCCCCTGCCTTGCCTGTCAACAAATGGCTGCGCACGAGGCGCTCGTTCGATCCTGGGTCATCCGGGCCGACCCAGCGCTCGTCGACGAGACCGACGGTCACCCGGCTCCACGCCATGTCCGCCTGCGCAAGCCGCTCGAACACGGGCGCGGGGGTCGAACCGCCCGACACCATGAAGCTGGCCTTTCCGGACTCCTCGATCGCAGCCGACAGAACGCCCACAGCCATGCGCGCGGCAAAATCAGCGGCCTCGTCTCGGCTCGAATGCGCCAGGAACTCGTGCTTCATATCCCTACTTCCCTTCGAACCATTCGCGCCCGTCGCGGTCCATCATCATGGCGGCGGCAAGCGGTCCGTTGCTCCCGGCGGCGTAGAGATCGGGTGCATCGCCGTAACGATCCCAGGCGTCGATCAGGCCGTCGACCCATTTCCAGGCAGCTTCCACTTCATCACGGCGCATGAACAGGGACAAATTGCCCCTGACCACATCCATCAGCAGTCGTTCGTAGGCATCCGGATAGCGTACCGTAAAGCTTTCGGCATAAGACAGGTTCAACGGAAGGGACTTCACGCGCAGGCCGCCGGGACCGGGCTCCTTGATCTGCACATACAGCCGCACGCCTTCATCCGGCTGAAGCCGGATCACGAGACGGTTCACGGCGTCATTGCCTTCGCCGAACAGCGAATGCGGAGTCGGCTTGAACTGGATGACGATGTCGGAATGGCGATAGGGCAAACGCTTGCCCGTCCGCAGGTAGAACGGCACGCCGGCCCAGCGCCAATTGTCGATGGACGCCTTGATCGCGACAAAGGTTTCCGTGGTGCTGTCGGCGCCATTGCTCAATTCGTCAACATAGCCTTTCACCGGCTCATCGCCGCGCACACCCGCCTTGTACTGGCCCCGCACGGTCACCCGCCGCGCCGCCTCGCCCGTGATCGGCACAAGGGCGCTCAGCACCTTGATCTTCTCCGTTCGGATATCGTCGTCGTCGAGATGGTTGGGCGGCTCCATCGCCGTCAGGCAGAGCAGCTGGAGCATATGGTTCTGGACCATGTCACGCAGCGCGCCGGACTTGTCGTAATAGTCGGCCCGGCCTTCCAACCCCAGGTCCTCGGCCACCGTGATCTGCACATGGTCGATATAATTGCGAGACCAAAGCGGCTCGAAAAGCATGTTGGCAAATCTCAGCACCATCAGGTTCTGGACTGTCTCCTTGCCGAGGTAGTGGTCAATGCGGAAGACTTGTCGCTCAGCGAACACGGCCCCGACGCCGTCATTGATTTCGCGGGCGGACTCGAGGTCTGTACCGATCGGCTTTTCGAGCACAACGCGTGCTTGCGCGGTCGCCAGGCCTGCCCGCCCAAGCGCCTCCGAAATACCGACATAGAGGCGCGGCGACGTCGCAAGATAGAACACGCACGGACGCTCGGCCTCGTCAGACAGTTTTGATTTGAGGGTCGGCCAGTCAGCCTCGGGATCCGTCGCGTCAATCGAGACATATTCGACGAGCTTTTCGAACCCTTTCCATGCCTTGGCGTCCCAATTCTTGCCAGACGCCATTTCGCAGGCCTCGCGCGCCATGTCACGATACGCCTTGGTGGACAGTTCCGAACGCGCCGTGCCGACGATCCGGCTCGTCTCCGGAATCTGTCCGTCGACCCAGCGATGATAGAGCGCCGGTAACAGCTTGCGCCGGGAGAGATCGCCTGTGCCGCCGAAAATGACGATATCGAACGGATCAACCGGTATGAATTTGGCCATCTTGGACGCTCCCCGCGCATTCAAATTCTCGCATGCCGCAAGAATCCGATTCTGAGTATAGCATTTTGGCAAAGGTGCCAAAGACGGTCATGTTAGCGCTCTCATGGGTCAGCGTCACGCACTGATTTGGGCCTTGCGATCCGAAGGCACTGTTCGGCCCTCCGGATTGATCCTGTCATGTTCGAAAGCAGCCTGCTCAGAGTCGGCCAATCCAGACCGAGTATTCCGGCACGTCGCCTAAAAGTTCATCACCCCATCCGGACTCTGCCAGCACGGTTGCGCCTGACGGCATGCACTCGGGACGCAGCCGGGATTCGGCGCCGAGATTGAATACGCACAGCACCGTGTCGTCGCCCCCCGCGCGCCGAAACGCCAATAGTGGCGCATCCACATCTTCGAAGGCGATGTCACCCAGGGTCAGCGCAGGGAACGATGCCCGAAGGTTGAGCACGTGCCGCGTAAAATTCAGGACCGAGTCTGGTTTTGCCTCCTGCACGTCCGCCGCCGCAGCAGCATGCCCCTGCCCCACTGGCAGCCACGGCGTGCCTGTCGTGAACCCCGCCATGTGACCGTCATGGATCCACGGCATTGGCGTGCGCGCGCCATCGCGGCCCAACGTGCGAGGCCAGTTCGCAATCGCCTCAGGATCCTGCAATTGCTCAAACGGCACCTCGGCCTGTGGCAACCCCAGCTCTTCTCCCTGATAGAGGATCGGATTGCCGCGGAGGCTGAGCAGCAGCGCATTGGTCAGTTTTGCGAACCGGGCCCGGTCAGCGCCGTCATACCAGCGACTCACGCAACGCGGCGCGTCGTGGTTCGAAAACGCCCAGGACGGCCACCCCTCGCTGAAGGGGCCCATCCAGTTCGATTGCGCGCGTTGCACGCGTCGGGGCGTCAAGGTGGAGGCATAGAGGAAGTCGAAATTGTAGGCCGAGTTCAATCGACTTTCGCCAGCCGTGAAGGCTTTCATCTCGGGCAACGGGTCCGCGCCTGCAACTTCCGCCACCGTAAACACCGCGCCGAATTCATCGGTCAGCGCGCGGACGCGCTCCAGGAATCGGGGAATTCCGGGGTGTGACTGGTTGTGCACATGGTGCTGGAAGTCATGCGGCCGCGTTATCGTGCGATCGCCAACCTCCCAGGCAGGATTGTCGCGAAAGGCCGGATCGAACATCGAAAAATTGATGGCGTCGAGCCTGAACCCGTCGACACCGCGATCGAGCCAGAACCGCGCTGCGGCAAGCAGGGCGTCCTGAACCTCTCGCTTGTGCAGGTTGAGTTGCGGCTGGCTCGGCAGGAAGTTGTGCATGTAATATTGCTGGCGCCGTGCATCCCACGTCCATGCGGCGCCGCCGAATACCGCCTGCCAGTTATTTGGCGGCGTTCCGTCCGGCTTTGCATCCCGCCACACATACCAGTCCGCTTTCGCATTCGCCCTGTCCGCGCGGCTCTCGCTGAACCAGTCATGCGCATCCGATGAGTGGGACATGACCTGGTCGATGATGACCCGCAGTCCCTTTGCATGCGCCGCCGCAATCAGCCGGTCGAAATCGTCAAGCGTGCCGAAAATCGGATCAACGTCGCAATAATCCGACACATCGTAGCCGAAATCCTTCATCGGCGAGGTGAAGAACGGCGATATCCAGATTCCCGCCACACCAAGCGAAGCAATGTATCCGAGCTTCTCGGTTATTCCCGGCAAATCGCCAATCCCGTCACCTTTGGTGTCGAGGTAGCTCCTGGGATAGACTTGATAGATCGCGGCGCCGCGCCACCAGGGGCAAGACGCGTCTTTGGACGGGTCGAATAGGGACTGCGTATGGTCCGTCATATGCTGGATACCTCTTCCCGACATACGCCCGCTGGCGACCCGGAAGCGTCGGGATGCGCGTATTCCCGCATTCAACGGCATTCCCCGCGCGGGTCAACGTGGCTTGCCAAGCGGGAAAATCGGCTTTGCCATGCGGCGAAACCAACTTAGACGGTGGCATATGGAATTTGATACCCGCTCATTTCGCGATGCTCTTGGCCTGTTCGTAACAGGCGTCACCGTAATTACTGCCCGAAACGAGGACGGCGTGCCTTTTGGCGTTACCGCCAACAGCTTCAATTCCGTATCAATGGATCCACCCTTGATTCTCTGGTCGCTGAGCCGGTCATCGCGCAACCTCAAAGCTTTCCAGGCAGCCCGGCACTTCTGCGTTCATATCCTGCGGGAGGATCAATCCGCCCTGTCGCGCAGGTTCGCCATGAGCGATGCGGACAAGTTTGAGGGCATGGAATTCGAACCGGGTGAAGGCGGCGTGCCCATCTTGCCCGGAAGCGCAGCGCGGCTGGAATGCCGTACCTATGCGCAGCATGACGGTGGCGACCACGTCATCTTTCTGGGTGAAGTCATTCGCATTGCTGCCGATCACGACGCCCGGCCACTATTATTTCATGGTGGGCGCTACGCCGTGTTATCTGATACTGTCGAAAATTAGGACATGCTTTCGGGTGGCTGAGCCTCCGGATGACAGCGGCAAATTTCCAGGCCCATGGTCCAGTCGGTCGGGAGGGGACCCAATTGAATCTGTTCGCGCGATTCATGTTCATCTTGTTCGCCGCCTTGCGCGGGCGAACCGCCAGCGACCCGCTCGTACCGACCCGTATCGGCCTCCGCGTCTGGATGACCGATCACGCATTTGCGCCAACAGTGCCACTGCATCGCATACGGTCGTACACCGACCTTGCAACCATCAACTCCGTCATCCGGATTGGCCTTGGGCGTCTCATTCGCCGGAATGGCTGGCTTCCCATCATTCAGGCCGAATCCATTCGCCAGACGGGAGATCTGCGGTTCCCGCAAAAAATTGAAGTCGTCACATCGATCGTCGGATGGCAGGAAAACTATGTCTGCTATGTCCATGAAGTGTTTGCTGGCGCAGAACGGGTCGCGGTCAGCAGCATGCTGGCGCGCATCATCGGGCGGAAAGGCAGCGCCGTGGCGATCAGCGGCATCGCTCAAGACCTTGGAGCCCCCGAGCGGAGCCCGGTCATCGCTCCGCAATTTCAGGCCATGATTGCCGAATCTGAAAGAGGCCGCGCGCTTTCGATGAACCCGAGCCGCCCGGCCTGAAAATTGGTCAGATGGTTTCGCGCGCTGCCGGATTCTTCTGCTTGTCGGCGGCCGAAACACAACGGCTCGGAGGAATCACGAGGAATGCGCTGGTTCCCCGGCCTTCCTGACTGTCGAGCAGCACATCACCGTCGTGCTGGCGCGCCAGCTTGCGACTGACTGACAGGCCAAGGCCAACGCCGCGACCATTCTTCAGCTCGTTTGTGCGCGTGCTCTGGAAGAAAGGCTCGAACGCCTTGTCGAGATCCTCCTTGCGCATGCCTGCCCCACGGTCCCGGACCATCAACAAAATGCCTCGGCCCACAATCCGCGAAACTTTGACAGAGATCGGTGATGCGGACCCATGCTCAAACGCATTGGTCACGAGGTTCTGGACGATCCGCTCCAGCGCTGTGCGGTCATAGTAAACTTGGGGCAGTCCTGATTCGATATTCACCTGCAGCGGCACGTCAGAATAGCCTGGCGATGCGAGCCGCACGCGACCAACGGCACTGTTGATGATCTCGGACAGCTCAACCACTTCCTCGTCCGCCGTCACGGTTTCCCGGTTCAGTTTCGAGAAGCTGATGATCTGGTCGATGATCCCACCCAGATAGGATGCATGCTTGCGGATCTGGTCGGCATAGCCCCGGAACTCGCGTTCATCGAACGGAATGTTTGAATCGCCGCCCATCAGGCCCGAGCACCCGACAATCACATCGAGAGGTACTTTCAGCTCCCGGCTCATCGAATTCAGGAATCGGGTCTTGGCCGCGTCAGCGGTCTCCGCCTCTTCCTTGGCAACCTCGATTTCCCGCTTACTCTGTTCGAGATTGGTCACATCGGTATGAAGGATGACATGCCCGCCATTCGGCACCTTCTCGACAGACTTCTGCCAGTACCGTTCACCCGCTTTCGGCAGACGGCGCGAGCCCGTTGTCAGATCGCTTTCCGTGCCGGAAAAATATGTCTTGTGGAGGTCGTTCTGGACCAGAACGTTTC
>CAXBCO010000012.1:0-81274 GCA_963973995.1 uncultured Alphaproteobacteria bacterium
CCCGGCCGTTCGGCCCGCCCGGCCCGGCCCGCCACCTGGCTCAGCAGCTGGTAGGTCCGCTCCCCGGCCCGCAGGTCGCCGCCCTTCATGCCCGAATCGGCATCGACCACGCCGACCAGCGTCAGGTTCGGGAAATTGTGCCCCTTGGCGGCGATCTGCGTCCCGATCAGCACGTCGATCTCGCCCGCCTCCATCCGCTCGATAATGCCGCGCGTCGCGTCCCCGCCCATCGCGGTGTCCGACGAGAATATCTCGATCCGCGCCTCCGGCATCAGCACGCGCACTTCCTCGGCCACCCGCTCGACCCCCGGCCCGACCCCGATCAGCGAATCCTTCGCCCCGCAACTCGGGCACACCGACGGCTTCGGAATCGAATAGCCCGTCACATGGCACACCAGCCGCCCGCTATAGCGGTGCTCGGTCAGCCAGTTCTCGGTGCCCGGCGTCTTCAGCCGCTCGCCGCACGCCTTGCACAGGACAAGCGGCGCATAACCCCGCCGGTTCAGGAACAGCAGCGTCTGCTCGCCCGCGGCCAGCGTTTCCCGCATGGCATGGATCAGGTGCGGTGACAGCCAGTGATTCTTCTCCGGCGGCGCCCGGCGCAGGTCCACCAGTTCGACATCCGGCAACCGCGCCGCGCCAGGCCGCGCCGCCAGCATCAGCCGCGCATAGCGCCCGGCCTCAGCATTCACCACGGTCTCCAGCGCTGGCGTCGCCGAGGCCAGCACCACGCCAGCCCCCTCCAGCTTCGCCCGCATCACGGCCATGTCGCGCGCATGATAGGTGACGCCGTCTTCCTGCTTGTAGCTGCCATCATGTTCTTCATCGACAATGATCAGCTTCAGGTTGGCATAAGGCAGGAACAGCGCCGAGCGCGCCCCGATCACGATCCGCGCCCGCCCGTGCGCCGTCTCGCGCCACGTCCGGCGGCGCTCCTTGTCTGACAGGCCGGAATGCCAGGGCGCTGGCGCCGCCCCGAACCGTTCCTCGAACCGCGACAGGATCGCCTGCGTCAGCGCAATCTCCGGCAGCAACACCATCACCTGTGCATCGGGGTCCACCCGCAGCGCCTCGGCAATCGCCTCGAAATACACTTCCGTCTTGCCCGAGCCCGTGACGCCATCCAGCAGGAAGGCCGCAAAGCCCCCGGCCCGCATCGCCGCCTTCAGCGCATCCGCCGCCTCGCCCTGCTCGCCGGTCAGGTCGGCGCCCGGCAGGTCCGGCTGCGGCACCGCGAACGGCGCATCCGCCGCCATCTCCTCGGCCCTGAGCGCCCCCGCACTCACCAGCCCCTTCACGACGCCGCTCGACACCCCTGCCGCCGCCGCCAGCGTCGCCGCATTCGCCGGGCCCACCTCCTCGGCCGCATCCAGAACGCGCCGCCGCGTATCGGTCAGTTTCTTCGGTTCCTCGCCGGTCAGGTGGAACACGGTCTCCGTCGGCGACGGCAACAGCCCGCCCCGCGCCCGCAGCGACATGCCCAGCACATGGCCCGGATGCGACACGGTATATTTCGCCGCCCAGCCGATGAACTCCCGCATCGCCGCAGGCATGGGCGGCACATCATGGACAGACAGGACCGGCTTCAACTCGCGCCCCGCCGCCGCCTCATCGTCCAGCAGGTCCCACACGACGCCCAGCCGCTCGGTCTGCCCCAGCGGCGCGGTGACATAGGAGCCGACGCGCACGTCCATCCCCTCCGGCACCGCATAATCGAACGGTTCGGGCAGCGGCAGCACAAAGAGAATCCGGGCAACAGGCATGGCCGAATCCCTACCCCCTCGCCCCGGCCCTGTCGAACCCTCACGGCACCCTGGCCACGCCCTGCCTGAAGATACCGGCGAAGGCAGGCTGGCGCTCAGCCAGCCGATTCCAGCCTGGCAATGGCCAGCTCGATTTTCTGGAGCAGGACCGCTGGCGACGGACCGGTCATGCCTTCATCATCGGCGACTTCAAGCATCTTGGAATCATACTTCCAGCGCCTCAACAATTCGAGCTTGAGCGCGTCTGACAAAGGCGTGGCCATCAGGTTTTCAGGTGTGTGAAACGCGCCGACCGGATCGGTCAGGGCCGCATTCAGGTCGATCTTCCCGGACCGGGCCGATACTTGCAGGGATTCCAGGTATTTCAGCCGCTCGATATAGGATTTCGCGTCATCGGCGCTCGAGAAAACCTTGCCACGGACATAATATTCATCGTCGCCTGAGTGGACATAGCCTGTGTCGCGATAGGCTTCGGCCTCAGCCTCCGAAATCGCCCCGAGATAACGGTCTTCCAGTTCAGGATGCAGGTCCGGCAGGCCGTGCAGGTGAACGTCTGTTCCGGAATGCGCTTTCAATATCTTGGTGGCGCGGGCCTCATCCCCTTCATTCCAGGTGCGCACCCACAAGGTTAGGCCGCCATGCTCGACCTGGTCGGCGATATACTCGGCGTGCTCGGCGCCGATGATCCGGGCCAGGGCGGCTCCGAGCGCCACGCCGCTGCCGCCGCCGACGAGAAGCGCAACCAGTCCGGCCGCCAGCGCCCCGCCGGATGCGACGACAGGGATCAGTCCCGCCAGCGCGCCGACATACATCAGCGTTCCGATGACCGCGCCCTCGGCATTGCCGATATCTTCTTCCGCGACATAGGCGATCCGGGGCGCGGCAGCATCATCCTCCACCTCGGCCACTTTCCGGTAAGCGTGGCCCAGTTTCTTTTCGACGCTGTCGGAGCGCGCCAGCAGGCTTATGTCTGCCCGGTCAAAACCGTGCGACAGCAAGTCATCAATGGCTGCCTGCAGCGCATCTTCCGTCTTGAAAACACCCACGGCTTCGCGCACAGGCGGAAGGCCTTGTTGGGTCATGATCGTACTCCGGCTTGTTTTCAGCGTAACCGGGCCCGGGACTTTTTATAGAGGCCGGTTGAACGCAAGTGTCGCAATCGATGGGTGGCTTGGCGATACGTAACCCACCTTAGTTCGCGCGCCTCTCCACCCCCTTGTCCAACCCATATCCCGCCTGCGCTATACTGCGCCCATGAGCCATCCGCCCGACTTGATCCATCACGGCCTCGAACAGGCGCGGCTTGCGCTGTTGGCGGTGATCAACATGACCAATGCGCAGCTGCGCCCGCTGACCCTGCCGCGCAGCCTCATGCGGCGCGCGTCGGGGCGGCTCAAACAGCTTGAGGTCATCGTGCGGCGGCTGCTCACGCTGATGGCGCTGGCGCTCACCCTGCCATCGGTCCGCCCGCGGACCGGCCTCACCCCTGCCACCCCCGCACCGCTCCCCGAGGGCACCGAGATCGTCACCTTCCCGGCCCCGTACCGTTTCGCCCTGTCAGGCCGGGTGCAGCGGGACGTGGACCCCGAAGCCTCCGGGCTGTTTCCGGGGTGTGTCCGTGCATCGGGGCCGGTCCCCGCCGCGCCCTTCCTCGCGCGCGTCTCTGCCCTCTACAAGGTGCTCGAAGCGCCGGACCTCTATGCCAAACGGCTCGCCCGGTCACTGGATCGCCAGCGCAAGCGCGGCGACCCGAAGCCGGTCGCCCTGCCCATGGCATCGGCTTACCGGTTGCGCCCGGAACTCGGCGCGATTGCGACGGCCCTGCCGGGCCTGCTCTCCGCCGCGCTGGAAAAGTGGGACAATTCAAGCTGAATCCCCACCTCAGTCAGACAGGTTTGCCGGGCGCCGGAAGGTGTTTCCGGGCAAGAGCGCTTGCCCCAGCGATATGCCTTGCCAGCCTATCACCCGCCCCCTACCCCTTTCGGCATGGCAAAAGACATTTCCACCGGCTACGAGCCGCTCAGTTCCATCGATGCAGTCACCGCAGGACTCGCCACCGTTGGCTATATTTCCACGCGCGAAATCTCGACGGCGGTGTTCCTGGCCCATGGCCTGCGCAAGCCGATCCTGATCGAGGGCCCGGCCGGCGTCGGCAAGACCGATCTGGCCCAGTCGCTCGCCAAATGGCTCAGCCTGCCGGTCCTGCGCCTGCAATGCTATGAGGGCCTCGACGAGGGCAAGGCGCTGTATGAATGGAAATACGGCAAGCAGCTGCTCTACACCCAGATTCTCAAGGAGAAACTCAACGAGCTGATCGGCTCGGCGGACAATCTCTCCACCTCGCTCGGCAAGCTTGCCTCCTTCGAAGACCTGTTCTTCTCCGAACAATTCCTCGAATCCCGCCCGCTGCTGACCGCGATGCAGCAACCGGCCGGTTCGGTCCTGCTGATCGATGAGATCGACAAGTCGGACGAGGAGTTCGAGGCCTTCCTGCTCGAAGTCCTCTCAGACTACCAGGTCACCGTGCCCGAGATCGGCACGATCCGCGCCAATGTCCCGCCGCTGGTGATCCTGACCTCGAACAATGTCCGCGAACTCGGCGACGCCCTCAAGCGTCGCTGCCTGCACCTGCATATCGGTTTCCCCGATGCGGCCCGCGAACGCCAGATCGTCCAGGCCCGGGTGCCGGATGTCTCGGACATCCTGCTGAAACAGCTGGTCAGCTTTGTTCAGGGCGTGCGCGAAACCGACGTCAAGAAACGCCCTTCCATCTCGGAAACCGTCGACTGGGCCCGGACGCTTCTGCTGATGCACACAACCGCGCTCGACGAAGAATTCGTGCGCTCGACGCTCAACGTGCTCCTCAAACACGAGAGCGACATCGCCGCTGTGTCCAAGGAAATCCCCCGGCTCGTTCGCGAGGCGGCCGGGCCGGACAAGGCCGGGCGCACGGCTTCCGGCTATCCCGAACTCGGGTAGCGGAGAATGGAGCGCACGCTCACCAATTTCATCCGGGCGCTGCGCTCGTCCGAGGTCCGCGTCTCCACCGGCGAAGCCCTCGACGCGACCCGCGCGGTCGCCCTGATCGGCTATGGCGACCGGTCCCTGCTCAAGGATTCCCTCGGCTGCGTTCTGGCCAAGTCGGACCAGGAGAAACAGGTCCACGACCGCCTGTTCGATCTCTACTTTTCCCATTCGGAATCGCAGGCAGACAACGCGGCGAATGCAACAGCCAATGAGACAGAAGACGGCGCCGCCCAGCCACCACCGGAAGACCTTGTCGGACTGCTCCAGTCTGGTGACGAGTCGGCGATCTCAACCGCCATGGAACGCGCCGCCGAGGCCGCCGGGATCGACGATATCCGCTTCTCCACGCAGGTCGCCTATTATGCCCAGCAGATCATCAAGCAGATGGGCGGCGAAGGCCTGCAACAGCGCCTGCTCGAAGCCCTCCAGGGCCGCGAGCCCGGCGACGAGGCCGAAGCGCAGGACCTCATCGACATCCGCCGCGACCTGACCATGCGGGCACGCGAGCGGGCCGAGCGCGCCTTCGACGTTTTCGGCGCCGGCGAGACCGAGCAATTCCGCGACGATTTCGCCGCCGAGAAACGCCTCAACGCCCTTGATCGCTATGACATGGAGCGCATGAAAGGCCTGATCGCCAAGATCGCCAAACGCCTCGCCGTCAAGCATTCCCGCCGCCGCAAGAAGCGCAATCGCGGCCAGCTCGACGTGCGCCGCACGATGCGCGCCAATGCCGGTCTCGACGGCGTGCCGTTCAATGTCATCTGGCGCCAGAAAAAGAAGGACCGGCCGAAAATCGTGGCAATCTGCGATGTCTCGGGCTCGGTCGCCCAATATGTCCGCTTCCTCCTGCTCCTGCTCTACTCGCTCGCAGATGCGGTGCCGGACATTCACGCCTTCGCCTTCTCCCATCGCCTCAAGCCTGTTGACGACATTCTCGCCGACAATGAGTTCGAAGCGGCGATGGCCAAGATCATCCGCGAGCTTGGCATGGGCTCGACCGACTATGGCCAGGCCTGGTCTGACCTGAAGGTCGAGCATGAAAGCATCATCGACCGGCGCACGACGGTCATCGTCCTCGGCGACGGAAGGTCAAACTATGGCGACCCGCGCGCCGACCTGTTCCGCGAGTTTGCCCAGCGGGCGAAAAGCATGATCTGGCTCAACCCCGAGGGCCGCTCGCAATGGGGCACCGGCGACAGCGCCATCCCGCGCTACCTGCCCTTCTGCACACAGATGAGCCATGTCGCGACGCTGAAGGATCTGGAGCGCGCCGTCGATGAAGTGCTCAGCGCCTATGGGTGAGGCACGCCCAGTACATTGATCTGCACGAAAGCTGCCATGTTGATGGCAACCGTCATCCAGAACAGGTAGCGGAACGTGCCCTTGCGCGTCTTGTGGCGAAAAACCTCTTGCGCGACGATCGCACCCGGCCAGCCGCCGACCAGGCCGAGCAGAAGCAGGACCGTTTCCGATATCCGCCAGTTCTTCTGGATCGCCGCATTCTTGTCGATCCAGTAGCCAATGATGCAGCCGAAACTCGCGACGCCATAAATGATGTACCAGTTCGTCGAAACGGGAATGATACTGGCGACGGACGCGACAATCCCGATAAACGCCGCGATCACCAGGAACGGCGGCAGATGACGCAAATACGACAAGGCAGGCCGCTTCTCCACCACGACGGGTTCGATGATCGGCACGACGTTTTCAGCCCGCTCGCGACCGGTCGGGTCCAGCACGGCATCAAAGGCATAGGCCTGGCCGATATCAAGTCGCTTGTCCGCCTTCGGCAGGCTCTTGATGTGCAGGAATACGTTCGGCCCGCCATCGTCCGGCGCGAGGAAACCGAAACCGCGATCCGCGTACCATTCAACAAGCCGGCCTTCACGTCGCATCGTCAGTTCCGTTTCCCTTTTCCACAGCTGCGGCCAGGGCCGCGCTTAGGAAGCGATCAATGTCACCGTCGAGTACACCCTGAGTGTCTGAGGTTTCAACCTCCGTGCGCAGGTCCTTCACCATTTGATAGGGCTGCAGCACATAGGAGCGGATCTGGTGACCGAAGCCGATGGCGCTCTTGGATGCGTTCGCATCGGACGCGGCATCCCGGCGTTTCTGCAATTCCTGCTCATAGAGCTTCGAGCGCAGCATGCGCCAGGCCTGGTCCCGGTTCTGGTGTTGCGACCGGGATACCTGGCAGGCCACCACGATACCGCTGGGCGCGTGCGTCAGGCGCACGGCGCTGTCGGTCTTGTTGATGTGCTGGCCGCCAGCGCCCGAGGCCCGGTAAGTATCGGTGCGCACATCGGATGGATTGATCTCGATCTCGATCGTGTCGTCGATCACGGGCGAGACACTGACCGAGGCAAAGCTCGTATGACGCCGCGCCGAACTGTCGAATGGCGAGATGCGCACCAGCCGGTGCACGCCCTGTTCCGATTTCAGCCAGCCATAGGCATTCTCACCCTTGATCTGGATCGTGGCCGACTTGATGCCTGCCTCCTCGCCCTCGCGTTCGTCGAGCTCCTCGACCTGCATGCCATGGGCATCCGCCCACCGCATGTACATGCGCCTGAGGATGTTGGCCCAGTCCTGGCTTTCGGTGCCGCCTTCACCCGCATTGATCTGGACGAACGCATCGTTTGCATCCACTTCGCCCGACAAGAGCGCGGCCAGCTCAGCCTTTTCGGCGCGCTCGGCCGCTTTCGACAAGGTGCGTTCAATATCTGCAATCATCGACGCATCGCCGTCGGCGAGTTCGAGCAATTCCTCCGCGTCCTCTGCTTCCTTGCGCAGCGACTCGACCATCGCGATGCCATCGGCAAGGCGCTGGCGTTCGCGCATCATGGCCTGTGCGCCCTGCGGATCGTCCCAGAAGTCAGGACGCTCGGAAAGACTGGTCAGCTCATCAAGGCGTTTTGTGGCTGTATCCCAGTCAAAGACGCCTCCGGAGCAGGTCGGACGACTGGCGAATCTGGTCGATCAGGGATTTTATTTCTGCGGACATGTGAACAAGCCTTGTTGGGCGCAATTGCGGAATTGGAACAGCAGGGGCCGGGATAGCCGAGCAACTCGCTGCGGTCAAAAGCCTGGTCAGAAAATACCGTCGAGATTGTCGTCGGCGGACTTTTCAGGTGCCCTGCGCGGCTGGCTATCCTCCGGAACCGGTTGCTCACCGGTGCGCGGATCGAAGGTCCCGAACGTGCCCGAACCAGAGCCCGAATTTCCACAGGCACCCGAAATCGATAAGCAGTCATCTGTGCCGTTAAAGGCCGCCATGCCGGGCTCGGTGCCCGGGCGGAAGGCTTCATCGATGATGACGGACGTGCCAGGACCGGGCAGTTCGCCAGTACGGGCATCGATCTTTACCAGACGCACGCCCGGGGGAATCCGGAACGGTATGGCAGGTGTCGATTCGAGCGCTTTTTCCATGAAGTCAGTGAAGATCGGCGCGGCCACAGAGCCGCCGGCTTCGCCTTCACCCAGCGAGCGGTTGTCGTCGAACCCGACGCGCACACCGACCACAATATCTGGCGAGAACCCCATGAACACCGCGTCGCGATAGTCATCGGTCGTCCCGGTCTTGCCGGCCAGCGGCTTGCCGACCCGCAGGGCCCGGCGACCGGTCCCGCGCTCGACCACGCCCTCCAGCATATGGGTGATCTGGTAGGCGATGATCGGGTCGAGCACCTGATCACGATTGTCGGCCAGCTCCGGCGGGGCTTGCCCGTTCCATTCCTCTGCCTCGCAACCCGTGCAGGCGCGTTCGTCGTGACGGAACAGGGTCCGTCCATGACGGTCCTGCACACGGTCGAGCAGCGTCGGGGTGACCATCTTGCCGCCATTGACGAAGGCAGCGTAACCGCGCGCCAGATCGATCAGGTAGACGTCGCCCGCACCAAGGGACATGGCCGAGTATGGCGGCAGCTTGTCATAGACACCGAGACGCTCGGACAGTTCGGAGACGGCTTCCATGCCGATATCCTGGGCGACGCGCGCGGTGACCTGGTTGAGGGATTTCTCCAGCGCGATGCGCAAGGTGACCATGCCGTAGGAGCGACCTTCGGTATAGTTGGCCGGTCGCCAATAGTCGCCGGTCGAGACATCGAACGAGACGAAAGGTGCGTCCAGCATCCGGGTCGCCGGTGTGTAGCCCTTTTCCAGGGCCGCCGCATAGACGAACGGCTTGAAGCTCGAGCCGGGCTGGCGCCTCGACTGCGTGACGCGGTTGTAATTGCTCTTGAAGAAGGAATAGCCGCCCTGCATCGCGAGAATCCGGCCCGTGTGCGGATCGATTGCGATCAGCGATCCGTCGACCTCCGGCACCTGGCGCAGCGTGGCGTTGCCGACAGGCAGGAACATGGATTGCGCCACGGGCCTGGCAATCGGGTTGCCTTCCTCGTCGAGTTCCGGCGTCTCGGGGTCGGGCGCGCCGGTCTCCCTCGCGTTCAGGACCTGGCGCTTCAGTTCGGCCAGAACGACATAGCCGACCTGCAGGCCGGGCTTGCCAACTTCCGGGTCGAACGTCTTGGCCCATTCCAGCTCTTCGGCAGGCAGCTTGATCTTGGCGCCGTCGGTCAACAGGAGCTCTGCACCCTTGGAATTGATCGAGGTGACGAGGCCAACTTCCCATGTACCATAGCCGCCGGGCAGTTCGACGGCGTTCAGCGCTTCGAGCATGCCATCGCCAATTGGCAGTGTTGCCACGGGTCCGCGATAGCCATGGCGCCGGTCATACGCGACAAGGCCATCCTGCAGGGCCTGTTGGGCGGCCAGCTGCATGCGCGTATCAATCGTCGAACGGATCGACAATCCGCCCTGCTCCAGCGTTTCCTCGCCATAGGTCGTGATCAGGTCGCGGCGCAGTTCCTGCACGAAATAGGTGGCGGCCGCATATTCCGGGCCGCGCAGGCGTTTCGTCGTGGTTAGCGGCAAGGCGATCGCCTCATCGGCCTGTTCACGCGTGATATACCCGTCCTCGACCATGCGGTTGAGAACGTAGTTGCGGCGGAAGAGCAGTTTTTCCGGATTGGTGTACGGGTTCACAGCCGAGGGGGCCTTGGCGAGTGACGCCAGCACAGCGGCTTCCGAAATATTCAGCTCGGGCAGGGACTTGTTGAAATAGTTGAGCGCCGCCGAACCGACGCCATAAGAGCGTCCGCCGAGATAGATTTCGTTGAGATAAAGCTCCAGGATCTCGCCTTTCGTGAACTCTTTCTCCATGCGCTGGGCGACGATCGCTTCCTTGGCCTTGCGCTTGAGATTCTGGTCGCGGGTCAGCAGCATGTTCTTGGCAACCTGCTGCGTGATCGTCGAACCGCCCTGCAGCCCGCCCGATCCTGTCACCTTGTTCTTGGCCGAATTCACGGCGCCGCGCGTGATGCCGACATAATCGAGGCCGTCATGCGTGAAGAAGTTCTTGTCTTCCGCAGCAACGAAAGCGTCGATGACGTGCTTGGGGATCGACTCGTAGGGCACAAATACGCGGTGCTCGTCGGCAAATTCGGCAATCAGCGTCCCGTCGCCGGCATGAACCCGCGACGTGATCGGGGGCTCATACTGTTTCAGCTTGGAGATACTCGGCACATCCCGGCCCAGCGCGGCAAAATAAAGCCAGAGCGCTATGAAGCCGATAACCGCCAGAATAAAACCGGCAATGACAGACCATTTTGCCACCGGCCAAACCCAGGCCGGAATGCGGGGTTTCTCATAGGCGTCAGCCATGTGCTCGTCCTGTTACAAGGGCCAGCGAGTTCTGGCATCAAGCGCCGGAATCGCATCCGTTTCCGGCGATACTAAGGCGCGTTGGCGGCGCGTTAAAGAGCCCAGTGTCAGATGTCCTGCCGATCGACTTCGCCATCGGTCAGCGAAACATCGGGCAGCGGACGCTTCTCGGGCGCCGGAGCAGTCAGGCCGGAGGCGAGTTTATCTTCCAGCTTGCGGCGCTCCACAGCGGGCGGGCGATTGTCGAGAGCATATTGCCAGGCCTCGCGCGCGTCATCCTTGAGATCGAGATACCAATAGATATCGCCGAGATGGTTTTCGATCTCCCAGTGCCGGTGCGGCTGCAATTCCTTGCGCGAGGATTCCACGAGGCGGCGCGCCGCTTTCAGGTCGCCCATCTTGAACAATGCCCAGCCGAACGAGTCGGAAATATAGGGATCATGCTGCGCCAGCGCCTTGGCGCGGGCGAGGATACGATAGCCTTCCTCATACTTGTCGGTATGAATGATAAGGAAATAACCCAGCGAATTCAGCGTGTAAGGATCATTCGGCCGGGCCAGCCGCTCGGTGCGCAGCAGGATGATCGCGTCATTCACCTTACCCGCCTTGCCCCATGCATCTGCCAGCGCGAGACGCCGGTCATGCGTATCGTCGAGTTCGCGCGCCTGTTCAGCGCTCGCAGCCGCTTTCGCATAATTTCCGAACTGGCCATGGATTTCGGCCGCAAGGCCATGCGCGGCGGCCCGCTCCGCAGGCCCCTCAGCCGAGTCGAGCAGGTCGTCCAGCAGGTCTCCCGCAGCGGCTTCGTCATCAAGCAAGGTGCGCAACTGGAGGGCGCCATAAAGCGTTTGCAGCCGGTTCTCATCGTCCGCCAGCGCAATCGCCCGGTCAATGGCAGCCCGGGCCGCATCCTCCTGCCCTGCCATGAGCAGGGCCTGACCAGCTGCGATTTCCAGCGGCGCCGTGGGCTTCGGTCCCACAAGGGCAACATGCGCGGCGGACTCGTAAAGCGCATTTTCGTAGAAATCATCCACGATGGAAGTGCGCAGGCCCTCATCTTCGGGATAGACAAGCAGGGCCACCTGATCGAGCGCCGAGCGCTGGTCGTCAAACCCGTCCGGTCGCCCGCCCATCATGATCATGCGGATGATGCGCTGCTCCTGCATGGCCCGCGACACATCGGCCAATGACTGTGCAAAAGCGGCCCGAACGGTCAGCGGCTTATTCTTCAGGTTCTTGCCGGTCTCGAGACTGTCGAGTGCTGCGGCATAGCTGATCGCCTCTTCGGGTTCGGCATCGGCCAGGCGCTGGTAGACAGCCTTCGCTTCGTCAATCCGTCCAAGCCGCTGCAGCAGCAGGGCATGGCGCGAAATCACGGTTTTCACGTGCGAGTAAAGCAGCCCCTTGGGATCAAACTGGTGCTCGGGGGCCTCGATATTCGACGGCGTCAGGGACTCGTAAACTGCCAGCGCCTGTTCCGGTCGGCCAACAGCTTCCAGCATGGCGGCAAGCGACAGGTCGCCCGTCAGCCCGGGCATGCCGGAAGACGTGCCCCGGTGCCGTTCGATGGCTGCATCGGCCTGGCCGTCCATCGCGAGGAACCAGGCATCGAGATAGCCGTACAGCCGCGACCGGCTCGTGGTCTCGCCCGCGCCATCCTGGATATCCAGGATCACTCGCGCGCCTGCCGTGTCACCAGCTGCCGCACGGTCGATCGCAAGGAATGCGTTGAAAAGTGGATTTGACTCCTTGTCTTCCGGGGCCAGTCCCTGCGTCATCAGCAGGAACGCTGCCATGTCGCCGGCCTTCACTGCGTCGATCGGCGCCGGATAGGCCGAAATGCCCACGGGCTTTCCGTTCGCGCCGATCACGGCCGTCGACCGGGCAGCCGCCGACAGGCCGGCGTCCTCGTAGGCCAAAGCGGTCGCGTCCACGATCTCGGCAGGTTCGGTCGAGGCGCAGCCTGCAAGCGAAAGGGCGATTGAAAGGGCAGAGGCGGCTAAGACTGGCTTGAAGCGCATGGGCGTCAGGTTTCTCCGTTTCGCAAGTGCGAAGAATGAAGCAGTCCCGTGAGGCGAGAACAAGGCCCCAGATGGTAAAAGCGCGGACAGGTTGCCCTGCCCGCGCTCTTGTCACGCTGATGTGTTGGTAAACTTACATGTTCGGATAGGCCGGACCGCCGCCGCCTTCGGGCACGGTCCAGTTGATGTTCTGGTTCGGGTCCTTGATGTCGCAAGTCTTGCAGTGGATGCAATTCTGCGCGTTGATCTGGAACTTCAGCTCGCCGCCCTCTTCGATCCACTCATACACGCCTGCCGGGCAGTAACGCGCCGAGGGGCCGGCATAGACATCATGCTCGGACGATTTCTGCAGGGCCATATCCAGCACTTTAAGGTGAACCGGCTGGTCCTCGCCATGGAAGGTGTTGGTGAAGGACACATTGGTCAGCTTGTCGAAGCTGAGCACGCCGTCCGGCTTCGGATAGGTGATCGGCGAGAAGTTCTTGGCCGGTTTCAGCGAGGCCGCATCTGTCTTGCCGTGCTTCAATGTGGGCAGGAAGCCAAAGCCGAGCAGCGAACGCATCCACATGTCGGGCACGCCGATCATGGCGCCGATCATCGTGCCGAAGCGCGACATCAGCGGCTTCATGTTGCGCACGGTCGACAGGTCCTTCTGCACCCAGCTGGCATGCATCGCATCGTCATACTCGGTCATCTCGTCACCGGACCGGCCCGCCTTGATGGCCTCGAACGCCGCTTCGGCGCCCAGCATGCCGGTCTTCATGGCATTATGCGTGCCCTTGATGCGCGGCAGGTTCACGAACCCGGCACAGCAACCGATCAGCGCACCGCCGGGGAAGCTGAGCTTCGGAATGGACTGCAGGCCGCCCGACGTAATCGCGCGGGCGCCATAGGCCACTCGCTTGCCGCCTTCGAGATAGCGCTTGATGTCGGGGTGGTGCTTGTAGCGCTGGAATTCTTCATAGGGCGCCAGGTACGGGTTCTTGTAGTTCAGGTGGACGACGTAGCCGACGGACACGAAGGGCTCGCCATTGTCGCGGAAGTGATAGAGGAAGCCGCCGCCATTGCCGTCCTTGTCCTGGACCGGCCAGCCGAACGAGTGCTGCACCAGGCCATCGACAAAAATCTCTTCCGGCACGGACCAGACTTCCTTCAGGCCGATGCCGAATTTCTGCGGGTCGCAATCGGCCTGCAGGTCGTACTTGTTCATGATCTGCTTGGTCAGCGAGCCGCGCGCGCCTTCCGCGAACAGGACATATTTGCCGAGCAGTTCCATGCCGGGCTCGTAGTCGGGCTTTTTCTGGCCGTCGGCACCGATGCCCATGACGCCGGCAACCACGCCGCGCACTTCCCCGTTTTCGCCGTAGACAACGTCGGATGCGGCAAAGCCCGGATAGATTTCCACGCCCAGCGCTTCGGCCTCGCGGCCGAGCCAGCGGCAGACATTCGCCAGCGATCCGGCATAGCAGCCGTGATTGCTCATCAGCGGCGGGAAGGGCAGCCAGCCCAGTTCGGCCGAGCCGCTCTCGCCGAGCAGCTTGTAGCGGTCGATCTTGACTTCGGTCTTCAGCGGGCAGTCACTGTTATTGCGCCAGTCGGGCAACAATTCGTCGAGCGCCTTCGGGTCGAGCACGATGCCCGACAGGATGTGCGCGCCGATTTCGCCGCCCTTTTCCAGCACGACGACCGACAGGTCTTCGCCAGCTTCATTGGCAACCTGTTTGAACCGGATCGCTGCCGACAGGCCAGCCGGGCCACCGCCGACGATGACCACATCATATTCCATCGACTCGCGCTGCGGGGCGTCATCGGCCATTGGTAACTCCTCATTTTGGCGTGTAGGATAACGCCGTACGTTTCAAACATTAAGCAATTACAGCCTGTTTCAGGAAGGTCCAGAGCGTCGCAATGCCAAACCCCGCGTCAAGTGAGGCCCTTCAGGCCCTGACCGACTGGTGGCAGGACATGGGCGTGGAAGTGGATTCAGCCCGAATCGACGCGCTGATGCGGGAAATGAAAGCGGCGTCGCCCGTCCTGAAAGAGATTGGCGACGCTGTAAAAGCCGCACCCAAAACCGCGTCGCGGCGTGGCCGTGGTCCCACCGACTGGGTCGCCGAAGCCACCAAAGCCGCCGCCGCCTGCGATTCGCTCGAGGCCCTGAAAGCCGCCATCGAGGCATTCGAGGGCTGCCCGCTGAAAGCCGCAAGCGAACACACGGTTGTCTATGACGGCGTGCCGGGCGCCGACCTGATGGTCATCGGCGAGGGCCCGGGTGCGGAAGAAGACAGGCGCGGCCTCCCCTTCGTCGGCAAGGCGGGCCAGTTGCTCGACCGGATGCTGGCAGCCATCGGGCGCTCGCGCACCGAGAACACCTTCATCACCAACGTGAATTACTGGCGCCCGCCCGGCAACCGGAACCCGGATGCGGAAGAGCTGGACGTCTGCCGCCCCTTTGTCGACCGGATGGTCGAACTGGGAAAACCGAAACTGATCATCGCGGCGGGCGGCGTACCGGCCAAGGCCCTGCTGGACGGCGCCGACGGCATCATGAAGATTCGCGGGACAGAACACGTCTTCACCACACCCGGCGGCGCCTCCGTACCGCTGATCCCGATCCTGCACCCGGCCTACCTGCTCCGCCGCCCGCAGGACAAGAGCCGCGCCTGGCGGGATCTCCTGTTGGTGGAGCAAAGGCTCAGCGAACTCGCCTGACTACTCTTCCAGTTCGGCTTCGGCCTTCTTGTCGACGAGGCTGCGTTCCTTCTTCTTGCGCGTGTCGAAGGTCGCCGCGATCTTGCCCGATGCATCCGCCCCCAGCACCTTGCGTGCCGTTTCGAAGATTTCGTTTTCTTCTTCGTCGATATGGTGCTCGTAGCGGTCGCGCATCGTCTTGAACCGCGTCAGCCAGCCCGGCGAACTGAAGTCCATGCCTTCGATGTCCTGGATCATCTCGTCGAGTTCATGGTGCTCGGAAACCGAGTGCCGCGCCTTGGGCTGGCCCTTCGATGCCTCCATGAGCGGGGCATAGAACGCCTCTTCTTCCGCGGCCGCATGCGCGCCGACATCATAGTAGAACGTGCCCCAGAGTTTGCGCCGGTCACTGCTGTCGCCGGACGTTTCAGCAAGGTTGGCCAAAAGCTCGCGGTGGGTGTCGTGGTCTGACTTCAGGCGGTCATAAATGCTCGTCATGTGTGGGTTCCTTGTGCAAGTTCGATTGCGAATGGAACGCGTCTGCCCGCAGAGAGTTCCTGAGAACACAAGCGCCTGCTAGGGATTTTCCATGCCCGCTCCTCTCTCGATCATTATTCCCACACTGAACGCGGCGGCCGAACTGCCGCTCTGCCTCGAAAGCCTGATGCCGGGCCTCGAGTCCGGCCTCATACGTGAGGTGATCGTGTCAGACGGCTTCTCCGAGGACGAGACGTCCGCCATCGCCGAAGCGGCCGGCGCGACCTTCCTGACCGCCGCCAAGGGGCGCGGACGCCAGCTGGTCGCCGGGGCCGAGGCCGCGCGCGGCGACTGGTTCCTGTTCCTGCATGCCGACACGGCGCTCTCGCGCGAATGGGCCGAACGCGTCGCAGACCATATCCGCGACCGGCCGGGCAAGGCGGGTGTCTTCCGGCTCAAGTACCGCTCCGACGACAAGGGCGCGCGCTGGCTGGAAACCCGGGCCAATCGCCGGGCCCGCTGGCTTGGCCTGCCCTATGGCGACCAGGGCCTTCTGATCTCCCGGAAACTCTATGACCAGGTTGGCGGATACCCGGACGTGCGCCTGATGGAAGATGTCATGATCGTGCGCGCTGTCGGCAAGGACAACCTGGCCTTCCTCGACGCCGATGCGCGAACCTCTGCCGTGAAGTACGAGCGCGACGGCTGGCGCAAGCGGGCGTGGAAAAATGCCTGGATGCTGGCGCGCTTCCTGCTCGGCGCCAGCCCCGACAAGCTGGCGGAGGACTATACCTAGTCCTCTTCCCAGAAGGTGTCTGTCTTGAAGTCCTCTCCATGGCGCGCGACGAGATAGGCCTTAAACGCGGCCAGGTCCGTCACGGTGCAGGAATAGCTGTCGGCCCGTTCGACGCCATAGTGTTCCAGGTAGTCACTCGGCGCGTCGTTGCAGGCGGGCATCGCGAACTCATAGGTCGGCACATGCGTGGTCGCCTCGCGGCGGATATGGGCCACGAGATAGTGGTAGCTCACCTCAGCACTGTCCTGCATCTCGGCTTCGGCGAGGTAGACCGGATTATCGCCATCATCGACCAGGAGCACAAACCGCACCAATAGCGGCTTTTCGTCTGCCTCATCCTCCGGCGGTGGAATGACATAGACGCCATCAGCTCCAACCATCACCGACCGGCAGTCGTCGCCGAGACACAGGTTCACGCCATCATAGGGAAGCGTGACTTGCTCGCCTGCCGGTATCAGTGGGGTTTCGCTGTAGAAACAGGCAGACAGCCCGATCAGGGCCAGCAGGGCTGCAGCGATCCGGAATGGTGCCATGATTGTGTCCTCCCTTGAATAATTTGGAGCTTCCCTCCGTTTGTCGTCGAAAGTAAGGCCAACGGATGACGAAGGCGACTCTCCTGATTTACGCCAAACCGCCCCGGATGGGGCTGGCCAAGACCCGGCTGGCTCGGGGGCTCGGGCAGACCGAAGCCCGCCGTATTGCGCATTTCACCCTGGCACGGACGATGCGCGCGGCCCTGTCGGGACCTTGGACGCCGATCCTCTATACAACGCCCGACCGCGCCTTGAATGAAAGCCTTGGCAGCATCTGGCCTGCATATGTGGTCCGCCGCAGCCAGGGGTCAGGCGGGCTGACCGAACGGCTGGACCGCGGCTTGGCCGAGGCACCGACAGGCCCGGTCCTGTTCATCGGCGCAGATGCGCCTGATGTGACGCCCGCCCTGCTCCGCGCAGCCATCCGTGCCTTGCAGCGCCATGATGCCGTTTTCGGCCCGGCACGCGATGGCGGGTTCTGGCTGTTCGGCCTCAACAAGGGACCGCGCACAAGGTCGCCCTTTGGGAACGCAAGATGGTCAGGCCCCCATGCCATGGCGGACGTGTGGGGCAACCTGCCCGCAGCCGCCAGGGTCGCTGTCTTGCCCACACTGATCGACATTGACGAGGCGGATGACTGGCGGGCGTGGCGAGCCGCACGCCATGAATTGAAAGGCTGAGCCCCTCCCCGCCGCATTCACAGGTTCTGTCTGAATCTCCGAAGATTGTTCTTGTTTTGTTCTTTATCTTATGGGCACATGAAAACCATGAGAACCGGACAGAAACTGACGCCCACAGGGCGTGTCACACTGCTGGATACCCGGCAGGCGGCCGAGCGCCTTGAGCAGCGCGGGCGCGGCGCCGTGTCCAACCAGACCGGACGCTACGAACCCGAGACACGGCACGCCTTCGATGATGGCTGGGACGGGCTGGAGGCGCCGCCGTCACGCCTCAAGACTGAGTTGACGAAAGAGACTGCCCGGACGATCATCACCTTCAACAAGTCGCCTGACATCTCGTTTGACCGGTCGATCAATCCCTATCGCGGCTGCGAGCATGGCTGCATCTATTGTTTCGCCCGGCCCAGCCACGCCTATGGCGGACTTTCGGCGGGGCTCGATTTCGAAAGCAAGCTCTACATCAAGTCCAATGCGGTCGAACTCCTGCAGCGTGAACTGTCGCGTCCCGGTTATATGCCCCGCCCCATCGCGCTGGGCGTGAACACTGATGCCTACCAGCCGACCGATCGCGACACGGGCATCACGCGCGAACTGTTGAAAACTCTTGCGGCGCACAATCACCCGGTCAGCCTTTTGACCAAGTCCTCCCTGATCGAGCGCGATATCGATATTATCGGCCCGATGGCCGAGAAGGGCCTCGCCAGGGTCGGCATTTCGATCACGACTCTCGACCGCACGCTGGCGCGGAAGATGGAACCGCGAGCGGCGACACCGGCGAGGCGCCTGCAGACCATTCGCGCGCTGGCAGATGCCGGTGTCCCCGTCACCGTTATGACGGCGCCGGTCATTCCGGGCCTGACCGACCACGAAATCGAATCCCTGCTCGACGCCGCATCTGCGCACGGCGCCACCGGCGCGGGCTACGTGCTTCTTCGCCTGCCGCACGAGATCAAGGACCTGTTCCACGAATGGCTTGTCGCACATGTGCCCGACCGGGCCGCGAAAGTGATCAACACGATCCGCGAAATGCGCCGCGGCCAGGACTATGACGCCCGCTGGTTCGAACGCGGCACGGGACGCGGCCCCATTGCCCAGATGATCGGCCAGCGATTTGCACGTGAGACAAAGCGACTTGGACTTGACAGCCCGCGCACCGACCTGCGCACCGATCTGTTCCGCCCGCTCGAAACGCCTGACGGTCAGTTGCTGCTGGGCTTTTAACAGGCCATCCCCACGAAATTCAGAAAAACATCCACAGGGTTATCCACAGGCCCCAACTCGGTTAGTTTCGATATCGAAACGAACTCGACTGATTCGGCTCCGCAACTATTAGGGTTTCAGAAACCGGCGTCCGTCACTGATTCGGCTTCACGAAACATGCGTTGCTTAAACGGGGCTGGCAAAATGGAATTGAAAAGAAACACGATCATGCAGGGCGACTGCATCGATATCCTGCGGCGCCTGCCCGACCAGTCTGTCGATCTGGTTTTCGCTGATCCTCCTTACAATCTCCAGCTTGGCGGTGGGCTGACACGCCCGGACCAGTCCGTCGTCGACGGCTGCAATGATGATTGGGACAAGTTCGACAGCTTTGACGCCTATGACCTGTTCACGCATGAATGGATGTCGGAATGCCGCCGCGTCCTGAAGGATGATGGCGCAATCTGGGTCATCGGCTCCTACCACAACATTTTCCGCGTCGGCACCGTGCTTCAGGACCAGGGCTTCTGGATCCAGAATGACGTGATCTGGCTGAAGTCGAACCCAATGCCAAATTTCAAGGGCACCCGTTTCCAGAACGCCCACGAAACGCTGATCTGGGCCGGAAAATCCGAAGCCTCGCGCGTCACGTTCAACTATGACGCCCTGAAAGTCTTCAACGAAGACAAGCAGATGCGCTCCGACTGGATCATCCCCCTCTGCACCGGCGGCGAACGCCTGAAGGACGAGACCGGCAAGAAGGCCCATCCGACGCAAAAGCCCGAAAGCCTGCTCTCGCGTGTCCTCCTGGCCACCACCAATCCCGGCGACGTCGTGCTCGACCCGTTCTCCGGCACCGGCACCACAGCTGCGGCGGCCCGGCGCCTGGGCCGTGACTTTGTCGGCATCGAACGCGATCCTGACTATGTCCGCCTGTCCCGCGCCCGCATTGCCGCCATCACGCCGATTGAAGGTGACATGCTGGAAACCGAGCGCAGCAAGAAATCCCTGCCCCGCGTTCCGTTCGGCGCGCTTATCGACAATGGCTGGCTGAAGCCCGGCGACCGGCTGTTCTCGCCGCAGCGCCGTTTCCAGGCCCGCATCCGCGTCGACGGCTCGCTCACGACTGGCGCGGTATCCGGCTCGATCCACCGCCTCGGCGCCCATGTCCAGCAGGCCCCGGCCTGCAATGGCTGGACCTATTGGCATTTCGAGACCGACAAGCGCGACCTGGCCCCGATCGACCTGTTGCGCCGCCGTTATCGCGACGAGATGGGCCTCAACTAGGCGTCCGCCGTCGCGAGGCGAAACGCCTTGGCAAAGACCGTTGGCAATCCTTCAACGTCCCGGATGGGTGTCCACACCCCGTCTGGGCGTTTGCCGTTCAGGGCCGCGCGCTTCACGCTCAGCGTCAGCGTAAAGTGCGTGAACACGTGACGGACGTCGCCAACCGCCTGCCAGTCGGCCTCGGCCGGAGCCGCCGCGTCGGGGATTCCTGTCTTGGGCCAGTCGGTACTCGGCAGCGCCAGCATCCCGCCGAGCAGGCCCTTGTCAGGGCGTCGCACAAGCAGGACCTCGTCCCCATCTACCAGTACATAGGCACACCCTTGCCGCCCCCTTGCCACCCCCTTGGCAGGCTTGATCGGATACCGTTCCGGCAGCCCTTCGGCATACGCCGCGCACAGGTCTGACAGGGGACAAAGGAGGCAATTCGGCCGGGTCGGCGTGCAGATCGTCGCGCCAAGATCCATCAGCGCCTCGGCGAATTCCCCCGGTCTTTCCGCAGGTACAAGTGCACGAACAGCCGCCGCAATCACCTTCTTTTCCGCCTGCCATTCGCCCTTCAGCGCCAGCAGGCGCGCAAACACGCGATCCACATTGCCGTCTACAGCGGCCGCCCGCTGGTCGAAGGCGATCGCCGCGATGGCCCCCGCCGTATAAGGGCCGATTCCGGGCAGTTTCACGAGCCCCGCTTCGGTCTCGGGAAACCCGCCCAACGCCACCACTTCGCGCGCGCATTTCAACAGGTTGCGCGCCCTCGCATAATAGCCCAGCCCGGCCCAGGCGCTCATGACGTCCTCATCACGAGAATTTGCAAGCGCCCCCACATCCGGCCAACGCTGCGTGAAGGCATGGAAATACGGCGTCCCATGCGGGATCGTCGTCTGCTGCAGCATAATCTCGGATAGCCATATCCTGTAAGGATCAGGGCGTTTTCCGGCCATCCTGTCAGCCGGAGACACCCGCCACGGCAGGTCGCGCGCGTGCCGGTCATACCAGGCCAGCAGCCGGGCCGGGAGGTCGTCGAATTTCACCTTGCGGGGCACGCGTGTCTTTTCCTCGCCATCAAGCCGTGCTTGTCTTGGGGAATGGTCACAAGATCAACCCTCGACCCGATTGAAGAGGCGCGCGCCCGGGTGCGACTGCGTTACCAACGGGCCCGCAAGGTGCATCCGGGAATCCCCCAGATCGGCCTCGCCGCCGAACGGCTGGGTCGCAAGGTTGGCGCCAAGAAACTGCCCGCCGTGCAGGTGTTGCAGCGGCGCTGGCGCGAAATCGTCGGCGAGAAGCTCTACCCGTTCTGCCGGCCTGAAAAGATCACCGGCGGCAAGGATGGCCGGGTCCTGACATTGCGGGTCATCCCGCAGGCCGCACCTATCGTTCAGCACCAGGTCGAGACGATCCGCCAGCGCGTGTCCGTCTCGGCTGGCGGTGACATCATTGCCATCAAGATCGTCCAGGGCGCGCTCAATACGAGCGAACCGACCAAGCCGCGGCGCAAGGCGCCGCCCCTTTCGGCGGCCCAGCGACGGCAACTGGAAGACAGCGTTTCCAGTATCGAGAATTCGGCCCTGCGCGCAGCGATTGTTGCGCTCGGCGCAGCTGTGCTAACAGCAGACGACTCGCCTACTTCGCCCGAACCGGACGCTGGTCCGATCAAATAGTCCCTATCCTTGAAGGCTCTTCCCCATGGCTCTCGTTTCCCGTCCGTCTGCCCTCGTCTCGGTCCTTGCACTGGTGATCGCTGCCTGCGGCAATGCGACGGGCGATGACTCGACGCCTGCCCCGGCTGAAGTCACGGCACCTGCCGTCCTCGGCCACGTCAAAGGTGCTGAAGACGCGCCACTGACGGTCATAGAGTACGCCTCGCCGACCTGCTCGCACTGCAAGGATTTCCACGACAACATCATGCCGACCGTCGAAGAGAAATTCATCTCGACAGGAAAAGTGAAGTTCATCTTCCGGGAATTCCCGCTGAACGACCTCGACGTCGTGGCTTATGCAATGGCGAACTGCGCTGGCGAGGACAAGTTCTTCGACGTGCTGGACGACCTGTTCGCGCACCAGGATGATGTTTTCGAGGCCTCCAAGACCGGCACGATCAAGGATGTCTTCATGGAAATCGCGGCCGGGCACGGTATCGCCGATGCGGACGCCTTTGATGCCTGCATCGCTAACCGGCCGATCCGCCAGCGCATCGCAGACACGATGATGACGGGCGACGCGCTCGGCGTGAAAGCCACGCCGACATTCATCGTCAACGGCAAGGTCAAGCCTGCCGACGGCGATGTGCGCACCCCGGAAGCCTTTGAAGCCTACCTCGACGGAGAGCTGCAAAAGGTTGCGCAATAGACTGCCATCCGCAGCATTAACGATTTGGCAACCAAGACGACTCAATTCTTAACGCGAAGGTTATGATGATGGAACGCATCTCCAGACGAACTGCTGTGGCCGCCATTTTGGCGTTGGCGCTGGTTGCCTGTGGCAATAATGAAAATGAAAGCAGCGCAACTACCGGCAAGGGCGGTGCCGACCCTGCCGCCTTTGGTCATGTGATGGGTTCCGCTGATGCCCCAGTCACGGTGATTGAATATGCCTCGCCCACGTGCCCGGCCTGCAAGTACTTCCACAACACGGTCCTGCCCGAGATTAAAGAGAAATACGTCTCAACAGGCAAAGTACGCTTTATCTACCGCGAATACCCTGTCCACGAAATCGACGTTCCAGTTTATGCGATGGCGCTGTGCACTGGCGACGCCAATTTTTTTAATGTTATGGATGACCTGTTCGAGCATCAGTCCGGCATTTCAGATGCTGCGAGCAATGGTGTCTTGAGGGCCGCGCTCTTCGCCATCGGTCAACGCCATGGCATAGCTGACGAAGCCGCGTTTGACGCCTGCATGGCAGACGAGTCGATCCGGCAACGCCTGAAGGCGACCTATGACGAAGCCCAGAAAGATGGTGTCGACAGTACGCCGACCTTCGTTTTTAACGGTGAGATGTCCCGGTTTGAAGGCGACATCCGATCGGCCGAAGGCTTTTCAGCAAAGCTCGACACGCTTCTCGCCAACACGGCAGGACAATAAGGATATGAGGCCGGCATGCAGATAACAGAACTCCGCATCGCCGGCTTCAAGTCGTTCGTCGACCCGCAAACCGTTCCCGTCGAACCGGGCCTGACGGGCATTGTGGGCCCGAACGGCTGTGGCAAGTCGAACCTGCTCGAAGCGCTACGCTGGGCGATGGGCGCAAGCTCGGCCAAGGCCATGCGCGGCGGCGAGATGGACGACCTGATCTTCTCGGGCGCCCAGGGCCGCCCGGCGCGCGAAACCGCCGAAGTCACGCTCGTGCTGGACAATTCCCAACGCACGGCGCCGCCTGAATTCAACTCGTCCGACACGTTGGAAATCGTGCGCAAGCTGCGTCGCGGCGCGGGAACCTCGTACAAGCTGAACGGCCGGACCGTTCGCGGCAAGGACATCCAGCTCCTGTTCGCCGATGCATCGACAGGCGCCAACTCCCCTGCCCTCGTGCGTCAGGGCCAGATTTCGGAACTGATCGGCTCGAAGCCGCAGAACCGCCGCCGCATTCTTGAAGAGGCTGCCGGTATTGCGGGCCTGAACACGCGCCGCCATGAGGCGGAACTGAAACTCAATGGCGCCGAGACCAATCTTGAGCGCCTCACGGAAGTCTCCGCCGAGGTCGAGCGCCAGCTCGCCAGCCTCAAGCGCCAGGCTGGCAAGGCACGTAAATACCGCCGCCTGTCTGACGAGATACAGGCGCTGGATGCGCTTGTTGCGCACCTGCGCTGGAGCGAAGCCAAGCTCGCCTGCGATATTGCCCGCGAAAAACTGGAAGAGACACGCCGCGCCGTTGAAGACCTGACACGCCAGGATGCGATCTGCGAGCGCCAGCGCATCGAAGCCGGCGAAGGCCTCGGGCCGCTGCGCGAAGCTGAAAGCGTTGCCTCCGCAAAGCTCGGCCAGGCCCGCATCGCGCTGGCCCGGCTTGAGACCGAGCGTAAGGTCGCCGCCGATGCGCATGCGCGACTCGAAGCGGAAGCGGCCCGCCTCATCGAAGACCTTGAGCGCGAGCAGGCTGCCAAGAGCGAAGCGGAAGCGGCGACTGAGAACGCACGTCACGAATTGTCGGCCCTGCCGGTCATGGACGAAGCCCGCAATGACGAGATCGAAGCGGAAATCCGCGCCTCGCTGGAAGCCGCACGCAACCGCCTGGCCGCTGCTGAAGAAGCGGCCGATGCGGCGCAGGAGCAGCTCTCCGAAGTCCGCGCCCGCCGGAAGGCGTCTGAAGATAATGTCGGTGCCCAAACCCGCCGCCGCGACCAGATCACCGCCGAGATCAATCGCCTGACCAGTGACATGGCGGGCCTCGAAGATGCGGTGTCCCTCGTCCGCAAGCTGAAAGAGGCCAAGGACACTGAGGAACAGGCTGAAGCTGCGCTCAATGATGCCGAGCGGGCTGTCGAAGCGGCCGAGGTCAGGTTGAACGAAGCCCGCGAAGCGGAAACACTTGCCCAGCCACCCCGTGATGCTGCCGACAAGGAAGTGCGCGCACTCGAAGGCGAAATTGCCGGCCTGCAAAAACTGCTCCGCAAACCCGATGGACCAAGCGCCCCGCCGGTCGTCGACCGGATCCGCACGAAAGACGGCTACGAAAAAGCCGTGGCCGCTGCTCTGGGTGACGATATCGAGGCGCCAACCGACCGGAACGCGGCCATGTTCTGGAGCGGCGCGGGCGTCGCAAGCCAGGCCTTGCCAAATGGCGCTACAGCGCTGAACGCATTCGTCGATGCGCCCGACGAACTGGCCGCGCGACTTTCACAGTGCGGCGTTGTCGACCATGCCGACGGCGCCCGACTGATGGCCGATCTGAAACCCGGCCAGCGTCTTGTGTCGCGCGAAGGCCACCTTTGGCGCTGGGACGGTTTCACCCGCACGCCTGACGCGCCTGTCAGCGCCGCCGCGCGCCTCGAGCAGCAGGCGCGCCTTGAAGCTGCGCTGAAAGAGATCGAACCGCTGCGGGCGCATTTCGACAGCTGCACGAAAACACTGACAGACGCCCGCGATGCCCGTCTCGGCGCCGAAGATTCGCTGCGCGGCCTTCGCCAGACCATCGCACCTGCCCAGCGCGCTTTGAGCGAGGCCCGCACGCGTGTGACAGAAGCGTCGCAGGCGTCCGAACGCGCTGCCATGAAACGGGACACGACGGGCGAAGCGCTGGCCCGTGCGAATGCAGACCTCGCCGTCGTGAAAGAAGCCCTGTCATTGCTGTCGCCACAATCATCGGCAGATGAAGAATCGACCCTCGAATCAACCCTGACCCAGGCACGTATCCGCGTGACCGAAGCGCGCGATGACGAGATCGAATCCCGTGGCCGACTGACCGACATTACCCGGGGTCGCGAACAGGCCGCTGCGCGTCGCGCGGGTCTCGAGCGTGATGTCGAAACATGGTCCGCCCGCACGATATCTGCCGGTGAACGCGTCCAGCGGCTGCTGGAGCGCCGCGCTTCAGCCGCCGCAGAAGCGATCGCCGCGAAATCACGACCAGAAGAACTCGCGGCCGAAATCGAGACCATGTCTGCAGACGTCGAACGTCTCGAAGACGAGCGCAAACGGATCGCGGACCGGCTGTCGGAGAAGGAAACCGCTGTTCGGGAATCCGAAACGGCAGCACGTCAGGCGGCGATTGCCGCATCCGAAGCGCGCGAGAACTTCGCCGGATGGAAAGTGAAACTCGAGACAGCCGAAAGCCGGCTTGAGGAAAGCGTCGAAATCGCCCGCAATTCGTTCCAGCGCACGCCTGAGGGCCTGCTGGCGATCGCCGAGGCCGGTCTGGATGAGGCCGAGATGGGCGAATTCACGCCGCGCGATGCTGAACGCAGGGTCGAGGACCTGCGCCGCGAACGCGACCAGCTGGGTGGCGTCAACATGAACGCCGAAGAAGAAGCCGCAGAACTCGAAGAGCGCCTGGGTAGCCAGGTCCATGAGAAAGAGGACCTGACGGCGGCCATCGCCAAGCTGCGCGAGGGCGTCGATGCGCTCAACGCAGAAGGTCGCGAACGGCTGCTGGCGGCATTCGAAACCGTCAACGAGCACTTCAAGGCATTGTTCACAGCCCTGTTCCAGGGTGGCCAGGCCGAACTCCGCCTCGTCGATGCCGACGACCCGCTGAATGCCGGCCTCGAGATCTACGCCCAACCCCCTGGCAAGAAGCTCGGCACGCTGGCCCTGATGTCAGGCGGCGAACAGGCCCTGACGGCAGCGGCGCTTATCTTCGCGGTATTCCTGTCACGTCCGGCGCCGATCTGCGTGCTCGACGAGGTGGACGCTCCGCTGGACGATGCGAACGTCGACCGCTTTTGCAACATGCTCAACGAAATGCGCCAACGCACGGACACGCGGTTTGTCGTCATCACGCACAACCCGGTGACGATGAGCCGAATGGACCGACTTTTTGGCGTCACGATGCGCGAAAAAGGTGTTTCAAAACTGGTTTCAGTGGACCTCGAAGCGGCCGAACAGCTCGTTGCGGCGGAGTAGCGCAGACCGGCAGTCGGGAATTTCAATAAAAACAAGGGACTGAGTTTCTGCAATCGCGGTTGACTTGGGTCCCCCCCCCTCATAGTTTGCGCCGAAATCCGGGGGTATCCTCGTTGGCAGGGAATCGCGGCTGCGGAGCGCTTTAATATATGTCCAGTGAAGGTCCAGACGGCCTTGGTGATGAGATCGCCAGGGCAAGAGCGGCCCGAGCTGAACGTGAAGCGACAAAGCAGAAAGCGGCCAGGGCAGACGATGGAAGCATTTCGGCTGGGGCCTACGCCCTGCGATACGGTGCTGAATTTGGCACCTCCGTCTTTGTCGGTGGCTTTATTGGCTACTGGATCGACGTGTTCGCAGGAACCAAGCCTTGGGGCTTGCTGATCATGGGAGCCTTTGGCTTCGCGGCGGGCACACGGGCCATTATACGCGCCTATAAAGAGCTGAATGCTCAGGCGCTGAAACAGACACAGGAGCCGCAGGCTCCGGAAGACGGGAATTAGGACGGATGAACCTGTTTATGCCAAGCGTTGCGCTGGATCCCATCCACCAGTTCAAGATCACGAAATGGCTCGACTTCAATGTCGGCGGCGTTGACCTGTCGTTCACGAACGCATCGGGCTTCATGGCTTTCGGCGTGATCCTGACCATTGCATTCTTCGGTTTTGCTGCCTCGAAAGGCCAGCTTGTTCCGTCGCGCCTGCAGTCGCTGGCCGAGATCGGCTACGGCTTCGTGGCAGATATGGTCCGCGGCGCCGCTGGCGAGGAAGGCCTGAAATTCTTCCCCTTCGTGTTCACACTCTTCTTCTTCATCTTCTTCGCCAACATGATCGGCATGGTGCCCTACGCGTTCACCACGACCAGCCACATCATCGTGACGGCAGCCCTCGCCCTGCTCGTGATCTCGATCGTGATCGGATATGGCTTCTACAAGAATGGCTTCAAGTTCCTGAAACTCTTCGCTCCCTCCGGCGCGCCTTTCATCATCTACTTCCTGCTGGTCCCAATCGAGATCATCTCGTTTTTTGCCCGTCCCCTGACCCTGTCGCTGCGTCTGTTCGCCAACATGCTGGCGGGACACATCATGCTGAAGCTTTTCGCAGGGTTCACCGTGGCGCTGATCGCCGCTGGAGGCGCATATGTCGTGATCGCGCCTTTCGCGTTTGCCATGGGCGTCGCCCTGAATGCACTGGAACTGCTCGTCGCTGGCCTGCAGGCCTACGTCTTCGCCATTCTGACATGTGTTTATCTCAACGATGCGCTTCACCCCGCGCACTAGGAACCTCTTCGCCGGTGCGGCCACGTGGCCACACCAAACCGCTTGACGCCGCAGACGGAACACGCTTCACGAGCGGCACTTTGTAGAACCACAGCATTCCCATAAGGAGATCCCCATGGAAGGCGATATCACCCTCGGCCTCAAATATGTTGGCGCAGGCCTCGCAACGCTCGGCATGATCGGTGCCGCTATCGGTGTGGGCAACATCTTCGGCTCGTTCCTTGATGCTGCCATGCGCAACCCGTCGGCTGCTCCGCAGCAGACCGGTAACCTCTTCATCGGTATGGCCCTTTCCGAAGCGCTCGGCATCCTGTCGTTCCTCGTGGCCATCCTGATCCTGTTCGTCGTCTAAGCTGACTTTGCTTTGGGGCTGGCGGCGCCGCCGCTGGCTCTCACGACTGGACACGAACCCGAGGATATTTCGATGCTGATCGCATTGCTTGCAGAAACTGCGGCCCATGGGGCAGAACACGGCGCGGCCGGCAAACCGCCATTCCCGCCGTTCGAAACCTGGCACATGCCATCGCAGCTGTTCTGGCTGGCGGTGCTGTTCAGCATTCTCTACCTCACAATGTCGCGGGTCATCCTTCCGAAACTGTCGGACACGCTGGAAAAGCGTTCCGACAGGATCGCGTCTGATCTCGATCAGGCCGCGCGTCTGAACGACCAGGCAACGGAAGCCCAGCAGGCGCTCGAGCTGCGTATCGCGCAGGCCAAGTCCAAGGCCCGCGAAACATCCGACAAGGCCCGCGCCAAAATGGATGCCGAAATGGCAGCCGAAACGGCGCGCGTCGACGCAGAGCTCGAAAAGAAGCTGGCGGCAGCCGACACGCGTATCGCCAGTCTTCGCACTGACGCCATGAAGAATGTCGAGCAGATCGCTGTTGATACGGCCGATGCAATCGTCGGTCGGTTCGGCGTGTCGGTGTCAAAAGCCGATCTGAAAAAAGCCGTTACCACGGCGATGGAGTAGCCCGATGCGGTCAATGAAACACCTCCTCCCTCTGGGAACGCTGTCGACCTTGGCCGCCCTTCCGGCATTTGCCGAGACTGAAGGTCATGGCGAAGGTTTCATGGGCGGCCTCGCCTATGCAGCAACCGATCCGGTCACCTTCACCGCTTTCCTGGCGCTTGTCGTATTCCTGTTGATTGCTGCTCGCATGGGCGCCTTCAAGACCGTGCTTGGCGGCCTCGACTCTCGGTCCAGCGCGATCGCGGCTGAACTGGAAGACGCCCGCAACCTGCGTGAGCGTGCAGCCGAGGCGCTGGCCCATGCCGAACGCCGCCAGCAGGACGCTGACAAGGAAGCCGAAGCCATGATCGATCAGGCCAAGGCAGACGCCAAGCAGATCATGGCAGAGGCCCGCAAGGACATCGCAGACCGTCTCGTGCGCCGTGAAGCGCTGGCCGAAGCGCGTATCGCCCGTGCTGAAGCCGAAGCGACCGAACAGGTGCGCCGCGCCGCTGCCGATGCGGCCATCTCTGCCGCACGCCGCATCCTCAGTGACGATACCGGCGTCGACCAGTTCGAGTCGGCTGCACGCGATATCGATCGAGCGCTGAGCTAGCCTTCGAGGCTCCCGAACAAATGAAAAGCGCCGCCGGAGTGTATCCGGCGGCGCTTTTCGTTCCGGAAACGTCCCGGCAGCTTATTCGTCCGTGTCGTTGATGATCGGCCCCGGCTGGAGCACCTCATTCATGAGCGACCGCGGCACCTGTCCAGACGGGCAGGTTGCGGCAACCGTCACGCTATTGCCGACCGCCGGCAGTTCCGCGCGTGTCCCGGGCGCGATCGGTTGCGAGCGGAAGAACCAGGCCAGAACCAGCATGGCGAGAATAGCCAGGCAGATTGCGCCCATCGTCCCCCAACCGATTCCGGTGTTCGCTTCCGTTGCCGGTGCCGGCGCCACAGCTGGGCGCGCGGCAGCGGCGGCAATCGTCACGCCTGCAACCGAGCGATGCCCGTTGCCGTTCGATGGCCTCTTCAGGGAGGCCGCAGCGAGCGCAGCAGCACCTTGTGCGGCCGGTGCGGGCGCAGGCTTCATGCCGAGGTCTTTTTCGCGCTGGGCCTTCGCGTGGAGCGCCAGAGGATCATCCGGGTGCGCGGCAAGCCAGTCGGCCCGTTCGTCTTCATCCTTCGAACCAAAGCCCATCCATTCGCGCAGGTCACTACGCCCGACCTGGTTACCAAGGGCTTCAACAGCCTGATAGAATCCTTCCGGCGTCTTTCGCGACGTCATCGTGGCGACGGAGAACCGTTTGGCGGTCCGGAACGGCTCATAGGGAATCGTCTTGTCGAGCGCCATCTGCACAAGCGTGCCCGGGCGGGAATGCCCGACAGATGCAGCCGCCCTCACCCAATCGCTCTTCACCGCGTTCTCGGACCACAGCACGAGCATGGATGTGGAGTTGGTCGCGTTGCGGGCATCCTTGGCGTCGAAGGTCTCGTCGACCTGCTTCTGGTTGAACCAGACCTTGAACTTGAGGGCGCGAAGCCGTCGTGCGATCAGTTTCGCCGTGTCGCGATCTTCGTTCGCGGAGACCAGAAAGACGTCATATGCCATGGGGTCATTCCTGCAACTATTGTGCCGAGAATAGCAATCCTCCCCTTCTTGGCCACCTGATTCCGCTCTGAGGCGACAAAACTCCCTGTTTTTATCAGCGAAATAGCGCTAAGGCCCCGCACAGACAGACAAGAAGAGGAGGCCGAAATGGGCTTCAAATGCGGAATTGTGGGCCTTCCCAATGTAGGCAAATCCACGCTTTTCAATGCGCTGACGCGGACGGCTGCGGCGCAGGCAGCCAATTACCCGTTCTGCACGATTGAGCCCAATGTCGGCGAAGTGGCCGTGCCGGAACCCCGGCTGAACGAACTGGCCCGGATCGCAGGCTCGAAAGAGATCATTCCGGCCCGCATGAATTTCGTGGACATTGCCGGCCTCGTCGAAGGCGCCTCCAAGGGCGAAGGCCTCGGCAACCAGTTCCTGGCCAATATCCGCGAGACGGACGCCATCATCTATGTCCTGCGCTGTTTCGAGAACGATGACATCACGCATGTGCGCGGCACGGTCGACCCGATCGCCGATTTTGAAGTGGTCGAGACCGAACTCATGCTGGCCGATCTCGAAAGCCTCGAAAAGCGCAAGGCCGGCGTCGAGAAGAAGGCCAAGTCCGGCGACAAGGATGCCAAGGCCCAGGTCGCCCTGATCGACCTTGCCCTCGCCGAACTCAACGCAGGTCGCCCTGCCCGCAAGGCCAAGGTATCGAAGGATGACCAGCGCGCCTGGAGCATGCTGCAGCTGCTGACCTCCAAGCCGGTCCTCTTCGTCGCCAATGTCGATGAGGAAAGCGCCGCCACCGGCAATGCCCACTCGGACCGCGTCGTCGAGCGGGCCAGGGAAGAAGGCGCCGGCTGTGTCGTCTTCTCGGCCCAGATCGAGAGTGAACTGGCCATGCTCGACGATGAAGACCGCGCCGAATATCTCGAAACGCTGGGCCTCGAAGAACCCGGCCTGACGCGCCTTATCCATGCCGGGTATGACCTGCTCGACCTGCAGACCTATTTCACCGTCGGCCCGAAAGAGGCCCGCGCCTGGACCATCCGGCGGGGCGCAACAGCGCCCAAGGCCGCCGGTGTCATCCATGGCGACTTCGAGAAGGGGTTCATTCGGGCGGAAACCATCGCCTTCCCAGACTTCATCGCCCATGGCGGCGAGGCAGGCGCCAAGGAAGCCGGCAAGATGCGCTCTGAAGGCAAGGAATACGTGGTCCAGGACGGCGACGTCCTCCACTTCCGCTTCAACGTCTAGGCCGCCTGCGCCAACTATCGGGTGTTTCACGGATACGGGGGCTTGCGGTTGGCCGCCGGTTTCACTAGACGACTAGCTTGCGCTGGAGAGGTGGCCGAGCGGCTGAAGGCGCGCCCCTGCTAAGGGCGTATACGTTAACGCGTATCGAGGGTTCGAATCCCTTCCTCTCCGCCAGCCAGTCTTCCGATTTCAGCGACTTTCCAGAACCCGATATTTACTGCCCGAGTTTCCGGGGCTTAGGTCGCTGTTCCGCAACAAAATCCCCATGTTCTCTCTGCAAATCGTCTCCAGCCGGGCCAAAATGGCACGCCGTCTCCGTTTGCTTTTTCGGTGGTAAGGTTTGGGCCCGATTTCCCTGCTAACAGGGAAATAAGGCATTGTCAGCGGAACCGGACTTGAGCTGACCGATCCTGGTGTTTAGCCTTGGTAAATGGCCAAGAACCCGTTTCGCTACTTCAAGACTTCGCCCGAGATCATCCAGCTAGCCGTACTCATGTATGTCCGATTCCCGCTGTCCTTGAGGAACGTTGAAGACCTTCTTCACGAGTGCGGCGTCGATGTCTGCCACGAAAGCATCCGTCTCTGGGTTGATCGGTTCGGCACATACTTCGCTCACAAGATCAGGAAGCGGCGCTCAGAGTCGATGCGAAGGAGCCCGCAATGGCAGTGGCACCTGGACGAGGTCTTCGTCAGCCGAAGGCAGGCGTAGCCAACATTCGGGGCGAGCGCCATTATCTTTGGCGAGCTGTCGACCACGAAGGCGAAGTTCTCGAATCTTATGTAACCAAGAAGCGCGATAAAGCCGCTGCGTTGAAATTCCTGAAGAAAGCAATGAAGCGCTATGGCAGCCCGCACATCGTCGTGACGGACAAGTGCCCTTCTTACCGGGCCGCGATGAAAGTCATCGGGAATGAACGGCGCCAGGAAACGGCTCGGCATCTGAACAATCGCGCCGAGAATTCACACCTGCCCTTCCGAAGACGTGAGCGGGCGATGTCTCGATTTCGGCGGATGCGAAGTTTGCAAAAATTCGTTTCAATCCATTCATCAGTGTACAATCACTTCAACTTCGAAAGGCACATCAACTCCCGAATTCGGTTTAAACAGAAACGCGACGCCGCTCTTCGCGAGTGGCGCGACCTTCTTGTCGCCTGGCACCTGCTGCCCCGCGAAAACGGAGACCGGTTCGCATTAGTCTGACAGCACCGCCAACCCCGTCATGAGACGCGCGAGAGACTAAAGCTATATGCGCCAGGCAGCCACTCCAGCACCTTCGATGTCTCGCACGCCGATCAGGTAATCCTCATCCGTCTCCGGCGCACCGACACATCTGAGGTCAATAACGTCTGGGCCGTAATTGAAGGCAAACTGGATATTCCCAGCGCGACGAAGACGAATATCGCGACCGGTCTCGCGAACCTCCAATTTCGCCTCCTGGCAGAGCTGACGGAGCACATGCATCAAGAGCGGTTCGTCCGGCCAGCAGGCGAGATAGTGCGTCTTACCGCTTCTAAGCCAGGCCGGTTCGCCATTGTCGAAATACGCCAGGGCTTCCGCTGCGCTCTTTACCGACTCCTGCCAGAGTGAGCCATAAAACCTGCGACCTGCGGCCATAACGCCGAGTTTCACAAAAGGCGGAAGGCTTTCGAATACCCTCACTTGCATAGGCAAGAGATTCGCGAACGGGCCTGGGGCCAGATTTTCAGGAATACGCCCATCGAGAGTCCGCGACCCGGTGAGAGGCGTCGCCAGCACAGTCGCACCACTCTCGCACAACCGTTCACACATTCCGGCATCCAGGATCGGAACGCTCGGCAAGATGACGAGCCCATAAGATTCAAAGTCGGCACCTTGCGGCACGACGTCCACATCCAGTCCCAGCTGCCGGCAACAAGAGTAGAGCGTGCGCGCCATTTCAAGCACCGAGCCCGCTCGCCCCTGTGGCTGGATCTCATGTTGCCAAAGGCTAGGATAGTCGAGGACAATCGCAACACGGGCGGACGTCGATTCCAACTCACTCGTCGTTTCTCGTTCACTCGCAACCTGTGCGATTTCCACAAGAGCCCGCGCGTCCTGACGGTCGGGCGTCAGAAGCGCCGCATGCATCTGCTCCTGACCGAATGGCACTTGCCGCCATCTGAAATAGCTGACGAACGCAGCCCCGTGCGCGAACGCCTCCCAGGTCCATAGACGCACCATGCCAGGCGCAGGTGCCGCATTATGGCTCGCCCAGTTCACAGGTCCCGGCTGCTGCTCCATCACGCCCCATTGGGGCGAACAGTGCCGGAATACATCATGATTGAACGCGGCAAAGTCCGGGTGCCCGTAGCGAAGCCAATGGGCTTTGTCCGTTTCGCTATCATCGCCCTCGCTCAGCAGACCAATCGGGTAGCTGTCCCAGGCGGCGACATCGAGCGATGCGCCAATTGCGTGATGGTCCAGTTTGGTGAAATCGCCAATGTAGTTATGAGCAATCTTTCGCCCCGGACTATGGCGATGCAGGATGTCTACCTGCTCCCTGTTGAACTCGCATATTTCATCACTGGAGAAGCGCCGGTAGTCCAGACGGTGAGACGGGTTTGCTTCTGTGACCGTCGCGTTCGGCGGATCGACCTCATCGAATGACCGATAGTCTTGCGACCAGAAAACGCTCCCCCATGCCATATTGAGAGCATCGATCGATTCATACCTGCGTTGCAGCCACGATCGGAACGCCCTTGCCGCATCAGGAGAAAAACTCTCATGCGTTCCATGGTGGCCGTATTCATTGTCCGTCTGCCACATGACCACCGCCGGGTGGTCGCCATAACGTTGCGCCAATGCCTCAGTAATACGCGCGCTCTCGCGGCGGTAAGTTGGCGATGAGAAACAATAGTGCCGCCGCGATCCGAATTTTCTCGGGCGGCCGTTTGCGTCCCATGGAAGAATATCGGGGAACTGGTCAACCAACCACTTGGGCGGTGTGGCTGTGGGTGTACAGAGAATGATTCCCAGTCCTTCTCCATGCAGTGTTGAGATAGCCCGGTCGAGCCATGACCAGTCGTACTCGCCCGGCGAGGGCTCGATCCTGGACCAGCTAAACTCTCCGATACGGACCAGTTCAAGGCCTAGCAACTTCATGCGCCTTGCATCATCGGCCCAATCTGACTCTGGCCAATGCTCAGGATAGTAGCAGACGCCAAGCTTCATGATCGTATCGCCTCCAGGCGGTTAAGGTAGAATAGACGCCCTTGGTTGGGCTTTCTGGGATCCATGTCCAATCCAGACCAGGCTAGGCCTTCAGCGGAAAAACTGCCGATACCGGTGTCAGGGCCACCATCAAAGGCCACTTCTGAAACAGCGTAGACGCACTTTGATTCAAGCCCCGGCAGGGCGATCCGGGCATGCAGCGGCCGGGCAGACATTCCCGTTCTCAGCACCCGAACGAGAATGTGTTCAGCGTCCTTCGATTCCACGATAGTCACATTGAGGTGCTTGTCGGTCGCCGGCAGTGTTCTGATACGTCCGGAATGCATCCAGCCCCGAAACCGTTTGTGTACTTTGATGGCGACCATAAGCGCTGTCTTGTCCTTTTCCGGCAAAGCAGACGGGTCAAGCTCAAGTCCGAAATGCCCGAACATGGACACGAGTGCACGAAACCGCATGGAGAACGTCCGGCCCGTAATGTGGTTGGGCGATGGCCCGACATGCGATCCAATCATCTCGACCGGTATGTACCGGGAAAGGTCCTGGTTGATCCGGATACGATCCAGCGCGTCTGTCGCGTCACTTGCCCAGAACCGCGTCACTCGCGGGAGAATGCCAAAATCGATCCGGCCGCCACCGCTGGCACAGCTTTCTATTTCAAGCTCAGGAAACCGCACCTGCAGTCTGTCCATCAGCGCATAGACACCAAGCGTCTGGGACGTTGCACGGCCACGTCCGTTAATTGCAGCGGGATAGAGTTCACGATTGCAATCCCATTTGAGGTACTCGATGCCGCCAACATCCAGCAGTTTGGAAAGGGCCTCGAACAAATAATTCTGCACGTCCGGATTTGACATATCCAGAACCAATTGGTTGCGTCCGGTCGGTGCCTCAGTATCGGGATACCCCAAGACCCATTCAGGATGCGCGCGATAGAGCGCGCTTTCTCGGCTCACCATTTCCGGCTCGACCCAAAGACCAAAAGTCATTCCCAAGCTTTGCACATTGCGGATAAGCGGACCAAGCCCTTGCGGAAATCGGTCTGCGTCCGGTTCCCAATCTCCAAGGCTGCTGGTGTCATCCCGTCGTCCTGTGAACCAGCCATCGTCCAGAACAAATCGCTCCGCGCCGAGCGCGGCGGCCTGCGCCGCGAGCTCGACGAGGGATGCCGCGTCGAAGTCGAAATACCGTGCCTCCCATGTATTGAAATGCACCGGCCTGGGCACAACACGCGACTGAGAGCGCGCGAACGCATGCAGCCGGCCACTCAATTCATCGAATCCATTTTCTGACACCGCGACGATCAGTTTCGGGGTCACAACGTGTTCCCCGGGAGCAAGCCGAATTTCACCCGGCTCGTAGAGGGGTTCGGCACATAGCTCTGTTGAGCCATCAGGCAAGCGTTCCACGCTGATGGAGTGACTACCGCTCCAGGCAAGATGCGCCGCGATAGCACGTCCATGGCCAGGACTGGCGGAGCATTCGCAAACGAGCATCGAGGGGGAGCCGTCAAAGCCAGTCCGGCCCAGCCGCGACACAGATTGGACCCGTCCAGCATCAATAGGAACCCGGGAGGAATGCCCTTCCCGGGCCCAGGCTCCGTAGGAAGTGATTGCGTCACTGCTCCAGTCATCAAGCGGCAACAAGCCCGCGGCGCAACGCTGCACGTCCACGATATTGGATCCGTCATTGAAAACGCGGGTCTCGATAACCACCACGCCGCCCGAGATTTCAAGACACGTCTGCGCCCGAACACCGCAGTCAGGGTCTGCAGCTTCGAGCAAAAGAATCGTGTCCGAGACCTTACGCATGCCAAATGGACGAAGCCTGACCGCAAGCCCATCTGGCAGGCAGACCGCGTCCAGGAGACCAACCCCCGCATAGCCCGAACCCCGCTGTGCCATCAGACTGGCGCCAGGAACGATATCAGGGCTCGCCGGCAGCTTTTCCGGGCGGACAGGGCGCACACCATCTTCAGCGCCAACTGGACCAAGGAAGGACAATTTGAATCCGGATCCGGCGTCTCGGACCACAATGCATGTCAGGCCGTCTCCACTGATCGAGCTCGAATCCATTGCTGTTTCCCTGTATTCGTGCCGCGGTAAGACCGCCTGCACTTCGATGAAGCCTATCGCAATCCATCCCGCATGATTTAACTATATGCAAATCAGATCTGAATATTGGCGCGCCCCATGGATGAAGACAAAACAGTCGTGACGCTGGAGGGACGCTCGCGGACGCTGTACCGCCGCGACCATATCAAATCCGATGGACGCAAGGTTTCGCTCTATGGATTTAGATCACCTTCAGGCATTGTGGGTCCCGAGCTTGTCGGTTCCGGCAATCATAGCTCCGAACTTCGCCGCGACCCGCTTCGCAACACGTGGGCCATATACTCGCCCCACCGCCAATTACGAACGTTCATGCCGGCAACAGCAGCTGATCCGCTCGCTCCTGAGCGCCCGGGATCGGCGCCCACAGAGATACCCTTTTCGCAGTTCGAACTCGCCGTCTTCGACAACCAGTTCTCCAGCCTTCAAGCCGATGGAGGCGCATCCAAGCCAAGCCAATGGGCAACCGGCCCTGCATATGGACGATGCGAAGTGGTTGTCTACACCGCTGAATCCGAAGGCAGCCTTCAAAGTATAGGGCAAGAGCGGCGCGTATTGCTCATCGAAGCGCTTATTGACCGATACAAGTCGCTTTTCGAAGGTGGCGCAGCCTATGTCTTGCCATTCGAGAATCGAGGACAGGAAGTTGGCGTGACACTGCCCCACCCCCATGGTCAGATCTACGCGTTTGCCATTGTTCCGGAGCCACAGGCGGCGGCTGCGCGGGCGTTCGCAGCCGGCTATGACTTGGTTGCCGACCACGCCTCCTGGGACGGCGCTTTTGATATCGCATCAGACGATGGCTTCGTCGCATTCTCTCCACCCTTCGCTCGGTTTCCATTCGAGACATGGATCATGCCCACCCGGCCCTGTCGGGGGCCTTGGGACCTGAACGCAGATGGTATAGAGGCCCTCGCCCGCATGCTCGGTGATATCCCGCGACGGCTCGACAGCCTTTTCGGCGCCCCCATGCCTTACATGATGAGCTTTCAGGCTGCACCGCGTGACGCCGCAGATGAGTTTCAGTTCACCGTCCAGTTCTTCCCGATCATGCGCGATGCAGGCCGCCTTAAATATCTTGCCAGTGTAGAACAGTTTACGGGTGTGTTCACAGTCGATGTCGTACCAGAGCAAGCAGCCGAGAGGCTCCGGGCACTATGACAAGCTCATCCAGTCACGTGACGCGGGAGGCAACGGTTCCGTGCCGCGTGAACCTTATAGGCGAGTGGATTGATTTCAATGGCGGCACAGTTCTGCCAATGGCGTTGGCACCATCTGCGACCGTGCAGATAACCGCCAACGCAACGGGCCTGGACCGAATCAAATCCACGCATTTCGCGATGAGTCAAAATTTTGCCATCGACGCACCTGCAGAAGACCATTGGTCCGATTACGTTCGCGGCGCCTTGCAGTACGCGCGAGGTCGAAATTGGATCGAGCGCGGACAAGACGTGAGCGTCGAAAGCACCATTCCTGTTGGGGCCGGGCTATCATCGTCAGCTGCCATCATCGTAGCAACGCTAAAAGCTGCAAGCATCGGCCTTGCAGACTTTGATGGAGAGGCCCTGGCGTTCGCAGCGAAAGAAATCGAGAACAACTTCATCGGTGTGCCTTGCGGCATCATGGACCAGATGGCTGTGGCACTGGGAAAGCCCGGTACGGTGCTGGCGCTTGATACCCGGGATTGTTCCTATGCGCTGCTGGACCTGCCGGAGACATGGTCGGTTGTCGTTATTCATTCAGGTGTCCGCCGGGCCCTTTCCGACGGGCGCTATCGGGTCCGGCGCGACCAATGCCTTGAAGCTGCCGCAGCGCTTGGCCTAAATTACTTATGCGACGCCAACCTGCTATCTGTCGATGCTCTGGAAGCACCGCTCGTCAACAGAGCCCGACACGCAACATCTGAGGCGACGCGGTCAAGGGACGCGATCGCAGCATTGCGCATTGGTGACCGATCCGAATTCGGTAGACTGATGAATGAAAGCCACGACTCGCTTCGCGACGATATGGAGGTTTCCGTTCCGGAAATCGACCAACTTGTTTGCGACGCTGTCAGGCTTGGTGCTGACGGTGCACGCATCACAGGTGCGGGATTCGGCGGCTGTATTGTAGCGCTTGTTGAGGCTGGACGTATGGAAACCTGGTGGAGCGCACTCAAACTTCGCCATCCTTCAATCGAGCGGATCGTTTGATTGCGAACCTCTGGCCAGACTGAGATTGAAGCGCACGGCATTGTCAGGGCAACCGGGCTTGAGGCGACATATCCAGGCGTTTAGCCTCAGGGAATGACCAAGAACCCCTTCCGCTACTTCAAAACCTCGCCTGAGATCATCCAGCTTGGCGTGATGATGTATGTCAGATTTCCGCTCTCACTTCGCAATGTCGAAGACCTTCTTCACGAGCGCGGCATCGATGTCTGCCACGAAAGCGTCCGGCTCCGGGTGGACCGGTTTGGGACGTATTTCGCGCACAAGATCCGAAAATGCCGATCGGAATCGATGCGACGCAGTCCCCAATGGCGGTGGCACCTGGACGAGGTCTTCGTAAAGATACGCGGCGAGAGGCATTACCTGTGGCGAGCTGTCGACCACGAAGGCGAAGTCCTGGAATCCTATGTCACAAAGAAGCGAGACAAGGCTGCTGCGTTGAAATTCTTAAAGAAAGCCATGAAGCGATACGGTAACCCGCATATTGTCGTCACGGATAGATGCCCCTCGTATCGAGCAGCCATGAAGGTGATTGGGAGCGAACGGCGCCAGGAAACTGGGCGTCATCTCAATAACCGCGCCGAAAATTCGCACTTACCGTTCCGAAGGCGCGAGCGGGCGATGTCTCGATTCCGGCGCATGCGAAGTTTGCAGAAGTTCGTCTCGATCCATTCGTCAGTGTACAATCACTTCTGCTTCGAAAGGCATATCAACTCCCGAATCCGGTTCAAACAAAAGCGAGACACCGCGCTTCGCGAGTGGCGCGACCTTCTCGTCGCCTAGCACCTGCTGCCCCGCGAAAACGGAGACCGGTTCGCATTAGCCTGACAGCACCTCTGACACCACCCTCACCCCTTTCAATTCAGGTCGATACCGATACGCCGGGGAGGTCCTTCATTCATTGACCAGATCATCATCTCGGCACTCTGCCCGCGCAGGCTTTGAAGCATTCCGTGTAGCTGTTCGCTCGACATGATCTTTTCTCGGTTCAGTTCGATCAGGAGGTCTCCAGGGCGAATGCCCGCATAATAAGCAGGGCTGTCTGTAACGACGATTTCTACCAGGACGCCGGTCGAGCCATCGAATACGCCATCGAGCGCGTGCCGCGCATCGCCTGGCATCCGGTCCACATAGAAGGCGCCGAGCGGCAGGTTTTTCGGCCTTGCCCAATAGCTGGCAAGATAATGCCCGCGCCCGAATGTGTGCAGCGCGTGGCTCGCCCCGACAGAGCTGCCCCATTTCTTCGCCCCGCCTCGCCCGACCATCTCGAATTGCGGACTGTACATGTTGACATAGCCGATCATCACATAACCCTGTCGGGACATGTCTGCCTCAGCGTCGGCCAGCGCACCGATCGTGTCGAATTCACGATAGTCGAGCCTTTTTGGCGCGGGTTCAAAGGCACCGCTTTTCGCGTCCTGCAGGGGCTTGTACGCCCAGGCCGAATGTATCGGGTTCGCGCAGGCAGCAAGCAGGGTGCAAGCCAGGCCCGTCATTCCAAAGGCGAGTGTCTTTTTCATCTCGGTCTCTCCCGGTCTATTTGTAGCGCCGCGGCGGCGGGGGCGGTGGCGGCGCACTGACCGTCTGTGTGTTTATATGGACGCGCAGCCGGCGCAGGGCGTCGTCCTGCATGCCGACCCAGCCGGCGACAGCGACGCCAAGATCCCAGCCGGAACTGTCCCATTCGGGCGAGGCGGCAATCCGTGGCGGCTCTCGTGACACGGCCAGGCTGCGGGCATCCTGCTCGGCCAACGCCCGCAGGCGTGCCGCCTCCGCAACGGCTGCCTGCTGCTTTCGCATCCCGGCTTCGTATCGGGCGTATTCGGCTTTCAGGAAGGCGCGCTCGTTGAAGGCCGCGGCCTGCCCCATCCTGTAGTCATGATAGGACTGCTGCGCCGATCCGACAGCGGCCAGCGCGCCCTGGACGGCGTTCATGCGGGCGGTGATATTGACCGGCTCCGTGTCTGCCCACGGATGGGTTGTGTACATCGCTTCACCGATCATCTGGGCCGATGTCTTCGGTGGGCTAGCCGATACGCAGGCCGGCAGGAAAACGCACAGGATGGCTAGCGCAGGCACGGCGGTCGATTTCAATCGTGTCGATTGTTTCGTCATGGTGGACTCCGATTTACGCGTTCGCGCCCGGGCCAGCGGACGCCACGCCGATGCACGACTATTCATCGCAATTCTGCACGCAGACCCGATCTCTGATCACCTCGCCACCGCAGCTTTGGTAACAGCTGTTATAGGACGCTTCGCAGGACCCATAATCCGGCGACAGATCATAGCTGCACACGTTTTCGGCATTCTGGCGCGAGAGCTGGCAGCCCATCTTGTAGTCTCCCTGCATGCATTGGATGTAGGTCTGCTTCGCGCGTTCCATGCAGGCCGGGTATTCCGACCGGGAGAAGTCTTCCATGCGGGCTTTGCATACCTGTTCGCTGGTCTGGCAGGAAGCGGCACAGCTCGCGCCTTGCGCTGTCCCGGGCGCAACATACGACGTATCGGTGCGGAATACCGGCTCCGACGTGCACGCGGCCAAACTGGCCAGGACAAAAGGGAAAAGTGCGGCGAAGCGGATCATGGCGGGCCCCTGAGCTGATATTAGGAGAGGCTCCGGCATACGGGAGAGTCCCGAACGACCGCCTCACTTACCTAGGCAGGAACGGGCTGCTGTTTCGATCATCGCTGCGAAATTATTTTTGAAGCAGGTTAGTTAACCCGGTTACCCGGTAATCTTCCGGGCCGAACGTTGCGATCAGGTCGGCTTGGGCGTCCTCGGCGTAGCGGCGGGCTTCATGGGTTTTGCCTTGTGCATCCAGCACATAGGCAAGTTCCGCCGTCGCAAGTGCGGCGTACCAGTTGCCTTGAGGGAGCGCATCCTGCCCGCTCCTGTGGGCACGCCGTGCATAGCTTTCGGAAATTTCCAGCGCGCCGACCCGGCGATAGAATCTTGCGAAGTCTGTGAAGATTGACACCGTGCGCGGGCCGGACTGGGTCCCGTCTTCGTCGCGCTGCGCGACGAGTTCCTCAACGATTGCGTTCGCCCCGCTGGGATCTTTCGACACCAGCAGCGCAAACGCATGCTGCATTCTCAATATCGTATCCAGACTTGCCGACAGGACGTCGCGGTTTTCCATAGCCTGTATACTCGTGTCCAGGGCCTGTTCGTATTCGCCCAGCTCGTTGTAGGTCTGCGCAAGAAAAACACGGCACAGGGTCGTAAAAAACGCGGCGTCGCCGTTGATGGCAATGGATCTGTCCAGCACGTCCTTGAATTGGGCCGCAGCGGTGTCGAGATTCCCCTTGTCCCTGTTCCAGACAGCGACACCCATGAGCCCGCCGAGATATGCGCTGCTCTCTTCGCCGTCGTGTTCGAGCGCCAGATCACGGACATCGTCGCGCAGAGCTCTGGCTTCACCAAATCGTCCCAGCATCTCCAGATTGATCGCGTACCCGGTCAAATGCGACCGCCGTGTCGGATCGTCCTTTTCCCAGGTCCTCGCACCGCGTTCGATGGCGATTTTCATCTCTTCCAGAGCGTCTTCAAGACGCCAGGCCCTGCGCAGGCTAAGGCTGAAATTGTAGATGCGAATAATCGTATTGGGATGACGTTCGCCATTGATCGCTTCCGACCGTTCGATCACGTAGCGGGAATTGGCGATGGATTCGTCAATACGGCCCGCACGGTCAAGCGCGGTGGCCAGGTCGGTCAGCAGAAACAATTCGAGTTCGTCGTCCTTGTCCTTGGAAAGAGACAGTTTTTCGCGCGCATCCTCCAATATCGGTATGGCGTCATGCGTTTGCCGCAAGCGCAAGTGGTTGGATGCGATCAGCGTGTCGAACCAGATCGCCTTGCTTGAATAGGGACCAAGTTCTTTTCTCGCCAAGGCGCTGCCGGACGCGAGGGTTTCAAAGGCCTTGTCATTGTCCCCCTGGCGCGCCTGCGTATCGCCCAGGGCAACCAACGTTTCAATGATGTCGGAGACAGGTCGTGGCCTGACGACGTTGAGATGATCCAAAGATCGCTGATAGAGGGCGGCCGCATCGTCATCCCTGCCAAGCCAGTAATAGCTTTCCCCCATGATGAACAGTAATCTGCCTTGGAGCTTGTCCTGTCCCTCCAGCGTCTCAATATTGCCCTGCGCGGAACCGATCAGGTCCAGGACCGTAACCGTGTCTCCTTGCTTAACGGCTGGAGACGCGCTGGAGAAGGTCGCGCTGAGAAAGGACGCAACCTGTTCGGCCTCCGCCGCCGCGAGCTGCGCCTTGTCGCGCTCGTCGGCCAGCCGCACGGTATAGAATGCGGTCAGCGATACAAACGTCACAACAGCCATTGCCGCTGCAGCGACAGGCCGGCCATTGCGGAGAAGGAATTTCTTGGCTTTGTAGACCCAGCTATCTCCGCGCGCTGTGACAGGACGCTTGGTCAGATAGCGGTCGATATCGGCGGACAGCTCTCTCACCGTCGCGTAGCGGCGCTCGGGATCTTTCTGCAGGCACTTCAGGACGATATTGTCGAGGTCGCCGGCGAGACTTCTCCGCAGCTGTTTCGTCGAGGCTGCACGCTTCTCATCACTGTCATCTGCTGAGGGACCGGCACGCGCATCGTCAGGCGCTGAGGATCTGACACTCGCGCTCGGCGGCCTTGGATCGACATCAAGAATGGCGCTTTCCATCTCCCGCGCGGTTGTCACCGATGGACCATAAGGCGAGTGTCCCGTCAGAAGACGGAAAAGCAGGACGCCCAGCGCGTAAACATCGGTAACGACAGAAATCTGTTCACCGCGCACCTGCTCAGGGCTTGCATATTCCGGCGTCATCATGCGGGCGCCGTCGCTTGTCCGCGCCATCGTTATGTCATGGGCGCCAGGTTCCAGGAGCTTCGCGATCCCGAAGTCGAGCAGTTTCGGCTCTCCTGCATCCGTGACCAGGATATTGCTTGGCTTCAGGTCCCGATGCACGACGAGATTACGGTGCGCGTAATCCACGCCGTCGCAGACCTTCGCAAACAGGCGCAGGCGCTCTTTCAGGGTGAGGTTCCGGGCATCGCAGAACGCATCGATTCGAACGCCGTCGACATGCTCCATGACGAGGAATGGCAGGTCGTCATCGGTTGCTCCGCCATCGATCAGCGTTGCGATGTTGGGATGATGCAGGTTTGCGAGGATTTGCCGCTCAGCGCGGAAGCGGGCAACTGCACCTGGATCAAGCAATTGTGCGCTCATGACCTTGAGGGCGAGCTCCTGTTCGTACTGAGCGTCCGTGCGCCTGACGAGGAATACGGCACCCATGCCGCCCGAGCCCAGTCGCCGAACAATTTTCCAGATGCCTATCTGGCGATCGATCCAGGGATCAATGCTCTCGTCGGAAAGCGCCCGGACCGCATTCAGGACCGGGCTTGAAAGGCTGTCACCCGGCAGGGCATCTGCGGCAAGAAGCTGTCGCAGTTTTCCGCCGAGCTGCGGATGGGACATTTCAAACGCCTTGATAACGGCTTCGCGCTCAGCGCCGCTCGTGGCCAGAGCGCGATTAAAGACTGCCTCAAGTCGTCTATAGTCTTCGCTTGTCATATCGCCTCGCCCCTGCACAACCGATTAAGCAACAATGACAGTCGGTTTCGATCATCTGTCAGTTGTCAATTGATCTTTGAGCCACGCCCGGGCGAAGCGCAGGTCCCGTCCGATTGTTGCAACGGAAAGTCCGGTAACGCTGGACATTTCCTCCGTAGACAAACCGCTGAAATACTTCAATTCAAGCAGTTCCGCCTTTCGGGGATCGATACGTTCCAGGGCCGAAATCGCATCAGTCAGCGCGATCAGCTGCACATCCAATCCGTTCGGGGACGCATAATTGTCATCAAGCGTCACATGCGTTGCCCCGCCGCCGCGCTTGGAGGCCAGGCGCGCTTTGGCATGGTTGATCAACAGTCTTTTCATCATGCGCGCGGCGAGCGCATAAAAGTGGGTGCGGTCCTGCCACGATACGTCGACCTTGATCAGCCTGGCGTAGGCCTCATGCACAAGCGCCGTTGGCTGAAGCGTATGATCGGCATTTTCGAACCGGAAGAGGCGTTTTGCGCAGCGATGAAGTTCTTCATAAACGAGCGGCGCAAGCATCTCGCGAGCTTTCGCGTCACCCTTGCCCCAGTCACTCAGAAGCCCCGTAATCTCATGCTCGCCTGCCATCAAAACAAGCTATCAGACCGATGGGCTGCGGTCGAGCTTGCCGGACTCCTACTGAATTGTGTTAGACACTTGCGACGGCAGGATGCTCCACAATCCAGGCTTGTGAGGCGTTGAAACGGCATTGTCAGCGCAAACGACCTTGAGGTGATCGATCTCGGCAAGTAGCCTCATTATAAGTTCGCCTCACTCCATTCGTCAGTGTACAATCACTCCAACTTCGAAAGGCACATCAACACTAGAATTCGGTTTAAACAGAAACGCGACGCCGCTCTTCGCGAATGGCGCGACCTTCTCTTCGCCTAGCACCTGCTCGTTCGCGAGTAATGGAGACTGGTTCGCATTCGACTGACAGCACCCTTTTCACACCAGCTCCACCGGCTCAGCCAACGCAGGATCATGGGCGCGCCTTTGGATTGTCGTCGATGGCGGCGAGGATAGTATCGCTCCTCGTGTGCTGTTCGGCGAGTGCCTCGCTGATCACCCGGGCCACGCTGGTCCATTCCCGCAGAGCCGACATGATCTCAGTATCGGAGAGAATGGAATTGATCGCTGCCGGATCGACGACAATTCCCTCCGGTTTCGGGCAGGGGTCAAGATAAAGCTCCAGTCCCGCATTCAAGCTGTAGCAATGATTCCAATAGGCGTCCTGGAGTGCGATTTGTATCCGCCTGCGGACCATAGTGCGATAGGGCGGCGGCACGGAAAGGGTGTTGGCGGACAGGGATGTGACGAACTGGAACTCTTCGATGGCCGGGATGATCTGCCGGTTCGACGGCAGACCCTCGCGTCGCATTTCGTCAAAGGTCGACCAGGAGACATTCACCTGTTGCCATTGCGAGGCGTGCATGAGGTCCGCGACGACTGGCCAGCAATCCACACCGCACGATGGCGATTCACTCTCCGAAAGCACCAGGACCCTCCGCGCCGCAGCGGCGCCCACACCAAAGCTTTCGGCCTTGGCCTGCGTGTCGGCGATGTTTCGGACGGCCTCTTCGCGCAGTTCCCGAAGGAGGACGCGTTCGTGCCCCTTGAATTCGCGGGCCGAGTTCGAATTGGAAACTTGGGTCGCAACCAGCACGCCCAGCACGACGATCAGGAAGTCGATCACAACTGCGAACCAGTTCTGGTCTTTAACGTGTTGCGTCATCCGCCGCAGCAACATGAGCGCGTCCCCCCAACATATTGTGGTTCAGGGGTATCAGCGCGGAGTATTATTGCAATTACGAAAGAGTCGGATCCTCGCTTTTGACCGGATCTCGCCGAAGATCACTCAATTTCTTACGTGCGCCCATGACCAAAGGCACAAGGAAATCAGACATTTGCAACCGAAGTGGCGAACGGCGATTGTGGGCCAGAAACGGCCGTTGGACTCGTGCGGATCGAATGTCTTCTTTGCGCCCAAACGGCCTTCCGGCTTTTCCGGCCCGTCGTAGCTCACTTTGCCGACCTTTCGGCGTCAGCCCGCGTCAGGCCTCCATCGTCAGGAATCAAAAAAGTGGGTCGGCCTTACCGCAGGTGACGCTGATTATTTGATCATAGGACCCGCAGTCAGGTTTGTTGTATTTGTACAAAGACAGCTTGCTGTCGTAGCGGTTGATATTGCCGCCCCAAAAGCCGTAATTAAAAAAATCAGGGCCTCCTCACCCTTGCTTCGGTCGACAGAATAGGATGCCGAATAGATAGATAGCCCAGACACTTCGACTTGCTCGCCACGCACGACGATATGGATCCCGCTAATGGGGCCGGAACCACCGCTCTCTCCCATCCAGCTTAGCGTCCCTTCACATTCGAGATCCACCGGCTCAGCCCACGCAGGCGATACGGATAGGGCAAGGGCTGCGGTGATGATGATGAGGCGTTTCAGGGGCATGTACTCGTTCGTTCGCTGCCGGGCTTCCACTCAGCCGACAGCCTCTGGGCATCAGCGATCTGCTCGGAGGTCATCATCTTTCGGAGCTTCTCCTTGTTCTTAGCGGCGTATGTGTTCCCCTTCGCAGCCGACAGGTTCAACCACGTGAAGGCCTGAACGTAATCTTCAGGAACGCCCTCGCCCCTGGAGTACATGCCGGCGAGGCCGAGCTGCGCATCGGCGTCACCCTGATCAGCAGCGAGGCGATACCACTTCACTGCTTCCACATTATCCTCAGGAATGCCCGCGCCATCGTCGTAAATGAGGGCGAGGCCCAGCTGCTCTGTGGCGTCACCACTCTGCTCAGCAGACAAGCGCCACCACTTTACCGCTTCCTCATGATTTTCCGGAACGCCCTCGCCACGGGCGTACATTTTGCCGAGGATGAACGGTGCAGCCCTGTCCCCTTGTTCCGCCGCCAAGCGGTACCACTTCGCCGCCTCGACGTAGTCCCCTGTCTCGTAGAGCGCATACCCGTTTTCATAGGCATCCTCTTGCGCAGCTGCCGGGCTGCAGAATATCGCGACCGATGAGAGCGAGAGGCCTGCGGCGATGATCAGGCGTTTCATGGGGGCATCGTCCTTGGATTTGTCCAGGCGCATGAGGCGCCGCAAACGCGCGCGGTGTCAACGATCATCCCTTCACATGGCATTGTCAAAGCAAACCATATTGCTAGTATATGATAGCAGATTGTTTCCTGTTGCTCGTCTCCGCACTGTAGCTGCCACAGGATCGTTCGCCTAAAAATGGGTCGACGAGGCAAGGAGAGACGATCTGAATTGGTTCCTTTGACAATGCCATCGGGAATGAATGGCGCCAGGAAACGGGTCGTCATCTCAATAATCGCGCTGAGAATTCGCACCTGCCGTTCCGAAGGCGGGAGAGAGCCATGTCCCGATTTCGGCGGATGCGAAGTTTGCAGAAGTTCGTTTCGATCCATTCGTCAGTGCACGATCACTTCAAATTCGAAAGGCACATTAACACCAGAGTTCGGTTCAAACAGAAACGAGACGCCGCTCTTCGCGAATGGCGCGACCTTCGCGTCGCCTAGCACCTGCTCGTTCGCGAGTAATGGAGACTGGTTCGCATTCGACTGACAGCACCACCTCAAGACCGTTTCCGCTGACAACACCCCAAAAACTATGCCGCTTTCGCACCGGGAGTCATCAGGCACAGGTTTCAGCAGCATCCTCCTTCAACCAGCCCAACAGCGACCTCACCATGAATACGCCGGCGACCGCTATGGGGAGACCCGCAAGCAGTACGGCCGATTGAACGACTTTCAGTCCTCCAATAAACATCAGGCCGACAGGAAGCAGTCCCAGAACACCCGCCCAGAACAGGCGGTGCCACCGAGCCGGATCTTCGCCAGCGTGCAACGCCTGCGTCGCGGAAGACGCGAGGGTGTAACTTGCAGAATCATATGTCGTCGCCACAAAAACGGTTGTCACCGCAACGAATATTGCCAGCGCGACTTTGCCGAACGGAAGATGCGCAATCACAGACGCGATTGCGGACGCGGGGTCATCTTGAACCATGTCTACAACGGGCAGGGCCCCGGTGAGCTCAAGATGAAGCGCGTAGTTGCCGAAGATAATGTAAAATGCCCAGACACCGAGGCTGCCAAACGCCGACATGCCAACAAGGACCTGGCGGATGGTGCGGCCTTTCGAGATACGTGTAACGAAAATCCCGACAAAGGGCGCAAACGCAATCCACCAGGCCCAGTAGAAGATTGTCCAGTCCTGCACGAATCCAGTTTTCTCGATCGGGTCAGTATAAGTGATCATCTTGAGTATGTTTGAAATCATATAGCCGAGGCTCTCGGTTCCCATGGTCAGGATAAATCCTGTCGGCCCCACGACGAGAATGAACGCCAGGAAGAGCAAAGCCAGCCACAGATTGGTATCGGAAAGACGCTTGATGCCTTTCTCGAGGCCAAGATAAACCGAAACGCCGAACATGCCGACGCAAACCGCAATCACGATCAGATCCATGACCGTCGACCGCGCGACACCCGCCAGTTCGGCAATACCAGCCGAAATGACCGGCACGGTCAGCGCCAGCGACGTACCGGCGCCGCCAATCAAACCAATCATGAAAATCAGATCAATCAGCTTCCCCCAGGGCGACGTAGTACACTTGTCACCAAGTATCGCCGCACTGAAACGAAGATAGGGGACGCCTTTGTTATAGAAAGCATAGGCCATCGCGACAGAGGGTAGTCCGTAGATGCACCAGGCGCTGACACCCCAGTGAAACAGGCCATAGCTCGTGGCCCAGTTGATGGCTTCAGTTGACCTCGGCTCCACACCAAAAGGCGGCGCGTCGTAGTAGTATGTCCATTCGATACCGGCCCAATAGAGAAGACCACCACCAACGCCTGCTGAGAAGAGCATGGCAACCCAGCTGACCGTCGAGAAATCCGGCACATCATCCTTGGCGCCAAGCTTGATCCGCCCATAGGGACCGAAGGCGAGGTAGGCCGCGACGACCATCGCGCCGATCGCCGCCCATTGGTAGACGATGCCTAGATTGAGCGCAGTCCAGTCATAGAGGGTAACAATGCTCGGACCGAGCGATTCACTGAACAGGATCAGAGGTACCGATACGAGCAAGGATGTCGCAACGGCGAGCGCGAAGACCGTCTTGTCGATTGGTTTGCCACTCATTCGCCGCTCCCGTTCAATGCGTCACAGAGCGGCGCCATGAAATCACCTGTTGCAGCCACGCGATCTCCGAGTTCCTGAACCTGACCTGTCCCAGGCTCACGTCGCGGCCAGTCTGGCAGGCCCGCCCCATTGGGGTCACCGGTACGCGCGAAATTGGTCCAGTAACCCATCATTGTTTCGGTCAGCTTGTCATCGTCGGAGTTGGTCGGAAGCCAGTCATCGTGCATGTTGAAGACATAAGGGATCTCGGCGCCATGATAGACGCCATAGGCGTCGGCGCCTTCCCGCTTGCGCGTGAAGCGATAGAGATAGGCCCCCTCCCCTTGCGCAGCGGCCGCGTCTGCAATGCGCGCCGACGGACAATGGAACTGCGAGGCGGTCGACAGGACGTCTGAAATTTCGCGGGGGGTAAGATTCTCAAACATTGGAAAGGACAGCAATGCTGGGCGGCCTTCGTCAGGATAGTCTGCCAAGCCTTCAGCCAGAACATCTGCGTCTGGTCCGTCGATATACATCAGCATTTCGTTGAGATTGCTGCCGGCCATCACATCGACACCGGCATTGATCTCGTCAGTCTTGCGTACCCAATACCCATCCAGCACCGGCCCATGATAATGATCCACACCTGTGGTCTTGTGCAGGTCGACAAGGTCCTGCCATGGGAGGGCCCGTGCGGCATCGATGCTGTCGATGCCGGCTTTTGCAAACATCTCTTCCGCCCGCGCCTGCGCGACATCGAAAGGTGGCATGTCGCCTGGCCCCAGGGCGCCGCTCTCCAGGATAGAACGCTGGAACAGGCCTTCAGCCTGCGGACTTTTCATCAGTGCGTAGATATCCGCGGCGCCGGCTGATTCCCCGAACAGAGTCAGATTGCCTGGGTCACCACCGAAGGATTCGGCATTTTCGCGCACCCAGCGTGTCGCGGCAATAATGTCTGAAATACCATAATTTCCGGGCGGGATGCCGGACGTCTCATCAAATGGAATGGGCAGGAACCCGAGCGCGCCCATGCGATAATTCAGCGAGATCACAACCACGCCCTGAGCTGCGAGCGCCGCCCCGACATAGTTCGGCTCGTAAGCCCAACCATTCACATTGCTCCCGCCATGCACCCAGATCATCACGGGCAGTCGCCCTTCATCCTCGCGCTGCGGCGTCCAGATGTTCAGGTACAGGCAATCCTCATCCATGTGCGTGAGATCTGGAATGACGGACGGATCATGCCCGAAACCTTCTGCCACCATGCGATACCAGTTCGGATTGCCCTGACTCTGCGGGCAGGCCGGTCCGTACGCTGTCGCATCCACGCGTCCCTGTCGCGCCCTATGCAGCTCTGCCGGACGCCACCGCAGGTCTCCGACAGGTGCGGCGGCATAGGGCACGCCGAGGTATGCTGCGACGCCAGAGTCCAGGCGCAATCCGACCAAAGTCTCACCGCCCGCGACCATGGTTGGTGAAACATTTTCCGGGTCCGCCGGCTGAGGGGCATGGCAACCGGAAAGGCAAGACATCATGCCGATCGCCACAACCGTGATGAGCCGCGCGCTTTGCCACATAAGCAATCCTCCCCGTCGGCAAGTCACTTGGGCGGACTTGTCCAAAGTCAGGTTTACGCGCGCGCCGAATGGTGCGGCAAACGAATAAACATCGCCTATGGATGAATTTCACTCATGAGCCAGACGCGACAGGAGCCGCCATGGCCGTATCAATCAGCGGAGCGAGCGTTGCATCTTCGGCAATCTGTGCTTTCAGCCAGTCTTGGAACAGGCGGATTTTACGGACGCTCGCACGCTCCTTAGGATAGGTGAGGAACCAGTGCCCGATCGTACGCACGCGCCGCTCGGGGAAGAGATCGACCAGATGACCTGCCTCAATATCTTCGGCTACATAGGGCTGCATGGCCAGGGCAACGCCCATGCCGCGCGCGGCCATTTTCAGGGCGTGGTCATAACTGTCAAAGCGGAGTCCGGCGTCCGGATCGACATTACGCACCTTGTTGGCTTCCAGCCAGACCGGCCAATCATTCGCAGACGGGTATACTTGCAGGATAGGATGCTCGGAAAGGTCTGTCGGCGAATCCAGGGACTGGCCATCTGATTCAGCCGCCTCCCGGTAGCGCGGGCTGCAGACGGCCAGCATTGTCGGAGAGAAAAGGTACTCATAGTGAATTTCGTCACGGCGGCGCTGGCCAATCATCAAGGCGAGATCGATCCCGCGTTCAGAAAAATCAGCATCAACCTGTGAGGTGTTCACCCTGACCTGGATATTGGGATACGCTTGCTGGAAGCTCTGAAGTCGTGGCATCAGCCAGCGGACAGCGAAGGTCGAATACATCTGAACGGTAAGAATATTTTCTTCCTGCGGGCTGAGCAGCTGCTTGGTTCCATCGGCGATTCGGTCAAAGGCTTCCCGGATGACCGGAAAATACGCGGCACCTGCAGTGCTCAGCTCAACTGCGCGGGGGGTGCGTACAAAAAGTTCGATCCCGAGCTGCTCTTCAAGATGTTTGACCTGATGGGAGATGGCCGACTGGGAGACGCTCAACTCTTCGGCCGCTTCCCGGAAGGATCCGAGCCGCGCGGCTGCCTCAAAGGCTCTGAGGGCCGTCAGGGGGGGGAGTCGCCGTTTCATAGGGCACAATCTGACATGAGAATTTTTCAAGAGCCAGAGAGGATTTTGCCTTTGTCAGTCAGCGCTATCTCGGTAAGTCTGCCATCATGACAGACAAATCTTCAGATGTCCGCCTTGCAGAGGCCGATGCCTTGCGGGCTGCCGGCCACCCGGAACTGATCGAGGCGGCCAGTCACATGTTGGCCGGCGCCTTTGGCAAGGCCGAGCCCCTTTGCCGCATCGTGCTCAATCGAGATCCCCTCGACGTGAACGCGATGCGCCTGCTCGCCGAGATAGGGATGGAGGTTGGTCGGCTCGACGATTCAGAAGCCCTGCTGGAGCGAGCACTCGAACTTGCCCCGGACTTCCGCCTGGCCCGCGGCAGCTATGCCAACGTCCTGGGACGTCGAGGAAAATTCGAAGCGGCGCTTAACGAGCTCGAGTCTCTGCTTGCTGCAGATCCAGCGCATCCGGGGTATCTCATCCTGAAAGCCAATACACTGGTACGGATTGGCGATCATCTCAGCGCTATCGCTATTTATCGCGATGTCCTGTCGCGGGTTCCGGCGACCGCGGGCGTGCAGATGAGCCTCGGGCACAGTCTAAAGACGGTTGGAGATCAGGACGGAGCCATTGCAGCCTATAACAGCGCACGCGCGATGCGAGATGATCTCGGCGATGCCTATTGGAGCCTTGCCAATCTAAAGACATTCCGGTTTTCGGACGAGGATATCAACGCCATGCGCCGCGCCGCGGCGCGCGAAACCGTCGACCGGGAAGACTATTACCATCTCGCCTTTGCGCTCGGCAAAGCCCTCGAAGACCGCGCTGAGTTCGAGGAATCGTTCATCTGGTACCGGCGCGGCAATGCGATCAAACGGCGCCTCATCACCTATAGCGCTGATGACAACCTTTCGGACATGACCCGGCTGACTGACTATTTCACGCCGGATGTGTTCGCCGCCCGGTCGAATGCTGGCTGCCAGAGCCGCGCGCCGATCTTTATCGTCGGCCTGCCACGGGCTGGCTCGACGCTCCTCGAACAAATCCTTGCCAGCCATAGCCAGGTCGAAGGTACGCAGGAATTGCCTGACATCATTTCGATCGCGCGCCGGATTGCGGACAAGAAACGTGCAGGTGATCCGTCCAATTACCCGAACGGTCTGAGCGATCTCACGGATTCAGACCTCACTGCGCTCGGCGAAGAATACATCGAGCGCACCCGCATTCATCGCACCGATGCGCCCTTCTTCATCGACAAGATGCCGAACAATTTCGCCCATGTTGGCCTGATCCGCCTGATCCTGCCAAATGCGACCATCATCGATGCAAGACGACATCCCCTGGCCTGCTGCTTCAGCGGCTACAAGCAACTCTTCGCCAAGGGCCAGCATTTCACTTATAATCTGACAGATATTGGGCGCTACTACGCTGACTATGTTGGTCTGATGCGGCACTGGCAAAACGTCCTCCCGGCTCATGTCCTGCATGTCCAGTATGAAGACGTTGTCGCCGATACGGAAACCCAGGTTCGCCGCCTGCTCGATCATTGCGGGCTGCCCTTCGAGGGTGCCTGCCTGCGTTTCTATGAGAACCGGCGCGCTGTTAAGACCGCCAGTTCGGAACAGGTCCGCCAGCCCATCTTCACGTCCGGGCTCGATCAGTGGGAAAATTATGAGCCCTGGCTCACCCCGCTGAAAGCGGCTTTAGGCGAAGCGCTGCAAACCTATAAGCAATAGAAATTATTGCCCTCCTGACGCCAGCGTGAGCCTCAATTCCGCATAGATGAAGCAGGAAGCAAAACGCGATTACTCCCGAATTCGCAAAGCTCATGAATTCCATTCATACATCGGTGACAAATGATCTTTTGTCTTCTGGCCGGCGCAAGACTAGCCATTGATCACGGGGTGAACGTCCGCGCGGCTTTTGCGGCGGCGTCCAGACGACCCGGGGAAACGTTCAGGCAGCTTCCGCACCGAAACATCGGGCCAGCTGCATTAGGGAGGAAACAAGATGTCATATCAGATGTGGACCAGCCGACAGCGCCTTCTCGCTCAGGCATCGGCATTCGTAATCGCGAGCGTGGTTGTCACCACTCCGGCCTTCGCGCAGGAAGATAGTGGCGAGGAGGCTTCAACAATGAAGCTCCAAACCGTGACCGTCACGGCGCAAAAGCGTACTGAAAACCTGCAGGATGTTCCAGCCAGCCTTCAGGTGCTTGACGGTTCGCAACTCGCGGCGCAAGGCGTCACGAATTTTGAAGACTATGTTGCGCTCCTTCCAAGCGTATCCTTCGCCGGTCAGGGTCCAGGCAACTCCCAGGTCTTCATGCGCGGTATCTCATCTGGCGGCGATGGCAACAAATCCGGCTCGAGCCCGAGTGTTGCGGTCTATCTCGACGACCAGCCCGTCACCACAATTGGCCGGGTCCTGGATGTCCACATGTATGACATCTCGCGGGTCGAAGCGGTCGCCGGCCCCCAAGGCACCCTTTATGGCGCGGGCTCCCAGGCAGGTACGCTGCGGATTATTACCAACGCACCGAGCAGCGCGGGTTTTGAATCCGGTTATGACTTGTCGGTCGGCACAACCAAGGAAGGAAGCGAAAGCTACTCAGCCGAAGGCTTCGTGAACCTGCCCATCGGTGAAAAGGCCGCCCTGCGGATTGCCGGCTGGCACTCCAAAGATGGCGGCTATATCGACAATGTTCCGGCAACGACAACTTTCACCTTCGGCAATATCACAGTCGACAATGCGCCATTCGTCGAAGAGGATTTCAATACAGAGGAAAACACGGGCGCGCGCGCTGCCCTCAAGATCGACCTCAATGAAAACTGGACGGCGACGGCAAAAGTCATGCACCAGAACCAAAAGACCAATGGTGTCTGGGACCATGACCCGGAAGACATCGGCGATCTCGAAGTGGCGCGTTTCTTTGATGACAGTGGCCAAGACAAGTTCACCCAGGCCGGCCTCTCAGTCGAGGGCAAGATCGGCGGACTCCAGCTCACCTATGCCGGATCCTATCTCGACCGCGAAGTGGACTATAATGTCGACTATTCTGCTTATGCCGAATACTCCGCCTACATCCCATATTACACATGCTACAGCTCCGGCACCCTGGACGAAGCCACCTGTACCGATCCGCGCATTCAGTATGACAGCGACGACAAATACAAGACGATGACGCACGAGCTGCGCATCCAGAATGACGAGTCCGAACGCCTGCGGTTCATCGCCGGCCTGTTCTATCAGGATGCCGAGCACGACTATCTGAACGTCTGGCACATCCCGACCATCCCGGCCAATCGAAGCGTGAATGCCAATTCACAACTCAGCGGATACCCGGATGATGCGTATTTCATTACTGACCAGGTTCGGAATGAGAAGGAAACCGCTATATTCGGAGAGGTGTCCTTCGATTTCACCGAAAAGCTGACCGGCACATTCGGCGCACGCTTTTTCGAGACGGACAGCGACCTTAAGGGCGCCGTGGGCACCCTCTTCTCAGGCAGCCCGCTTATTGACCTGTCATCAGGGGAAAGCGGTGATGTCTTCAAAGGCAATCTGAGCTACAATTTCACACCGGATGTTCTGGTCTATGTGACCTATTCGGAAGGCTTCCGTCCGGGCGGAAATAACCGCGCCTCCACCTCCAACATACCCCCAGTCTATATGTCTGACCTGATCACAAACTATGAGGCCGGCTGGAAGACGACTTTCTGGGATGGCAGGGCGCGCTGGAATGGCGCCATCTTCAACATGGACTGGGACGATATTCAGATCACCCGCTTCGATCCGGCTGAATCCTTCCTTGGCCTGACAGCGAACGTCGGCACGGCCAGATCACGTGGCATCGAGACGGACTTCTCTGTGCTCGTGTCTGAAGGTTTCCAGATCAACGGGGCCGCATCCTGGATCGAGGCCGAACTGACGGAAGACTATATCCGTAACCTGTCGACCCAAAACGTCGATGCCCCCGCAGGAACGGAGCTCCCGGACATTCCGAAATTCAAACTTGCCCTGACCGGCCGGTACGAATTTGATTTCATGGGCGAAGATGCGTTCGCGCAAGGCAGCTATCGCTATGTCGGCGAACGCTACAATGACCTGTTCGTGGCAGCACGCCAGAAGCAGGACGCCTACTCAATCATCAACGTCTCGACGGGAATTGATAGAGACACTTGGGGCGCCAGTCTCTACGTTACCAACGTCGCAGACGAGAGAGCAGAGCTCAATCGCAACGCGGCAACTTTCGATGAGCGCATCACAACCAATCGCCCCAGAACGATTGGCGTGAGCTTCTACCAGCGCTTCTAGTGTTCCTCCCCTTATCCCCGCTCGTCCCTGTTGGGGCAGGCGGGGATACTCAAACGACAGAGTGCACTGCATGTTTTCCGGCTCATCCTCTCTCCTTCAAAACAAGCGCATTGTCATCACAGCCGGTGCCAATGGCATAGGCCTTTCAATGGCACGCTGCTTTCTCGAACAGGGTGCCACTGTCTGCGTTTGCGACCAGGATGGCACCGCAGTTGCGGCGCTTAGTGGAAGCCATAACAAGCTTCACGGATTTGAAGTTGACGTCGCCGATCCATCCGCTGTCCAATCGTTTTTCGAAGCTTCAGAGCGGACGATGGGCGGACTGGATATTCTCGTGAACAATGCGGGTATTGCAGGCCCTACTGCACTTTGCGAGGAGGTCTCCATTGAAGACTGGCGCCGCACGATCGATGTCGACCTCAACGCCCAATTCTATTGCACCAAATACGCAATACCCATGCTGAAAGCATCCGGTGGTGGCTCGATTGTCATGATGGCCTCCAACGCGGCCCTGTTCGGCTACCCAATGCGTTCTCCTTATACAGCCGCCAAATGGGCGCTGATTGGCCTGACAAAGACCCTTGCGATGGAACTTGGACCGCATGGAATTCGAGTAAACGCACTCTGCCCCTGCAGTGTCGAAGGCCCCCGGATTGATGGCGTGATAGAACGCGAAGCTGCCAAGCGCGGTGTGTCTGCCGAAAAGGTGCGGGAGGACTATCAGCGGCAAAGTTCTCTCAGAACATTTGTCAGCCCTGGAGACGTTGCCGCGATGGCCTTGTTCCTCGTGTCAAACCTTGGTGCCAAGATTTCCGGCCAGGCGATCGGCGTGGATGGCCACACGGAATCGCTCGCGCAACTTTGAATACGAGGAAAAGACGATGAAAGCTGTCTGGTATGAAGCGACGGGCGCCGCTCAGGATGTCCTGGAATTCGGAGACTTGCCACAGCCTGTGGCCGGTCCTGGAGAGGTCCTCGTCAGGGTCAAGACATCGGGGGTGAACCCGTCCGATGTCAAATCCCGCGCCGGTTTGCGGGGGCCCATCCCCTTTCCACGCGTCATACCGCACTCGGACGGGGCAGGAACAATCGAGGCTGTGGGCGAAGGTGTTGACACGTCCCGGATCGGCGAGCGTGTCTGGATCTGGAATGCGGCCTGGCGCCGCGCCTTTGGAACGTGCTCTGAGCTTATGGCTATTCCAAGCGCACAAGCAGTCCCCCTACCCGATAATACAGGCTTTGATGCGGGCGCCTGCCTCGGCATTCCGGCGAGCACCGCCTATCATGGCGTGTTTTCCGACGGAACTGTCGAAGGTCAGACAATCCTGGTCACCGGTGGCGCAGGCGCTGTCGGCCACTATGCGATCCAGTTCGCCAAATATGGCGGCGCGCAAGTCATAACGACGGTAAGCGGCGACACAAAAGCTGCCCACGCCAAGACCGCTGGCGCAGATCATGTGATCAATTACAAAACGGAGTCTGTCCACGAGAAAGTTATGGACCTGACGCATGGCGCAGGCGTGGACCGTGTCATCGAAGTCGAATTTGGTGGCAATCTGGCCGAGATCGCCCCGGTCCTGAAAGCCGGCGCTGTTATTGCGACCTATGGCTCCATGACGGACCCCAATCCAGCCATTCCATTCTATGATCTGATGTTCAAGAACGTCACCCTCAAGATGTATCTCGTCTACCTTCTCAGCGAAGCTGCCCGAAAGCAAACCGTCGAGGGCGTCAATGCCGCGCTCGCAAGCGGCAAGATATCTCATGCCATTGCGAAACGTGTGCCGCTCAAAGAAACCGCGCGAGCGCATGAACTTGTCGAAGCGACAAGTGAGATGGGCAATATCATCATCGAAATATAGGCTGTCCGTGCAACTCGTCCCCCTTCTCACATTTCGAAATACGCTATCAGCCGTTCAATCCATCGGGGAGACGCCGTTCGGGCATCGGATTACCTACATTATCGGCGAGGGCAGCTTCGAGGGCGAGCGCTTGCGCGGTCGCATCCTACCGGGTGGCGGAGACTGGTTGAACCGTGGATCTGGCGGCCTTGCCCGGCTCGACGTACGCAAGACTTTCAAGACCGACGATGAGGCCCTGATTCATGTGAGTTATACGGGCCTCTACAAATTCAGCGACGGCGTCACAGCCCGGCTCGCTGCCGGTCAGGATTGCCAGTTTGGTGACACGCTTTTTCTTGCGCAAATCCAGTTCGAGACGAGCCACGCACGGTACGCCTGGTTGAATGAAACCCTCGCGATCGGTGAGGGACGTGAGACCCAGGCGGGTGTCGAATACCGTGTTTGCGCAGTCCAGTAATTGGGACCGTCTCATTCTCCCTCGCCGCTTACCGCTTTCAAGAAAGACTAACCGGCCTCGCCAGTCGGCAGGAAAGCTTGCGCGCGTGTGCGCAACGCGTCTGGAATTGTGATAGCTTGGCGCGTTGTAAGATCAAAATACACCGAGATGCTCTCCAGGGAGGCAGCGATTACCCCCTTGGTGAGATTGTGCAGTTCATAGTCTACCGTGATCGACTTCCCGCCAATTTTCGCCAGTGACCCGCGCACTTCCAATAGATCGCCCGCAGCCACCTCGTCTTTGTACGCGATTGTGTGTTTCACATCTACCCATCCGGGCCCACCCGCCGTTCCGGGCGCCCAGCCGGGTATTGTCAGGGGAACCGGGCTTGAGGTGGCCAATCCTAGCGCTTAGCCTCGGAAAATGGCCAAGAACCCGTTCCGCTACTTCAAGACGTCACCCGAGATCATCCAGCTAGGCGTACTCATGTAGGTGCTGTCAGGCGAATGCGAACCAGTCTCTATTATTCGCTGACGAGCAGGTGTTAGGCGACGAGAGGTCGCGCCACTCGCGAAGGGCGGCGTCGCGTTTCTGTTTGAACCTCATTCTGGAGTTTATATGCCTTTCGAAATTGAAGTGATTGTACACTGACGAATTGATTGAGACGAATTTCTGAAGACTTCGCATGCGCCGGAATCGCGACACCGCTCGCTCTCGCCTTCGAAACGGTAAGTGGGAATTTTCGGCCCGATTGTTGAGATGCCGGCCAGTTTCCTGGCGCTTCTCAGTCCTAATCACCTTCATCGCGGCCCGGTAGGATGGACACTTGTCCGTCACCACGACTTTGGGATCTCCATATCGTTTCATTGCTTTCTTGAGGAATTTCAACGCAGCAGCCTTATCCCGCTTCTTCGTGACATAGGATTCCAAGACTTCGCCTTCGTGGTCGACAGCGCGCCAAAGATAATGGCGCTCGCCCCGAATGTTGGCTACGCCTGCCTTCGGCTGACGAAGACCTCGTCCAGGTGCCACTGCGGGCTACGCCGCATGAACTCTGAGCGCCGCTTCCTGATCTTGTGAGCGAAATAAGTCCCGAAGCGGTCGACCCAGAGTCGGACGCTTTCATGGCACACATCAATGCCGCGTTCGTGGAGAAGGTCTTCGACATTCCGAAGTGATAGTGGGAATCGTACATACATAAGCACGCCAAGCTGGATCATCTCGGGCGAGGTTTTGAAGTAGCGGAACGGGTTCTTGGCCATTTTCCGAGGCTAATTGGCTCTGCCCTGCGCCTCAAGGGCGTTTGCCCTGACAATCCCTTCGGAAAAGCTCGCTTCGCCGCCGAGGATAATAAGCTTCAGAAATGACGTTTCCATTGCGGCGCGTTGTTCGGCGGCGATGCGCTGCGTCGACAAATGGTAGCGGCGGCTGCTGATCAGGTCTCCGATCGTTACTTCGCCCATTTCATGGCCCTTCTGCATTTTTCCGAGAACTAGCGAAGACGTATCGATCGCCCGCGAAGAGTCATCATAGAGTGTCATGGACATTCGGGCAGATTGCTTGGTGACTTCGACCAACTGCAGAAATTGTCGGTGAACACTGACGACATTCAGCTCTGCGACGGTGGCACTCTTTGCCATTTCCCGCGTTGCCTCCCGGCGGGCCGATCCACCGATCGGGATTGTCACGCGTGCCATCAGGCTGGTTTCCCCGCCGCCAAATTCATTGGTGAATTCCATCCCGAAGGTGGGATCAGGCCTTTCGTCGGACCGCGCACGCCGGGCTCGCAAGCGCGCCGGCATTGTCAGGAGAACCGCGCTTGAGGTGACCGATTCTGGTGTCTAGCCTTAGGAAATGGCCACGAACCCGTTCCGCTACTTCAAAACCTCGCCCGAGATCATCCAGCTTGGCGTGCTGATGTATGTCAGATTCCCCTTGTCACTTCGCAACGTAGAGGACTTGCTCCACGAGCGTGGCATCGATGTCTGCCACGAAAGTGTCCGTCTCTGGGTCGATCGGTTCGGCACGTACTTCGCACATAAGATCAGGAAACGGCGCTCGGAATCCATGCGGCGCAGCCCGCAATGGCAGTGGCACCTGGATGAGGTCTTCGTCAAAATTCGAGGACAGCGCCATTATCTTTGGCGCGCTGTCGACCACGAAGGCGAAGTCTTGGAATCCTATGTCACGAAGAAGCGGGATAAGGCTGCTGCGTTGAAATTCCTGAAGAAAGCAATGAAGAGATGCGGCAATCCACATGTCGTCGTGACAGACAGATGCCCTTCTTATCGGGCGGCAATGAAAGTGATTGGGAATGAAGGGCGTCAGGAAACCGGGCGTCATCTCAATAATCGCGCCGAGAATTCCCACCTGCCCTTTCGACGAAGAGAGCGAGCAATGTCGCGATTTCGTCGCATGCGAAGTCTGCAGAAGTTCGTCTCAATCCATTCGTCAGTGTACAATCACTTCAACTTCGAAAGGCACATCAACTCCCGAATTCGATTCAAACAGAAACGCGACGCCGCCCTTCGCGAGTGGCGCGATCTTCTCGTCGCCTAACACCTGCTCGTCGGCGAATAATAGAGACTGGTTCGCATTCGCCTGACAGCACCGCCAGCCAGTCTGCCGATTTCAGCGACTTTCCAGAACCCGATATTTACTGCCCGAGTTTCCGGGGCTTAGGTCGCTGTTCCGCAACAAAATCCCCATGTTCTCTCTGCAAATCGTCTCCAGCCGGGCCAAAATGGCACGCCGTCTCCGTTTGCTTTTTCGGTGGTAAGGTTTGGGCCCGATTTCCCTGCTAACAGGGAAATAAGGCATTGTCAGCGGAACCGGACTTGAGCTGACCGATCCTGGTGTTTAGCCTTGGTAAATGGCCAAGAACCCGTTTCGCTACTTCAAGACTTCGCCCGAGATCATCCAGCTAGCCGTACTCATGTATGTCCGATTCCCGCTGTCCTTGAGGAACGTTGAAGACCTTCTTCACGAGTGCGGCGTCGATGTCTGCCACGAAAGCATCCGTCTCTGGGTTGATCGGTTCGGCACATACTTCGCTCACAAGATCAGGAAGCGGCGCTCAGAGTCGATGCGAAGGAGCCCGCAATGGCAGTGGCACCTGGACGAGGTCTTCGTCAGCCGAAGGCAGGCGTAGCCAACATTCGGGGCGAGCGCCATTATCTTTGGCGAGCTGTCGACCACGAAGGCGAAGTTCTCGAATCTTATGTAACCAAGAAGCGCGATAAAGCCGCTGCGTTGAAATTCCTGAAGAAAGCAATGAAGCGCTATGGCAGCCCGCACATCGTCGTGACGGACAAGTGCCCTTCTTACCGGGCCGCGATGAAAGTCATCGGGAATGAACGGCGCCAGGAAACGGCTCGGCATCTGAACAATCGCGCCGAGAATTCACACCTGCCCTTCCGAAGACGTGAGCGGGCGATGTCTCGATTTCGGCGGATGCGAAGTTTGCAAAAATTCGTTTCAATCCATTCATCAGTGTACAATCACTTCAACTTCGAAAGGCACATCAACTCCCGAATTCGGTTTAAACAGAAACGCGACGCCGCTCTTCGCGAGTGGCGCGACCTTCTTGTCGCCTGGCACCTGCTGCCCCGCGAAAACGGAGACCGGTTCGCATTAGTCTGACAGCACCGCCATCGTTATCCATTAACCTATTGATATTGTTATTCTATTTTGAATGACAGATATTTGTGCCCCGCCATACACCCCGCCACAGCGTTCCAATTGTGCTGTGTAGTAAATCTTGGCGGTTACGTCAGCCAGCTGCCACAGCCTTACAGGGGTCCGCTGCATCGTTTTCGGATTGCGCAAGCAATGTAGGTGCCGAGACCTATCGCCCGAATCTCACTTGCCGCCATGCCTTGGCCAACTGATCCGAGAAAATCTCGGCTGAGAACAAGTGGGGCGTCATTGCTCGTCTTGCAGCGTCAGGACGATACGTCTGTTCCCGCGTGGATCATCGACAATTTGGACCGAGCTCGCGCCGCCAAAACCTCCTCCGGAAATGGACAGTATCAGCATGCCGCTCAGATCACCGACTTCCTCGACCTTGGTATGCGTGTCCAACCCCCACTGTAAGACCGCATCTCGGAACTGTTCCGGTGAAGCCATCGTTCGAGCCTGCAACTGATGAGCCGGCGGAACGGATCCGACGTCGGTCTTGCTATAGATGCGGCGGTCGTCCGGCAGTGGAAAATGCTTCGGCAGCCAGTCGGGCGCTGGCAAGTTTACCCGACCGAGCAGGCGATCGGTCTCCTCATCGGTCCCTGTCTTCGCGGATCTGACGTCGCCAGGGTTTGATGCGGACTCTTTTGACTCTGGCGGAGCGCTGCCGGAACAGGCCGCAGCTAAAACGATGCCCGCCAGTAGTGCAGCTGTGGTTGCTCTTAAGGGCCAATGTATCATGTGGAATCCTTTCACCGTCTGGCGCGTTGTCTAGCGCGCTGAACGCACGCTCCATTGATCAAAACGCAAAGCCGGACCTGTCTCCGCCATATCGCAAGCGCAAGAAGCGAGAAGCAACGAGGCGCTGGGGAGAGCCGTTCGCTTCGATGGACCGGATAATTGGCGGAAACAGCGTAGCAACTGCGTTGTATTCCATGGGCCCATTTCCGGCTTGCACAAGAGGACATCATCATGCCGAAAACAGTATTCGATCGCCGCTTTTTGTTCGCGGCCTTAACACTTGGCGCTCTGGGCAGCATACCAGCCTGCATGGCCGTCGCAGACGCCCCCCTTCCTCAAGTTGGCGAGCCTGCAGAACCACAGAACGTCTCATTGCCAGAAGGGTTTCCCGAAACCATCAATTTCCCTGCTGGCAGTCGCATTGTCAGCGCGTCGGGCGGCCAGCCGCCAGAGTATGCCAGCCGGAGCTATCAGGTGGACGGGCAAGTCAGTGATACGGTTGATTCAGTCGTCGCCTTCTTTACGTCCATGATCGAAAAGAATGGATATGACATCCTGGAGGTCGAAAAAGGGAATGCAACGCTGATCCGATTTGACACGATCGGCCTGGACGACGCCAGCATCATGGTCATGGATATGTACGGCGATGGCACCGCAACATTCTCTATATCCCTGATCATGGATCCGGAACCGGAGTAGCGGCTCCGAACTTGTGATTGCATTGGCCATGCTTCTTGCATACCCGTAGAATAGCCGCGGCATTGCCCGGGGTCGTTCTACGGGGACCAGAATTTGACCAACGCGCCAAATAGTGATGCTCAAAAAGAGCCCAACAACGATGCGCTCGGCCTGTCCGAAGAATTGCTGGCCGAGACGTATGACGTTCTTCGTCGCATGGCCTCGCGCCAACTCGGGCGACAGCGTTCCAGCGCGACTCTCAATACAACAATAATTGTCCACGAAGCCTGGCTCAAGTTGTCAAAAGACAGCAGTCGGCGCTTCGCCGACCAGAGCCACTACCTGGCGACCGCGTCGCGTGCCATGCGTCAGGTGCTCGTCGACCATTCTCGGCGCAAACTCGCCGAGAAGCGCGGCTCAGGCGCCGAACACGTCAACATAGACGATTACCAGATACCGGGCAGTACGGCTGAAACCCAGATCCTGGACGTCGATGCCGCCCTCTCCGCGCTTGCCAGGAAAGCGCCGGATCTCGAACGCATTGTCGAATGCCGGTTCTTTGCGGGTCTCACAGTCGAAGAAACTGCCCAAGCACTTGGCCGATCAGTCAGGACTGTCGAGCGCGACTGGGCACGCGCCCGCGCTTACCTGGCCGAGTTCCTCGATTCGCAGTCTTGATGACCGCAAACCGGCAAAGCTACCACTTGAATATCTTGCGCACCGCCTTTGCGGCTTCGTTTCGCGCCTTCCCGCGCACCTGGCGGTCGGCTTCATTTTTTGCCGTGTCAGCCGCGTCACCAGCCACATCCCCGGCATAACCTCCAGCAGCGCCGAACACGCTGGGCATACCGCCTGCTCCCATCGACATAACCTGGTATCCAGCCGGCACTTCGAAGAGTTGGTCTGCCTGGAAAGACCGTTGCAGGCCGTTGAGGTCGTAGCTGATATTCTCTGCTCGCTGACCCGGTTCAACTTGCGTCATGCGCATGCGCACCGTGATATTTTCGGGGGTAGTCCAGACATCACCGGATGTCGTGCCGCCGCCGGACACAGTCGCCCGAAGGAAGTGATGATCTGTCATCACGCCATTCACTTTTTCGCTTCCGATGAAGCGCTTTTCAAGCACAGCCGTTTGCTCATCCAGGCCATCCAGCGGCGGTTTTGCCTGATCGGCCCCAAAGGGGATCTCCATGGCGAAGCCCTGCTGCGGCGAAATAGACCACAGCGTCTGGAGATCATCGCGCCAAATTTGAATCACGGTCTGTCCATCCATGGTCATTTCAGTGCGGTTCTTGCCGGGCTTTGAATAGACGGCTTGGCTCAAGCTCGCTTCGCTTGTCACAATTGTACGCTGCCCCTGATAGGAAACAGTCGGTGGCCCGAAGACGGCGATCTCCTGAGCCTCGGCCGGGCTGGCCACGGCAAGAAGACAGAAAGCTGTTGCGGCGGTGGCCATTGTGGATCGAAGCATGGTCTGATTCCCTTTGTGTTTGTTGTGCGTCCTATTGTGTAAAACGCATCCTCGTGCCGTGATCCGCCACATGCATTTTCGTGGCGGGTTTTCTGCGGCGGTTCCGTGAATAGTTTGGGAACATGGACGCACGCGGGCCACGCTGGCGCATTGACGACTTGATATCCGACGTCGTGAGCGGGACACTCACGACGGATCAGAAAGGCACGCCTTGGGCATCGCAGACAACACTGAGTGGAATCGTCTCGACGAGGTGTTCTCGGCGGCACTGGAGCTCCCCGAGGACGCACGCCAGGCCTGGCTGCAGAAGGAGCTGGCCGATGCGCCTTACGTTCTTCGCCGGGCGACACAGCTGCTCGAACGTGAACGCGATAGCCGGTCGCGATTTGACAGCCTGCAAACGCTTCGTTCGTCGATTCTTGAAGAAATGTCGACGGGACTGGACAGCTTCTCTGAAGACCCCCGGATCGGCGCCAGGTATGGTCCCTGGCGTATCCTCCGGCGCATAGCTGCCGGTGGTTTGTCAGTGGTATACGAGGCCAACCGGGATGATGGACGATACGATCAGACTGTCGCCCTGAAAGTCATGCGCGGCGGCATGCAGAATGGCGAGGCTGTGCGTCATTTTCTGCGTGAACGCCGTATTCTCTCCACGCTCGACCATCCGGGCATCGTGCGCATCCTCGATGGTGGGGAGACCGCGACGGGCGCTCCCTGGCTAGTCATGGACATGGCGCCGGGACGTCCCATAAAGGTTTATTGCGACGAATCCGGGCTCGGCCTGCGCGCCCGTTTTGCTCTGGTCGCCGACGTCGCCGACGCGGCGCAGTCAGCGCATTCCAAACTGATTGTCCATCGCGACATCAAGCCGGACAACATCATCGTGTCGAATGATGGCCGGGCCCGGCTGCTTGACTTTGGCGTATCCAGCCTCGCCGGCGGCCTCAGCGATCCCCATGGGACGACCGCCATGACACCCGACTATGCGTCACCAGAACAGTTGCGTCTGGAGCAGGTCACGACCGCAAGCGACATTTTCCAGCTGGGGCGCGTCCTTTCGGACCTCTGCACGGGCCTGAGGCTTCCTGTCGATATGCAGGCAGTCATTCGCAAAGCAATGGCGCAGGTTCCCGATGACAGGTATCCCTCGGCAGCAAGCTTCGCCAGTGACCTGCGGTCAGTCCTGGATGGACGCGCGCCTGAGGCAAGGCCGGATACCTTCCTGGAAGCAGGATACCGCTTCGTCCAGCACAACCGGATGGTGTCCGGACTGGCGGCCCTCCTGATCCTGGGCGTTATTGGCTGGGGCATGATGCTGTCGGCACACGGACGCGCAATGGAACGCGAGCGTGCCATTGCGATCGCAGAAGCGGGTCGGGCTGATCGCGGCAAGAGTGTTCTGCTGGACCTGTTCCGCCGGGTTGATCCATTGGAGCTGGACGGCGTGGAATCGGATGTCGGCAATTCGACATCCATACTCGAACCAACACTGGACGATGTGCGTGAACGCCTGGCGGATGATCCTGAACTTCAGGCCGAGCTCATCGGCTGGGTCGCCCGGGCAAAAGATCGTGCGGATAATCTCAGGGACGCCAAGGCACTCGCCGATGAGGCTGTCGGTCTTCTTGACACTTCAGGCGCGCCGCATGCCAGCCAATATGCGGCGGCACTGGCCTACCGTGGCTGGCTGGACATTCAGCTGGGCGATATCGAACAAGGTGCCGCTCAGATCGAGCAGGCATTGACCATCGCCCGTGCGACAGAGCAAAGCGATTTGAATGCCCTCGACACCTTCCTTATGGCTGCCTGGTCCCATGAAGGCGAATGGGTACAGCAACACGTCCTTTTCGAGGAGACTCTTCCCCGCGCACTGGCATCCGGCTCGATCAATGGCGAGGTCGAGGCGCGCTCAGGACTGGGGCGGGCGCTCGGCGAATTGGGCGAACTTGCTGCCGCCGAGGACCATATTCGGAAGGCCGTCACGTTGACGGAAGCCACTTACGGGCCAGACCACGCGCGCCTTGCCCTGCCACTGTCCGATCTTGGTCGTATACTGAGTGATCGTGGACTCTCAGATGAAGCAATTTCAACGCACCGCCGTGCACTTGCTCTGTCCACAAAGGCGTTCGGTCCTCTCAATTCGTCCACACTGTCCCACCAGAACAATCTGGCGAACGCACTTGTGAGCGCCAAGTCTTATGATGACGCGATCACCATTTACGAGACAATACTGGCATCCCGTATCCTGCTCTCAGGGGACGATGCGCTGGAAGTCGGCGAAGTTTATCAGAATCTCGCGGCCAGTCAGGCTCTTGCGGGACGCCCGTACGATGCGCTCGGCACCCTTACCAAGACGGAGGCAATATTCGATGAGAAGTTGCCTGCCGGCCACCCAAGGCTCGTATTCCCGGCCCTCACCCGCTCAGCGATCATGCTTGACCTGCATCGCTACAATGAGGCCGAGAAAAACGCGCGCCGCGCCTTCGATGCACTGACGCTCTCGCTTCCCCCCGGACATTTTGCCACCGAACTTGCCCGCTGCCGCATGGGCATGGCCCGTCTCGGGCTGGGCGACCGGAAGGCTGCCAGCACTTACATTGATCAGGCACTGCTTGCGCTGAAGACACAGGCTTCGACGCCGTCCATCCATGTTGAGCCGTGCAAGGTTGCCGGACGCGAACTCGGCCTTGCGGCTCAGCCCTGAGGAATGATGCTCAGCGAAATCACGACATGGTCACCCGCCGGGTTGACCTGCATGTGTGCGACTGTTCCGGGCGCGAGCCGATTGCCGGAGAATTGTATCAACTGCGGGGTCGCGGCCGCATCATTCCCGACAGGGCGGTATCCCGCTGCCATCAGGTCTTCACGCAGGCTCGCCGTTACGGACACACCGTCGAGATTTTGCCACGAGTAGCCTTCAAGGCTGTAGCTTGCGTTGTCATCGAATTGCAGCTTCATCCGGCTCGTTTCGAATATCACCAGGTCCTGGGGCAGCGGAATGTCCTGCGGTAACCAGGCGGGTCTCTTTGACGGCGATTCAGACCGTGCCTCGATAGCACTCTGTCCGCTCCTGTTTTCCTGAAGGGGCGGCTCCGACATACCGCAGGCCGTCAGCATCACAGCACTCGCGACGAAGACTTTGAATACGCCCCTCATCACGCCTTACTGCTCCATTTCTGCCGGATAGAGATTGATCGACACCGCGAGAAAACCGCTTTTCGGGTTCAGCTGGATCTCCCCTTTTTGATGCCCGGTCCCGCCAAAAATGACGCTTCGGATCTTTCCGCTCGAATTGTCATACAGCGTGAATCCGGCCGATTTGTAGGAAGATTTAAGCGCGCTGAAGGCGGCATCAATATCCTGCTGCGGCTTTGCCCTTCCGCGAAAGGTCGTCATCGTCTCAGACTTTGAGCAAGACTCGACGACAAACGCGTCCGGGACAGCAATGGCGTCCGGCAGGCGTTCGACGCATACCGCGTCGCCGCTTGCGACTTTCGCTTCCTGCGCCGGCGCGATCGATTCAGCACTTGTCTGGCCGCAGGCCGCCAGCCCGGCGGCGAACGCGGCAACAGACAGCATTCTAATAGGCTTCTGTTTGTTTGGTCGTGACGGCATTTCTTGCTCCGGTGATTGCATCCCCGCTCTCATCAACGCGCTCTGTGGCCCAGGCCCGCCAAAATACCTGCCACGGCCACCAAGCTTGTCCGGGGTCGATCGCAAACTTCCTTGGCGGCTTTCGCCGATGGGCTGCGTATTCAACGATAAGAGCCCTGGCTTTCGCGAATCTTGTCGCCACGGTCGCGTGCAGTTGAAGTGCGCGGTTCCAGTCAGGCTTGATCTTGCATGAAGCGATTTATCTCGAAGAGGAGAAACCGCCCTTGTCTTTCAAACTCAAGATTCTCGCTGCGGCCTTCGCCTTGTCCTCGATCTTCAGCGCCAGCGCCGCGCCACGCACCTATATCGCGCCCGCCGCGGAACGTGACTCGGCGCGCGCCATCGCCGATGCCTACAGGAACCTCGCCTCAAAAATTCCGCTGGAACTCTATGATGTCGACGGCCTGGCCGAGAGCCTGGACTATGACATTTCTGCGGCCGCGAATTTCGTTCGGGACAATATCGCCTACGACCCCTATCTCGGCGTGATGCGCGGCCCGGAAGGCACGATTTCCGCATCGGCAGGCTCAAGCTGGGACCAGGCCGTCCTTCTGGCTGCCATTATCAACACCATGGCCGGCGAGGCGATGATCGTTAAGGGTACACTTGAAAAGAAAGATGCTCAACGTCTCCTCCAAGTCAGCTTCAGCGACAGGGCACCTCTGTCAACCGGGCTCTTGGTCGAAGACGTCACGGAAGCGCTCAAGCCTTTCGTACCTATGTCTCGCCTCGATGAGATCATCGCCGACGCCCGTGACCTGGAAAAGAATGCCGAGAAGAATACACTCGCGGCCGGCCGAGACGTGTCGGAACTCGTGAAGAGTCTCTCGGCCAGCCTCAAAGCGGCAGGCGTATCAATTGCCCAGTCCGATTCGGTTCAGACAGAGCGTCTTGTTGCCCAAATTGCTGAGGAATATGTCTGGGTTCGCTATAGGAATACGCCAAATGACCCATGGGTCGATGTACATCCAGCTTTCCAGAATGCTGTCGCTCCCACGGTCGAACCTGAACAATTTATTGCCGGAATGGTACCCGATGACAGGTTGCACAAGATTGAAATCCGTCTCGAGATAGAGCGCAAGACGGGTGACAAGCTTGAGCGCATCAGCATCATGTCGCCCTATAAACGACCAGCGGCCAACCTTGCTTTGACGCAAATCGATATCGGAATTGCGCCCGACACAGTCCGTAGCGATGGTGAAGCCGCTTTTTTCATTCCGATCATGAACCAGGCGCCTGCCGAACGCGCGCAGGCATTTACATTGCAGGGTTTGACCGCATCAGCCGAGGATGTTGCCGCAGGGCCAGCGATCTTTGCCACGGTCGGATCGAAGTTTGGCGGAGCATTGGGCGGGTTGAGCGAGTCGAATGGGAAAGTCGACATGGCCCCCAGGCTGAGCGGCGTAATCCTCACTGTGACGCACATATTGCCTGGTGGGGCATCAACCCGTGTGGAACGTCGTCTGACGGATTTCCGGCAGGAAACACCCGAATTCCCAAGCCGTCTGGTGAGTTTTCAGGGAATTTTCGACGTCAATGTTGGGCGTGAAAACGGCGCGCGCGCCATGCGGGACGTAATGGAGTCCACAGCTAGCCTAATGAGAATCGTGCCCTATTTCAAAGCGGTTATTGAGGGGAAAATGACGCCAGAGGAGGCCCATTCGCATCCTGCCTTCGCCGCTGAAAATTCGGAGCCTGTCTGGTCAGAGATGCTCTCGGCGGGTAACGCGTTTAGCCCGGATGGCGACAACACGAAGCAACTCGTGCGGATTGCTCCCATGGTATCAATGCAGCGCACGCAAAACGTTGGAAGCACCGACGGTATTGTTCGAAAAACGATTGATATCCTCACTGACGAAACGATGCTTCTGGCCGAAGACCGTGGCGCTGTCTCAATCAGCCCGTCGGGCAATTTGGAACAAGGGATCCGCGGGACGCTTGTCGAACACGTGCTCGGAAAAGCTTCCAACGACACCGACTGGAAACGGCTCCAGACTGGTGCGGTGCTTAAGAATGTTGAATCGGTCGCGACGTGGAGCAATCAGTCGATAGCTTCCTTGGCATTGCGCGACCGCCTGAATGCTGACTCGGGATCAGGCACAGTACTCGTCATGCTCGAAGGTTCGGATGAACCTCTCTGGTGGCGGATCAACCCAGAAACCGGGCAAACGCTCGGCATGGGACTATACGGCGGGCAAGCGACGATCGAAGAAGCGATAATGAAGCGGATCTCCCTTGGCATAGCATTGGGCGGATGGGTAATGAGCGCCCAGAGCTGCGTGGATACCTACAAGGGCAACACGACCATGCAGAATTGTTGTGTCGTGGGAAACACAATGGTCGCGATCGGTACGGCTGGGGCAATGGGGCCGGTGAGTGGTTTCTTCAAACCCGTCGGCCGCGGCCTGGAAGCTGCAATCGGCTATATAGCAACCCAACTGACGCTTGAAATTGTTACGGCTCCCCTGGGATCAATTGCCGGGCGTCCGATCGAGTCGGTCTGCAAGAAGGTAACACAGTGAAAGTTGCGGCACAGACATGTGCGATCCATAGAAAAGCACGACGTGTGGCGACCGCGCTTCTCGTCCTGACCTGGGCTCCGCTATTTTGGGCCGGTGTCGCATGGAGCCAGCTACCCGACCTGTCCAAGCTCGGCGGAACATCAGAAGTTCCGGCTCTCAAGAGCACGCCGCTCGATTTTGTAGACGGGCTGGTCGAAGTCAAGCTCACGCTCGTTGAGAGCACGGTCTATAGTTTTGACGTCACCGACACCGCCGTCATCTACAAGATTTCTGCTGAGGCAGCCGAGCCCGTCAGCATCGTTCTCGAAGCCGATACGATCGAGCTCAATGCGCGCAATCAACCAACCGCCCGCACGAAATTGCTGAGTGATTCCACGCGTGGATTTGGAGACAGAACCGCGAGACTGCCTGCAACGACGTTCCAATCCGGACGCATCTATCTCGGGCTGGCCGCGCTCAACCCCGTCGACGTCACGCTCAGGGTCGAGCGGATTGTACCGACGCAGTCTCCCGCATCGCTCCCCGATACCGCAGCCAAGGCCGTCGCAACCGGCAATGATGTCAGTGGCACTGGCAATGGCAGGATGCATTGCGTGATCCCTGCCCTTCTGTCGGCCAACAAGATCGTCGATCTGGTTCTCGTCAGCGCGCCGGGAAGTTCCGTGGAAATGCTTGCTTCCTCTCGCAAGGGCGACCGCCTTGAGGCACGCGCGGGAAGTGGCATTGTGGCGATCTCGGGCATTCGGGCGAAGGACAGCACCGTTTGCGTAAGATCCTCGATACGATCCGGCACGATCAGCTGGCGCCTCCTGACCGAGCCCAGCCAGTATGCGGACGGCCCGATCGAGCCCAATTCAAACTTGAAATTCTCCGCAGGACCAGGCCTGGCCATCGGCGAGACTTACACGCTGCCTCTCGATGTCGCAGACGAAGACAAGTTCAGCCTGGCCAAACTCGCAGGCGCAGATGCCGTCGGCGTGCGCGTGAAAAGCGCAGTGAACGTGAGACTGTGCCTGCGAGAGACGGATACGGCAGTTGAATGCCTGGACGGTCAGGACATCAGCTTGTCGCCGTTCCGCATTTCCAGGAACACGGTCCTGACGATCGAAAATCGTTCCACTCTCGGCGGGCTCTACGACATCAGTCTGCAGCGCCTGACTGCGAAACCGGAAGACACTGTGTTCGAGCCCAATTCCGCACCGGATTTCCAGCCTCTCATCGAAGGTGCTTTTCGCAGGCAAGGTCGTCTTTCAACAAGTGCTGACACGGATACGATTGGCTTCAATACAGGGAACACCGCCCAACTCTGGCGCATCATGATTTTGGGAGAAGCTGTGCGGCAGGTCGAACTGAGCAATTCCCTGGGGAAAATCGCCACCGTCCGCCGGCAAGACGGAAACACGCGTCGACTCGTTACGCCGGATGTCTATCTTGAACCGGGCCCGGTTTACATCAGCCTCCGCGGCGCACCGGGCGACTACAAAGTCATCGCCAAACCTCTGGGGCGCCCCCGCGTGGATTCCGAACGCGAGCCAAATGACATCATGCCGCGAAGGCTATCCTTCGGCGAGCCGATAATAGGTGTTTCTCCAGAAGGCGATGACGACCTCTATTCCCTGTACTTGCCACGCAATGCGCTCGTCGAGGTGGCACTCGATGTACCCCCCGGATCCGAATATTTCGCGACGTTTTCAGCGGCGTCGCCAGAATCTTCCGCCAGCCTCGATCGGCAAATCATAAAGTCAGGCGGCTGGAAAAAAGTCGTTTCGATCCCGGCTGGTGAGCATCAACTGAGGCTCCACCCCCGCACAGGAAGCCCTGCCGAATACAAACTGTCGGCGCGCTATGCCAACCCCTTCCCTGTCACGGCCCCTGCACCTCTGAAAATATCGGTGACACGCGCCGCCGATGTGAGCGCCTATTCCGTATTCAGGCAGCGGGCGACTGTGGTGCTTGAAATCACCAACATGTCTGAAGCACCGGTGTCCGGCACACTCGACTTTTGGTTCGCCCGCCCAGGTATTGAAGTCATTCCCTACAGCGTGTCACTAACCGCCGGTGAGACCACCACAAAAATTGTCAGCTTCCTGCTTCCTGACGATCTCTACGATGGGGACCTTCCCTTTTTTGTTGCTGTGCGCGCCGAAAATGGCGCAGTCGTCGCCAGCACGCGCCACCAATTGAACGCTGATGCACGCATTGCACCCGTCGGCGCATTGCCTGCTCGCCGGGTTCCAACGGTCTTGGCTGGCGGCATCAATGTGGCCCGGACCAGCCTTGGTGCGCGTTGGGTTGAAAGTGACGGCATTGGCGTTGGCAAGGACGGCGATTATGCCCGGGGCAATGCCGCAGGCGCATCTAACCTTCTCAATCTGATCGACGGGTTCATTACGCAAGGAACCGGTCATGAAGGATTCCTCTCGAAGGGCAGCAAGCGCGTCCTCGCCCCGGTCCTGGACCTTCCCGGCAGCAAGTCCATCCCTATTGCCGGAATCGGCATCAATACGCGCCTGGATGCTGCGCACGGCCTTCTCGGATTTGCGATCGATGTTTCAAGCGATGGCCGGAAATGGAGCGAAGTACTGTCTGGAGACCACGAAGAATGGGGCCAGACTGCTTATTATCCGTTTCCCGGCGGCGCGGTTGACGCCGTGAAGGTCAGGCTGCGCGCAACGCGGCGACGCGGCGGAGACACGAGCCCTGTCTCGCTCAGTGGATTCGAAGTGATCGCCCTGCCCGGCCGCTCCGGCCTGGCAAATCTCAATATTGCTGACAAGGAACTCGGCGCGCTTGTCTCGGGCAGCCGCAACATACAGGCCGACCGCCACCTGCAGATCGATGCAACCAAAGACAATGTAACGACCTTGCCGGCAAAGGGCGGGGCGCCCACGGATTTCAACAATGCCATCACGTTCCGCAACCAGCTGGAAGCCGACATCGAAGCCATAGAGGCCGTGTATCCGGCAAGCCTTCCAGACAGCCAATGGCCGTTTGCAAGTGCCGCCATTGTCTCCGCCTCGGCCTATGGTCCCATGGGCCCCTTTCATGAAATCGGCAGGTTTGATTTACCGGCTCGGCCAAAGCCAAACCAGCAGGTGCGGTACGAGCTGCCTGAATGGTCGTCTGCGCGCGCTGTCAAGATTGAATACGAGCACCCCGACGGGCCCTACTTCCTTGCCCCGAAGATAATCAGGCTCATTGAACGGCCAGAGGACGCTACTTACCGATCGGTTCTTGGCACCTGGGGCGAATTCGCGACAGCCAAAGGCGAAGCGAGACAAGACACCCTCGATATAGCCACACTGAAACAAGCACTCGTCTCTGTGCGTGAATGGGTGGACGTGTTTCTGGGTGCCATCCTGGGGCGTGAAGGAGCGGATAAAACGGCAACGGCCTCGGACACAACAAATCGCGTTCTGGCGCCCGGCGATTCTTTCTCAGAAGGCTATGTCGAGTTCGGCGAGCGAACCGAAACCTGGCGAGTTCCGGCCGAAGGCGAGACAAACAGGCTCAGGATCACCGTGCGGGGCAGCGCGGGATTTGATCCGGCGATCATTGCGCGCGATGCTGCTGGCGACGAGGTTGACCCTATCGATGTCACCCGCTCCGAATTGCTTGACGACGTCACATACAGTTTCGCAGTCGATCCGGGCAGCTATCTCGATGTCGAGGTTTCTGAGCCGCAACGCTCGATCGTCTTCCTGATGGATCAAAGCGCGTCAATGGCATCCCAGATACCGAAAATTCGTCGTGCCATCGTCGATTTCGCCGATGACATGGTCGCTGGGCGCGATGCGGTTCAGTTCAAGTCGCTTGGGGGAGATTGGGCCCGCGATGACTGGATCACCGATGCCGAAACGCTCCGTCCGATTCTCGCAACATACGGTGGGGGGAGCAACAGCACGGGCGAATCGGCCCTCTTTGACGCCGCCAAGATCCTGGAGGCAAGGGAAGGATCGCGCGCAATCGTGATCATCACCGATGGCGATGTCGGCACGAAGCAAGACCTTGCGGCAGCGCTACACGCCGCACGGGCCAGAGTCTTTGTCGTCAAGACGCCCTCAAATTCGACCTTCCAGTATCCGTCAGTCTCACAGCCTCTCGCGATGCTCTGGGCCGGCCAAACGGGGGGCGAAGTTTCGCTTGTGCTACAAAGTGAGGACATCTCGGTCGCCTATGCACGCGTCGCCGCGCGACTGCTCGGCCCCAAGCCCTATTCCGTGAGTGCCCAGTCCGAGGTGGTCGTTCTGAAGCCCGGATTCCTTCAGGTCGATGCCGCTTTGGCGCCGGATCTCACGTCAGCGGTTCACAGCCAACTCATCATACTGGACGCCTCCGGCAGCATGCTGAAACGGCTGGGAGACAAGCGCCGTATCGACGTCGCAAAGGCAGCGCTGACCGATTATCTTTATTCACAATTGGTCCGCAGCCAGGCGGGAGAACAGCTGGAAATCGGGTTGCGCGTCTTCGGCGGAGAGCCCAATTCCTGTGACACTGACCTCGTCCAACCCGTCTCCCGTTTCGACAATGACCGATTGGCGTCTTCCATAAAATCCGTTCGCCCTCAGAATAATGCAAAAACAGCCATCGGAGCCGCCTTGCTTGGGGCGGCGAAAGATCTGCAAAACACGGCATCTCCCGCATCCATCCTCCTGATCACGGACGGAGAAGAAACATGCGGGGGACTTCCGCTCCAGGCGATACAGACCCTCAGGGCTGCAGGAATAGACGCGCGTATCGACGTGGTCAGCTATGCCTTGGAACCGGAAATCGATCGGCGCCCCTTTGAATCATGGGCAAAAGCCGGAGGCGGAATCTATGTTGATGCGGCTGATGGAGCGGATCTTGAGAACGCGCTGACAAGCACATCCCGAGTTCGGTTTACCGTCTATCAAGACGGTGAACGTGTGATAAGCGGAACTGCCGGTGGAAGCCCCGTCGAATTGGAAGCAGGAAAATATGATCTGCAAGTAGACGGCATGAAGCCAAGGCAGTTCGTGATTACCGCCTCAAAAACCACCACGGTTGGTCCTAACTGAACGCACTTCAATCGAATGGTCCGACGCTTGTGAGAGAAGGGGTCGAACTCACGGTGCCGTCACGATCAGATGAACGCCGTCATCAGTGGCAATCTGATATCCCGACTGTCAGTGACAACTGAAATACATCCGCGCTGGAGCAAATGGCCACGAACCCGTTTCGCTACTTCAAGACTTCGCCCGAGATCATCCATCTAGGCGTCTTCTTGTATGTCCGGTTTCCGCTCTCGCTGCGGAATGTCGGGGACCTGCTCCACGAGCGCGGCAAAGCCGCTGCTTTGAAATTCCTGAAGAAAGCCATGAAGCGCCACGGGAAAACGCATGTCGTGGTGACAGACAAATGCCCATCATATCGGGCGGCTATGAAAGGGATCGGGAACGAGGGCCGCCAGAAGACTGGCCGGCATCTCAACAATCGCGCCGAGAATTCACTCCTGCCCTTTCGAAGACGAGGGCGGGCGATGTCTCGCTTCCGGCGTATGCGAGGTCTGCAGAAATTCGTCTCAGTCCATTCGTCAGTGCACAATCACTTCAACTTCGAAAGGCATACCAACACCAGAGCTCGGTTCAAACAAAAGCGCGATTCCGCGCTTCGTGAGTGGCGCGACCTTCTCGTCGCCTGACACCTGCGCGTCCGCGAATGAATAATGCAGAGGGGTTCGCATTGGCCTGACAGCACTGCAAATACGCGTCGGGGGCTGCAGGTAGTGGAGACCGGGTCTGGCTTGCATGACCCACAGCGACGATCATTCGCCGACACATCCCTCGCGGATTTCAACCGGAGCGGGATTGCAAAACGCCAAGTGTTGCCATTGTGACACAGTGACGCGTTATCGCTAACACTTTCGTGATGTCGCTATTGATAGCGCAAACATTTTGTGGTCGCATCACCATCAGGCAGGTGGACCAGCTACGGGGTCGACAGCCATAAGAGAAACCAAGTTCGGCGCATCCAGCATGACGTCGACGTTCAAGGGAGGAAGTCGATGACCTTTACCAAGGAAGAATCCGGCGTGCGTGGAAAGCGCTCACCGAAATGGGCGGCGCTGCTTTATGGCGCGTCAGCCATCTCACTCATCAGCGCCATGCCTGCAAATGCACAGGAAGCGGTTGACGAAGAGTCGCGCCAGGAAGTTGTCGTTGTGCAGGGTATTCGAGGTTCGCTTGAGCGCGCGATGGACCTGAAGCGCGAATCAAATGGCGTCGTCGACGCGATTTCCGCCGAAGACATCGGCAAGTTCCCGGACACCAACCTCGCTGAATCGCTTCAGCGCATCACCGGTGTGTCGATCGACCGTTCGAATGGTGAAGGCTCGAAGATCACGGTTCGTGGCTTCGGTCCGGACTTCAACCTGATCACCCTCAACGGCCGCACGATGCCGACTGCGGAAGTCAGCGTCATTGGTGAGCGCGGCAACTATGCTGCAGGCGCCGACCGTGCGTTCGACTTCTCGAACCTCGCATCGGAAGGCGTCAGTGGCCTTGAAGTCTACAAGACGGGACAAGCCATCCTGCCATCAGGCGGCATCGGCGCGACAGTCAATATCACAACCCGTCGCCCCCTCGACACGCCCGGCTTCCAGGCCTCCGCAGGCGTCAAGATCATGAACGACACGAGTGTCGAAGCCGGCGACGATTTTACGCCGGAACTTAACGGCCTCGCCAGCTGGACCGACAATACGGAACGCTTCGGCGTCGCAGTGTTCGGGTCCTATTCAAAGCGTGATTCAGGTGCGCCAACACAGCAGGTCAACGATTGGCTCGTGTTCGACCCAGCCGTTGACGGCGTGTTCGCCGACAGCGGTTACGTTCGCAGTGGTGGAGCGACCCAGGTCACCAATGCACCCGCCGACGACCAACTCTGGGCCGTTCCGCAGGACAGCCGTTATGACTTCTCGGACATCTCCCGCGAGCGCATCAATGGACAGCTGGTCCTCCAGTTCCGGCCCATGGACACGCTGACCCTGACGGGCGACGTGACCTACGCCCAGAATGAGGCCGAAGAAAATCGGTATGAACAGACCAACTGGTTTGCGACGCCATTCGATGAGGTCATTTTCGATAATGACGGTCCGGTCGCGACAGCCGTTTTCCTTCAGGAGAACAATAACGGCACCAAGGATATCGGTTTCGAGCAAACCAATCGCGCCACGAAAGACGAGCTGACATCGCTCGGCTTCAACGCTGAATGGGAGTTCAGTGACCGCGGTCGCATGATCCTCGATGCGCACTCGTCCGAAGCCACATCGGGCGGTAATAATCCGTTGGGCGTTGCAGCCACCTTTGCGACAATCGGCGCGCCGGTCATCCTGCAGCACTCCGTCGACTTCCGGGGTGGTTACCCGATCCAGAACTTCACAATCGATGACAGCGCCAGTGGCAACAATAATGGCATTCTGGACGTTGGTGACCTTGCCACACAAGTCGCTCGCTCAGCCGATGCGGACATGAAGCACCAGGTTGACGAGATTGACTTGCGCTTCGTCTGGGACTTCGGCTCCAGCAGCCTGACGGTTGGCGGCAATTATCGCGACACCGAGATGACTCGCAACTCACGGACGACTCAGCAGGACCTCGGCAGCTGGGGCTTCAGCAATCCGCGCGACGTCGAACAATTCGCACCGGGCGTCATGAGCGCCTACTGCCTGAGCTGCTTGTTTGACGACGTTCCCGTCGGCAATGCAGACACGGCGTTCAAAGGGAGCGCAACCGAGCTCTTCACGGCTCTCTCAGCCGCTTATCCTGGCAACACTGTGAACATTTCTGAAACGTCCGACGTCGTTGCCGAAGAGATCACGTCTCTCTTTGCCCAGTTCGAAATGGAAAGCGAACTGCTTGGTCGTCCGGCACGCGCAAGTGCGGGTATTCGTTACGAAGATACCAAGGTAACGTCGACCACACTGCAATCGATTCCTTCGGGCGTTCTCTGGACAGCCGACAATGACTTCCTTATCCAGCAGTCAGGCACCAAGGAGAACCTTGCCGGCGAGGGCAACTACGATCACTTGCTTCCGAATGTGGACTTCCAACTCGACATCACGGACAATATCGTCGGGCGCGCATCTTACTCCAAGACGATTGGTCGGGTCGCTTACAACAATCTGTTCGCATCGACGGCGGCCAACGCACCGAACCGTCCAACGGCACTTGGCGGCCAGGTAACAGGCACCTCGCAGAACCCGGCATTGCTGCCGCTTGAGTCGGACAATTTCGATGTCTCGATGGAATGGTATTACGGCGATGCAAGCTATGTCTCGATCGGGTACTTCGACAAGCGCGTGAAGAATTTCATCGGTAACGGTGTCGTTGATCGCAACCTGTTCGGCCTCCGGGACCCTGCCTCAGGTGCGGCGGGCACACGATCGGGCGATGCGCTGGATGTGATCAACACCCTCGGCATCGATGAATCCGAAGCGAACCTGTTCACGATGGTCGCTCTGATTGACGCGAACGGCGGAAACGTCGCGGCTGCACAGGCAGAATTTGAAGCCAACCTGGTTGGTGGTGCCTTGCCTCAAAGCTATGTCGACTCCATTCTGGGCCTGTATGATGTAACCGGAAATGCTGATGATCCGTTGCTGAGCTTTGCTGTCTCCCAGCCGATCAACAACAAGGAAGGCAATATCGATGGCATCGAGTTTGCCTGGCAGCACTTCTTCGGTGAGACGGGATTTGGCTTCGCTGCCAACTATACGATGGTCAATGGCGACGTGGAACTCGACCCGGCGTCCTCTCCTACCGAAAACCAGTTCGCTCTGGTCGGTCTGTCCGACACGGCAAACCTCACCGCGATCTACGAGAACTACGGTCTCTCAGCACGCCTCGCATATAACTGGCGCGATACGTTCCTGCAGCAAACAAACGTGGGCGGTGACCGCAGCGGCATCTATGTTGAGGATTTCGGGCAGTTCGACCTGAATGTCAGCTATGACATCAACGAGCATGTCGCGGTGTCATTCGAGGCGATCAACATCACCGGCGAAGACCAGCGCGTCTATCACCGCGTGCCGGAGCAGTTCTACTATGCCTATGAACTGTCGCCGCGTTACCTTCTCGGTGCCCGCTACAAGTTCTAGCCGTCGACAGGCTGGACGTGTTCAGGATAAACTTGAAAAGGCCGCTGCTTGCAGCGGCCTTTTTTGACCGGGC
>CAXBCO010000013.1:0-59233 GCA_963973995.1 uncultured Alphaproteobacteria bacterium
CCTACCAGCTGCTGAGCCAGGTGGCGGGCCGGGCCGGGCGGGCCGAACGGCCGGGACGGGCGCTGGTGCAGACCTATGCGCCGGACAATCCGGCCATGATGGCGCTGGCAGACGGGGACCGGGACGGGTTCCTGCAGATCGAGCGGGATGTGCGGGCGGAACTGGGATTGCCGCCGTTCGGGCGGCTGGCGGCCCTGATCGTGTCGGCGCCAAGCGCGGAAATGGTGGAGGAAGCCTGCCGGGAGATATCGCTGGCTGCGCCGAACGGGGCGGGAATCGAGCTGTTCGGACCGGCCCCGGCGCCGATCACCGTGCTGCGCGGGCGCCACAGGCGGCGATTCCTCGTGAAATCGCCCCGGAACGTTGATCTTTCTGCCTATATGGCCGCATGGACGGCCCGCCTGAAGCTCCCGCGGCCGGTAAGGATATCGGTGGATATCGACCCGTATTCGTTTCTTTGACTCAAGCAGCCGCGAAAAGAACACACAGGCAATGGAAGCGCATGGCGCACAATTTGAAGAGAACGCTCAATCAAGTCGCACTAATAGTACATATTCCACACGCTTGATGCGCGTCTTACATAATACACCAGTGTGTCTTCAGGTAAGCCCGACACTATTTGATAGCTGATCTCGTTACCAGAGTTGCTGACAACTCTAATTTTCATTCCCGCGACATCGACAATCGCGGGTAGGTTATCTTTTGGCAAATCGTATGTTAACCACGTAAAAGGGTAATATTGGCCGTTGTCTCCCTCAATAAGGAGACGGAAGACGTGCTGGAAAGTGTTGTAACGCTGATATTTGACGGCGAAAGATATTGTCGGCGGCAAAGCTGAATCCACGCGATGATAGGCTATGGGGGCAGGCAAAGGGACAGCGGCGCTAACCATGTCGCCTCCGCCAATTGGAGCGGGTTTAGCTGGTTCCCGAAGGTACCAAGCTAAATCGAGTTTACCGTCAGAATCGCTGTCGGACAAACAGCCTCGACCATAGTAACCTTTGGCGTTTTCAAGGAAGTTGAACGAGCAATAGACTTTTAGCTCGGCGTCACTCTTTAGTATAACAGGATAGAGCTGTTCGCCGTTTTGAAAGCTCATCGTTCCTGGGATTGTAAGGTCGTGATAGACGGATGTCTCGAGGTGATCTTCGAGTTCGATCACATATGGCACCGCGAGATCTTGCCGAAAGACAATGTCATTCAATTTTGCGCTTTGTTGCTCCTGCTCAAACGATGCCGCAAGCGGAACAAGAGGCACAGCGCTTACGTCAATAGCGCCCGTCGTGCAGCATGTAATCAAAGAGCAAGCGAAACTCACTAATATAGAATTGCGTACTAGCATTGGCTGGGCTCCTTAATCTGAATATATGCAGACGCTAGATAGTTGGCTGGCGCGCCGTGGGAAATTCTTATCAAGATACATGGCGTTAAGGTCAATCGCGACAAACGCTCATTTGTGGAGATCGGCCCGCCCCGGCGCCGATCACCGTGCTGCGCGGGCGCCACAGGCGGCGATTCCTTGTGAAATCCCCCCGGAACGTCGATCTATCAGCCTATATGGCGGCCTGGATGGCACGGCTGAAACCCCCGCGCACTGTCAGGATTTCGGTGGATATCGACCCATACTCGTTCATGTGGGGCGCGTGCGTGTGTTGCCAACGCAATCGTAAGGTTATCAAGTCATAATCTGGGGTAGAGAGATCGGAGATTGCTTATGATCAATTGGCTTAAGTTCGCCTCGATTGCTTTGGTTGCGCTTGCTTATGCCGAACAAAGCCATGCTTGCCGGTTCAATAAGCCGTTTGATCCAGAAAAACTTCAAGCTGATGTGGTTGTTCGGGGGCACGTCACGGCATACGCGAATCCAAGAGAACTCGCCAATAATTTATCCCTGACCCCACAAGATTACGTTCTGAGTGATGGGATCGTTTGTGTCAAAACCGTGGAAACATACTTCGGGGAAGCGCGCAGCGAATGGTGTTTCGACATCGATAATTCGGCGGCCTGGGCGACTCCAAGGGAATCGATCCCGGATGACGTGATTATCGCTGCCAAAATCTTCCCGCCGTTTTTTGACGAATATGTGCAGGACAATCAGCTCTATTTTCGCCCATTCGGTGTGGACCACCGGATATACAATTCAGGCTGCAGCATGCCATACGTCATAGCCTACAGTGACACCGCTGAGCGTGAGATGGTTGAGCGGTTGGCGCGGCTGGGCTTCACCTCAGTAGAGCCGTCTAAATAAACACCGCCCTGACACCTCAAATAGCCACCAACTGCGTGGCTTTGGGGCGATATTGATCCCACCTGATTCCGGACGTGCGGGGCCCAAGCTATCCGGCTTGCCATTTCGCCGCAGAAATTGGCGCTGCGGTCGTGTTGTCAGGGCGATTTTCTGGTGCTAAGCGGCGCACAGATCAATGGGGCGCGCGTGTCGGGCACGCTGTTCCTTTAATATAATTCCGGGCCTTACCCGCCCCGACAAGCAACGGATCCTGGACCCTTGGCGGCATCGACACCTACACATGCGAGTGAAGCTGCCCGGCGCTATGCGCGGGCATTGTTCGAACTGGCGCAGGACAAGGGCCAGCTGGCCGACGTCCACAGCGATTTCAAGGCTTTCGTCGCAATGGCGAAAAGCTCGAAAGACCTGACCATCCTGCTTGATTCCCCGGCCTTCTCGCGCGGCGAGAAAGTCGACTCTCTGGCCGCGATCATGGCCAAGTCCGGTCTTGGCGCGATGCTGTCGAATTTCGTCGGCGTAATGGCCACGAATGGCCGGTCGGGCGAGATTGCACAGGCGCAGATCGCCTTTGACGAACTTTACGCGAAACAGCGCGGCGTCCAGCGCGCCGTTGTCCGCACCGCAAAAGTCATGACGGGCGACCAGCGCGCCCGCATCGAATCGATCCTCGCCAAGGCCGTTGGCGGCGAGGTTGAACTTACAAGCGAGGTTGATGCCTCGCTCATCGGCGGCATCCAGCTGCGCATCGGGTCGAAACTCGTTGATGCCAGCATTGCCGCCAAACTTGATCGCATGAACACCGCCATGAAGGGAGCATAGTCAGCTCGATGGATATCAGCGCAGCAGAAATTTCGGGCATCCTGAAGTCCCAGATCGAAAACTTTGGCGTCGACGCCGAAGTCTCCGATGTCGGCCAGGTGCTTTCAGTCGGTGACGGTATTGCCCGCATCTACGGCCTCGACAGCGTGCAGGCTGGCGAACTCGTCGAGTTCGACGGCGGCATCAAGGGCATGGCCCTGAACCTTGAAAGCGACAATGTCGGCGTCGTGATCTTCGGCAGCGACAGCGCCATCAAGGAGGGCGACACTGTCAAGCGTTCGGGCGAGATCGTGTCTGCGCCTATCGGCAAGGGCCTTCTGGGCCGCGTCGTTGACCCGCTGGGTGAACCAATCGACGGCAAGGGCCCGCTGAAGGACCTCGCCGGTCGTTCGCGCGTCGACGTCAAGGCGCCGGGCATCATCCCGCGCAAAGGCGTGCACGAGCCCATGATGACAGGCATCAAGGCCATCGATGCCATGATCCCGGTTGGCCGCGGCCAGCGCGAACTCGTCATCGGTGACCGCCAGACCGGCAAGACCGCTGTCTGCATCGACACGATCCTGAACCAGAAGCCGACCAATGACGCGGCCAAGTCCGACAAGGACAAGCTTTTCTGCGTCTATGTCGCCATCGGCCAGAAGCGTTCGACGGTTGCGCAGGTCGTGAAGACGCTCGAAGAGCGCGGCGCGCTCGACTATACGATCGTTGTTTCCGCCACGGCGTCCGAGCCGGCCCCGCTCCAGTACCTTGCGCCGTTCACCGGCTGCACGATGGGCGAATGGTTCCGCGACAATGGCATGCACGCCCTGATCATCTATGATGACTTGTCCAAGCAGGCTGTGGCGTATCGCCAGATGTCGCTTCTGCTGCGTCGTCCTCCGGGCCGCGAAGCCTATCCGGGCGACGTGTTCTACCTTCACTCGCGCCTGCTTGAGCGCGCGGCGAAGATGGGTGATGCGGCTGGTGCCGGTTCGCTGACGGCCCTGCCGATCATCGAAACCCAGGCCAATGACGTGTCGGCCTATATCCCGACCAACGTGATCTCGATCACCGACGGCCAGATCTTCCTTGAAACCGACCTGTTCTACCAGGGCATCCGCCCGGCCGTGAACGTCGGCCTCTCGGTGTCGCGTGTGGGCTCTGCCGCCCAGACGAAAGCGATGAAGAAGGTTGCCGGCTCGATGAAGGGCGAACTCGCCCAGTATCGCGAAATGGCCGCCTTTGCGAAATTCGGCTCCGACCTCGATGTCGCCACCCAGCGCCTGCTGAACCGTGGCGCGCGCCTGACCGAACTGCTGAAGCAGCCGCAATACTCGCCGCTGCTGATGGAAGAGCAGGTCTGCGTAATCTATGCCGGTACGCGTGGCTATATCGACAAGGTCCCCGTCAATGACGTGACCCGTTACGAGAAGGAATTGCTGGCCCACATGCGCGGCGCCAAGAAGGACCTGCTCGCAACCATCCGTGACGAGAAGACCGTGTCTGACAAGACCGAAGCGGAGCTGAAAGCTGCGCTGGAAGACTTCACGTCGAAATTCGCCTGATCCCGCCCGTCCTGACGCATCGTTTGAACAACCAGAAGGCCTGACATGCCCAGCTTGAAGGACCTCAAGAACCGGATCGCCAGCGTGAAATCCACGCGGAAGATCACGAAGGCCATGCAGATGGTGGCCGCAGCGAAGCTGAAGCGCGCGCAAGACGCCGCGACGGCCGCGCGGCCCTATGCCTCGCGCATGGCGTCGGTGCTGTCGAACCTGTCGGCCTCGGCCGGTGCCGGCGGTCCCCGCCTGCTCGCGGGCACCGGTGATGACAAGACGCACCTGATCGTCGTGATGACCGCCGAGCGCGGCCTGGCAGGCGGATTCAATTCCTATGTCGTGAAGCTGGCCAAGCAGAAGATCGGCGAGCTGCGGGCCGAGGGCAAGACGGTCAAGATACTGACCGTCGGCAAGAAGGGCCGTGAGCAGCTGTCGCGCGACTATGGCGACATGTTCGTTGGCCATGTTGACCTCGGCGACGTCAAAGGCGGCAATTATACAGAGTCCGCGATCGGCCTCGGCCATTCGCTGACCAAACGGTTCGACGATGGCGAGTTCGACGTCGCGCACCTGATCTATTCGCAGTTCAAGAACGTGCTGACCCAGGTGCCGACGGCGCAGCAGATCATCCCGGCGTCCGCACCGGCCGATGCCGAGACCGTGGACCTGAAGGGCGCGATCTATCGCTACGAGCCGTCTGAGACGGAAATCCTCGAGACGCTGCTGCCGCGTTACATCAATACGCAGATCCTGTCGGCCATGCTGGAAAGCGCTGCCGGCGAGCAGGCCAGCCGCATGACCGCGATGGACAATGCCACGCGCAATGCCGGTGACATGATCGATTCCCTTTCGCTGCAATATAACCGCGCACGCCAGGCGCAGATCACCAAGGAGCTGATCGAAATCATCTCCGGTGCAGAGGCGGTGTAGGACACAAGATGAGCTTCTGGATCTACGAAAACTTTGGCAGCAAGCGGGCGCGTATCCACGCGTCCGACTGCCGCTATTGCAATAATGGCGCTGGCGTTGGTGGCGATGCCACGAATGACGACGACAAGTGGCATGGGCCGTTTGCCGCGTTCGCTGAGGCCGATGCCGCCGCCAAGGCGCTGGGCCAGAAAGACACCCGCGCGTGCGGCGTCTGCAAGCCTGCCCAAGCCAAGACATCATCTTCACCCGCTGCCGCGCCCGTCCCGGCTGCAGCCGCCCCCGTTTCAACACCCAAGACGACATCCGCTCCAAAGGAGACGACCCGCATGAGCATTCCCGCAAACGCAAAAGGCCGCGTATCTCAGGTCATCGGCGCCGTGGTCGACGTCGAGTTCGACGGCGAGCTTCCGAGCATTCTCAACGCGCTTGAGACCGACAATAACGGCAACCGCCTGGTCCTCGAGGTTGCCCAGCACCTCGGCGAGAACACGGTTCGCACGATCGCCATGGACTCCACCGAGGGCCTGGTTCGCGGCAATCCGGTGGCTGACCTCGGTCGCTCGATCAACGTGCCGGTTGGCCCTGCCACACTTGGCCGCATCATGAACGTCATCGGCGAGCCGATCGATGAGCGCGGCCCGATCGACACGGACATGCGCCGCTCGATCCACGCCGATGCGCCTCCGTTCACCGATCAGTCGACTGAGTCCGAAGTGCTCGTCACCGGTATCAAGGTGATCGACCTGCTCTGCCCATACGTGAAGGGCGGCAAGATCGGCCTCTTCGGCGGTGCCGGCGTTGGCAAGACGGTCCTGATCATGGAACTGATCAACAATATCGCGAAACTGTTCGGCGGCTATTCGGTGTTTGCCGGTGTCGGCGAGCGGACGCGTGAGGGCAACGACCTTTATCACGAGATGATCGAATCCAAGGTTATCAACCTGGAAGGCGAAAGCCGCATCGCGCTGGTCTACGGCCAGATGAACGAGCCTCCGGGCGCGCGTGCCCGTGTGGCCCTGACCGGCCTCGCACAGGCTGAATATTTCCGTGATGAAGAAGGCAAGGACGTCCTGTTCTTCGTCGACAACATCTTCCGCTTCACGCAAGCCGGTGCCGAAGTGTCGGCCCTGCTCGGCCGTATTCCTTCGGCTGTGGGCTATCAGCCAACACTGGCCACCGACATGGGCCAGCTGCAGGAACGCATTACATCGACCAACAAGGGTTCGATCACATCGGTTCAGGCCGTGTACGTGCCTGCAGATGACTTGACCGACCCGGCACCAGCCACATCGTTTGCCCACCTTGACGCGACCACGGTTCTTAACCGAGCGATTGCTGAAAAGGGCATCTATCCCGCTGTTGACCCTCTCGACTCCTCGAGCCGTATCCTTGATCCGCGCATCGTTGGCGAAGACCATTACAACATCGCCCGCGGCGTTCAGGAAATCCTTCAGAAGTACAAGGAACTGCAGGACATCATCGCCATTCTCGGCATGGACGAACTGTCGGAAGACGACAAGCTGGCCGTGGCCCGTGCCCGGAAAGTGGAACGCTTCCTGTCGCAGCCGTTCGACGTGGCTGAAATCTTCACCGGTTCGCCCGGCGTGCAGGTGAAGCTCGAAGACACGATCAAGGGCTTCCAGGGCCTCATCGCCGGCGAGTTCGACCACCTGCCAGAGCAGGCCTTCTACATGGTCGGCAATATCGACGAAGCGAGAGCCAAAGCCGCCAAGATGACGGCAGACGCCGCTTAAGACAGGGATCAGCCTTATGGCCGATAAGCTCCACTTCTCACTCGTGTCGCCCGCCAGGGAACTGTTTTCTGGCGAGGTCGACCATGTGATCGCGCCCGGTACGGACGGCGAATTCGGCGTGCTGGCAAACCACGCGCCGTTCATGACGACGCTGAAGAACGGCGTCGTGCGCGTGCTTGAAGGCGACGCGGTGAAGATGCGTATCTTCGTGCGCGGCGGCTTTGCCGACATTACGCCTGACGGCCTGACGATCCTCGCCGAAGAGGCGCGCAACCTTGAAGGCGTGAAGGTCGAAGAGGTACAGACGGAAATGAATGCGACGCTGCTGAAGATCCAGTCACTCGACAAGGGTGACTCGGCAAAGGCCGCGCTGCAGGAACATTTCGACTATCTCGAAAGCCTGAAAGCCGTGCTCGTCCATTAGGACGGGCAGGCCAACCTACCCAAAAATCGCAATCGTCTGGCGACCGATCATCATCGGTTCGCCAGCCGTGTTCCAGAGGGTCATGGCCTGGCTGGAATAGCCGTCGCTGGCTGTCTCTGCGATGTGGCGGGCGAGGAACCAGCCATCCGTGGTGGTGATCTCGTCGGTCAGGAATTCAGCCATCCATGTCATCGAGCTGATGCGGGCAGGTGCGGTGAACATGGACATGGCGGCTGGTGGGGGCGCATCGGCAATGGCTAGCAGCGCCACAGCGTCAGTTGGGGCCGCCGGATCGACATGGCGCATCCAGATCGACACATCGCCCCTGTCCGATCCCGAGATTGGCCGCGTGCCCGCCGCCATGCGCATGTTGAAGTTGCGCGTGAAATTGGGGCGGTTCGGATTTTCCCCAAAATAGCTTGCCGTCTCTTCCGGTGAAGTGACGTCGGGCGCCGGGAGATCTGCGAAGCGCAGCGCCGACTCGCGGGCCACACCGAAGGCGAAGATTGCCTCGGCGGCTACGCCCTCTGTGCCCATCATGCGGACGGACACGAAAACGGTGTTCTTGCCCCGTCGCAGCAGGGTCGGCGTGCAGGTCACTTCGCCGCCAACCGGTCCGACAAAGGCGACCTGGGCCGACCTGATCGGCATGCCGGGTGCCAGTGGCGCAGCGGCCTCGAGACACAGCGCAGCGGTGAGGCCGCCATAAGTCGTGCGGCCCTGCATCCATGTGTCCGGAATGACCACAGTAGCAGCGTTCGCGGCATCACGGGTGATGCCGGCGAGGAGATATGTATAGGCGGCCAAAGACTAGTGCTGGCTTTCCGGCGTCGTGACCTTAAGGCCGTCGAGCGTGTCGGAGATCGTTATCTGGCAGGACAGGCGCGAATTGGGTTGAACGTTCTCGGCGAAGTCGAGCATCGACTTTTCCATTTCCTGCTGCTCGCCGACCTTGTCCATGAAGGCGGCGTCTACATAGACGTGACAGGTTGCGCAGGCGCAGGCGCCGCCGCAGTCAGCATCGATGCCGGGAATGGAATTCTTCACGGCTGCTTCCATGACAGATTCGCCATTCGTGGCCTCGACGACGCGTTCGGTGCCGTCATTGTCTACGTAAATAATTTTGGTCATGGTCTGTATTGTCTCCTTCAGGCGGCAAGGGCTGCCGCTGCAATGTCTTTCATGGATATTGATGTATCGCCAAGCATGTCAGGCGCAAGCTTTGCCCCTGACATGATGAGCTTTTTCGAGGCGAGGAACTCCGGCGGGCTGTTGATGGCATCCACTGCAATCAGGGTGCCATTGCGCAGGTAGAAGGCGGCAAACTTGCGGTCCTTCGGATCGCCGCGCACGACGATTTCGTCATAGTCCTGACTGAGGCCCGCAATCTGGAGCTTCAGGTCGTACTGGTCAGACCAGAACCATGGGCAGTCTTCAGCCGGGCGCGGCTTGCCGAGGATGGCGGCGGCGGCGAGCTTGCCCTGTTCGATGGCATTGTGGACGCTTTCGAGACGTCCGGAGCGACCGTAATGCACGAGCGGGCGGCTGGCGCAGTCGCCAGCGGCGAACACGCGCGGATCGGATGTGCGGGCGTCGCGGTCGACCAGGATGCCGTTATTGCAGGCGATGCCGGCGTCCTTGGCCAGTTCCTCATTGGGGAGGATGCCGATGCCGACGAGCACGATGTCGGCGTCGACGCGGGTTCCGTCCGCGAGTATGGCGGCTGTGACCGTGTCGCCATCGCCATCGAGATGGTCGAGGCGGGCGCCGGTGAGGATTTGCACGCCCTGGGCGCGGTGTTCGGTTTCAAAGAACTCGCTCATCACCGGGCTGGTGACACGGGCCAGCACGCGCGGCGCCATTTCCAGCACTGTGACGTCGAGGCCCATCTGGCGGGCCACGGCGGCGGCCTCAAGGCCGATATAGCCGGCCCCGACAATCACCATCTTGCGGCCGGCGATCATGTTCGGGCGGATCCGTTCGACATCCGAGAGGTCGCGCAGGTCGTGAACGCCGTGAAGGGTCGCGCCCTTGACCGGCAGGACGCGGGGCCGCGAACCGGTCGCGATGATCAGCGCGTCATAGTCGAGGTGGCCGCCATGGGCGAGTTCGACCGTGCGATTGGCCCGGTCGATGCTTTTGGCGGGTGTCGAGAGGATGACTTCGATATTCTGGTCCTGATACCAGGGCGCCGGCCGGAAATAGAGGCGTTCCTCGGTCATTTCGCCCTTCATATAGGCCTTGGAGAGCGGCGGGCGCTGGTAGGGCAGGGCAGGTTCATCGCCGACAAGCGTCAACGCACCGGCATAGCCACTCTGGCGCAAGGACTGCAAAGCCTGCGCGCCGGCCTGGCCGCCGCCGATGACCACGATACGTGATGCGCCTGTCAGGTCCAAAGTCCCGCTCCCAATTCGGTCCGTACAAAATATGACGCCTGCGTCAACTTTGCAATACTTTCTCGCACTGGAGTTCCAGCCGCAGCGCCGGGTGTCAAGAACTGCCCCGACGCGCACCGGCAATCGGCGATAGCGAATGCGGCCTGATCCTCTATATAGTCAGGCATGGAACCCACGTTCATTCTTGCCGACGACGCGGCCACACGGGCTCTCGGCGCGGCGTTGGCCGGCCTGCTGAAGGCCGGCGACGTGATCGCGCTGCACGGCGATCTCGGCGCAGGCAAGACGACCCTGACGCGCGGCCTGATCCAGGCGCTGTGCGGGGCGGATGAGGACGTGCCGAGCCCGACCTACACGCTGGTGCAGGCCTATGACGGCCCCGGTTTTCCCATATGGCACTTCGATTTGTACCGCCTCGACAGGCCGGATGAGGTGAGGGAACTGGGCTGGGACGAAACGCAGGCGGGCGTGGCCCTGATCGAGTGGCCGGAACGGGCGGGACGGCATTTGCCGGCGGCGCGACTGGACCTGACGCTTGAAATGCTTGGGGAGCAGCGCCGGGCAAGGCTGGAACCGGTCGGCGAAGACTGGCAGAAGCGGCTGGATGGATTTCGATTCTCGTCACCGTAACGCGCTGATCGACACCTTCCTGGCGAGTGCCGGGTGGGGCGATGCCGTGCGCACGCCGCTCGGGCAGGATGCCTCGACACGCCGCTATATCCGGCTGGTGCGGCCAGATGCCGCGCAGGCATTGCTGATGGATGCCCCGCGCACCGAGGCCGATCCGTGCCCGCCGGACGCCGATGAATCAGTCCGCAACGCGATGGGCTGGAACGCGCAGACCCGTCTGGCGGCTTCGCGGGTGGACGCGTTCGTCCTGCTGGCCGGGCATCTCGCATCGCTCGGTTTTTACCCGCCCCGGGTGCTGGCGCACGATACCGACACGGGACTCGCCCTGATCGAGGATTTCGGGGACAGCAGGGAACTCGCCCGCCAGATCGAACGTGGACTGGTCGACGAGACCGAAGCCTATGTCGCCGCCGCCGACGTGTTGACGAAACTGCACGCCTTTCCGGTGCCGGATCGGCTGGAAGCACATGGCGAAGTCTGGCCGATCCTGGAATTCGACCGGCTGGCGCTGGCGACCAATGCCGATCTCTATGCCGACTGGCTGCCGCAGCAGGCGGGCGGGGCTGCGCTGACAGGGCCGACGCGGGCGCGCTGGGAGCGTGAGCGTGACGCCCTGATCGAGCAGGCCATGACCTTCCCCCGCACATTCACCTTGCGCGACTTCCACGCCGAGAACCTGCTCTGGCTGGAGGGCGGGCGAATCGGCCTGCTGGATTTCCAGGACGCCGTCAAAGGCTGGGACGCGTGGGACATGGCGATGCTGACGCAGGATGCACGCCGGGCCGTGTCGCCCGAAGCGGCGGAGGCGGCGATCCGGCACTATCTCGACCGGACCGGCAAGTCGCGCACCGAATTCGACGAGCGGCTGGCGGTGATCGGCGCGCTCAACGCGCTGCGCATTGCCGGCATCTTCGCGCGGCTGATGATCCGCGATGGCAAGCCGCGCTATGGCGACTTCCAGCCGCGGCAGCTGTCCATACTCGCAAAGAACCTGTCGCACCCTGCGCTGGAGGGCATGTCGGATTTCGTGCGCGAGACGACGCCTTTCGTGTTCGAGGCCAAGCCATGAGTGTTCCTGTTCCCCACACAGCGATGGTGCTCGCCGCCGGCCTTGGCACCCGCATGCGGCCGCTGACGGATGAGTTGCCCAAGCCGCTGATTGCGGTGGCAGGCAAGCGGCTGATCGACCGGATGCTGGATCCGCTGGTCGCTGCAGGGGTCAAGCGGGCGATCGTCAACGTGCATTACCTTCCCGAACAGGTGGAGGCGCACCTGGCGGCGCGGACGGACCTTGAGATCGTGATTTCGGACGAGCGCGGCGCGGTGCTGGAAACAGGCGGGGCGCTGGCCAAGGCGCGGCCATTGCTCGGCGACGACCCGATCTTCGTGATCAACACGGATGCCTTCTGGGCGCCGGAGTCTGGCGCGCCGCTAATCGCGCTGGCAGACGCGTTTGATCCGGAGCGTGCGGACGCCCTGCTGATGGTGGCCGATACGGGGCGATGCCTCGGCTTTGACGGCGCGGGCGATTTCTTCCTGGGCGAGGACCATCGCATGGTGCGCCGGGGCGACGCCACGTCGGCGCCCTGGGCCTATGCCGGGGCGCGGATCATCCGGCCGCAATTGTACGATGCCGAACCGGTCGAGCGCTTTTCGGCGCTGCGGGTCTGGGACCGGCTCATCTCTGAGCGCCGCCTCATGGGCTGGCCGCTGGACCGGTTCTGGTTGCATGTGGGCGATCCCGGCGCGCTGAAGGATGCCGAAATGTGGCTGCGCTGCCATGGTGAATGAGGCGCAGGTCTTCGGTGCGGGGCGCCCGAAAGTCTGGTCGATCCCTCCGGGGGCGGATTTCCTGCGGGTCCTCGCGAACACGCTGGCGCAAGAGACCGGTCTAGCGGACCAGCCGGATGCCCTGAGCGATGCGATCATCTATGTGCCGAACAGCCGGTCGGCGCGGGCGCTGATCCTGGCCCTGTTCGACGCGGCGGGCGGCAAGCCGATCCTGCCGCCGGACGTGCGCACGCTGGGCGACCTTGAGAGCGAGGAAGCGCCCCCGAATGCCGAGACAGCGCTCGCCGGCCTGCCGCCGGCCATGTCGCCTGCGCGGCGGCTGGGCGCGCTCGCCAGCCTCGTGCGGGGTTATTATGCGGCAAGGTACAGGATCGACCTGCCGCCTGCATCGGCTCTGGCGGCAGCGCGCGAACTGTCTCGCCTGCTCGACCAGGCCGCGCTTAGCGAAAACGTGGACTGGTCGAAACTGGACGGGCTGGTTGCGGAATCCGACCTTGCCGCGCACTGGCATGGCTCGGTCGAATTCCTGAAGATCATTACCGAGGCGTGGCCGGAATGGCTGGACGCCAACAATGCGATGGACCCGTTCGCCCGGCGGCTGGCGGCGGCCAAGGCGCTCGCGGCAGACTGGGCCGCCAGGCCGCCTGAAGCGCCGGTCGTGATTGCGGGTTCGACCGGTGCGACGCCTGCCGGGCGCGTGTTGATGAAAGCCGCGCTTGAATTGCCCAAGGGGCTGATCGTGCTGCCGGGGCTCGACATGGATGCGGATGATTCCGCCTGGGATGCGATCCGCGCGTCGGTGAGCCACCCGCAGAATTCGCTGATCGATGCGCTGGACCAGATGAATGTATCACCCGGCGAGGTGGGCACCTGGCCCGGCATTCCGCAAAGCGCAATCGACGCTGCCCGCCGACGGATGATCCACGAGGCGCTGGCGCCCGCCGATGCGACGGCGGACTGGCGGGACACGCTGAAGACGCTGGCCAAGGCCACAGGCTCCACGGTTCTCGGATTCGCGACGGATGCGCTGGACGGCCTGACGGTGATCGAAGCGCCGGACGAGGCGGCAGAGGCAGAGGCCGCCGCCCTGCTGATGCGCGAGACGCTGGAAAGGCCGGGCGAGACGGCGGCGCTTGTGACGCCTGACGCCGGCATGGCGCGGCGCGTGTCGGCCCTGCTGAAACGCTGGGGCGTGGACGTGCCACCGTCGGCGGGTGTGCCGCTGGGTCGGACGCCCGCGGGCAGCCTGATCGGCCTGTGCGCGACATGGGCGGTTGATCCGTCCGAACCGGTCGCGCTGACGGCCGCGATGAAGCACGCCTTCGTGAAGGACCGCGACGGGCTGGCGACGCTGGAGCGGCATTTCCTGAGAGGCCCGCGGCGCTGGCGTGACCTGGCCGGGCTGCGGGAGAGCATCGATACGCGACACGAGATCGAGCCCTATCCGGGTTTTGACCGCACCGATCAGGACAAGGCCATTGCCCTTGTCGACCGGTTGATCGCGGATTTCGCTGAAACGGACGCGGACTTGTCCGGTCTGCCGGAAGTGGACGGCACCAAGGCGGCTGAACAGATCGCTGCGCTGGCGGGCCGGATCAGCGAGGCACCGCTGCCCTGGGCGGGCGAGGACGGTCGCAAGGCATCCGACCTGTTCATCAGTATAAGGGAAATATCCGAACAGCTGGGGCCGATGCCGCCACATGCGCTGGTCGAGCTGATCCATGCGCAGAGTGCGCAGGTGACCGTCAGCGCCGGACTGGTGGAGCATCCGCGACTAGCGATCTGGGGCCCACTGGAAGCACGCCTGCAATCGGCCGGGCGGGTCATACTGGCCGGCCTCAACGAGGATGTGTGGCCACATCGTCCGCCACCGGATGCATTCCTGCCGCGGCGGTTCCGGGCCGAACTCGGCCTGAACGACCCGGAAGACCGGCTCGGCCTGTCGGCGCACGACTTCGCGCAACTGGCCTGCGCGCCCAAGGTTGTGATGCTGCATGCCGCCCGGCGCGACGATGCGCCTGCGGTAGCCTCGCGCTGGGTCTGGCGACTGAAGACGCTCGCCGAAGGCGCGCTGGATGACAAGGCCGCTGCCGTGCTGGCGCCGGACAACGGGCATCCTTTGGAATGGGTTTCCGCAATGCAGTCGCGGGGCACGGGCAGCCTGCCGCCCGACTTCTCCGCCGAACCCCGGCCGACGCGGCACCCGGAAGGCTGGCCGAAGCGCCTGTCGGTTACGCGCATCGACCTGTTGCAGCGAGACCCGTATGCAATGTGGGCCGAGAATGTGCTTGGACTGTCGGCCCTCGATCCGATGAATGCGCCACTCGGGCCCGCGCCGCGCGGCACGGCGATCCACCACGCGCTGGAACTGCTGGAAGAAGATGGCGCGCCGAAGACGGCGGTGCACCTGATGGCACTGTTGGAGCAGGAACTCGCGCGCGTCGGGGAGCCGGAAGAAGACTGGGCCGCGCGCCGCGCTGTCTGGCAGAAGACGGTCGACTGGTATCTCACCTGGCGGGCCGGGCGCGACACCGGCGGGGCCAAACCAAAGCTGGAAGTGAACGGCCGCCTGGAATTCAACATTGCAGGCTATCCGTTCACACTTTCGGCCAATGCCGACAGGATCGAGCGCACAGCCCATGGCGAACTGGTGATTGTGGATTTCAAGACAGGCAGTCCGCCATCGGACAAGGAGATTGCCACCGAACTGAGCCAGCAGATGCCGCTTCAAGCGCTGATCGCCCGCGAGGGCGGCTACAAAGGCATTCCGGCAGCGACCGTGGCCGCGCTGGAATATGTGGCGTTCAAGGCCAAGCCGGATGCAAGGCTGGTCGGCGTGTCCAAGGCGCTCACGGCGACGCCGGGCGAACTTGCCGACAAGGCGGAAGAGGGGGTCAAACGCCTGATCGCCAATTATCGCCAGCCCGACACGACCTTCCTGTCGGCACCGCGCGTCAAATTCGTGAAATATGACAATGGCTTCAACCGGCTGGCGCGGCGCGCCGAATGGGCGGGCGACACAGAAGACGGGGAGAGCGACAATGGCTGATTCAGACGCCCCCGTCTTTGAAAGCAACACGGCAGAAGCATTTGTTGCCGCGACAGGCGTGCAGGCTGCCGTGGCCAATCCGGCCATCCCGGCCTTCGTGTCGGCGAATGCCGGCAGCGGCAAGACCAAGGTCCTGATCGACCGGGTGGCGCGGCTGCTGCTGCGCCGCGAGGATGGGCGACCGGGGGCGGCGCCCGACTCGATTCTCTGCATCACCTACACCAAGGCGGCAGCGAGCGAGATGTTGTCGCGCCTGTTCAAGACGCTCGGCCGCTGGTCGGTGATGGAGGACAAACTGCTCCGCACCGAACTGGCCAAGCTCGAAGGGCGGACCGACGCCGCCTACATGCCGGACGACCTGAAAGCAGCACGGGCGCTGTTTGCCCGCGCGCTCGAGTCGCCCGGCGGCCTGCGTATCGAAACCATCCACGCTTTCTGTGCGCGCATCCTGAGACGGTTCCCGCAGGAAGCAGGCGTGCTGCCGGGCTTTACCGAGATCGAGGAAGATGAGGCGGCGGCGCTGTGGCAAATGGCGCGCGGTTGTTCCGTGCTGCAGGCCCGGGAGGCGTCGCCTGCGTTGCTCGACCTGCTCGCGCTTGAGGGCGGGCATGACGGCGCGATGGCGAGCCTCGACATGTTGCGCTGGTCGGCCAGTACGGTGCTCGACTTTGCCGACGCGCACGGTTTTGATTTCGACGCGATGGACGAGGCGCTACGCGCGGGCCTGAACGCGCCGGAGGCCAGTGCCGACGAATTGCTGGACCTCGCCATGGGCGAGGCGATGCCGGAGGCTGACATCAAAGCGGCTATCCCGGTTCTGCTGGGTGGGGCAGCGACGGACCAGAAGACAGCCGAGGCGCTGATTGCGGTTCTCGAAACCACCCGGCCGGAAGACCGGTGGGAAGTCTATCGCAGCATCTTCACCACGGGCAGTGGCGACTATCGCAAGTCGAACCCGTACACGGCAGCGAGCGTGAAGCAGTCGCCGCTGATCCCTGACCTGTTCCAGATGAAGGATGGCGAAGGCCGGGAAGTGGCCCGCGTACGCCAATTGGCCGAATTGCTCGCCCGGGCCTGCGCCTTTGAGCGCACGTCAGCACTCCTGCGTGTCGGGGTGCCCGCGCTGCAGGCCTACCAGCAAGCCAAGGCGGCGCGCGCGGCGCTCGATTTTGACGACCTGATCCACAAGACGCGCCTCCTGCTGACGCAAAGCGGCATGTCGGACTGGGTGCTCTACAAGCTCGACGGCGGCCTGAGCCATGTCCTGCTCGACGAAGCGCAGGATACGAGCCCGCCGCAATGGGAACTGATCACGGCCCTGACCGCGGAATTCTTCTCAGGTCTGGGCCCCGAACGCCAGCAGGATCCGCGCACCTTGTTCATTGTGGGCGACGAGAAACAGTCGATCTATTCGTTCCAGGGGGCCGACCCGTCGAAGTTCCGGGACAAGGCGCAGGAGTTGAGCCTGCAGTCGGCCGACATGCTCCAGCTGTCGATGGACATGTCGTTCCGGTCGTCTCCGCAGGTGCTGGAATTTGTCGACCAGGTCTGGAACAGCGCGCCGCCGATTGATGTGGCGCATGCGCCGTCGGCGCCGCTGACAGCCGACATCGTGACACATACGGCCCGCCGGGCGAGCCAGCCAGGCTGTGTCGAATTGTGGCCGATCGAGCCGATGGCCGAGGATGTTCCCGAGGATGCGTGGGACCGGCCCGTGAATGCGATGCGGGAAGCCTCGCCCAAGGCGCAGCTGGCCAAACGGCTGGCGATCCAGATCAGGGACATGATCGACAGTGGCGAAACGATCTGGGCTGAACTGCCGGACCGGTCATGGGTGCGCAGGCCAATGGAGCCGCAGGACGTCCTGGTGCTGGTGCGCGGACGGACGGGCGGCCTGTTCGATGCGATGATCGGGGCGTTGAAATCGGTGGGCCTGCCGGTGGCGGGCGCGGACCGGCTGAAGCTGCTCGACCATATTGGCGTGCAGGACTGCCTGAACCTGTTGCGATTTGCGGTGTTGCCGGAGGCGGACCTGACGCTGGCGGAAATCCTGCGCGGGCCATTCCTCGGACTGGTGGACGATGACCGCTATCTCTATCCGCTCGCGGGGGAGCGGGAGAAGGGCGTGTCGCTGTGGCGCCGTATTCAGGACAGCACGGATCCCGACGTCAAGGCGGCGGCGGATTTCCTGCGCGGCCTGCTGGCGCGGACGCACCTGGCCCCCTTTGAATTCCTGTCATCGGTGATGGACCAGGCTGGTTCGGATGGCCAGACGGGCTGGGAAAAGATCAATGCGCGGCTGGGGACGCCGGCGCGCGATCCTGTCGAGGCGTTGATGTCACGGGCGCTGCAGCATGATTCGGCAGAACCGGCATCGTTGCAGGGGTTCCTTGCGGCGATGGAGGCGCATGACACTGAAATAAAACGGGATCTGGCGGCGCCGGAGCGGGAAGTGCGGGTGATGACGGTGCATGGGGCCAAGGGGCTTCAGGCGCCGGTCGTGGTGTTGCCGGACACGACGGCGGGGCCGCGTGGGGGCTCTGCGCGCATGTTCGACCTGGATGGCGTCCCGGTCTGGTCGCCGCGCAAGGATGCCGACACGCCCGAGCTTGCCGCTGCACGATCTATTGCAGATGCCAAGGCGGAGGAGGAGCACCGGCGGCTGCTCTATGTGGCGCTGACGCGGGCGCAGGACCGGCTGATCATCGCCGGTCATTGGCATGGCGGCGGCAAGGAAGGCCATCACAAGAAATCCTGGTACGCGCTGTGTGCCGACGCCATGAATGCGTTCGCGCCGGAGGAAAATGAGGGTGTTCGCCGGCATGGGGTGCCGGGACCGTTGATGGGTGGCGAGGGGACAGCAAGGGGGCGGCAGGGGGGTGTTCCGGACTGGGCGCTCCGCCCGCCGCCAGTCGACGACCCGACCCGCCGCCTGAGCGCACCGACCGGTCTCCTGTCGCGGCGCACGCCCGTTCTGGCCCCGTTCGGCCCGCACCGCGAGGCGCAGATGAAGCGCGGGCGGCTGATCCACTCATTGCTGCAATACCTGCCTGAACTTCCCGAGCCGCGACGTGAAGATGCGGGACGGGAATTCCTCGAGCGGGACGTTGACCTCAACGATGCGCAGCGGTCCGAGATGCTGGGCGCAGCGATGGGCGTGCTGCAGGACCCATCCATGGCGGGCGTGTTCGCGCCGGGCGGGCGGGCCGAGGCAGCTGTGATCGGCACGGCGGAGGAGTTGCCTGACGACACGGTGATCAATGGCCGGGTCGACCGGCTTGTGGTGACGCCCGACCGGGTGCTGGTCGTGGACTTCAAGACGGACCAGCCAGCTCCGGACAAGGTTTCGGGGGTTGCGGCCACGTACATGACCCAGATGGCGGCCTATTGGGCGGTGCTGAAGCAGGCCTATAGCGGCCGGGACGTGGTGGCGGCGCTTTGCTGGACGGACGGGCCGAAACTCATGGTCCTGCCGGAAGCGGACCTGTTAGCGGCGCTAAAGCGTGCGCAGAGCGAGGTTTGACTCCGGCGCTGAGTCCCTATGTATCATCCATTGAAGCAAGATAGAGGAGCCTGTCATGGCTGCAATTAACGTGACCGACGACGAATTCGACAATGTGATCGCGACGTCCGACGTGCCTGTCGTGGTGGATTTCTGGGCGGAGTGGTGCGGCCCCTGCAAACAGATGTCGCCGCATCTTGAAGCCGTTTCGGAAGACATGGCCGGGAAGGTGAAAGTCGCCAAGATCAATGTCGACGAGAACCCGATGGTTGCCTCCAAGTATGGCATTCGCGGCATGCCGACCCTGATGGTGTTCAAGGACGGCAAGGTTGCCGCGACCCATCTCGGCGCGATGAGCAAGCAGGCCATCGCCGACTGGATCAAGGCGAGCGTCTAACCGACGCGGGCGCGCCCGGACCGTCTAGTCCGGGCTGCGCTGATCCTCTACGCCGTTCTTTTCGATGTCGCCGATCAAGGCCTCCATTTTCGCAATTTCATTCCGCTGAGTTTCGATGATGCCGTCTGCCAGGTCGCGGACGCGCGGGTCCCTTATGTGCGCTCGCTCGCTGGTCAGGATGGCGATCGAATGGTGAGGGATCATCGCCTTCATCCACGCAACGTCGTCGATCGTCTCCTGGCTGCGGACGAACCAGAGCGATCCAGCGAAGACGAACAGGCTGCCCGCGAAAATTGCGATATTGATGCGAGTGTTCCGGTACATGTTCAGCATGAAGCCGAGCATGACAATCGCCATCGTGGCGCCCATGAGCAAGGCCATGTACAGGCGTGTTTCGCTGAACCAGACATGGTCCAGCGCATAGGTGTTCAAATACATCAGTCCGAACATGACTATGGTGGACGTCGCGATCATGGCCACGAACTTTGGGTAATTCGACGCGTGGTTTTCCATTTCTCCCTCGTTGGCTGCGTTCCAGTTCAACGAGGCGAGGCGTGGATGGTTCCGACTCAGGCGGGCTCAGGCTCGCTGGTCAGCGACAAGAAGACATCTTCCAGGTCGGGGGCCTCGGTAACGAGGTCCCCGATACTGATTCCGGCGCTGCGGACCTGTTCGAGCAGGCGGCCGATGCCCGTTTCGCTGGTGCGGAACGTGACTGCCAGCGTGCCGTCCGGCCGCATCTGGGCATCGAGGCTGGACAGGCTGTCCGGCACGGCGCTGAGTGCTTCTTTCGGGGTGATCACCAGCGTCTTGTAGTCGAGCCGCGCCAGGAGTTTCGGCGTCGGCTCACAGGCAACGATTTCGCCATGGTTCACGATGGCGATCGAATCGCAGAGTTCTTCGGCTTCTTCCAGGTAGTGGGTCGTCAGAATGATGGTCGTGCCGCTGTCATGCAGTTCGCGTACATAGGTCCAGAGCGAGCGGCGCAGTTCCACGTCGACGCCAGCGGTCGGTTCGTCGAGAATCAGGACGGGCGGATTGTGGACGAGGGCCTTGGCGACCATGAGCCGGCGCTTCATGCCGCCGGACAATTGGCGCACATAGGCGTCCTTCTTGTCTTCGAGGCCGAGGGCGGTGAGGATTTCAAGGCTGCGGCGCTCGGACTTTGGAACGCCGTAGAAGCCGGCCATCAGTTCCAGCATCTCCATGGGGGTGAAAAAGGGATCGGCGACGATTTCCTGGTTCACGACACCAATGGCGGCGCGGCTCTGGCGCGGATGCTTGTCAATATCGAGGCCCCAGATGCGGGCCGTGCCCGAGGTCTTGTTCACGAGACCGGCGAGAATGTTGATGAAGGTCGATTTGCCTGCGCCATTTGGCCCGAGCAGGCCGAATACCGAGCCGCGCGGGATGTGCAGGCTGATATCCTTGAGGGCGTGCTTTTCCGGCATCTTGCCGGACGCATGGTAGATTTTCTCAAGGTGTTCGACTTCGATGGCATATTCGGGGGCGGTCGTCGCGTTGGTCATTCGGGCCTCAATGCTATGGCAGGGCGATCTTGCGCAGCGCGGCCCTGCGGACTAGTTAGGTCGATGAAGCGGCGTGAACAAGGACTTGCGCCGCAAACTCCATGGAAAGCCGTTACCGATGGAAAAACCCCGTGATGTCTTCAGCCCACCGGAAATCGTGCTGGCGACCAGCCGCAAGGTGTCCTGCAATGGCGGCGGCGGGGCCCTTGGCCACCCGAAAGTCTGGTACGAGATGGGCGATGAGGACTTTGTCGAGTGCAAGTATTGCGACCGGCGATACATCCTGCTTGGCGGCAAGGAAGATCGTCGCAAAACGCCGAGGTGAGCCTGAGTCATGAAAATCCTGATTGCAGGGGGCGGTATCGGCGGGCTGACGGCCGCGCTGGCGCTCACGCAGTTCGGGCATGACGTAACCGTCCTGGAACAGGCTGATTCTCTGGGCGAGGTCGGCGCCGGCCTTCAGATCAGTCCGAATGGCATGAAAGTGTTCGAGGCGCTGGGCCTGTCGGACCGGATCGCCGAGAACGCGTTCCAGCCGGAAGGCATCGAAATGCGTCTCGGCCAGAGCGGCCAGGTTGTCTTCGATATCCCGCTGGGCCTGGCCGCGGCTGACCGCTGGGGCGGCCCTTACCTGCACCTGCATCGGGCAGACCTGATCACCGCGCTGAGCGATGAGCTGGCCGAGCGCGCCCCGCAGGCCGTGAAGCTGGGCGCAAGGCTGGCCCGTTACGTCCAGGATGACAAAGGCGTGACGGCCGAACTCGACGACGGCACGCGCCTGACGGCGGATGTCCTTGTCGGGGCCGATGGCATGCATTCGGTCGTGCGAGAACAGATGCTGGGGCCGGACAGGCCGCGTTTCACCGGCAATGTCGCGTGGCGCTCCGTTGTGCCGATCGATCGTCTGGGCAAGGACCTGCCGCCGCCGACCGCCTGTGCGTGGGTGGGCAAAGGCCGCCATGCGGTGACCTATCGGCTGCGCAGCGGTTTGCTCGCGAATTTTGTCGGCGTTGTCGAGCATGATGGCTGGCAGGTGGAATCCTGGTCCGGCGAAGGCGCGAAGGAAGACGCACTCAGCGACTTTGCCCAGTTTCATCCCATCATCCTGAACCTGATCCGGAACGCGACCAAGCTGAACCGCTGGGCGCTTTATGATCGCGCGCCGCTGACACGCTGGAGCGACGGCCGGGTCGTGCTGCTGGGCGATGCCTGTCACCCGATGCTGCCATTCCTTGCCCAGGGCGCTGTGATGGCTGTTGAGGATGCCTGGGTGCTGGCCGCACGGCTGTCCGAGGGAAACGGTATCGCGACGTCTCTTGCCGACTATGAAACGGACCGGCAGAGGCGGACAAGCGCCGTGCAGGCGGGTGCGCGGGCGAATGCAAAACTGTTTCACCGGCACAATCCGCTGACCCAGTTGGCGACGTATGGCCCGATGTGGCTGGCGGGCCGCGCCGCGCCCGGCTTCGTGCATTCGCGCAATGACTGGATATATGGCCATGACGTGACAGCCACCCAGCGCGGGAAGCCCTTGCCTTAGTGAGCGGCAACAGGCAGGCATTGTCCCTCCTGACAGCTATTTACGGGCACATTCATGCTTTCGATCCTCGATCTCTTTCGTATCGGCATTGGTCCGTCGAGCTCCCATACTGTCGGGCCGATCCGGATAGCCAATCGATTCGCGGCGTCGCTGGGTGAGGCAGACGTATTGGGGCAGGTGGCTCGAATCGAGGTCGAGCTCCAAGGGTCGCTCGCGCTGACCGGCGTGGGGCATGCGACGCCGAAAGCGGTGGTGCTGGGCCTGCTGGGGCTGGAACCGGAGACGCTGGACCCGAATACGGCCGACGCGCAGGTGGCCGACGTCTATACAGGCCGGTGCCTGCCGCTGGCCGATGGGCGGATAATCGATTTCAATCCGGAGACGGACATTGAATTTGCCTATCACGTGTTGCCGGAATTGCATCCGAACGGCATGAGGCTGCGCGCCTTTTCGGCGCGTGGCGACGTGCTGCAGGACGAGACCTATTATTCCACGGGCGGCGGATTTATCGCCACGGCGAAACAGCTGAAGACGCCGCCAGCCGACGATATCGTGCAGGCGGGCAATGAGGTTCCGCATCCATTTGCATCGGCTGCAGAACTTCTGTCGATCTGCGCGGGCAAGGGCGTTGCCATTCACGATGTGATTCTTGCCAATGAGGACGCGATGCGGCCGAGGCTGGAGACGGAAGCGGCGATCGACCGGATTGCGGATGTGATGCTGGACTGCATCCAGAGAGGGTTGTCGCGCGAGGGTGTCTTGCCGGGTGGCTTGAAGGTGCGGCGCAGGGCACCTGAGATATGGAAGAAGCTGCAGGCGTCGCCGCAGTCCAACGAGCGTGAGCAGATTTTCGATTGGCTGAATGTCTATGCCATGGCGGTGAATGAAGAGAATGCCAGCGGCGGCCAAGTGGTGACGGCGCCGACCAATGGAGCCGCCGGCATTATTCCATCCGTCATCAAACATTATTGCGTCGATGCCGAGGACGCAGCCGTGCGGCTGCGAACGTTCCTGCTGACGGCGGGCGGCGTGGGCCTTTTGTACAAGCAGCGCGCCTCCATTTCCGGTGCCGAGATGGGCTGCCAGGGGGAGGTGGGCGTCGCGTGTTCGATGGCGGCGGCAGGGCTGGCCGCAGTATGGGGCGGCACACCGCAGCAATGCGCCAATGCCGCCGAGATCGGCATGGAACATAATCTGGGGCTGACCTGCGACCCGGTTGGCGGGCTGGTCCAGATTCCCTGCATCGAGCGCAACGCGATTGGTACGGTAAAAGCGGTCAACGCGGCGCGGCTGGCGCTTCACTCGGTGGAGCAGACCAAAGTGTCGCTCGACCAGGTGATCGAGACGATGCGCCAGACAGGTATCGACATGTCGTCCAAGTACAAGGAAACGAGCCAGGGCGGACTGGCGGTCAACGTTATCGAGTGCTGAGGCTCACCCCTTGGTGAACATGCCCTTGAGGCCGCCGCTGGTCAGGATGGCGACATCGCCGAGGGCGATGGGCAAAGAGAGGCCGGCCGGGGCGACCAGGTAGAGCGGCTCCCAATCGGGATCGAATTTCTTCTTGTAGTTCCGCAGCCCTTCGAAGCCGTAGATCTTGTTGGCGTGCTCATAGACGAAGGCGCCAAGCTTGGAGGTGAGAGTCGCGAGGCGATGGTCTTCAAGTCCGGACAGCGGCGCCATGCCGAGGTCAAAGGCCTGCACGCCCTTTTCCTTGCCCCAGAGCATGAGTTCGATGAACAGGAAGTCCATGACGCCTTTGGGCGCCGCATCGCCATAACGCATCAGGTCGATAGCCATTTCGCGCCCGTCAGCTGTCGACATTAGGTTGGCGAAGGCAACAATGTTGCCATCGAGGCGGGCGACCGCGATCGGAAAGTTGCGGACATAATCCGGATCGAACCGACCCAACGAGAAGCTTTTCTCAGCGCCGCCATGGATGGCGAGCCATTCGTCAGAGATCGTCTGCAGCGTCGGCAGAACAGGGGCGCACGCGCCTTGCGGGATGACCTCGAATGTGAGGCCGTCGCGCAGGGCCCGCTTGTGGCTGGCGCGCAAGCCTGATCGGGCAGGCCCTTCGAGTGAGAATTCGGCCAGCGGCACAAGCGCCGTCTCACCGATCTTTTGCGCCGTGAGGCCAAGGTCGAGCGCGAATGGCAGGAATTCCTTCCGGACGGAGTAGAATACCGGATCGGCGCCATAGAGGTCTGCCTGCTCGCGGAATGCCCAGAGCAGGGGAGCAATCTCGTCCCGTTTGCCGACCGGTTCGCTCATCGCGATCCAGTGACGTCCGCGCACACCATACATGATGAAGCTCTGCCCGCTGGGGCTCATCAGGAACTGCTTGTCGCCGAGCAGGGCGAGGGCGCCATCGGAATAGCCGAATTCCGCCGTGGCAAGAATCTGCTTCAGTGTGGCCGGATCGACGGGGTCTGACGGAATGCCCTTGTTGATGGCAGGCTGGAGCCAGCGCCAGAGCGAGACCAGCAGGAGGACGATGGGCAAGGCCGCCGCGGCACGGAGGAACCGGGACGCCTGGCCATTGACCGAGAAGCTCCACCAGAGTTCGTCGCGATAGGCGACGTGCTCATAGGAGAAGAAGCCGAGCCAGACGGCCGCGCTGATGGCGCCGAGGATGGCGAGGATCCAGGGCAGGGTGAGGCGCGCCTGGCTGAGCGGCGTCTTGCGGTAGAAGGCCTTGCGCGACGTGGCGAGGAGGCCCAACGACACGGCAAGCAGGACCGCCTCGTGGGGATCGGCGCCTTTGAGTAGTGTCAGGCCGATGCCGAGCACGAGGAGGATAATCCCGATGGTCCAGGCGTGATCGAGCTTCTGGCGCAGGCCGAGCGCCACGATGAGTAGCAGGACACCGACAATCGACGCGAGGAAGTGGGACAGTTCGATCACCGGCAGCGGCAAGATGCGGCCGGCGGCTTCGAGCGGACCTGCCAGTGTTGGAGTCGTGGCCGAGACCAGCATGAAGGCGCCTGCGACGAAGGCAATTACCGAGAACAGGGTTGGTGCGAATATCTCGGTGATGTCCTGCGCCCTGGCAGCCGCACCTCTCAGCTGGGCGCCGGCGCGTGGCACCTGATGCATGGCGAGCAGGGCGGCGGCGACGCCGAGCGGGATCAGGTAGTAGAGGACACGGTAGGCGATCAGGCTGGCCGCTAGGGCTTCATTGTTCTCGGTCGGCACCATCAGCAGGATGACCGCCTCGAACACGCCGACGCCGCCCGGCAGGCCGCTGATGCCGCCCAGGAAGCAGGCGGCCACGAAAACCGGCAGGAAGGCGAGATAGGAGAGGCCTGTGTCGGGCGGCAGGACAGCGAACAGGACGAGGCTCGCCCCGGCCCAGTCGGCCATGCTGACGAGGAGTTGCCCGGTGGCGACGAGCAGGCCCGGAGTGGTGAACGCGACCGAGCGAATGTGCCGGGTTCGTCCTCCTTGCCCGGCCAGAAAGAGAAATGCGCATACGGCAATGAGGCAGACGGCGCCGAGCGCATAGGCCAGCGCAGCCGGGATGTGGAACACGGCGTCGAACCGTGGCGCTTCGACAAGCAGCCCGGCGCCGCCGATTGCGAGGGCGCCGACATAGAGTGTGACGCCGGTGACAACGGCGAGAATTTCAATTTCTTTCGCGGCGAGACCCCAGCTGGAATAGAGGCGATAGCGCACGGCACTGCCGGTCAGCAGCGGCAGGCCCAGCGTGTTGGAAAGCGCGTAGGAGGTGAAGGAGGCGAAAGCCGTCCGTGCATAGACGAGCGGTTTGCCGGCGTAGCGAAGGGCCAGCGTGTCATAACCAGTCACCGCGAGATAGCTGATCGCGACCCCGGCCAATGCGAGCAGGACCTGTCCGAACGATAGCGCCCGCAGTTCGGCATAGATCTTGTGCACCGACAGGTGACGGATCTCGGCATGGATCGCCACGATGGCGAGAACGAAAAGGACGGCGACCAAGGCCAGAGCGGCATGGCGCCTCCAAGCCGGCGGAGCCAGCCTGGGTGAGGCTGGGACGGGCGGCGCGGCAGGCTCAGACATCCTGGCGTGCACCGCCTTGCGATGCAGCACACAGCTTTTCCAGCAAGGCCAGTTGCGCGGCCTGCGTTTCGAGGAGGCTGGGCAGCTGGGTCTGGCGCATCTCGTCCAGTTTCTCATGCAGTTGCAGGATTTCCAGCTCGGCCTTGAGGTTCACCTCATAGTCGTAATTGGCCGCGGCGCGGTCCTTGGCGGCTTGCCGGTTCTGCGACATCATGATGACAGGTGCCTGTATGGCGGCGAGCATCGACAGGATGAGATTGAGGAAGATGAAGGGGTAGGGATCGAACGCGTGTCCCTTGTCGAGCACGAGGGCCGTGTTGCCGCCGATCCAGACCACCAGGACGAGTCCGAACAGGCTGATGAACATCCACGACCCGCCGAACTCGGCGACCTTGTCGGCCAGCCGGTCGCCGAATGTCGATTCCGTGTCGAGCATCCGGCCGACATTGCGGGATATCCTGCGGCGCTGAACGAACCGCTCGAGGACGCGGCGTTCGCGCTCAGTCAGGTCTTCCAGCCGTGACTGCATCAGGTCACGCGCCAGTGTCGCAATATCCTTCATGGCCGGTCTCCCTCGAGTGGCAGCTCCGGTACTATACGCCGATTTCGGACGGGTCACTCATTGATGTGCCGACCGGGGCTGTCGGTGCCAGCGGGATCATTATGCGTGTCATGTAGCGCACTTCCCGGGCGATGCGGGCGGCATGGGCCGGGTTCAGCAAGGATGTATGGGTTTCGCCGTGGAGCGCGAACAGGCGTCCATAGCCGCCCTGGTTCGAGACGGACCTGACGAGGCCTGCATTCTCTCCGCCGTCAGCATCGCGCGAAAAGACCGATACTGGCGAGTTGACGGTGACCGCGGGGTCGAAATACGCCGCTGAGGGATCAACGGCAGTGACTTCGCAATGCGCCGCCGTCCAGTGATCGGGTTTGCAGAACAGGAATCGTTTCTCGGCCCGGCGCGCCCGAGGCAGGTCGATATCGTCGCTGGTAAAAGGCGCGACGGCGCGCAGGAGACCGGGTTTCGCGAGCAGGCCGCCGACCCGCAATAGCAGGGCGAAGGCCTTGAGCAGGCGCATGCCGCCTGGCTTGCGCAGGTATTTGGGGTTCATCGCATCGATGAAGACGCGGCCGGCCAGTTCGTCGGGATGAAGATTGGCAAAGGCATGCAGGCGCAGGCCCGCCATGGAGTGCCCGACCAGCACATAAGGCGGGCGGGCGCCGAGCGCGGCGAGCAGGCGGCGCAGGTCGGCGATGTGGAATTCGGGTGTCAGGGGCGTGCCCTCGGGCGCCGGATCGCTCCAGTCCATTCCGGCCCGGCCATAGAGGACGACGCGGTGGTCGGCCTTCAGCGCTTCCTTGACCCACCATCCATCAACATAAGATCCGAACGCGCCATGATCGAACACGACCCACGGTGCGCCTTCCGGCCCTTCGACCAAAACATGGAGGCGGCGGCCAGCGTCAATGTCGACCAGGTCAAATGGGGCGTGCATCGCGAAAAATCTCCGCAGGCAAGTTCGGGAATGGGGGGAGGGGAACGGCGTCGTTGAGTCGTGAGATTTATAGAGTCATGTGCCGCGGGCCGAAACCGGCCTTTGCAGGCGGCGACTGCTAATTTCGGCTCTCCGCGCCGCGTGAGTTCCTGTCCTGAGGTCAGCCCCATTCGTTCGGGACAAGAAACGATCGGCGGGTCTTGCCTGAGTTTTCTGACGAAAATTCCGTTGACCATGTAATGGTAAATAAGTCTATTCAAATCAGGCAAACTATATTTTGGGTTGTTGGGCCGATGACAAAACAGATGCAGGAGATGGTCGTATTCTGGATATCCGGGGTGGCTATCCTTGCTGTTGCACAAGTAATGGTTAATGGTCTCGGCGTCTGGGAGCAAGGTGCACTGCCCGCTTTTGCCCTCAAGTCGGCCATTCCGCTGGCGGTCTGCGTCGCCATCGTCGCCTTGCTGGTGATGGCGGGCGAACGCGAGCGGACAGTGATTGCGCCCTATATCCTGTTCTTCGCGATTTCAGCGACGTCGATTTTTGGCCTCACGAAGACGCTGACCGGATCGCACGCTTCGTCGACGAACCTGCTGCTCTATGGATTGTCCTTCTATACGGCGTCGCTTGCCTATATCGCGCGGAGCCGCTCACTGACCCCGCGCGCGGCGGTGCTGGCCAGCAACCCGCTGCTGATCATCACCGGTCCGGTCGCCACGCAGTTCAGGGACATTCGCTACCGCGGCCTGCGCAGCCGGGCGGACTATTACCTTCCCTTCGTGTTCCTCGGCCTGTTCCTGCAGCAGACGATCGCCACGCCGCTGACCAAGACGTTCGATCTTCTCAAGGAAACCGATGTGGTTTCGTCGCTGACCTTCGCGGCGATTTTCGAACTGTTCGTGTATGCCAATTTCTGCGGCCTATCGCTGATCATTTTCGGACTCGCCGGCCTCATGGGGTTCAGGATCCCGCTGAACTTCCGGCAGCCATTCTCGTCGACAAATGTGATCGAGTTCTGGCGGGGCTGGCACACGTCGCTGTCGGTTGTGCTGAAGAGCCTGTTCTACGCGCCGACCAAGAAGCAGTTCGGCACATCGGCCGCGCTCTTCACCGTCTACATGGGGTCGGCCATGTGGCATGGCGTGACCCTCAATTTCGCCCTGTGGGGCCTCTTCCACGCCCTCATGTTCGTGATCACGCTGCGGCTGCTGAAGCGCGGGTTCAAGGTGCCGGCCTTCTTCGTGCTCGGCATTGCGGTCGTGATCGGGCGCATGCTGTTTGCCGATTCCGATTCGGGGCGCCTGTTCGAGAAGCTGCACTTCCGCTTCGTCGATTTTTCCGTCGTCTACAAGTTGACCCATATGCCCTGGACGACGCTGCTCGCGCTCGGGCTGATTGTGGTGTTCGTGGCGCTGGAGATCCTGCTGCAGACCAAGCCGTATTTCTCACAGCGAAACTACAAGTTCTACCGGCTTCCCGTGGTGCAGTTCGTCATGCTCGCGCTGATGCTGGCCACGATCGCCAATGGAGTGGGGATGGATTATGCCGTTTATGGTCAGCGTTAATCGTTTCATCTGGCGGTTTGGCATTCCGGCGCTGCTGCTGGCTTATGCCGGCTACCTCGTGTGGGGCTACACGCAGCAGACGGATGGCGGGCGCACCGCCATCATCCGTCAGCATCTCAGCAATCTTCAAGCCATGGACCATGTCGACGGTCTCGTTCTGGGGGGGTCGAATGCCGTGTTCAGCCTGTCGGCAGCGCAGCTCGACGAACTGAGCGGCATGACCTGGTACAATGCCTCGCTGATGAACGAAGGTTATACTGATTCAAACTATCGCCGCTTTGTCACGCGCGTAGCCGAAACCGTCGACCCGAATGCGATCAAGCTTGTCGTCTATTCCACGGTGTCGCCGCTGCGGGCGCACGAGTTCGACCGGCGCAAGAACTTCAAGGGCGACGTCACCGGGCACCTGCCGCTCAGCATCAAGCCCAGCCGGAGCGCGCTCGACTATTTCATCCAGTCGGCATTCGAAGGCGGGGTGAGCAAGTCGAAGGATTACCCGCTGCCGACCCGGGATGGGGACATCGATTTCAGTCATGTCGACTGCGGCGACCTGCCTTCCGAGGGGCAGTTCTTCGAGTGGGAAGATGTGACGCTGTCGGCCCATATGATTGCGATCCAGACAGCCTTCCTCGAGTCCATGTTCCCGAAGGCGAAAGTGATGATCGTGCTGCCGAGCGAGTATTATTCGCGTCCCGAGGACCTGGAGAAACGAAAGGAACTGGTCGATTCGCTGTTCGACCAGGTGACCCGCGAATTCGACGGCATGGCGGGAATAGATGCGTCCCGCGTGAGCCTGATGGAACAGTCGCCCTATCCTGTCTTCGGCTATGTCTGCGATTCCCGCCACCATGCGAACCAGATTGGCCGGGCGTTCCGGACGCAGGACCTGTTCGTGCGCCTGGATGCGAGCTGACGCACTGGCGGGTGTATTGCGATGGGGAAAGGGAGTGGCTCCGCGAGTAGGACTCGAACCTACGACCGGGCGATTAACAGTCGCCTGCTCTACCAACTGAGCTATCGCGGATCAGCCGAGAGCGGGTGAATAGCAGACCATAGGGCCGGTTCAAGCCCCAATTGCTGCTGCTGTCCAAAAACTTCGACGTCAGACAAAAAAATGGCGGGAGACAAAAAGCTCCCGCCGAGGCGTTGGGTGATGGTGGGTGTCTCCAAGAGAAGACACGCCAAACATCGCCCGAATTGGTTAATGCGGCGTAAACGATTAACCGTGAAACGCGGAAGAATTGCGTAACTCTGCGTTAAGCTTGCCGAAATGCCTGGAAAGGACGGGGAACGGGTCTGGAGGCTCCACCCGGAATCGAACCGGGGTGCGCGGATTTGCAATCCGCTGCGTCACCACTCCGCCATAGAGCCTGACCAGAGCGGCGTCACTAGCAAGCAACGCGGCCGCTTTCAATCTGTCCTTTTCATCCCCCGTGCGTTTATCGCGCATTGCACCCAACGCCGCCCATGCTAAAGGGCGGTCCTACGTTCGTTTTTGCCAGAGGAAGGCGTGCGCCCATGAACTTTGACGCAGCCCGCGAGATCATGGTGGATAGCCAGATCCGTCCGAATGATGTGACCGATGCGCCAATCGTCTCGGCGTTCCTGCGCACCCCGCGCGAAGTGTTTGTACCCAATTCGCGCAAATCGGTGGCCTATTCCGAACTCGAGATCGCCACGTCGCCTGAGCGTTCGCTGTGGATTCCCCGCGACACGGCCAAACTGGTCAAACTGGCCGGAATCAAGCCTAGCGACATTGTCCTCGTGATCGGTGCAGGCGCCGGCTACGAGGCGGCCCTGATCAGTCACCTGTCGGAAACCGTGATTGCGCTGGAAGAAACGACAGCGCTGGTGGATGCCATGGCGGCGCGTTTCGCGACGCTGGGCCTCGACCGGGCCGTTGCCGTCGAAGGCAAGATCGATGCGGGACTCCCGGACCAGGCGCCGTTCGATGTGATCTATGTCTGTGGCATGGTTGAAACGGTGCCGGATGCCTGGACAGCCCAGCTGGCAGAGGGCGGACGCCTTGTCGCCGTGGTGATGGACCGCGAAGGGCTTGGACGCGGAACCGTGTTCACGAAGTCGGGCGATACGGTGGCGGCGCGGGACGGATTTGACGCCTGTCCGCCGAAATTTACGCAGTTTGACCGCAAGCGATCCTTCGTTTTCTGATTCGAACTGCGCTGAATTGCCAGCATTGTTAAAACAATTGAAAAGTGAACAGTGTTCACTAACACGTTCGGCGTGGCTATATCTGGCCAAGCAAACCGGGACATCAGGGAGTTCAGGATGAGAGTAAAGTATCGTTGCCTGTTGGGTTCGGCGGTTATCGCCTTGGTCGCGGGAATGCCCGCGGCAGGTGAAACGCTGGACGAGGCGATTGCATCGGCCTTCGCAACCAATCCCCAACTCGACCTCCAGCGATATGAAACCGACATCGCCCGCGAAGGCCTTGAGCAGGCCCGGTCCGGTGGCCGGACGACTGTGAATGTCAGCGGCAGCGCCGGTTATGAATATGTCGATACGACCTCGCCTTATGCCTTTGGCCTGGGTGACCGGCCGATCGCCAGTGCGCAGGTACAGGCCGTGCAGCCAATCTATACGGGCGGACGCGTCAGCGCGGGCATACGGCAGGCCAAGGCAGGCATCAACGCGGCCAAGTCGCAGTTTGACGCCGCCGAGCAGGACCTCATCCTTCAGGTTGTGACGGCCTATGTGGACGTGCGGCGCGACCGCGAAGCCGTGTCGATTCGCAAGAACAATGTCGATGTCACAGCCGAACAGGTGCGCGCGGCTGACGACCGTTTCGAGGTCGGAGTCGTGACCCGGACGGACGTGTCGCTGGCCAATGCACGGCTGGAAGGGGCCCGGGCGGCCCTGGCCGGGGCGGAAGCATCACGCGAGGCCAGCGAAGCCAACTACCAGTTCCTGACCAGCCTCAAGCCCGGTGAACTTGCGCCACCGCCGCCTGTGCCGCCTCTGCCTGCATCGCTTGATGATGCCGTCGCCATTGCGCTGGACGGGAACCCGGATATCGAAGCGGCGCGCCATTCCGAGCGCGCAGCCAGCGAAGCGATTGAAGTGGCGCGTGCGCAATACCGGCCGCAGATCAATCTTGTCGGCACTGCGGGCGTCCAGGAAACCTATGGCGACGTCACCCAGCGCGACACCAGCGTATCGGCTGTCGCGCAGGGCACGATCCCGCTGCTGTCGGGTGGCCTGATCAAGAGCCAGGTCAGTTCGGCGCGCCTGCGCCGCAACCAGGCCCGCAACCAGATTGACGTTCTGGAGCGCCAGATCCGTGCACAGGTCGCGCAGGCCTGGTTTGGCTATGATGCGTCGCTGCGTTCAATCGAGGCATCGAGGCGCCAAGTCGACGCTGCCGAAATCGCCTATGAGGGCGCCAAGGAAGAGCTGGCCGTGGGCGTTCGCACGACGCTGGACGTCCTGGACCAGGAGCAGCAGCTGTTCGAGGCCCGCCTCGCGCTCGTCCAGTCGGAGCGTGACGCCTATGTCGCGGCGTTCCGCCTGCTCAGGGCGGCCGGCGAGCTCGACCAGCCTGTGCCGACAGGGGCTTCGCCCGTCGCGGAATGACAAAGTTGTGGCTGTGTTCAAGGTTAATGATGTCAAGCGGTTGTTAACCCATACATTCTAACCATTAATCAATATTGATTCTGATGGGTAGAGAGTGAGGGGCTGACATGGCCAACGAAGCGCACAAGGAGCCGACGATGGAGGAAATCCTCGCGTCGATCCGCAAGATCATCTCTGAAGATGATGCCAGCACGGCCCGTCGTCCCGGTGCACCCACCGCTGTGCGCGAAGAAGCCGCGGCCGAGTTGCATGATGCAGAGCTCTCTGATTTGTCCGAGACAGCTTTCGAGGCCGCCGAGGAAGATATCGACGAGGCGATGTTCGACGTCGAGTCTGACGATAATTACGAAACCGTCGATGCCATCGGCGAGTCCGATGAAGCGGATTCCTTCGAAGGCGTGCTTGATGCGGCCCGCGCCGTTGAGAAACCGGAGCCTGCTCCGAGCTTCCGGCACCAGCCTGAGCCCGCGCCGGTGTTTCAGCAGGCGCCTGAGCCTGCCCCGCGTCCTCAATCTCACGCTCCCACGGAGACCGACATGCCCGCCAGCCCCCGCTACCAGAGCACCGTACTGACCGATGAGAAGACATCCGACGCCGCCGCCGGATCTCTCGGCAAGCTGATGTCCAAAATGGACACCGGCAGCGACAACACGATCGAAGGACTGGTCCGCGAGCTGCTGAAGCCGATGATCAAGGAATGGCTCGACGCCAACCTGCCAAGCATCGTCGAGGAAAAGGTGGAAGCCGAAGTCCAGCGTATTGCCCGCATGGCGCGCTAGCCTCACCTGACAAATTCGTTATAGGGAAGGGCGCGCCGCAACAGGCGCGCCCTTTCTTTTTGCCCAGAACACGCCGGAACCTTACGTCCCCATGCTCGACCAACGATTTGACCCCGCCGAAGCCGAAACCCGCCTGTACAAGGCCTGGGAGGATGGCGGTTGCTTCAAACCCTCGGGCGATACCAGCGCGCAGGCCTATTCCATCGTCATCCCGCCGCCGAACGTGACCGGCGTGCTGCACATGGGCCACGCGCTCAACAATACGCTGCAGGACGTGCTTGTGCGCTTTGAGCGCATGCGCGGCAAGAACGTGCTGTGGCAGCCCGGTACGGACCATGCAGGCATCGCGACACAGATGGTGGTCGAGCGCCAGATGGCCGCTGAGGGCAAGAATGAAAGCCGCGCCAGTCTTGGCCGCGACGCGTTCGTGGATCGTGTCTGGGCGTGGAAAGAGGAATCCGGCGGCGCGATTGTCGGCCAGCTGAAGCGCCTCGGCGCCTCGTGCGACTGGTCGCGCGAAGCCTTCACGATGGGCGACCGGAACGATCCCGACAACAACATGATGCGCGCCGTCACCAAAGTGTTCGTCGAGCTTTACAACAAGGGCCTGATCTATCGCGACAAGCGGCTGGTAAACTGGGACCCGCATTTCCAGACGGCGATCTCGGATCTCGAAGTCGACCAGCGCGAAGTGAATGGCCATTACTGGCACCTGCGCTATCCGCTGGCGGGCGGCATCACCTATGAGCATCCGGTCAAGGATGACGACGGCAACGTCACCGGCACCGAGACGCGCGACTATATCGTGGTCGCCACCTCGCGCCCCGAGACCATGCTCGGCGATACGGGCGTGGCCGTGCATCCGGACGATGAGCGCTATGCGGGCCTCCTCGGCAAGTTCGTGACCCTGCCGATTGTCGGCCGACGCGTGCCGATCATCGCGGACGAATATGCCGATCCGACCAAAGGATCGGGCGCGGTGAAGATAACCCCGGCGCACGATTTCAATGACTTCGAAGTCGGCAAGCGGGCAGGACATGCGCCGCTGAACATCCTGAACGCGACGGCGCATATCGTCGATGGCGCCGACGCGGATGCGGCAGGCATTCCGGCGGACTATCGCGGGCTCGACCGGTTCGACGCGCGCAAGAAAGTTGTTGAGGCTTTCGAGGCGGCGGAGCTGCTGCAGGAGATCGAGAGCCTCAAGATCGAACAGCCTTTCGGCGACCGCTCCAACGTGGTCATCGAGCCGTGGATGACCGACCAGTGGTATGTCGATGCCAAGACGATGGCCCAGCCCGCCATCGCGGCGGTGAAAGACGGCAAGACCCGGTTCGTGCCCGAGAACTGGGAGAAGACGTATTACAACTGGATGGAAAACATCCAGCCCTGGTGCATCAGCCGCCAGCTCTGGTGGGGGCACAGGATTCCGGCTTGGTTTGGGCCCAAAAAGTCAGCCTTTTCGGATCGTGGATTTTCGGTGATTCCTGCAGAGATGGAACGCGAAGGCCAAGACTACACTAAGAAAGAAGTCTTTGTTGCGTATTCTGCTGAAGAAGCAAAAGAGTTAGCCAAGGACGTGTACGGATTGCCCGTGAGTGTAGTTGGGAGCGCATCTGAAGCGCTTCTGGTTTTGCAAAATATGGAAACACCAGTTGTTCCGATCTGGCAAGACGAAGACGTCCTCGACACCTGGTTCTCGTCCGCCCTCTGGCCCTTCTCGACCATGGGCTGGCCGGACAAGACGCCGGAACTGGACACCTTTTATCCTACCGCCACGCTGGTCACGGCGTTCGACATCATCTTCTTCTGGGTCGCCCGGATGATGATGATGGGGATCGAGTTCATGGGAAAAGTGCCGTTCAAGGACGTTTACATCCACGCCCTCGTCCTCGACGAGAAGGGCCAGAAGATGTCGAAGTCCAAGGGCAATGCCATGGACCCGCTGGAACTGGTCGACGAATATGGCGCCGACGCGCTGCGCTTCACGATGGGCCGCATGGCCGGGCAGGGGCGCAATATCCGCCTGTCGAAACAGGCCGTTGAAGGCAACCGCAACTTCGCTACCAAGCTGTGGAATGCCGCGCGCTTCGCCGAGATGAACGAATGCGGCGCGCCGGGCGAGATCGATTTCGCCAAGGTGACGAGCCCGGTGAACCGCTGGATCCTCGGCGAACTCGCCGCCTGCGAGGCCGAGGCGACGAAAGCGATCGAGGAGTACCGCTTCAACGACGCGGCGGGCGCGCTCTACAAGTTCGTCTGGAACGTCCTGTGCGACTGGTATCTCGAACTGATCAAGCCGCTGCTGATGGGCATGGACGACGCGGCCAAGCAGGAAACGCGCGATGTCTGCGGCTATGTGCTCGATGAGACGCTGAAGCTGCTCCACCCGTTCATGCCCTTCGTCACCGAGGAGCTGTGGGAACGCCGCGCGACCGGCCGTGTCGAAGAGCGCGGTTTCCTGATGGGCCAGGCCTGGCCGAAATACGACATCGCGCGCGATGCCGACGCCGACACGGAAATCCAGTGGGTGCTCGACCTGATCACCGAAATTCGCTCCCTGCGGAACGACCTCGGCGTGCCGGCAGGCTCGAAGATTCCGCTGTCGCTCGTGAGTGCGGGGCCGGTCATCGAAGACCGGGCCGTCCGTCATGAGGATATCCTGAAACGCCTCGCGCGGCTCGAGGACATTGTCGTGTCCGACACGGTGCCGGCTGGAGCTGTCTCCACGGTTGTGGGCGACACGGTGGTCGCGCTGAACATTGCCGACCAGATCGACGTGGCCGAGGCGCGCAAGCGGCTCGACAAGGAGATTGCCCAACTCGACAAGGATATCATGTCGACCGAGAAGAAGCTCGGCAACGAGGCCTTCGTCGCCAAGGCGCCGCCCGAGATCGTCGCCGAGAACCGCGAACGCATCGTCGACTGGACGGATCGCCGCGAGAAACTGAAAGCGGCCCGGAAAAGCCTTGAAGGTCTCTAGGCAATAGGTTCATCCTGTCGCCAGATGTTCTGGAGACGCTGATGACACTGAAAACCCTGGCCGCCTTCGCGGCGGCTGCCCTGTTCCTGGGCGCCTGCGCCACGCCGCTCGCACCTGAACCGATGGCGCCCGATTGGCATCTCGCAATCCATGGTGGGGCAGGGGTGATCCTGCGCGAGAACCTGTCGGCGGAACAGGAGGCCGAGTATGTCGCCGCCTTGAACGAGGCGATGGAAGCGGGAGCAGCGGTGTTGCGTGAGGGCGGCAGCGCTGTCGATGCCGTACAGGCCGCCGTCCTGCCGATGGAAAACAGCCCTTTGTTCAATGCCGGCTATGGCGCTGTCTTCGCTGCCAATGGCACGCATGAGCTCGATGCCTCGATCATGGACGGGCGTGACCGCGATGCCGGGTCTGTCGCCGGCGTGATGCATGTGAAGAACCCGATCCTGGCGGCCCGCGCGGTCATGGACAGGTCGGAGCATGTCATGTTCGCCGGGCCGGGCGCAGATGCCTTTGCGCAATCGCAGGGGCTCGAGATGGTTGAGAATTCCTATTTCGATACCGAGTGGCGGCGCAAATCCCTTGAGAAGGTGCTTGAGGAGCGTGCGCGCACGGCGGCTGAGCGGCACGGAACGGTCGGCGCCGTTGCCATGGACAGCCAAGGCAATCTCGCCGCCGCCACAACCACCGGCGGCATGACGGCCAAGGCGCCGGGCCGGGTGGGCGATGCGCCTCTGGTAGGCGCGGCGACCTATGCCGAGAACGGCGTTTGCGCGGTCTCCGCCACCGGGCACGGCGAGTATTTCATCCGCGTCGGTGTGGCCAAGACGATCTGCGACCGTGTGAAGTTTACCGGTGAGACTGTCGGCGAGGCCGCTCAGGTCGCGCTCGCTGAAGTGGCGAGCCTCGGCGGCGATGGCGGCGTGATCGTCATCGACGGGCAGGGGAATGTCGACTTCGTGTTCAATTCCGCCGGCATGTACCGGGGAGAGATCAGTGCGAACGGCGCGACCACGGCCATTTTCAGCGATGAATGAACGAGGCGGGGCGGGGGCTGACTTCGCTCCGACTCAGCAAACGTTGAACTAAAATCGTGGCCATCAGGGCAGGAAATTGCCATCAGTGGCGACGTTTAGCCCCTTTTCCGCATGGGCTTTGCGCGCTAGTGCGGGTGCCTGAATTCACGAAAGACCTGACATGACCAAGACCTGGGACAAATCGAGACTGCCGTCGCGCCATGTGACGGAAGGCCCGGAACGCGCGCCGCACCGCTCGTACTATTACGCCATGGGGCTCTCGACCAAGGACATCAAGAAGCCATTCGTCGGCGTGGCGTCCTGCTGGAACGAGGCAGCGCCGTGCAATACGGCGCTGATGCGTCAGGCGCATGCGGCGAGCGAAGGTGTGAAAGCGGCTGACGGCACACCGCGTGAGTTCTGCACGATCACGGTCACTGACGGCATTGCGATGGGTCATGAAGGCATGCGCTCATCGCTGGTCAGCCGCGAGGTCATTGCAGACTCCGTCGAGCTGACAATCCGCGGGCATTCCTATGACGCGCTGGTCGGCGTCGCCGGCTGCGACAAGTCGCTGCCGGGCATGATGATGGCCATGCTGCGGCTCAACGTGCCGTCGGTGTTCATCTATGGTGGGTCGATCCTGCCCGGCCGGTTCGAGGGCAAGGACGTGACGGTGATGGATGTGTTCGAGGCGGTTGGCGCCAATGCGGCCGGGTCGAACGACATGTCGATAGAAAAACTGCACGCGCTCGAAAAGCTGGCTTGCCCCGGTGACGGCGCCTGCGGCGGCCAGTTTACGGCGAACACGATGGCCTGCGTGTCCGAAGCCATCGGCCTCGCGCTGCCACTCTCCTCGGCCCTTCCGGCGCCGTACCTTGAACGCGACGAATATTGCGTCGAAAGCGGCAAGGCGGTGATGCACCTGATCGAGAAGAATATCCGTCCGCGCGACATCTGCACGCGCAAGGCGTTCGAGAACGCCGCCGTGGTCGTGGCAGCGACCGGCGGGTCGACCAATGCCGGCCTGCACCTGCCAGCCATGGCGCATGAGTGCGGTGTCCAGTTCGACCTCAAGGACGTCGCCGAGATATTCGCCAAGACGCCTTACATTGCCAGCCTGAAGCCCGGCGGCGAATTCGTTGCCAAGGATTTCGGCGAGGCGGGCGGCGTGCCGATGCTGATGAAGACGCTTTACGATGCCGGCCTGATCCACGGCGACTGCATGACGGTGACCGGCAAGACGGTCGCCGAGAACCTGAAGGACGTCGTCTTCAACAAGGACCAGAAAGTCATTCGCGAAGCCTCCGATCCGATTTCGCCGAATGGCGGCGTAGTGGGGCTATGGGGATCGCTCGCCCCGAATGGTGCCATCGTGAAGGTCGCCGGTCTTGAGAACCTGAAATTCACCGGACCGGCGCGCGTGTTCGATGGCGAGGCGGCTTGCTTCAAGGCCGTCACCGAGCGCGACTACAAGGAAGGCGACGTGCTGGTTATCCGGTATGAGGGCCCCAAAGGCGGCCCCGGCATGCGCGAGATGTTGTCGACCACGGCGGCCCTCTACGGGCAGGGCATGGGCGACAAGGTGGCGCTGATCACCGACGGGCGCTTCAGCGGCGCGACACGTGGCTTCTGCGTCGGCCATGTCGGCCCCGAAGCGGCAGATGCGGGGCCGATCGGCCTGATCCAGGATGGCGACGTGATCGTCCTCGACGCCATTGAAGGCACGATCGACGTTCGCCTGACGCCCGCCGAACTGGAAGACCGCAAACGCAACTGGAAGCCGCGCAAGACGATGTACGGTTCCGGCGCGTTGCAGAAGTTCGCGAAACTGGTAGGGCCTGCACATGAAGGCGCCGTCACGCACCCGGGCTTCGATGGCGAAGGCCACGTCTACGCTGACATCTGAGTTGGTTTGAAGGTCGGGCAGGCTCGGTCTAGTATCCGGTCACAATCAGCCGGAGACGCGAGCGAATGACCGACCAGACGCCTGACCTGCCCGGCGGAGAACCGGACCCGGTCGATCCGGACATCACCAAGGCCCTGTCCGGCCTGCCGGACGGCTTTGGCGATTTTGCGCGCATATTCCAGGATGAAATCCGTCCGGCCTTGCAGGCGCGAGAGGGGGATCGCCTTGCCGCCGTCGCCAAGGCGCGGCAGGCGCGATATGTCGGTGGCGGCATCGGGATTGTCGGCGTCCTGATTGGACTGTTCGTCGCCAAGCTGCCCATGCTGGCATTCGTCGCAGCCATGGTCGGGTTCGGCTATGCCTGGTGGGGCGCGCGCGATGTCGCAAAGCTCGGCAAGGAGGCCAAGACGCTGCTCATTGCGCCCGTCGCGCGCCAGTTCCAGCTGAGCTTCAATGAGGCCCCGGGACAGGTGGCGTCGATCTACAGGCACCACGAGGTCGGCATCGTGCCTGACTGGGACCGTGACAGTTACGAAGACCTGATCACCGGCACACGCAGGGGCGTCGATTTCGAACTGTTCGAAGCGCATCTGGAAGAGCGCCGCCGGTCAACCGATTCCAAAGGCCGCACGCAGACCCGCTGGGTCACGGTGTTTCGTGGCCAGTGCCTGCGCTTTGCCTTCCACAAGGCTTTCCATGGCCGCACGCTGGTGACGCGAGATGCCGGTTTCTTCAACCGGTTCGGTGGCGGCAAGGGCATGCAGCGGGCCATGCTCGAAGACCCGGAATTCGAGCGCATCTTTGAAGTCTACACGACTGACCAGGTCGAGAGCCGCTACCTGCTGACTCCCGACCTGATGCAGAAACTGGTCGACATGGAAAAGGTCTTCCATGGCGGCAAGCTGAAATGCTGCTTCGATGATGGTGAACTCCTGATCACGCTGCAGGGCAGTGACCTGTTCGAACCCGGCAGCATGTTCAAGCGGCTCGACGACCCGGAACGGGTGCGTGAATTGCTGAGCGACTTTGCTGCGGTGTTCAACATCATCGATGCCGTGATGGCGAATCGACGCGCTCAGGACCTTGGCAGGGAGGCCTGAGGCTCACGCCGTGCGGGCTGGCAGCGTAAAGGCGACCAGCAGAGCGATCGGCAGGGTCAGTGTCCATTTCGGTGCCCATCGGGCGGCACTGAGCTCGGCAGGAATCTCGAGCGGCGCGACAAGCTGGTCGAGTGTCACGGCGATGTCGGGCGACGGGCCGGCCGAGCGGGGCAGTGTATGCGTTTCGGGCATGAAGGCGGTCATCTCTGTTCTCCTTGTGCATTCGTCATGTGAGCGAACAATCACAAATATATCTCCAATCGTGGCCAAAATGCGGCAAAGTGAGCGATTGATTATTTTTAATGTTGCGGAGAAGGTCGCGGGCAGTCCCCAGGCAATTGGGGCGGCCATGTGGCACGTCTATTCAGGTTTGCTTCAGCCGCATTCCGGCATTAGGCAGGCAAGCTGAAAAAAAAGAGACGCTTGTCCATGATCCGTATTTTCTTCGCCTCTGTTGCCCTGATGATGGCCATGCCAGCTACCGCCGACACGCTGTCGCCCAAGCAGGTTGAGCGATGCAGAGCGATGAAGTCGACGCTGGCGCCGAAACAGGCCGAGATCGAAGCGGCCACCGCCACGCGCGATGAACTTGCGGCAAAAGCCGAGGCGCTCGGCGAGCAGTATGAGGATGCGCAGGTCATGCGCCTCGCCTCGTCTTCGAGCGCCGACGCTGCAGATTCGGCCAAGGCAGAGTTCGATGCCGCCCGGCGCGCATTCGCGCAGGCCGAGTATGCGCTGCAGGCGAGTGCACGGCAGTTCAACCAGGATGTTGCCGACTATAATCGGTCCTGTGCGACCAAGAAATAGGCATCAGTCCTCGAATATGCCGATGACCGGCACATGGTCTGACGGCTTTTCCAGAGTGCGCGCCTTGCGGAAGATTTCGACGCCTGTCAGCCGGTCGGCGGCCTGCGGTGAGCAGAGCAGGTGGTCGATGCGGATGCCGTGATCCTTTTGGAACGCGCCGCCCTGATAATCCCAGAACGTGTATTGGTGCGCGCGGCCGTCGCAGGTCTCGAACACGTCCGTCAGGCCGAGATTCTTGAGGCGGCGGAAGGCTTGCCGCGACTCCGGCAGGGCCAGCGCATCATCGGCCCAGACACTTTCGTCCCAGCTGTCATTGACGCCCGGGATGACGTTATAGTCGCCGCACAGGACGAAGGCCTCTTCCGTTTTCAGCAATGCGCGGGCGTGGCCCTCAAGGGCCTCCATCCATTCCAGCTTGTAGTCGAATTTCTGGCCCGGCGCGGGGTTGCCGTTCGGCAGGTAGATGCCGCCCACGCGGATCGGCGTGTCGGCCATGACCAGGGCCTCGATATAGCGCGACTGGTCGTCTTCCATGGTCGACAGGCCTTTGCGGATATCGTCCAGCGGGTATTTCGACAGGATGGCCACGCCATTATAGGATTTCTGCCCGTGGACGGCGCACGTCCAGCCGAGTTCTTCCAGTTCCATATAGGGAAAGCCGTCGGTCTCGCATTTGAGTTCCTGCAGGCAAACGACGTCACAATCGATTGCGCCCAGCACTTCCAGCACGGTGGGAAGGCGGGCCTTGATCGAGTTGACATTCCATGTGGCGATACGCATGCCCCTCCTTTAACAGCTTCGCCCCATTGTTCCAGCCGGAACGCAAGGCTATGCTGCATTGCGAAACACGTAATCAGGAGGCCCCCATGGGCTCAGTCGGACCACTACAGATCGTCCTCGTCATCGTGGTAGCTTTGCTCCTGTTCGGTGGCCGTGGCCGTATTTCTTCCATCATGGGCGACATGGCCAAGGGCGTGAAATCGTTCCGGAAGGGCCTCGCAGACGACGATGAGCCCAAGGCTGTCGACAAGGAAGACCTTGTTGACGTGACCCCGAAGAAGAAAGACGAGACGAAAGCCTCGTCATAATGTTTCTGGTGGAGGGCGCATAATGCTGCCCGGAATCGGTTTTTCCGAACTTCTTATCCTTGCCCTTGCGGCCCTCATCATCGTGGGGCCGAAAGACTTGCCATTGATGATGCGCAAGGCCGGCCAGATGGTGGCCAAGGCGCGTTCGATGGCGCGCGAATTCCAGGCGGCCTTTGAGGACATTGCCCGCCAGAGCGAACTGGAAGACCTGCGCAAGGAAATCGAAGACCTCAAGCGCAACAATGCCATGACCGAGGCCCAGGACGACCTGGCCAATATGGAAAGCGATATCAACGCTGCCGTCATGAACAAGGAAGCCGCCGAGGCCGAAGCGCCCACGCCTGAGCCCAAGTCCAAGGACGATGCTGCGTGAACAAGGTCCCGCCGAAAGACGAACAGCCTGAAATCCTAGACGAAGTGGAAGCCAGCCGGGCGCCGCTGCTGGAGCACCTGACCGAGCTGCGCTCGCGCCTGATCATCTCGCTGGCCGCGCTGGGCATTGCCGCGCTCGGCTGTTTTTTCGTGGCCCAGCCCATCTATGATTTCCTGCTTGCGCCGTTTGCCGAAAAGGCAGAGGCCCTGCGTGGCGCGCCGTTGGAGCTGATCTTTACGGCGCCGATGGAATTCTTCTTCGCCAAGGTGAAGCTGGCTTTGTTCGCGGGCATTTTCGTGGCCTTCCCGGTCATCGCGTGGCAGATATATGCCTTCGTTGCGCCGGGGCTGTACAAGACCGAGCGCGGGGCCTTCTGGCCCTTCCTCGTGATCGCGCCACTCCTGTTCGCGACCGGGGCGGCGTTCGTTTACATCCTGATGCTGCCGATGCTGGCGCGCTTTTCGATCTCGCAGGAACAGATCGACAGTGGCGTTGCGACGATCAAGCTGTTGCCGAAAGTGTCGGAATACCTGTCGCTCGTCATGGCGCTGATGCTGGCCTTCGGGATTTCCTTCCAGCTGCCGGTGATCCTGACCATGCTGGCAAAGATCGGACTGGTCTCGGCGAAGACACTGATCAGCGGGCGCAAATATGCGATCGTCCTGATCCTCGGCTTTGCAGCCGTGTTCACCCCGCCGGACGTGATTTCCCAGCTCCTGCTGACCGGACCGGTCTATCTCCTGTACGAAATCTCGATCTTCTGCGTGAAGCTCATCGAGAAGAAACAGGACACCCAGGATGCGGCGGCCGCCGACGACTAGGCAGAATTGATGCGGTGCACGGTTGCATTCGCGCAGCGAATGTTGAACATCGGGTCCTCGCTCAATCCGCGAATCAGGGAGAACCCTTTTGTCACGCGTGAACAGCGTTCTTCTCGTCGATTTCGACAATATCTACGCGGCGACCGGCGCGGGTTTCACTGAAAAAGTGGCCAACTGGGTCCTCTGGCTTGAAGACGGCGCCCTGTCGGAACGGCAGAAGCGGCGCAAGTTCGTGTCCAAGCGCGTCTACTGGAACCTGCAATACGACGTGCACAGGCCGGTGTTCGAAGCAGCGGGGTTCGAGGCCTTCAACTGCCGCGCCTTCGCCAAGAACAAGATTTCGGCGGGCAAGAGTTCTGCCGATATAGTCCTCACCATGGACGCCATCGAAATGGCCAGGCAGGTCAAGGATCTCGACGAGGTCATCGTGCTGACCACGGATTCAGATTTCGTGCCTGTGGTGAATCGAATCCAGTCTCCCCGGCTGCGTGTCGTGACCGGCGGCAAGGAAACCGACCCGACTTACGAACTCTACAGCCAGCATGCCGATGCGGTGGTCCACATGTCGGCCCTGAAGGCAGCGTGTGACTATGAGCGCGCGCCGCGTAAATGGTATCGTTTCCGCAGCCCGCCGCCCGAAGTGGTTGCGCCGCGCCTGGTTCAGGAGCGCCGCTCACCCTTCATGATGAAGGTGCGCAATGCGGTGATGGACGAGGCCGGCTCGCGTGCCGAGCGACCGGCTGACGAGCACCCGCACCTCACGCGCGCCGCCGAACTGGTGATGCAGCTAGGTGCCCGCACGCCGGACCAGCCGATTGCCCGTGAGAAGATCATCAAGGCGCTGTCGGCCATCCCGGACTTCACTACCGTGCCGCACAAGGGCCAGCCAGCCTGGTTCGGCCTGCGCAACTACGCCGTCATGATGATGCAGCTGCGTGCGCTCGAGCCCTCCATCGAGGTCCGCCCGCAAAAGCGCAATGGCACGCAGGTGATCTGCCGGGTGCCCAAGACGGCGGCACCTGCGGCACCACAGGCAAGTGCCGAAGCGACCGCATAGTGGACGCCGCGCCCGGGGCGCATTAGAGCCTGTAGCGACAGCCATTGCAGGACCATTCCATGTTCGATATCCGCGCCATCCGAGACAATCCGGACGCCTTCCGCGCCGCCTGGAACCGCCGCAAGCCCGGGCTGGGCGATATTGTCGACCAGATCCATGCGCATGACGGCGCACTGCGCAAGGCCGTCACCGACAAGCAGGATGCCGAAAAGGTCCGCAACGAGACGTCCAAGCTGATCGGCCGTGCCAAAGCGGAGAAGAACGAGGGCGAGGCCGCGCGCCTGATGGCCATCGTGGCCGACGCCAAGGACACGATCGAGGCCGCCGGCGAGCAGGAAGCGGCCGCCAAGGGGTTGCTGGACGACATCCTGATGGGCCTGCCCAACCTGCCACTGGCGGAAGTGCCGGAAGGCGAGGATGAAGCGGATAATGTCGAACAGAGCCGCTGGGGCGAACCGAAGCGGATCAACAACCCGAAAGACCATGCCGATCTCGGCGAGGCGCTGAAGAGCGACGCCGGTTTCCCGCAGATGGATTTCGACAGCGCCGTGAAAATGAGCGGCGCCCGCTTCGTCGCCTTGCGCGGCAAGCTCGCCCGCATGGAGCGTGCGCTCGCCGCCTTCATGCTGGACCTGCAGACAGGCGAGCATGGCTACGAGGAAGTGAGTCCGCCGCTGTTGGTACGCGATGATGCGCTGATAGGTACGGGGCAGCTGCCGAAGTTCGCTGAGGACTTGTTCGCAACGACGCTGGACCATTTCCTCATCCCCACAGCTGAAGTCCCGCTGACAAACCTCGTCCGCGAGCAGATCCTCGACGCGGCGCGCCTGCCGCTGCGCTTCACCGCGCACACGCCCTGCTTCCGCTCGGAAGCGGGCAGCGCGGGGCGGGATACGAAGGGCATGATCCGCCTGCACCAGTTCAACAAGGTCGAACTCGTCTCCATCGTGGAGAACGAAGAGGCTGGCCTCGAAGAGCTGGAGCGCATGACCGGGTGCGCCGAGGAAGTGCTGAAACGCCTCGACCTGCCGTTCCGCCGCATGCTGCTCTGCACCGGCGACATGGGGGCAGGGGCCCGCAAGACCTATGACCTCGAAGTCTGGCTGCCGAGCCAGAACACCTATCGCGAGATCAGTTCCTGCTCCTATTGCGGCGACTTCCAGGCCCGCCGCATGGATGCGCGCTTCCGCAAGGAGGCGGGCGCGAAGCCGGAATTCGTCCACACGCTCAACGGCTCCGGCCTCGCCGTCGGCCGCACGCTGGTTGCCGTGATCGAGAATTACCAGAACGAAGACGGCTCCATCACCGTGCCGGACGTGCTTCGACCCTATATGGGCGGGCTGGAGACCATCGCATGAGAATCCTCCTCACCAATGATGACGGCATTAATGCGCCGGGCCTGTCGGTGCTGGAAGACATAGCCAAGGAACTCAGTGACGATATCTGGATCGCGGCGCCGGAAGAGGAGCAGTCCGGCAAGGGCCGCGCCATTTCGCTGACCCAGCCGGTGCGCACCCGCAAGGTCGGCGCCAAGGCCTGGGCCATTGCGGGCACGCCATCCGACTGCGTGCTGCTGGCCATGCAGGACCTGATGCCGGATGCGCCGGACCTTGTGCTCTCCGGCGTCAATCGCGGCCAGAACATCGCCGAGGACACCAGCTTTTCCGGCACCATCGCGGCGGCCATGTTCGGCATGCAACTGGGCATTCCCTCAATCGCCCTCAGCCAGGCGCAGAGCTTTCGCGAGCGCGGCTCCCTGCCATGGGAAACCGCCCGGGCCTGGGGCGCGAAAACGCTGCGGCCCCTGATCAAGCAGGGCTGGCCGAGCGATGTCGTGATCAATGTCAACTTCCCGGACCGCGAACCGGAAGACGTGGCCGGTATCCAGATCACACGGCAGGGCTTTCGCGATGAAAGCATCATCCACACCGACCGCCGTGAAGACCTGCGCGGCAATGATTATTACTGGATCGGCTACAAGGGCAAACTGTCGAAACCCGACGCCGGGACGGACCTGCGTGCCATCTATGACGGCTATGTCTCCGTCTCGCCGCTGCATGTCGACCTGACGCACGAAGCCTATCTCAAGGAACTGCGCGAGACATGGCCGAGCTGATCGCCGACCCCTTCCGCGCCGCGCGCCTTGTCCTGCACCTGCGCCAGGAGGGGATCACTGATGACGGCGTGCTGAAGGCGATGGAGACGATCGACCGGGGCGCGTTTGTCGATACGCCGGGCCTCGAAAAGCTGGCCTTCGAAGACTGCGTCCTGCCTATCCCCTGCGGCCAGATCGTGCCGCGTCCGGCGGTGACCGGCCAGCTGTTGCAGGCCCTCCAGATCAAGCAAATGCGTGAGGCGCGCATCCTGCTGATCGGCGTCGGCAGTGGCTATACCGCTGCGCTGGCGGCCCAGCTTGGCGCTGATGTTTTCGCCATGGACCGTTTCCGCCGCCTATGCGACGCGGCCCGGCGGCGCATGCTCGACCTCGGCCTTGGCAATGTGGCCGTCCGGCATGGCGACGGTCTCACCGGGTGGCCTGAACGCGGCCCGTATGACCGGATACTGCTCACGGGCGCGGTCGACGAGGTGCCCGACGTCCTGTTGCCGCAATTGGCCAAGGGTGGAGTCCTGATTGCGCCGCTGCAAACAGCCGATTCGCAGGTCCTGTTGCGGCTGGGCGCGGATGGCACCCAAGAGCGCCTGGCCATCGCCCATCCGCTTCCGGCGCTGGTCGAGGGACGCTCGCGGGCTCTCTAGGACAGATTCGCACGGCCTGCAGGGCTTGTTTGCCAAGGCCAGCGCCCACAGCTATAGGGGCATGACTTTCGCAGGCACCCTGAGGGGGCTGCCGCGACTCAGGGTTACAGGGAGTTGACCACAATGCAGAACAAATTCGCCGCGGTATTCGCCATTTTCGCGGGTCTTTCCCTTCCGGCACTCGCACAGGCCGCGCCAGCCGCCGGTCCCGGCGTCCTGACGCAGGTCATGTTCTTCCTGCCGCTGATCCTGATCTTTTACTTCCTGCTCATCCGTCCGCAGCAGCAACGCGCCAAGAAGCACAAGCAAATGGTCGAGAACGTCAAGCGCGGCGATGCTGTCGTCACGTCGGGCGGCCTGATCGGCAAGGTCACCAAGGTTGGCGACACCGAAGTCACCGTCGAACTGGCCGAAAATGTCCGGGTGCGCGTGATCAAGGCCATGATCGTTGAAGTGCGCGGCAAGAGCGAGCCGGTCGCTGCCAACGACTAGGTCTTCCGCGCTCGGCCGCTTTCCCGCCTAAGGACGAATACATGCTTCAGTTTCCAGTCTGGAAGATCTGCCTGATCCTCGGCATCATGCTGTGGGGCATCATGATGGCCCTGCCCAACGTGGTGAACATGTCCGGTGCGCCCGGCGGCGTGCCGAAGCAGGGCGTCAATCTCGGCCTCGACCTTCAGGGCGGTGTCTATCTGATGATGGAGATCAGCCCCGATGAAGTCGTCGCCAACCGGCTGGAAGTGTTCGCCATCGACGTGCGCAATGCGCTGGGCAACAAGGACGGCAAGACGCTGATCGGCCACCTGCCGACCATCGATGGCCGGACCCTGAACATCAACCTGACGCGACCGGATGCCGAGGGCAATTTTCCGATAGATGAGGCGCTTACCCGTGTGCGCAAACTGAATGGCAGCGTCGAAGGCGCCATTGGCGGCGCAAAGACCTATAATATCGAAGCTGCCGGTCCTGCGGTCATCAAGGTCACGGTTCCGGCAACCTCCGAGGAAGCCCTGATGAAGGACGCCCTCGCCAAAACGATGACCATCGTGCGGCGCCGCGTCGATCCGGAAGGCGTCAGCGAGATTTCCATTACGCCGCAGGGCAATAATCGCATCATTCTCGAAGCCCCAGGCGAACCGGACGCAACGCGCCTGAAGAGCCTGCTCAGCCGTGACGGGAAGATGACGTTCAACCTCGTTGAAAGCAGCCCGTCGGCGATTGCGGCTGCCGAGAAAGGCGTCGTCAAGCCGGGCTACCGCCTGCTGACAGGGCCGGAAACCGGTCCGCTCCTGGTGCGCAATATCCCGGAAGTGACCGGCGCCGATATCGCCACAGCCAGCCAGGGCTATGACGACGGCAACCGTCCGCAGATCAATTTCCGTCTCAATGGCAATGGCGCATCCAAGTTCTACCAGACGACGCGCAACAATTCCGGCAAGCTGTTCGCCATTGTGCTGGACGACACGATCATGTCGGCGCCCCGCATCAACGAGCCGATTCCCGGCGGCAGTGTGCGCATTACCGGTGATTTCGATTTGGAAGAAGCGCAGGATCTCGCCGCGATCATCGAAGCGGGTGAAATGCCTGCCAAGGTCCAGTTCCTCGACCAGCGCACCGTCAGCGCGACGCTCGGACAGGACTCGATCCGGGCCGGCGTCCGTGCGTCATTGATCGGTCTCGCCCTGGTCGCCTTCTTCATGATCCTCGCCTACGGGCTGATGGGATTCTTTGCGGTCGGGTCGCTCGCCGCCAACATCATTCTCATCGTGGGCGCCCTTTCGGGGCTCGGAGCCACGCTGACCCTCCCGGGCATTGCCGGTATCATCCTCACGATCGGTATGGCGGTTGACGCCAACGTGCTCGTATTCGAGCGTATCCGGGAAGAGCAACGCGCCGGGCGTTCGCCACTGACGGCCGTGCAGGCGGGCTATGAGCGCGCCCTGTCGACCATCCTCGACGCCAACATCACGACCTTCATTGCCGCTTCAATCCTGTACTTGCTGGGGTCGGGTCCGGTGAAGGGATTCGCCGTCACACTGGCAATCGGTATCATCACCTCGGTGTTCACCGCCTTCGTGCTGACCCGTTGGTTTACGGTCATGTACCTCAAGGGCGTGAAGCCCAAAAAATTCGCCCTTTAGGCTGGCAGGAGAGACATAATGCTACTCAGGTACTGGCCCGAAAGCACCAAGATCAAGTTCATGAGCCTGCGCATGGGCGGCGCGCTCCTGTCCGTCCTGATGATCACGGCATCGATCTATTTCCTCGCCATGCGCGGCCTTAATCTTGGCGTCGACTTTGCCGGTGGCACGGTGATGGAGATCCAGCAGACAGAGACAGTGACCGTCGAAACCGTTCGCGCAGCGATGCCCTTTACAGCGGAAGTGAACAGCGCGGTCGGCACGGATGCGCGCGCAATCATCGTCGTGAAGTTCGGTGCGGCCGACCCGTCGAAACTGGGTGAGGAATTCACGACGCTCAATCCTGAAGCGCAGGCCGAACGCGCGCAGCAGGTGACCAACGACATTGTCAAAGAAACGCTCATGGAAAAACTCGGGCTCACCGATGAAGACTTCCTGCGCGACGACTCCGTCGGGCCGAAAGTATCCGGCGAACTGTTCCGATCCGGTATCCTGGCGCTTGTTGTCGCGCTCGCGCTGATGCTCGCCTATATCTGGTTCCGGTTCGAGTGGCAGTTCTCGGTGGGGGCCGTGGCCGCGCTCGCGCACGATGTCATCATCACGCTCGGGGTGTTTTCCCTGCTGCAGCTTGAGTTCAACCTGACAACCATCGCGGCCCTGCTGACCATTATCGGTTACTCCATGAACGATACGGTCGTTGTGTTCGACCGGGTCCGGGAAGAGCGCCGCAAATACAAGAAGATGCCGGACCGGCAGGTCATCGACCAGTCGCTGAACATGACCCTTTCGCGCACGCTGCTGACCTCCGGCACGACGCTGCTGGCCCTGTTCGCGATCTTCTTCCTCGGCGGACCTGTCCTGCGCGGCATGAGCTTCGCACTGATCTGGGGTATCTTTATCGGTACCTATTCGTCGATCTTCATCGCCTCATCGATCGTATTGTCGCTGGGCATGGACCTGAACAAGAAGCCGGCCGAGGACGTGACCGGCTTCCAGGGCGTCCGTTAGGCGTCGAGCACGATCGTCCGGTCGCTCAGCGCGCTGATCGCGGTTTGCGGCGAATCCGAATGCACGAGAAGCGACCGGAAGCTTTCCGGCGTGAAGCCGCCTTCGATAATCTTTTCCATCAGGTCGAAGAAGGGCTCCCAGAACCCGTCTTCGTCGAGGAAGGCCATCGGCTTGGCATGAAGGCCGAGCCGTGCCCAGGACAAAATTTCGACCGCCTCCTCGAGCGTACCGATGCCACCTGGGAGCACGATGAACGCGTCCGATTCGTCGAACATCATCTGCTTTCGCGTATGCATGTCTTCCACGATGCGATGCTCGACATCCTCGAAGATGCGCTCTTTCTGGAGAAGGAAGCGCGGCATGATTCCCAGCACTTTACCGGCCGATTCATGCGCGGCGCGGGCGCAGGCGCCCATCAGGCCGACGCCGCCGCCACCGTAAACGAGGCGGATGTCCTGCTTTGCCAATTCGCGGCCCAGCTCTTCGGCGAGTGCAATATAGCCCGGGCTGACGGCATCGGAGGCACCGCAATAGACGCAGATGGATTTTAGCTTTGTCATGATTGAACCCGGCTGTTTGAACGACCTGCACAGATAGCCATCGAGGCGCCATCTTGCCAGTTCCAATGTCTGTGACGTTACGTGACAGTCAGAACTCATTTTGTCTTCGGGCGATTCCGCCCCATATGGCCGGGATGACAAAACCGACCGAAACGCCCGCCAATCATGACAAGATCGACAGTGCCGATGGCGGCATTGGCGTATCGATCCTGCGAATCCTCAAACTGCTGGGCCGTTCGGAGCTCGCCAAATGGCGCCCGGTCATGGCCATTGCCGTCATTCTGACGCTTGCCGCGTCGGTCCTGGAAGTCGTTTCGCCCCTCTTGCTTGGCCACGCGATCAACCAGGCTGCGCCCAAGGCGGGTGTTGCTCCCGCGTTCGTTTCGGCCGCTCTCTGGCTCTCCATCGGTATCGGCGTGCGCTTTCTAGCTGCCGGCCTTCCGCAGATGCGCGACTTCCTGTTTGCCCCGGTCAGCCAGGATGCGCAGCGTGTCGCCAGTGTCGATGCCTTCGGGCATGCCCAGCTCCTGTCCCTGAACTTCCACCAGACACGCCGCACGGGCGCGCTCAACCGCGTCATCGAGCGCGGCGCCGGAGCCATCGACTACCTGATCCGCTTTCTCGCGTTCAATATCGGACCGACCTTTATCCGGCTGATCCTCGCATCCATCGCGCTGGGTGTGGCCTATGACTATCGCCTCGCCCTGATCGCCATCGCGACGATCATCATTTACGTGATTGCGACGGTGATCATCACGGAATGGCGAGTGCGCCAGCGCCGACGCATGAATGAAGCAGACACCCATTTCCGCGCCATGTCGGTCGATATCCTCACGAATTTCGAGACGGTGAAATCATTCGCCGCCGAGCGCCGCGAAACGGGCCGCTTCGACACGGCCATGGGCACGTACAACGACCGCTACGTCGAAACCGTGCGCAGCATGTACATCCTCAACGCGGTCCAGGCGCTGGTGATGAATTTCGGTCTGCTCGCCGTGCTCGTCCTGTCGGCCGCGAACGTCATCGACGGCAAGATGCAGATCGGCGACCTGACTGCCGTCATGCTGATGCTGCTGTCGCTTTATGCGCCGCTGAACATCCTTGGCTGGGCCTGGCGCGAGATCAAGCAGGGCGCTGTAGACCTCGAAAAGCTGTTCGGTCTGCTCTCGATGGAAGCAGATGTGTCCGATGCGCCCGATGCCGTCCCGCTTGTCTCGCCGACCGGCGAGGTGACATTCGAGCATGTCGGTTTTTCCCACGAAGGCCGCGCTGTCGGCGTCAACGATGTCAGTTTCCACCTGAAGCCGGGCAAGAAGATTGCCTTTGTCGGCACGTCCGGCGCGGGCAAGTCGACACTGCTCAAACTCCTGTTCCGTTTCTATGACGTCGAAGCGGGCCGGGTTCTCGTCGATGGCAAGGATGTGCGAACGCTGACACAGGAATCCCTGCGCAAGGCGCTCGGACTGGTGCCCCAGGACGTGGTCCTGTTCAACGATACGATCCGCTACAATATCGGTTATGCCCGCCCCGACGCGACTGAAGGCGAATTGCGGGATGCGGCGCGCCGGGCGCAATTGCTCGAATTTATCGACAGCCTGCCGGAGGGCTGGAACACCCGGGTCGGCGAACGCGGCCTGAAACTGTCCGGCGGCGAAAAGCAGCGAGTCGGCATTGCCCGCGTAATTCTCGCCGATCCTGCCATTCTGGTGCTCGACGAGGCCACATCGGCCCTCGACAGCGCCACGGAGGAAGCGGTGCAGGACGCGCTTGAGGAGGCTGCAGAAGGCCGTACAACGCTGATGGTGGCCCACCGGTTGTCGACGGTAAAATCTGCTGACGAGATACTTGTGCTTGAGGCGGGCAGGGTGATCGAGCGGGGCGACCATGCCACCCTGCTGGCCAAAGGCGGCAAATATGCTGATATGTGGGACCGTCAGGCCAAAAATGCCGACCTGGCGCTTGTTGACGACTAGAGTTTGCCCGGGGAAGGGGCCTGATTGAATGTCTGAAGATATCGATAGCAAGAACACGCCCTGGATGAATGTCGGCATGGACTGGGAAGGCGTCGCCGCCGCCCTTGGCGCCCTGCTTGTCGCGCTGTTGCTGGGCGCGCTCTGGTCACCCCTCTTCTGGATCGGCTTTGCCGGTGTCGTGATTGCGTTGATGGCCGCGCGCTGGTCTCACCGCACGCCGCCCGACCTGGCCAATGGCATCGTGGCGCCGTGCGACGGCGTCGTTGTGTCGGTCGGCCGCGCCGAAGCCCCATCGGAGCTGCGCCTGACGGAATCAGGTATGACGCGTATTCGTATCTCGTCTGCGCCGTCGGCGACCAACAAGGTTTACACACCTATCGCAGGCAGTGTGGAATCCATGATTTTCGAAGCCGGCGAGAATACCGTTCCGCTCGCCGCCCGTGCCGACGATGACGGTCTGGCCCGCGCATATCTCACCTTTGAAAGCCGCGGACAGCAGGTTGGCGTCCGGCTTGCTTCCGGCGGCTTCGGCCCGCGGATCGATCTTGCAACAGAAGCCGGAGATATCGTCCGCCTCGGGCGCCCCTTCGGTACGCGCAGGCTGGGTGGCTGGTGCGATGTCTATGTGCCAAATGGCGTGGGTATGTTGATCTGGCCGGGCCAGACGCTGGTTGGTGGCGAGACCGTGATGGGGCGTCTCAAGTCCCAGGGCGATACCGACCTGTTCGATGGGATGACGGAAGAGGACACGGACGGCGAACCGGTGCTCCAGGTCGACGGCGATTCGCCAGCTGAGGCGGAAGACGAGGACGATGACGACTATCCGTCACCCGAAGATATGGAGACGCCCGACGATCCGGCTGTGATACTGGCACGGCTCCGGGAAGCATCGCGCCGGCACGACGACTAATCGTCGGCCTCTTCCTGTGGGCCGCTATTCATCCAGGCGAACAGGGGCTTCAGTGGCAAGATCCAGGCAAATCCGGCGATCACGTAGAATGCCAGCTGTGCCCAGCGCGGCCATGCACCAATCATGCCCGAGAACGTTCCGACCAGTACGATATACGAGACGATGAAGCCCAGCAGGATCAGGCTGGCGACGGGTTTGCGCATGGCTATTCGGGGCTTTCATTGGCTCAGGCGATGGGTGCTGCGACATGGTTGCCACTTGCCGCGCCGCATGGATAGGCCATTTAGGCGGCATGTCCCAATCAGGCAAATCCCTTAATGCCACACGCTGGATGCGCAACTGGCTCGTGGTCATCGGCGTGCTGGTCTATGCGATGATCCTGATTGGCGGGGCCACGCGTCTCACCGACAGCGGCCTGTCGATTACCGAATGGGACCCGATCAAGGGCGCATTGCCGCCGCTGTCCGATGCGGCCTGGGCCAGCCTGTTCGAGAAATACCGGCAGACTGCCGAATACCGGTTGCAGAATTCCGGCATGTCGCTTGGCGACTTCCAGCAGATATTCTGGTGGGAATGGGGGCACCGGTTCTTCGGGCGCCTGATTGGTCTTGTCGCCATATTCGGTTTTGCGATCTTTGCGATCCGGGGCTGGCTTAGCCGTGCGCTCTCCACACAATTCATTATCCTCATCCTGCTGGGCGGCCTGCAGGGGGCGATCGGCTGGTGGATGGTCTCCAGTGGCATTGGCGAAACGACCCGCGTCGATGTGGCTCCCTACCGGCTTGCCACGCATTTCATGCTGGCACTGCTGATCATCGGCTATACTGCCTGGCTGTGGCTCGGTCTGGGCGGCAAGACGCGCGAACCGGTATCCCCGCCAGTGCGGATCGTCGCATGGGCGTTGCTCGGGCTGATCGTCCTGCAAATGGCAGCGGGCGCGCTCGTCGCCGGGCTGGATGCCGGACGCACCTATAATGACTGGCCCCTGATGGCCGGCGAGTTCGTGCCGAGATCATACCTCGGCGAAGGCCTCGGCCTGCGCAGCCTGTTCGAGGGCCGCGCCACCACCCAGTTCAACCACCGTATCCTGGCCTATCTGATCTGGGTGCTGGTGCTCGTCTCAGCCTGGATATTCCGGAAGACATCCCTGAAAGGAGCCTTCACGGGCCTCGCCCTGCTTGTCAGCCTGCAAGCCGTCTGGGGTATCGTGACACTGATGAACGCCGCACCGATGAACCTGGCGCTGTTGCACCAGGCTCTCGGCGTGATCGTGACACTTGCGGCGGTGCGGCTGGTCTGGCGCGCACGCGGCTCCGGTCAGTTGGTCGACAGTGTCAGCGCGCTCGGGTCCACGAATACGGCGTGATGCTCGCCGGGGGCGGTCTCACCCGCAATCACGATCAGTCCGCCCGGATAGCCACCTGACATCATCGTGCCCATCGCGGCCATGGCGACTGGCGTGTCGGGGGCAATGACAGTGATCCCGTCCTTCACGTCGATCTCCGCATTGGTCATGCCCATGTCGGTCGAGATGCCGAGCTTGCCGTTTTCCAGCGAGACGAGGGCATCGAGCGGGCCGCGCACCAGCGACGCCGCCGTCGATGCGCGCGGCGATGCCACGAGCGTGTCGCTGGTGAAGGCGCAGGATTTGACCGGGAAGTCGGTAAAGGTCGACTCACCGGCAGTCCATTTCAGGTCTCCGTCGGACGCCCGAATGATGCCGTTCTGCAGCACGCGGTTGTTCGTTTCGGTCCAGAAGGCGAGTCGCATCAAGCCTGTCCCAGGGGCTGGGCCGGAGCACACTCCCGCAATGGCACGTTCGGTGCTGACGGGAAGGTCGATCTGTGCCGGCGCCAGCAGGCCTTCACCAAAAATATAGCCTTTCAACTCGCCCTCCCGGGTGATTCCCGGGAAGACAGTGATCGACCGCTCTTCGACGATGGATGACTGGCCGCCAGCCAGTGATTTCAGGCGAAAATTGGACTTTTCGCCCAATTTCTCGGCTTCCATATCGTAGAATTGGAGGCCGCCTTTTTCGTAGGCGACCGCCAGAATGCCGCGCAATCCGCCGGAGAGCGCGATTGAGGTGACTTCGCCCTCCAGTGGGCGAGTTGACCAGACGGCCGGAAGCACGGTCCCTGCAGCGATTGCAGGGGCTTCAGCTTCGGTCGGGGCCGACTTGTCTTGTTTCGAACAGGCCGATGCCGTAAAAAGCAGGGCAAGGCCAACCCCAGCGTTGACAAGGGGGGAAGCGGCGCTTAAACGCCAGCGCTTGAATTGCATTCCATGAACTCCGAAGTCGAGAGGCTCTGATTAGAGCGATGAAAACCTATAACGCACCAGCAAATGTGGAGCACAAGTGGGTCGTGATTGACGCGACTGACGTCGTCATCGGACGCCTTGCTTCATATGTCGCAAAACGCCTTCGCGGCAAGCACCGCGTCGACTTCACGCCGCACATCGATACGGGCGATCATGTCGTCATTATCAACGCGGATAAAGCCAAATTTACAGGCAAGAAGCTGACGGACAAGATCTACTACCGTCACACCGGTTATCCGGGCGGCATCAAGTCGACGACGCCTGAGAAAATCCTGAACGGCAAGTATCCTGAGCGCGCCATCCAGATGGCCGTGAAACGCATGATGCCGAAGGAAAGCACGCTCGCCCGCACCCAGTTCGGCAAGCTGCGCGTCTATGCCGGTTCCGAGCACCCGCACACGGCACAACAGCCTGAAACCGTCGACTTCAAGTCGATGAATCGCAAGAACATCAAGGCGGCCTGATTAATATGACCGATACAGCAAACTCCCTCGAGGAACTTGGCGCCATGTCCGGCGCGCCGGCTGCGGAAGCACCAGCGATCAAGATCGAGCCAAAAATCGATGCACTGGGCCGCGCCTACGGCACCGGTCGCCGCAAGGAAGCCACTGCGCGCGTATGGATCAAGCCGGGTACTGGCAAGATCACGATCAATGGCCGCGATCAGGAAACGTATTTCGCGCGTCCTGTCCTGCGCATGGTCATCGCACAGCCGCTGATCGAATCCGGTCGTGACTCCGAGTTTGACGTCATCGCCACGGTCAAGGGCTCCGGCCTGATGGGCCAGGCCGGTGCTGTCCGTCACGGCATTTCGCGCGCCCTCGTCAATTACGAGCCAAGCCTGCGCGCTGTGCTGAAGCCATTCGGCTTCATGACCCGCGACCCGCGCGTTGTCGAACGCAAGAAGTACGGCAAGGCGAAAGCCCGTCGCAGCTTCCAGTTCTCCAAGCGCTAAAACCGCATTCCGGTTTTCAGATACCCGGCGGGCGCTTCGGAGACGAGGCGCCCGTTTTTTATTGTCCTGTGATGGGAGGCGACCATGTTGCCCAAGGTTTTCATAGATGGCGAAGCCGGCACGACCGGCCTGCAGATAGCCGACCGGTTGCGCCAGCGCAGCGATCTTGACGTGATCTCGATCGACCCGGCCAAGCGCAAGGATATCGATCAGCGCGCCCGTCTGATGAACATGGCTGACGCCGTGATCCTTTGCTTGCCGGATGATGCCGCCCGCCTCGGTGTGTCGCTTGTCACCAACAAGAACACGGTCGTCATCGACGCCTCTACCGCCCACCGGACGGCTGCCGGCTGGACCTATGGCTTCCCCGAGATGGACAAGGGCCAGCGCGCAGCGATCCGGGCGTCGACGCGTATCTCCAATCCGGGCTGCTATCCCACCGGCGTGATCGCGCTGGTGCGCCCGCTCGTGACGCGCGGCCTGCTGCCCGTGTCGCATCCGCTGACCGTGAATGCCGTGTCCGGTTATACGGGCGGCGGCAATGCGATGATCGCGGAATTCGAGAATGCCGACTCACCGAACCCCACGCGCGACAATTACCGGATCTATGGCCTCTCGCAGAAGCACAAGCATCCCCCGGAAATGATGCGGTATGGTCGGCTCGCCAACCTGCCCGTGTTCGCGCCAGCCGTCGGACGGTTCGCTCAAGGCATGATCGTTGAGGTGCCGCTGGCGCTTTGGGCACTGCCGGGCAAGCCCAAGCGGGCTGTCCTGCACGAGGCCCTGGCGCAGGCCTATGAGGGCGAACGCTTCGTGCGCGTCGTGCCGCTGGCCGAGAGCGACAGGCTGACAGGGCTTGAGCCCGAAGCCTGCAACGGAACCAACCGGCTCGAGCTCTACGTCTTCGGCTCGGATGACCAGGCTCGTCTCGTTGCCCGCCTCGACAATCTGGGCAAGGGCGCGTCCGGCGCTGCGGTCCAGAACCTCAACATCGCGTTGGGCCTGGATGAGTGGACGGGTCTGGAATCCTGAAACGTATATAGGTCAGGAGCTCATTGGGCTCCCGGGCTGCTTTACCGCAGGACGGGTGTATCAAGGGCTGCAAGGACGGCCACGTCCCGCCCGTAAATATCGGGCAGGTACCGCACGCCGCCGCACGAATCGTCAATGGCTGTGAAGTAGGCAACATAGACAGGCACGGGCGCCAGCAGGTCGACGCGCGTCTCTGCTCCTGATGCGACCGCTGCGTCGATGTGCGTGCGATCCCAATCCGGCGTGCCCTTGAGCAGCCAAGCGGCAAGATCGAGCGGTTCCTTCACTCGGATGCAGCCGGACGAAAACGTGCGCTGGTCCGCGTCGAAGAGGCTCCGGTCGGGCGTATCATGGAGATATACATTGTGCGGATTCGGAAACATGATCTTGACCTGCCCG
>CAXBCO010000014.1:0-43471 GCA_963973995.1 uncultured Alphaproteobacteria bacterium
TCGCCCGCCGCATCCTCGAAGCCATGCCCGACGGCACCGGCGTCGCCATGCTCGATGGCAAGATGCAGGACGACGCCACCTGGAAACAGGCCAAGGTCATCGCCGACCTCGCAGATCTCGTCGCCTCGAAAGACCCGGACCTGGCCGCCGCCTATAACGCGTGATTTCCTCTTAACGTGTCGCATTCGCGTGATAACCTCGCCACAAATGGCGCGGAATACGTTTGGCCGTCCAGAAAACTAAAAGGGAAATGCCGGATGATGAAATCAAACCTGTTGCTCGCCGCCGCGATCGTGTTCGCCGGCTCCGCGCTCGCCGATGAGGTCTGGACCACCCAAATCGGTGACGTGGTCTATGAGCGCGACCTGCCGACCGGAGAGGCTGTCCTGTCCTATCCCGCAGGTGATATGGATGCGCGCGGGCTCGCCTACATTGAAGGCCTTGCACAGACCTATGAGGGCCGCGGCGCGTTCGAAGGCGTATGGATCGAAGACGACCTGCCGCCCGCCGACGCCTGCAGCGTGTCGATTTCCGATCCCGAAACCGGCGCAGCCCGGAACAATTGGGGGCGTCTCGAACTCGTCTTCACCGAACCGGATTTTCCGGGTGGCTGGGTCGCCATTCGCGGCGACTGTTTCAACCAGCCTGACAGCTACCTGGTAGGCAAACCCATCGTAGCGGAGGACGCACAATGATCGCACTCACCGGACACTCGCCCAACCTCCAACGCTGGTTTGACTGGATGGAAGGCAGCCACGATGCTGCCGGCCTCGCAGACCAGCTCGCTGAGCACGTCGTCTTCCGCAGCCCCGTCGTGCACACGCCGCAGGAAGGCAAGGCCATCACCATGGCTTACCTTTCCGCAGCCGGGGAAACGCTCGGCGGCGACACGTTCCAGTACACGCGCATCTTCGATTGCGGCGACAAGGCCGTGCTCGAATTCGAATGCGTGATGGATGGCATCAGCGTCAACGGCGTTGACATGATCGAATGGGACGACCAGGGCAAGATCACCGACTTCAAGGTCATGGTCCGCCCCCTGAAGGCCATCCAGACCGTGCACGCGGCAATGGGCGCCATGCTCGCCAAGATGAAAGCTGGCGCTTGAATACCGAGCCGCCCACCCTCGTCACCGATCGCCTGATCCTGCGGCCACAGCAGGCCAGCGACTATGAGGCCTGCGTTGCCATGTGGAATGACGAGGAAGTCGTCCGCCATATCGGCGGCGCGACCCGTCCGGCGCAGGATGTATGGTTCAATCTCGCCCGCTCGCGCGGCATGTGGCCGCTCATCGGTTATGGCTACTGGATTGCCGTGGAAAGGGGATCACAGCGCTTCATCGGGGAGGTCGGCTTCTCGGATTTCAAGCGCGGCATGAACCCGGACCTGTCAGACTGCCCCGAGGCGGGCTGGGCGTTCAACCGCGACTCCTGGGGCAAGGGCTATGCCAGCGAGGCCGTCGGCGCCATCCATGACTGGCTCGATGAACATCGTCCGGGTCCGTCGAATTGCATCATCGACTCGGGCAATCTCGCCTCCCGCCGCGTGGCCGAAAAATCCGGGTACGCATTCTGGTGCGAAGCGCTCTACCGGGACAATCCGGTCAATGTCTTCCGCCGCGAAGGCGCTGCTACGCCCTAGCTGGCCTGACGTGAATCAAGCGGCAGCGGAGCGGCCCTGAATGCGCGCAGGAAGTCGAGGAATGCGCCATGCGGCAGGCCGGGGCTGTACAGGAATCCCTGGCCCATCGTGCAGCCGCGGCGGCGCAGGAAGTCTGCCTGGCGCTCGGTCTCAACGCCTTCAGCCACCGTCTCCAGTCCGAGTGTCTCGGCCATGGCAAGGATCATTTCGACAATCGCAGGCGCCTGCTTGTCGCCTTCGAGGGCCGACACGAACTGGCGGTCGATCTTGAAGATGTCGAACGGCAACTGGGTCAGCATTGACAGGTTTGAGTGTCCGGTCCCGAAATCGTCGATCGCCAGTTTCATGCCCATCATCCGCAGTGGCCCCATCACCTCCGCCACTTTTGCCGGGTTCTCGACGGCCATGCTTTCGGTGATCTCGAGTTCCAGCCGGTTCGGATGCAGGCCGGTCCGCTTCAGCACGTCCATCACCGTATCGGTCAGGTTGCCTTGCTCGAACTGGCGGGGCGAGACATTGACCGCCACCGACACGTCGAGACCTTCGCGCATCCAGATACGCGCCGACTGGCAGGCCGCTTCGAGTATCTGTTCGCCGATCTGGTTGATCAGGCCGGTTTCTTCCGCCAGCGGAATGAAGGCCGCCGGGGAAATGATCTTTCCATTGTGGCGTCGCCAGCGCGCCAGCGCTTCCGCCCCGACAATCTTGCCGGTCTGGAAATTGACCTTTGGCTGGAACACCGCCTTGAACTCGCGGTTCGCGACGGCTTCGCGCAATTCATCTTCCAGCTTGTATTTGCCACGGGCGACGCGCGTCAGGCGCGGCGTGAAGAAGCGGAAGCCTGACGTGGCTTCGTCGCGCACAAGACGCAGGGCCAGTTCGGCATGCCGGAACAGCTTCTGGGAACTGTCGGCATCTTCCGGTGCCATCACGATCCCGCCGGAAATACCGAGGGTGACCGTTTGTCCGTTCAGTTCGAAGGGCGCCGCAAAGGCCTGGCGGATGGCGCGGGCAATGGTCGCCACGTGCTCCCGGCTGACGGCATTTGGCATGTAGACGCCAAATTCATCAGCCTGCAGGGCGGCAATTGTCGCGTCGCGCAGGGCGGCGCCGGCCGGGCCGGTGATCGCCGTAAGCTCGGACTTGAGCCGCTGGCCGGCCTGGGCAAGCAGGGCTTCGCTCGCATAGCTTCCCAGCTGTTCGGATGCGCGCGTGAACCGGTCGAGGTCGAGCATGATGAGGGCGGCCGGCGATTCGAATGTCGCGCGCACCAGCGATTCGGAGATCGCCTTGTCGATTGCAATCATGTTGGACAATCCGGTCCGCGGATCGACGAATGCCGTTTCGCGCAGCAGGGCGTTTTCCCGCCGCAACTTGCCGATCGTGCGCGTGACACCAACGCGCAGGCGGCGCAGTTCGGCGAAGTGCATGCCGTCCAGCGATGCCGTGTCATCGAGGTGCGCATTCAGCAGGTAGTCATTGAACCGGTCCAGCGACTGGCGAAATTGGTTGGCCGAGGCATAGGACACGGCCGCCGCCAGGACCGTCGCCACCATCATCAACAACAGCAATAGCGGGATCGGAACCGCAGTATCCAGCGGGGCCAAACCCAGTTTCAGGACCCGATAGGTCTGGACCACCGCGATCAGGGCGACGAAGACCAGCGATGCCAGCGTGCCGGCAACCACGCCCGCAAAGGCGGAAATGGTCATTGTGCCGAAAATTCGGCTCAGGAGTCTTTTCTTTTTCAAGCGCCGATTCGCCTTCTTTTGGCCTGTTGCGACCGTTCCTGAACAGACATTCAGTGAATATGTTTAGAATTCAGTGAACAAAACGCGCTAGCTGTCGTGAATACAGCGCACTATATGGTTCCAGATGATTAAGCACCGCACCGCCACCGTCGACCGCAAGACGAAGGAAACCGATATCACGGTCACCCTCGACCTTGATGGCACCGGCAAGTCCGATATCGAAACCGGTATCGGCTTCTTCGATCACATGCTGGAAAGCTTCTCGAAGCATTCCGCCATCGACCTCACCGTCCGCTGCAAGGGCGACCTGCACATCGACATGCACCATTCCGTCGAGGATACGGGCATCGTCATCGGCCAGGCAATTCTCAAGGCGCTGGGCGACTTTGCCGGCATCACGCGTTTCGGCCACGCCTATATCCCGATGGACGAGACCCTCAGCCGCGCCAGCCTCGACCTCTGCAAGCGTCCCTACCTGGTCTGGAAGGTCAATTTCGTCCGCGACAAGGTCGGCGAGATGGATACCGAACTGTTCAAGGAATTCTTCCACGCCCTCGCCGGCAATGGCGGCATGTGCCTGCACGTCGAGAATCTCTACGGCGAGAACAGCCACCACATTATCGAGAGCTGTTACAAGGCGACCGCCCGCGCATTGCGGACGGCCGTTGAAGTCGATCCGAAGCTCGGCGGCAAGCCGGCCTCGACAAAGGGCAGCCTCTAGGCGGCTGCTTCCATCGCCATTTCGATCAGGTTTGCCGGATAGGGCCGCTCATAGGCCTTGATGCCGAATTGTTCGCGCACCTCTTCCAGCGTACCGGTCCAGACGCTTTCCCAGTCAATCGTGATCATCGGCGGCGTATGGCGCCCGTGCACCCAGGCGCTGGTGATCGTGTCCATCAGGATCGGATAGGCCATCGCCTGACCTTGCGCGCCGATAACGGCCGTGACCGCCAGGAACTGCGCCGAATAATTGTGCCCGAACTGCGACATCTGGAACGCCGAGATCGCGATCTCGTGCAGCGAAGTCGTCTCGTACCCGCCGACCAGGTGCCACAGGTCATGGGCCTGCAGCATGCGTGTATTGAGGTAGTCGAGCGGCGACGGCAGCTGCGACAGGCCGATGGCATCGCGATCGAGCACTTCAAGGTCGAATGAATTGTCCACGATGACGTTATAGAACAGGCGACCGACGGAATTTTCGGGACACGCGCCCAGTTCTTCCAGCGTATGGCGGCGCGGCAGGGGCAGCGTCGCAATCTCTGACACACCTTCATACGTGAACGAGGTTTTCACCACACGGTCCCGGAAGCTGTCATCCAGTTCATTGCCAAGCTGCGCCGTGCGCGAGGTGACCGCCAGCGCATCCAGCTTGCCGGCCGCACCATCCTGGGTGATGGCCCAGAATGTATCCCACAGGCGTTGCGGTGCCGCATGCGGCGGCGTGTTCAGTGTCGGGATCGGTGCTTCGCCGACCGGCGCACCCATCCAGCCCTCCGCCAGCGCATCATAAATCTCGCCGACCCGGTCCGGCGCCAGGAAGGCCGCATGCGCCAGCCGCGCCGCAATCGTCATGCGCAGCGCATCGCTCGCCGTGCCGTTCGATGCCTTGGCGTCCGCCGCCATCCGCGTCAGCTCGGCCAGGTCCGGCGCGACCTGGACTTCGCGCTCGAACAGTTCTCTATTTTGACTGAGATTCATTATATCATCCTAGGTAACTCTATACGCATAGTGTTTTCATTCATTTGCGGCGCAATGCAAGTGAAACAGCCTTTCGGTTTGCGTGGCGGGGCGCTAAGAGCGGGCCATGAACTCGGTCGCTCTCATCGATTACGGCTCCGGCAACGTCCACTCCGCCGCCGGTGCGCTGAACGAGGCCGCCCGCCGGGCCGGTCTTGCCATCGATATCGCAATCACGGACGACCCCGCTGCCATCGCCGCCGCAGCCCGTATCCTCCTGCCCGGCGTCGGCCATTATGCCGATTGCGCGGCCAACCTGCGCGCCCGCCCCGGCCTGGTCGCCGCGCTCGAATCCGCGGTCCTCACCCGCAAGATCCCCTTTCTCGGCATCTGCGTCGGCATGCAGCTCCTCGCCGATACCGGCCGGGAGGATGGCGACACGCCCGGCCTCGGCTGGATCCCCGGCATCGTCGACCGCATCGCGCCCGGCCCCGGCCTGCGCGTGCCGCATGTCGGCTGGAACAGCCTCGCCATCGCCCGCCCCCACGCGCTGCTCACCGGCCTCGGCCCCGACCCGCACGCCTATTTCACCCATTCCTACGCCTTCACGCCGCAGGACCCGGCCGACATCGCCGCCACCACGGACTATGGCACCCCCTTCACCAGCGCAGTCGCCCGCGGCAATATCTTCGGCACCCAGTTCCACCCGGAAATGAGCCAGCGCGTCGGCCTGCAACTGCTCGCCAACTTCCTGCAATGGACTCCTGAATGACCTTCACCCTCTACCCCGCCATCGACCTGAAAGACGGCCAGTGCGTGCGCCTCCTGCGCGGCGAGATGGATGCGGCCACCGTGTTCAATGACAGCCCCGCCAACCAGGCCGCCGCCTTCCACGCGGCCGGCTTCAGCCACCTCCACGTCGTCGACCTCAATGGCGCCTTTGCCGGCCAGTCGGCCAATGGCGACGCGGTCAAGGCCATCCTCGCGGCCACGCCCGCCCCGGTCCAGCTCGGCGGCGGCATCCGCACCCGCGCCCAGATCGACGCCTGGCTCGAGGCTGGCGTCTCCCGCGTCATACTCGGCACCGCCGCCCTGCGCGACCCCGAGCTCGTCAAGACCGCCGCCCGCGCCCTGCCGGGCCGTGTGATCGTGGGCATCGATGCGGTTAACGGCATGGTCGCCGTCGAGGGCTGGGCCGAGACCAGCGACATGAAGGCGGTCGACCTCGCACGCGCCTTCGAGGGCTGCGGCGTCGCCGCCATCATCGCCACCGACATCGGCCGCGACGGCCTCAAGACCGGCGTCAATGTCGCCTTCACCAGCCAGCTCGCCAATGCCGTCACCATCCCGATCATCGCCAGCGGAGGCGTCGCCAGCGTGGCCGACATCACGGCCTTGCGCGCCGCGCCCGGCACGCCCGTCTCCGGCACCATCCTCGGCCGCGCCCTCTATGATGGCGACATCGTGCCCGCCGAGGCGATCGCCGCCGCGACGGCCTGACCCGTCCTGTGGAGGTCACCGGCACGGATATTGCGAGAGACAGGACAGCGACACGGGAGACATTGCCTTGCTGAACGGATTGCAGGTCTTGCGCGCCTTTGCGGCCTATGCCGTCGTCGCCTTCCATGTCTTCGAGTTCCTGCATGCCGATCCCGGCTTCGGCGTCGGCCGGTTCGAGGTCGGCAAGGCCGGCGTCGACCTCTTCTTCGTGCTCTCCGGCTTCATCATGGTCTACACGACCGCGCCGGATGAATCCCCGGCCCGGTTCATCATCAAGCGCGCCGCCCGGATCGTGCCGCTCTACTGGGCCGCCACGGCGCTCGCGATTGCCGTCGCCTTCGTGCGCCCCTGGCTGCTGCCGAACGCTGACCTCTCCCCCGCCGCCATCGCGAAAAGCTTCGCTTTCATCCCCGCGCCAGACCTCTCCGGCGCGCTCCAGCCGGTGCTCTTCGTCGGCTGGACGTTGAATTTCGAGATGATGTTCTACGCGCTCTTTGCGCTGACCCTGTTCCTGCCGGCCCGCCACCGCACGCGCCGCCTGATCGGCGCCCTCATCGCCGCCTTCCTGCTCGCCCGCCTCTTCGGCGCGGGAACGGCGGCCGCCTTCTACGGCCAGCCCATCCTGCTCGATTTCGGCATCGGTTGCCTCATCGCCAGGGCCCTGCCGCTGCCCCGGGTCGCGCGCTTCGCGCGCCGCGTGCCGCTCTGGCCCGTCCTGCCGGCCGCGACGCTCGGCTTCTTCGTCCTTCACGCCCTCGGCCTGCCGTCAGACGCGGAAGCCCTCGCCTTCGGCCTCACCGCCGGCGTGCTCGTCTTCGCCGTCGCCGCGCAGGATCTCTACCGCACCCCGGTCCGCGCGCCCGTCCTCCACGCGCTCGGCGATTCCAGCTATTCGGCCTACCTTCTGCACCCGTTCCTGGTGCCGGTGATCGGGGTCGTGGTGGTGAAACTGTTCGGCGCCACGCTGCCCGCCGCCGTCGTCATGCTCGCCGCCTGCCTCGCCGCCACGGCCATTGTCGCAACCCTGTCCTACCGGCTTTACGAGCGGCCCTCGAACCGCCTGCTGCGGCGCGCGCTGCTGCCCCGGCAATCCGCCTGAGGCCACGGCCCGTCGAAAGCGGCTGCGCGGGCCCGCCCCTGCCCCCCGATACGCGAATGTGCTAGTCTGGTTTTCGTCTGTAGCGTGAGGGGGGCCGACAATTGATCAGGTATGCTGTCCCCGTCGCCATGGCCGCCCTCGCCGCCTGCGCCACAACGCCCGCCCAGCCGCGCCATGTCATCGCCGTCGGCAGCACGCTGCCGGCTGACCTCGACACCTGCATCAATGCCGCCTTCACAAGCATGGCGGGCGGCTGGCACATGCGCTTCACGGTCAGCCTGCCAGACGGCACGGTCGCGGGCAGCGACGGCCATTTGCAGATCCGCCCCGTCGCCGACAATCGCTGGATCATCCTGCGGCCTGACGCCACCGGCGCCTTCGCGCCGTTCAGCGAGATCACCAATTACGGCCAGGGCCGGCTCGAATCGATCCGCCTCGACGCCGCCGCCACCACCATCTTCCAGGAGCGCTACACCGATTGCCATCCGCCCGATGCCAGCGGCCGTTTCAAATATGTCTCCACGCTCGACCAGGCCCTGCCGGACGGCAATCACATGCACACCACCCGCACCGGCTGGGGCTCGGCCGACTATCATTATTCCGTAGACGTCATGGAAGGCGACACCAACCCCGCCCTCTACGCCCTCCGCACCCGCACCGGCGAACGCGAAAGCCCGCCACTGAAATAAGCCGCCGCAGGGTGGGTTAGGCGGTCCTGCCCCCTCTCCCTTGGGAGAGGGGGTTGGGGGTGAGGGGCAACCCAACTCCCAACAAAAACGATTGGATCAGCGACGCAACGAAACCGCGCGCCGCCGCAAACACCGCACCCGCTGTGAAGCCATGACCCCTCATCCCCAACCCTTCTCCCCCGGGAGAAGGGGGCAACTCAAACCTTCGTCGACAAATGCTTCCGCAATCTGCGCCGCGTCCGCAACGCATGCGCCATGTCGCTTTCCGGCGCGTCGGGCGCGCACCCCAAACCCGCGCTGCGTGCGCCTAGTCGATCTGCGCGCCCTTGGCGTTCAGCGCCTGCGTCACCGCATCGAGTTCGGCTTCCGCCGCCGCCGCCACGCTGTCGAAATCTTCCGGCGCAATGCCGTCGCGCCGCACCAGCACCGCATAGCAGGTCTCATTGGCATTCCCGAAGCCGAACGCGGTGATCGCCAGCGAGGCCGAGAGGCTGTTCTTCTCCCGCACCGCATTGAACTGGCGCCCCGTCTTGTAGGTCGAGAAGGCGCGATAGGGGATGACCTTGGAATAATAGCCGCCAAAGGTCTTCTTGTTATTGTTCACCTTCACGCTGTCGCCCAGGAACTCGCATTTCTCCCGCGTCGAGAAGATGCGCTTGAATGGCCCCGTATCGTCGGCGTCATAGGTCGCCGCCGCCAGCACCTCGTCCGGCGTCTTCGGTGCAGCCGCCACCGGTGCGGTGGGCGCCCCGGCCCCTTGCTCACACAGCGCATCCACTTCGGCCTTGTCATAGCCGGCCTTGGCCAGTTCGATCCGCTGGTCGACGGAACATGTCTCCGCCGCCGCCATGCCGGCGAGGACCAGCCCCGCCACGCTCACACATATCCGCTTCATCCCGCCCTCCATTCTGTCAGGCGAAACGCTATTGGCTTCTGCGCGCGCGGCAAGCGGAAAATGCGCCGCTAGACTTTCGTCGACAAGGGCTTCCGCAAATGCCGCCGCGTGCGCAGCGCATGCGCCATATCGCTTTCCGGCGCGTCGGGCCGTGTCTCGGTCTCGTGCAGCTGTGCCAGCTTCGCGGCGCGCCGGCTCAATGCTTCGGCGCCGGCCTTCCGGACCGCCTCTGCGGCCCTGATCTCGGTGATCCTGAGGTCCATCACATGTCTCCTCTACGCATCTGTCCTCGCGCAGCACGGAGCCGCGCTTGGCCGCAGTATAGCCGAAACGGGCCGATTTTTCCATGAAAGGTGGGTTAGGCGCAGCCGTAATCCACCGGGCAGGTGTGCGGCACGAGCCAAGGTGGGTATCGCGCCGCTCAACCCACCCTACGCTTGCTCACTCATTTTGTCGCAGGAGGCAATCTGTCGACTTCCGATCGAATTTTGTCTGGCAGATCGGACTTTTCTAAGCGACCCGCTTCAATGGCGCCGACGATCAATTTCTTTACTTCTATCTTAGAGAAGCGCCGAAATCTCTTTTCTACGATGGAGTTTTGAACCAATACGCTCAAACCGCCGACTTTTGCGAAGTTAAGATGTTCCAAATCTCTATGGCTTTGGACCAGATCTGCAACTTTAGTCTCTCCAGGAACCCGAGCTACCAATATGTCCAATTCGCCAACTTGAGCCTTCGACACCACCACACAATCCATACGCTCTATACGGTCATTGCTCGAAGTCGCGAGGGCCAACACAACCGTCGACATTGAATCGACCGACGCATCTTCGCACTCCCAAACCGATAGCGCATTGCTCTGAGTTCTAAGGTCTACCAACGCGTCTGCGGGAATAATATCCGGCTTCGTTTGGACTTCATCCAACCATTTTGCTCGGGTAATTTTCCTGCCCAGATACACTATTGAGCCTCGATATCCCCGACAACCTGTCGGGTATAATCCGCAAGCCAAGGTACCGGGTCTTCATGCAATCTCAACACTTCCAGCAACCTTTTGTCACCCCAGTTTTCGACAGCCTGAATTGCCGCATCCCTCAATTCAACACTGGGTGATTTTAGCGCCGACTCGACGACAACGTGCCTCCATATATGGCCGCCGATGCTAAGTCGTCCAAGAATTTTTAGAGCGCCAATACTTCGCGACGGCTTTGATCCATCTCGAACAATACTGGCAAATGTAGACAGCGCGTCTGACGGATTTGCGGCATGCAACTCCAAAAATATTGTCTCAGCCGCATGAGTTATGCCGTCTTCCACCGCAGCCTCATCGATAGCGAACAATGCTTCGGATATCAGTAGCTCAACGCTACGTCGGCTGATTCTAGATACATGATTCGCTGTTCGCGGGGTTTCCACAGAGCGCGCAGTTCTGTGGTGTTCAATCGCCGGCTGAGAAACTCCAGACGCCGCCAGAAGGGCTCCCGCTATTGCGACCCCCCTTATTCTATAACAGGCAGTCGCAGAGGCAGGGCTAGACGTCAGGTTCGTTTCCGACCATCTCGCTAAATTATAATCACTCCCGGGTTCATATAGGCGAGCCGCGGCAGATGTGATCTTCAACTCTTGCGCTGCATCAGGCATCGAAAATTGCTCTAGCTTCATCTGTGATTAGGGTCTCGAAGCATGTCTTTTCTTGAGAATGCAGTGATTCGGCAATTTCAAGCATATCCGGAATTTCAACCTTTAGTCGACCATCGGCAATCAAATCAAGGTCCAAAACAAGTTCAGGGCCGTTTTCTCCGACCTGATTCAACTGATTCACTATCAGCTTAATTCCGTTGTCGAAATTCCGTTCGGTACGGCTGTAGAAGTCAGCTAGCTCTGCGCCTGCGAACGCATGAAAACCGCTGACCTCCTTCAAATAGTGCTCTGGATTAGGCTCATGATCGGGAACCGAAAATCTATTTATGTAGCGCAGGCCGACTCTCTGTAGTTCTTTCGACTGCGACAAGCTCAGGTAAAGAGTTAGAGCATCTTCGGTTCTTCGCTTTAGTTCTTCCCATCCGCAATAAGGCCGTAGCGAGCTAATTGCGAGATTTCCTGTTCCGATAGAAACAATCTTTGAGCCATCGGTGCTCAATACCTGCAGCCTCTGCCGAGTTTCTCGAGTACTCAAACTCTGATCACCGGATTCTGACTTAAACGTTGCGGACAAGCTTTTCTGCTCTCTCGTCTCGCCCGTATACTCTGTCGAGAAGCTTGACAGTATTTTGCTGGCTAAGACGAAATCGACCAAATTCTCAGAAAAGTCTGTAAATCTAAAATCTATTAGTGCTTCAACGATTGGGTCTGTCTTGTAGACTTTCTTATTCGCCATATTCCGGAGTCCCGAATCAATTCACGTCCGTTAGAGCTATCAAAACTAAGGTGCAATGGTCCAACCGTGAGTATATGGTTCACTAAAACGATTAACTCAATGCTCAAGACTCGCATCATTCTCAGTCTACATGAGGATCGGGCACACCCTGTCGCCCCCCTCCGTCCCCGCTCATAGAGCCCCCCCGTCCGGTCAGGCACGCCCCCCTTCCCCCATCCCCCCTTCCCCGCTACACGCTCCCCATGCTCAAGACCCGCATCATTCCCTGTCTCGACGTGAAGGACGGGCGCACCGTGAAGGGCGTCAATTTTGTCGACCTGCGCGATGCGGGCGACCCGGTGGCGCTCGCCCGCGCCTATGACGCCCAAGGCGCCGACGAACTCTGCTTCCTCGACATTACCGCCAGCCATGAAGGGCGCGGCACGATGCTGGATATCGTCACCCGCACGGCGGAGGCCTGTTTCATGCCGCTCACCGTCGGCGGCGGCGTGCGCAGCGCCGACGACCTGGTCGCCCTGCTGAAAGCGGGCGCCGACAAGGTGGCGATCAATTCCGCCGCCGTGGCAGACCCGAGCCTCATCAGCCGCTGCGCCGCCAAGGCCGGGCGCCAGTGCGTCGTCGTCGCCATCGATGCGCGCCGCACAGGCGACACATGGGAAATCTTCACCCATGGCGGGCGCGACGCCACCGGCATCGACGCGGTGGCCTATGCGATAGAGGCCGAAAAGCGCGGCGCAGGCGAAATCCTGCTCACCAGCATGGACCGCGACGGCACCAAGTCCGGCTATGACCTGGCCCTGCTGAAAGCCATTTCATCCGCCGTGAACATTCCCGTCATCGCGTCGGGCGGCGCAGGCCATGTCGATGACCTCGCCCCCGCCATTCTCGACGGCGGCGCCAGCGCCGTGCTCGCCGCCTCGATCTTCCATTTCGGCGAAGCCACCATCGCCGAGGCGCGCACGGCGCTGGCCGCCGCCGGCGCGCCGGTGCGCCCGCTCTGAACCCCTCTCCCTTGGGAGAGGGGCAGGGGTGAGGGGCCACAGGACTTCCCCACGACACAGGTTTATCAGCGGCGCTTGCGCTTCCCCTCACCCCCAACCCCCTCTCCCGAGGGAGAGGGGGCTTTAGTCGCGGGCCTACCTGCTCTAAACCCTCCCCAACAGGAGCGCCCCATGACCCGTCCCCCTCTCGGCCCCCTCGCCCGGCTCAGCGCCGCGCTGGACCACCTCGCCGCCACCATTGATGCGCGCGCCCTTGAAGGCGATGCCGGCGCCAGCTGGACCGCGCGCCTGCTCGCCAAGGGGCCGGATGCCGTCGCCGCCAAGATTGCCGAGGAAGGCGCAGAACTGGCCGAGGCCGTGATCCGCGAGAGCGACGACCATGTCGCGGCTGAGGCCGCCGACGTGATCTATCACCTGATGGTGGGCCTCCGCGCGCGCGGCGTGCCGCTCGACGCCCTCGCGGCAAAACTCGAAGCCCGCCAGGGCACCTCCGGCCTCGCCGAAAAAGCGTCGCGGCCTAAGGACTAGATTCCCCAACCCGCGTCACCCCCGATGGCGCAGCCATCTGGGGGCCCATCTCTTATCCGCGCCCCACAGCGAGCCGGGTGCGTTCGGCACCCACGGGTGATGGGCTGCCAGACCGCTTCGCGGTCGGCAGTGACGCATTATCGAAATTTCCGTTGATTGACCCGAAACATCCGTGCCCCATCCGGGCCGTGTCCGGGCTTTTTCCGGGCATATATCCGGGCAGATTCCGGCCCGCCATACCCCGCCCAATCCGGGGGAAAGACGGCCCGGATTACATGTCTTTCACGGGCTTCAGGCGGCGCTTGGTCTGGTGGTCCTCGGCCTTGTCGCCGGTCACCTTCTGGCCCTTCATGTAATGGCGCTGCCAGCGTTCCTTCATCGCCTTCTCCTCGCCCGTCGCGAGGCGCGTATTGAAGTCGGACCGGCTCGCCACCCAGGCGTCATATTCCTTCACCAGCTCGGGATTCGTCTTCATCGACTTGCGTTCCGGCGTGATCTCTTCCAGCTTTTTATGCTCCATCAGCGTGATGAAACAGAACGGCTCGCCCTTGCGGAAGATCACTTCGCCGGGCCGCGTCATCGCCCAATTCATCGTGAACGGGAAAGGCAGCCAGTCGGTCTCCACCAGGCCCGTCAGCGGCGCAATGCCGTCGCGCGGCCAGTTCGGCGCGCCGGTCGCCCACACGCCCCAGCCCGGCGGCGTGCGGAACAGGTGGCCGGTATGGAACGTGACGATGCCGCGCATGAAATGGCTGTCGGCAAAGCTGGCAATCGCATTCGGGTCGCCGGTCGTCTTGAAGCTGATGTCTTCCTTGCGCGGCCCGCCATTCCACGTGATCTTGATATCCATCGGGCAGAGGATTTCCCACCCCGTTGAATTGGCCATGGTCAGCGGCAGGCAGCGATAGGGGTGGCGGTCCGGGAACGCGTCCATCCATGCGCGCTGGCTCCGCCCCGGCACGATCTCGGGGGCCGTGTCGTGTATCTTGTAGCATTCGAGGCGCATGGACGGGTTTCTCTTCTTGACGGCTGGCCTCTGACTTGGCCCAAAGACAGGCATGACTGCAAGCCCTGACACCCTGTTCGCCCGCCTCGATGCCCTCGGCATTGCGCACGCCACGCACTGGCATGCGCCCGTGTTCACGGTGGAAGAAGGCCGCGACCTGAAGGCCTCCATGCCCGGCGGCCACACCAAGAACCTGTTCCTCAAGGACAAGGCCGGCGCCTATGTGCTGATCTCGGCCGAGGCGCACACGCAGATCAGGCTGAACCAGCTCCACCGCCATATCGGCACCAGACGGCTCTCCTTCGGCAGCCCCGAGGACCTGCTCGCCCGGCTCGGCGTCACGCCCGGCTCGGTCACCGCCTTCGCCCTGATGAACGACACCGCCGGACAGGTCCGCTTCATTGTCGATGCGGCGCTTCTGGCCTGTGACCCGGTCAATTTCCACCCGCTCACCAACACCGCCACCACGGCCATTTCCCGCGCGGATTTCCGCCGCTTCGTCGAGGCGACCGGGCATCGGTTCGAGACGTTCGACTTTTCGGCCTGACCCAGCGGCAATTTGGTCCCGCTCTGGCGCTGGCCGGGATTGTCGCTAGGCTCGGGCCATAACAGGCACTTCGGGAGAGAGACATGAAACATCGCCGCCTTGGCAAGAGCGCCATCTACGTATCCGACATCTGCATGGGCACCATGACCTTCGGATCCCAGACCGACGAGAAGGAAGCCTTCCGCATTCTCGACGAATGCTATGATGCGGGCATCAACTTCTATGACGCGGCCGAGAACTATCCCGTGCCGCCGGATCCGAAATGGGCCGGCCGCACCGAGGAGATCGTCGGCAAGTGGATGAAAACCAAGGACAGGGACTCCCTGATCATCGCCACCAAGGTCTCCGGCCCGTCGCATGGCTGGATCAAGTCGTCGCAGCGCGCCGGCATGACGGCGATGGACCGCCACAACATCACGCGGGCCGTCGAAGCCAGCCTCGAACGCCTCGGGACAGACTATATCGATCTCTACCAGACCCACTGGCCCGATCACGGCACCGAATTCGACGAGACGATGGAAACCCTCGACGAACTCATTCGCGCTGGCCTCGTGCGGATCATCGGCAGCAGCAATGAAAATGCCTGGGGCACGATGAAAAGCCTCGCGACCTCAGAACGTCTTGGAACGGCCCGCTACCAGACGATCCAGAACAATTTCAGCCTCAACAATCGCCGCTTCGAAGACGAGCTCGCCAATATCTGCCGCAAGGAGGGGATCAGCCTCATCCCGTATTCGCCGATTGCCGGCGGTGTCCTGTCCGGCAAGTACAATGGCGGGGCGACACCGGAAGGTGCGCGTTTCTCGAGCTATATCAACAAGGGCGGCCGCCACACGCTGATGGCCCAGCGCTTCGTCAACGAGAAATCTCTCGCCGCCACCGAACGCTACATGAAGATCGCCGAAGAGGCTGGCATGTCGCCGGTCACGCTGGCCACCGCATGGTCGAAGCAGCATGATTTCGTCGCCTCGACCATTGTCGGCGTCAGCTGCCAGGAACAGCTCGCCCCGATCCTGGCCGCCGCCGATCTCGAACTGCCGGACGACGTGATGAAGGCCTGCGATGCGGTGTCGAAAGAGATTCTCTACCCGATGGGCTAAAGCGTCTCAGTCGGCGCTCGGGGCGCCGCTCGCCAACACTTCGCGCCGGCCGGCATGGTTCGGCGCGGAGACGATTCCCTCTTCCTCCAGCCGGTCGATCAGGCCGGCTGCCTTGTTGTAGCCAACCTTGAGCCGGCGCTGCAGGTAGGAGGTCGATGCCCGCTTGTCGCGCACCACGATGGCGATCGACTGGGCGAACAGGTCCTCGTCATCATCGCCGGTCGACGTGCCGAGCATGGCGTCCATCACGGCCGATCCTGTCGAGCCGTCTTCCGGCGCTTCCAGGATGTCCATGACATAGTCAGGTTCGCCCTGTTCTTTCAGCCAGTCGACCACTGACCCAACTTCCTCATCGGACACGAACGGACCGTGCAGGCGCTGCGATTTCTTGCCGGGCGCCTGGTAAAGCAGGTCGCCCATGCCCAGAAGCTGCTCTGCGCCCTGCTCGTTCAGGATGGTGCGCGAGTCGATCTTCGTCGTCACCATGTACGAGATACGCGTCGGGAAGTTCGCCTTGATCGTGCCGGTGATGACGTCCACGGACGGACGCTGCGTTGCGGTGATCAGGTGAATGCCGGCCGCACGCGCCATCTGCGCCAGGCGCTGGACGCAGCCTTCGATCTCCTTGCCGGCCACCATCATCAGGTCGGCCATCTCGTCGATGACGACGACAATGTTCGGGATGTGGTCAACCGGCAGGCTCTCGGTTTCATGGACCGGCTTGCCGCGCTCGTCATACCCGGTCTGGACCTTGCGGACCATCTGCTCACCCGAGGCGCGATATTTGGCGGCCTTGTCGTTGAAGCCTGACAGGTTGCGCACGCCGGCCTTCGACATCAGCTCATAGCGGCCTTCCATTTCGCGCACGGTCCACTGCAATGCGTTCACGGCCTTTTTCGGGTCTGTCACGACCGGCGCCAGCAGGTGCGGGATACCCTCATAGATCGACAGTTCCAGCATTTTCGGATCAATCATGATGAAGCGGCACTGTTCCGGCGTGTGACGGTAGAGCAGCGACAGGATCATCGCGTTGACGCCGACAGACTTGCCCGACCCCGTCGTGCCCGCGATCAGCAGGTGAGGCATCTTCGCGAGGTCAACCACGGTCGGCACGCCGCCAATATCCTCGCCCAGCGCCATGGGCAGGCTGGCACGGGTCGCGACATAGGGCTCCGACTGCAGCAGCGTGCGCAGGTAGACCGTGTCGCGGTCATCGTTCGGCAATTCGATACCGATCGCATTCTTGCCGGGCACCACGGCCACGCGGGCCGAGACTGCGCTCATCGAGCGGGCAATATCATCGGCCAGCGAGATCACGCGCGACGATTTCACGCCCGGCGCAGGCTCCATTTCGAACAGGGTAATCACCGGGCCAGGACGCACTTCCTTGATCCGCCCACGAACGCCGAATTCCTTCAGCACTTCCGACAGGCGCGCCGCCTTGGCGATCAGCGCTTCCTCGTCGACCGTATCGCCGCGCTCTTCCGGCATTTGCAGCAGGTCGATCGACGGAAGGCGCGTCGCCTTGTTGCGGCGCTCGGTCTTGGTCACGCGCGGAACCGGGGCCTTGCCCTTGGGCGCGGGCTGGGGATTCTTGAACCGCATCGTGCGAACGGGCACCTCGTCGGGCTCGTCGAGATCGTCTTCCTCGTCGTACACGTCCTCTTCGTCGAAGATTTCTTCCAGGTCTTCGTCATCTTCATCATACTCAACCTGGGTCTTCGGCTTCCTGAAGAAGCTGCGCGCTTCTCCGGAAAGCTCGTCATCCCCCTTCACGACACGCGCCCGGTCCGTAACGTCGGACGGGCGGCGTTTCGGCACCAGGAAGCGCCCGACAGATGCCAGCATGCCGGCGACCCCCCTGGCCTTGCGCGCGGCCCGTATGCTGGACGTCGCCGCTGCCTCCTGCAGCAACTGCGCATCGCCCCGCCGGAAGCCGAGCGCTGCAAGCGCGGCCCACAGGGCGGCGCCACCCAGGATGAACCCTGCCCATGTACCGGGCGATGGCAGCAGGAGCGCCTTGAACGGCATCTGGGCGTAATAGAACAGGGCGTCTCCCACGACACCGCCAAGGCCTGCGCTCAATGGCCAGGATTCCGGCACGGGCCAGCCGGCGAAACAGGCGGCAGACAAGGGCACGAAGCACGCACCCAGCAGCCAGCGCCGCACGCTGGGCGCACCAATCAGCACAGATCGCATTGCGCCGCCGATCATCAAAGCCAGGCCCGCCGTCCAGCTCGACCAGCCAAAGCCTTGCCGCGCGAAGTCCGAAAATATAGCGCCGGGACTGCCAAACAGGTTTTGAACGGTCGCGTCCGTCGCAGCATTCCAGCTCGGGTCGCTCGGCACATAAGAGCCCACGCTGCCACATATGAAGACACCCGCGCCAAAGGCGGCAGCGCCCGTCAGGATCCGCCAGACCGGATCGCTGGCGCTCGGGGCATCATCGTCAGTATAGGCGTAGTCAGTCATGTGCTGGGGCAACTCCGCTTCTCGGAATGGGAAGCCCTCACATTGCCGGATCAGCCTTAACACCGCGCAAACGTACTGCGGCGGATTTCTGTTGCAGTGTTAACGGGTGACGCCGCCCGCCTGCGCCTGATTCACCCCGCCTCACACATCTGGCCGAAGGGCATGAATTTCCCCGGACGGCCTTCTAACGGAGATTTAATGCACGAAATACGGGAACATCGCCCCTGTGATGACCGTTGCTTGCCCATAATACCTCACGAAGGAGACAAGCATGAAACGCATTCTGATCATTCCCGCCACCGTCGCCCTGTTAACGGGTCTGTCGGCGACCGCCCAGGATTTTAACGATAGCGCTGACGCGGTTAAGACTCCGGCGCCGGTGCTCTACACAGATGAGTCACCCGAGCTTGACGAGATGACCATCGACGAGTTGAACGCGCTCCAACTCCAGCGCCTTCAGGTTGCTGCGACAGCACCAGCCGGGACGGGCGACAGCATGTTTCAGGTCGAAACGTCAGCCGAAACAGACATGGAGACGATGCCGTCCGATACAATGGAGAGCGAAACCGGTGCATCGGTCGAGGCAGGCACTGACATGAACGCTCAGGACGACATGCCCGACGACGCAACAATGATGGAGCCCGACATGCCGGATATGACGACCGAACAGGACGATCCCGTCATGCAGGACGAGATGGACCCGGACGCGGATTCACCCGAGCAGTAATCGCACTGACGCTTATCCGTCCAATACAAACGCCCCATGGCCAGACCATGGGGCGTTTCGCGTTCGGGCAAGAAAAAACCCCGGCGGACCTGGATCCGCCGGGGTTCATATTCTCCTGGACGATCCCCTCAGCCCCTGGAGAATTCCGGATAGGCCTCAAGCCCGATCTCTGCCTTGTCGAGGCCCATCTCTTCGGCCTCAAGGCTGCAGCGGACGCCGATCGTGAACTTGAGCAGCAACCAGACAACCGTCGAGGCAGCCACAACAAACACACCGGTGAGCGCCACGCCGACAAACTGGCCGAGATAGCTGGCACCGTCATTCGTGGCCGCAACGATCATCGTGCCCCAGATACCGCACACGAGGTGAGCCGGGATGGCGCCGACAACGTCATCGATCTTGAACTTGTCGAGCAGTGGAACAGTCAGCACCACGAGGATACCGCCAACGCCGCCAATCAGTACCGCCTGGCCCATGGTCGGCATCAGCGGTTCAGCCGTGATCGACACAAGGCCGCCAATGGCACCGTTGAAGACCATGGTTGCATCGACCTTGCCCTTGTAGAGGACCGCCGTTGTGATCATGGCTGCAATCACGCCGCCGACAGCTGCCATGTTCGTATTGGCAAAGATCTGGGCAACCGAGTTGATATCAGCCGCTGTACCTGCCGCGAGTTGCGACGCGCCGTTGAAGCCGAACCAGCCAAACCACAGGATGAATGTACCGAGCGCGGCGAGCGGGATGTTCGAACCCGGCATCGGGTTGATCTGCTTGCCGAAATACTTGCCCGTCCGTGGGCCAATGATGATGGCACCCACAAGAGCTGCCCAGCCGCCAACCGAGTGAACCAGTGTCGAACCGGCGAAGTCGGAGAAGGCCCAGACGCTGTCGAGATAGCCGCCGCCCCATTCCCAGGACACGACGATCGGATAGATCACGGCCGTCAGGATCGCTGTGAAGATCAGGAAAGGCCACAGTTTGACCCGCTCTGCCACGGTGCCCGAAACAATCGAGGCCGCCGTTGCAACAAACACCATCTGGAAGAACCAGTCGGATGCCGGCGCATAGCCCGCATCGCTCTGGACGCTGAGATCACCACCCGACCAGGGCCCCGGCGTGATGCCGAGCAGGCCGTTCAGTACCGTTTCGGCCGGATAGGCCATATTGTAACCGACGACCCAGAACATCAGGCCGGCAATGGAATAGAGCGCGACGTTTTTGGTCGACTGCATCGCGGCGTTCTTGGAACGGACGAGACCCGCTTCCAGCATGCAGAAACCCGCCGCCATCAGCATGACAATGATGCCGCCGACCAGGAACAGGTAGCTATTGTCGACATACGCGCTGGCGCTGCCGTTCACGCTCTCTTCGAGGGCCGCGAGCCGTGTCGCGATGTCGTCTTCCTGGGCATAGGCCAGGACCCCCGCCGTAAGCGCGACGGGCAACAATGCCGCCCCGCGCAACCATCTTCCAATCGTCTGGCCCATCTCTGACCCCTCCTTCGTGAATGATCTGGAGCTCGGGACCCCCCGCGCTCTCCCAGTGCTGATATGATTGGGACGCCTGCCGAAAGTCGCTCACGGCACCGAGGTCGGGGCGGATTCAAAGCCCACGTGGTCAAACACTGGGCAGGGTTGCGGCCAATCGCCCAAATCTGCGTCATCGCTGGACGGTTTGGTTAGCGCCCCCTACCTAGATGTTATGACTGACACGCCTTCAGCCCCTTCCCTCAAGGTCGAGCTGGCCGTCATCGGCGCCGGGCCGGTCGGCACGACGCTCGCCATCCTCGCCGCCAGGGCGGGATTCGCGACCCTGCTGGTCGATGCCCGCGACCCGGCAAGCGAGCCGCCGCGCGACACACGTAATTTCGCGATCGTGCGCGGCAGCTGGCGTTTGCTCGGCGCGGCCGGCGTACATCAGGCGCTCTCCGGCCAGACGCAACCGCTCATGGGCCTCGAGGCGACCGATGGCGGGCGCCACTGGTTCGGCGCGCCCTCTGTCCTGTTTGGTACAGACGACCTGCCCGAAGACGCACAGGGCGAACCGCTCGGGCAGATGGTGCCGGCCGCCGCGCTCCAGGCCGCGCTTGACGCTGTTGCCGCCGCAACGCCGGGCCTCACCTGGTGGCGGAACACGAAATTCACCGGCCTGGAAACCCATCCCGCCCACGCCTGTCTCACCATGGAGGACGGCCGCAGTGTCGAGGCCGGCCTCGTGGCTGCCTGCGACGGCGCCAAATCCGGCGTCCGCACCGCGCTCGGCATCACCACGGAGGGACGCGCCTACGGCAAATCGGTGTTTGCCGCCGATGTTAAGCTTTCACGGCCCCATGAAGGCCTCGCCCGGCAATTGTTCACGCCTGAAGGACCCTTCGCGACCCTGCCGCTGCCCGGAAATCGTGCAAACCTGGCCTGGTATCTCAAAACCGGGGCCGCCGAAACCATGGCCGCCATGCCGACCGAAGCCATCGAGGCCGAACTCAATGCGCGCTTTGCCGACTTTGCCGGGCCGATGACGCTCGGCGGCAAGCCGCTCGCCTATCCGCTCCACCTCCAGATCGCCACATCCATGATCGGGCCGCGCGCCGCCCTGCTCGGCGATGCCGCCCGGCGGATCAATCCGCTGGCCGGGCAAGGCCTCAATCTCGGCTTCAAGGATGTCGGTGCGCTGGTCGACGTGATGACGCAGGCCCGCGACATCGGCCTCGATCCGGGCGCCGACACAAGCCTGCAGCGCTACCAGGAATGGCGCCGCTTCGATGCCGCCACCACCGCCATGTTCATGGACGGCGTCGACCGGGTGTTCTCGAATGACAATGCCCTGCTCAAGCCGCTGCGCGGTCTCGCATTGATCGCTGCCGGCAGGATCGGTCCGATACGCCGCGCCATGGCCCGTCAGGCCAGCGCCGACCAGGCCGACCTGCCCAGCCTGATGCGCTAGGCGGCGGTCGTCAGGCGTTTCAGCAGGTCCCAGGTGTAAAGCCCGCTCGAATGCCCGTCGGAGAAAATGATCCGAACGGCATAGCGCCCCACCGGCTCGGCCCGCTCCACCATAATATCCGCCGGCACGGGCGGCTGGACCGGCTTCGGCCCCGAGCCATGCCCCTGCACTTCGGCGGACGGGCTGTTTTCGCGCAGGCGGACAAAATCCACCGCGCCAGACGATCCGTCGTCGAACTCCGCTTTCAGCTCCCGCGCCGTGCGCCGGAATGTCAGCCGCACTGGCCAGGCGGGCGCGCTCATGCGTCATCCCCGTCGGCCACGGCATCGTCGAGATCGCGCGCCTCGTCCGCCAGCATGATCGGAATGCCGCCCCGGATCGGATAGGCCAGCCGCGCCTTCTTCGAAATCAGTTCGCCCGCCGCGCGGTCATAGGTCAGCGGCTGGCGGGAGACCGGGCAGATCAGGATTTCCAGCAGGCGCGGGTCGACGCCCGATCCGCGCTCCGGCTTGGCAGGTGTGTCGTCATGCATTCCGGTCAATCCTACTGCATCGTCCCGGCATCATTGCCGGGCACATCCATTCTCAACAGTGTGATGAGCGTTTCGGCGCGCGCTTTCAAGGTCGGCGCCTCGATCAGCGCCTGTTTCTCGATCGTCGAGAACGGGCAGCCCGAGCAGAGCGCGTTGACCAGCGTCTCCAGCGGGGCGTCTTCCACCGCCGACCAGTCCGCCTGCATCTTGTTGATCTCGACATAGGTTTTCAGCGCGCCGATCAGCTTGTCCCGGCTCGGCAGGGCGGTCTCGTCCGCTGCCACAAGGTCGGGCGCATACGGGCGCCAGTCCGGACGAACCTGGCGATACGGCGTCATCACGGCCAGTTCTTCGCCGATGGCAAAGCGCGCAATCCCGGTCAGCGTGATCAGGTACCGGCCGTCTTCGGTTTCCGAATAGCTGGTGATCCGTCCTGCACACCCGACTTCGGCCAGATGCGGGCGCGCCTTCGATCCGCCCATCGCCTGCACCATGCCGATCAGGCGCGAACCCGCCATCGCATCGTCGATCATGTTCAGGTAACGCGGCTCGAAAATGTTCAGCGGCAGTTCCCAGCGCGGGAACAATAACGCCCCCGGCAGCGGAAACACGGCCAGCGTGTCCGGCAGGTCGCTCGTCTTCCTGTAATGTCCCACACTCATCGGTCGCGATCCTGTCTCCATCAGGGATACGAAGGTGGGCCGAATGCCGGTCTAGGCAAACATCAGCGATCCCAGCCGCCGCCGTCCCTCAACCGTTGCCGGATCCGTCGGCCCGGCAGCTTCGAAGACTTGTAGCAGTTTTTCCTTGGCCTTGCCGCCTTCCCAGTCGAGTTTCGCGCCGAGAATGATCAGCAGGTGATCGATGGCATCCTTGTAGCGCTGGGCGCCGATATATTTTTCGGCAAGCTCGAACCGCTTGGCATGGTCGTCCGGCGCGGCGGTCACGGCGCTCAGCAATTCATCAAACTCGCCGGGCGCGTCATCATCGGCCATCAGTTCGATCGCCGTGCGCACGCCCTTGACGGCGGTGTCGTGCTTTCCGGATTCCGGCACCATGTCGAGCGTCGCGATCGCGCGCGCCTTGTCGCCATTGGCGAGATAGCAGCGCGCGAGGCCCGCAATCGCAGCCACATTCTCCGGGTCTTCCTGGATCACGCTGGCATAGATCTGCGCGGCGGTGCCGAGATCGCCCGACTGGCTTGCAGTTTCGGCCTGCACCAGCGCTTCGGCAATCACCTGCGCGCTGTCGGTCCCGCTCAGCAGCTTGTCGATGAAGCCTCTGACTTGGCCTTCGGGCAGCGCGCCCTGGAACGCGTCCACCGGACGGCCCTTGTCGAAGGCGAACACGGCTGGAATCGACCGCACGCCGAGCTGGCCGGCATAGGCCGGGTTCTCGTCAATATTGATCTTGACCAGTTTGACCGCGCCCTTCTTGGCGTCGACAACGCGCTCGATCACCGGGCCGAGCTGTTTGCATGGCCCGCACCAGGGCGCCCAGAAATCGACAATCACGGGCTGCGTATTGGAGGCCTCGACAACATCCGCCATGAAATCCTGGTCAGTGCTGTCCTTGGTATTGAGCGAAGCGGTATCCGGCATCGATGGGGTTCCTTTATATACGGGGCAAAGATGGGCGCGCAGGCCTCAATACGCAAGCGGGTGCGGTGCGCGGGCCGGAACATCCCGCCCGCTTGCCTGTTCATCCTGCCGCCGGTTAGCGCCTCCCGGCGCGCCAAACTGAACGCAGGCCAACGAATAGAGGCCGAAATACCTTGATCTGGCCCTGTTTAGGTGAGGTTCAGGCCATTAGATTGAAGCTCATGGTCAAAGGAGACCCACGCTATGATGAACTTGCTGACGACCCTCGGGGCCATCACCGCCCTTGCCACCGCGCCGCTGGCCGTTTCCCTTCAGGAGGCCGCCCCTGCCGTGCCCGCCATCACCGTGCCCGCCGCAATGACGGACGCCGAACGCAGCGCCATCCTCAAGGATGTCTCCCGGGCCATGTCCGACGTGAAAACCGCAAGCGGCAAGTTCGAACAGCTTGCGCCCGATTATTCCGTCTCGACCGGCAGCTTCGCCCTGTCGCGCCCCGGCAAGGTCCGCTTCGACTATGACGACCCGACACCGCTCGTGATTGTCAGCAATGGCGCAACCGTCGCGATGCAGGACAGCGAACTCGAAACAACCGACCGCGTGCCGCTCGGCTCGACACCCCTCTCGCTCCTGCTCGACGACAGTCTCGACTTTGAAAACGAGGCCCGGGTGCTCGACGTTGTCCGCGCCAACGGGCGTATCGCCGTGACGCTCCAGGACCGTTCCGGCGAGATGGACGGCACGCTCACGCTGATCCTGTCGGACACGACGCGGGAACTCCTCGGCTGGCGCACGGAAGACAGTGGCGGCAACATCACCTCGGTCCAGCTGATCGGCGTCGAATACGGCAAGAAGCTCAACCCGCGCCTCTTCATCCTGAAGGACTTCGACGACGAATAAGGCGTCTGCGGCGCGCTGCGGTGTAACCACACCACAACGCGCGCCGCACGACTTTTGAAAATCGAAAAAGGCAACCATTTAACATAAATTTTACTTGATAATTTTCCGCCGCGTGACATCTTTGCAACTGTCGATGAAGCGGAATACCCCGCGCAGCACTTGACCCCCCGCTGTGAACTCCCGCTCCATCGCCGCCGGAACTCCCTTGCCGGCGAGACGTAAAATCTCGCGTCAGGCGCGCCCGAACTCCCCCGCGTTCGGGCGCGTTGACGTTTCAGGGATCAATGCTAGGCAGAAGCCATGGCCAAACCTCTCAAGATCGTCAGCTGGAACATCAACTCGGTCCGCCTGCGCGCGCCGAATGTCGCGGAATTCGTCGCCGCCGAAGCGCCGGACGTCATCTGCCTGCAGGAAACCAAGTGCCAGGACGGCGAATTCCCGGAAAAGCAGTTCCGCGAAATGGGCCTCAAGCACCTTGTCCTGAACGGCCAGAAAGGCGGCCATCACGGCGTCGCCATTGCCTCGCGTTTCCCGCTGGAGCGCGTCGACGTGCCCGACCTCTGCCGCGAGGGCCATGCCCGCGCCATTGCCGCTCGCGTAAAGGGCATCGAAATCCACAATATCTACCTGCCCGCCGGCGGCGACGTCCCGGACCCGGTCGCCAATGACAAGTTCGCCCACAAGCTCGATTTCCTCGCAAAGCTGGGCAAGGGCTACAAGTCGCTGCCCAAGGCCGCGCGCATCCTCGTCGGCGACCTCAATGTCGCCCCGCACGAGAACGACGTCTGGTCGCACAAGCAGCTCCTGAAGATCGTCTCGCACACGTCGGAAGAAACCGAGCTTCTCGAAGACTCGCGCCAGACCGCCGGCTTCGCCGACATTGCCCGCATGGCCGTGCCCGACGAGCAGAAGCTGTATTCCTGGTGGAGCTACCGCGCCAAGGACTGGGCCGCCGCCAACAAGGGCCGCCGCCTCGACCATATCTGGGCCAATCCCGACGCCCTGCCGAATACCAAGATCGACTCCTACCGCGTCCACCTCCCCTGGCGCGGCGGCTGGAAACCCTCCGACCACGCCCCAATCAGCGTGAAGGTGAGTGTGTAGGAAGACGCCGACGAAGGGGGCAGGCACAATGGCATCCGAGTCACGCAACGAGGTATACGAATACGGACGGGTCCAGTCGGTCGAGCCAAGCGGTTATGAGCCGATACTTGTGTTTGCCGAGGGGACGATAGTCATCGCCTCGTCGTTTGATTGCAAATCGCGGTCGTCTGACTTGCAACACTTCGAGATTGGACGCGAACTGATGACCGAAGAAATCGCAGGTCGAATTCTCGAGCTGTTGGGTGATTCAAATTGCTTCGCAATCGTCGATACCGATGCTTTTTTTGTAAGCCATTCGGCAGAAGCCGCCGACTGGCTGATACGCTGCAAATATGACGGCCGAATGGTCGCTGAACTGACTGCAATTCCCAATTTCTACTCTGAGGTTCCGTAAGCAAAGCGTAGGGTGGGTTGAGCAGAGCGATACCCACCACTCCCAACGCGCCCCCGCCCCCCAATCGCACGCCCAGCCCTCCCCCCGACGACCCCTGCGAAGGCAGGGGTCCATGGACTGGCGGCGCCCCAAGGTGCGATGGGAAAACTCTGTCCATCGATACCTGCCTCCGCGGGAATCTTCGGCAAGCAAGATGGCCCCTCTCTCCCCCACCTTATCCAACCCATATCCCGCCTGCGCTATACTGCGCTGCATGAGCCATCCGCCCGACATCGTCACCCACGGCCTTGAACAGGCACGCCTCGCGCTGTGGGCGGTGATCAACATGACCAACGCGCACCTGCGCCCGCTCACGCTGAAGCGCAGCCTCAAGCAACGCGCCTCTGGGCGGCTGAAACAGCTCGAAATCATCGTGCGGCGGCTGCTCACCCTGATGGCTTTGGCGCTCACCCTGCCAGCGGTGCGTCCACGGACGTGCCTCACCCCTGCCACCCCCGCACCGCTCCCCGAGGGCACCGAGACCGTCAGCTTCCCGGCCCCGTACCGTTTCGCCCTGTCGGGACGGGTGCAGCCGGAGGTCGACCCCGAAGCCTCCGGGCTGTTTCCGGGCATCATCCGGGCTTCCGGCCCGGTCCCCGCCGCGCCGTTCCTTGCCCGCGTCTCGGCCCTCTACAAAGTGCTCGAAGCGCCGGACCTCTACGCCAAACGCCTGGCCCGGTCGCTTGAACGCCAGCGCAAACGCGGCGACCCGAAACCTCAAGCCCTGCCCATGGCATCGGCCTATCGCCTGCGCCCGGAACTCGGGATGATCGCCACGGCCCTGCCGGGCCTGCTCAGTGCCGCGCTGGAAACGTGGGACAATTCAAGCTGAATCCCCACCTCAGTCAGACAGGTTTGCCGGGCGCCGGAAGGTGTTTCCGGGCAAGAGCACACCCCTCTCCCTCGGGGGAGAGGGGCAGGGGTGAGGGGGCATTGCAACAAGGAAATTATAGCTGCGGACGCGCGGACCGGAGCCCCCTCATCCCCGCCCCTTCTCCCCTTGGGGAGAAGGGGGCAGCCCTAAGGCTGCAACCGGTACCCGCCAGCATCCGTCAGCAACAGGCGCGCGTGCGACGGGTCCGGCTCAACCTTCTGCCGCAGGCGGTAGATATGGGTTTCCAGCGTGTGCGTCGTCACGGCGGCATTATAGCCCCAGACTTCGGACAGGAGTTCTTCGCGCGCCACCGGCTTGCCACCCGCGCGGTAGAGGTATTTCAGGATATTGGTTTCCTTCTCCGTCAGGCGCACCTTGCGGCCTTCGGCCGTCACCAGCAGCTTCATCGACGGGCGGAAATCGTACGGGCCGACCTGGAAGGTCGCGTCTTCGGACTGTTCGAAACTGCGCAGATGCGCCCGCACCCGGGCCAGCAGCACGGAGAACTTGAACGGCTTGGTGACATAGTCATTCGCCCCGGAATCCAGCCCCAGGATCGTGTCGGCATCGCCGTCCTGCCCGGTCAGCATGATGATCGGCGCGCGCACGCCCTTCTGGCGCATCAGCTTGCAGGCCTCGCGGCCATCAAGGTCCGGCATCTCGACGTCCAGCAGGATCAGGTCGATCCGCTCGGCCACCGCTGTCGCAACGCCATCGCGGGCATTGGCCGCCTGCAATGTCTCGAAGCCGTCATGCAGCTCGAACTGCTCAGCCAGCGCCTCGCGCAGGTCATTATCGTCATCCACCAGCAGGATTGTCTTCTTTGCAGACATTTTCCGCTCCAATCGGTCCAATTTCGCCTTGCACATATCCAAGACAGCGGCAGATGTCATAAGAATGTGGCTGCCAGGCGATCACAACACAGGGAGATGCGCGTGAACAGCCACTTCATAGCCCGCGCGGACGGCACCTTTTTCGGCATGGATTTTTCCTGCCGCTGCGCCCTCGGCAAGTGCGGCGTCATCGGCGCCGACCTCAAACGCGAAGGCGACGGTGCCTCGCCGATCGGAATCTGGCAGACACGCCGCCTGTTCTACCGGCCGGACCGCACCCAGCCACCGGAAACGCGCCTGCCCCGTGTGCCGCTTCGCGCCGATGACGGCTGGTGCGATGCGCCCGGCGACCCGCTCTACAATCGCCCTGTCAGCCTGCCCTACCCGGCATCCGCCGAAAAACTCTGGCGCGCCGACCATGTCTACAACCTGATTGTGGAGCTGGGCTACAATGACGATCCGGTCGTTCCCGGCCGCGGCAGCGCGATTTTCCTGCATCTCGCCCGCGAAGACTACAGGCCGACCGAAGGCTGCGTCGCCCTCGCCGAACCGGACCTGCGCACCGTGCTGCGCTTCCTGACGCCCGAGTCGCACATCGAAATCGCGCTCTAGCGCGCGCCGAACAGGGCCGTCCCGATCCGCACATGCGTCGCGCCGAAACTCGCGGCCAACGCATAATCGCCGCTCATGCCCATCGAAAGGCCTGTCAGGCCATGGCGCCGGGCGAGCTTCGCCAGCAGCGCAAAATGAGGTCCCGCCGGCTCGTCGACCGGCGGAATGCACATCAGGCCCTGCACATCGAGGCCGCATTCGCCGACCGCGACCTTGAGCAAAGCCTCCAGCCCATCCGGCGTCACGCCCGCCTTCTGCGGCTCCTCGCCCGTATTCACCTGAATGAATATTCCGGGCGCACGGCCAACCTTTTCGATAGCCTTCGCCAGGGCCCGCGCCAGCTTGTCCCGGTCCAGCGTTTCGATCACGTCGAACAGGGCGACCGCATCCTCGGCCTTGTTGGTTTGAAGCGGCCCGATCAGGCGCAGCTCAAGGTCCGGATACTGCCCGCGCCGCTCCGTCCAATGCGCCTGCGCCTCCTGCACCCGGTTCTCGCCGAACACGCGCTGGCCGGCGGCAAGCATCGCGTCGATCTTTTCGTCGGGCTGGGTTTTCGACACGGCGACAAGGCATGGCGGCGGCCTCGCGGCCTGCGCCAGCTCTGCCAGAATGTCGTCGCGCCGCTTGGCAAGGGGGATGGAAACCGTATCAGTCATGCTGATGACGTTGAAACGCCAATCCTCGCCGAAGCGCAAGCTTCTGGCCGCCGCCCGCGCGGCTTCAGCGCACCTGCCGCACGGGATTCCGCCCGTCCTCTTCCTGACAGATCCCGCCCGCACGCCCGATCCGGTCCGGACGGCGAACCGCCTGCCGCCCGGCTGGGGCGTCATCTATCGCCATTTCGGCGCGCCGGATGCGACCGGAGTCGCACACGACCTCGCCCGAATCTGCCGCGCCGGGCACCTGCGCCTGCTGATCGCGGCCGATCCCCTTCTCGCCCTGAAAGTCGGCGCAGACGGCGTGCACTGGCCGTTCGCCCGCCTCGCCGCTGCCCGGCGCTGGCGAACCCGGTTCGCCCTGATGACGGCCAGCGCGCATTCCCCGGCCGACCTGCGGACAATTGCCCATTTCCCGGTTGATGCAGCGCTGCTCTCGGCGGTCTTCGCGTCCGCCAGTCCGACCGCTGGCAAACCGCTCGGCCCGCTGAAACTACGCGCTCTGGCGCAACGGACATCCTGCCCTGTCTACGCGCTGGGCGGTATCGGGCCGGACAATGCGGCCATGGTCGCCCCGGTTGCAGGGCTCGCCGCAGTCGAGTCCGTTACCGCCGCCTTCAACCCTGTGCGGTGACGCCGTTCCCGGCTTCCGCCGGAGTACCGAAAATCGCGATCAGGATGCCCAGTACGGCCATCGCCCCGTACAGCCCGGCCTTCAGCCAGTGTCCTTCCTTGCGATAGGCGGAAATGGCCGCAATGGCTGACTGGATCGCGTAATAGACAGCAAAGGCGCGCGATGCGTAGGAAATGATCTCAAACAGGTGCGCCGTCCAGGTCAACGCAAGACCGATCCCGACCAGTACGGCATAGGCCTGCCGCTCTGAAATCCGCCCGCCCGTCAGTTCGGTCACCAGCCCGCCAGATCCGCTCGTATCGGCGATCGCTGCGCTGAATTGCGCCGTCAACGCCGCCGCGACCAGCAGGAGCGGCAGGACCGGCGCAACCACTCGCATCATGTTGATAATCGCCGTTTCTTCAAGGTGCAGCTGGTCGCGCGGGAACACATAGGCGACCAGGCCGATATACAGCATGTAGATCAGCGCGGAGAGCATCTGGGCGATCCGCATCGACCGGATTCGCGTCTCGGGATCGTAGGTGCCGCCGAGGTAGCGCGACGTCTCAAACCCCTGAACCGTCACAACCAGCCCGAAGGTCAGCGCGATGCCCGCCCAGCCGTGCGTTTTCGGCGCCAGCAGGACCAGGTCACCCGCCCCGGCCTTGCGGGCCACGAAAATCGCAAGCCCGGCCAGAAGCCCCATGATGATGGCGAGCTTGATGCTGACAGACACCTGTTCCATCCGCTCCAGCGCGCGGAAGCCCTTCAGCCATCCAACCGTGAGAATCAGGACCAGAACCAGACTGGTCAAAAGACGCGCATGGACCGCGTCATTCCAGGGCGAGAGGCTGACCCCGAAGGCCCCGAACAGGTTCAGGTAATAGGCAACCGAAATGACGTAAGCGAATGCGAGGGTCCAAGACGCGCCCGTTTCGAGGCGCGCGATGAGGGCGTCGGGATCGGTGTCCCGCTCTCCGCGAAGGCGTATATTGTAGCGGATGGCCGACCCGAACAGATAAGCGCCAAGGCACAGGGCCGTCATCGCCAGCAGGGCATACTTGCCAAAGGATGCTACGAGAATCGGGCCGAGGACGAGGAAACCGCTGCCGATGATCGACGCGAGTGGCGTCATCGTCGCGCGCCAGGTCTTTAGGCCCGCCACGCGCGGCGCCAGCAGGAACACACCCGCAGCAAGCGTGACGATCAGGATCAGGCCATTCAGGAACACGGCTACAGGACTTCAGCTCCCGGTATGCGGGCGCGAACCCGGTGGCGCGCTGCTCGCAGAGCAGTGCCTAGCCCGCATGGAAAGCCCGGCGCAAGGCCGAATCCACGCGTCGCGATTCATTGGCTGGCTTTAAAAAGCAAAAATCAGAATTTGAAGGCCGACTTGAGCCGGATACCGGTCTCGAGCTGGCTGTCTTCCCACTGCGATGTATCGTTGAGGCGTTCGGCACCAACGCTGACCTCACCGCCCACGGAGAACCGCGGCGTGACGCGGAATGTGGCACCGGCCTGCATCTGTTCGCGCGGAAGCGGCGACGAATTCGGGCGGGTCAGCATATCGAGGTTCAGCTGCCAGCGGGCATTTCCACCGAACTGGACGGAAAAATCGTCGGTCGGCTCGGGCTGCCAGACGGGTTTGGCATCGGCCGGCTTCGGCTGGGCAAACTGGCGGTACCAGTCGGCCTCGGCGGCCTTGCTTTCGGAAAGGGAGGGCGCCTGGACCGTCAGAACATCATCAGGCACGACCGGATCAGCCATTGCCGGCAAAGCCAGCATGGCTGAAATCAGAGTGACTGAGAGTATCAAGCCCGGTTTCATTTCCTGCACCTTCTCGCAAAAGAATAGTCATCCCGCCCGGTTAAGAGAAGATTAACAATCGGTGAGGCGGCCAAATTAAAGCGATAGTGTGATTTCTAACACAATTCCGTCGGCAGAATCCCGATTTGGAGGCACTGGTCCCGGTCCAACTCGCCTTTGACGCGTCGTCTGGCTGCGATAGCCGCCGGCAAGCCGCCATGCTTCGCTCAGGTCCCTGGCAACACCGACGCTCCATGATTCGGTCTCGAGGCCGGTCAGGTCATCGCTGGCCTCGCCATAGTCGACGCCGAAATCGAGCGAAAAGGCCCGTTTCGTTGCGCCGATTATCCATGCCGAATAATCACCCGGGCCGGCCTCCACGCCATTATTGCTGTTCAGCAGGCTCGCGCCAATCGTCAGCGTATCGAATTCCGCTGATGCCCCAGCAGACCATGTTTCGAGCGTTCCATAGATATCCGGCGTAATCGCCGCGCTCACATCGGCGCGGCTATAGGCCAGCGCTGCCTGCAGCCTCACGCCGCTCTCGCGCAATTTACGGGAAACATTGACCGCCACCTCGGATGCCGACTCGATGCTGACCTGCGGATTACCGGCCACTTTGCGCGCCGGATCGCGGTCGAGGCCGCGCACATCGGCTGTCGGCGTGAAGGACGCGCCGGCTCTCACGCCGAGGATACGCGGGCTGGCATAGCTCAGTTTCAGCGCCGGGCCCGTCAGGTCATGGTCGGTGCGCACATAGGCTTGCCCGGTCGGGTCCAGGACGGGATTGGCCGTCGTTGCCTTGGCGAACACGCTCGGCGCCCCTTCGTGGAAACGCGCTGCCACGCCCTTGTCCCGCCCCAGCCGCACTTCGCCATAGCCGCCTTCGGCATAGACATAGGCCTGTTCAAGCTGGCCGCGGGCCCCGGCATGCTCACGCGCGGTACCTGTTGCCAGCCCGCTGAAGCCCCCCTGCACCCCCCCGGGCACGCCCCCGGCACCCCCGTCCGGAACGCCGCTGAAGCCCGCGCGGTCCGGATGGTCCTGCTGCATCTCCAACCGCCCGACAGCCCCGATCTCAAGGCCGCTATCCAGCACCCGGTTCGTGGACAGGCCAATGGCCCCCAGATAGGTCACCGGCGCACCCTCGGCCGTGGAGCCCGCGACGGCCATCTCCACCTCGCTTTTGGTCTCCCACACGTCCCATTCGTCCTGTGCCTGCGCATGGCCCGCGGCCGCGCCCAGTATCGCCAGCAGTGTCAGCGGTTTCCACATCGTCTCTCTCCTGCAAACACCATCCGCGCTCTTCGGCATATCAGCACTGGCGAGCCCGGACTCCCCTTGTTATACAAACCCTCGTCAACAAGGTCTTGCACTCAGGAACAATCTTCATGGTCAAACTCATAATCACCGCTGCCCTCGCTGGCATGCTGATCGTTTCCGGTTGCCAGTCCGGCAAAAGCAAGAACAACGAAAGCCAGATCACCGAGAAGAATGTCGGCACCGTCAATCCATACTTGTGGCGCGCCACGCTGGATACGTTCGAGAACATGCCGATCCAGAGCGCCGATTCTGTCGGCGGGCTCGTCGTCTACGACTGGATGTCCTTCCCGGACTCGCCGGATGAGCGGATCAAGGCAACAGTCTATATCCTCGACACGCGCCTGCGGGCCGACGGCGTCAAGGTATCGGTGTTCCGCCAGACCAACCAGGACGGCACATGGACCGATGCGAGCGTTGATCCAGAGACCGGAATCCAGCTTGAAAACAAAATCCTCGAGCGTGCCCGCACGCTCAAGGCTTCACAGATCGGCTAGAAAGCCAAACACCAGACCTCTTTAAAGGAGCGGGACATGGCCACCCGTTACGATCCGCAGGCCGCGGAAACCAGATGGCGTGCCGCGTGGGACGCAGCAGACCTGTTCAAGGCGAAATCACCCGCCGAGGCGGGTGACGCGCCCAAGGCATACATCCTCGAAATGTTCCCCTATCCGTCCGGCCGGGTGCACATGGGCCATGTGCGCAACTATGCCATGGGTGACGTCGTTGCCCGCCATCGCCGCGCCAATGGATACAATGTCCTCCACCCCATGGGTTGGGATGCGTTCGGAATGCCGGCCGAGAACGCTGCGCTCCAGCGCGGCGTCCATCCGGGCAAATGGACCTATGAAAACATCGCCGCCATGCGGGCGCAGCTGAAGAAGCTCGGCCTGTCGCTCGACTGGAGCCGGGAGTTTGCAACCTGCGATCCGGACTATTACGGCGCGCAGCAGGCCCTGTTCCTGAAGATGCTCGACAAGGGCCTCGTCTATCGAAAGGCCAGCAAGGTGAACTGGGATCCTGTCGACAATACCGTGCTCGCCAACGAGCAGGTCGTCGATGGCCGCGGCTGGCGCTCCGGTGCCATCGTCGAGCAACGCGAGCTCACCCAGTGGTTCTTCCGTATCACGCATTATGCCGACGACCTGCTGGAACAGGTCCAGAAGCTGGAACGCTGGCCGGAAAAAGTCCGCACCATGCAGGCCAACTGGATCGGACGGTCAGAAGGCCTGCAGATGCGCTTCGAGTTTTCCGGCGACAAACCGGCTGGTTTCGAGGCGGGCGTTGAAATTTTCACGACCCGCCCAGACACGCTGTTCGGTGCGAGCTTCATTGCCTTGTCACCTGATCATCCGCTGACGCTCCAGCTGGCGCAGGGAAACAATGCCCTCACCGATTTCCGCGCCGCATGCGCCGCTGTCGGCACCAGCGAAGAAGCCATTGAAAAGGCGCCCAAGCTCGGCTTCGATACCGGCCTCACAGTCCAGCACCCGTTCGACCCCGAGCGCACCCTGCCCGTCTGGGTCGCGAACTTCGTGCTGATGGGATACGGCACCGGCGCGATTTTCGGCTGCCCGGCGCACGACCAGCGCGACATAGAATTCGCGCGCAAATATGGACTGGATGTCGTGCCTGTCGTGTTGCCGCCGAATGCGGACGCGGCAACATTCGACGTGCAGGACGAGGCCTATACCGGACCCGGCACGATCTTCCATTCCGGTTTCCTTGATGGCCTGGCCATCGACGACGCCAAGCGCCTCGCGATCTCGAAGATCGAATCCCAGGGCCTCGGACAGGGCAAGGTCAACTATCGCCTGCGTGACTGGGGCGTCTCGCGCCAGCGCTATTGGGGCTGCCCCATTCCGATCGTGCATTGCGACGCGTGCGGCATTGTCCCTGTCCCTGCCGCCGAGCTTCCCCTGCGCCTGCCGGACGATGTGACCTTCGACAGGCCTGGCAATCCGCTGGAGCGCCACCCGACCTGGAAGGACACAACCTGTCCGACCTGCAAAGGCCAAGCCCGCCGCGAGACCGATACGCTCGACACGTTCGTCGACAGTTCCTGGTATTGGGCCCGGTTCGCCAGCCCGGACGATATGGCCGAACGCGCCTATTGGCTGCCGGTCGACCAATATGTCGGCGGCGTCGAACATGCTGTCCTGCACCTGCTCTATGCTCGCTTCTTTGCTCGCGCGATGCGCGATGTCGGGGAACTGGACCTGCCGAGCGGCGAGCCTTTCGCCGGCCTGTTCACGCAAGGCATGGTGACCCACGAGACCTACAAGTCGGCAAAGGGCGACTGGCTCGAGCCCTCCGAAGTGGCAACAAAGGACGGCGCCTGGTTCGAGATTGCGACGGGCGCACCCGCGAGCGTCGGCCCGATCGAGAAGATGTCCAAGTCGAAAAAGAACACGGTCGACCCGGACGCCATCATCCAGGCCTTCGGCGCGGACACGGCACGCTGGTTCGTACTGTCTGACTCGCCACCTGAGCGCGATGTCGAATGGACACAATCAGGAGCTGAAGGCGCCGCCAGGTTCGTGCAGCGCATCTGGAGCATCTTTGATGCGCTTCCAGAAGCAGGGGCGCCGGAGCCAGGCACCGACGACGCCTCGATTGCCTTGCGCAAGGCATCGCACAAGGCGGTCGCGGCCATCGACAAGGCGATCAACGAGTTCCGTTTCAATTCGGCCGTCGCCAGCATCCATGAATGGGCAACGGCACTGAAGAAGGCCGAAGCCGATACCGGTTCCGTCACCGGCGCCCGGTTCGAGGGTGCCTCCATGCTCGCCCGCTGCCTGACGCCTTTCATGCCGCATCTCGCCGAATCCTGCTGGGAACGTCTTGGCGGCGACGGCTTCGTATCTGCAGCAGCCTGGCCCACGCCGGATGCTGGCCTGCTGGAAGATGACAGCGTGACCATGGCGGTTCAGGTAAACGGCAAGCGCCGGGGCGAAATAACCGTGTCCAAAGCGCTGGCGAAGGATGCAGTCGAGGCTGCGGCCTTTGCCGAACCTGATGTCGCAGCCTTCCTGGACGGCAAGTCCGTCAAGAAAACCATTGTCGTTCCCGGCCGCATCGTGAATATCGTGGTCGCATGAGACAGTTCTTCGCCGCCCTCCTCCTTCTGTCCCTGGCTGCCTGTGGCTTCCAGCCCGTCTATGCGCCCGGCTCAAGCGCGCTGGCGGCCGGTGGCCCGATCACCGTCGAGCCCATTCGTGGCCGGTCCGGATACAAGCTCAGACGCGCCCTGCAGGAAGAACTCGCGATCGGGCTGCCCGGCGTGACCGAGCCTGCAACGCTGAATGTCATTCTCAAGGACAACCTGACGCGGCTTGCTTTCAAGCCCGACGGCGCGGCGTCGCGCTCAAGTATCTCCGCCTCCGGTCGCTATGTGCTGGCGCGCGACAGCGGGGCCGTCTCGGGCTTTGTGGATGCCCAGACCGATTTTACGGTTCCGACTGGGCCTTATGGCGACATTGCCGCTCAAACCAGCGCCTATGATCGCACCATGCGTGAGCTCGCAAAACGCATCGTCGATGATTTGCGACTACAGCTCTCAGCCGGCTGATGCTGCTAAAGGGCAAGCAGGCTGTTACCTTCTCACGCCGGCCCGATCCGGCGATCTGGGCGGTCCTCGCGTTCGGTGAAGATGACGGTCTTGCAAGCGATGCCTCTGCCAGCCTGATAAAAGCCTGGGCCCCCAAGACCGGCGAACTTGAAGTGTCCGTCCTCGACGATGATGCGATCAAGAAAGACCCGTCACTCCTGTTCGACAATCTCGAAGCTGTGTCGCTCCTCGGCGACCCCCGCGTCATTCGCGTCCGCACCAATGGTGACAAGATCGCCGCGCTTCTGGCGGAAGCCATCGCGGAAGGTGACAAGATCGAGCACCGCTACGCTGCGAAACTGGTCATCGAAGCCGGCAGCCTCGCGTCCAAGTCCAAGCTGCGTGCCGCCGCCTCTTCGGCCAAGCGGACGGCCTGCCTCCAGATGTTTGCCGATGACGCGAGTGACATCGAAGACCGGGTAAAGGCGGCGCTGCTGGACGTGGGCGCCACAATCGACTCCGCCGCTCTGCACGCGTTTACCGGCGACCTGCCCGGTCACCGCGGTATCGCCAATTCCGAGATCGAGAAGCTGGCGCTCTACGCTCGCGGTCTGGGGCGCGATGTCACGCTCACCGATATTCGCGCCCTCTCGGCAACCGACATCGACCATGATCTCTCCGCCGCAATCCGGGCGACGCTTGCAGGCGATCTCGTCGCCGCGAATACCGCCCTGCAACGGCTGGAGATCGCCGGGACCTCGGCCATTTCCATCCTGCGCGCGCTGCAAAGCGAAACGCTGCGCATGCTGGATGCCCACAAGCGCATGGCGGCCGGTGAAGGGACACCCAACATGAAGCTGCGGCCGCCCGTATGGCAAAGTGACTGGCCCGCCTTTCGTGCCCGCCTCGGCAAGTGGCCGCAGAAACGTCTCCTGCGCATCCTGGAACGGATCTATGATGCAGAACGCCAGGCCAAGTCCGGATCCGGCAGTGCCGACCCTGTAGTTCGTGTACTGATGAATGAGCTCGGCAAGGCGGCGGCCCACGCGGCCTGATCGGGCCCTAGCGCTTTGCTGTCAGGCGCCGGCAGACGTCATCGAGCTGTTCGAGATCGCGATAACGGATGCGCAACTCGCCGCCATCCTTGCCGTGCCGGATATCGACGGCAAGGCCCAGCGTTCGCGTCAGGTCCGCCTCCAGCGCCTCGGTATCGACGTCCTTTTCGGCGCCGGGCGACTTGGCCGATTTTGCCTCGATCGTTCCGCCTTCGCGCGCATCCTTCGCGCGCGACTCGACATCGCGCACGCTCAGGCCCTTTTCGGCCGCCATCCGGATCAGCGCTTCCGGATCGGGCGCGCCAAGCGCGGCGCGGGCATGACCAGCACTCAGTTTCCCATCGCGCACATAGGCGCGGGCGCTTTCGGGCAGCTGCAGAAGTCGCAGCGTGTTCGCGATGTGAACACGGCTCTTGCCGACACTCTGCGCGAGGCTGTCCTGCGTACGCCCGAAACGCCTCATCAGCGCCTCATAGGCTTCGGCTTCCTCGATCGGGTTCAGGTCTGCGCGCTGGACGTTTTCGATGATCCCGATCTCGAGCAGTTCGAGTTCGTCAATCTCGCGCACCAGCGCCGGAATCGACTTCAATCCGGCAATCTTGGCAGCGCGCCAGCGTCGCTCACCCGCGATGATCTGGAACTTGCCGCGATCCTTGGGATCCGGGCGGACGAGGATCGCCTGCAATACACCCTTGGCCTTCAGCGACTCGGCCAGCTCGTTCAGCGCCGCCTCATCGAAAGTCCGGCGCGGCTGGGCCGGATTGCGCCGGATCAGGTCGACATCGATTTCGTTCGACACAGTCGCAGGTGCTGCCTTGCCTTCGGTCGTCGGCACAGCACCGACCGCGTCGATCTCACCCATCAGGGCAGACAGGCCGCGGCCAAGACGTGAAGGTTTGCTTTTTGCGTCGTCGGTCATGATGTTCAGGCCGCTCTCGCCTTCTCGCGCTGCAGGACTTCTGATGCGAGGCGGATATAGGCCTCGCTGCCAGGACACCGATAATCATACAGAAGCGCCGGCTTGCCAAATGACGGCGCCTCGGACAGCCGCACATTTCGCGGAATGACCGTATTATAGACCTTGTTGCCGAAATGCGCCCGAACCTGGTCCGCCACTTCATCCGACAGGTTGTTGCGCCGGTCATACATGGTCAGCACCACGCCCTGGATCTCGAGGGTCGGATTCAGCCCGGAGCGCACCGCTTCCACGGTCCGCATCAATTGCGACAGGCCTTCAAGCGCCAGGAACTCGCACTGCAGCGGCACCAAAAGCGCGTCGGCCGCCGTCATCGCATTCAGTGTCAACGCCGAAAGCGATGGCGGGCAGTCGATCAGGATATAGTCGTATTTTACCAGCCCGCCCTGCTCGGCCCGGCCGACATAGGTCATCAGCGCGTCGCGCAGCCGGTACGACCGCCGCGCATCACTGGCCAGTTCCGTCTCGACGCCCGACAGGTTCTCGTCGCCCGGAATGATGTCGAGGCGCGGTACGATGGTCGACAGGACCGTCTCTTCCATCGGCACCCGATCCACCACCAGATCATAGCTCGTGAGCAGCCGGTCTGCCCGGGAAATACCGAGTCCGGTCGAGGCATTACCCTGCGCATCGAAATCGACAATCAACACGCGACGGCCCACGGCCGCCAGCGCTGTTCCCAGATTGATGGAGGTCGTCGTCTTGCCGACGCCGCCCTTCTGGTTCACCACCGCAAATATCCTAGGCTTCGTCGCCACCGCGTAGCTCCCTTACAATCAATACGACACCCGACCCGCCGCTTCGGCTCGGAATCGCCTCATACGCGAAGTTCCACCTTTGTCGGGCGTCCGTCAATTCTTCTTCCCAGCGTTCGCCCTTGAGGAACAGCCCTGTTGCGCCGTTTTTCATCCAGGGCGCCGCATAATCCAGCAGGCGTGGCAGTGGCGCAAAGGCCCGCGCCGTAACAATATCTGCAGGTTTGGCCTCCGCCGATTCGACGCGGCCCTGGATGACATCCGCCGAAAGGTGGCCGGCAAGAATGGCCGCGCGCAGGAATGCGGCCTTCTTTCCGACGCTCTCGATCATCGTGACATGGCCCTGCGGCCGCGCGGCGGCGATGATCAGCCCCGGAAAGCCGGCACCGGAGCCGAGATCCACGACACGCGCCGTTTCCGGAATATGGTCCAGCAATTGAAGGCAGTCCCAGACATGCCTTTGCCAGATATTGGGCCATTCGCGCGGGCCGATCAGATTGCTCTTCAGCCGCCAGTCATCCAGCGTGGTGATCACCGAATCGAGGCGGTCGAGCGTTTCACGTGAAACATCGTGAGCGGCCAGGAATACCGCGCGGTCATTCTCTTCACGCATCGGTCATACCGCCTTTGCGCGCCGTTTCACGTGACTGAGCAGGGCCGTCAACGCCCCCGGGGTCACGCCTTCGATACGCCCGGCCTGGCCAAGCGTCGCTGGCCGTATCGCTTCGAGTTTCTGCCGCACCTCATTCGACAGGCCCCCAACCGCCGCATAATCAAGACTGTCCGGAAGCGAGAGGCTTTCGTCGCGGCGCAGGGCCGCGACGTCGGCGGCCTGGCGTTCGAGGTACCCCGCATACAGGGCCTCGATTTCCAATTGGCCGGCGATATCGGTCGGGATCTCGGCGAGGTCCGGCCAGATAACCGCCAGTTCCGCAAAGCCGATGCCCTTATAGGCGAGATACTCCCAGGCCGAACGCACGCGGCCATCCTGATTGATCGCCCATCCGGCCTGCGCCGCCTTGGCCGGAGACAGGGCCAGGAATTGCAGCCTTTCGCGGGCCGCGGTTAATGCATCTTGTTTCACGTGAAACACTTTGGCCCGAATCGGGCCCACAATCCCCAAATCGAGGCCCTTTTGGGTCAAACGTTGGTCCGCATTGTCGGCGCGAAGGGCCAGACGGTATTCTGCGCGGGATGTGAACATCCGGTACGGCTCGGTGACACCCCGCGTGATGAGATCATCGATCAGGACACCAATATAAGCCTCGGCCCGGTCAAAGGTGACGGCCTCCTGCCCATCGGCACGCCGCGCCGCGTTCATTCCGGCGACCAGGCCTTGCGCGCCGGCTTCTTCATATCCGGTTGTGCCATTGATCTGTCCGGCGAGATAAAGCCCTGGCAGGGCGCGGACCTCCAGCGTCGGCGTCAGGGCCCGCGGATCGACATAGTCATACTCGATGGCATAAGCGTACTGGCGGATCACGGCGTCTTCGAGCCCCGGGATCGTCCGGATGAACGCATCCTGCACCGTTTCGGGCAACGACGTCGAAATGCCGTTCGGATAGACCGTATCGTCTTCCAGTCCCTCGGGCTCCAGGAATATCTGGTGGCGGTCACGATCGGCAAACCGATCGACCTTGTCTTCGATCGACGGGCAGTAGCGGGGGCCGCGCCCGGCAATCGCGCCGGAATAGACGGCCGATTGTCCAATATTGTCGGCGATGATGGCGTGCGTTTCGGGCGTTGTCCATGTGATACCACAGGCAATCTGAGGCACGCGGATCTCATCTGTCAGATAGGAGAACGGCACCGGACGCTCATCTGCGGCCTGCATTTCGAGCCGGTCCCAGGCAATCGTCTTGCCGTCCAGGCGCGCCGGCGTGCCGGTTTTCAGGCGTCCCATCGGCAAGCCGAGCGTATAGAGTCGGTCTGACAGGCCGATGGCCGGCGCCTCTCCGGCGCGGCCCGCCGGAATGCGTTTTTCGCCGATATGGATCATGCCCTTCAGGAACGTGCCCGTCGTGATAACCACCTTGCTGGCCCGGTATGACTGCCCGGTGAGACCGGTCACACCAGCCAATACGCCGTCTTCCAGGATCAGGTCTTCAGCGCCATCCTCGATAATCGTCAGGTTCGGATAGTCCGCGAGCTCGGCCTGCATGGCCTGGCGGTAGAGCGACCGGTCAATCTGCGCACGTGGTCCCCAAACGGCCGGACCTTTCGAGCGATTGAGCATTCGGAACTGGATACCGGCCTGGTCGGCCATGCGCCCCATCAGGCCGTCTAGCGCATCGATCTCGCGCACCAGATGGCCCTTGCCGAGCCCGCCGATAGCCGGATTACAGCTCATCTCACCAATGGTTGAGCGCTTGTGCGTGACCAGCGCCGTGCGGGCACCATAGCGCGCGGCTGCAGCTGCGGCTTCACAACCGGCATGTCCGCCGCCGATCACAATCACATCAAATTCGTCTGGCTTCGCCATTACGTCCGCGCCTCGGGAAACAGGGTTTTCTGGCGGACATATAACCGCGCAGCGGCCTAAACCCTAGGGGTCATTTGCCTATGCAGAAGGCAGAAAACACAGCGCCCAACACGTCTTCAACGCCAACCACGCCGATAATCGAGCCCAGCTGGCGCAGCGCCATGCGCACGTCTTCGGCTGCCAGTTCCGCGCCCACATCATCGGCAAGGGCATCTCGCGCCGCCTCCAGGCTGCGCAATCCGTCCTGCAACCGGGCCCTGTGGCGTTGCCGCGTAATGACCGGCGCTTCGACCGAACGGGCATATTGTGCGACAAAGCCTGAAATCGCCTGTTCCAGAGACTCCACCCCATCTCCCGCTTTTGCGGAGATGACATGATCGGCTTCAATCGTGGCCGGAGGCGACACAAGGTCGGCCTTGTTCACGACAACAAGATCGCGCGGCTTCCGATATTCCGTAGACAGAGCACTCATATCAGGCGCTTCAGCGTCGATGAGGAACACGCGCAAGTCTGCGTCCCTTGCCGCCATTTCCGCACGGCGCACGCCCTCGGCTTCGATCTCATCCTCGGTCACCCGCAGGCCGGCCGTATCCGCAATCCAGACGACATGCCCGCCGAGCACGCGCCGGACCTCGATGACATCCCGCGTGGTTCCGGCCTTGGCCGTAACAATCGCGGCTTCGCGCCGTGCAAGACGGTTGAGCAACGTCGACTTGCCGGCATTCGGCGCACCGATGATGGCAATCCGGAATCCATCGCGGATCCGTTCGCCAATCCCGCTATCGCCCAGTGCTGCGCGGATCTCGGCGATCACGCGGTCAAGCTTCTCGAGTATGGGCGCCGTAGTTTCCTGGGGTGCGTCGCCCTCGTCGGGAAAGTCCACGGCAACTTCGACAAGCGCCAGAACGCCGGTGAGTTCGGCGCGCCAGGCCGCGTAGGTTTCCGACAATCCGCCGCCAAGCTGGCGCAGCGCCTGTGCCTTCTGGGCCAGCGTTTCAGCCTCGATGATGTCGGCCACGCCCTCGGCTTCGGTCAGATCCAGCTTGCCTGCTTCGAACGCGCGCCGTGTATATTCACCCGGTTCGGCAATGCGTACGCCCACATGAGACGTGATTGCGCTGAGCGCATGGTCGATCACTGCCGCGCCGCCGTGGAGATAGAGTTCCAGCGTATCTTCACCAGTATAGCTACCCGGCCCCGGCATGAACACGGCAAGCCCGCGGTCGACAAGACGACCGCGCTCATCGCGCACATCGGTCAGGGTCGCATGCCGTGGTGCGGGAATACCGCTGTCCAGATGCTGCTCGGCCAGCTGCCTCACCATCGGCCCCGACAGGCGAAGAATCGCTATCGCGGCCGGCGGCGCACCCGAAGCGAGGGCGCAGATTGTATCGCGCTCGCTCATATGGGCGCCTGCATTCC
>CAXBCO010000015.1:0-28923 GCA_963973995.1 uncultured Alphaproteobacteria bacterium
TCTCTAGGTTGACGGGAGTGAATATGCCCAGCGACGTCTGCGGTTCTTGTGCGCTATCATTCGGGCGTGACGCCAGCGCAGACGCGCGTTAAGGCTCACGCCATGTCCAAAACACCCGATAAGACACAGCTTCGCCACCGCATGCGCACCCTGCGTGCCGAAGCGGCAGCCCGCGATCCGGACGCGGCTGAAAAGCTGGCCGATCTGTTCCCCATGAAACTTCTGGAACGGTATGGCCCCGTCGTGGCTGGCTATGTCGCGATCAACGAAGAGATCGACCCAACCCCCCTGATGCAGCGTCTCAGCCGCGCCGGCGCCGAGCTGTGCCTGCCCCGGATCGAAGATGACGGTCGCATGACCTGGCGGATGTGGTCGCTTGGCGAGCCATTGGAGCGGCGCCCCTTCGGCCTGTCCGAGCCGGGTCTGGATGCGCCGGAAGCCAGCCCGACCCTCATCCTGACCCCGCTGCTGGCATTTGATGCCATGGGCAATCGCCTCGGTTACGGCAAAGGCCACTATGACCGCGCCATCCAGGACCTGCGCGCTGCAGGCCGGGCCTTTGCCTGCGCCCTGGCCTACCCCGCCCAGCAGATCGACACCGTCCCGGCCGAACAACACGACCAGCCACTCGATTGGGCCGTCACGCCGATCGGGTCGGTCCCGCTATTCATGATGCGAAACATGAAAGCCATGAACGCGACAGACGGTGACGGGCCTGATGTCGCCTGATCGTCGGCAACTGGCTTGTTAACCGGACAACTTGGCGCAAGTCTTGCTAAGTTAAGGCATCGTTAACCGTCATTGCGTGCCTCGAAATTGTCAAAAGCTCAAAACAATCCGGCCATTGCCCACACGTCTTCAGGCCACGACGCGCTCATCATCTCCTGCCTCGTCGCCGTGTGCGGTTTTGGGATTTTGATGCTCAGCGATTTCGACAGGCCGAAACCGGCTGGGACCATGACGACTGCGGCTGTCGAAGTGACAGTGCCGGATGACATGTCTGATAGCCAGCCGGCTGCCCCTGCCGTCCCGCCGTCTTCCCCTGTACCGGCCACACCCGCACCCACCCCACGCCACACCCTCATCCCCCCCGCCAAGGCCCGCCCCGCACTCCCCTCGGCGCCCGGATTCATTACCCTTCTTGGCGACACGCTGAACGACGCCTTTTTTTACCGTTCGGAATACTCCAATCCCACCGGTCACTATGGGGGCGACTGGTCTCGCGACAATATCGGCCAGACGGCAGAAGGTGCCGACCTTGACGTACGACGCCACCCGTCCCGGTCGGGTCCCTATACCGGCGGCGAGATGAAGACGCTGAAAACCTATGGCTTTGGCCGCTACGAAGTTGTCATGCGGCCCGCCAAAGGCTCGGGGCTCGTGTCATCTTTCTTCACCTATACAGGGGCTTATGAAGGCAATCCCCACGACGAAATCGACATCGAGTTCCTCGGCCTCGATACGTCGCGGATCCACTTCAACTATTTCCGCAATGGCAAGACCGGCGAGTCGGCAACCTTCGACCTGCCCTTCGATGCCGCCGATGCCGACCATCTCTATGCCTTCGAATGGGCCCCTGAGGGTATTACCTGGTACGTCGATGGCGAGCCCTACTACAAGACCGTGGAAGGCGACGCGTACCTGCCGACGACCCCCGGCAGCGTCATTTTCAATGTCTGGACAGGCAAGCCCTTCATGTCGGCCTGGCACGGCAAGCCGACATTTGAATCCGGGGCCGCAGCCCATTATTCATGCGTTTCATTCTCGCCAATGGGCGAGCAATCCCGCGCCTGCAGTGATCTGTTCCTGCCTCGCCCCGCCAGCAGGTCGAGCACGCTGACCGCGCAGCTGCCGCAGCAGGCGACGCCCTGACCTGCAAGTCTGGCTGGCCAGTCTCGCGCCTTGCAGGCTAGTCTCGTCCGATGCAATTCCGGATAATCTCAACATCGGCCGCGTTCATCGCCTTCTGCCTTTCGGCGGCAGCAGACCCGGCTGTCAAAATCGTCAATTTCTCGGCAAACTGGTGCCCGCTCTGCCGGGTGCTGGATCCGCGCCTGGCCGACGCCACGGATCGGTTCAGGGATCGCGGCGTAACGCTGGTGGAGGTCGACATGACGGGCCTTACCCGGTCGGACGATGACGCACAAAAGGCGCTGATCGCGCGGCTCCAGGCGCTCACTGCCGCCCACGACGCAGGCTATCTCTGGGACTGGTATGGCGGACATGCAGGCATTGCGGTCATCATCGCCGCCGACAATGGCGAACCGCTCTCCTGCATTACGACAGCCTTGAGCACATCACAGATCGAAGCTCGCCTGCAGGAAAGCCTCGTCCTCGCGACAAGGGTCAAACCCGGCCACCGGCGACCGAACGGTACCGATTGCCCGACTCCGATGCCGAACAGGACTCTGGCCCAACCTATCCCTTGATATCTTTCAGGATCTGCTCGCGCGCGATGGGCATCAGTTCGGCCATCTGCTCACGAATCCGGGCATCGGTGCGATCGACGCCCGCGGTGTCGAAATCGCCACGCACCTTGCGGAACACGTCCTCTTCACCGACCTCTTCGAGATCGGACAGAACCACGGTCTTGGCATACGCCTGGGCATCGTCGCCTGTCATTCCCATCAGGTCGGCTGCCCAAAGCCCCAAAAGCTTGTTGCGACGGGCCGCTACCTTGAACTGGGTTTCCTGATCGAGGGCATACTTGGCCTCTTGTGCGCGTTCGCGATCGTCAAATGTGCTCATGGAAGTAGCCTTTCAGCGAGAAATTCAGGATTTTCTGCCATATAGGGTGCCAGATCAGGTGTGCGCAATAATTGTTTATCGGCGCGACTTGGCGTAACAGTCGCGATCTAATGGGGACGCTGGCGATTCCGACCCGCCTTTTGCCCTCGATTACCCATGAAAGGGCTCTGTCGAATGTCGAAAAAGCGTGTCGTATACGAGGGAAAAGCCAAGATCCTCTATGAGGGCCCTGAGCCTGGCACCCTGATCCAGTATTTCAAGGACGACGCCACCGCATTCAACGCGCAGAAAAAAGCCGTGCTGGATGGCAAGGGCGTGCTGAACAATCGTATCAGCGAATTCATGATGACCCGCCTTGGCGCGGTCGGCATCCCGACTCACTTCATCCGCCGCCTCAACATGCGTGAGCAGCTGATCAAGAAGGTGGAAATCATTCCGCTCGAAGTCGTCGTCCGCAACATTGCCGCCGGTACGCTGTCCAAGCGCCTCGGCATCGAGGAAGGCCAGGTCCTTCCGCGCCCCATGGTCGAGTTTTACTTCAAGGATGATGCCCTGGGTGACCCGCTCGTGACGGAAGAGCACATTGCGGCGTTCGGCTGGGCGGGTCCGCAGGAATATGATGACCTCATTTCGCTGTCGCTGCGGGTCAACGATTTCATGTCCGGCCTGTTTGCGGCTGTCGGCATTCGGCTCGTGGACTTCAAGCTCGAGTTCGGCCGGCACTTCGAGGGCGATAGCGACGTACCCCGCATCCTGCTTGCCGACGAGATCAGCCCGGACAGCTGCCGCCTTTGGGACTTCGAAACCGGCGAAAAGCTCGACAAGGACCGTTTCCGCCGCGATCTTGGCGGTGTCACGGAAGCCTATGCTGAGGTTGCCCGGCGCCTCGGGATCATCAAGGAATCCGGCGAGACTGACAATGTCGTGAGCTTTACCGGGGGCAAGTAGGCACGCGGCACCTCGCCACACGTTCCAATACTGCCCAGACTAGGTTAAAGCGTGCGCGACTCACACCTTTGGAGCCCTACCCGATGAAAGCCATTGTCCACGTTGCCCTGAAATCCGGCGTGCTCGACCCTCAGGGCAAAGCCGTGGCCGATACGCTCGCACGCATGGGCTACAAGGAAGTCGAAGCGGCACGCATCGGCAAGGTCATCGAACTCGACATCGACGACGCCCTCAGCTCTGAAGCTGCCGAGGCGCGCGTCAAGGAAATGTGCGAAAAGCTGCTCGCCAATACCGTCATCGAGAGTTACCGCGTCGAATTCGCCGCCTAGATTCCGCTAGTCTGACGCGGCCTTGCGGACATACACACCTGTGAACCAGTCGTCCCAGGCGTCGGTCTCGGGATTGTATTGCTGGAAATGCTGCGTCACCGAGCCATCAGCATTCAATGACCACTCGCCCGTGAACGGCGCTCTGGTTCCGCCGGTCTGGTAAGCGATTTCACCTTCCAGCTTCATTGAGCCCGTCTCGGTCAATCCGCCCGAATAGTCGATGACGGCCCCCTTGCTGATCCACAGCTGCCGCCATTTGCCAGTTGCCGGATCCAGGAAATTATAGCTCTGCCCCGTGCCGCCAGAAACAGAAGTCCAGCGCTCAACCAGCACGCAACCGCCTTCCTCCACCGATATCGTATTCTCACCTGCAAGATTGCCATCCATGTCCGACACATCCCATTTGCCGAGCCAGAAATCGAAAGCATGATGAGCGTCACTGGAACATGGCGGCGCTGGCGGGGTTTCGGGCCCTGTACCAGCGGACGCTTGGCACAAAAGGCCCAGGACAACGCTTGAGACTAGTGATCTGTACATGCATCTCTCCTTGGGTGGCTCAGGTCACCAGCATCCTCTGACCTGTCCTTTTGTCAAATCGATGCTCAATCGCCAGAAGTACTTGTGAGCGATTAATCACTTGCGTTGTGTGGCTCTGCGTGCTAGACACGCGTCAACGCAAGGATGACTTTGAATGCCAAAATCTGCCATTCCCGCTCGCGAAGCCGCCAAAAAACCTCGTGCCCGCAATGCGCGTCCGAAGATTGAACGCGCCGCGCTGAAACTGTTCATTCACGAGGGCGTCGATGCTGCGACCACGCGCGAGATCGCCGAACAGGCCGGCGTTTCGGAGGGGGCCCTCTATCGGCATTACAAGGGCAAGGACGAACTTGCGCTCGCGCTCTTCATGGAAACGCACAATCGCCTCGGCAAGATGATGATGGAAGCGCTCGCACGCGAAGGCAGTCTCGAAGAGAAGGTCGGCGCAGCGGTATCAGCCTATTGCCAGCTTGCGGACGAAGATTTCCTTCTTTTTTCTTTCCACCTCGTCTCGCTGAACCGCTATCTTCCCTATGACAAGCGTCGCGACGACGATCCGGTCACCATTACGGAGCAGATCATCGAGGGGCTGATGCAGGACGGAATCATTCCCAAGGGAGATCCGGCCGTGAAGGCGGCGATGGCGCTCGGCGTGATCATGCAGGCCGGCCAGAACAAGATATACAATCGCCTTCCCGGCCCACTTTCGCAGCACGCAGACGCATTCACTAAGGCGATTCTGGCCGTGCTGCACTCCGGCTGATTTTCCAACATCTCGTACATTCAAGAAAGCTCATTCCCATGCGCGGCTTCCTGTTTACGGTCACCTACTACGTGCTCTCGGTCAGCTACGTCCTGGTCTCCCTGCCCTTCTTGGCCCTGCCGGGGCGCGGCCCTGTCAGCCTGATCATCCGCAGCTACACACGAGCGATGAACCTGAACCTCCTGGTCTTCGGCGGCATAAGCAAGGAGGTGCGCGGACGAGACAACCTCCCCGAGGGTGCGTTCGTGATCGCCCCCAAGCACCAGAGCTGGGGTGACGGTTACCTGATCTACCCGGAAGTGAAGAACCTCGCCTTTGTAACCGGCGACCATCTCGAAAAGTTTCCGCTCGTCGGTGGCATCCTTCGCAAGCTGGGGGCCATCGTAATCGACACATGTGGCGGCGGTGACCGCAAGGCTGAATCGCTGCGTGAGGGCATGGAAACAGCGCGCCAGGAAGGCCGTCGCGTGCTGATCTACCCTGAAGGCCACCTCGCCCCGATCGACTATCATTTCCGCTACAAGCCCGGCGTCTGGCACATGGCCGAAGCCATGGGTGTTCCCGTCGTACCGGTGGCCACGAATATCGGCTTGTTCTGGCGCCAGCAGGAAACCAGGAAAACTCCCGGCCGGGCCGTGATCGAATTTCTCGAACCGATCCCACCCGGCCTGCCCAAGGACGAATTCATGGCCCGCCTCACGGATGCCGTCGAAACCCGCACGGCCGAACTCATTGCCGAAGTTCGCGGCGGGTCGCCGGTACGGGCCACCTTGATCCCTGATCCCCCAAAGGGCATGGAGGCCAAACCGACATCGGACAATCCCTCGGCCTTCTCCAAGGCCTGATGGCGTAAAGGCCGATATTTTATTACCTTTACTCGATAATCAATTATTGTTATTCAATATTTGCTCAGGTAATCCCGGGGGCCAAATCGGGATGACCACCATGACTAAGAAACGAAATTTCGCGCGAATAAGCGCCATCGCCCTATCCATTGCGACCGTTGTCGCCCTCCCGGCCTCTGCAAATGACTGGACAGTCTGGGCCGAGCAAGATGCCGCCGCGCCGCGCGTGATCTACACCAATGATGCCACCGTTCTGGGCGCGGTGCTTGCCTGTAATGAAGCCGGCCACCTGACAGCGATCGTATCGACACAGCCCGGCTCGTTCCCGGAATTGCTGAAAAAGAACGCCCCCTACAAACGTACAGAAAATGCCAAGATCAGCATAGGTGACCAGTCGCCTGAAGGTGCAAAGGTCACGTGGATTCCGGCGATAAACGTGGTTCAGGCCGACTCACACAAGGTGGCTGCAAAAGTCTTCAACGCGACGGTCATGGGCGAGCCGTTCAAGCTGGACGTCAAGCATGGTGACGATGTCGACGCCCGTTTCCCCCCGCCGAATGACGTGTTCCAGGCATTTGCGGACACCTGTCAGAAAAGCCGCGAGGCAGCTGATCAATCCTGATTTCGCCGGATAGGTACTGAAGGCGGTTGGGCGGCTCGCGCGACGCGTGCCGTCTTCAACTGTCCTGGTCCGCGGTCGCCGGGATGATCGTCACGCTCTCACCGCACCCGCAGGCGTCGGTCTGGTTCGGGTTGCGGAACACGAACTTCTCGTGGAGCGGCGTGACCTCATAGTCGATCTGGCTGCCCAGCAGGAACAGCACGGCCTTGGCGTCGATCAGGATCGTCACGCCATTTTCCTCGACCACTTCGTCGAGCGGTTCCGGCGCCATGGCATAGTCCATGACATATTCCATGCCGGCACAGCCGCCATTCTTGACGCCGACACGCAGGAAACCTGCGCCGCGTTCCTGCATTATTTCCTGCACGCGCACGGTTGCGGCGTCGGACAAGGTCACGGGTTTGGGGCGGGGTCGTCTGGCCATGATCAACAGATAGGGCCTGAAGGGCTGCGATTCAATTAAAGCATGTTCAGCGCGAGGCGCGCTTCATCCGACATCCGCGACGGATCCCAGGGCGGATCGAACGTCAGGCGCACCTCGACGTCCGTGACGCCCTCGACCGTTCGCGCCGCCGTTTCCACCCAGCCCGGCATATCGCCTGCCACAGGGCATCCTGGCGCCGTCAGCGTCATGTCGATATCGACCTTGCGGTCGTCATCGATGTCGACCTTGTAGATCAGGCCCAGTTCATAGATATCGACCGGGATTTCCGGGTCATACACCGTCTTGAAGGCGGTAATCAGGGCATCGGTGATGCGATTCAGCTCGTCCTGCGGCAGCGCCGAAGGGGCCGCGTCCGCCTGAGCCGACACGTCGATCATGTCGCGAGAAGTCATATCGTCTGCCATGTCTGACCTCTATACCAGCATTCCGCGCGCTTTTTCCAGCGCCTCAATGAATACGTCGACTTCGGCCTCGGTATTGTAGATGCCAAAGCTCGCGCGCGCCGTCGCACTGACTCCTAGATGGGTCATCAGGGGCTGGGCGCAATGGTGCCCGGCCCGTATCGCCACGCCGTACCGATCCAGTATCTGCGCCAGGTCGTGCGGGTGGGCCCCCTGCAGGCTGAACGCCAGCACAGATCCCTTGCCGGGTGCCTCGCCATGCACGATCAGGCCGTTGACGCCCCGCAGGCCCTCACGCGCCCGTTGGTACAGCGCATGTTCGTGCGCCTGCACCTCGGCCTGGTCGAACTGCCGATACCAGCGAATCGCCGCGCCCAGCCCGATGGCCTCGAGGATGGGCGGCGTGCCGGCTTCAAACTTGTGCGGAGCCTCGTTATAGGTGATCCGGTCCATGGCAACGGTCTCGATCATCTCGCCGCCGCCCTGATAGGGCCGCGCCTCCGCCAACGCTTCAGACGTCCCGTACAGGATGCCGATCCCCGTCGGCCCATACAGCTTGTGTCCGGAGAAGACGTACCAGTCGCAGCCAAGCGCCTGCACATCGACACTCAGGTGAACCGCCGCCTGGCAGCCATCGACCAGCACCCGCGCGCCCGCCGCATGCGCGGCGCGCCCGACCTCGGCAACGTCGTTCACGGTGCCAAGCACGTTGCTCATGTGGCTGATCGCCACCATGCGCGTCTTCGGGCCGATGGCCACGCGCATGGCATCTATGTCGAGCGACCCATCATCGTTCAGCCCGACCCAGCGCAGCACCGCGCCCTGGCGCTCGCGCAGGAAATGCCACGGCACGATGTTGGAATGGTGTTCCATGACCGAGAGCACGATCTCGTCGCCAGGCCGGACCGTTTCGGCGAGCGCAGACGCCACAAGGTTGATCCCCTCGGTCGCGCCCTTCGTGAAGATGATATTATCCGCACTCGGCGCATTAAGGAAATCCCGTGCCGCCTCGCGGCCCGCCTCATAAGCTTCGGTCGTCTCGTTCGACAGTGTATGGATGCCGCGGTGCACGTTGGCATAGGCCGTCCGGCTCTGGTTCGCGATCGCATCGATCACGGCGTCCGGCTTTTGCGCGCTGGCCGCATTGTCGAGATACACCAGAGGCTTGCCGTTCACTTCCCGCGTCAGGATCGGGAATTCCTTGCGGATCGCGGCGACGTCGAACGGCCGTGTCATGACGACAACCAGTTCTGCGCCTCGGTGAGCAGCTCGTCGCGCACGCTCTCGTCCGCCGTGCTGAGTGCCTCGGCAATGAACGCCTCGGTCAGCATGGCCCGCGCCTGCGTTTCGGGAATGCCGCGCTGGCGCAGGTAGAACATCTGCGCATCGTCCAGCGCACCGCACGTATTGCCGTGGGCGCACTCGACGTCATCGGCATAAATTTCAAGTTCCGGCTTTGCGAAAACCACGGCGCCGTCTTCCAGCAGCAGGGCCTGGTGCTGCATGTCGGCATCAGTGTGCTGGCCGGTCTTGCGCGGCACGAAGAACTTGCCCTGGAATACGCCGGTTCCGCCATCCACCACCGCGCCCTTGGTCAACTGGCGCGTCACGCAACCCGGCGCGCCATGGCGTACATGGGATGTAATATCGGTATGGAAGCCATTACCGGACAGGTAGGCTGCATTCAGCGTCAGCTTGGCCCCCGGCCCTTGATGCACCGCGCGCGTTTCCAGCCGCGCGACCTTTGCCCCGAAAGCCAGCGTCGTCTGCGTCGCTTCGCTGTCGTCGTCCAGATTGACCAGGCCGGTCACCGCCAGTGATTCGTCTATCGCTCCGCGCTGGTAGATCGTCCGGTTGAGGCGCGCGCCTTTTTCCAGGTTGAATTCCAGCAGGGCAGCCGTGAAGCCTGCGCCGCCAAGGTAACTCTCGGTCACGGTCAGTGACGCACCAGCGCGAATGATGAAAATAATCCGTGCAAAGCTGGCTTCTCCTGCTCCGTCGAAAACGAAGTGCAGACGCGGCAGTTCATTCGACGTGATTTCAAATGTCAGCGTCGCCGGCCGCGAACCGCCACCGGCCAAAGCCGCGGCCAGCGCGCCAAGCGGCACGTCTTCCGCCCCACCCAAAGCCTGCGTCGTCGGTTGCGCCACCATGCGCATGCCGTCCGGCAACGCTTTTGGCTGTTCAAACCCTGTGGGGGTAAATCGAAATACCAGCGCACCCTCATGGGGTAGCGGGTCCCTGGCCGACGCCGACGCGGGGGTCTCCATCGCCTTCAGCGCCACCTTGAAGTCGCTCCACTTCCAGGCTTCCATCCGGCGGTGTGGCAGGCCGGTATCGGAAAAGGCGAGGAAGGCCCGCTCCCGGCGCGCATCTTCCGGCTGCATGCCGTAGCGCGCGACCAGTTCCAGCTCGGCCGCTGTCGGGTTCTTGATCAGGTCGCGCAGGGCGGTGGTCACGCCGCCTCTCCCAGCACCCCGTCATACCCCTCCTGCTCAAGCCGCAGGGCCAGCTCCGGCCCGCCTGTCTTGATAATCCGCCCCTTGGCCATGACATGCACCTTGTCCGGCTTGATATAGTCGAGCAGGCGTTGGTAGTGCGTGATCACCAGCATGCCGCGCGACGGATCACGCAGCGCATTGACGCCTGCGGCCACGGTCTTCAGCGCGTCGATATCGAGCCCGCTGTCTGTCTCGTCTAGGATCAGGAATGTCGGTTCCAGCATCATCATCTGGTAGATTTCGAGCCGCTTCTTCTCGCCGCCCGAAAAACCGACATTCACTGGCCGTTTCAGCATCTCGGCATCAAGGTTCAGCATCTTGCCGACCTCCCGCGAACGCTTGATGAAGTCCGGCGCCGACATCTCGGCCTCGCCGCGCACCTTGCGCTGGGCATTGATCGCCGTACGAACGAAGGTCATCACCGGCACGCCGGGGATTTCGATCGGATACTGGAATGACAGGAACATGCCCTTGGCCGCGCGGATCTCCGGATCCATGTCCAGGACATCCTCGCCATTGAGCGTCGCGCTGCCGCCGGTCACCTCGTAGCCGCTCCGCCCTGTCAGCACATAGGACAGGGTGGACTTGCCAGCCCCGTTCGGTCCCATGATGGCATGGACCTCGCCCGCAGGCACGTCCAGGGACAGGCCATTCAGTATGGTCTTGGTTTCGGCGTCTTCGCCAACCGTGGCGGTCAGATTTTTGATCTTCAACATAGGGCGCATGTAGGCTGCCCGAGGCGCAAGGGAAAGCCCCTGCGACAGAGAAACCCGCAGTCGGATTCCCCACGAAACCGCAGGAACCGGGTTGAATCCCTAGCCGACGCTGCCTTCCAGGCTCACTTTGAGCAGGCTTTGCGCCTCAACCGCGAATTCCATGGGCAAGTGCTGCAGCACATCACGCACGAAACCGTTTACTAGCAGGGCGACGGCATCTTCCTCGGCAATCCCGCGCTGCCGAGCATAAAACAGCTGGTCTTCCGACAGTTTGGTCGTCGTCGCTTCATGTTCCAGCTGCGCGCTGGCACAGCGGTTCTCGACATAGGGAATCGTATGCGCGCCGCACCGGTCGCCGATCAGAAGCGAGTCGCACTGGGTGAAATTCCGCGCCTTCTCGGCCTTCCGGTTCACCGAAACGAGGCCGCGATAGGTATTGTCGGACTTGCCGGCCGATATGCCCTTGGAAATGATCCGGCTCTTCGTGCGCTTGCCCAGATGGATCATCTTGGTGCCTGTATCGGCCTGCTGGCGTCCATTGGTGACAGCGATCGAGTAGAACTCACCGACGCTGTCATCGCCGCGCAGGATGCAGGACGGGTATTTCCACGTCACCGCCGACCCGGTTTCCACCTGAGTCCACGAGATTTTCGACCGGTCGCCCCGGCAATCGCCGCGCTTGGTGACGAAATTGAAGATACCGCCTTTGCCGTCCTCGTCGCCCGGCCACCAGTTCTGTACTGTCGAATACTTGATCTCGGCATCGTCCAGCGCCACCAGCTCGACCACCGCCGCATGCAGCTGGTTCTCATCGCGCATCGGCGCCGTACAACCTTCGAGGTAGGATACGTAGGCTGCCTCATCGGCAATGATCAGCGTCCGTTCGAACTGGCCTGTATTCTCGGCATTCATCCGGAAATACGTCGACAGTTCCATCGGGCAACGCACGCCCTTGGGGATGTAGACAAACGTGCCGTCCGAAAATACGGCGCTGTTCAGCGTCGCAAAGAAATTGTCCGACTGCGGCACGACGGTGCCGAGATATTTTTTTACCAGTTCGGGATATTCGTGCACGGCTTCCGAGATCGACATGAAGATCACGCCGGCCTTTTCCAGCTCCTTGCGGAACGTGGTTGCCACAGAGACAGAGTCGAACACGGCATCGACGGCCACACGTGGCTTCTCGCGCGCTTCGGCGGCGGTTTCGACCGCGCCTTCAACACCCAGCAGGACTTCGGCCTCCCTCAGCGGGATTCCCAGTTTCTCGTACGTATCGAGAATTTCTTTCGGTACATCGTCGATCGAGGCGTATTTCGCCCCAGCCTTCGGTGCCGCGAAATAGTAATAGGCCTGGTAGTCGATCTTGGGATAGCGAACCATTGCCCAGCTCGGCTCTTCCATGGTCAGCCAGCGTTCGTACGCCTTCAGGCGCCATTCAAGCAGCCATTCGGGCTCATTCTTGGCCGCCGAAATATACCGGATCGTGTCTTCCGACAGGCCCTTGGGCGCCATGTCCATTTCGATATCGGTCGCGAAGCCGGCCGAATAATTCTCGGATTCAAGCGCCTTCGCAGCCTCGACCGTCTTGGCGTCGATGCTGTCCTTGACCTTGACGTCGTCGCAGTCTTCGTCGTGTTCGGTGGTCCCGCCGCAGCAGTCCATCACACATTCTCCTTCAAAACCGTGCGCCGTGCCGCTTCCAGCCACGCATCGGCCACGCCGTCAAAATCGGCAGGCACGCTATTCCATCCAAAGCTGGTGCGTATTGCTGATTCCGCAAGGGCGTCAGATGCGCCCATGGCCATCAACACGACAGATCGCTTGACCTTGCCCGAAGAGCAAGCGGAACCTGCAGACACGCAAACACCCGCCAGGTCCAACGCCATCACCTGGGTTTCAGCCCGAAACCCGGCACGCGCGAAGTTTGATGTACCCGCGAGACGTGGGCTGCCCTCGCCAATCACCACAACACCGCCGTCCGTCTTGAGGCGCGCTTCCATGGCGTCGCGATGCTTGGCCAGCGCGGCATATTTCGGCAAATCCCGGACAGCGGCCTCCACGGCTGCGCCAAAACCGGCAATTCCAGCCACATTCTCCGTACCCGACCGCAACGAGCGCTCCTGTCCGCCACCGTACAGGATGGCTTTCAGTGGCGCGCCAGCTCGGTGCCACAGGGCGCCCACGCCTTGCGGCCCGCCAATCTTGTGCGCCGACAGGGACAGGTAATCGACGCCAAGCATGCCGACATTGACCGGAATCTTGCCCAGGGCCTGAACCGCATCGCAGATCGTCAGACCGCCGGCCTCGCGTACGATCGCGGCGGCTTCGGCGACGGGCTGGATAATGCCCGTCTCATTGTTCGCCAGCATCAGGCACAACACTGGAATGCCCAAAGCGTCCTTGTCCCAGTCCGCCATCCGCGCGCGCAGGTCACCCAGATCGAGCGTCCCGGCAGGCGTCACATAGGCCGTTTGCACAACCGCGCCGGAATGGCCCGCCGATTTGGCAATCGCCTCGTGCTCGATCGACGATACGATCAGCGTGGAGGCGCCCCGCAGGGCATCCACCACGCCCTGAACGGCCAGGGCATCCGCTTCTGTCCCGCCCCCTGTAAAGATCACATCCGCCGCCCGGCTGCCGATTGCGCCGCCGACCTGCACCCGCGCCGCTTCCACCACGCCGCGCGCCGCCCGGCCCTTGGCATGGACAGACGAAGGATTCGTCGCCCCCAGGTCGAACACATCGAGCATGGCATCGCGCGCTTCCGGGCGAAGCGGGGAGGTCGCGTTGTGGTCAGCATAAATCATGGATTCTTGTATACTCGCTCAGGGTTCAGTGTGCACGTGCAGAAAAATTTGCTTTTCCAGGTCCATTTGGCTTATGACCGCGCCCTTACAAGAGAATTCACTCCGAGGGTGTCATGGCAGAACTGATTATTCCGGGTCCACAGGGCCGTATCGAGGCGCGTTACACCGAGCCGCCACATCCCGGCGCCCCCATTGCGCTGGTCCTGCACCCCCACCCGAAGGCGGGTGGCACGATGCAGGATCCGATTTCGATCATGCTGTACCAGATGTTCGAGCGGGCCGGATTCGGCGTCCTGCGCTACAATTCGCGCGGCGTCGGTCGCAGCCAGGGCGTCTATGATCAGGGCATCGGCGAGCTTGAAGATGCTGCCTACGTCCTCGACTACATCGAAAACCTGAGCGAAAGCCCGCGCTATGTCTGGTGTGCCGGCTACAGCTTCGGCGCCTGGATCACGCTCCAATTGCTGATGCGCCGCCCGGAAATTGATGGCTTCCTCGCCATTTCACCTCCGGCCAACCATTATGACCTGTCATTCCTGGCGCCCTGCCCGGCTTCGGGCCTGATCGTCTGTGGCGACTCAGACGCAATTGCCAGCCCGGAAGACATCGAACGCGCCCTGACCAAGGTTCGTGTCCAGAAGGGCGAAGTCATTGAACGCGCCCGTGTTAAGGGCGCCAACCATTTCTACGTCGACAAGCGCGACGAATTGATCGGCCTCTGCGAGCAATACCTACACCAGCGCCTCGAAGAAGCAGAAGAAAAACTGCGTATCGAAGCCGAGCACGACTAGCCTCTCAGCCGGCCGCCCGTCATGGCGGCCGGAACGCCCGTCGTGGTCGGCCAGCTGAGTGGCAGGCCACGGACGGTTCTCGCGGCCAGGAAGGCAAACGCCTCCGCCTCGATTGAATCCCCGCGCCACCCGGCCTCTTCAGCGCTCAGCACGGGGCAAGGCAAAGCCTCGCGGAGCGCGGCCATCATCGCCGGATTATGACGCCCGCCACCACACACAATCACACGCTGCGGCGCATCCGGCAGCTGGGCAACGCCCTTTGCCACAGCCCGTGCTGAAAAGGCCGTCAGCGTTGCCGCCCCGTCCTCGAACGAGAGGCCCGTCACCATGCCGGCATTGAAATCGTAACGATCGAGCGATTTCGGCGGCAGCTCCCTGAACCAGTCATGGTCCAGCAACTGCGCCAGCAGCCCCTCCTGCGCCTGGCCAGCCGCCGCAAAGGCACCGCCCACATCATGCGTGCCCTTCCCATGCGCCGCGACCCATTCATCGATCGGCCCGTTGGCAGGTCCGGTATCGAAAGCGAACAGGGTACCGTCAGCCATGCGGGCCGTAATATTCGCCACACCGCCAAGGTTCAGCACGGCGCTCGCCCCGTCGCCGGCGCGGTCCAGCAGTGCGCCATGATAGACCGGCGCCAAAGGCGCGCCGTGTCCTCCGGCGGCCACGTCAGCGCTCCGGAAATCGTAAGCGAGCGGGATGCCAAGGGCCGCCTGCAATGCGACCGGATCGATCAATTGCAGGGTCGCGCCAGGTGCACCTGGTCGGGGGCGCCTGTGGAGAACCGTCTGCCCATGTACGCCGGCCAATGGTACAACCACCCCCTTACCACCCCCTTGCCGCAGTATCTGCCACACCTCTGCATGGGTGTCGGTAACCACCTTTCGGGCCGCTTCAAATGCGTCTTCCGGCGCCGGGCCGGTCCAGTTCCAGGCCCGCGCCGCATCCGTCGCATCCTGTAATACCTGCCGCTCTTTGGCTGTATACTTGCGCTCTGCGACCGGCCCGAACTCCAGAACGCGCTCCCCATCCGTCAGAATCAACGCTGCATCTGTCGCATCCAGTGACGTTCCGGACATGAAGCCGGCAACCCATTGCGGTTTGCGATCGTGAATTGGATGGTTCAAGAGTCCCACTTTCCGTGTTACGCGCCTGCGCTTACGGAGACACGAGACAATGACCGAATACAAGTCGGAATTCCTGAAAACACTGGATTCACGAGGCTTCATCAAGCAGGTGACGCACCCTGCCGAGCTCGATGCCTATTGTGCTTCAGGAACCCCGGCTGCCTATATCGGCTTCGATGCCACTGCCGACAGCCTGCACGTTGGTTCGCTGCTGCAGATCATGATGCTGCGCCATTTCCAGCGCTCCGGTGGCAAGCCCGTCGTCCTGATGGGCGGGGGCACGACCAAGGTCGGCGATCCGACCGACAAGGACAAGTCCCGCCCGCTCCTGACGGACGAGCAGATTGCCTCAAACATTGCAGGTATCAAGAAAGCCTTCGAACCTTTCCTGACATTTGGTGACGGCCCGACTGACGCAATCATGGTCAACAATGACGAATGGCTGTCGAAGATTGGTTATGTGGAATTCCTGCGCGACTACGGCGTGCATTTTACGATCAACACGATGATCAAGCAGGAAACCGTTGAGCGCCGCCTGCGCAACGAGCAGCCCTATACGTTCCTCGAATTCAATTACATGCTCTTGCAGGCCTATGATTTTCTTGAGCTTTACAGACGCTACGGCGTCCGGCTCCAACTCGGCGGATCGGACCAATGGGGCAATATCATCAACGGGGTCGAACTCACGCGCCGGGTTGCCGGCGGTGACGCCTATGGTCTGACATCCCCGCTGATTACGACCGCGTCTGGCGGAAAGATGGGCAAGACGGCTGACGGCGCGGTCTGGCTCAATGCAGACAGAAAAAGCCCCTACGAATACTGGCAGTTCTGGCGCAACACCGAGGATGCAGATGTAGGCCGGTTCCTGCGCTTGTTCACAGACCTGGAACTCGCGGAGATCGAGGCGCTCGAAAAGCTTAAGGGCGCTGAGATCAATGATGCCAAGATCGCCCTGGCGAATGCCGCGACGACATTATTGCATGGCGCTGACGCGGCCTCAAAATCAGCTGAAGCGGCCCAGGCCGTCTTCGGCGCAGGCGAATCTGCTGATGCGCTTCCGACCGTTGAGGTTCCACGATCGGAACTTGATGCCGGCATGCTCGTCGCAGCGGCGTTCGTCGCAGCGGGACTGGCGGCCTCCAACGGCGAAGCCCGACGGTTGATCAAACAAGGCGCAGCCAAGGTGAATGACGTGCAGGTCAGCGACCAGAACGGCACGCTCGGCGCGGCTGACCTGATCGACGGAGTAATTAAATTGTCGGCTGGCAAGAAACGCCACGCGCTGGTGAAAGCAGGCTAGGACGCCAACGCTATTCGAAACTCTCTTCGGGAATGGGCGGCAGCTCCGACGGAATGGGTTCGTCGGGCGTGCGAAGCTTGGCTTCCGGAATCCTCGTGTCTGACGGGTTTTCGAATATCCGTCGGATGACCCCCGGAGCCAGCGCTGATAGCGGATTTACCGACACATTGGCCTTTTCCAACGTGCCGCTGATCGAATATGTCAGCGAAAATATGCCCTCGCCGTCGCGCCCGACAACAAGGTCGCCAATAATCGGAATCCCGCCCAGCGCGGAATTCATGCCGAAGCTGGGCACAAGCACGCCATTGAACTCGATAGCCCCGCTTTTACCCTCCATGTACCCGGTCGTTGTCAGGCCCAGCGCCGGTCCTTGTGCTTTCGCACCCGTGACGACGTAGCGACCGTTCGCCAACTTGAGCGGCACGTCGATTCGAGAAAACAATACACCTTCGCCCCCCAGCGTGTCGGCAAGCCCTCGAAGCGACGCCAGCGACAGTATTTGCGTCAGGAAGGGGGCGTTGCGCATTCTTACATCCGTCAAAGCGATGTCGAACGTCGCGGGCGAATCATCTTTCGTGAATTTGCCGGTGAGCTCCAAGTTCCCGCCTTCGAGGAAATCCGCTCCGATCAGCGCTTGGGCAACGAATCCGGCATTGCCACTCTCCACATTGACGGTGGCTCCGCCAGGCTGGTTCCCGTCATACGTCGCCGAGAGCGGCGATCCGTCATCCGCGCTCCCGGTGGCCGTAAAAATTGACAGCCCGTCGGCACCTGTCTTTGCGCTGAGTTTTGCGTTGCGCATGTCCAGCCCCGGCCTCAGCGTCAATGCATCAAGATTGGCACTGACGTTCATGGGAGTCTTGTTGACATTCTCAGCGTCCCCTACGGCCCCGAGCCCCGACATCAGTCCGGACAGATCAAGATAGGTGCCGTCGAGCTGTAGCAACAGGCTCCCATCAGGTGCCCGCGCCATGTTTCCCCCGAAGTCCGCTTTGTTCTTCAGGTAAGCCCGCCGCAGAACAGCCGAAACCAGTTTCGAATCCTCACCAAGTATATAGTCGCCATCAAGACGTGCGTTTTCCGATGCGAACAGCACCGTGGACTTCGCCAAGCCTCCCGCCTTCGAATACTGAACCGACGCTTTTGCCGGAACGCCCATGGGTTTCACCCAGCCAATTTCGGAAATGTCGACTCGAGACTCACGGAGATCGAGCGCCGTGTCGGCTGAAATGAGGCGGTCTCCTTGCAGGCGCGCCTGAAGCTCGAGGGGCACCTCTCCAGAGAGATAGGCACGCCCCAAAATTCCGAACCGATTCAGCACGTCTGGCGTTACGACAGCCGTTGCTGAAAGGTTTGATGGCTGGTCACCATCATTAAACGCATCTCGCCACGTGAACTGCACCGGAGATGACCCAAGATCGCCAAATCCGGTAACCGTGATGCCAGCCTGATCGGTATCAATCTTGAAATTTCCATCCGTCAGATCAAATCCGAGCGCGGCACTCTTCAACCCCCCATTCGTCACCGTTCCGAGAGATGAAAAACGGATGTCCTTGTACGGCACATTGTCCCGAGCTGGCCGGAACATTTCAAATGTCAGTTCTGCATCGCCGGTCAGTCGCTCAGGTTCGAATTCGATCTTCAGGCTGGATTCCGCGAGAGTTTTCATAATGTTGGTTGCTGGTCCATGCCCCTTCGCGAACACCCTGATGGGCACGCCGGGCGGATTGAATGCCGCAAAATCCACGACGCCGTCATCTAAAGACCAGCCGCCAAATTCGCCACTCTCCAGAACAACCTTGAAGCCATTTCCCGAAAGATGGCCATTTCCGCTTGCGTTTTGAACTGCGGGCAAACTGTCCATGAACTTAACAACCGCATCGCGGACTTTGAAATCCAGCTGAAGGTGCTCATCCTTCAAAAAGCCCTGGGAGAAGCTGTCGCGCTGCAAGTCCATGTGCCCCGACACTGATGATGCGATGCCTCCCGGAATCCGCTTGGCCGCGAACCGCCGCGCACCGGATCCCAAACCCACGGGCCAGAACGCCATGACGGTATCTTTGCTCAAGTCACCTTCTGCGGCGACATTAAAACTGCCTATCAAGGGAGGTTCACCGGGTTGGCGATCCGGCGTGAGTTCAAAAGAGCCCGACGCCCTCAACTGGTCAGTGCCAGTCTGCAATGTGAGTTCGGTGTCCCGGAACGCGTAGCGCGAAAGATCCACTTCGCCTGCAAAACGAAACTGACTGATCGGAATAGCCTGTTCGAAAAATGGCGTGAAATCCAGCTTCAGGTCGTTGCTGACGAGGCTGAACCGATGCGCCCCCTGGCCCTGCATCGCATCCTGCAAATCAATGGCAACCTGACCTGCGAGAGGCCCTGCCCCGGTGCTGCTCACTTCGATCGAAAGGGCATCGGTCGCAGCCATGTAGGCAGCCCGCAGACCAAGATTTTCAACGTCGATACCGTCGCGACCAATGGGAAGACGCCCCTGACCCGATTCAACATCTATGAGGATTTGCTCTACGCCAGCAGCCTTCGATACGTCGAAAGACACCACCACGCTTGCCGGCAGCCCGTCAAAGCGCTCGCGGCTCATCCCAAGTCTCACAGCAAGGTCGGCCAGTGGCCATTGAGCGACGGCAAACTCCGCCTTCAATTGCTGGCCCGAATTGGACGTCGCGAGAGTCGCCGCCAGGCCGGCTGGCAGGCCTTCGCCAATTCCACTTCCGGCAACCGACATGACGATCCCTCTGGTTTCGCGAGCCAGCCGTCCTTTCGCCGATTTGAGTGTGAGTAGGTTCGAATTGTCGGAGCCGCGGACGCGAACTTCGAATCGATCGAATGATACCCGCTCCAGATCAACGATCGATTCGGCGTGCTCGAGCGCGACAAGCAGCTGCGGCAAGACTTCGTTCGCGCGCTGCAGCCATTCGGCCGGCGTCGTCGGCAATTTGCCTGCGGGTATTTCCGGCAGAGGATCGCCCGCCACCTTCCACTTCGTCTCGGTCACGCTATCGACGTTGATCCAGCCTTCGTCCAGATCCATTGCGAGAATCTCGACCTTCCCAAGAACGAGCGATGAGCCTGCCAATATCAGGTCGGCACGCTTGGCTTCTGCACTGAGAACACCAGCGTCGTCGAAGAGCTGGACATCACTCGCACTCACCCGCACGCGTCGGTCAGCCTGCGACCATTCCAAGAAGAGCTCGCCGATCCGTACAGGTCGGCCGTCCCTGGCGTCGGTAAGCGCAAGCTCGACATCGTCCTTGAATACACCCAGTTCGAGCGGGCCACTTGCCAAGCGGAAAGCCAGCAAGCCAGCCGCGACCATCACGAGTAGGATCAGGCCTCCAAGTATTTCAAGAATAACCGTCGAGGCGGTCTGGCGAACCAACGGCACGCTCCTTAAGATTCATGCGACACGTATCGAACAGCTTCGCTGCAGGACTTTGATATAAGCACAGTCCTTTTCAGGCACCATAGGAGGATTACATGACCCAATCACTCGAGACCGGCGTAAAAGCACCTGAATTTTCTGTTGAAACCACGCTTGGCTCGAAGCAACTCGCGTCGTATCGGGGCAAGCACCTGGTTCTTTATTTCTATCCGAAGGACGACACCCCGGGATGTACCAACGAAGCGAAGGACTTTTCTGACCTCAAGGAAGACTTCGAGGCCGCGAATGCCGCAATCCTGGGGATTTCACGGGATAGCCTGACCCGCCATCAGAAATTCATCCAGAAACATGGATTGCAGATCGAGCTTGGGTCCGACGAAACGGGCACTGTGTGTGACGCGTATGGTGTTTGGGTCGAAAAGAACATGTACGGGCGCACATATATGGGCATCGCAAGATCAACATTCTTGATTGATCCAAACGGCACCCTCACGCGAATCTGGCCGAAAGTCAGAGTGAAGGGCCACGCCCAGGAAGTGCTCGATTCCTTGAGAGCCTGACAGGCCCCCAATTATTACGCACAGGTCATCCAAAATTCCGAACTTTAACAGGGTATTTACCCAATTAGGCGAAAAATTGCATGAATTGTGTTCCGTAGGGCTTTCACCCAAGTTCGAAATGGGTATTTATGTCCTCCACGGGTTTGGGAAACGTGCTGCAGTGCTTATTGCAGAACGGGGTGTGATTTCCAGTCGACGGGTGGCGTGAATGACAAAGTGGAGTGCAAACGTTAAAGCGGCGTTTGATCGAGCGTTTCCGGAACGCCAGATCTATCACCGCAGCGGTGGCACAGTCCGGTACATTTCGGTCTCACCTTGGCAACAAGCCATTATCGCAGCAGGCGCCGCCGCCTTGGCCGGCTGGACGCTGTTTGTAACGGGCAGCTACGTGCTCGGTGGCCCAACCAGCACGATTGCCGGCAATCCTGACGACCGTGAACTGGCGAAATATGAGCGTTGGGTTCAGGAGCTTCGTGCAAAGGATGCCCTGTCACGCTCGCTGCTCGAAGAGCGCACGGACGCTTTCCAGAAAGAGACGGCCGAGTGGGAAGATCGCCAGAAGGCGCTTGAGGAACTTTTCGACAAACTGAAGGGCGACGAGAACCTCGAAGTATCAGCCATCAAAGGCGATGGCACCGGCCTCCTCGTCAAAGCATCAATCGAAGAGGCGGACAATCGCCAGTCGCGAAACTATGAGCCCATCACGGCATCCTTCGACACAAGCGGAACCCGCGTCAGCCTGAAAAATCTCAAGTATGATCAGGAACGAATTTTGGATGAAGCCGAGGACATGGCCATTGACCGCGCTGAACGCGCGCGTGGCGTTCTTCAGCTGACGTCCGTAGGCAGCGACCGGATCATGTCCGGCGCAGAGATGGGCGGCCCACTCGTATCGATTGCAACATTGACCGCGAGCACATCAAACCTGTCGACCGAAGATGCCTCATTCTACAATCGCCTCACCCAGACACGCGCACGTGTTGAGGAGATGCGCTATTATGAGCAGATCGTCGCCAACCTGCCTCTTGGCAAGCCGGTTGGAGTGCCCTTTAGACAGACCAGCGATTATGGCATGCGCATCGATCCGTTCAGGAAGCGCCCGGGCTGGCACAATGGCCTTGATTTGGCCGCCTATCACGCCGCGCCGATTGTTGCCGCCGGACCTGGAAAAGTATCTTTCGCCGGTGCAAGTTCGGGCTATGGCCGCCTCGTGGAAATCGACCACGGACATGGTTTCAAGTCGCGCTATGGTCACCTGAGCGGGATTACGGTATCAAAGGGAGACACCGTCGAAATTGGTGACTTGGTCGGCAAGATGGGGACAACCGGCAGAAGCACCGGTGACCACCTTCATTATGAAGTCTGGTTCAACGGAAAACCTTATGATCCAGCGAAATTTTTGAAAGCAGGCCGTCATGTTCACTAAAAACAAAACTCAAGAAAACAATTCACCTGAACCGACCAAAGGCGCGCCTGCACAGGACGCCATCCGTGGGGCAGCCATGAAACCCGCGGCGCGCGCAGCATCGATCATCTGCGCGGACATGAAGATCAATGGCTCGGTCATCTCCGAAGGTGCTTTGCAGATTGATGGTGTCGTTGACGGCGACGTCAGCGCGACTGACATCACGATCGGCGCCTCGGGCTTCATCACAGGCGAAGTCAAAGCTGAGGTCGTCAAGGTGAAGGGCAAAATTCGTGGCTCGATCCGCGCCCGCAAGGTGGAATTGGAATCGGGAGCTCATGTCAAAGGCGACATCGTGCATGCCTCGTTGCAGATCCAGTCGAATGCCGTCTTTGAAGGCCAGGTCAAGCACGCCGATGATCCACTTAAGGATACCGGACCAAAAGGTGCTGCGCCGACGGCTGCGAATGAATCCAAATCGCCACATGGCCATTCAGGTTCTGCGTCATTCGGGATATCGACTCCGGCTTCCTGAGCCTCGCACAGTTCAAGCTCGACCTGAAGAAAAGTCGCTGATCGGGCCGTCCGTCGGCGACTTTTCTTTATGACTGGCCGTTCCGCCTAGCCATGACCAAGCAAAAAGAACCCCGAGCAGGATTGCTCGGGGTTCTTTTCATACACAGCCAGAGTAAGGATGTAGAGACCGCTCTCCAGGCGCTATCAGGTCCCCTGCCCCTTGCATTCCGGCGTCGCGTTGTATTTTGCTTCCGCAGCTTCCAGGCGCCCTTTGACCGTTTTGCAGTTCTCGGGCAGGTTCTCGTCACCCAGGACAGCGAGACGCTTACAGATCTTGGCTTCATTCTCGATGTTGAGCCAGCCAGACTGGACTTCAAAGCATACCAGCGCCCGCTTCGTATTCTCTTCCGAGTTCATGAAGTCGATCCAGCTGCGTCCCGCACTATTGCCGGCTGTTTTGAAAGACTCCCGGGCTCCCGCGCGGTCACCGCGCTCGTAACGCGACTGGCCAATCAAAACGTACGCATTTCCACGATCCTTGATGCCGCCCATGCTGATCGCTTTCGTGAGTGCTTCTTCTGCTTCCTTCCATTTCTGAAGATCCGCATAGGAACGACCCAGACGTTCATACATCGCACCACCGCCGCCAGCATCGGCCGCCTGTTTGATAACCGGAATGGCCTTCTCGTGCTCGCGAGCAACCTGGTACAGGTTTGCAAGCAGTTCCAGACGCTCGAGGTTACGGGTGATCCGCCCGGCGTTCATCTCTTTTTCGAGAACGCGCGCGGCGTGATACGGCGCATTGAAGCGATTATAGAAGTTCACAATCCGCATGAGCTCTTCTTGCGTTGTGAGAAGGCCTCCGAGATACATCGCCTTCTGAACTTCGAATGCTTTACGTTCTTCATTGTCAGCGAAATAGTTACCCGCGATCGCATCCCAGTATTTCCGCTCGGACGGATTACGCTCAACGAGAACTTCCAGCACCTCGGCCATCTTGGCCTTTTCACCAGTCTGGTTGTAGAGGAACAACAAGAGGTCATAGACTTCCTGCTTGAAGTTGGACCCGTCTTCGCGGCGAACTTCTTCTGCCCAACGAACGGCTTCCTTGAATTTGTCGGCACGCTGGTTCAGAACGGCAAGTTGCCATTTCTGAGTACGGTCCGGCTTGCCACCAGCCTGTTGCCACTTGGTCATATACTCAAGGGCTTTGGCGAGGTCCTCTTCCTGAAGGTATATCTGCGCAATATTGTAATATGTCTGTGCGGCGTCAGCCTCTGGAATGTAGCCCTTGTTGAGCGCCGTAAGCAGATCCTGCACCGCGCCCCTGCGATCGCCGTTCTCAATTTTGATGTAGGCCGACAGCTTGATCACTGCGCCTTCTTCGTAACAGTTGAGAGTCTGCGTACGCAGTGAGTTGAGCTTGGCGATCGCGGTCGCAAAGTCCTTTTTCACCATCGCGGCCTGTTCAGCCTCAAGATACGTCTGCCCCGTTTTCGATGTGAACTCGGTGTCCGTGCAAGCCTGAGCCAACGCGGCACCTGCACCTATCGTCGCCATCAGGCCTACGATCACGGCGCCCTTGAGAGTTGCTCTAATTCCCATGTTTCCTCTCCTCTCCGCGCAGCTCGCGGGGTTTGGCCCAATCAACCGGAATTGACGGGCGGGATCAAGAACTTCTACGCGCTACTTCAAGCTTTTCCGCAGCGCATTTCTGCTCATTGTTAGGTGTAACGCTTGCCACATATGTATGGGTCGCTACGCCCGGTTTCGTCAATGCCAATCGGCACCTAAATCACTTTTGCTCGCCCAACCATCAACCAGACACATTCAATTCCAATCAGCGTAAATCTGCCGACTTACTCAGCGCTCAATCGGGCAGCAGAAGAAAGTCTGGTGTCGTCGAAGTCACACCTCACTCTAAACCCGAATTTTGTTACTTTATATCATTTTTTGAACAGCTACTCAAGGTGATTGCCCCCTCGCCGCCGTCTCAGTTCTGGTCCGTTATATGCCCTCAAAAAAGAGCGCCCCATCGCTGGGGCGCTCCGTGTATTTGATCGAACGCACCAAACTCCGGACTACTGGAGCTTGAATTCAAGCGGATATACCACGTTCTTGCGCTCTGCCGCCTTGCCACGAATGATCTTCGGAGCAAATTCCACGCGCGAAACAGCACGTTCTGCTTCCCGCGTGAACATGTCGTTCGAACAGGTTGCCTGGACATTGTACGGGCGTCCACGTGTGTCCACGTCAAAGCGAACATCGCAAGTTCCCTCAATTCCACGTTCTGCAGCGCGCTGAGGGAACGATGGCGTGGGTGGACGGATCGGCTGGGCGTCCCGGTCGGATATGGCCACTGGGTCAATTGCCAGTGACTGCATCCGGCCCAAGTTGAGTTCCGTCGGTGCAGCGCCTGCGATACGGGGAGTCGGCAGGTTGATCTGCGATTTGGTTGCAGACACCTTGGGCGGTGGCGGTGGCTTTGCCGCCGAGTCTAAGCGTTTCGGCTTGGACCGCTGGCGTGTCCGTACTTCGCTGTCCTGCTGCTGGGGCGTAATTGACGCCAGCACCCGTTGCTCACCCTTGTCGACCCTGATCTCTGTAACGTTGATCAGCGAACTCATCAGAATGAACAGGGCATAGACGATCGGAACTGCAATAACGAGCGCCACTACCAGTCTGAGAAAAGGACTGTTGAACATGTCTTGGTCTCCTACTCTCTCTTGGCCGAAATATTGATCACCGTAGAGCCGTCGATCTTGTTGATCGTCTCCATGACATCGACCAGAACTTCGGCTTCGGAATCCACATCGGCCTGAACAACGACTTCACCTTTCGGGTTGTCCTCACGCAATTGCTTGAACGTGAATCCAATCTCGGCTGGCTCGATCTTTTTCTTGTCGATGTAAATATCGCTATTCTCGTCGATCGCGATCAGAATCGCGAGCGGTTTGACTTGAGCCTTGTTGTCGACTTCCGGTCGAACAATCGGGACACCGGGTTCCTTGATGAATTGTGCCGTCACAATGAAGAAGATCAGAAGAATGAAGACAACGTCCAGCATGGGCGTCAGGTTGACATCGTCTTCCGCTGACCCCCCACCGGCGACGGATTGGCGTTTTCTGCGTGCCATGTTTGTCGCTCCTCTATTCTACGGCTGTAAGGACAAGGTTCACCCGGTCCATATAGCCTGCATTGTACGCTGCATCGCGGATCAGCACGATGACGCCACTCTTCGCCTTGGGATGCGCCTGTATCACCACCGCGCTTTCGGGATTTTCAGCCCGAACTCGCTCGATGTTGGCGCGCACCGAACCGATATCTGTTGCCCGACCATTCACCGAGATGAGATTGGTCGCATCAACGAGTATCAGGATGGCCGGCACCTGCTCTTGAATGTCATCTTGCGGCGCCGGAGGCGGAGGAGGCTCAAGCCCCAGCGCTTCCTCCTGGGCAAATGTTGCCGTCACGATGAAGAAAATGAGCAGAATGAAAACCACGTCCAACATGGGCGTGAGGTCGACATTGGCCTCGTCAGGACTTCTTACCTTGCGTCCGCGCATCAGCCGATCTCCATCTCGTCTTCAACCCACTGAACAGACCGGTTCACACGGCGATCCATGCCGGACGTGAAAAGTATCCCAGATAGAGAAGCGACCATGCCGGCCATCGTTGGTATTGTTGCACGTGACACACCGGCAGACATTGCCTTTGCATCCGCACCGTTGGTGATGGCCATGACGTCAAAAACCGCCACCATCCCCGTCACCGTGCCGAGCAGACCGAGCAGCGGCGCGAGCGCCACCATGGCCTTTGTCAACTGGACGTTCTGTTCAGCTTTCGCACGAACTTCAGATACCAGCTTATCTTTCACCCAATGGGCGAACGTCGATTTCCGATCGGAGCGCGAGCGCCACTCCGCGATCGCTTCCGCGGCCACCTGCTTGTGAGCGAACCTGAAATAGAACAGTCGTTCCAGGATCAATGCCCACATGAAGAATGTTGCTGCCATGATGACAATCAACACGGGACCGCCACGATCGAGGAAAGCTTGTAAATCTGCAAAACCCATAATGGGTTCCTCCTCCTCGAGTGAAACGAGGGTGATGGCTTACGCCACCACCCCATGAAGCGATTCCGCTTTCTCAGCGACCAAGCCTGCAGCCTGCTCGTCAAGAATCTGCTGGTTGCCACGGGCCATCGAAGACGCGACAGCGTGGATCAGCAAGAGCGGAATGGCGGCCACGAGGCCGAACACAGTGGTCATCAGAGCAACCGAGATACCGCCAGCCATCAGTTTGGGGTCGCCAGCACCGTAGATCGTAATCGTGGTGAAGGTGATGATCATACCGATAACGGTACCGAGAAGGCCGAGCAGCGGAGCCACTGCAGCGAACACCTTGATGATGTCGTTGAAGCGTTCAATGCGCGGAGATTCACGGAGGATCTGTTCGTCGAGCTTGAGTTCGAGTGTCTCGATATCGGCGTTACGATTGGTCTCGTATGCTTCAAACACGCGAGCCAGCGGGTTGCCTGTACCTGCCTGACGGGTCTTGGCCGTGCGGCGCATCGCGCCGCCCATCGTGAACAAAGTGAAGATCTTGTAGAGACCAATCAGGATACCGACAGCCGCGAGAACCGCGATGACAGCTCCAACCGGGCCACCCTGTTGCAGACGGTCACTAAATTTTGGCAGGTCGCCGAGGATGCCGAACAGGTTACCTTTCGACGGATCGACGGGCGCACGAACCAACTGGTCAGGCCCCGCATTAATCAGAGAGCCCATGGACGAGCTGAAGGCACCGCCTGGTTGCTGCCTGAATGCTTGCAGAAAGGTTTCGCCGCCCGACTGTTTCTTGACTTCAACGAACTTCTTCCCGTCGGTCGTCGCAGCAGTGAACACGCCGACACGCATCAGTTCAGCTTCGGCGTTCGATCCGTCCGGGCCGATGCCGTCAACAACAGCCGTGAAGGTTTTCACTTCGGACTGAGCCAGCATTTCCTGAAGCATCGCTTTTGGCAGACGCTCAAGTTGCGTGCGATTGGGAAGCGTACGCGCTTCGGCGATTTCGGCAATGCTTTCAACGCGATCCGGGTAGTCGAAATTTGCAAACGAGTTTGCAATTTCCGGCATCGTTTCGCCCGCAGCAGTCCGGAACTGACCAAGCAGCTCCTGGAAATCGCCAGCTTGCTCGGACACTTGAGCCTCAAGTGCAGCGAGTTCTGCCTCGTTGGCATCAAATTCTGCGCCAAGTGCGCGACCACGAGCTTCAACGGCGCCGAGCGCGTTACGCGCCTGGGTCATCTTGGCTTCCTGGGCATTCTTGTCTTGCTGGAACTCGCGAAGGCGAGCCTGATCAGCGGCAGACATTTCATTCGAGTCCTTGCGGATACTATCCAGAACCGACTTCAACGTCGCCTGTGCATCAGCCGGAGCCGCGAGTGTTACTGAGCTGAGACCGAGCAGCGTTGCCGCGCCCAGAGCCTTCAGCGAGGATTTAAACTTGAACATCTTCTATACCTCTATTTCCCTGGATCGCGTCGACTATTCGACCGAGAACTTCTGAACAGGAGCGAACAGGACATCCTGTTGCGCCTTGCCTTGAGCAACCCGTATCGCTTTCGCGATATCAGGCGCGTACTTGCCGCTCAGATTTTCCCACTCGCCGGTCGCCCGATTGTAACGTGAAGCCTTGCCATTTGGTGTCAGGTAGACGAGCGCCACACGACCGTAGAGGAACATGTCGACAGTCGTCGGCTTACCGTCGATGTCGATTTCTTCCTGCCAAGTGCTGATCGTCCGGCCATATTCCATCTCTGCCTGATAGGCATCCATGATGAGGCGATACTGCTCTGCTGCCGTCACATTCGGCTGCTGCATGATACCAACCAGCGCTTCGAGGCGAGCTTCGCGTTCGGTTTGCTTGAAAGGCAGGTCGGCCGCGACGAAGTTCTGGATATCTTCGACCATGCTAAGCAGCATTGGCACGGTTTGCGCGGTGATATCGTCAATCGACCCGAGCTGTTCGGTCAGAGACACAATCTCTTCACGCTGGCTCTTCACAACAAGCTCTTGTTGCTTCGAGTAGAGCTCGGCCGCATCACGGCGCTGGAGCAGCGTGCGATACTCACGAACCATGTCGGTGCGTTGGTCATCAA
>CAXBCO010000016.1:0-26029 GCA_963973995.1 uncultured Alphaproteobacteria bacterium
GGCCGGATTCCAAGGCCATCGTGTGGGCGCATAATTCGCATATCGGCAATGCCGGCGCCACAGCCATGGGCGAACGCGGTGAAATCAATATCGGGCAGCTGTGCCGCGACCGGTTCGGCAAGGACGTCGCGTCCATTGGCTTCTCGACCAGCACCGGCAAGGTTATGGCGGCCGATGACTGGGGCGGGCCGGCGCGCGTGAAACAGGTCATCCCTGCAAGGCCGGATTCGTGGGAGCGGGTTTTCGAAGGTGCCGGCTGCCCCGCCAGCCTGACCAATTGGCGCAATGATCCCGACCTGCAGGCAGCCCTCGACCATGTCCGCCTCGAGCGAGCCATCGGCGTGATCTACAGGCCCGAGACCGAACGCTGGAGCCATTATTTTGAAGCCAACCTCGCCCGGCAATTCGATGCGCTCGTTTGGTTCGAACACACCGAAGCGGTCATGCCGCTCCTCGGCGCCGCACCGGAAGGCGCACCGGACACCTATCCCTACGGACTTTAGATAATTGAACTCATGTTCTGTCGAAGCCCGGTCGGTCCGGCGGCAACGAACAGGCAATTTTTGAATGAAGCCGTCCCGATCAATCGTTGGTCGCCACCTGACCGTCCGATGCGGTTTCCATGCCAGTGCGCTCTGCCATCCCACGTCCGGACCCTTCGCAGGCCGTAATGTCGTCGGGCACATCCGCACCGCTTATGTCACCGCTGTCCGGTTCTTCAATGACATTGCCTGACCGGAGCGACCTGCGTTTGACCCTCACGCCGTCAGCGATGTTTCGTGAAGGGTGCTCGATGACAAGATCGCCCTGGGCCAATCCGGACACGATCTCGGCGGCGTGTCCGTTCATGTGCTCGACATGCACCTTTGTCAGGCGCGCGCGGCCCCGCCGGACCCGGTAAACTGACCAGTCAGCACCGGACTTGAACAGTGCCGTCATCGGCACACGCACGATATCGGGTGCCGACCAGACAACGATGTCCGTGCGCACGCGGAAGCCGTGCCCGAGACGGCGGCCTGAACCGTCCATGTCGATGAGGACATTGACGCGCTGCTCTTCGATGCCAAGCGCCGAAATCTTTGTGAACGCATAGGGCTCGACCAGGCGCACCTTCCCGCTCAGCATGCCCCCGCCCCACCCGCGGATGCGGACAACATCGCCCGGCGCGACGCTGACGGCATCCTCGGAAAGCAGATCGACCATGATCTCGATATCATCCGGGTCGCCGAGTTCGATCAGGGGCGTTCCCACCGATACCGGGCCTTCGCTGTCGCGTATGATGCGCAAGACAACGCCGGTAATCGGCGCAACGACCGGCAGGCCATCGCCGCCCGCACTGGCGCCAGCGGGCATCAGCGCGGCTTCTGCCCGGCGCACTTCGTGGCGAGCCAGGTCCAGTGCCGCGCGGGCCTGCTGCGTTGCCGCGGACAAGGTGCTATACTCGGTTTCGGCGCGTTCCAGCGCCTGTTGCGAGGCGGTGCCGGTTTCGGCGAGTGTGCGGGTCCGGTTGAGGTCGTCTTCCGCCCGCTTCTGGTCGGCGCGCCAGCGGCGCAGGTCGGCCTCTGCCGCCGTCACGGCGGAGCGCGCGGACCCCGCCGCTGCCCGGAGCTGGGCGGCGCTCCTGGCATCGATCGTGGGCGCGGCAACCGGATAGATTGTTGCAATCACCGTCGATCCGGCCCGGACGCAATCGCCCGCTTTCATATCGATACGGGAGAGCTGGCCGCCGGCCGGGGTCGACACGACAAACAGGTCCCGAACCCTGGCCTCGCCCTCGTCCGATATTGTCACATCCATTGGTCCGCTGGACGCTTCAACGAGATCGACTGGTACAGCCCGAGGCCAGAACGCCCAAAGCGCCAGCATTGCCAGCAAGGCGGCGAGCCCCCCCCAGAAGGTCAATCGGGATTTGGACATGGCTTTACTCACGGGTCTTCAATACCTCAATCAGATCCAGGTTGCGCACCCGGCGAGCGACAAGGATTGCCGAGCCGATGGATGCGACAAGCACGATTATTCCCGCCATGCCATAGGTAGAGGGCTGCAGCGCAAACGGTATCCGGTACAGCTCCGTCGACATGCCGCTGACGATGGCATTGGCGAAGCCCAAACCGAAGACGGCTCCGACCGGCAAGGCGATCATGATCAGGATGGCGAGTTCGCCAAGCAGGACATGTGTCACTTCTCCCTCCGTGAATCCGAGCACTCTCAGGCTTGCAAGTTCCCGACCACGTTCCATAATCGCAATGCGGGCCGCATTGTATACCACGCCCGCCGCGATGGAGCCGCCGATCAGCGCGTAAATGGCCATCATGATGTAGATGGTCTCCTCGAGCGTCGTCTCGAAGGCGGCGATGGCCGGCCCCTGCAGTGACACACTGGCAATGCGCGGACGCGCAAGCACTTCCTCGCTGAAAGCCATCTTTCGATCCGGATCGATCGCCAGGAAGGCACCCGTGACCGTTGGTCGTTCGCCCAGCAGCCTGTTCACCTGGCCGATATCCATATAGGCGAATGCCCCGATATCCTCCGCGACAATCGCGGTCACCGGCACATCGACAACAGGCCTTCGCCCTTCAAGAACTTCGACGGTCACCCGGTCGCCGCGACTTGCGGAAATCATGCTGGCCATCTGGCTCGACAAGGCCAGCCCCTGTTCCGGCACCGGCACGATCTGCCCATCTGCATCGAGCAACTGTTTCTGGTGCCCATCCGGCTGCAGGCCGATGATGACGGCGCGCTCATCATACGACCCGTGGCGCAGCCGGACATAGATGTCCCTGTTACCCTCCACCTCGAGCACGCCCGGCAGGCGGCCGAGTTCCAGCAGGGCATCCGTTCCCTGAGGCTCGACGAAATTCACCGCAGCATCATAGGCGTCTGTCCGGTTGAACCTTGTATCGAGCATCACGTCGACGGAATCGAAAGCGAACAGCGTGCCAACAAGCAGCGCCACGGAGGCAGCAATCCCGAACATTGTCATACCGGCCCGAAGCGGCCAGCGGGTGAGGTGGCGGGCGATCATGCGTGTTGGCGCATCAAGGTTGGGTGCGCCGCTCAGCTTTTCGAAAAAGCCGCGACGGTAAATGGTCGGCGGCGCGGGCGACATTGCCTCTGCGGGGGCAAGACTGGCAGCCCGGAGGGCCGATGTCAGCGCGCCGGCAATCGCAGCGGAAAACGCCGCCAGAGCGCCAATCAGGAACGATGCCGGCGCAAGAGTCAGGATGATATCGGGAAACCGGAACGTATCGGAATAGAGATGGGTCATCAGGCCAGCCAGCGCCCACCCCAGGCCAAAGCCTGCCAGCACGCCGCCGCCCGTCAGCACGAGTGCGAATTTCACATAGTGCCAGCCAATTTCCGCACGTGTATATCCGAACGCCTTGAGCAGGCCGATCTGCTGGCGTTCGGTTGCGATCAGGCGCGACAGGATCGCGTGGATCAGGATCGCCGATACGATGAGGAACACCGGCGGGATGACCCGCGCCATGCTCCTCAGCTGTTGCATCTCGGATTCGATAAAGGCGTGGGATATCTGGTCTTCCCTCGCATACGCGCCGACCCCGGCAAAGGGCGCAAGCAGGATGTCCAGTTCAGCAATCACGTTCTCCGGCCGGGCGTTGCCAGCCAGCGTCACACTGACACTGCTGAACGCACCGTCCAGATCAAAGGCCGCCTCCAACGCACGGCGGCGCATCCAGAAAACACCGAAGCGTTCATCGTCAGGTAGCAGTGCACCCGGCCCCAGCGTGTAGATATATTCCGGTGAATCCCCAATGCCGACAAGCGTCAAGTCACGCGCCCGGCCATTGATGATCGCCGATACACTGTCTCCGATCCCGAGATTGTTCGCCTCCGCGAACGCCTTGCTGACGACCGCCTCGTCCGGCCGCGTCAGGTCCGGCCAGCGCCCCTCGTATAAAAGCACGCCATTGAGGACGGACTCGCCATCGTCCGGGATGGACACGAGCTGGCCATTGGCCGGTTCCTCGAGGCGCGCGATATCGAGGGTCACAATCCGCGAAATCCTGGTCTCGACCTGCTGGACGCCGTCTATCTGGCGTATCTCGGATGCCAGCCGCTCCGGCGCACGTTTGACGTTGGCAAAGACGTCTGCGAACCGGTAATGCTCGTAATAAATCGAACGGCTCTGCTGCAGGGACTGAAGCGCTCCCAGCGCCATGATCAGGATTCCGACCCCGCACGCGATGATGATCCCCACTGCGAGCGCCTGCCCCCGCATGTGCACGAGGTCGCGAAGCAGCTTCCTGTCGAGAGACGAAAACAGGTTCACCAGGAAATCTCCGACGGCTTCCGGCGGCGGCCCATGTTTTCCATGCTCGCGATCTTGCCGTCTGAAAAGCGGATCACCCGGTCTGCCATGTCGGCGATGCCGACATTATGCGTTATGATGAGCGTCGTCGCCCCGAGTGCGCGATTGACGTGTTCCAGCGCTTCCAGCACCCGCACGCCTGTCGCGCTGTCAAGCGCGCCGGTCGGCTCGTCGCACAGAAGGAGGTGAGGTCGCTTGGCAATCGCGCGCGCCACTGCGACCCGCTGCTGTTCGCCGCCAGACAGTTCCGCCGGGAAATGATCGATCCGGTCCGACATGCCGACCAGCGCCAGTGCCTCGTCTGCCGGAATCGGGTCTTCGGCAATCTCGGTCACGAGCGAGACATTCTCGCGGGCCGTCAGGCTCGGCACGAGATTGTAGAACTGGAAGATGAACCCGACATGCTGGCGGCGATAGCGGGTGAGGGCGGCAGGGCTGGAACCCGTCAACGGCTTGCCCTGGAACAGGACGTCGCCGGAGGTCGGACTATCGAGTCCTCCGAGAATGTTAAGCAGGGTCGACTTACCGCTACCTGAAGGACCCAGCAGGACGATTAGTTCCCCCTCAGCGATATCGAGATCGACGCCTCGCAGGGCGTGCACCTTCACCTCACCCGTATCGTAGACCTTGGTCAGGTTCCTGGCCGTCATGAGGTTGGGGGGCATGAATTCTGAATACCTTGATGCAACGACCGGGAACCAGCCTCATTCTACGCAAGGACCACACGTTCTGTGCGCCTCGCATGCAGCGCGTCCCCACACCCAGCATGATTTCACATTTTCCTGCGCGGTACCAACCGCGAATGGAAACTGGCCGCGGAAGCCCCGGACATCACATCGCCAATTTGCCAGACCAGGCGATACGCGACTTGATTCCGATCAAGCATGACGTCGTCCCGGCGGCGTAAAATGACGCAACATCGGACGATGGGACGATAACTTTGCTTTGAATGAGGAGTAGAAAAATGACGAGCCTGCAAAAGAAAGAAGATCGCACACCAGGCCAGCCATTCGGGTGGCTGCGCGGTCGCGACAATGATCCGTTTTCCCAGCTGAAAGCAGAAATGGATGATCTTTTCAGCAGCTATATTCCGGCATTGCCGGCATTCGGTCGCACCAATGGCGGACACGCATTCGCCCTCCCCACGAAGCTCGACGTCAGCGAGACCGATGACGCAATCGAGCTTGTCCTGGACGTGCCGGGAATCGACCGCAAGGATATCGACATCAGCCTGACGGACAGTGGCGTGATGATCTCCGGCAAGCGCGAAGAGAAAAAGGAAGAAAAGGGCAAGAACTTCCATCGCATGGAGCGAGCTTACGGTGCGTTCGAGCGGCAGGTTCCCTTGCCCTGCGAAGTCGATGCGGACAAGGTCAGCGCAACGCTCAAGAAGGGCGTTCTGTCGATCACATTGCCGAAATCCGAGACGGCTCGCCAGACGGCGAAAAAAATCACCATCAAGTCCGACTAGAGGGAGGCCGCCTGTCAGGCGGAGAAGCGCGATGAGCAAAACAGGTTTGCACGAATTCGACGAGGCGCTTCACACCGCCAATGTATGGCTGAAGGATTTGATGGAAGTTCTGGGTTGGACCGAACCGACTCAGGCTCATCAGGCGCTCAAGATCGTTATGCATGAAGTTCGCGACCGGCTGCCGGTGCCGCTGGCCGCGAATTTCTCGTCCCAGATGCCGCTGATCATACGCGGCATATTCTTCGAAGGCTGGTCACCCGGCTCGGAGCGCCCGACGGACCGGTCGCTGGAGGCCTTTCTCGCGCCAGTTGCAACCGCGTTCAGGAACTTTCCGGGCGTCAGGGCAGACGTGGTCGTCGCCGCCGTGTTTGAAGTGCTCAGCATGTATATTTCACCCGGCGAAATCGAGAACGTGATCCAGGCACTCCCCAAACCGATCCGGGATCTGTGCAAGTCTTCGATCCGCACGTCTTCGATCCGCACGTCGCCGATCGCCGGGCTCTAACTTTCCCCGCAGCACGAAGAGACAGGCTTGCGCGCACGCGCCCCGCGGGGTCACATGCGATTGACCGATATCAAGAGGTTGCGTTGCGGCGCAGCCGACCATTGCCTGCGCGGTCATTAAGGAAGCCGATACATGACACTTCAAATCCAGTTCCTTGGCGGCGTCGGCACCGTCACCGGATCGAAATACCTGGTCGACACAGGCGAGGCGCGCATCCTGGTCGATTGCGGCCTGTTCCAGGGCTACAAGCAGCTGCGCCTGCGCAACTGGAAGCCGCTGCCGATAGACCCGGCTTCCATTGACGCGGTCGTCCTGACCCACGCGCATATCGATCATTCCGGCTATCTGCCCATGCTGGTCAAGCAGGGCTTCAAAGGCCCGATCCATTGCACCGACGCCACCTTTGACCTCTGCGGCATTCTCCTTCCGGACAGTGCCCACTTGCAGGAACGGGAAGCCGAGCGGTCCAACCGGTATGGCTATACCCGGCACAAGCCCGCCCTGCCGCTGTATGATCAGGCGGATGCCGAAAAAGCCCTCAGCCAATTCGTGACGTCGGATTTTGACAAGCCGGTTCGCGTGACAAAGGACGTGTCGGCCACCTTCCGCATAGCCGGCCACATCCTCGGCGCCGCCATTGTTGAACTCCAGGCCACGACCGCCCGGATTGTCTTTTCAGGCGACCTTGGCCGCCCCAGTGATCCGATCATGTATCCCCCGGTGCGCATCCCGCAGGCCGACTTCCTCTTGCTGGAATCCACCTATGGCAACCGGCGGCATGGCGAGCGCGACGCGCAGGATGCCCTCGCCGACATCATCAACCGCACCGCCAAGCGCGGCGGAACTGTCCTCATCCCGTCCTTTGCCGTCGGGCGGGCCCAGACGCTCCTCTATCACATCCACCAGCTGAAGGCGGCCGCGCGCATCCCCGACATCCCCGTCTATCTCGACAGCCCGATGGCGATTGATGCGAGCGAACTCTTCTGCAAGCATGCGTCGGGCCACAAGCTCAGCAAGGACCAGTGCCGGGCGGCCTGCCGCGTCGCCACCTATGTCCACGACAGCGAGAAGTCCAAGGCGCTCGACCATGACCCGATGCCCAAGATCATCATCGCGGCCAGCGGCATGGCGACCGGAGGCCGTGTCCTTCACCATCTGAAATTCTATGCGCCGGATGCCCGCAACACCGTGTTGTTTGCAGGTTTCCAGGCCGGCGGCACGCGCGGCGCGGCCATGGTCGCCGGGGCCGACCGGATCAAGATCCACGGCGAATACCATGACGTGCGCGCCGAGATCGCCAACCTGCATATGCTCTCGGCCCATGCCGACGCGGACGAGATCATGGACTGGCTGGGCGGCTTCGAATCGCCCCCGAAGCAGACCTTCATCGTGCATGGCGAGCCCGACGCCGCCGATGCCCTGCGCCACCGGATCGAGGAGGAGCTGGGCTGGTCCGTTGTCGTTCCGGAACAGGTCGAAACGTGGAATCTCGACTGATGGATGTTCCCTCGCCTGGTCCCGCCCCGCTGGCCAACGTGCTGACCGCGCGCCGCCTCGGGCTGGATACCCAGCACGAGGCCATGGTCTTCGTCCGCGCCGAATGCCCGGTCTGCCGCTCGGAAGGCTTTTCCGCCCATTCCCGGGTCCAGCTCAGCCATGGCAGCCGGTCGATCATCGCCACGCTCTACCAGACTTCCACCAACCTCGTCTCCGACCGGGAGATCGGCCTGTCGGAGGCCGCCTGGCACCGGCTCGGCCTTGAGGATGGCGAGCAGATCTTCATCAGCCACCCCGCCCCGCTGGAATCCCTCAACAAGGTCCGCGGCAAGGTCTTCGGCCACCGGCTCGACGATGCGGCCACCCGCGCCATCATCGCCGACATCGTGGCCGGGCGCTATTCCGACATCCACCTCTCTTCCTTCATCACCGCCTGTTCAGCCCTGCCGCTCGACGTATCGGAAACCATCGCCCTGACCCGCGCCATGGTCGAGACCGGCAGCAAGCTGAGCTGGGATCGTGCCCCCATCGCCGACAAGCACTGCGTCGGCGGCCTGCCGGGCAACCGCACCACGCCGATCGTCGTCGCCATCTGCGCCTCCCTCGGCCTGACCGTCCCGAAGACCTCCTCGCGCGCCATCACGTCCCCGGCCGGCACCGCCGACACGATGGAAGTCATCACCGAGGTCGATCTCGACCTCGGCGCCATGCGCCAGGTCGTCGACCAGGAGGGCGGCTGCTTCGTCTGGGGCGGCGGCGTGCAGTTCAGCCCGGCCGACGATGCCATGATCCGCATCGAACGCGCGCTCGACCTCGACAGCGAAGGCGCCATGGCCGCCTCGGTCCTGTCGAAGAAAATCGCCGCCGGGGCCACCCATGTCGTGATCGACATCCCCGTCGGCCCGACCGCCAAGGTGCGCAGCCAGGCCGCCGCGGAATCGCTGCAGTCCCTGCTCGAAAAGGTCGCCGCCGAGTTCGGCCTGAAAGTCCGCTCCCTCGTCACCGACGGCACCCAGCCTGTCGGGCGCGGCATCGGCCCGGCGCTGGAGGCGCGCGATGTCCTCGCCGTGCTCCGCAACGCGCCGGACGGCCCGCCGGACCTGGCCGATCGTGCCTGCCTGATCGCCGGCGCCCTGCTCGAACTGGTCGGCAAGGCGTCCCCCGGCGCGGGCAAGGCCATGGCGCTGGACGTGCTGCGCAGCGGCGCGGCCTATGTGAAATTCGAATCCATCTGCCGGGCCCAGGGCGGTTTCCGCGAGCCAGCCCTGGCCGAGCACAGCCGCCCCGTCCTCGCCCCCGCCCCCGGCCAGGTCACGGCCATCGACAACCGCCGCCTCGCCCGCGTGGCCAAGCTCGCGGGTGCACCGGGCGACAACACCGCCGGTCTTGATCTCCATGTCCGACTGGGAGACCGGGTCAAAGGCGGACAGCCGCTCTATACGCTCTATACGGAGACTCCCGGCGAACTCGCCTATGCCATAGACTATGTCATGGCCAATCCGGGCATTATCGAACTGACGAAACCATGAAGCCGCTCCTGGTGGCCCTGCAGGATACCGCACAGCTGTCCGGGCCCCTCGCCCGCGCCCTTGGTGCCGATATCGCCGAGATCGACCTGCGCCGGTTTCCCGATGGCGAAACCTACCTCCGCTTCGACACGCCGCCGGACGACCGCGACCTCATTCTCCTTGCAGGCCTCGCCGACCCGGATGCGAAATTGCCGACACTTGTCTTTGCCGGGCAAACTGCCCGCACCCTCGGTGCCAAATCGGTCGGACTGGTCGCGCCCTACCTGCCCTATATGCGCCAGGACAGGGTGTTCCGGCCGGGCGAGGCCGTCACGTCCGTGCATTTTGCGAAATGGATCTCGTCCTGCGTCGACTGGCTCGTCACAATCGACCCCCACTTGCATCGCTGGAAGGCACTATCGGACATTTACAGCATCCCTTCCGTGGCAGCCCATGCCGCGCCCGCCATGGCCGAGTGGATCAAGAACCACGTGGACCGCCCCCTCCTGATCGGTCCGGACGCGGAAAGCGAGCAATGGGTTTCGGATATCGCGGTACGGGCCGGCGGCGTCGACCATATCGTCCTGGCCAAGACGCGGCACGGCGACCGGGACGTCGATATTGCCCTCCCGGATATGGAAAGATGGCGTCATCACACGCCGGTCATTGTCGATGACACGATCTCAACGGCCTCGACCATGATCGCGGTGACGGGTCAACTCGTGGATCAGGGACTTCGACCCCCGATATGCTGTGCGGTGCATGGCATTTTTGCCGATGGCGCCCATCAAGCCCTGCTGGAGGCCGGCACCGTCCGTATCGTAACGAGTAACACCATTTCCCATCCGAGCAACGCAATCGACGTGAGCGGCATTCTGGCAGACGCCACGTCCAGCCTGCTCAAGCAGACCGGACTGTCCCGGACATGAGCCCCGACGCAATGGTCGAAACCGCTCCTATTCCTTCGCGAGCGCAGTCTCGATGAACTCGATCGTGCGATGGGCATAGTCCTTCTGCACTTCGCCGCGAACCCGCTTCTTCACCTGGTCGGAAAGCGCACTTCGCAACACGCCGAGCGTTCGACTGTCTGATACGATAACAAGATCGTTGAAGCGCTTGTCAGTCTCCCACCGGCCGAGTTTCTCGGCCAGGTCCTGGGCAAAACGGGTCTCCTCAAGCTGGTGCCAGTCGGTCTCCTGAGTCGTTCCGCGCCGGTCCGGCGAGATGGCGAAACGTCCCGGCCGGTCCGTGCCGTGATTGCTGGTCGCTGGATTGACCAATTCGTCATGGGCAACCACACGCAGGTCCATGATATCCTCGTCGCCATTGTTTTCGAGCAGCAGAAATTTGCCACTATCGCACACAAGCACCCACGTTCCGTTTTTCAGCTTCATGGCAACCGCCTCCTGTTTTCTATGTCCCGATTGGATATCCCATAAGAAACGGTCTGGCGACAGGACGATTGATTTCCATCAAGCCCCGTTGCGACCTATTTCCAGCGGCCCGGACGCCGATACCATCCGCGATCAGTGTGTACCCAGCGGTCCGGTATCCACACACGGCTTCGCGGATGCCGCTCCCAGAAGCCGTCGACCCAGGCGAAATGCACCCCCGTCCAGTTCCAGTACCCGTCGACCCAGACGGCCGTGGCGGAGGGGCGTGGAGGAACGCGAATCCGGCGCGGTGGCGGGGGCGCCGAGCGAACATACACGACACTGATATCGGACAGGACGGGCCCATGCCCATAATAGGGATGATAGTGTGTCGCACAGCCTGCGACTCCGAGGGCGCACGCGCCCAGGAGCCAGGGTATCGCCTTCGCCTTCAATGACATGGCCTGGTGTCCTTCACGGTTCCCGACATTTCGCTATATCCCTAATCCGTGCCATCCACGGCCAAGTTGATCCTGCTCAAGAAGCGTCTCAGCAGGCCTTCAGCGCAGCGCTGATCGCATCATCGACCGTCTGCAACCAGATGAACTCCAGACGCTTGCGAACGCTTTCAGGAATGTCCTCGAAATCGCGCTGGTTCTCGGCCGGCAGCAAGACGCGCTTCACGCCGGCGCGTTCCGCCGCGATCACCTTTTCCTTGATGCCGCCGACAGGCAGGACCAGGCCGCGCAGGCTGATCTCGCCGGTCATCGCCGTGTCGCTCCTGACGCACTCATCCTTGAACAGGGACACAAGCGCGATGAAAAGGGCAACGCCTGCGCTCGGTCCATCCTTTGGAATCGCGCCCGCAGGCAGGTGAATATGCAGGTCCTGCGTCCCGAAAACGTCCGGATCGATCTGCAACTGTGCGGCTCGCGCCTTGACCAGGCTCAGGGCCGCCTGTGCACTCTCACGCATGACATCCCCAAGCTGCCCGGTCAGGACAAGCTTTCCCTTTCCCGCAAACTTTGTCGCCTCGATGAAAAGGATGTCGCCGCCAACGGGCGTCCATGCCAGTCCGGTCGCAACGCCGGGACTGCTGGTGCGCAGCGCCAGTTCCGCCTTGAACCGGGGCGGCCCCAGAATGTCGTGAATGTCGGCTTCATTGATCGAGACCTTGTCCGCCTGTCCCTCAGCGATGCGAATGGCCACCCGGCGGACAACCGCGCCGATTTCCCGCTCGAGGTTGCGAACGCCTGCCTCTCGGGTGTAGCCATCGATGATCGCTTCAAGCGCGGATTTGTTGATCCGGCACTGGCTGGCCTTAAGGCCGTTTGCCACCAACTGGCGTTTGACGAGATACCGTTTCGCGATTTCAAGTTTCTCTTCGGCGGTATAGCCCGCCAGCTCGATCACCTCCATCCGGTCCCTGAGGGGGCGGGGAATAGCCTCCAGCACATTGGCAGTGGCAATGAAGACTATCTTGCTCAGATCGAATGGCACGCCGAGATAATTGTCGCGGAATGTATTGTTCTGGGCGGGATCGAGCACTTCCAGCATGGCCGAAGCCGGGTCGCCATGTGCGCTCGCCCCCAACTTGTCCATCTCGTCCAGCATCAGGACGCAATCGCGCGAACCGGTGCGTTGCAAGGTCTTGATGATATTACCCGGCATGGCCCCGACATAGGTCATCCTGTGCCCGCGGATTTCCGCTTCATCATGGACGCCGCCCAGGCTCAGCCGGGCAAAGTCCCGGCCCATGGCCCGCGCAATGCTCTGCCCGAGGGACGTCTTTCCGACCCCGGGCGGTCCGACGAAACACAGGATAGGGCTGTTGCCATCAGGGTTGAGTTTATGAACCGCCAGGAACTCGAGGATCCGCTGCTTGATCTTTTCCAGTCCGAAATGATCTTCGTCGAGAATCTCGCGGGCCTTCCCGATATCGATGTCCCGGGCGTCCGGCACCTTCCAGGGCAACTGGGCCAGCGTTTCGAGATTTGTGCGCACCATCCCGTATTCCATTGAGGATTCCGGAATACGCTCGAGCCGCGCGAGGTCCTTCAGGGCATGTATCCGCGCCTCATCCGGCATCCCAGCTGCCTCGATATTGGCCTTCAGTTCGGCCAGTTCCGCACCGGAGCCGTCGACCTCCCCGAGCTCCCGGCGGATCTCCAGCAATTGCTGACGGAGGATATGCTCGCGCTGTTGCGCCGAGAGCTTCTCCTGGGTTTGCCGTCCGATATCCTGGGAGAGCTTCAGCACCTCGATCCGGTAACCCAGAATGTCGATCATGCGGTCGAGACGGGTCTTCAGGTCCGGCGTTTCCAGGATCTCCTGTTTCTCCTGGGATTCCAGGTCCATGTGCTGCGCGACGAGATCGGCCAGCGCCGAGGGGCGGTCGATCGCGGCAATCGTGTTGATGAAGTCCTGCGGTATGCCCTCAAGCAGGCTGAGCGCTTCGAGGGCGCGTTCCTTGAGCTGCAGGAAGCGCGCATCTATCTCCGCGCTGCGCTCTTCGGGTTCCCTGATCACACTATAGCGCGCGACCAGGAACGGGAGACCCGGCCGAAACGCCTTGAGGCGAATGCGTTGCAGTCCCTCGCATATCAGATGGTGAGCGCCATTCCCCGTTGGCATGTGGCGTATGATTTTCGCAAGCGTGCCAACCCTGAACAGGTCCTCCGGCCCGGGATCGGCTATCTCGGCTTCCCGCTGCATCACGACCCCAATGGGCTGTCCGGCCCGGATGGCAGCCTCGATCGCCATGATCGATTTGGGGCGGCCAATGGCAATCGGCACAGTCGCGCCCGGAAACAGGACCATGCGCCTGACCGGGAGAATGATCAGTTCATCATCCTGCAACTGTCCGGTCGGCTGCAATGCTTCCGCAGGCTTTTCCTGTCCCGCAGGCGACGCAGGCTTATGATGTTTTTTGGCTAACGTATCCATGAAGGCTCCTGCACCCTGTCGATCCAGCGTTGCGCGGTACAGGTTAGTGGCGGGGAAAGGATCGCCATTGATGAAAATCAAGGGATGCTGAGCGAGAGGTCTTCACGAACCGCGACGTTGCATGGCCTCGTCAGAAGAAATATTCGCCAGACCGATCTCCATGATACGATCGAATTCGTCTGCATAGTCGTGCACTGCGCTGCTCGCAGCGTTGTACCATACCTCGGAGACGTCCTGAGGCGTCTTGCATGAGGTGAGCGCGCTCATCAGGGACAGGTCTTTTTGCATCCGCGTTGAATAGAAACGCGCCAGTTCCTGGCCACTCGCCGCCCAATGCTGCATCGCTCGTGTGCTTCCTCCCAAAAGCTTGGTCATGCCAGCGTTCTGAAGGAACATGTTAGATGCTTCGCCATTCGATTGGGCCGCGCCATTTCCATCGGCCGCCTTGGTCTTATTCTTCGCCTCGGATTGGGGCTGGGATGACGACATAGGGCACTCCTCTCACTGCGTGAATTGTTCGGATTTCTATTTATCTCATGGTCTGGACGAGATAGATTTGCGTCAAATCAAACTTCTGCCTCCCGAGCCGAAAGCGACGTTGTTTTGCGTCATGCCTACTAGGTAGAATCCCGCATGCGTATTTTTCCGCAATTCAATTTTCGCGCGATACGCCATGTTGGAAGGGACAGGCAGATCAGGCGATGTGCCGCAGATGACAGGAGGTAGAAAATGAACGTCCATACCATTGTACAACTCCCGACGGCGCTACATTCATCGAGCGCACGCGCTACGCTTACGCACAGGGACGGGCATGGCGTGCCACGAAACAGGCTGCGATTTGCACCACATGAGCACCTTTTCTTTCAGGGCGATCCGCCGACCGGCGTGTTTCAGATCCTCTCGGGAACGGTGATCCTCTACAAACTGATGGCCGATGGCCGCCGCCAGATTCAGGATTTTTCCAGCGACGGGGATTTTCTTGCTCTGACCTTCGCCGACAGTCACAATCTCAGCGCGGAGGCCCTGACAGATGTCGAGGTCGATTTCATTGCCCGAACCAGCTTTGATCGCGCGCTGCAGGACAATGCCGAATTCCGGCGGAGCATCTTCACCCTGATCGGCGACATGCTGAATGCCTCACGCGAGCAAGCCCTTCTGCTCGGGCGCAAATGCGCGATGGAACGCACAGCGACATTTTTGCTCTTCCTCGACAGCCGCTTCGCTGATCCCGCGACGGGCTTCGTCGATATCCGCATGAGCCGCTGTGACATGGCTGACTATGTTGGACTGACATTGGAAACGGTCAGCCGCATGATGAACCAGCTCAAGCGGGACGGAATCATTGAACTGCCACAGTCGAACCGAATCCGGATATCTGACCGAAAACGCCTCATTGCCGCTGCTGGCGAACCCACTGAAGAAGAATACGCGTCCGTGGTCGGTTACCGATAAGGCGGGCGAATGAACGCCAACCACGATGGGGCACACGTCCAATGACTCAAAGCAGCGCGGAGCAAGGCGATCCGCTCGACGCCTTCGATGCGATCCTCTCACGCGCAGGCGGCCCCCCGGTCGCGACAGCGGTCATTCACCCGGTCAGCCAGAACCCACTCGCGGCGGCTCTCGACGCGCAGGCGGCTGGTCTGATCAAGGCGATCCTGGTCGGGCCGGAGCAGCGCATTCGCGCGGCAGCAGATCAGTTCGGCCTCGACCTGGCAGGCGCCGAGATTGTCGACACACCGCACAGCCACGCCGCCGCGCAGGCGGGCGTCGATCTCGCGCGGGCCGGCAAGGTACAGGCGCTGATGAAAGGCGCCCTGCACACGAACGAACTGATGGCGGCCATTGTGGCCCGAAATACCGGCCTGCGCACGGACCGCCGGATGAGCCATGTCTTCGTGATGCAGACGCCCGCCTATCCGAAATACCTGCTCATCAGCGACGGCGCCCTGAATATCGCGCCGGACCTGCACACCAAGAGATGGATCGTCCAGAACGCCATCGACGTTGCCAACGCCATCGGAATCGACTCTCCGAAGACGGCGATCCTGGCCGCCACCGAAGAGGTCGACCCCCACATGCCGGCGACCGTTGACGCTGCCGCCCTGTGCAAGATGGCCGAACGGGGGCAAATCATCGGCGGTGTGCTTGATGGCCCGCTCGCATTCGATCTCGCCGTCTCGAAACAGGCCGTGAAAATCAAGGGCCTGGTCTCCGATGTCGCCGGCGACGCCGATATTCTCATCGTGCCGAATATCGAAGCCGGCAACATGCTCGCCAAGCAACTCGACTATCTGGCCGGCGCCGCTGCCGCGGGCCTGGTTGTCGGCGCTCAGGTTCCGATCATCCTGACCAGCCGGTCGGACAGCGTGAGAGAGCGGTTAGTCTCCTGCGCGCTGGCCAAGTGCTACCTCGCCTGGAAAGCCGGCAAGCCATGAGCATGCCGGTCATCGCAACCTTCAATACCGGATCGTCCAACCTGAAATTTTCGCTCTACCGCGCGGCGACAGACCAGCTTGCGGGGCGCTTGCTTGGCGGCAAGCTGACAGGGCTGGGCGCACATATCAAAGTCGATATGGACACGACGAGCCAAAGCCATCAGCAGCAGTTCGCCGCTGCCCTGTCGAACGTCGACCCGGCACCAGAACAACTCATCCCGGAACTGGCGCGCTGCCTGCGCGCCGCCATGGATGGCGCCGAACTGGTCGCAGCGGGCCACCGGATCGTGCATGGCGGCCAGTCATGCGACGGGCCCCGGCTCGCAACGCCCGAATTGCTGAAGACGCTGGACAGCCTGTCTGTCTTTGCGCCCGATCACCAGCCCCACAACCTGGCCGGCGTGCGCAGCCTGGCAAAACAATTCCCGAGCCTGCCCCAATCCCTGTCCTTCGACACGGCTTTCCACCGCACCCAGCCGAGAGAAGCCCGTATCTATGCACTGCCAAGGGACCTGACCGAGTCCGGCCTCCAACGCTACGGATTTCACGGACTCTCCTATGCATATATCGCGGAGACTCTCGCAGAAACCTTTGCCGACTGCCCTCATCGCAAGACGATCGTGGCCCATCTTGGCAATGGCGCAAGCCTCTGTGCGATGCGGGACGGGAAGAGTGTCGCCGCCTCGATGGGACTGACCGCCCTGTCAGGCATCCCCATGGCAACACGGTGCGGCGACCTTGATCCCGGCGCGGTCCTCTACCTGATTGGCAGCCAGAAGATGACTCCGGATGCGGTCTCGGACATGCTGTACCACAAATCCGGCCTGCTCGGCGTCTCCGGAATAAGCGGCGATATCCGTGACTTGCTCGCCAGCCCCGCGCCGGAAGCGGAGGAGGCTCTTGATGTGTACACATACAGGATTGCGCGGGAAATCGGCTCATTGACGGCTGCGCTCAATGGCCTTGACGCCATAGTCTTCACCGGGGGCGTCGGCGAGAACTCACGGGAAATCAGACGGCGTGTCTGCGCGCGCCTGTCATGGATGGGGATAGAGCTTGATGCCGCGCTGAACGAAACCGGTGCTGGCGTCATTTCTGCGCAACACTCAGCGATAGCTGTTGCAGTAATCCCGACAAATGAGGAAGAAGTGATTGCGCGCGAAGCCTTTTCCCTCTGTCGGAACGCTGCATAGTGCCGCCCGCCCCTTGTTGAATGGAAGGTCCTGGATATGTCCCGATGATACCTGACATTCCTGTCACAGGATTGCTGACGGCGCTCGGCATTGGCCTTCTGATCGGGCTGGAGCGCGGCTGGAAGGATCGCGCCGATCCCGATGGCTCGCGCGTTGCCGGGTTCCGCACGATCGGGCTGATCGGGTTCCTGGGGGGCCTGTTCGCTTTCATCGACACGGGAAGCGGCCTTGTGATCGCTGCCGGATTTGTCGGGCTCGCGCTGCTCTTGCGGGAAGGATTTGAGGCCCAGATCGACGTCACCCGCATCGTCAGCGTCACCACGATGGTGGCCGCCCTGAGCGCCTATGCACTTGGCGCGCTGGCGGTGCTTGGCCATTCCCAGGCAGCTGCAGCCGGCGCGGTGATCGTGGCATTCGTGCTCTGGCTGAGAACGCCCTTTCACGCCCTGCTGCACCGGATCGAGGAAAAGGAACTCAGCGCCTTCCTGCGCCTGTTGCTGATCTCGGTCGTCGTCCTGCCCGTGCTTCCTGACAAAGCGTATGGACCCTATGAGGCGTTCAATCCGCACACGATCTGGTGGATGGTGGTCCTGATCAGCGGCCTCGAATTTGTCGGCTATCTCGGCGTGAAATGGCTGGGAAGCCGGCGCGGCCTCGGACTGCTGGCGCTCGCGGGCAGTTTTGCCTCATCGACCGCCGTGACCCTGTCCTTCGCCCGGTTCAGCCGGAACGCCTTGGGCGATGTACGCGCCCTTGTTGGTGGGACGTCCCTGGCATGGGCGGGCATGATCGTCCGCACGACCGTCATTCTCGGCGCACTGGCTCCGGCACTTGTAGTGCCCCTCGCCCTCCCATTCGGCTTCATGCTGATCGTCGCATTGGGAATAACGGCAATGTTTCTCCTGCGCAGGGGCACACAGGCCGCGCCCGAACTGGTCTTGTCCAATCCGCTCGACATCCGGTCCGCTTTATTCTTCGCTGCCCTTCTGGCGACTGCGCTCTTTCTGTCGAGAGCGGCCGCCGACATGTTGGGACCGACCGGGATTTACGGGGTCGCCCTTGTCGCCGGCGCCGCAGATGTCGATGCCATCAGCCTCTCCATGGTCCAGATGAGCGCAAAAGGGCTGAGCGCCGAAACCGCAGCCGTCGCCGTCGCCCTTGCTGCGATCGCCAATACGCTGCTGAAAGGCACGATCGCCATCGTCGCCGGCGAGGGCGCTTACAGGCGGCGATGCATGGCCGCCGCAATGATCATGGCGCTGGCGGGCGCAGCCGGCCTGGGCGTCGCAGCGTCCATCGGACTGATCTGAGACCGGGCGGTTGGCTACTGTGCCACGAAACCGCCATCCACCGGAATGTTCGCGCCCGTGACGAAAGACGCACGCGGCGAGCAAAGCCAGACGATCAGTTCGGCCACTTCTTCCGGTTCGCCGATATGCCCGATCGGATGCAGCGGATCGAGCATCTCGTGAGAGGTCATCTTTCCATCGCTCGTTTGCTCTGCGAGCGAATCCAGCATCCTGGTATCAATACCGCCGGGGCATACGGAATTCACGCGGATGCCCGCCTTGCCATATTCCAGCGCGGCATTCTTCGTCAGGCCGTTCACGCCATGCTTTGACGCCACATAAGGGCTGAGGCCCGCAAAGCCGACAAGACCGGCAACCGAGGCAAGATTGACGATGGCCCCGCCACCGGTTTTGACCATCTGCTGTATCTCGGCCCGAAGGCACAGGAACACGCCCTTCAGGTTGACCGAAATGATCCGGTCGAAATTCTCTTCCGTCTGGTCTGCGAACGGCGCGATAGTCCCTTCAATCCCGGCATTGTTGCAGGCGCAGTCGATCCTGCCGAACGCCTTGACCGTCTGCTTGGCCAGCGCATCGACATCCTTGGCCTGCGACACGTCGGCCCGCATGAAAAACGCCTCACCGCCAGCAGAGGCAATCAGGCGGGCTGTTTCCTCGCCGCCCTCGACGTTCACGTCCGACACGGCGACCCGGGCACCCTCAGCTGCGAACGCGAGCGCCGTTGCGCGCCCGATCCCAGCTCCGGCACCCGTGACCAGCGCACTCTTTCCGTCGACCATTCCCATGATTTTTTTCCCTTTTCCGCTTCAGGAGGCTTCGTAGTCATCGACGGAATAGCCCATCTGGCTCAGTCCCTCGATAAGGTACGTGCTCGCGAGCGGTGTCTCTGCAAGATACTTGGCCAGGTGCATGTCGGCGACATCGGCGGCCTGATGGCGCGCTGTTGCCCAGTCCTCGGGCCCGTAGTCGCCCCGTCCCACCCACATCAGCGCGAGCAGGTCCCGCTGCGCGTCGACATTCAGCAGGTTCACGGCAGCGCCAAGCGCTTCCAGCGCGGGATCTGCCGGATCCTTCTCTTCCTTTTCGAGAAGGTCTTCCTCGTTCGCGAAAGCCTCGTCGCCTGAATAGTCCTCGCCCGTCGGATCAATGTCTTCCGTGTCGAATTCGCGCACGAGCATGGCAATCTGCATCGCGTCGGCCGGATCGAGAATGAGATCGAAATTTCGCACAAACATGGGAATGCCTTTCTGTCCGCTCAATCGCCACGCAGGTGAACGGCAACCGCCTGCGGGCCCTTGTCGCCGGGCTCAACCCTGAACGTGACATGATCGCCGACTTTCAGCGCCTTGAACTGCGCGTCGGTGACCGAGCGCGCCTGAAAGTAACATTCCCGTCCGTCTTCAGCGACAATGAAACCGGCATCCTCCTCGGCCAGGAACCTGGCAATCTTGCCGGCAAGCCTTGTCCCCTCCGTCGTGCGGTCGACTTTGTTGTCATGCTTGAGTTTCTTGATCTGTCGCTGGGCGGCCTTGAACGCATCCCGCACACTGACCAGGACATCCTCATGCGCATGATTGTCGTCGGCCACATGCGTGACGGCAATGTCCTTCCGGCCCGGCGCTGTCAGGTGAATCCGGACAGATGCCAGTCCGCCCGCATGTTTGTGCCCACTCGGCCCTTCAATCAGCACTGTGCAATGGGTCAGGTCCGGGTAAATATTTTCAAGCTGGCGGATTTCCTTGTCGACCCGCTCCTGCAAATGCCGGGATGGCTCGATGTTACGATACGAGATTTCAGGTTCTATTTTCATGGACACAACAGAACATGGCTTGGCCAGGTCCCGTTTGATCCTTGTCATCCGCGTGATATTTTTCAGCAAAAGCGGCTAACGCGTCTTGGAAGGGCGGCAGGCGCGCCCTGCCTTGCCGTCTATTTCTCGACCCTGACCGATTCGCGTCTCGCATCGCGCACTTGGCGAGAAAGAGCTTGGCGCGGATAATGTTAGCGTGCAACAAAGAACAAAACGAAGCGGAGTCGCGTACGTCGACTCCCGGCCTTTGGAGGAGGCGCGCATGATGATGTTCACGCACAAAACCATGAAACAATACCGGGAAACAGCGGGTATCGCCGCGCTGGCGATTGGGCTTTCTGCCTGCGCGGGAACGCCCGCCCTGTCGGCGCCTGACACCGGGCCAACTGCCAATCTCGTCGAAGCCGTGACCTACGAATATCCTTTCCGGGACCCCTCTCTGAGCCCCGAGGCCCGGGCCGCCGATCTGGTCAGCCGTCTGACCCTCGAGGAGAAGGCCGCGCAGATGTACGACAAGGCCGCGCCCGTCGAACGGCTCGGCATCCGCAGGCACAATTGGTGGAACGAAGCCCTGCACGGCGTAGCGCGCGCTGGCGAGGCCACCGTCTTCCCGCAAGCCATCGGCCTCGCCGCGACATGGGACGAGGACCTGATGCTGGAAGTGGCCACGGCCATTTCCGACGAGGGCCGCGCCAAGCATAACAATTTTGCCCGTCAGGGCGTCTACGAGATGTACACCGACCTCACCTACTGGTCGCCGAACATCAATATCTTCCGCGACCCGCGCTGGGGCCGGGGACAGGAAACCTATGGCGAGGATCCGTTCCTCACCGGCCGCATGGCGACCAATTTCGTCAACGGCATCCAGGGCGACGACGACAAATACCTCAAGGCCGTCGCGACCGTGAAACATTTCGCGGTTCATTCCGGCCCTGAGCCGACACGGCATTCCGACGATTACAATCCGACCGAGGCCGACCTGCGCGAGACCTATCTCGGCGCCTTCAAGGCCGCCTTCGACAATACGCAGGTTGCATCGGTGATGTGCGCCTACAACGCCTATCGCGGCGCTCCGGCCTGCGGCAGCGAAGAACTCATGGTCGACATCTTGCGGGGCGACCTCGGCTTCAACGGTTATGTCGTGTCCGATTGCGGGGCGATCGGCGATTTCTATTACGACCACGCCCACAGATACGTCAAAACCCGTGCCGAGGCCGCAGCCCTCTCCGTGAAAATGGGCACGGACCTCAATTGCGGCGACGGTGAAGGCAACAAGATGGACGCCCTGCCCGAAGCCGTTGCGCTCGGCCTCATCGACGAAGCGACAATCGACAGGGCCGTGACACGGCTGTTCACGGCGCGCTTCCGGCTCGGCGAGTTCGACGCTGGCGTGCCTTACGCTGACATCCCCTACAGCGTGGTGGCGAGCGAGCAGAACCTCGCTTTGTCGGCCGAGGCGGCCCGCAACTCGCTCGTACTCCTGAAGAATGACGGCATACTGCCGCTGGCCGAAGGCACGAAGGTCGCGGTCATCGGCCCGAACGCCGACAATGAGCTGACGCTCGTGGCGAACTATTTCGGCTACCCGACCGCACCGGTGACCGCGCTGGAGGGCGTGATCGCCAAGGCAGGCGCGGAAAATGTCGTTTATGCGCCCGGCGCGGCGCTGGCGGGCAATGTCTTCGGCAACAAGAAGCCTGTCGAGGCGACCGTTTTCAAGCATGCTGACGAGAATGGCGACTTGCAGCCCGGCCTGACGATGACGAGCTGGGACAATGCTTCGCGTGACAGCGATCCGGTGTCTGTCACGGTCGACGCACAGATCGATCACCACTGGAAAACCTCGCCAATCAACGGCGAGATCGCCGATGAATTTGTGATTGTCTGGACAGGCTTCATCGTTCCGGAAACCGATGGCGCCTATAGCTTTGGGGTTCCGAGAATGTCCGAGGCCACGGTTGACGGCAAGAAGATCACCGATGGCCCGATCGAGATGAAGGCAGGCGAGGCCTACCCGGTCGAATATACGCTGAACGCCGTGCGGGACTGGCCGGTCAACACGATCGAACCGATCGCAAAACTGTCATGGGTGAATACATCCCGCGACTGGGCTGGCGAGGCGCTGGAAGTCGCCAAGGACGCTGATGTCGTGCTGTTCTTCGGCGGCATCGACGCCGATCTCGAAGGCGAGGAAATGAGTGTCGAGATCGACGGCTTCCTCGGCGGGGACCGTACCCACCTCAAACTGCCGCAAGTGCAGGAAGACCTGCTGAAGAAGTTGCACGCGACGGGCAAGCCGGTCGTGCTGGTCAACTTCTCGGGCAGCGCCATGGCGCTCAACTGGGAAGCCGAGAACCTGCCGGCCATCGTGCAGGCCTTCTATCCCGGCGAGAAAGCGGGCACCGCCATCGCAGACCTGCTCTGGGGCGAGTTCAGCCCCTCGGGCCGTCTGCCGGTGACCTTCTACACGTCGCTCGACGGCATGCCCGCCTTCGACGATTATTCCATGCAGAACCGGACGTACAAATACTATGAGGGCAAGCCGCTCTATCCGTTCGGCCACGGCCTCAGCTACACGTCCTTTGCCTATTCCGACATGTCCGCGCCGGAGACGCAGGACGGCGGCGAGACGATGCCGGTCTCCGTCACCGTGACCAATACGGGCGAGCGCGCAGGGCGCGAAGTGGTGCAGGCCTATATCCAGCTTGATGAACGGCCCAATCCCTCGACCCCGCGCGTGGAACTGGTGGCGTTCGATGTCGTCGAACTGGCGCCCGGCGAGAGCAGGACCGTGACGTTCGACCTGTCGCCGGAACGGCTCGGCTATTTCGATGAGGACGGCGCGCTTGTCACCCCGGCGGGCATGTCGGCCACGCTCTCGCTCGGCGGTGGCCAGCCGGGCTTTGTCGAAGACACCGGCGCGGCGTCCGCCCGCGTCACCTTCACCGCCGACTGATCCGGCGCAACAAAACTGACAGGCCATCAGGCAAGGGGCGCTGCTCGCGAAGAGTCGCGCCCCTCTTGCATTCTGAACCGGGCTGACCGGCCACCGTCCGGGCGCGTCAGGACCGCGTGCCCCCGCAACGCCGCAAGGCCTCCGACGAAGCTTCTGACGCCATCGTGGCCACACGCAACCCAAAAATTGCGAATGACTTGCATGCGCAATATCGGGCTGCTAGGGACCGTCACATCCTTCCACCAACACCGAGACTCGCTTGACCTCCCTGCTGACTGAATCCCCATCACAGGCCACGGCAGACCGCGCGCAGGCCAAGGCGGGCCAGCGCCGGATGAAATATGCGTTCTGGAAACGCCAGATCCGCACCGTCCACTGGATGTCAGGCGCCGTCTGCCTGATCGGCATGCTCCTGTTCGCGGCAACGGGAATCACGCTCAACCACGCGGCGGACATTCCGAGCCGTCCACACGTCAGCGAAGTGGAAGCCACGCTGGCGCCGCCTTTGCTCGCCCTGCTCGAAACCGGCCCGGACGCAGGCACCACACCGGCCCTGCCCGTCGCCGTCGCACGCCAGCTCAAGACCGAACTCGGCGCCGATGTCGGCGGCCGGCAGGCGGAATGGACCGACATGGATGTCTATGTCGGCCTGCCCCGTCCGGGCGGCGACGCCTGGCTCAGCATCGACCGCGAAACCGGCGACGTCGCCTTCGAAACCACAAGCCGCGGCGCCGTCGCCTATCTCAACGACCTGCACAAGGGCCGCAACACCGGCACCGCCTGGTCGTGGTTTCTCGACATCTTCGCCGTCGCCACAATGCTGTTCTGCCTGTCGGGGCTCTGGCTCCTGCAGATCCACTCGGCACGGCGCGCCACCACCTGGCCGCTCACCATCGCGGGTTTCGCGGTGCCCGTCCTGCTCCTTCTTTTCTTTACCCACATTTGAGGATCCCATGCGCGCAATCATGACCCTGGCCGGAATGGCCCTCCTGTCCGGCCCCGTCGTCGCAGACACGATGGAGATCGGCATCGCCATCCCGCAGCTCAACGTCGCCGAATACCACCGGCCCTATCTTGCGGCCTGGATTGCCCGGCCCGACCAGACAGTCGCGGCCAATCTGGCTGTCCTCTACCAGCAGGAACGGCGCGGCGAAGACGAGGGTGAAACCTGGCTGAAGGATTTGCGTCAATGGTGGCGCCGCGCAGGCCGTAATCTCACCATGCCGGTCGATGGCGTGTCGGGCCCGACGCGCGGCCCCGGCACGCACAGTTTCAATATCGATGGCGACTCGCCCGCCTTGGCCGCGCTCGAACCCGGCGACTACATCCTCAATGTCGAGGCGGTCCGCGAAGTCGGCGGACGCGAAATGGTGCAGCTGCCATTCACCTGGCCGGCCAATGGCGCCGCGCCGCTGACGGTCTCCGGCGAAACCGAGCTCGGCCTGATCACGCTCACACTTACCGACGAAGACTAGACCAGACGACGCCGCCCCCGGCGCGCCCCGATCCCACAAGGAGACTCTCCCCATGAAACACTTTGCCATCCGGCTCCTCGCCGCATCCACCGTTCTCTTCGCCGTGGCCGGCACGGCCAGTGCCCACCGGGCTTGGATGCTGCCCTCGACCTTCACCTTTTCCGGAGACTCACAATGGGTCACCGTTGACGCCGCCATCTCCAACGACCTCTTCTTCCCGAACCACCACCCGATCGACCCTGCATCGGTCACCGTAACCGGGCCTGACGGTTCGGTCGTCGATATCAAGAATGCCGCGTCCGGCGAGACCCGCGCGATGTTCGATTTCCAGATGAACCAGCAGGGCACCTATCGCGTCTCCACAGCAGGCGAGCCCTTCTACTTCGCCAGCTGGTCCGAAGCGGGCGAGCGCAAGCGCTGGCGCGGGACGCTCAAGACCCTGCGTGCCGAAGGCGTGGACAAGAAACCCGACGTGCAGATCTCCCTGTCGAACCGCAGTGTCGAGACCTACGTCACGCTCGGCGCGCCGTCGACCGAGGTGTTTTCCGCCACGGGAAAGGGCCTTGAATTCCAGCCCGTCACCCACCCCAATGACGTCTTCACCGGCGAACCGGTCAGTTTCAGGTTCCTGCTCGACGGCGCACCGGCCAGCGGCCTTGAAGTAACCGTCCTGCCAGGCAATGACCGCTATCGCGACACACCGGGCGAATTCAAGCTGACGACGGACGCCGATGGCGTCTTCACGTTCACGCCAACAATTCCGGGGCCATACTGGTTCACGGCCGGATCGGAAGGCGACACCATGATCGACGGCTTGCCGATGAAAGTCCGGTCCTCCTACACGGCAACCTTCGAAGCCCTGCCGCTTTAGACCGCTTTGAACCTGCTCATCCCTCATGACCTGCCGCGGCCCGGCGCGGCTCGTCCGCTTGTCGCCGCTGGGCCGCTCTTGCGGCTCAGCGGCACAACAATGGGTACGGACTGGTCGGTCTCGGCCCACGCGCCTCCGGGCGTCGGGGCCGACGCCATTCCCAGCGCTTTGGAATCGGGATTCGCCCGCATCATCTCCGAGATGAGCACATGGGAGCCGGACTCCCTGATCAGTCGGTTCAACCGCCTGCCAATCGGCGACAGCCTGGTCCTGCCGGACGACTTCCGTCAGGTACTGGACATCACGCTGCAGGTCGCATCCGCCACGGACGGCGCGCTCAATC
>CAXBCO010000017.1:0-18653 GCA_963973995.1 uncultured Alphaproteobacteria bacterium
CCCTGATTCGTGGCTTGCGCTGGTCGTTGAACGCGATGGCGATATCATTGGATTTTGCTGCGGTTATGTTGCGCCGCATTTCTTCGGCACTGAACTAACTAGCGGCGACCTTGCGATCTATGTTGTGCCAGAGCACCGGGGCGGCACGATAGGCGCGCGGCTGGTGAAGAAATACACCGCTTGGTGCGAGGCGCAGGGCGTTAGAGAGCCGCTGCTAGGTGTGTCGGCTGGCATCACGCCTGACAGGACTGGGCAGCTATATGAGCGGCTAGGATACACCGAAAAATACACCATTTACAAAAAACCGACATCTGTGATATAGATCACTCAAATAAATCTAATTTTGAAAGGTTTCAGCTATGGGCGGAATATTTTCAGCACCAGCGGCACCAGTCGCTCCTCCACCTCCGCCGCCCCCGCCTGAAAAATCAGCCGGTGAAGTTCGTGCGGCTGAGCAAGACGCTCGCCGCCGTGCGGCTGGCGCTCAGGGCAGACAGTCTACGATTCTCACCGGCTCGCTAAACACTGGCGACGCAGAGGCTGGCGGCAAGAAGATGCTGCTTGGTGAGTAATGGTTGATACCGTTCGCACAACAGCTTCGCTTCTTTCGGCTGTATTTCAGGACGGCCAAGCAGCTAACGCAATCACAGCAAACGATGTGCGGGACTTGATTGTTTCGTTGCGCCCCAGCTTCGGTGAATGCTCGATGCAGGGCAACTCGACTGAGACAGTTATTTCGGGCGCTGGTACATATGTGAAGATTGCTGGGACCACGGCGCTTTCTGGAAACGAACTGCTGTTTGACAACAACAGCACCAACACTGGGCGTTTGCGCTACATTGGCGCTCCGAACCGGGTGGTCACGTTCTCGGCGTCGCTCAGTTGCACGGCGGCGTCTAACAATCAGGTCATTTCTTTTAAGGCTTGGCTGTATGATGACAGCGGTACTTCTGGAGCATTGCTTGCGCCGACACTGGTCACCCGCAAAATCACCGCGTCGGGAGAGCTCGGCGCAGTTTCTTTGCAGGGCAGCGCGTTGATGAGCAACAATGACTACATTGAAATCCACGGAACAAACGAAACATCAACGGCCAATCTGACCATTGCTGACTATAATCTCCAAGCTGTTGCGCTTCCAACCGTTTAAGGCATTGGCATGATAAGTCAGGAGCAAGTCGTCCATCTCGTAAAGCGCAAGGGCAAGTTGAAGGCCCAGCGAGGAACGTGGGAGTCTAACTGGCAGGAATTGACAAACCTTGTTCTGCCGAATGAGGCTGACTTTAACACTGAGCGGTCCAAAGGCGGCAAGCGAACAACGCATGTGTATGACAGCACCGGCATCCATGCGAATGAGATGCTTGCTGCTGGTCTGCACGGGATGCTGACAAACCCGGCGTCTAACTGGTTTAGCCTGCGAATTAAGGATGATCAGAACAATCTAGCCGACAGCAGCGAGGCCAAGCAGTGGCTTGAAGACACGACAAACGTCATATTGTCTGAAATTGCAGCCCCGTCAGTAGCGTTTTCGTCTCATATCCATGAGTACTATTTGTCGCTGTGCTCGATTGGTACGGCATGTATCTTCATCGGTGATCCTGTGAATCGTGAAGGCGTCAGCTTCCGCGCAATTCACATTGAAGAAATCTTTATTGCTGAGAATGCTGACGGCATTATAGATACGGTGTTCCGCAGCTTTGAGATGACCGTTCGCCAGATCGTTCAGAAGTGGGGCGAGAAGTCGCTTTCTCCGCGCATTGCCAAGATGTACGAGAAGAAGGATTACGATAAACAGGTCCAGCTGTTGCATTGCGTGTATCCCCGTGAAGACATGGACAAAGGCAAGAAAGCCGCGACCATGCTTCCTGTTGCGTCGGTGTATATTGACGAAAAGGACAAGCACGTCTTGGCCGAAGGCGGCTTTGACGAAATGCCTTATATGGTGAGCCGCTGGTCCAAGGCGGTCGGTGAGGTTTTTGGAAGAAGTCCGGCAATGACGGCGTTGCCTGACATCAAGATGCTTCAAGAAATCATGAAGACTACTATCAAAGCGGCGCAGAAAGTTGTTGATCCGCCGCTTCTGGTTCCTGATGACGGCGTGCTGGGTCCAGTTCGCACTATTCCGGGCGGTTTGAATTATTACCGTGCGTCGTCTGGAGCACGCATTGAGCCGTTGCAGACGGGCGCAAACATTGGCCTCAGTTACGAAATGATGAACGATTTGCGTGAGCGCATTCGCACCATGTTCTTTCTGGACCAGTTGCAGTTCCAAGGCGCACCGCGCATGACGGCAACGGAAGTTGTTGAGCGCACGGAGCGCACGTTGCGGCTGCTGGGGCCGACGCTGGGGCGTCTTCAGTCTGAGTTCCTTGGCCCGATGATCGAGCGCATTTACGGCGTTCTGTCACGCTCTGGCCGTCTGCCGGAGCCGCCTGAATCTATTGCTGAACAAGAGCTAAAGATTGAATATGTATCTCCGCTTGCGCGGGCGCAGCGCCAGAGCGAGACGCAGGGGATCATGCGAACCCTTGAGTTCATCGGCCCAATCGCAGGCATGGACCCGCAGGCCGCTCAGGTTGTTAAGGGCGCGGACACTGTTCGTCACATTGCGGAACTCAATGGTGTTCCGCCGATGCTGCTGAAGTCTGACGAAGAGTTGCTGGCAGAAGCCAAGGCGCAGCAGGAGGCCCAAGCGGCGCAGCAGCAGATGATGCAGGGCGCTGAAGTCATGGACATGATGCAAAAGGGCGCGAACGTAGCCAAAACAGCAGGAGAGGCTGGGTTGAATCTTGTCCAAGGTTAGCAAAGACGACTTTAAGTTTATCTTTTCATCTGAAGAGGGCAAGCGAGTCCTTTCCCATATTTGCCGTGAGTGCGGCGTTCTGCGACCTTCGTTTGTTCCGGGCGAGGCATTGGAGAACACAGCATTCAACGAGGGCATGAGGAATGTCGCGCTGATGATTCTCACGGCACTTGATGAAAGCCCGGAACGTTTCTTAGAACTTTCACAGGAGATTGAGGCTAATGCCTGACGATATCGCACCTGCCGAAACGGCAGATAATGCAGAAGCAGTTAGTGAGCCGACACAGACTACAGAGACTAGCGACGATAATTGGCGTTCGTCGTTGTCAGAAGACCTTCGGGACAATCCAAGTTTCTCGAAATTTAAGGACGTAGACAGCCTCGCGGCGTCTTACGTCAATCTGCAATCGCACCTTGGCCGGGATAAAATCGCCAAGCCGGTTACAGACAGCGACTGGGACGACGTTTACGAGTTCCTTGGTCGCCCAGAAAGCCCCGAAGAATACGAAGTTGCACTTCCAGAGGGCTTGCCTGAAGAAATAGCATCGCAATTTAATGATGAAACACTTTCTTCGTTTAAGCAGGAAGCGCACAAACTTGGCCTTAATGCCGATCAGGTTAAAAGCCTGATTGCGTGGCAGGCTGGCAGCATGGGTTCTCAGCATGATGCCTACAAGGGCATGGTTGATGAGTCTATGGAGAAAGGCGAGACTGCACTAAAGGCAGAGTGGGGTCGCGCTTACGATCAAAACATTGGGTTCGCCCGCAAGGCTTTCGAGGAATACGGCGGCGAACAGTTGGCGGCCAAGATGGAAGCCAGCGGACTAGGGAATGACCCGGATGTTCTGAAGGCGTTTGCCAACATTGCCAAAACGACAATGGCCGACAATGATTTGGCTGGGCCGTCAAGCGGGACGCGGATGGCTTTGACGCCAGACGAGGCAAAAGCGGAGGCTTCCACAATTATGGCGCACCCTGCTTACATGGATAAGCATCACCCTGAACACACTTCTATGGTCAAAAAGGTTCAGGGTCTGTTTAACCAAGCCTATGGTGAGTGATAATGGACGAGTTTGTTATCAAAATTGAGTGTTTAAGGCTTGCTCAAACAGGCAGCCCTGATGTTACAATAAGGGCCGCGCAGATTTATTATGACTGGGTGATGAAGTCAGAAAAGCCCAAACGAGGACGACCTCCTAAAAAGGATGTAGTTTTTTCAAATCACGATTAAGAAAGGCCCCGCTTTAGCGGGGTTTTTTGTGTTTGCATGTATTAAATAAACAAGATAGTGTTGGGTTGCCTTTCTATAGGTGGACAATTCCCTTTGGAACCCGCACAAGCACGAAGGCAGCTTGGGCCGTCCTCGACGATAACCCTTAAACTACTGTTTTAACCCTTTAGGAGAAATCCGTATGTCTATTCAAGTGACAACGGCCTTCGTCGAGCAGTACAGCGCCAACGTTCAGCACCTTGTCCAGCAGGACGGGTCTAAGTTGCGCGGTTCAGTTCGTGAAGAGTCAGTAACAGGCAAGAATGCCTTTTTTGAGCAGATTGGAGCCACGGCGGCACTTCGTCGTACCTCCCGTCATTCCGACACCCCTCGTGTTGATACCCCTCATGCGCGCCGTCGCGTTTCGCTTGAGGATTTTGATTGGGCCGACCTCATTGATAATGAGGACAAGGTTCGCATGTTGATTGACCCGACTTCCGACTATGCCCGCGCAGCGGCTATGGCTATGGGTCGTGCGATGGACGAAGTGATCGTTGACTCGGCTCTTGGTAGTGCTTTTACCGGCGTGTCCGGCGGAACCACGACCGCAGGCCAGACGGCTATTGCTGCTGGTACGACCGGCCTTTCTCTTGCAAAGCTGCTCGCAGCCAAAGAGACAATGGACGGTGACGATGTTCCTGAGAACGGTCGCGTCATTGTTTGCACCGCAGATCAGGTTACCGATCTGCTGAACACCACGGAGATTCAGAGCGCAGACTTCAATACGGTCAAAGCACTTGCTCGCGGTGAAGTGGACACGTTTCTCGGCTTTAAGTTTATCCCGGTAAACGGCAAGCGCATTGACGGCACTAAATTGATTCCCGTCAATGGTTCTAGCCATCGTCGCTGTTTTGCATTCCAGAATGAGGGTTTGCTTCTTGGTGTCGGTGCTGACATGACAACGAAGATTTCAGAGCGTGCGGACAAAAACTATGCAACGCAGGTCTTTTGCTCAATGAGCATTGGCGGCACTCGCATGGAAGAAGCTCGCGTCCTTGAAATCTTGTGCGTCGAATAGGAGGACATGAAAAATGACTGTACTTTATAGCGCAGAAATGGCTGGGCTGGCCGCAGTTCCAGTTAGCCTCCCGTCTGGCGGTATTGTTGATGGTAATGTCCGCGTAAAGCGGGCCACCATCACGCTCGACACCCAGACGACCTCGGACACCATTGTTATTGCGAAAGCTCAAGAAGGCGAGTCTTTCCTTTATGGCGTTCTAAATTCTAGTGCCACACTTGGCGCTAGTGCCACGGTTGCTATCGGCGTCACTGGCACGACCGGAAAGTACCGGGCTGCGGCGACTCACACCGCTGCAAACGTCCCGACGTTGTTCGGCGTCAACGCTGGCGTTGCAACGCTTGCTGCTGAAGAAGAAATCTTCATCACTATTGCCAGTGCGAGCCTTCCCGGCTCAGGTACGCTGGTTGTGGATATGTATTTCTCTGCAACGTAATAAGGTTGGGGGGGCTTCGGCCTCCCCACACTTTACTTAGGTGTTAGCATGGCGACTTCAGTTGTTCAGATTGTAAACAATGCTTTGGTCAAGATTGGTGCAAATGCCATTTTGACACTGACTGAAGACAGTGAAGCGGCTCGTGCCGCTAATCTTATTTATGAGCAGGTCCGCGACGCTTGCATCCGCGACCATGTTTGGAACTTTGCTGTCAACCGCGTGGAGTTGGCGCAGAACTCCGTCGCCCCAGCTTTCGGGTTTGCTTACCAGTACAACGTTCCGTCTGATTGCCTTCGGGTGTTGCAGATGGAAAATATGGACATGTTCTATAAGATCGAAAGCGGCAAGCTGCTAACTGACGAAGGCACTGCGAAGATTTTATATTTGGCCCGCGTTGAAGACGTAAACTTGTTTGACGCTATGTTTGTTGAGGCTTTGTCTGCCCGGCTTGCGGCTGAATTGTCAGTCACGCTCTCGGAGAGCAACACGCTTTATTCAAATATGATGGAAATGTACCAGCGCAAAGTTGCAGATGCCCGCTCTATGGACGCGCAGGAAAGCGGTTATCTGGAGGTTGTTGCGGACACATGGCTGGACAGCCGCAGCGGTTATTCTGGCGGTTCCGGTGTTAGCGTAAACGGGAGTCCGTAAATGGTGCGCTCTGCGCCGATATTTACTAATTTCACGGCTGGCGAACTTTCGCCGCGCCTTGAAGGCCGCGTGGACCTTCAGAAGTACAACAACGGTTGCCAAACGCTTGAGAACATGATTGTGCAAAAGCACGGTCCAGCCTCCCGGCGGGGTGGGTTCTACTTTTCCGCAGAGGTAAAGGACAGCAGCAAAAAGACTCGCATTCTTCCGTTCGAGTTTAGCTCCACTCAGGCTTACGTTATTGAATTTGGCGATCAGTACGTTCGGTTTTACAAAAACTATGGTCAGATTCAGTCTGGGCCGTTTGATGAGGTGTTTGCGGCAGAATTTAATGTTGGCGCAGCATACGAGGTATCAACTCCATATCTTGAAGATGAATTGTTTGATTTAGTTATCACGCAATCTGCTGACGTTCTCTACATAGCGCACCAGAACCACGAGCCGCGCACGCTGTCGCGAACCGGGGACACAAACTGGGCCTTAGACATCATTCAGTTTCTTGATGGCCCATATGACCCTGTGAACGCGACGGACACGACCTTCGGGCTGTCAGCGGTGAGCGGGACCGGAGTTACGGTAACGGCCTCTGCGGTCACTGGAATCAATGATGGGGCAGGGTTTCTTACAACGGACATCGGGCGTCTGATTAGGTTCGAGGACGCGGCAAACGACTGGACCTATCTTGAGATTACTGCACGAACGGACACAACGCACGTTACGGCTGACTTTATTGGCCCAAACGCTTCAGCCACAACAGCGCAGACGGGCTGGCGGCTAGGCTCGTTTTCCGAAACAACCGGCTACCCGTCTGTTGTGACGTTTTTTGAGCAAAGATTAGTCTACGCGGCGACAACAAACCGTCCGCAGTCAATGTTTTTCTCTGTTTCTGCTGATTATTACAATCACGCCCCGACTGACACAGACGGGGTGGTTTTAGACGACAGTGGATTTGTCTATACCATTGCAACCGATCAGGTAAACACAATCCGCTGGATGAGGGCTGGTAGGGTGTTGTCTGTAGGCACTGCTGGCGGCGAGTTTGTGGTTTCTCAGGGCGACCAGAACAGCCCACTGTCGCCAACCAACACGCGAGTTGTTCGTCAGACCACGTTTGGCAGCGCCGCTGTAACGCCGCCGCAGGTTGGAAGCTCTGTTCTATTCTTGCAGCGCGCCAACCGCAAATTGCGTGAATACGTCTATCAATTTGAAACAGACGCGTATACCGCGCCTGACCTTGCTATCCTGTCGGAACATATCACCGAAAGCGGCGTCGTTGACATGGCGTATCAGCAGGAGCCTGACAGTGTTGTTTGGATGGTTCGGTCTGACGGCGTTTTGCTTGGCATGACATACGAACGCGCTCAAGACGTTGTGGGTTGGCACCGTCACATTGTTGGCGGAGCTGATGCCAAGGTTGAAAGCGTTTCTGTAATTCCAAACACAACCGGCAGCCGCGATGATCTCTGGGCGGTTGTTCAGCGCACAATAAACGGACAATCTGTTCGTTACATTGAGTTCCTGACCCCCGGAATGCCGGAGGTTTCTGTAAACACACGGGCCGCCACATACCTTGACTCTATGCTGACCTACGAGGGCGGCGCGGTTTCGGCGGTGTTTGGTCTAAACCACCTAGAAGGTCAGACCGTATCAGTTCTGGCAAATGGTGCAGCGCACCCAGATCGAGTTGTCTCCGGCGGATCAATTACATTAAATGGATCATACGCTATTGTTCATGTTGGGCTGCCGTACACATCCACGCTGCAAACCATGCGGATTGAGGCGGGGGCAAAAGACGGCACGGCGCAGGGTAAGAAGAAGCGCATATCCCGGATTACTTATCGGCTGTATGATACACTTGGTTTGAAGCACGGACCCAGCGCGGATCGCCTAGATATTATTCCATTCCGGTCTAGCGCCGACGACATGGACGAGGCACCGGCACTGTTTACCGGCGACAAAGAGGTTGAATTCCCGCGTAACTGGGATAAAGACGGATATATTTTCTTAGTGCAGGATCAGCCGCTGCCATTTACTGTTCTGGCTATTATGCCAGAACTTAATACGACGAAGGTTTGATATGTGTACTGGAGCAGAAATAGCGCTTATCGGAACCATCGCGTCAGGCGCTGGCACGGCGGTTAGTACGCTTGGCGCAATTCAGCAGGGCAAGTCGGCTCAGAATCTTGCTAATTACAACGCGCAGATTGCACAGAACGACGCCATTGCAGCGCGTCAGAAGGCCGAGTTTGACGCTAGGGCGCAGGATCGTCAGGCAAGGTTGTTTGCGGGCAGTCAGCGGGCCTCTATGGCCTCCACAGGCTCTGAATTGCTGGACATGGGCGACATCCGAGACATGAGCGCGGAAGAAGCCGAGCTTGAAAACCTTACAATCCGATACGGTGGCGATATGGGCTTTCGAGCAGGGCAGCAACGCGCGCAGTTGGCAGGATTTGAAGGCGCAGTGGCGAAGCAAAGGGCCACGGGCGCGGCGGCTAAATCACTTCTGACGGGCGCATCGTCTACGGCGCAGCTTGCCGGTAAGATTAAATAAGGACAATAGAATGGCAATGGTTCCGACATATACAAACAAAGCATCTGTCCCCGGAAGCACCGGGATGCAGAACGTTCCGTTGTCTCTGGCAACAAGCCCACTTACGGGCATGGGTGAGGGCATAACGCAGGCTGCCTCGGCGCTTGATGCGGCTGCGACGCGCGTTCAGAACCGTGAGGACGTAATCAGCAGAGGCCGCGACGGGAACGCCTTCAAAACTACGGTTTCAACGGAATGGCAGCGCGTTCAGGATCAAGAAGATTTAACAGACCGTAACACCTTTGGAGCTTTCAATTCTTTTGTTCAACAGCAAAAAGCTAATTTCGTCAAAAATTATCGTGGCGGCGCAAACAGTTTAGCTTTGTTTGATTCTGAATTAACTGATCTTGCAGGAAGATATGAAAGGGCGGCAGTATCAGCAACTCGCGAAGCGCAAATTGGTGACTTGTCAAAACAATTCGGAGATAAAGGCAATGAAATTATATCGCAAGTTGCAGGCGGTGCTATGGACCCAAACGCGGCTTTTGTTGAGATAAACAAATTTGCCTTTGGTGATACCACTATAGGCGGCGCTCTGCCATCAAGCATCACGCTTGGTCTAGTTGATGCATTGCAAAGTCAAATTATTGTTACGGAAATTAACCGCAATCTTAGTCTCGGAAATGAAGCTGGCATTGCGTCAGCTAAAGCAACGCTTAATAACAACCCAAGTTTTGCTGAAATTTTATCACCAACACAGCTTGGTAACATTGTCAAAAGAATTAATGACCAAGAGACTGCTATTAATATGGCAGACATAGCCATAGCAAAAGAGCGTCAGAAATTTGCAGGCGATATGGGTTACGCTAATTATAGCGCCGTCCCGCCAGCTATGAAGATGCTTTATGCATCTGGCGGAAAGGTAACGCCTCCAAAACCGTATGAGATGCAGACTGAGCCCGGAAAGGTAGCGCGGGACCGTGAATTTTTAGTTGCCAAGGCTGATGGAGATGAAACAAGTGCAGTTGTTGTAGCCTTTGACAAACAAATTGCTGCCGCTGAAAGGGCAAAAGGTCTATCTGGCGCTCCTGAAATTGTAAAACTGTTTGCCGAAAAAGATCGGCTTATAGCCAATGGCGCAAAACCAAATGACCCAGCGCTCTTGGCAGTCGATGAGCAAATAAATGAGAAAAGCCCAGCATATAAACTTGAACAAGAAAGAATCTTGAAATTCCCGAAGGCTATGGCATCTTATGAGGCTTTTCTTGACAAATCAAAACTGCAAATAAGAGACGCAAAAGCAGCCTTAGTACTGCTTACTGGAAAAACCAACATTGAAGATGCTAAAAAAGCCATCTTAGCCAAAAAATTCAACATTGAGGGATACGGCAGTAAAATTGCAGAGTCACGACCCGGATCATCCGTTAATGAACTCAAACAACTATTGATTGCTATTGGCGGCAGGGTTTTCTTGGACACTTTTCAAGAAATGAAAACGAACTCACCCACTGGTTCCGCACAAATGGGCGCATTGTCAGATATTGAAGGACAGAAAATTACGTTTTCTAAAGGCGCACTTGACTGGATGGCTCCACAAACCACAGGCAACACTTTAGTCGGATTGATTGAAGGAATGCAAACCGTTCGTGCGCAGCAAAGAAAGGCTGTATCATTAGCGTTTCCAACGCTAGGAAAAGACTATGCTAGCCCCGAAGATAAAGGTGTAACAGTCGGAGATGGTGGAGGAGATACAGACCCAGAGTTGTTTGATTTAGCAGGAGAACCTGTGCAGTAATGGCTGACTTTACTATTTCCGTTCCAGATGAGGTTGTTGGTATAAATACCCAACCTCCTGTGAATGATGAACAAATTGTTGAAGAAGTTGTTGCACCGCAACAGGTGGCAGAGGCAGCGCCTGTTGTTGCGGCTGACCCAACTGTTGAAAACGCGGTTACAGAAGACATGTCTATTGCCCAAGATGCGCCGCAAGAACAGCAAGGGGGGCGCATGACCCTTGAAAATGATTGGCGCATGGGCCCTCCATATGTAATGGATGAAAACAAGAAACGCTACGCGATAGAAAACGTCAAACCCGAAGCTGCAACTCCAGTTGCCCCTGTAGAACCAACCTATAAGACAGTTCGCGTAGGTCATGGCTCGTTTAAGATAGATTCACGCGCCACTCCAGACGCTATCGCAAAAGCTCGTCAATCTTACATTGAAACAAATTTTGAATTTTTCAATGGAATGGACCGCACTACTGGGGCGTCATGGGGTGTAACAAAGGCAGTGGGTGACGCTCTTAGCCCAGAAGATAAACTTGCAACTTTGAGAAAGTTTTATCCTGACGCTTTGCCCTTTGGTGAAGATAATTTCATATTCACAAATCGAGATACAGGCAAGGTAACCCTGTATAATGTTCCGGGCTTTACGCTCAAAGACGTTGCTCGATTTGCCAGAGAAGGGACGATTGCAGTTGGTTCTACTCTTGCTGGAACTGCTGCTGGTATAGGCGCTTTTTCTACCGGACCGGGTGCGCCTGTTGCGGTTCCCATCGCTGCAACCGCTGGGGCCGTTTGGGGCGGCTCGCAAACCGCTAGTTTGTATGATTTTCTGTCTGAAACTTTTGGTGAAACCGTCCGGTCAGAAAGCATTATGGCTAGAACTGGCGAGAACTTTACGCAGGGGCTGTATGCTGGCGCAGGTGAATCAGTCGGCAGGGTGGTTGTACCGGCGGTAATCGGATCAGTCAAAAAAGGTTTTGGCGGCGGCACAGCAAAAGCTCAGCAAATATACGAGACGCTAATTAAGAATAACATCAGACCGACAGCCGGGACGGTGACTGAGGGGAAGGGTGTTGGTGTAATTGAGAAAGCATTAGACCAAGCCGCTGCATCTGCAACGAGGATGCGGAATCAGATTAACGAGGTTATTGATGGCGCTCAAGCAGCGGCTGAAAGACTTGCTTCTAAAATCGGAACACCACGGAGCCAACAGGGCGCTGGTGAAGCAATGCAAAAAGCGGCTGAATCCGCCCTTAAAAGATTTTCTCAACAGCAAGCCAAATTAGAAACGGAACTTGGCGAAAAAATAGGCGAAGACACCCTTTTTTCGATTGATTCAATTCGAGGTTTTTACGATGAATTAGCGTCTATGGGTGAATCAATGCCAAGATTCACCAAAAGAGCTTTTGGTGATGTCAAGGCGCTTTTGGACGATCTCATTTTTGATGCTTCGCAAAATGGCGGTCGAATTCCGTATAGTGACTTCAGAAGGGTCAGGTCGTTTTTTGGCGAAAAAATGTCAGACATGGGCGAAGGCGCTAATCGCTCAATGTGGAAGCGTATGTACGCGCACATGACTGACGACCTCAAATTTGGGGCTGATTCTTTAGGCCAAGGCAAAATGTTTGATGACGCTGTTGGTTTTACCCGTGGATTCAAACAAGAATACGACGATTTTTTGAATAAAATTATTGACTATGATGCTCCTGAAGCGGGTTATCGGTACTTGATAAATTCAAGAAAAGATGGTGGAACTTCTTTTGCAAAATTGCAGGAGCAATTTACCAAAGAAGAATGGAGAGACGTTTCTGCCACTATTATTCAAAAAATGGGATATAAGAATTTTGGTAACGAAGCAGATGAGGCTTTTTCAGCCGCCACGTTTTTAAGTAATTGGCAATCAATCTCCAAAGAAGCAAAGGCAACCCTTTTTCTTGGAATGAAAGACGGGCCAGCGCTTCAAAAGAGCCTTGACGGTTTGGTCGAGGGGTTTGCGGCGATTACTAAGAACTCACGGCTTGCAGGGCACAGCAACACAGCGGCGGTAACGCATACGCTCAACCTCATGAACGCTTTGGGCGGAAATTTCACAAAGGTTGTTCTTGGCGCGACTGCCTTGAGTGGGAATTTTTTAGCTGCTTCTGGCGGGCTTGCAGCAGCATTTGTTGGGGGCGTTGTGGCTCCGAATGTGTCTGCCCGACTTCTCACAAGTCCAATATTTGTTAAATGGTTGGCGGAGGGTGCTGCCGTCAATACAGGTAAGCAAGCTGGAACGCACATGGGCAGACTTATTGGTATCAGCCAATCAAACCCAGAGATTGCGGCTGAAATTGATGAGTACATTTCAGCTATACAGAATGGCATAGTGCCAACTCCCGGTGTAAGATCAACACCGTAACGAAGGAACCGCACGATGACGATTTCCAGTACCACAAACACGGTTTCCTACACTGGGACCGGATCAGCCACGTCTTTTGCCGTGACTTATGTGTTCTTCGGCACCGGCACAACTGCTGAAATTGAGGTCGTTGAGGTTGTAATCGCGACCGGAGCGGAGACCGTCAAATCAAACGGCTCTGACTACACGGTTTCCGGCGGCAGCGGTGCGACCGGCACGGTAACGGCAGCAACTGCTCCGGCCAATACGGTCAAATGGGTCATCAACCGAGCCACAACGCAAACGCAGGAAACGGATTACGTTGAAAACGATCCGTTCCCAGCGGAGAGCCATGAAGAGGCGCTTGATCGGCTGACGGCCATTGCCCAAGAAGAACAGCGCGCGCTGGATCGCACCGCGCAGCTTCCTGACGGCTACACAGGGTCGTTCAATCCAACGCTGCCGACTGCAATTACAGGCAGCACGGTTCTTGCGTTTAATGCGGGCGCGACTGCTTTTGAGGTTGGACCAAGCACAGCCGCAATTAGCGGCGCTGCGGCAGAAGCTGCGGCTGCGGTTGTTTCCGCAGATGCGGCTGCGGCAAGTGCGGCTGCTGCGGCAACCAGCTACGACAATTTCGATGACCGTTACCTTGGGCAGAAGTCTTCTGACCCTTCGGTTGACAATGACGGCGGCTCGCTGATTACCGGGGCGCTATATTTCAACACGTCGAATAACGTGATGATGGTCTACACCGGGTCGGCTTGGGTGCGGACAACGCCGACATCAACCGATCAGACGACAATCAACGCGGTCAACGCCAACGCATCTAACATCAACACTGTCGCCGGAGTGGCGTCGAACGTCACTACCGTCGCGGGTATATCGTCAAACGTGACCAGCGTGGCAGGTATCGCGGCCAATACAACAACTGTCGCCGGGATCGCGGCCAACGTGACGTTGGTCGCAAATATTGATGACGACGTTACTACCGTGGCCGGGATTTCTGGCGACGTGTCTGCGGTGGCTGCACAGGTAGTCGGGTATGACTTCAGCACTACGACTACAATGGCCGACCCCGGCTCTGGAAATGTCCGGTTCAACAACGCTACACTCGCCAGTGTCAGCCAGATAGCCATTGACGACCTAGACAAGAACGGCGTCGATCAGTCGGCTTTTATAGTTCTCTGGGATGACAGCACCAACAGCGTAAAGGGCACTTTGGTTTTCCGCACGGCGGGGGGCGACGTAGCCACCTTCCTAATTACCGGATTGACTGACAACAGCGGCTGGTCGCAGATCGCGGTCACGCACGCTGCAAGCTCCGGCACGTTTGGAAACGGGGAGGACACATATATTGGGTTCTCTCGCGCTGGCGATGCGGGTGACGCAAGTTCCACATTAACCACACGCGGCGACCTGCTTAAACGTGGCGCATCAGCCGTGGACCGCCTCGCTATCGGCAGTGCCAACACGGTGCTTACGACAAACGGCACCGACCCAGCTTGGTCCACCATTACCAACGCAATGCTAGCTGGTAGCATCGACCTGACCAACAAAGTCACTGGCGCTCTGCCTATCGCAAACGGCGGCACAGCGGCCACCTCCGCTGGTGCAGCGCGCACGGCCTTGGGTCTTGCCATTGGTTCGGACGTTCAGGCGTTCTCGTCGAACATAGTCCAGAAGAACGTCCAGAACACCTTCACAAAAGCGCAAGTCCCCAGCACATACACAGCCGCGCTGTCAGCTACGTCCGGCGTGCTGGACTACGACAGTTTCACCAACTTCATCGTTACGCTGGCGGCAGGGTCCAACACGCTTGCAGCGCCGACGACCGAGGGGTCGCAGGTCGGCCAGTGCGGCGTGATCATATTCATACAACCGGCGAGTGGCGCTGCGGCAACGGTATCGCTCCACGCGGACTACGAGACGGCTGCTGCTGCGGGGCTGGTAGTTTCATCCGCCAACAACGATTACGACGTCGTGCCGTACATGGTCAAAGCGGATAACTCTGTCCTGCTCGGCGCTGCGCAACTCAACTTCGGGTGATCTGATGTTTACTGAAAGTGGGCAGTTTTTTACGTCGGGCGGCGGCTACGAGATTGACCAGTCGATCCGGTTTAATGACAATGACTCGGCTTATCTGAGCCGCACTTCTGGTGCTACTGGAGACCGCAAAAAGTGGACTTTCAGCGCGTGGATTAAGCGTGGAAATATCAGCAGTAACCAGCGTCTTTTTCACGACACTGGAAACACAAACTTTATCATGTTTGGCACGTCTTCAAACGATCAATTCAGGGTTTATCTGGGCGCGGATATTTTAACAACTGCTTTGTTTCGCGACCCCTCGGCTTGGTATCATATCGTTGTAGCTGTAGATACAACTCAGGCAACAGCGTCTAACAGAGTTAAAATTTATCAGAATGGTGTTCAGGTGACATCGTTTACTTCGGCAGGGTATCCGGGGCTGAACTACGATACTATCTTCAATAATAGTGGAACTACATATCAGATTTCTGGACAGTCTGTTTCCGAATACTTTGATGGATACATTTCTGAGTTTAACTGGATCGACGGCCTAGCACTAGCCCCAACCAGCTTCGGTGAAACCAACGACGATGGCGTATGGATTCCCAAGGCCTACACCGGAGCATACGGCGACAACGGGTTCTATATCACAGGCGCGACTGCCGGTGACCTTGGCGAAGATTTCTCAGGCAACAATAACGACTTCACCTCGTCAGGACTGACATCTGCCGATCAGGTCGTTGACACGCCGACGAATAACTTCCCGACATTTTCGTCAATCAATCTAGATGGCGTGACGCTTTCTGACGGCAATTTGTATTGCGCTTCTGCTGGATACTGGTCGGGTGCGGCAGCAACAATGTCTCTGCCGACTACTGGCAAATGGTACATCGAAACGCTGGTCGGCAACCGCTATGGAAGCTACATGGCGCAGGGATTTGTACCTAACGACGGATCGTTAATAACTTCCGCCGCTCAAGCTCTTAATTATGGATCACAGGACTCCGCAACCACACCTAACTACGGCCTTGGTATGTCGCGTGGCAATTTATTTGGATTTTACGCTGCGACTGGAACTACAACTGCGTCCGTTACCGAGCCTGACGGCTCGACACTTTATTCGACAAACGAAATATATATTTGCCATGCACTAGATTTAGACAACGAGAGATACTTTGTAGGAACTGCGTTTGTCGGTGACGGCAGCGTAACGTGGTTTGGCCCTTCCGGCAGCGGTGCTGACCCAGAAACCTCCTCAGAAGGATTAGACATCTCTGCTTATTTGGCGACGTATGGTGATTACGGCCTGACGTTTTTCCACGCCCCTAACAAAACAAGCGGAAATCCGTATGCAACTGTAGATTTTGGTCAGTCTGGTTTTACGTTTACCAAGCCCACCGGCTTCTCAGCCCTGTCCACCGCGAACCTACCCACACCTGCAATCGCTGACGGCTCAAAGTATTTTCAGACGACGCTCTACACGGGCAATGGCACAGCTATTGGCTCTGGTGGTCTGGCAGTATCTCAGAGTGAGAACAGCACATTCCAGCCTGATTTTGTTTGGATCAAGGGACGCTCCGGTGCGACAGAGCATGTACTGACGGATGCCGTTCGTGGCGTCACTAAGGAACTTAGCTCGAATGATACGGGTGCGGAGGAAACAGTTACAGAGGGGCTGACAACATTTGGCTCTGCTGGTTTTACTGTGGGTTCAGATGGTTCGTATAACACCAGTTCAGCCACATATGCAGGATGGCAATGGTTGGCCGGGAACGGCACAGCATCAAACGAAGACGGCAGCATCACGTCCACTGTCTCTGCCAATGCGGCTGCTGGGTTTAGTATTGTCAGTTACACCGGCAACGCCACGGGTGGCGCAACTATTGGGCATGGTCTTTCTCAGGCACCAGAAATGGTCATCACAAAAAGTCGGGATAATGGTACAGGTAGAAACTGGGCAGTCTATCATGTTGTACCGGGTCCAACTAAATACGCCGAACTTGATGGCAATGGTCCATTCTACGCAGGTTCTACCCGCTGGAACGACACTGCTCCATCTAGCACGGTCGTGACTCTTGGCAGTCAGCAAACTACGAATGACAGCGGAGCGGCAATGATTGCTTACTGTTGGCACTCCGTTGAATCCTTCAGCCGCTTCGGTAGTTTCATTGGCAACGGTTCGGCCAATGGCTCATTTATCTATACGGGCATGACTCCTGCATTTGTAATAATTAAGTGCTCTAGCGTTGCCAACAGTTGGACGATGTACGACACGGTTCGGCAAACATATAATCCAAACGGCAGGTATCTAATTGCAGAAACCAACGGTGCCGAAGTTGCCTCGACCACCGTTGAAATTGACATTCTCTCGAACGGTTTTAAAGCGCGGGACAACCAGAACAACATTAACGGCTCCGGCAGAACGTACATCTACATGGCATTTGCCGAACACCCATTTGGAGGCGATGGCGTCGCCCCTGCTACGGCAAGATAGGAATAGATTATGTGGAAATATGGCAACAAAACCATCCGCGAGAACAAATCGTGGGTTGACGATAACGGGATTACGCACCCGCGCAACTGGCCCATCTGGTCGGCAGATGAGAAGGCAGCGGCAGGGCTGGTCGAGGTCACGCCCGAGACGCCGCCGGATAGTCGCCTATATACGTGGGGCTATCAGGCGGACGGTGTGACGATCTCGAAGACAGCCAAGAACCTCGACGATGCCGATGCGGTTGATGTCCACGGCGACCCGGTGCTGGACGAAAACGGCGTGCAGCTTGTGACCCTTGGTGTCAGGTCAGAGCTAAAGGCAGGAGTTAAAGAGCAGCAGGGTTCACTGCTGTCGCAGACCGATTGGGCTGTGACGCGCAAGGCCGAGAAGACTACGGCCATCCCCAGCAACATCTCAACATGGCGTGACGCGATCCGCGCCAAGGCAACTGCGATGGAGAGTGCCATTGATGGCGCGGCCAACACAGAGGCTGTCGCTGCGTTGTTCTTGTCGTACACGCTTGAAGATGACGGCAGCATGACGAAGTCCGGTATACTTTACGACTGGCCCGAGTTTGGCTAATGGCTACCGTTAAAGACATCGAAGGCAAGCTCAACACACACGAGGCGGTGTGCGCGGAGCGGTGGAATGAAACCATTGCGCGCATCAAGCGCCTTGAACTTGTAATGATTACGGGTGCCGGTGCCGTCATTCTACTGATGGCTGGAATGCTCTGGAAAATGTGATGCGTTGGCTGGTCGTATTTCTGCTGATTGTGTTCTGCACGCCAGCATACGCCGTTGACACAGTGACCAGCGCCACCGTGAGCAGTTCAACGGTAATTGATAAGGCTCCGCCTACTGCTAGTAGCCCATCCATCGTCGTGAACAACAACGACATCTGCCAAGTCGGCAGCAGCGGCGCGATCCAGACAAGTCTGTTTGGCATCAGCGGCGGTACGACCACACGCGATCTAAACTGTGAGCGCATCAAGTTGGCGCGTGCCGTTTACGGCATGGGCCTGAAGGTCGCAGGTATTTCTTTGCTGTGTCAGGAGGTCCGAGTATTTGATGCCCTCTGGATGGCGGGGACACCGTGTCCCTACGAGGGTAGCATTGGCGATGCGGCAAAAGAGAAGTGGCTTGAGAACGCCATCCAATCTCCAGAGGGTTCGATGATCCGTGCCGAGGTCGTGGTGGAGGTTAGACCGCACTACTCTTTCCATCAGGAGCCTTGGGACTGATGCGCTGGCTGTTAGCACTCAT
>CAXBCO010000018.1:0-14714 GCA_963973995.1 uncultured Alphaproteobacteria bacterium
ATCATCAGCATGACGGCGTCATCGACGCCCGGATCGCAGTCTATGATGATCGGCATTCGCGTCATGCGGTCCTGGCTTCCCTTGTCGGTGTGTTGCGGCGCATGCTAACCATCGGGCCCGTCCCGGCAAGCGAGATCAGGCGGCGAGCTGCGTTCAACGCTCGGAAAGCGTGGGGATTTTTATGACGGACGTGCCAGAAATCAATGTCCCGGCCCTTGTCGCGGCCGCCCGAAAGGCCCGTCTCAACGCGCATGCGCCTTATTCGAAATTCCAGGTCGGGGCCGCCGTTCTGGATGAGCGCGGCACCGTCTCGGTTGGCTGCAATATGGAGAATGCGGCCTATCCGCTTGGCACCTGCGCCGAAGCCGTGGCGCTGGGCGCCATGGTGGCGTCCGGTGGCAGGCAAGCCTGCGCGATTGTGATCGTGGCTGGCGGCGAGCGCCTGATCACGCCGTGCGGTGGGTGCCGCCAGCGTATCGCCGAGCTCGCGGGTCCGGACACGATTGTCTATTGCGCATCGGATAGTGGCGACAGGCTCGAGAAAATGACGCCGGAAGACCTGTTACCGAACGGTTTCCGCCTCTAGGGACGCGTTTTCAGGTCGTCCAGCATGGCGCGGAAGGCCGGGGAAATTTCCGGGCTGTCCATGTGCAGGCCGTAACCGTCGAACACCATGTCGATGGTCACGCGCTCTTTCTTGCGGCCGACAAGGCGGGCCACCATCCGGCTTTCGGCCACGGTGCGGCCTTTCGACAGGAATGTATGTTCGAACAGGATATAGCTGCCTTCCCAGCCGACGGGCCGTGTGTGCAGTTCGAACTTCTGCGGGAAGCGCATCATGCGGTGGAAGCTGATCGCCTCGCTCTGGATGATCGGCGTCCAGCCATGCTGGCGGAAGACTTTCAGGAAGCCCGTGCGGGCAATATAGTTCAGCATGCCAAGGTCTGTGAACGAGGCGTAGCGGGAATTGGTCATGTGCCCCATCGGGTCATGATCGCCGATCCAGACAGCCGATTTGATGACATGAACGTCAAGCGGCGCCGTGCGCTTACCGGAAAAGTAAGCCGGAAGGAAAATCCTGAGGAACCGGAAAAAGAGGTTCATGATTAATCGTGCGTCCTGTTGCTCCTGTGGGCCAATTGCAAGGACCGGGCCGCATTCCAGCGTGCCAGCAACAGACTAATAAAACATGTCGGGCCGTTTGCGCGCTGATCGGGATTCCGGCGGTTGGCAGGCGCGAGGTGGGCCTATTTGACCGTAATCGTTCCCGCCTCATAGGCGGCGCGGCAATCGCTCGCATCCTTGCCGATATGGCTGTCGGTCAACAGGATAGAGCGGCCTTCGCCGGTGAAGCGGACATCGTCGCATGTGCCGTCATGGGCGTATTCGCCGCTATCATCGCCAAAATCATCGTGCGCCTGATCGGCCATCATCATGACCTTTCCGCCCAGCGCCGTGAGTGTTTCGATATTCACCTTGATGTTGGCGATCGTCATGCCGCCATCGAGAATGACATATCGGGACACGCCGACGGATTGGCTGCTTTGCCAGACACTGACGGCCGCATAAGAGAGCGATGCCCGGTTCAGCGAATCGAGGCTGATACCGTCGGTCATTTCGTACGACATGAACATGTTGATGCCCTGGCACGCGCCGCCTTCGTTGCAGGCGGTTCCATCCAGGACATATGTCTGGCCGTCCTCGTCCCGGGCAATGAGGAGGGTGTCCGCCGCGTCGCTATCCAGAACGGCATGGTCCAGCGAGGCCACGATGGCCTCCATGTCGGAAAGCGTCACACTGTTGACCAGCTTGCCGTCATCGATGCCGGATGCGCCTTGCGCCGAAACGGCTGTCGCCAAGCCGATCGCCATGAAGGAGAGGGAGATGGACTTGATCATGGCTGCGGCATCCTTTTCAGATACTAAAGCCAATACCGCCCTGCCGCGCAACTGGTCGCGAGAATGGCAATGGTGCACCCAACAGGATTTGAACCTGTGACCTCTGCCTTCGGAGGGCAGCGCTCTATCCAGCTGAGCTATGGGTGCCCAAGAGGAGCCGTCTTTAAGCCAAGCCGGGCAGGGGCGCAACGGGTCAAAGCCGCCCCGTTGCTTGCGCCTGCGGGAATTTGCGCTAGCTAGGACCCTCACGACAAAAGGATGTTCCCGATGCGCACACGCGGCCTGGCCATTTCCCTGATCCTCGGCTTCGCGCTGGCCGGCCCCGTCGCCTGCAAGGAAACGGTGAACGATCCGGCCGCGATTGCGGAGCAGGCCGAGGCCGCAAGAGCCGAACAGGACGCAGCTGCCGAGGCGGCACTGGCGGCGGCCAAGGCATCACGCGGCTTGGGCAATCCGGCCATCTGGGTGCTCAGCGACGCCGATACCACGCTTTACATCATGGGCACGGTCCACCTGTTGCGTCCGGAACTCGACTGGAGGAGCGACGAGATCGACGCGGCCATGAATGCCGCCGATACGCTCGTGTTCGAGGCGGATGTCTCCAGTCCCGAAGCGGGCGCCGAAATGATGAAATTCGTCCGCAATGAGGGCCTGTTCCAGGATGGCGGCCAGCTGACTAATCTGCTCAGCGATGCTGAGACTCTCGAGCTCCAGGCTGCGCTCGACTATGTCGGCCTGCCGCTTGGCGCCGTGCAGAACATGCGGCCCTGGTTTGCCGCCGTGAACCTGTCCGTCATGCAGATGCAAAAGGATGGGTTTGACCCGAATTCCGGTGTCGAACAGGTGCTCATCGCCGAAGGGAAGATGGCCGGAAAATCATTTGCCTATCTCGAAACCGTCGACGACCAGCTCGGCCGGCTGGCGGGTCTGCCGGACGACGTTCAGGTCGATTTCCTGATCAGTTCGGCTGAGTCCATCGACGAGGGAGCGGCGATGCTGGACGCGCTGGTCGATGAATGGGCCGATGGCGACGTCAACGGGCTCGGCCTGTTGCTCGCAAACCCCGACATGATGGGCTCCGAAGAGGTCTATGATGCCCTCCTGAAGGAGCGCAACCAAACCTGGGCGCCGCAGATCGTGGCGATGCTTGAGACGCCGGGGACGCGCCTCATCGCCGTCGGCGCAGGCCACCTGGCCGGGGATGACAGTGTCATCGCGATGCTCCGTGCCGACGGCTACGAAGTCACAGGCCCCTAGGCTGGATTTCCGGCGTCCGTCAGGCCAGCGTGGCCGAGCGCCTCAGCGCGAGAAGCGCCTGGTCCATCACGCCCTCGCTTGAGGCGCATACGATCTGACCGCCGAGTTTCGGCGCATTGCCGCGCCAGTCCGTGGCGAGGCCGCCAGCACCGCGCACGACCGGAATCAGGGCAGCGACGTCCCAGGCTTTGAGGTCGGTTTCAGCGACGAGATCAATCGTGCCGGCAGCGAGGCGCGCATAGGCATAGGCATCCAGGCCATAGCGGCTGATCCGGGCGGTGGCGCGCAGGTGTGCCCAGGCGCCCTGTTCGGCCGGGTTCAGGATGAAGGGATCGGTTGTGGCGATGGTCGCCCGGCGCAGGTCGTGGCAATCGGAGACGCGGATCGGTGTGCGCGTGCCGCCGCGCTGCAATTCCGCACCGCCCGGCCAGCCGACATAGCGCTCGCCCAGGACAGGCTGGTCGATAATGCCGATGATCGGCACGTCGTCCGGGCCGACCAGAGAAATCAGCGTCGTCCAGACAGGCAGGCCGGCGACGAAGGCGCGGGTCCCGTCGATCGGGTCGATCAGCCAGCGATAACCGCTGCTGGAGGGGGTTTCAGGATATTCCTCGCCCGTCACGCCATGCTGCGGGCATTCAGCGGCCAGGATGGCGCGGATCGCCCGTTCGGCGGCGCGGTCGCCCTCGGTTACAGGATCGAATTCGGCCCTTGCGGGAACGGCCGGTCTTGAAGTGGGTGTCGGACGGGCGGGGGACGGGTTCGGTGGCGGGTTCGCCACCTTGTTGTCTACGTCTTTCAGGGCACGAAAATGCGGCCGGATGGCTATCCAGGCCGCATCTGCGAGCCGCCCGGCGAGGGCAAGCTCATCTTCGAGGAAAATTCCGTCTGGCATCCGGCAGGGCTAGCCCTGCCTTGGGCCGGGCGTCAAGCGGCGCCGTGGCTCGACTGGTCGCCCTCAAGGGCCTTGGCCAGTTCCAGCAGGCGTTTGCGTGGACGCTCGCCGAGGCGGTAATAAGCGCGCACAAGCTCCAGCGTCTCTTTCTGCGAGAGGATGTCGCCTTCCATGTGCTCGGCGTCATTGGCTGCGTCTGGGGCATCTGCGACCGGGATACCGTCGAAGAAATACTGGACCGACACGTTCAGGGCGCGCGACAGTTCGTACAGGCGCGATGACGTGATGCGGTTTGCGCCACATTCATATTTCTGGATTTGCTGGAACCGGACGCCGACCTGGCCAGCGAGGTCCTGCTGGGTCATGCCGAGCAGCCGGCGGCGGCGGCGAAGGCGTTTGCCCACGTGCAGATCTGTTTCGTCAGCCATTTCTTACTCCAAACTATGACGGGACGGTTCCAGTCCCAAAACAGGAAATTCGAGCAAGTCCTACGCAAATGGTGTGCCGGAGGGCATTTCTGTGCCCAAAATGCGGGCAGATGAGGTTAATTGCAGAGGTGCGACATTCCTGCGCTTGCCTATTTGTGCACCGCAGCATAATTCTGTTCTTGCACTTCGGTGCAGACGCCTCTGGCGTTTCCTCCCTTTGACTTTGGCCGCACCTCCGGGTGCGGCCCTTTTTTTTGGAAAAGGGTCAGGATCTGCTGACGAGCCGCGCAATATCGATAATTTGCGCCGTCACATCGGTAATCACGGCTCTCATTTCAGCAAACCGGTCCGAGCGAGTGACCGCGTGCTCGTCCATATACAGGCCGCGATTGATTTCGATCTGCAGGGCGTGGACATTGCGCTTGGGCCGTCCGTAGCGGCGGGTCGTGTAGCCGCCGGCATAGGGCGCATTGCGGGCAACGCTGAGCCCCTGGGCACGAAAGGCCCGTTCGACCCGCCCGGTCAGCCGCGGATCGCAACTCGAGCCGAACCGGTCGCCCAGCACGATGTCGGCCAGGTGGCGCCGTCCCGGCTGGACTGACGGCATGGAATGGCAATCAATCAGCAGCACCGCGCCGTGCGTGTCGCGCAGGGCGCCCAGTTCGAGGCCGAGCCGGTCATGATAGGCGTCATGCACCAGACGGAGGCGCTCTTCGCCTTCGGCGCGGGTCAGCCGCCGGGCATAGATCGCCTCGCCGCGGGACGCGACACGGGGCAGGGCGCCCAGGCCGGCATCGACCCGGGCCGTGGGCAGGCCGCTGATACGGGGCAGGCCATCACTGAACATGGAGGCATCAAGCTCACGCGGGTCGCGGTTGAGGTCTGCGACCGACCGGCCATAGCGTGCCGCCATCAAGGTGGCGCCAAGGGCCGGGGCATCGGCAAACAGCTCTTCGACGAAGGCATCTTCGGTGCGGCGCAGGTCGATCAGCGGCACACAGAGTGCCGATTGCATGCGTTCCGGGTATTCATTTCCGGAATGCGGCGAGGCAAACAGGACCGGCGCTGCGGGCCCGGCGGGTCCGTCCAGCGTGTAAGGCGTGTCATACGCAACAGGCGCTGCAGGCTCCGTTTCGGGAGATATTGTCAGGGGAAGTATGCCGGTCATCTGACCCATGGTTTGCCAGTTCGCCCGAAGGTCAAGCTTTTTCAGGGCTGAAGAAAAAAGAGACAGGGAATTGCTTTGCCATTCACGCATGATTTACCCGATCCGTTGTTTATGTCTTTAATCAGACACTGGCATCCAAGGGGGCGAGCATGACCAAGATCCTTCTCGCAGAAGACGACGACTCAATGCGCACGTTCCTGGCTGCCGCGTTGCGCCGGGCCGGCCATGAAATCCAGGACTATGCCGACGGTGAAACGGCCCTGCATGCGCTTGAACGCGAAGTGTTCGACCTGCTGCTGACCGATATTGTCATGCCCGGGCTCGACGGGATCGAACTGGCCCGTCGCGGCGCCGAACTCGACCCGGCGATGAAGATTGTTTTCATTACAGGTTTTGCCGCCGTGGCGCTCTCGTCCGGCGCGCCGACGCCCGCTGGCGCGAAAGTCCTGTCCAAGCCGTTCCACCTGCGCGAGATCGTCGACGAAGTCGACAAGGTGATGGCGGCCTAAACCATCTTGACGCGGCGGGCTGGATTGGCCATTACCGCCGCTTCCCGATGGATCGGGCGGTTAGCTCAGTGGTAGAGCACTACGTTGACATCGTAGGGGTCACAAGTTCGAACCTTGTACCGCCCACCATCCATGACGAGTGGCGCAACGCGCCAGAAATCGGTCGAGGATCAATTTCAAGACATGGATGCCCGAAGCGCCTGCGAGGGCCCAGGCTTCAACAGACTACGCCGAAATCAGGCTAATTTCGCCGCAAAGAAGTCCAGCGTCCGGCCCCAGGCCAACTGCGCGGCGGCCGCGTCATAGCGCGGCGTGGTGTCATTATGGAAGCCGTGGTTCACGCCGTCATAGATGAAGGCTTCATACTCCGCGCCATTGGCCTTGAGGGCCGCTTCATAAGCGGGCCAGCCGGCGTTCACACGGCTGTCGAGCCCGGCCAGATGGATCTGTAGCGGCACTTTCACTTTCCGGGCGTCATCTTCTGTCGGCCAACCCCCATAGAAGGGCACGGCGCCCGACAGCCATGGCTGGTTCACCGCCATCAGGTTGGTGATGCTGCCGCCAAAGCAGAAACCGACGCAGGCGACCTTGCCATTGCAGTCCGGATGATCGCGCAGGGTCTCGGCAGCGGCCATGAAATCCTGCAGCATGTCGTCCCGGTCGCGCGTTGCCTGCAGGGTGCGGCCATCGTCGTCATTACCGGGATATCCGCCCAGAGGATAAAGTGCGTCGGGCGCCAGCGCGATATATCCGGCGAGCGCCGTGCGGCGGGCAACATCCTTGATATACGGATTGAGGCCCCGGTTCTCGTGCACGACAATCACGCCGGGGCGTTTGGCCGGCCCCTTTTTCAGCCGAACCAGATCGCCCGCCATCCCGCCTGCGCCTTTTGGTGAATCATAGAGCAGGGTTTCGATGTCGAGGCTTGGATCGTCGGGACCAGTCTGCAGATTGGTTTCGTAATCGGGCATGACGCAGGCTGCGAGCATGGCGACACTCATGCCGCCGACGGCATATTTGCCGAGCCCCGCGAAGAAGTCCCGCCGCGACATGGCGCCATGGCAATAGGCATCATAGAGGTCCAGCACGCCCTGAGGCAGGGGTTGGGAATTCGGGAGCTGGGGCATCGCGTTATCCTTCCAAAGTGTTCAGCCCGGCAAGATAGCGCGAAAGACCTGTAAGCAAAGGGTGCGGATAATCAGTCCCTGGACCAGTGGGGCATGCTGGCCTGCCTGGAATCGGTGACCTCACGGGCATCTGCGATGCTCCGGTCGGCCAGCCACTGCACAGTCTGGATGAAATGGATCAGGTCCTGAACCTTGCCTGCCCGCCAATATTGGGTGTGTTTTTCCCCAAATGCGCATTTCGGCCTCAGAATGAAAAAGCGATTATGCTTAGAATTCATACGGATTTTTTGGGTAATTCCTTAAGTATACAGTTCATTGTTGTTTCTGCGTCAGAATAAAGTCTGAGATAAAATACGGGAGCGGCCAGGCGAATGCATTCCGAGACTGGCGAACTCGCCGCTTACAAGTTTGCGCTTGATGAACACGCCATTGTGGCTGTTACCGACCGTCTGGGCCACATCATCGATGTGAACGACCACTTCTGTGCAAGCAGCAAGTTCAGTCGCGAAGAACTCATCGGTCAGAAGCAGAGCATCGTGAACTCTGACCACCACCCGAAAAAGTTCCATTCGGATATATGGCAAATCATAGCCGCAGGAAAAAGCTGGAAAGGTGAAATCAGGAACCTTGCCAAGGATGGTTCCCTGTATTGGGTGCATACAACAATTGTCCCAAGGTTCGACCAAACAGGCGCGATTGCGGGCTTCGTTTCAATCGGCTTCGATATTACGACGCGAAAGGAGATCGAGAGATCCCTGCTGATAGAGTCCAGGCGCCGGCGGGATGCTGAAACGCTTCTGCTTGAGCTCATTGAGGCCATGCCCAGCGGAGTCGCGGCGTACGACGCCGATGACAGGCTTGTTCTCTGCAATTCGACTTATCGGAATTTCATTCCGACTGCGGATTGCGATTCCCCTGTGCAGTTCACATTCGAAGAGATCATCCGAAGTGCCGTTGAGACAGGTGTGTTCGCCCTGCGCGAGGGAGGCAGCCCGGAGGAACATGAAGCCGGGATCAGGGAAAATCTGCACCGGCACAGGGAATCCGGGAAACCCTCAACGCATAAACTTGCCGACGGCCGGTGGTTTCAGGCTCAGGGCCGAAAGGCTTCGACCGGACATATTGTGGAAGTCGTGACGGATATTACTGTCGTTAAAGAGGCCGAATCGAGAATTCGCAAACAAGTCAGAATCGATCCGCTGACGGGCATATTCAACCGTATCGGCCTTGAGGCGGATCTGGCAAAAGCCATTTACGATTACGAGAAGACCGGCGCCTGTTTTGGACTGGCCTTTCTTGACGTCGACCACTTCAAACAAGTCAATGACCGCTTCGGGCACGATGCCGGTGATACAGTTCTTCAGGTTATTGCCAAGCGTCTCAGCAAGCTGGATCACATACGGAGCGTCGCCAGGACCGGCGGTGACGAGTTTGCCATCATCATCAATATATCCGAAATGGAAAAAAGCATGCTGGGCGATATTGCCGAGACGGCAAGACAGTATGTTTTCCGCCCCATCCTGTACCACAACAAGTCGATTGACCTGTCAGGTTCGGTGGGTGTCGCAGCGTATCCGGATGACAGCGGGGATAGCGAATTACTGAAACGGGCGGCAGATGCCGCCTTGCTGGTCGCCAAGCGCGGCGGGCGCGGCCGTGTGCAGATTGTCAATGCCGCCATTCAGACTGCCAGCGCGCGCCGCATGCTGATTGAGACCAGTCTGCCGGGCGCAATCGCGCAAATGCAAATCGTGCCTGCCTATCAGCCGATTGTCACAGCCGGAGAACACGCCCTTAAGGGCATGGAAGTGCTTGCCCGGTGGCATCACCCGGAACTCGGACCGATCTCTCCTGATGAATTCATCCCGATTGCCCAGGATTGCGGCCTGTTGGCTGACCTCGACAAGATGATGATGGAGCAGGCATGCGAGGAAGCCCGCGGCTGGCTTGAATCCGGCACCATAGATTGCCTGTCCCTCAATGCGTCACCACCGGATATCATTGCGCGTGGGTTTGCAACTGGGTTGCTGGCAACGCTTCACAGGTTGAAAATCCCTCCGGCGCAGATATGCTTGGAGATATTTGAGTCCTCGATTGTCGAGGATTTCAGGATGGCCCGCCGCAACTTGTTCAGGCTTAGCGAAGCGGGCGTGAAGATCGCGATCGATGATTTTGGTACAGGGTTTTCCAATCTTCAGAACACGCTGGAATTACCGATAAATGGATTGAAGCTTGACCGGTCTCTGATTCAGAACCGCAAGCAGAGCAAGCTGCTGGCCAGGATTGTCCGCGGGCTCGCATCGATAAGTCGTGACTTTGAAATCTATACGGTGGCGGAAGGGGTCGAAACGCACGAGGATATGGCCTTTGCTGAAAAGGCCGGGTGCCAGTTCCTGCAGGGGTTCTTTTTCAGCAAGCCGATGCCGTTTCGCGATGCTGACGCCTACGTGAGGCGCAAGGGGCTTCGGAACACACTCAAACCAGGCGCGAACTGGGTCGCATAGGCTCCCGGAGTAGGCCTGACATGCGAGTGGCCGCCGGGCCACTGCCTGCTTGTTGACGAGATGCCTGGCTACGATCCCTGACCGGTCTCATCCCACCAGGGGAAGCCGTTCGGCATGTCGCGGGACACTTTTCCCGGGAAGGCAGGCGCGCGCTTTTCGAGAAAGGCACCGACGCCTTCCTTGACGTCATCTGAGGCTCCCAATGCGAGGGCAAACGCGCCGTCCTTTGCCAGCAGGTCGAACGGCGCGCTGTCGGGGCCATATCGCCACAGCAGCTGGCGGGTCAGGGCGACGGAAACGGGCGCGGTGTTGCGCGCAATCTCATGGGCAAGTTTCAGGGCCGTCGGCAGCAATTCATCCGGCGCGACGACTTCACTGACAAGGCCGCCTTCCAGCGCTTCGGCTGCGTCGAACACGCGCCCTGTGAGGCACCACTTGAGCGCCTGCGGCAGACCCACGATCTGGGGCAGGAACCAGGCGCTGCCTGCTTCAGGTGGCAGGCCGCGCTGCGTGAACACGAAGCCGAACTTGGCAGTCGAGGCCGCGATCTTGATGTCGGTCGGCAGGGCCAATGTTATCCCGACGCCGACGGCTGCGCCGTTGAAGGCGGCGATTGTCGGTTTCAGGGAATTGTAGAGCGCGCCGACGAAGCCTGCGCCGTCGCGCTTGCCGTTCTCGCTTGTGCCAAAATTCTTCGCGCCGGCGCCTCCGTCGGACGTGTCGAAGCTGGCAGCCCCTGCCGACATGTCCGCGCCGACACAGAAGTGCCGGCCGGCGCCGGTCAGGATGACGGCCCGGACACTGTCGTCGCCGTCACACTGCCGGATCGCGGCAGCCAGTTCCTGGCCCATCTGCGCGGTATAGGCATTGTAATTGTCCGGACGGTCCAGCGTGATGATCGCCGCTGGGCCGTCCCGCTCGAACCTTATCTGCTCAAAGTCCATCGTACATGCCGTCCCTCAATGGGTCATGGCGGCCAGCCGGGAATCGATGATTTCTCTGGCTTCCGCGATAATCCGGTCGACCAGTTCCTTCACGGTCGGGATATCGTCGATCAGGCCCTGCACCATGCCGGCCGACCAGATGCCGCCATCCGCGTCGCCTTCGGCCATGGCCTTGCGCCCGCGCGCGCCCGCGACAAGGTGGACGACATCCTCGAACTTGGCGCCGCCCTTGCGTTCGATCTCGACGACTTCGTCGCTGACGGCATTCTTCATCACGCGGGCGGTGTTGTGCAGCGTGCGGAAGATGAGATTGGTCATGCGCTCGTCATTCTCGACCATCTGGCGCTTGAAGCTCTCATGGATCGGCGCTTCCTTGGTGACGCAGAAGCGCGTGCCCATATTGACGCCGTCCGCGCCGAGCGCCAGCGCGGCTGCCAGGCCGCGTCCGTCCGCGAACCCGCCCGAGGCCAGCATCGGGATTTTCACCTTGTTCGCGGCGGCCGGGATCAGGATCAGGCCCGGAATGTCATCTTCGCCCGGATGGCCGGCGCATTCGAAGCCGTCAATGGAAATGGCATCGGCGCCCATCCGCTCGGCCGACAGGGCGTGACGCACGGCCGTGCATTTGTGGATCACCTTGATGCCGTGCTGCTTGAAATGGTCGATATGTTCCTGCGGCTTGTATCCGGCTGTTTCGACAATCTTGATGCCGCCTTCGATGATGGCCTGGCGATACTCGGCATAGGGCGGGGGCGTGATGGCCGGCAGGATGGTCAGGTTCACGCCGAACGGCTTGTCGGTCATGTCCCGTGTGCGCTGGATTTCCTTGGCGAGGTCTTCCGGCGTAGGCTGGGTCAGCGCCGTCAGGAAGCCGAGCGCACCGGCTTCGGCGACCGGTGCAACCATCTCGGCATAGCCGACCCATTGCATGCCGCCCTGGACGATCGGATGCTCGATACCGAACATTTCGGTGAAACGTGTCTTGATGTGCATGTGTCTTTCTCCCTTTCCGCGTCGGGCGGTTCGTTGCTGTTTTCAGGTATCCCAATGATCGGTGAAGCGAATGGTCTGCTTGGCGAGGCCGTCCACCACGATGTCCATGCCGCCGGACTTGATCATCCATTCCAGCCTGTGGTCGCGGTACTGTCGCTTGAACAGGCCGGCCTCGACCGCCGCGCTGACCATTTCCATGCCGGTGATCGAGGCGCGCGATTCCGCGTCGGTCTGGCTGACGCTGTCGCGCCCATTTGCGCGCGCGATCCATGCTGCAAGTGTCGATCCCGCCGGAGGCGTAAAGCCGAATCCGTCCGCTGCATTGAGGTAGGGGATGACGCTGAGATCGGCCCGGCCGAACGCATCGCCGTTGAACCAGTCATTATTTCCCAGTTCCGCTTCCAGCCATGCCGTGAAACCGGCGATCTGCTTTCCGGCATTCGCTTCGATACGCTTGCGCAGGGCGTCATCCCCGCGCTTGAAGAAGCGAAGCTCGCCGAGACCCCATGTGATCGCCTCGAAATGGGTGTCCATCACGTCCTCGATCTGGCGAACGCGCGCGCGGGCTTCCGGCGCGTCGGGCATCAGTGCGGGCTCGGGCCATTTGTCGTCGATATAGTCAAGGATGATCGTGGAATCGAAGATCGCCGCGTCTCCGTCGATCAGGGCAGGGACCTCCCGGCGCGGATTGGCGTCGGCAAATTCGCCCTTCGTGTGCCCGGCGCCGATTCCTTCCGGCATGCGCACTTCGAAGGCGATGCCCTTCTCGCGCAGCGCGATCTTGACCTTCTGGGCATAGGGCGAGAGCGGATGTTCATAAAGGACGAGCATGCAGGGACGGGCTCCGGTTCGTGATCAAAGGCCCAGCTGGGCTTTCGCAAGGATGTTGCGCTGGATTTCGTTCGAGCCGGCATAGATCGAGCCGGCCCGGTCATTGAGGTATTTGGCAGCCACGGTCACGGCGCTGTCTGGTCCAACCAGCGCAGCTGAATTCGATGGCGCGTTGACGACTTCGCCACCAGGGCTCGTATGGTGCGGCTGGAACGGTTCGACATAGCTTCCGGCGATCTCGATCGCGAGTTCCGTGAGGCGCTGGCTGAGCTCGGTGCCCTTGATCTTCATCATCGAGGCCTTGAGGCCGGGCGTGCCGCCACCGGCCAGCTCTGCCATCATCATCAGCTCGGCAGCTTCCAGCGCCGACGCGTCGGCCTCGGCTTGCGACAGCTTGGTCGCCATGTCCGGTCCCATGCCCGCTTCGGCGGCATGCCGGCGCAGCGCGCCGACACGCGCCTTCAGGCGCGGTCCGTAGCTCGATCCGCCGCGTTCGAATTCCAGCAGGTATTTCGCAACCGTCCAGCCGTCGTTCACCTTGCCGATCACGTTCGCCTTCGGTACGCGGACATCATCGAAGAAGATCGCGTTCTGGATATGCTCGCCCGAGATCATGATGATCGGGTCGACGCGCACACCGGGCGACGTCATGTCGATCAGCAGGAAGGTGATGCCCTGCTGCGGCTTGCCGCTGGCGTCGGTCCGCACGAGGCAGAAGCACATGTTCGCTTCATGCGCGTGCGTCGTCCAGATCTTCGAGCCGTTGCAGACGAAATGATCGCCATCTTCTTTCGCCGACATCGAAAGCTGCGCAAGGTCAGATCCGGCGTGCGGCTCGGAATAGCCCTGGCACCAGAAATCCTCGCCCGACAGGATGCGCGGCAGGTAATGGTCTTTCTGTGCCTTCGTACCGTGGCCGATCAGGGCCGGACCGCACATGCCGATGCCCATGGGCGACAGGGGCGGGGCACCGGCCCGCGCCATCTCGACGTCGAAGATATAGCGCTGCGCCACGCTCCAGTCGCAGCCGCCATATTCGACAGGCCAGCCGGGCGCCGCCCAGCCCTGCTTCACCAGTATGGCCTGCCAGGCCAGCGCGGTGTCCTTGTCCGAGTAAACGCTGGTCATGCGCGCTGCATACCGGCGCAGGTCAGGCGTCAGCTCGCGGTCAAGGAATGCGCGCACGTCCTCGCGGAAGCGCTCTTCTTCGGGTTGGAATGCAAGGTCCACTTTGCCGCTCCTCCGGGGATCAGTGCGCCGGTGAAGCCGCCAGTCCCACTTGTGTTGTTTGAAGTATACTTGCCTGTTTCTCCGGGCTCTTCCATAGGAATGTCGCCGGAAGACCCAGCCGGATGCAAGCTTGACCCGCGGGACTTGCGGGCACCGGGATACGTTCCGCTAGGGTACCCATAAAACGCACGACGCGTTCGCCGCGGGGGCTCAGGTCGTATTCCGGGCCAAGTTCAAGCCGTTCGCGCACCGCGTCCGGCAGGATGGAAACGGCCGCATGCACGATCGCGCTCTGCAGGCCCTTGGGTACGCCTCTGGCGGCCCGGCCGGATTTCATGATGTCGAGGAATTCGGTATTGATCGGGTGCGGCTCGAAGCGCGGCAGCAGCGAGTCCAGCATTGTGTGAAAGTCCGCCTCGCAGGTCAGCGGATGCTGGACGCCATAGAGACGCGCGACCGCGTCGCCTTCTGCGTAGAAGCGCGTCTTGTCGACGTCAGACACGGGCTGGACGAACCGGTCATAGGCGGTGAGAAAGCCGTAGCTGGCCGTGGCGCTCACCCAGTCGAGCAGCTCTACGTCGAGCGCGCTATAGGTCTCGCCCGAGGGTGTTTCACCTTTCACGCGGGCATGCATGTTGGTGACGCCCTGGATCACGCGGCGCGCGGCACTCTGCGGGCCATAGACGCCGACCATGGCCGCAATACCGGTTCTGCGCGAGCGCCCGACCGGGTCTGTCTTGAATGTCGAATGATCCCAGACACCTGACCGGATGCGCGCGTCGGCAAATTCCAGCAGGACGGCAGCGATACCGCCAACCCCCAGCGCGATCGGGTTCTTGAACACGCGCCACGAGACCGAATCGGGACCGGCAAAGGCGGGCTCCCCTTCGGGATGCAGGAAATCGATTTTCCAGCCGAGATAGGTTTTCA
>CAXBCO010000019.1:0-13398 GCA_963973995.1 uncultured Alphaproteobacteria bacterium
TCGGTTCGCGCGGCATTTCGAGGCCACGTTCAGCGATGATGTTCTTCTGGATCTGGGCGGTGCCGCCGCCGATGATGAGACCGAGCTGGAACATATAGTTCCATTGCCACGCCCCCCCTTCCCGCTCACGCGGGCTGTGGTGATAGAGAATGCCCAGTTCGCCCATGGCGTCGATTGCCAGCGCGGATATCTGGTGAGCGAGTTCGCAGCTTTGCAACTTGACGATCAGTTTCGCCATGCCGCCCGGCTCACCCCTGAGGCTGTTCGAAAGGATCCGCATCCCATTGTATTTCATCGCCGCCACTTCGGCCTGCAGTGCCACCAGCCGGTCGCGCAGTACCGGATTGTCGATCGCGCGACCCTGGCCCAAACGCTCTTCCTGCATCAGCGCGATCAGTGCCTCCAGCCGGTTTTCAAGCGCGTCGGGATCGCCCAGCATTCCGCGCTCATGGCCAAGAGTTGCGTTCGCCACGAACCAGCCCTGGCCCCGCTGGCCGACGATCTGATGCATGGGGACCCGGACATCGGTAAAGAACACTTCGTTGAATTCGGCATGACCGGTCATCGTCTTCAAGGGGCGAACCTCGATGCCCGGCGTGTCCATCGAAAAGATCAGGTAGGAAATGCCGCCATGCTTGGGCGCGTCAGGTTCGGTCCTGACCAAGCAGAAGATCATGTCGGCCTGCTTGGCGGTGCTGGTCCAAATCTTCTGGCCATTGACAACAAATTCGTCGTTCTCGATGTGCGCGCTGGTCTTGAGATTGGCGAGGTCCGACCCGGCACCGGGTTCGGAATAGCCCTGGCACCAGACAACATCGCCTTTCAACGTGGGTTCGATCCAGCGCCGTTTCTGTTCCTCGGTGCCGAGTTCGAGCAGGGTCGGCACGAACATCGAGATTCCCTGATTGGAAAGTCCGCCCGGCACCCTGGCCCGCGCAAATTCCTCTGCGATGATGCGCGATTGGAGAATGTCCGGCTCCGCTCCATAGCCGCCATACGCCTGCGGGATCGTTCGAGCGGTATACCCATGCTCGATCAACAGCTTCTGCCATTCGACCGCCTTGGACGAAGGTCGGGCCGCCCGGTCAGAAGAAGGCGGAGCAAGATGGCTGTGCGCTTCGATAAAGGCCCGCACCTGCTTGCGGAAGACATCGTATTCGGGTCCATATTCGAGATCCATGGCGCTTCTAACTTTCACTCAGGCGGAAAACAGGAAGGCGGAAGTCCTCACCGATCAGTTCGAACTCCACGACCACCGGAAGGTCGAGCGCAAGACGCTCGTGATCGCAACCAACCAGCCGCGTGGCCATGCGCACCCCCTCTTCCAATTCAACCACCGCAGCCACGAAGGGGATGTCGGCGGCAAAAGCCGGGTGGAGGGCCTGGTGGGTTACGGTCCAGGAAAACAACGTGCCCCTGCCGCTGCTGCGTTCCCAGGAAAATTCCGGCGAGCCGCACTTTGCGCACATATAGCGCGGCAAGTGGCGGAAGCTGCCGCAATCGCCGCAGCGCTGGAAATAGAGATGGCCGTCCTGGCACCTCTTCCAGAATTCCTGCTCAACCGGGTCTTGTGGGCGCGGTCGCGGCTTGGGTGGCACAATCTGCGCGGAGGGCCGCATTTTGGGGGGCAGATCGCTTTCGCTGCTCATGCAAACCTCCTGAGAATGGCGATGCTGCCGTCGCCTAGGTCGCCCCAACCGGTCACGAGGCCGGTCTGGGCTCCCGGCACCTGGCGCTCGCCGCAGTCGTGACGAAGCTGACGCACTGCCTCGACCACGTGGTTGAGGCCCCAGACATGCGCCTCACTGAGCAAGCCGCCATGGGTGTTGATCGGAAAGCGGCCACCCAGCTCAATCTGGCCGTTGGCGACGAATTCGGCCTGTCCGCCTGGTTCGCAATACCCCATCGCTTCCAGTTGCAGCAAGACGACATAGGTAAAGCAATCGTAGATCTGCAGGAAATCCATGTCCTCGCGCTTGACGCCAGCCATATCGAAAGCGCGCGGGGCGGCATAGCTAAGGCCGATCTTGAAGGGATCGGGCCGCGACGGGATGTCGTCGGCGGGATAGGGGTGGCCTTCCGCGGCACCGGCGATGCTGACGGGCACATGGGGCATATCCCTGGCCCGATCCATTCGCGATATGACAACCGCGCAGGCCCCATCGGTTTCAAGGCAGCAATCGTAAAGGCGGAAGGGCTCGGATATCCAGCGCGCTGAATGATAGGTTTCCGCGTCGAGTGCGCGCCCATAGGTAAAGGCGCGCGGATTCAACTGCGCGTGACGACGGCAGGCCAGCGCGACGGCCGCCATCGCATCCGCACCCACGCCGTAAAGTTTCGAGTGGCGGGTCGCCAGCCAAGCATACATCTGCACCGGCAGGAACACACCATAGGGGATGTAATAGCCCTGGATGGTATTGGTCAGCGTGTTCATGTTCATCGCCCGAGTGGGCGGGGCACCCGGCTTGGACCTGAGGGCGGAATAGCCGTTCCAACCGAGCGTTACCAACACGTGATCGCAAAGCCCGCTGGCAATCGCCATCGCAGCGTTCTGCAGCGCCGTCGTCGGGCTGGCGCCACCCATGTGAACGGTGGCCGCATAACGCAGCACATCAATGCCGAGATTGGCGGCCATTTCCTCCGAGGTCGTATAAATCGGCGGCGGCACCATGCCGTCGATATCGGAAGGTTTCAGGCCGGCATCCGCGATGGCGCGGCGCGAGGCTTCCAGCATCATGTCCACTGCAGTCCGTTCGGTGCCCTTCACGAATACGGTTTCGCCCACACCCGTTATGGCGGCCTTGTCGGCAAAGGATAAGGTCTGTGAAGCGCTCATACCGCGTCCCCGTCTTGCCGGAATTCAGGAATAGAATCTGGCATCAGCCAGCGCCCTTTCGGCCCCGTCGACAAGATCGCGCATGACCTCTGCCGCTGGACGGATCGAATGGATCAGACCGATTCCCTGCCCCGCGAAGCCGGGCATGATATCCTTGCGCTGAGCCTTGATGCCCGAAGCCATGACCGGCCCTGAAATCATCGACTGGTAAGGCATGGGAAGCGGTTCCTTGCCCGCCGCAACCCAGGCATCGGCCCATTTGTTGCGGATCATGCGCGCGGGCTTGCCGGTCATCGAGCGGCTGACGATGGTATCTGCATCGCCGCTTTCGGTGATTGCTTCCTTCTGGAACCGTTCGATGCCGGCTTCTTCGGTTGCCAGGAACGCCGTGCCGACCCACGCGCCCACAGCGCCCAGTATCATCGCCGCAGCGACTCCGCGGCCATCGGAAATTCCACCCGCTCCGATCACCGGAACCCGGTCCCCCACCGCATCGACCACTTGCGGAATCAGCGAGAAGGTTCCGATCGGGGAGTTGTGTCCGCCGCCATCGTGACCTTGCGCAACAATCATGTCGATACCGGAATCGACCACCTGTTGGGCATGTTTGACCTTGCCGATCACCGCCATGACCTTGGTGCCATTCGAATGAAGGCGGTCCATCCACGGTCCGGGATTGCCGAGGCCGGCGGCATAGACTGGCACCTTTTCCTCGATTACAACTTCCATCTGCGCCTCGAAAAACTCCCGCGAGAACAGCTGCGGCCCGCCCTTGCCCATTTCCGGCGCGCCAGCCGCGCGCATGGCCATTGCGGCATCCACTTCGGGCAGATCCTCGCGTTCCATGAAATCGCGGGTGAACTGCTGGTATTCGCCAAGCAATGCCATCGGGTTTTCGGGCACGGCGCCGCTTTGCGGGGCCGAACCGCGCCTGACGGAGGCAGGCAGAAGGGTATCGACCCCAAACGGTTTGTCGGTCAGCTCGCGGGTCTGGCGGATCCAGCTACGCAACTGGTCCGGCGAGCAGGCCGCAGCGCCAAGAACGCCAAGCCCCCCCGCATTAGATACTGCAGCCGCGAGCGCGGGGATACTGGCCCCGCCCATCCCGGCCAGAAGGATCGGGTACTCGATCCCGAGAATTTCGCAAATGTGGCTCTTGAGTGCCATCGTGTTACCTTCTCCAAATTGCGCCATCCACGGGCGCCTGTTATTTTACGTCTGCCCCCACTTGACCTTCTGGGACACAAGCTCAGGGCTTCTTTCTGCGAGATAGGAGGCGGAGCCCGCCACGAGACGAGCCATCGACTGCCGCGCTCCTTCGGCATCGCCCTTGCGCACAGCTTCAAGGACGCGGCGCAAGAAGCGCAACTGGACCGCACGCTCTTGCGCCGAATACCCCAGCGAGAGCGAAAATTCGCGGGTAAGCATGTGCAACGCGGAAGTCAGAAGGCCGAAAAGCGGATTGCCGCTGGCCCAGCCGAGCATATCGTGAAAACGGCGATTCAGTTCCTCGAACTGGCTGCTGGCTTCGTTGCGCTCCAGCTCTTTGAGGCAATCGGCAAGTGCGCTCAGATCACCCGTGGTCGCGCGCTGGGCGGCATAGGCTGCAACATTCGGAGCTATGGCTTCGCGCAGTTCGAGCAGGCCCCTGAGGTCTGCTTCCATGAATTGCAGGATGAGAGAAAGATTATTCGCAAAATCACCGGTCTGCGGGCGGGCGACCACCGGGCCGCCACTACGGCCCAGTTGAAGATGGATTACGCCCTGAAGCTCAAGGAAGCGGAGCGCTTCGCGCAAAGTCGCTCGAGCGACATCGTATCGCGCAAGCATTTCGTCCTCGCGCGCCAACCTGTCGCCCGCAACATGCGCCCCGGCTTCGATATCGCGTACGATGTCATGCGCAAGCGTGAGCGCGCGCTTGGCTTTCCTGGAATCATCGACCTTCGGTTGCATCTCCGGGAATCGCTCCTCTGATAAATCCTTATAAGGGTTTATCGGCGGATATGTCTAGAGCTTTCCTAAACAGTTCACAGTTTGACCGAATCTTGCAATAATCCTTATAAGCTTTATTGACCACGGCCTGCAAATTCCCTAACTATCCGCAAACGAGGTGAGTCTGCTTGCTGGGTATGGAGGACAAGACATGAGCATCGACACGATGGAGCTGGATACTGCCGAAAAAATCGCGGCCATGCCGATCGACGAAATCGATGTCTCTCGGCCGAGCCTTTTTCAGCAGGACACGATCGGCCTGTTCTTCGACCGGCTGCGCAAGGAGGAGCCAGTCCATTACTGCCGTGAAAGCCATGTCGGACCCTTCTGGTCGATCACCAAATTCGACGACATCATGGCCGTCGATACCAACCACAAAGTCTTTTCATCGGAGGCAAAGCTCGGCGGTATCGCCATCCAGGACATGCATAGTGTGGAAGGTGCGCTCGAACTTGAAATGTTCATCGCCATGGATCCTCCAAAGCACGACCAGCAACGCAAGGCCGTCACCCCCGCTGTGGCACCGTCCAACTTGCTGTTGCTCGAACCGACAATCCGCGAACGAGCGTGTCAGATTCTCGATGATCTACCGATCGGCGAGGAATTTGATTGGGTTGACAAGGTCTCGATCGAATTGACCACGATGACCCTTGCCACCCTGTTCGATTTTCCGTGGGAAGAACGCCGCAAGCTCACCCGCTGGTCTGATGTCACAACCGCTGCTCCTGAAACCGGCATCGTCGCATCGTACGAAGCGAGGCGCGAAGAGCTCATCGAGTGCGCGATGTATTTCAAGGGCCTGTGGGATCAGCGCGTCAATGAGCCGCCGAGGAACGACCTGATTTCCATGATGGCGCATGCCCCGGCGACAAAGGATATGCCTTTCCTCGAATTTCTGGGTAACCTCCTGCTGCTGATCGTGGGCGGCAACGACACCACGCGCAATTCAATCAGCGGCGGTGTGCTCGCCCTCAATCAGAACCCCGACGAATATCGCAAACTGAATGACGACCCATCGTTGATCACCAGCATGGTGCCGGAAATCATCCGCTGGCAGACGCCGCTGACTCACATGCGCCGCACCGCGCTTCAGGAATGGGAGATCGGCGGCAAACAGATCAAGAAGGGCGACAAGGTCGTGATGTGGTACCTGTCGGGCAACCGCGACGACACGGTTATCGACCAGGCCGACCGGTTCATCATTGACCGCAAGAATCCGCGCCATCACCTGTCATTCGGCTATGGCATCCATCGCTGCATGGGCAACAGGCTGGCAGAACTGCAGTTGCGGATCATCTGGGAAGAGATTCACAAGCGCTTCGCCAAGGTCGAAGTGACCGGCCAACCCGAGCGCCTGTATTCAACCCTTGTGCGTGGGATCACCAAGCTGCCGGTGCGGCTGCACGCCCGCTGATTTACCAAAGCAGAAATACGGAGTTTATGATGGTCAAAGTGACGTTCGTATCCAGCGATGGAACGCGGCGGGAAGTCGAAATTGCTGAGGGCGAAACAGCGCGCGAAGCGGCGCTTTTCAACGGCGTGCCGGGCATCGACGGCGATTGCGGCGGGGCCTGCGCCTGTGCGACCTGTCATGTCCATGTCGACCCGACCTGGATCGACAAGGTGGGTCGTCTGAAGGAAGGCGAAGCGGAGGCCGAACTCCTGCAATTTGCAGAAGGGGCCAGCGAATACAGTCGCCTCGCCTGCCAGATACCCATGGAAGCTGCGATGGAAGGTTTGGTTTTGCACGTTCCTGCGCAGCAGTACTGACCAGCCAGAGCGCGGCCTTGTCGTCCGAGTGGGGTGCCACGAATTTGATTTTTGAACGGAGGTTTCCGTGCCAACACAACTAGAATCCGATGTCCAGACGAGCGAAGACGCGTTTCGCACCGAAGTGCGGCAATTCCTCGCCACCAATTTCCCTGACGAACTCAAGGGCACGGGCAATATGATGGCCGGGCTCGACGGTCCGACCGACGAGAACCCTGTCCAGAAGAAATGGCGAGAAGCCGTGGGCGGGCGTGGTTGGGGCACGCCAACCTGGCCCAAGGAATATGGCGGGGGCGGACTGACCAAAGGCCAGGCCAGGATCATCGAGCATGAGTTCGCCAAGGTCGGCGCCTACAATCCGATCGGCGGAATGGGTGTGATGATGTTCGGCCCGACCTTGCTCGAATACGGCGACGAAAGGCAGAAGCTGGAGCATATCCCGCCAATCTGCCGTGGCGAAATTCGCTGGTGCCAGGGCTACTCGGAGCCGAATGCCGGATCAGACCTCGCAAACCTGCAGACCTTCGCGGTCGACAAGGGCGATCACTACCTCATTAACGGCCAGAAGACCTGGACCAGCGGTGGCCAGTGGGCTGACAAGTGCTTTGCCATCGTCCGCACCGACCGGTCAGACAAACACAAAGGTATCAGCTTCATGCTGATCGACATGGACGCACCCGGCGTTGAAGTCCGCCCGATCACAATGATCAGCGGAACCAGCCCGTTCTGCGAGACCTTCTTCACCGATGTGAAGGTGCCGAAGGAAAATCTCGTGGGCAAGGAAGGCCAGGGCTGGACTATCGGCAAGCGCCTGCTTCAGCACGAGCGCACGAACATTTCGGGCGGAGGGCGCCTCGCCGGCATGATGGGCCAGAGCCTTGGCGATATCGCCAAGAAATACTGCGAAACCGGCGGTGATGGCGCGCTCGTCAACAAGGTCCTGCGCGACAAGATCGCCGATCTTGAGATCCGCTGGAACAGCTTCCTGCTCACCGCGCGTCGTGCGGTCGAGGAAAGCAAAGCGCAAGGCGGCGTTTCAGAGATCAGTTCGGTTCTGAAAAAGGTCGGCACCAAGTTGGCCCAGGACCGCAGCGAGTTGCTGATCGAAATCCGCGGCTTTCAGGGCCTCGGCTGGGAAGGCGACGAGTTTGGCAATGACGAACTTGAGGATGTGCGCGGCTGGCTCTTCGGCAAGGCAGCGACGATCTATGGCGGTTCGACCGAAGTCCAGAACAACATCATTGCCAAGCGGGTGCTTGGCATGCTCGACCACCAGTAAGCGAGGGTAGCAAGGACAATGGCAGTTCTCAGCGAAGAACAGGAAATGCTGCGCAACATGGCGCGCGACTGGGCGACCAAGGAAAGCCCGGTATCCGAGTTCCGCAAAGTCCGCGCAGCAGGCCAACCGCAGGCCTACAACGCTGACGCCTATGCCGCGATGGCCGAAATGGGCTGGGTCGGGATCATCATTCCCGAGGCCCATGGTGGATCAGATTTCGGTTTCTTGTCGGCCGGCCTCGTGATCGAGGAACTCGGCAAAACGCTGACCGCAAGTCCGCTGGTGGCCACAACCATCGCGGCGAGCGCAATCCTGCTCGGCGGAAGCGACGCGCAGAAGGCCAAATGGCTTCCCAGGCTCGCCAGCGGCGAAACCGTGGCAACGCTGGCTGTCGATGAAGGAGCGCATTGCGATCCCTCCGCAATCGAGACCAGCGTTTCGGGCGGCAAGCTGACCGGCAAAAAGGCATTCGTGCACGAGGCGCATGGCGCCAGCCTCTTCGTGGTCGCAGCCAAGGACGGCCTATACCTGGTCGAAAAGGGCGATGGCGTTTCACTGACCACGCGCAAGCTCACCGATCAGCGCAGCCACGCCGATATCCAATTCGCTGGCGCTGCCGCCGAGAAGCTCGAGGGCGGAGGCGACAGTCTGCTTGGCGACGTGCTCGACCGGGCGCGCGTGCTTTCCGCTGCCGAAATGCTCGGCATGGCGCAAGCTGTGTTCGACACGACCCTCGACTATCTGAAGCAGCGTGTGCAGTTCAATCAGGTGCTTGCTACTTTCCAGGCGCTGCAACATCGCATGGCGGATCTGTTCGCCGACCTCACGCAGATGCGCTCCGCGGTCGAGGCGGGTTTACAGGCAGTCGACAGCGGTTTCGGAGTCGCGCGTGCAGCGACCATCGCCAAGGCCGAGGCAAATCGCGTACTGCACGCGATCAGCAATCAGGGTATCCAGCTGCATGGCGGCATCGGGATGACCGACGAATTCAATGTCGGCTTCTACCTCAAGCGTGCTCGCGTGCTCGAGGCGAGTTGGGGGTCGTCAAGCTACCTCAGGGACCGTTTTGCACGATTGTCCGGTTACTGACGACGAAGGTTTCTCGCCACTCGCAGCTTGCCGTCAGCCCACAATTTCGTAGGCCGGGCCGTAACCCGCGTCTTCGGGAATAGTGAGGACATTCTTCCCGTCTCGCTGAATGATTTCAGGCAGAACCGTTACGATATCGCGGGTTTCAGCCTGCGCCACGCAATCCGCTGCGCTCGCAGATTTGGCCAGCAGTTGCAGGTTCAAGCGTGTAGGAAATATAATGGTTCGCTCGCCGCTGGCTTCCATTTCCAACGCCTTGTGCGGCGAAAGCCATTCCGCATCGACGGTTTCGTATCCATCGCATGCGGCAATCTGGCGTTCGGGCGCGCGAACAACGAAGAAATGTGTGTCGAAGCGCTTGTGCATGAAGGTGGGCGTTATCCACCTCGCGAAATTGCTTAACCGATCGAGGCGTAGGTGCACACCGGCCTCGCGAACGACGTCAAGAAATTCGCGCTCCCCTCGCTCCACCGCTTTGCGGCTTTCAAGATCACATGTATCCTCGAACGCGCCGCCGTCACGATAATCGCCTAGCAGGATGCCGGCTTCCTCGTACGCTTCGCGGATCGCGGCAATCCGCAAAGTGCGCTGCGTATCGTCGAAAGTGCTCCAGCCCTCGCAATGATTAGCCCATTCGAGAGCTTCATCACCGGCCGAAGGCTTTCCTCCGGGAAATACCAGCGCGCCGGAGGCAAAATCGATCTGGTGATGGCGTTTGACCATCAGGACCTGAAACTCCGGCGCGTCGCGAAGTAGGAGCATGGTCGCCGCGGGGACGGGATCGACGGGCTTCTGCATGGTCATCAGTTTCTCCAGTAGTCTAGGTTCGGACCCAAACGATTTGTTGTAGCACAGGGCCATTTGCAGAGGCTACGCCGCTGGATTTGCATTCTCAAGGCCGTTTGCCCTGACACTGCCATCGGACGAAATGAACTCGTCGATTCAGGTGAAAAAGTTCTAAACCGCAAAACATCGCCTCAGCCGTCCGAATGCAGACGCAACGCAGCACTGGTATCTCACAGTTTGTTATTCGGCCTTCTCACTGAATTTGCGAACTTTGATTTGTTCAGCGCAATCCGCCAAGATTGACCAAATAAAATCCCACCCACAGTGACCGGCACCAATAATTCGCCATCAAATGACGTCTTCTGTTGCCCCGCCGGTAAGGGCGGCCGATCGTGCAGCATCCTCGCCGCGTCTTAACCGCGTGAGCGGCCAGAGGAACAGCCGCGTTAGCTTTCTGACGACGTTGGCAACATCACTAGGGATCATGAAGACCGCTGGAATGACGACAAGCGTCAGGATCGTTGAAGAGGTCAACCCTCCAATGAGAAGCGCGCCGAGCGCGTTGCGCCACTCAGCTCCATCCGAGGTCGCCAATGCGACTGGCACCATGCCAAAGATTGCGGAAAAGGCAGTCATGAGAACGGGGCGAAGTCGTTCAGGACAAGCTTGAAGGATCGCGTTTCTTTCTGTCATTCCTTCCGCGATCAACTGGTTTGCGCGGTCGACGAGCAAGATGCCATTCTTCATCACGATCCCCATCAGTCCGATCAGGCCAATCTGTGCGAAGAGGGAGGATTCTAGTCCAAAGTAATATAGCCCGGCGAATGCTCCAGAGAAGCTGAGCGGCGCCGTTACCATGATCAGAAGCGGCTGTACGAAGGAATTAAATTGGCTCGCAAGCACCATGTAGAGCGCCAGCAAGGCGAGCAGTAACGCGAAGCCGATCGCGCCGGCGGTCTCCTGCATGCGTTCCGACATGCCGCCGACCGAGTAAGTGATGCCAGCCGGCGGTGGGTTGACTTCAAGCACCTTGATCAATGTGGTTGTCGCCTCACCCAGGGAAACACCGGTTGCAGAACTGGCAAGCACCGAGATCTTCCGGGCGCGGTCTGATCGATCAATTTGCGACGGGCCGGAAGCGAACTCAACACGTGAAACCGCTCCAATATCTACCAGTCGCCCGTCTGCACCGCGCACTTGAATGCGATCAAAATCCCGCACGCTTTCCCTCTGGTCTTCCTCCAGACGCAGGCGCACATCATATCGCTTTCCGCCCTCTTCAAAGGTTCCTGCATCGAGTCCGCCCAGGGCAATCCGGGCTGTATCCGCCAAGGCACGAGCGGAAACGCCCTGGTCCCCGGCCCGCGTTCGGTCAAACAGAATCTGTGCTTCCGGTCGACCGCTCTCGAAGCTGGTTCTGACATCAGCAAAATCAGGTCGGGCACGCATCTCACGCACGAGATGATCGCCATATTGCGCAAGGGAGTTGAGGTCAGATCCCTTTAACAACAAGTCGATGTCCGAGCTACCGGAGGTCGTCCCGCTGACCCACGGAACTTCAAGGACGGATATCTTAACCGCCTCAGGGGATGCAATGCGGATGGCTTTCCGCGCTTGGTCCATGATTTCAAACTGACCCGTTTGGCGCTCCTGTTTCGGTGTCAAGGAAGCGTATAGATCTATGACACGGGCCTCGGCTTGCGCGCCTGCCCCGATCGAGACGAACACTTCTTCAACGTGCTCGATCTTGCGGAGTTCAGCATCAATCTTTTGCGCGGCGTCGAGCGCAGAAACAACGCCAGTGCCCAGCGGCAGCTCGATCGAACCCTGAAACTCGCTCCTGTCGGCGCGCGAGGTAAAACCGGAAGGAACGCGAGCTGCATACCACGCACCGGCAAAAACCGAGGCACACGCAATAAGAATCACAACTATGCGAAATCGAACGGCCAGCTTTACGAGACCTGCATAGGCCCGGTCAGTTGAGTCCCAGAAGGCTTCGAGCGGCCGAAAGACGGGTGAAACGCCACTGGATGTGAGGATGCGCGATGCAAGCATTGGCGTGAGTGTCAAAGCAACGAGCAAAGAGACCGACACCGAAAACACGATCGTCAGACCGTACTGGAAAAAGAAGCGTCCTACGATGCCATCCATGAAGGCAATCGGAACAAAAACGGCAAGCGTGGCTGCTGTGCCTGCAACCACGGCAAGTCCCACTTTACGTGTACCGTCCAGCGCGGCCTCAAGCGGCGGCTTGCCTTCCTCCAGCTCTTTAATGATCGCTTCGATCACGACGATGGCGTCGTCAACGAGCAGCCCAATGGCAACGGTGAGTGCAAGCAGCGTCAGGACGTTGATCGAAAACCCCAGAAGATAAAAGCCAAAAAAAGTGGCCACAAGGGATGTCGGGATCGCCAGGGCCACGATGATCGTCGCTCTGAAATTCAGGAGGAAAACAAAGGTCACGGCAACGACAAGCCCGATGGCAATCACGACGTCATGGGTGACGTCCTCGATTGAGCTCTCGATAAATTTCGACACATCTCTTGTCGCGACAATCGTCACCCCGGCGGGCGCAAGCGCGCGCAAGTCTTCTGCGGCGGCCTTGACCTTGTGCGAGACCTCGACAGTATTCTGACCTGATTGTTTCCTGATATCGAGCGAGATACCTCGTCTGCCATTCAGGAATGCCGCTGAGCGCTCATCCTCCAGGCCGTCCTCCACGCGGGCAACATCAGAAATTCGGATTGTGACGCCATTTTCCCGATAGGCGACTGGCAAGTCTGCAAAGCCATTCGCACGGGTAACTTCAGCGACAGTTTTGACACCAAACTCCCGCGTGCGGGCATCAGTTTCCATCCGCCCGCCGGGAAGCTTTGCATGCTCACTCTGGATCGCACGCCTTACATCATCCGCAGTGACGCCAAACGCCCTCAGTCGTTCATTGTCGAGCCAGATGCGCACCGCGCGCTCACGACCCCCGACCAATTTCACGGCGCCCACACCGTCGAGGCGTTGAAGACGTTCCTTTGCCACATCGTCGGCGAACGCAGTCAACTCGGCGATTGGCAGATCGCCGGCGATCATGACGGAGATGATCGGCGCCGCGTCCGGATCGACCTTGTCCACGATGGGTGGATCCATATCCGGAGGCAATTCTGCCAGGGCAACCTGCACCTTGTCCCGAACATCCTGGACCTTCTCGCGGGCATTGGAACTCAGATTGAACTCGATCAGAATTTGCGCGCGCCCTTCACTGGAAAAAGATTGCAGCGTTTCAATTCCGTCGATCGTGTTGATGTACTCTTCCAAGATGTCGGTGACTTCCGACTCCATGGTTTCCGCAGAGGCCCCGTCCAGCGTCGCCGTCACGTTGACATACGGAAATTCAACATCGGGAAACAAGTCGACGCCCAATCGTCCCATCGACATAAGGCCGAGGCCGACCAAGGATGCGATGAGCATCACGGCAAATACGGCGCGGCGGATCGAAATATCGACGAGCCACATCATGAGGGTGAGAGCTCAATCCTGGCGCCGTCATACAGCGGCTCTGAGGCTGTCAGGACGACTGTTTCTCCGCTCGTCAACCCGTCAAGAATCTCTACACGATCAGCATCGATGTCTGTGATTTTTACGGGACGTCGCT
>CAXBCO010000020.1:0-8273 GCA_963973995.1 uncultured Alphaproteobacteria bacterium
TCCGGCGTCATGGCGCGCGGCTCGCCGAACTGGCCGCCCGGCAGGCCGAGCGCGACGGGGCTTGGAGCGGCCGGCCGCGGATTCACAAGTTTCGGCGTCTGGCGCCCGGCATGGCTGACCTGCATGATCAGTGCGGCGCCCCTGGATTTGGCGGCCTCGGCCCAGCGCGACAAGCCGTCCATCTCGTCTTCGCCGGTCTTCGCATCGATCACGACATTGCCGACGCGTTCCAGATGATGGCGGTCGATCTGGACGTTCCCGGTGATCAGGCCGCCTGCCCCGCCTTCGGCCCAGCGGCGGTAAAGGGTCAGGTGTTCCTCAGTTACCCGGTTGCGCGGATCGGCGAGTCCCTCTGTCATGGCGGCCTTCACCAAACGGTTCGGGAAGATCAGGCCGCTCTGCAGGGTTAACGGGGTATTAATCGTGACGGGCATTATGTTCTCCCAATATCGACACTGAGTCGCTTGCCCACTAAGGGAGACCACAAATGGGCGCTGCCAAGCAAGTAAAGCTGTTCGACACCATGATACCAGATTCTTCGGGCTATTCGGCCAAGGATATTGAAGTTCTTGAAGGACTTGAGCCCGTTCGCAAGCGGCCGGGCATGTATATCGGTGGCACGGATGAGCGCGCCTACCATCACCTGTTCGCCGAAGTGCTGGACAATTCGATGGATGAGGCGGTCGCCGGCCATGCCAACCGGATCGAGATCAAGCTGGACGCCGACAATTTCCTGACCGTGTCGGACAATGGCCGCGGCATCCCGGTCGACCCGCACCCGAAATTCCCCAAGAAATCAGCGCTTGAAGTGATCATGACCACGCTCCACGCGGGCGGCAAGTTTTCCGACAAGGCCTATGAAACGGCTGGCGGCCTTCATGGCGTCGGCATTTCGGTGGTCAACGCGCTGTCGGAACTGGTCGAGGTCGAGGTGGCCCGCGACAAGGTGCTTTACCGCCAGTGCTTTTCCCGCGGATTGCCGCAGGGAAAGCTGGAAAAGGTCGGCGCGGCGCCCAACCGGCGCGGCACGAGCGTCAAGTTCAGGCCGGACACCCAGATCTTCGGCGAGAAGCTGCGCTTCCGCCCGGCCCGCCTGTTCCAGATGGCGCGCTCGAAAGCCTATCTCTATCGCGGCGTCGAAGTGCGCTGGAATTGCGATCCGGCCCTGCTGCCGGAAGATTCGAAGATTCCCGCCGAGGCCGTCCTCTCCTATCCGAACGGCCTTGCCGACCAGCTGGACGAAGTGTTCCACGACAAGGCGACGATCACCGAAACCGCGTTCACGGGCCTCGTGGACATGGGCAAGGAAGGCAAGGTCGAATGGGCGATTGCCTGGACCCGCGCCGGCTTTGGCGAGGCCGACGGCTTTGCCCGCTCGTATTGCAATACGATCCCGACGCCGGAAGGCGGCACGCATGAAGCCGGTTTCCGCTCGGCCATCACCAAGGGCCTGCGCAATTTTGCCGAACTGACCGGCCAGAAAAAGGGCGGCGACATCACGGCGGAAGACATTATGGGCCATTCGGGCCTGCTCCTGTCAGTGTTCATCCGCAATCCCGAATTCGTCGGACAGACCAAGGACAAGCTGTCGACCACGGCGGCCTTCCGCCTGGTGGAAAATGCCGTGCGCGACCGGTTCGACCACTGGCTGGCCGGCAGCCCCAAGGAATCCGACAAGCTGCTGACCTGGGCGATCGACCGGGCCGAGGAGCGCGCCAACCGCCGCAAGCAGAAAGAGATCAGCCGCAAATCGGTCACCAAGCGCCTGCGCCTGCCCGGCAAGCTGGCCGACTGCGCCGCGAAAGGCCCGGAAGGCACCGAACTCTTCCTCGTCGAAGGCGACTCGGCCGGCGGCAGCGCCAAGCAGGCGCGCGACCGGAAAACGCAGGCCATCCTGCCCCTGCGCGGCAAGATCCTGAACGTGGAGAGCGCCTCGGCCGACAAGCTGGCCGGCAACCAGGAACTCAACGATCTCGCCCTCGCGCTCGGCACCCAGCTCGGCCGCAAGTTCGACCTCGACGAGCTGCGCTATGAACGCATCATCATCATGACCGATGCCGACGTTGACGGCGCGCATATCGCGGCGCTGCTGATCACCTTCTTCTTCCGCATGACGCCGGGCCTGATCGAGAGCGGCCGCCTGTTCATGGCCCAGCCGCCGCTGTTCCGCCTGTCGAACAAGGGCACGATTGCCTATGCCATGGACGAGACCCAGCGCGCCGAGATCATGGCCAAGCATTTCAAGCCGAACCAGAAGGTCGACATGGTGCGCTTCAAGGGCCTCGGCGAGATGAACCCGTCGCAGCTGAAAGAGACCACGATGAACCCGGCGACCCGCACGCTGGCCCGCATCACGCTGCCGGATTCGCTCGACGCGCTGACCGAAGTGAAGCCGTCCGACCTGATCAACATCCTGATGGGCAAGAAGGCCGAAACCCGCTTCAAGTTCATCCAGGAGAATGCCGCCTTCGTCGACGAGCTGGATATCTGATTGTCCGCGTCCCCGGCGCAGGCAGGGGTCTCCTCCTTTCTTCAATGGCCTGAGGTCCCGGCTTTCGCCGGGAACACGGGCGTGGTGCGCGCGCCCCTGAATAGTTCCCCCAGTTTCCGCAGACCCCTGCTAAGGCAGGGGTCCATGGACTGGCCTTTCCCCCGGCCCCCGTGGCGCCATTCGTCCATGGATACGCCCGGCGCTTGTGCTTGGGCCTGCTCCGGGGCAATCGCAGTGCGATTGCTATTCCCTCCGCAGCTTCGCAGGTATCTTCGGGGGGAGAGATGCGGGTTTGACCGGAAACACCTCCCGGTGCCCGGCAAACCTGTCTGATTGAGGCGGGGATTCAGCTCGAATTATCCCACGTTTCCAGCGCGGCGGAGAGTAGGCCCGGCAGGGCCGTGGCGATCGCGCCGAGTTCGGGGCGCAGGCGATAGGCGCTGGCCATGGGCAGGGCGACCGGCTTCGGGTCGCCGCGCTTGCGCTGGCGATCAAGGGACCGCGCGAGGCGTTTGGCGTAGAGGTCCGGCGCTTCGAGCACCCTGTAGAGGGCGCTGACGCGCGCGAGGAAGGGTGCGGCGGGGACCGGGCCGGAGGCCCGGATAGACCCCGGAAACAGCCCGGACGCGTCGGGGTCCACGGCGGGCTGCACCCTTCCCGACAGGGCGAAACGGTACGGGGCCGGGAAGGTGACGATCTCGGTGCCCTCGGGGAGCGGCGTGGGGGTGGCAGGGGTGAGGCACGTCCGTGGCCGGACCGCTGGCAGGGTGAGCGCCAGCGCCATCAGGGTCAGCAGGCGGCGCACGATGATTTCGAGCTGTTTCAGCCGCCCGGAGGCGCGTCGCTTCAGGCTGCGCCGCAAGGTGAGGGGGCGTAGGTGCGCGTTCGTCATGTTGATCACTGCCCACAGCGCGAGGCGCGCCTGTTCGAGGCCGTGATGGACGATGTCGGGCGGATGGCTCATGCGGCGCAGTATAGCGCAGGTGGAATATGGGTTGGACAAGGTGTGGGAGAGAGGCGCAACGACCGCCCCCTTCTCCCTTGGGAGAAGGGTTGGGGATGAGGGGTAGCGGGCGTATCGGCGAGTCCGGCGTTTGCGGTGCTTTCTGTGGCCCCTCACCCCCGACCCCTCTCCCGAGGGAGAGGGGGACTCGCCAGTCGGTGATCTGTTTGAAATAGTGAGATCATGACACGCAGTCCCGATACGTATCGTGCGCGGCGTTTGCGGGCTGAGGCCAACCGCCCGGAGCAGGCGGCGTGGCAGGCGCTGCGCGGGTTGCGGGCGTTTGGGCACCCGGTGCGGCGGCAGCACCCGATTGCGGGTTATGTCGCCGATTTTGCGATCTTGAAGGCGCGGCTGGTGGTCGAGATCGACGGGTCGGTTCATGATGGTGGGGCAGCGCGCGCTGCCGATGCCGAACGGCAGGCGGAGATCGAGCGGCTGGGCTGGCGCGTGGTGCGTATCGAGGCGCAGGCGGCGCTTAGCGAGGATTATGTGTTTTCGGTCGTGTCTGAGGCCTTGGGCTTGTGAGGCGCGATTGTGGCCCCTCACCCCCGGCCCCTCTCCCAAGGGAGAGGGGAGAAGGGTTCAATTCCCCTCCGCTATCCGCACCAGGGCCGCGTCCATCATCGGTGTTGCCGATGAGACCGCCAGGGGCCGCTCATTGGCGATCATCGCGAAGGCCAGCGTCTGGCCGCTGGCGGCTTTCATGTAGCCCGACAGGGCGTTGGTGCCCTTGAGGGTGCCGGTCTTGGCGAAGATGTTGCCTTCGAGGAGCGTGCCGCGGAAGCGGCGGGTGAGGGAGCCGTCGGTGCCGCCGACGGGGAACGTGGCTTTCCAGTCTTCGCCCCAGTCCTGCGCGGCGGCATAGGTCAGCAGGCTGACAATCGTGCGCGGGCTGGCGCGATTGTAGACCGACATGCCGGAGCCGTCGAACAGGTCGTAGCCATTGGGGCGGGCGCCGGCCTCTGCCAGCAGGGCGGTGACGCGGGCGAGGCCGGCCTCGGCGCTGCCGTCTTCGCTGATATGGCCGAGATGGCGCAGCAGGAGTTCGGCCTGGAGATTCCGGCTGTCCTTCGAGACGGCGAGCAGCGCATCGGCAAAGGCGGGCGGTGCCAGCGCGGCGAGCGGCGGATCTCCGTCATCCAGCGCGGTCAGGGCCGGCTGCGGAGCGGCGCCGGGCGGGCGATGGCGGGACACGGGCGGACCTTCGACCATGACACCGCGCGCGGCCAGCAGGACGCCGAGGCGCGCGGCGGCGGCAAGGGCCGGGTCGTCAAGGCCGAGGGAGATGCGGCGCGGGGCGCTGCCGGGCGGCACATGGCCGGAGACGCGGACCGTGGCCGTGCCGGGCAGATGGACGACGCGGAGATCGTCCGCCGCCTCGCCCGCGCTATCGGTGTCCGGCTGCGGGCGGGGGGCGGTGACCGTATCGTTGAGGATGGTGTAGGCGGCGTCGCCCGGCGCCCATGCGACCTCCGCCGGGGCGCCCTCTGTGGCGGCAGGCGTGATGATGAGCGTGACGGTGTTGTCATTGACGCTGAGGGCGGAGACGGCCGTGCCATAGACGGTCTGCAGGTCGTCCCAGCTCCAGCCGGGGCCCCAGCGCTGGTCCGGGAACCAGGTATCGTCGCCGACCACATGGGCGATGGCAGTGAGGCCGATGCCGGCCACGGCGTCTGCCAAGGTGGCGAGGCAGCGTGTTTCGCAACCCGGCGCATCGCTGAGGGCCGGGTCGCCGCGCCCGTGGAGGACAAGCACGGGCGCGCCGGTCTCGCCGACATCTTCCAGCGCGATGAAGGTGCCGAGGCGGGGCGACATGGCGCCGAGTTCATCCTGCCAGCGGAAGACGGCGGCGGTGGTGAACAGCTTCGTATTGGAGGCGGGCAGGAAGCGCTGGTCGGGATTGCGGGCGACAATCTCGCGGCCGTCCATGTCCGTGACGAGCAGGCCCCAGCGCACGCCCTGCACTTCCGGCGGCTGGAGGATGGCATCAAGGTCGCGCTGCAGCGGCGAGACGCAGGCGGAGACGAGGAGGCATGCGATGAGCAGGATGGCCCGACAGGTGGTTTGCATGGAATCCCTTCTCCGGCCCGACCGGCGCGTCGTGCAGAGCCTAGCGCAGCGAACCGGGGAGAGCGACGGAAAACCGGCGGCGCGGGCGGGCAAGCCGCCATGTGACCGTTTTGCCGTCAGGCTTGACGTGTGCGGAGCAGGTATTTCACTCTGGCCGCATCGTTTCGATCGCTGAAGGAACAAATACGAGGGGGACACCGGAATGTCGGACATAGATGAAACCGGGGCGCGGGCCGCCCGCCAGAAGGACAGGCTGCTGCAGCTTGGCGCGCTGTTATTCCTGCTCGGCCTGCTGTCGGGGCTGGTGACGGGCCTGATGGCCAATCCGCGCATGGGCCTGTCGGCGCACATGCAGGGCCTGACCAATGGCACATTCCTGCTGGCAGCGGGGGCCGTCTGGGACCGGGTGAACCTCGGGCCGCGCACCAAGGCGGCGGCGTTCTGGGCCCTGGCGTTCGGCACCAGCGTCAACTGGCTGATGACACAGCTTGCCGCGCTCTGGGGCACGGGACAGATGACGCCCATCATTGGCGCGGGCCATGCCGGCGCCGACTGGCAGGAATTGGTGGTGAGCGCGGGCTTGCTGGCGCTGACTCTTGCCATGCTGGCCGGGGCTGCATTGCTGCTGGCGGGGCTTTTGCGGCGGGCCAATTGATATCCGCATTCGCGACCTTTCCGGATGACATGGGGCCGACAGGGTCTTAAATGCTCAGAATGAGCAAAGTCCTGGATATTCTCGCGGCGCAGCTGAACCCTGTGGTTGGTGACATCACTGGCAACCTGGCGCTGGCGCGCGAGGCCTATGCCGAGGCCCGGGAGCGGGACGCGGACCTGCTGGTGCTGAGCGAACTGTTCATCCTCGGCTATCCGGCGGAAGACCTGGTGCTGAAGCCCTCGGCGGTGACATTGTCGATGGCGGCCGTGGAGACGCTGGCAGGCGAGACGGCAGGCGGCCCGGCCATATTGATCGGCGCCCCGTGGCGCGACGGCGACAAGGTGCACAATTCATCGGTGCTGCTGAAAGACGGCCATGTCGCCGGGCGCTGTGACAAGCGCGAGCTGCCCAATTACGGCGTGTTCGACGAGAAGCGCATCTTCGATGCGGGCACGGGCGCGCCCTTCGTGTTCACGCTGAAAGGCGTGAAAGTGGGCGTCGCGATCTGCGAGGATATCTGGTTCGACCGGGTGCCGCTGGCGCTCAAAGGCGCAGGCGCGCAGGTGCTGGTCGTGCCGAACGGCTCGCCCTGGCGCCGCACGGTGCACAAGGAGCGCCACTCGACCTTTTCGGCCTGGCGCAAGACCGGCCTGCCCTACCTGTTCGTCAACCAGGTCGGCGGGCAGGACGAGCTGGTATTCGACGGGTCGAGCTATGCGGTGGACGATGACGGCACCGAGCACCAGCTGCTGGGCGATTTCGAGGCGGGCACGGCCATGGTCGCGTTCGACGGCGCGACGGGCAGTTTCCAGAGCGGGCCGAAGGAAGAGCTGACAACAGGCTGGGAAGCGGAATACCGCGCGGCGGTGCTGGCGCTGGGCGATTATGTCAACAAGAACCGGTTCCCCGGCGTGGTGCTGGGCATGAGCGGCGGCATCGACTCGGCGCTGACAGCGGCGATGGCCGTGGACGCGCTGGGGGCCGAGCGCGTCTGGTGCGTGATGATGCCGTCGAAATACACGAGTTCGGACAGCCTGGAGGATGCCAAGGCCTGCGCCGAGCTGCTGGGCTGCAAGTATGACATCATCAATATCCGCCCCGGCGTGAACGCGCTGGACGAGATGCTGAGCGAGCAGTTTGCCGGGACCGCGCCGAACACGACGGAGGAGAACATCCAGTCGCGCCTGAGGGCGGTGACCCTGATGGCGCTGTCGAACAAGTTCGGCCACATGGTGGTGACGACGGGCAACAAGAGCGAGATGGCGGTCGGCTATGCGACGCTGTATGGCGACATGTGCGGCGGCTACAATGCGCTGAAGGATTTCTACAAGACCGAAGTGTTCGAACTGGCGAAATGGCGCAACACGGCCATCCCGCGCGGGGCGCTGGGGCCGGGCGGCGAGGTGATCCCGGTGCGGATCATCACCAAGCCGCCCTCGGCCGAGCTGCGCGAAGACCAGAAGGACGAGGACAGCCTGCCGCCCTATCACGTGCTGGACGATATCCTGCGGGGCCTCGTCGACCTCGAGGAGGATGTCGACGACATCCTCAAGCGCGGGCATGATGCGGCGACGGTGCGGCGCATCGAGCACCTCTTGTACATTGCCGAATACAAGCGGCGGCAGGCGCCACCGGGCGTGAAAGTGGGCGGCAAGAATTTCGGCCGCGACCGTCGCTATCCGATCACCAACCGGTTCCGCGACGACTGATCCCTATTCGAGCGGCGCGTCGGCGGCCTCGGCGGCTGCAGCGGCATTCAGTTCGGCGTCGAACCGGATCGAGTCGACCTGGTCGGCGGTGATGTCGGAGGCATCGCCATAGCCGGTGATCGGCGACGGCGCGATGCCGGGTACCGCGACGACCTCGTCATAGAGGAGCCAGGGCTGGGAGCCGTCCATGCAGGTGACGCGCACCCATTCGTCTTCCTCGCCCTTGGAATCCCGGATGTCGGTAATGTCCATCAGTTCGGCTTCATTGATGTCATATTCCGTGCCGTCGAAAGACAGGATGGCGAAGCCTTCGCCGAGATAGCGCAGGTAGTTGAGCTGGTC
>CAXBCO010000021.1:0-7649 GCA_963973995.1 uncultured Alphaproteobacteria bacterium
GTGGGAACCGCCGGGCTAATAAATCTGGTGGACCACTCCGGTGGGGCAGACCAATTTGGCGTTACGTTTGTATGGCCGCGCGTCAGCTTAACGTTGACAGATGTTTTCCGGACAAACGAGTTCTATGGGCAAGAGGACAGTTCGCTTTTTGGAGCCGTTTCTCTGTCTGTCATTTTCTAGAGGCTAAACTTGCTTTGTACCGGGGGCTGGACTGATGGTCCATATTGCGGTACAAGCAACAAATAAATGGATGGATGTGCAAATGAGTCGCCCACGTTTTGAGAATCTTGATCCAGAGCGACAGCGCGTTTTGTTCGAAGTTGCATCAGAAGAATTTGCTGCAAACGGATTTGACGGAGCTTCGCTTAATCGCATCCTCGAAAAAACAGGGATGAGCAAAAGCTCGCTCTACTACTATTTTGACGATAAGGCGGATTTGTTCACTACACTGATCGAACGGTCCATTTCTGTCCTGATGAGGAGGGTTGGTGATTTTGATCCCGAGGCTCTCACGGCGGAGACATTTTGGGACGACTTTGAAGACCGCTACGAAAAGGCGGTCACTCTCGCACACGGCAATGGATGGCTAATTAAGTTCGGGGCCATCTTCTATAGCCTTCGATCTAATCCGAACACCGGTGCGCCAACCGGGCGGCTGTTTCAGGCTGTTCGTTACTGGGTTGGCGTCATCATCGAGCGGGGACAAAAGCTTGGCGTGATCAGGCAGGACATTCCCAACAGTTTGTTGATAGATTCGACCATGGGACTTTTTGAGTCTCTAGACCGGTGGGTCGTCACCCATTGGGATGATTTGTCAGACGATGAACGCAACGCATTGCCCGCGACGCATATCAGCCTCTTCCGTGACCTGCTTGAGAGTCGCGAAAGCAGTCGGCTCAACAAACGTTCCACATCAATCATATCGGTTTCCTCTGCGAAACGGAGGAGAGCATGAAAAAGCTTGCCTGTTTAATTCTATTCGGTGCTCTGTCGGCGTCGCCCGCCTTGGCGGACCCTGATCCTGCTGAAATCGTCCGCGACGCCATCGACAATTGGCGGGGGACGAGTTCCTACATTGAACAAACCATGATTGTTCATCGTCCCGAGTGGGAGCGCTCATCAGCCATGGTCAGCATCACGCGTGGAAACAAGGACGCTCTCGTTCGCTTCACAGCGCCGGCACGCGATGAAGGCAATGCAACGCTGAAGCTCGATCGCGATATGTGGGTATTCACACCACGCCTCAATCGAGTGATCAAGCTACCCGCCAGCATGATGGCCCAATCGTGGATGGGTAGTGACTTTTCATATGATGACCTATCGAAAACCGACGCGCTTTTAACTGACTACGAACTTTCTATTCAAACCACCGAAGAAGCGGATGGCCACGAGATCTACGTTATTGAAGCTGTGCCTCATGACGATGCGCCAGTGGTGTGGGGAAGAGAGGTGTTGCGAATTCGCGATGATAGCGTGTTTCTTGAGCGGGACTACTACGACCAAACAGATCAGCTCGTGAAGCGCATGATAGCGGATCGCATTGGCCCGCTGGATGGTCGCCCTTACCCTCAAGAAATGCGTATGGTGGATGTGGAAGAGGAGGATCACTGGACGCTTGTCGTTACGCAGTCCGGTAAATTTGACGTCGAGCCGCCGTCCTTTCTCTTCACACAGTCCAACCTGCGCAATCCGAGAGACTGGTCGCCTCGATGATGCTCACCTTAGCATGGCGAAACTTATGGCGACGTCGGCGGCGGACCCTGTTCAGTATCGTAGCAATAGCAATCACTGCTGCCGTGGTCGTTTTTTTGCCATCCTTACAGGCCGGCAGCTATTCCAGCATGGTGCGAACCTATATCGGATTTACCGATGGCTACGCGCAGGTGCAGCATAAGGACTATCTTTCAACGCCGGCGATGCGGGATTCCTTTCAAGTCACCGAGGCCCTCCGCACCGCGCTCAAGGACCTGCCGCCGGATGTCAGCGTCGGGCAACGCGGCGTCGCGTATGTGCTCCTTTCATCCGATACCCGTAGCATTGGGGCGCAGATCCTCGGCGTTGAGCCCGAAGCCGAACCGTCGATTTCGACAATCCCTTCCAACATCGTGCAGGGCGATTATCTCTCCAAGAACGATCAGGTCGTTCTCGGAGAAGTGTTGGCGCGTAATCTTCAGGTGGGCATTGGCGACAGTATAACACTCTTGGGCGTCGGTCATGACGCCTCTCTCGCTGCCGATGTGCTTACAGTCGCAGGCGTGTTCCGTACGGGAATCACTGACATCGACCGAACGCTTGCTGAGATTCCGCTCAAACGATTCGACGCGACCTTCGCCATGGATGGCGAGCGCCACTCCATTGTGCTGAACGGGGGCGATATGGCTGCGCTTCGACATGAGGTTCGCGGTCTTCGTCCCCTGGTTGAGGAAGAAGGGCTTGCCCTTCGCGATTGGACCGAGCTGCAACCAAGCCTCGACGCCGCGATCCGTCTCGATGCGACCAGCGCTGTCCTGATCTATGCAGTTCTGATCGTCGTAGTGGTCATCTCCTTGCTGAATACGCTGCTTATCTCCGTGCTGGAGCGCACGCGGGAGTTCGGCATGATGTTGGCGCTCGGAGTGAAGCCGGGTCTGCTTGGGCGTATTGTTTGGGTGGAAATCGGTCTTCTGTCTTTGCTCGGCGTTCTGGCCGGCATGCTTGGCGGCGTCATTCTAACGTTCTGGCTAGGGCGGCAGGGAATTGAATTCGAATCCGCGCAAGCCGTCTTCGAGCAATATGGCATGTCCGGTACGCTGTATCCGGAATTGACGTCTCTCACTCTGTTCGCGGGGCCCGCCGTTATCGTTCTTGCGCTGTTGCTCGCGGGAACCTATCCGGCGTTCAGAATCCAGGGCCTGCGGATTATTGAAGCCATGAGGGCGGCGTGATGGGCGGATTGAAAATCATGGCGCCGATCGCCTGGCGCAATCTGTGGCGCCGCAAATCGCGTACTTTGCTCACCATCACAGCAATCGCCATGGCGGTGGCATCCCTGATCATACTTGGCGCCTTCATGCGCGCCTGGGGCGGCAGCGCCTTTGATCGAACCGTCGAAGCGCTGACCGCTCACGGACAGATTCATGCGGAAGGATTTTTAGATGACCCCACGGTCGAACACGCGATGCCGCAGCCGGCGGGAGTGCTTCTGGATGTGCTCTCAGGACAAAGCGTTGCTGCTTGGACGCCAAGAATCGTCGCGCCTGCCTTGATCCGGACCGAACGGGAGAGTGCGCCGATTATGATTTACGGCATCGACCCTAAACGCGAGTCGGCGGTTTCATTTTTGAAGCCAAACGCCATCGACGGTGCGCCTCTTACCAGCGCCACGTCGAAAGGTCTGATCATGGGCAGATCCCTCGCTGATCGGCTACAGGTCGAACGAGGGCGCCGTGTCGTGATTTCCGCCCAAGACGAAAATGGCGACATCGCCGAAATTGGCGTCCGTGTCACAGGGTTTTACAAGGGCCAGCCGGATCTTCAAAAATACGCCGTCTTTGTCTCGCTTAAGGAAGCGCAGGCACTCCTCGGCCTCGAAGGTGAGGTTTCCGAAATCGCCTTCCTGGCGCCGCAAAGAGACGGCATCAATGTCGCCATCGAGGATTTGAAACAGGCTGCACCTGATCTCGATATCCGCCGCTGGGACGAGCTTCAACCGTTCGCCAAGGCGATGATCGATCTGGCCGAGGGCGCGAATCTCATCTGGATATTCGTCTCCTTCGTCCTTGTAGCTTTCGGTCTCGTCAATACACTGATGATGGCAGTTTACGAGCGGATGCGAGAGTTTGGATTGCTGCAAGCGCTTGGGATGAAGCCCGTACTGCTGCTTGTCCAAATACTCGTGGAATCCGTTTACCTTGTTGTATTCGGTGCTTTGGCTGGAGCGATCGCCGGTGCCGTAACGGTAAACGCCTTTTCCGGCGGACTAGATTTCGGACATCTCGGTATCGGGGCGGAAATGTTCGGTGTCTCTCAAGTTCTTTATCCGAAAGTGAGCGCGGCCGAGATCACCGTTGCCTGCTCCATTGTTATCGGGCTTTCCATTTTAGCCAGCCTTTATCCTGCATTGCAGGCGTCCCGGCGTGTGCCAGTCGACGTGCTGACTCGTGCGCAAACCTGAGGAGCGACCATGACCGCCGTCATCGAATGCAAGGACGTCAAAAGAACCTATGTCAGCGGTAAGATCGAGGTCCAAGCGCTGCAGGGCGTCAGTCTCAATGTCAGCGCTGGAGAGTTCGTCAGTCTCTCCGGGCCTTCAGGTTGCGGAAAAACTACTCTTCTAAACATTATCGGCGGGCTTGATCGACCTAATGGAGGAGACGTTCGCGTTGAGGACCAATGGCTGAACGAATTATCAAATTCTCAGCTTGCTGATCTTCGGATGAATCGCATTGGGTTTGTTTTTCAAGCTTACAATCTCATACCAGTTCTTTCAGCCGCAGAGAATGTTGGATTTATCATGCAATTACAGGGCAAGTCGACTGGGGAACGACGGCGCCGCGCCAAACAGGTTCTGGACTCTGTCGGTCTCTCTGGCATGGAGAATAGACGACCAGCCGAGCTGTCAGGCGGCCAGCAGCAGCGCGTAGCCGTCGCGCGAGCTATTGCATCAAGCCCCGCAATTGTGCTGGCGGATGAGCCAACTGCAAATCTCGACAGCAAAGCCTCGGACGCTCTCCTTCAACTCTTGCGTCAGCTTAATGAAGAGGAAGGGGTAACGATCGTGATCGCGAGCCATGACCCCAAAGCGCTCGAATACGCTCGCCGGCATGTGAGGCTTGTTGATGGCCAGATTCATTCTGACGCTTAGCCTTCTTTCGGCCGTCAGCATGCCGGCTTTTGCCGAGCCTGATCTGGGGGCCGAAATCAAGCTTCAACAACAAGTGTTGATTACTCGCAATGGCGATCAGCTCGAACACATCGCCGACGATACGCTCGGAATTTCGGGTGCCAACGTTCGTTTAAAGGCGTCAGATGTCTCCGGCCCATGGTCTTATGACGTCAACTACCTCATGGAGGCGGCATACAGCAGCCGGTTTGAAGAGCTTAACTCATTGACGCCGCCACAACGAGCGGAGAGTCCCATCGATCTTGAAGACAGTTTCGTCGAAGGCCCTGACGGACTGGTCGCGCATCGGCTCGATCGTTTCTGGATCGCGCATTCGACCCCGAAGACGGTCGTTCGCATTGGACGCCAAGCCTTAAGTTGGGGCCATGGCCAAGTCTTTCAGCCGCTCGATCTGTTCAATCCCTTCGCGCCCGATGCGCAGGATACGAGCTACAAACCCGGTGCCGATATGGTCTACGGACAATATCTCTTCGACACCGGTGCGGACATTCAAGCGATCATTGTACCGCGAAAGCGCTCCGGTGGCGGACTTTCCTCTGAAGAAAGTTCCTTCGCTGTTAAGGGCTTCTGGATGACAGGGAGCGTGGAGCTGGAAGTCGTCGCAGCGAGCGACTATGGCGACGGCATCCTCGCCATCGGGGGTGCGAGCCCCTTAGGCGATGCAGTCTGGAAGTTCGACGTCGTCTCCACCTTCAAGGATGGAAGCGACGCTTCTGTCTCAGCCGTAACTTCGCTTCAAAACAGCTGGGATTGGGGTGGGCGCCCGGTGACGGGCTTTGTCGAGTATTACCGGAACGGATTTGGCGTCGCCGATCGGCGAGCTTCTACAGAGTTGCCGGAAGATCTGACTAATCGTGTTGCTCGCGGCCAGCTATTCAATACAGGACGGGACTATCTTGCAGTCGGCGCAAGCATCGACTGGACACCTCTTCTCACTCTCACTCCGACGATGATTGTCAATTTAAATGACGCCAGCACGCTTGCGATCATCGACGCCAGTTACAACCTTTCAGACAATGTCAGCTTGATAGCCGGCGCGCAGCTTCCACTGGGGCATCGTCGAACGGAATTTGGCGGTCGTGCCGTTTCGCCTAGCAGTTCCACATACGATAAACGTCCCCACACACTATTCTTCCGTATAGAGAGATATTTTTAAAAATGGGGTTAAACGACAACAAGATGGGAGGTGTAACTCCCACAATTCGACAGTCTGTCCGGATTTCTGATTGCGGACTGATTTTCTTGAGTGGAAACAACAAATCAGTAGAACTGAAGGAGGCGACAGCAACGCTCGATGAACTTGCCCCAACTCCAGTTTTGGATTTTACCGATGACCAACTGCTTCCTTGGGAAGAAGACATACTGAAACAGTTTGTAGCGGAGCAGTCTGTCCACCAAGCTGTGGTCATCGGTGATATGCTGGAACCGCGATACGTTCTCCTTTCACTTCATCTTCTGGAGGCGGGCTTTCATGTTTTCTGTATCGATACGGAATTACAGCAAGAGAGCCCCGAGCGTTTCACTAACCTTCAAAGGCTCACTCAGGCTGGGGTAACGCCTCTAACGTTACAGCAGTTCCACGTCGAAGTTTTAATCTGAGCCCCAAGCCAAGGCCAAAGACTCCGAGATAGAATGAGCGGCGGAAAGGCTCGGCTCACAATTTATCGCAGAAATTTCATTCAAAACCATAGTCTGGCAACTCAAAATCATCTTTCACCGTATTACCCATGAGGAGGTCTGCAATGGGAGGCACGATCATGAAGTGCGTGGCGAGATTTCGCAGCCAGATGCCAAATTCGGTTTTAGGCGTGAAGGAAGATGCAAAGTCTCGCGCCGATTGCTGCTTCTCTTCCAGAAACTCGCGCAGGCGTGCCTCGTAAGCTTTTCCAGCCTCCAACACATCCCCACCGTTACTGTGCAATTCACCAGCCAACACATAGCTTTCCGTCATTGCCAAGCCGGTCCCTTCGCCGGCCAGCAATGAAGCGCACGCAGCCGCATCGCCAACCAGGGCAACACGACCTTTGCTCCAGGATGGCACTTCGATCTGACTGACCCGATCAAAATAGATGTCCCCAGCGGCATCTAGCCGCTTCAAGATTTGCGGGACTTCCCATTCGCTTTCGGCGTAGATCTCGTGCAATACAGATATTCGTGATGTGTTGCTTTCCGGCTCTTTCCCCCCAGGCAATTGGTCTGCCGAAAACACAAATAAGATCAGGCTTCTGTTGCCACGCAGGGCATATCGCGAAACACTTCGCCCTGGCTCGGCATAATTAAGATATACATTCTCATCTCTATGAGGGTAATTATCACATTCGAACGCAGCAACATAATATCCAAGTTTGCGCTCATAAGGACCAGCGCCCCATACCAGTCGCCGGACATTGGAATGCAAGCCGTCGGCACCGACTAGCATATCGAAAGTTTGAGACTGGCCGTTTGAAAATTCTGCGCTTACAGCCTCGTCTGTTTGCTCAATCGCCGTGATGGTCTGGCCGAAACGCGTATCTACCCTATCTGCTACCGTTTCAAACACAATCCGGGCAAGATCTCCTCGCGCCAGACTGGTATATCTGTTGCGTGTCATTCGGCGAAATACATCCGTGGAGAACCCGCCGCGGGTTCGGCCACCATCATTCACCATTCGTATGGATTCCACGTCATATCCTACGTCGTGAATGGTCTCGCGAATGCCCATCTTTTCGGCAATGGTCTGCCCCCACGAAAGTGGTCCATTATTTGAGTTAGTTCCGGCTTCAGATAT
>CAXBCO010000022.1:0-7060 GCA_963973995.1 uncultured Alphaproteobacteria bacterium
GAGCTTGGTGAGCCAGGCATTGAGCAGGCCGAGCGTGACGCCCATCGGAAGGCCCGCTGCGAAGGCAAACAGCGCCATCGCCGCCATGCGCCGGTCCTGCAGGGCCCTGAGGGCGCGGAGCGCGCGGGGCTGGGTCTTCAACGGTTGCGGAGGGGTCGCCGCCTCGCTCATGCGACGCCTGCAGAGGCAGCCCGTGGGGCTGTCCAGCGGATGGCAAGGCTGCGAAGCGCCTCGGCATCCAGCGGTTTCGCGGCGACACCATCAGCGCCTGCCGCCACGGCACGCCGCTCGATATCCGGATTGATCTCTGCCGAGACGGCAATGATGGGCACAGTGGAGCCCCCTGCCCGCAAACGGCGCATGGCTTCGAAACCGTCCATTACCGGCATGCGCAGGTCCATCAGGATGAGAACGGGGTCCATTTCGCCTGCGGCCTCCAGTGCTTCGCTGCCGGTTGACGCGACTGTGACGGTAAATCCTGCCGATTCCAAGGCACGGCGTGCGATCAGCGCGTTGACCGGGTTGTCATCTGCAATGAGTACATGACCCGCACCGGTTTCCGCTTCCGGCTCGTCCACGGCTTCACCACCGGACCGCACAAGGAAAATCCGTTCAGCAAGCGACGATGTACGCAGCGGACGCACGAGCCAGCCAACACAGCCGAGCTTGCGGAAACGCGGCAGCGCGCCCCTGTCTTCGGGACGTACGACAACAAGTGCAGGCGCAAGCCTGGCATAGGCCTTGACGGTGGCTTCCGGCAGGTCTGCGCCGATCAGCAGGACATCAATGCCTTTCGGCAGGCATCCGCGCGACGGGTCGATCAGGACCGGCACGGCCTGCACATCTTCCAGCGCAGAGGCGATCGACAGGCATGTAACGGGTGGCAGGCCAACCAGGCCGACCTTGCCGCCCAGGACAATCTCATCATGGCTGGTCGCCTGGCCGGACCGCTGAAGCGGCAGGATGACAGAGAAAGCCGCGCCACAGCCCGGCGAGCTGACGACATTGATCACCCCACCGAGCAGGTCGGTGAGGCGCTTCACAATGGCCAGGCCGAGTCCGACGCCGCCATCCTTGTAGGCATCCTCTGCGCCGGCCTGGTGAAAAGCTTCGAACAAACGATCAAGGTCTTCCGGCGCGATGCCCGGGCCCGTGTCGATGATCCGGAATTCCAGCCCGTCATCGCGGGCTGAAATATCGAGCAGCACACCGCCACTCTGGGTAAATTTGAGTGCGTTTCCGACGAGATTGAACAGGATTTGCCGGATGCGCCCTGCGTCGCCACAAAAGGTCGGCATCGGCAGTTGCGATGCGCGTACCGCGAGGTCGAGCCCGCTGGCATGGGCCCGCGGGCTGAGGAGTTCGATGACTTCGCGGCCGAGCCGGACCGGACAGAAATTCTCGGTTTCGAGATCGACGGCCTCGGCATCGAGCCGGGCATAGTCGAGGACATTGTTGAGCAGGTCGAGCAGGCGCGTGCCGCTCAGGCGGATCGTCTCGGCATATTCGCGCTGGGCCGGTTCGAGATCGGTTTCCAGCAAGAGTGAAACAGTGCCGAGAATGCCGTTAAGGGGCGTACGAATCTCGTGGCTCGCTGTCGCCAGGAAGGCATCTTGCGGCGTCGGGCTGGATTTGGGCGTGTCTGGCGTATCTGTCATGCTCCGAAAACCCTAGGCCCAAGGCTTTAGCATTCGTTTAATGAAACCAACCGGGCCTTAGCGTGCCAGCGCCCCGGCCTGAACGCCTTCGGCCTGTCCGGGCGCGCGGCGCCGGTATGTCAGCGCCTCGGCGATGTGGAGCCGGCGCACGCCGCCCGCGCCGTCTAGATCGGCAATGGTCCGGGCGACCTTGAGCACGCGGTGATAGCCGCGCGCCGTGAGCTGCAGCTTGACAGCGGCATCGGCGAGCAGGGCCGCGCCGGGCGCATCCGGGGCCGCGAGGCGCTCGATATCACCGGTTGGCGCGTCGGCATTGACCGGACGGCGTGTGTCACAGTCGGTTTCGCCAAAACGCTCGGTCTGCACGTCGCGGGCACGCAGAACGCGCGCCTTGACCTCTTCAGTGCCCTCAGCAGACGGCGGCAAAGCGAGGTCGACAGCGGTGACCGGCGGGGTATCGTGATAGAGATCGATCCGGTCGAGGAATGGGCCGGAAAGGCGCGACTGGTAGGATTGGGCACAGCGCGGGCCTTTGGTGCAGGCGGCAGCACCGGGGCCACCGCCGCAGCGGCAAGGGTTCATCGCCGCGACGAGCTGGAACCGCGCCGGATAGCGCACATGACGGTTGGCACGGGCGACGACGGCCTCCCCCGCTTCCAGCGGCTGGCGGAGGCTGTCGAGCACATGGGCCGGGAATTCCGGGAGTTCATCGAGGAAGAGTACGCCATGATGGGCCAGCGACACCTCGCCCGGCTTGGCCTTGATGCCGCCCCCCACAAGGGCCGCCATTGAGGCCGAATGGTGCGGTGCGCGGAAAGGCCGTGTGCGCGACAGGCGGCCCCGTTCGAGCAGGCCGGCAATCGACTGGATCTGCGACACTTCCAGCAGTTCGCGCGCCGAAAGCGGCGGCAACAGGCCCGGCAGGCGCTGGGCCAGCATGGACTTGCCCGACCCCGGTGGCCCGCAGAACAGGAGATTGTGGCCGCCTGCCGCTGCGATTTCGAGCACGCGCTTGGCCCCTTCCTGGCCTTTGACGTCGCGCATGTCAGGCCCGGCCGGGGGGGTGGCAAGGGTGCCGGGTGGGGGTGGGCCGATGACGGCGCGTCCGGAGAAGTGGTTGATGAGGGCAATGAGGCTGGGCGCCGCAAGCACGCTTCCGCCCGCCCACGCGGCCTCTGCCCCGCAGGGTGCCGGGCAGATCAGCTTCAGGTCCATCGCTTCCGCCGCCATCGCTGCCGGCAGCACGCCAAGCGTTTCGCCAAGCCGCCCGTCGAGCGACAGTTCGCCGATGGCGGCATGGCCTTCCAGCAGGTCTGACGGGATGACGCCCATGATCGCGAGGATCGACAGAGCGATGGCGAGATCGTAATGGCTGCCCTCCTTGGGCAGGTCTGCCGGGGCAAGGTTCACGATCACGCGCTTGGGCGGCATGGCGAGGCCCAGCGCGGCAAAGGCGGCGCGCACCCGCTCCCGGCTTTCCGCCACGGCCTTGTCACCGAGGCCGACAATATAGAAATTCGGCTGCCCTCCGGCCAGCTGCACCTGGACGTCAACCGGCTGGGCCTCAACCCCCTCGAACGCGAATGTCGTGATGCGGCAAACCATGCAGCCTTCCCCGTAAGCGGGAAAAGCGTTAACACAGGTTAACGAACAAAGGAAGAACAAATTCGCCCGTCTGGGACGGTCAGTCGACGGACACCGCCTGCGCCGTGATCGCCGCGACGGCGGCGTCGAGCACGTCGAGGCCTGCGCCCGGCTTCGGGGCGCGTTCGGACAGGATGCGGCGCCAGGCGCGGGCGCCGGGCTGGCCATTGAACAGGCCCAACATGTGGCGGGTCATGGCGTGCAGGCCGGTGCCCGCCGCCAGCCGTTCGGCCATGTAAGGCCGGTAGGCCCGGAGCGCGTCGTGCGGGAAGACAGGCGCGGCGCCCTGCCCGCCGAGTTCCGCATCGACATGGCCGAGCAAGGACGGGTTCTGGTAGGCGGCGCGGCCCAGCATGACGCCATCGAAGACGGTCAGGTGCTCACGGCATTCGTCGATCGTGGTGATGCCGCCATTCAGCGTGATCGAGAGGTCCGGGCGTTCGGCCTTGAGGTCTGCCACGAGCGCATAGTCGAGCGGCGGGACTTCGCGGTTTTCCTTGGGGCTGAGACCTTTCAGCCAGGCCTTGCGCGCGTGGACGGTGAACTGGGTGCAGCCGGCTGCCGTAACCGTGTCGATGAAGGTGAACAGGGTCTCGCGGGCCGGCAGGTCATCGATCGCGATCCGGCATTTGACCGTGATCGGCACGTCTGTCGCTTCGCGCATCGCGGTGACGCAATCGGCGACGAGGTCTGGCTCGGCCATCAGACAGGCCCCGAAGGCGCCCGACTGGACACGCGACGACGGGCAGCCGCAATTGAGGTTGATCTCGCCATAGCCCCAGGACGCGCCGATGGCCGTCGCCCTGGCCAGCTTGTCCGGGTCCGATCCACCAAGCTGCAGCGCGGTCGGCGCAAGACCGGGCGATTCCCATAGCAGGCGTTCCTGGTCGCCATGGATGATCGCATCGGCGGTGACCATTTCGGTATAGAGCAGGGCCGATTTGGTCAGACAGCGATGGAAGGCGCGGCAATGCGCGTCGGTCCAGTCCATCATCGGGGCCACGGAGAACTTGTAGTCGGTCATGGGTTCCGTCTAGAGCGCGGGACGGGGCTGCGTCCAGCGTGTTTACCACGATCAATGTGTTTGCAGGCCAGGCCTGCGGCAGGCTAAGAACCGGTCATGACCGATACAGCCCGCATTGATACGCTTGAAACCCGCATCGTCCATCAGGACGAGATGATCGAAGACCTGAACAAGACCGTGATCGCCCAGTGGAAGGAAATCGACCGGCTGACGCGGCAGGTGGCCGTCCTGACTGCGCAGTACGCAAACATGGCGCAATCCATGAATGCCGAGCCAGGCAACGAGTCGCCGCCGCCCCATTGGTGAGACTGTCTTCGCGCTGCTTCAGGAAATCCGGTCTGCAATGATCTCGACCGCGTGGGTGCGATCCTTGCGGACGACCATGTCGGCATGATCCTTCAGCGGGCAAATATGGTCGCGCAGGTTGGGCAGGTTCACCCCGTCCCAGACCGTCTTGGCAAAGGCCCTGAGCTCCGGCTCGCTCATGTGCAGCCATTGGGCATAGAATGATTTTGGGTCCGTCCGCGCGGCATGCCAGAAACCGACAAAGCGCTCGACATACCAGAATTCGAGATCTTCCTCCTCGGCATCGAGGTAGACAAGCACATCAGGCTCGCCCGCAGGCCGGTCGGGGCGCGTCGGAGCCGGGAAGCCGAGGCCTTCCAGGATCAGCAGGTCCGGCAGGTGGATGGTACGGGTCAGGGCCGGGTCGATATCATAGGTTTCATGGCTATGGGCGGGGAAGTCCGCTTGGCCCTTCCGCACTCGGACGAGCGCATTGGTGAAGCTGTCGCGGTCATAGGTTTCCGGAAAACCCTTACGCATCAGCAGGCCCTGCGGTTCCAGTACGGCGTTGGGGAAAAGGAAGCCGTCTGTCGAGACGGTTTCGACCGAGAGATCAGGTGCGAGCCTTTTCGACAATTGGCGCGCGAGTGTCGTCTTTCCGACCGCAACCGATCCCGTCAGGCCGACAATCCGCCTGTCGCCGCTGGAGCGCAGGGCTGCGAGCCGCTCGGCGAGGGCACCGACGCCATCAGCCTGGCTTGCCTTCACCTGATCCGCCATGATCCACCTCCCGCCTCGCGTGTGAGATGACAGCTTAGCGGCGGAATGGCCTGCTTCCAAACGGATATGAAACTGCGCTTCCCTCGCGTCGCTGCTTGGTCGCACGCGCCCACCCTGTTAGTTTGAACAGGTGCAGGCCCCGGAAGGACCCCGTACCATGCTCGGCATGAAAACCTATCTCGGCTGGAAAATCGATTTCCTGCATCCCGAAGGGGAGCCCGCGTTTGCGGGCCCCGATTCGGTCTCATGGCGCGTGTTCAAGAACCCGATCGCTCTGGGCGTGGGCGGCATCGCCGCTGTCCTGCTGGAATTTGCCGACGCGCGCATCCGGTCAGGCGTCTGGGACCATTCGACATTCAAGACAGACCCGGTCGGCCGGTCCCGGCGCACCGGCATTGCGGCCATGGTCGGCGTCTATGGTCCGCAGAGCGCCGCGCGCCGCGTGATCCAGGGCGTCACCAACATGCATGCCCGTGTGAAGGGCGAAACGCCCTCGGGCGAAGCCTATAGCGCGCTCGACGTGGACCTGCTCGACTGGGTGAGCGCAACGGCCAGCTACGGCTTTCTCACCGCCTATGACCGTTTCGTCAAACCGGTATCGGAAGCCGACAAGACGCGTTTCTACGCGGAAGGTGACGCGGTCGCACGTCTCTATGGCGTCCAGCACCCGCTGACCTGCGAGGCAGACTTTCATGCCATGCTGAACACGCTGCTGCCGCGCTTCGAGCCACACCCGATCAATACGGAATTCCTCGATATCATGAAGTCCGGCCGGGCCGCGAAAGGCGTACCGAAGGGCCTGCAAAGCGCGATCGTTCACGCGGCCGTCGCGATCCTGCCGACCGAGGTGCGTACGCGACTGGAACTCGGCCCGGAGTACGACCTGAGCCCTCGCGGCGAACGCGTCGTGCGTTTCATGGGTGCCCTTGCGGAACGCATCCCGGTGCCCGCAAGTCCGGCGGGTCAAGCTTGCGTCAGGCTGGGTCTTCCGGCCAGTTTCCTGTGGAAGCGCCCTGAAAAACAGGCAAGTATACTTCACAATATAAAAGCGGGAACGGCGGCTTCACTGGCGCACTGACCCCGGAGGAGCGTTAGAGTGAACCTGGAATTCCTTTCCGAAGAAGAAGCCTTTCGTGACGAGGTGCGCGCATTTCTCGACCGCGAACTGACAGCCGACCTGCGCCGCTACGCAGCGCGCATGACAAGTGTTTACAGCGACAAGGAAACGGCGCTCGCCTGGCAGGCCATTCTGGTCAGACAGGGCTGGGCGGCGCCCGGCTGGCCTGTCGAATATGGCGGCTGCGACTGGAGCGTGGCGCAGCGCTATATCTTCGATGTCGAGATGGCGCGGGCCGGGGCCCCTCCCCTGTCGCCCATGGGCATCGGCATGTGCGGTCCGGCCCTGATCGGGCATGGTTCGAAGGCACAGAAAGACCATTATCTGCCACGCATCCTGTCGGGCGAGGATTTCTGGTGCCAGGGCTATTCCGAGCCGCATGCCGGATCTGACCTTGCCCAGCTGTCGATGTCGGCGAAGGAAGACGGCGATCATTTCGTCTGCAACGGCTCGAAAATCTGGACGACGCACGCGCATGAAGCAAACATGTGCTTCTGTCTCGTGCGGACCGACGCCAGCGGCAAGCCGCAGCAGGGCATCACCTTCCTGCTG
>CAXBCO010000023.1:0-6986 GCA_963973995.1 uncultured Alphaproteobacteria bacterium
CACTACTCTTTCCATCAGGAGCCTTGGGACTGATGCGCTGGCTGTTAGCACTCATAGTCTTTGTATCCCCCGCGATGGCGGAGGAAGTGACGACGGCAAACGTGACGCCGGACATGTCTGCTTTTACAGCGAGCGGCAGTACAGAAATTGGTTCAGGCTGTTCGGCGGGCCAGTTCTGCACCGGAAACGCTAGCAACGGCGGAGGAACCTACACGTCAACGTTTGACGTACCACTGACCGAGGCCGAGATTCAGCGCGGATTTACTCTCAACCAGTTTGTAGATGTCACAAGCCACCCGTCGAACGCCACGCGGCCCACTTGTGGCAGCATCACTCAAGTAGGAGATTGCCGGGACATATTCAGTATGACGGTCGCTCTATTTGATATCACAAACACAGTCGTCGAGAAGTTTGAGCGTGAGGTCGAACTGGATTTCTCAGGCACGCGGACATTTACCTTTGCCGACGAGGTGTCTCCCAACAGCTTTACCCTGCTCACGGGGGAGTTCCAATTGTTTGGGATAGATGCCGGGTTTCACACTGGAGCTTTCGGTCCCCAATTCGCAGCCCCCGGCGTTACGTTTACACATCAGGATGTAGTTGAGCAGCAGGTGCTAGAGCAGATCGCGCAGTTGGACACGCAGATTGCGTTTACTCCACCGCCAACGGAGATAGCAGCAGCACCTCCTCCGCCACCTGCTGCCCCACAGCCTGTTCAAACTGTCGCGGCGTATGCCGAACCAGCCGCGCCAGCACCTCCGCCCGTAGTCGCACAAATCCAGACACCGCAACCAGAGCCGCAGGAACAGCAGCAAGAGGCACAGGTGGAAGCGGCCATCGAAATGGAAATGCAGACGCAGCCAGAACCTCAAGCCGAGCAGCAGCCAGAACCTCAAGCTGAACAACAGCAGGAGCAGCAGCCAGAACCGGAACCCCAAGAGCAAGCCGAAGCCGAGCCTGAGCCAGAACCAGAACAACAAGCAGAGGCTGAACCTGAGCCAGAACAACAGGCAGAACCGCAGGAGGCTGTTGAAGCTGAACCCGAGCCAGAACCGGAACCCGAGCAACAGCAAGCCGAAGCTGAACCCGAGCCTCAGACAAAACAGGAAAAACAGAAGGCCGCAGCCGAGCGGGTAGTCAAGAAGATCGCGCCGTCACAGCGTTACAGCGCGGCTAGTCAGGCAACGACGATGGTCGTCATGAATATGCTGGCGGGGAAGATCGCGACGGACGCAGCAATGATTGACACGCAGGGTTTCTTTCCGGCTACCGGGATGAACGACGACCGTAGCATGAGCAATCCGTTGCAAGATTACACCATGTTCGGTGGGTCCAATGCAGCGCATGATCGTTTCATGCAATTAGAGTGGAGCAGGTAATGGCCGAGATAGAAGTGGGCGGCATCAAGTTCCGAGGCGGTAAGATAGTGGTCGTGCTAACGGCGCTGTCCACCGCAGGCGGTGCGTTGTGGGGTGGCTTTGAGTTCTGGAAGGACTACGAAACCATGAAGGCAAAGATATCTAGCTACAGCGCACCTGACTTGTCCGGCATTCGTCAGGAGTTGGCGGTACAAAACGAGACTGTCGATGCCGTTACCACGGAGATGGCAAGTGTCCGGTTGCGTGTGGCAGAAATACAACAGTTGTCCAGAGACCTGCGCGAGGATGTTCGCAGCGACAGCGCCAAGCTGTACGATGCTATCAGCGCAATAGATCGCCGGTCGCGAGACGCCGATGCGGATACACGCGCTGCAATGCGGCAAGCCGAGAAGACGCTGCGCGACATTACAGCGTCCGCCTCTGAGCGGTTCGACAGCAAGATCAACGGCGTCGATGCCAAGCTCGATGCCCTAGAAGCCCGGCTAAACAGAACGCTGCAACGCGCCCTAGACAACCCGCTGCTAAAGGGAAATTGAGATGGCACAGAAGAAACTACAGAAAGACTCAAAGCACAACGACCTTGATCTCGACGGCGACGGCATCGTCAGTGATGCGGAGCTAGCAGCGGTGGAGGCTTTGGAAAAACACGAGAAGGCCGACGCGCAGCGTCGCATGGCGTGGGTCGCGATGGGGTCCATGATATTCTTCACATTAGCAGTGTTTCTACCAATCTTCCCAGATGGTAGGATACAGGCGCTCAGTGATCTATTTGGCCTGTTCTACATTGGTCAGGCTGGGGTCGTCGGAGCATACATGGGCATGACTGCCTACATGGCAAAAGGGAAATAAACATGCAGTATATTATGGATCGTTTCAAAGAGCCGTCTTCCTACGCAGCAGCCGGTGCGGTTGTTCTCGGAATTGGGGTTCTGGTAAGTCAGCCGATCTTGGTTGTCGTCGGCATTATCGGCGGCGCGGCTGGATTTATCCTGAAGGAAAAGGGCGTAATCTAGTGCTAAAGATTTACGTCTTGATTGTGGTGCTAGGCTTCGTAGGCGGGTCCGTCTACGGAGTTTGGTACTACTACAAAGACACGCAGCAACGCATCCAGATACTAACCGAGAACACGGCCAAGCTGGAGACGGCTAAGAAAATACAAGACGCCACGATTAACACGCTGATCGAGGACCGCGATAAATTTGACGGCCTAAACAAAGAGCTTCAGGCAAAGCTGGCCGACGCTAACAAGTATCGCGATACCTTGATCGACAAACTACGCAAGCATGATCTGGTCAAACTGAGCTTGAAGAAGCCGGGTCTTGTGGAGAAAAGCATCAATGCTGGAACAGATAAATTGTTTAGGTCTATTGAAGTTTTGTCTGGTGCCGTTCCTGCTACTAAGTAGCGGGTGCAGCAACTTCAAGGACATACTTCCGGTCGAGATCAAGACCGTCGAGGTAGATCGAAAGATACCGACGCAGACTAGGCCACGGCCAGTCAAGCTGATTGACATACATTTCTATGTCGTAACCCCAGATACATATTCGGCGTTCAAGACGCGCTTCGAGAAGGAGAACGGCGACCTGCTCTTCTACGCGATCTCGGTTAGGGACTACGAAACGCTGGCCCTGAATATGGCCGAGCTAAAGCGTTTTCTTGAGCAGCAGAAGCAGGTTATAATTTACTACGAGAAAGCCGTTGCGCCGAAGGTAAAGCCTTAAATGTCGTTCTCTCTCAAAGCTATGTTTTCCGCAGTGCAGGAGGCTATCGTCGAATCTGCCCAAGCGGTTGAGGCCAACACGTTTGCGGCAGCAAAGGATCGCTATTTCACAGAGAACAAGGACGGCTCGTTCGACCCTAAAACTGTTCGGCTAAACCTGCCGCACAACGGTGAGGTAGCGTCTGTTGATGTCCCGTTGTTCACACTCGCTAAACACACCTCGCTCGTTCTGGACGAGGCAAGCGTTTCGTTTGAGATTGACCTAGACAATCTCGGCGATGGCGAACTTACCGGCAAGCTGCCGAAGGGCTTTCTTGGTCGTCGCGCTGCTGCAAAAATAGAACTGAAATTTAAGGGCGCTGAAGCCGCTGAAGGCGTCATGCTCATCAATGATAAAATTCAACACACTATACCTAGATAAGGAGTAGCGTTATGGCTGATGGCCTAGTTTCAATGTCCGACCAGTTCTCTGGTCTTCCCATGTCCTCGCTGATTGGCGGTCCGCTGCAAGCTGCGTGCGATGCTCAAGTCATGCTTGCCAAGGCAACCGCTGACTTCGTGCAGGATGTCGGCATGGAGCAGGACGAGACCACCAAAGCCTACACCGCGCGGACTGTAGATTTTCAGTTTGACCGACCCATTACAAATGACGACGGCACAGGCAGCACAGAGACGGTTGATCTTAAGGTGCCGCTGCTTGCCATCCTCAACACGCCAAACTTGTCAGTCAAAGAGGCGACCGTAAACTTCACCATGTCTGTAGCCTCATCGACCTGCGACGAGGAAGCCTCCGACAGCGCCGGATCATACAGTGGATCAGCGTCAGTCGGGTTCGGACCCTTTAAGGCCAAGGTCACGGTCAGCGGTTCGGTAAGCAGCCACAGCAGCAACACTCGAAAGTCTGATAACAGCGCCAAGTATGATGTGTCTGTCATCGCTCGTGACGACGGCGCACCCGAAGGCCTGATGAAGGTTCTTGATATGCTTGGTTCGGCTATAGCGCCTGTTGCCATCAGCGCGCCAGCACCGGCACCCGCAAAATGATTGAGCAGTTAAAGGAAGAGATTGAGGCCGACGAGGGGCGGGTCACTGCCGTATACGCGGACCACCTCGGCTATAAGACTGCTGGGGTCGGGCATTTCTTGCGGTTAGGTGTTGACCCAGAATACGAGTGGCCTATCGGCGCACCTGTATCTCAGGAGCGGGTAGACGAATGGTTCGATGAGGACATCAAGAACGTCGTCAACGAGACGACGTGGCACTTTGACGATTGGGACGACCTGCCAGAAGAGGTGCAGCTTATCTGCTGCAACATGATGTTCAACCTTGGAGGTCCGCGCTTCTCGGGCTTTAAGAAGTTTATCGCCGCCGTTGATCAACATGATTGGCCGGACGCCGCTAGTGAAATGAAAGACAGCAGGTGGCATCGGCAGGTGCAAAACCGAAGCAGCCGCTTGATTGAACGGATGCTGGCCGTCTGATGCCGCAGCATGGCATATCCAAAGAAGAGGCGGAGCGCAGGATCGCCCTTGTTGAGGAAATGTTAAGGGCTGGGCACTTGCCAAGAGGGGTCGCCCCCAAGGCTGGACAGTTTGGTGCCATACGCGCTGCCGGTTTATCGGATGGGGTAAGCCAAGGTGCGTCTGGAAGCCGCTATCAGGTTGCCGTCGAAACAACCGGGCGCGAAGCAGACTGGTCATTGTGGGTGAAGCCGGAGCCGGAGGGCCGTGGCACGTTTGAAGGCGACTCACCCGATGGGTACAACATCAAGGGCCGTTCTACATATTACGACGCTGATGGCAAAATACGCGGCGAGTGGGTCAAAACCACTATTGAGCAAGAGCGGCAGGAAGCCATGCTCCGCGAGGCCATTCAGGGGATGGTTGACGCGCTTCCCAAAGCAAGGCCGACTAAGGGTCCGAGCCAAGGCGCAAACGATTTGCTGGCGTGCTATAACGTGTCCGACCACCATTTCGGCATGTTGTCTATGCAAGAAGAAACCGGCAACGACTATAATCTGGACATTGCTGAGAAGCTGTTGATCGGCGCTTTTGATCACCTAATTAAGGCAGCACCGCCGTGCGGGCAGGCGCTCGTTACGTTGATGGGCGACTTGCTGCACTATGATAGTTTTGTTCCAGAGACGCCGCAGAGTCGCAACGTGCTGGACGCAGACGGGCGCTACCCCCAGATGGTTCGGGCTGCCGTGCGGTCTACGCGATACCTGATCAAGGCCGCGCTGACGCGGCACGAGTCGGTGCATGTGATTGTGGAGCGCGGCAACCATGATCCATCCTCAAGCATCTTCCTTATGGAAGCCCTATCAAACGTCTACGAGAGCGAACCTCGCGTGACCATCGACACATCCCCGGCTAAGTTCCATTACCATCGCTTCGGAAATAACCTAATCGGCATCCACCACGGCGACACGGTAAAGATGAAAGACCTGCCGCTCTTGATGGCCCATGACCGAGCGACCGATTGGGGCGAGACTGAACATCGGTTCTGGTGGACAGGCCATGTGCATCACGATGCGACGCAGGAATACCCCGGCGTGAAGTGCGAATCCTTCCGCGTCTTGGCGGCAAAGGATGCGTGGCACAGTGAGAAGGGCTACCGAAGCAAGCGCGACATGAAGGCGATTGTGCTGCACCGCGAATACGGCGAGGTGGCAAGGCACACATTCAACCCTGATATGATTTAATAAAAAAGAACCCGCCAACAAGGCGGGTTAGTTCAGGGAGAAACTAAAGAAACTCAAATCTCGTAAACTGGTTCCGATTCTACAATCAACAATATTTGTCCGCAAGAGCCGCAGGTCACCTCCTGCGTTCGATCATATACGCGACCGCGTGTCATCTGGCCGCAAAAGTCGCAGTCAATATAGTCTACATAAAAACGGACAAACCGTCTGGCTGCGCCAAGGTCTCTCATCTAAAAGACCGACCGTCCATCGCCTGCTTCCACATAATCTCGGCGTCGTCCAGTTCGTTATACGACCGCTGGGACAGGCCGCGATCAACAGCCAGTTGCTTTCTGTCCTGCAAAATCACAGACTGCGCCTTGCGACGTTCCGAATCAACTTTTGCCTTGGCTTGCTTCGCCAACGCCTGTTTGATAAGCCGCTCCTCATTGTACATGTCGTCAAAGCAAGATGCATGATACTGCCTGCCCTCGCTCTTCTCACCACACCGACCGCAGGTAAAGGTCATCATGTGTCTAACTCCCTGATCGTCGTAATATTTGCCACAATGCTGCCGTCACTAAGCCGCACGTCGTAACGCGGCTCGCTCTCAAATGTGCGACCAACAACACTGACGATCTTTTCGCTGCCGTCAATGACAGCAATTACGCGCTGGTTCAATTCATACATCATCACGTCACCAAAAGAGCCATATAGAGCAACAAGGCAAATCCCAGCCAACAGGCCGCGACGGCAATGTAATTTAGCGTGCGTTTCATGTCGCGTCTCCTGAATTTTTGTAACCGTCAAAAAGGTCTGGCGTAGACGTTGTTTCGTCGCGGCAAGGGGTTTGTGCCTGTTCTGGCATCCATGTTTCCCCCATATAATCTAGCTCCTCAAGAATACGCATAAACTCGTCGTTGCTGTGGGCCAGCTTGCTCATAGGACGTTCCCCAAATACGCGGCTCGCTCGTCGCGTTCCATCGTGTCAGGCGCGTCGTCTCTGGCTTCGCGCAGCATGTATTCGCATTCTGAGATGGCGTCGCCAAGAGGGCCAAGGATATTTTCCTTGTCGTCCTCGGTCAGATCAATCAGGCTGTTGGCAACCAGATCGTAGTTGGCGATGAGGAGGCTGAGGGCTTTGGTCATGTCGTTCGTGCGGTCGGTGTTCATTGTGTGTCTCCGTGTGTTGGTGTGTTGTTTT
>CAXBCO010000024.1:0-6476 GCA_963973995.1 uncultured Alphaproteobacteria bacterium
CTACCATTGCCTGAGTATGAATTTTTTACTGTTGTGCTTGATACTGTCATGTTAGAAACCTTTAAACAATGTTGATGGTTTAGTCAATAAAAACTCTTGACCATTTTTAGCCATATTTTTCTCCATTCTTTTTAAAGAACCTGGAGATAAAGTTTCCATTATCTGATAACCTATAGCATAATCAAAGGCAGTTTTTAAGTAAAATAAATTTAAAAATGGTATATTTTCTTTGATTGATAAATAACCCTGTTTACCTGCTTTTGAATATTCACCTTTAGTTATATAATTAAATATAGCAGCAACTTTTGTAGCTTCAGTTGCAAATGGTCCTGCAAAGGTAGCTAAAGCACCTGTACTATTTTGAATTTTACCAAATAAAAAATCAGTATATATACCTAATCCTCCACCTTGTAACATAGCTGCAAAAAAAGTATTTGTATTCATTGGGTCTCTTGGGTTTTTACCTTTTAATAAATCTTTAGCTGTCATAGATATATATCCAAATATACCAGAACCTGCTATTAATCCTGCTGTACCAAAGAATGCTCTATATTTTCTACCAGCTTCAGTAAAAGATAATTCTCTACCAATAGATTTTTGCATAATAGCAAATGGAAATGCTTTAAACTGACCCCAAAATCTCATAGCTTCTCCAGGTGCAGTTCCTGCTTGTAAACCTTGTTTTAAATATCCTCTAGTTCTAGCATCTGGTTCTATTACTGCAAAAGTTGATCTATCTAAAAACATTCCTAATACTCTTGTTTTTAAATTATCTCTTGCAATATTTAATTGTCTTTTAGACATTTTTTCTACACCAGAAATTTCTTTAATCTTTCCATCACTTAATAAATCTATGTTTCTAGCTGAGAAAAATTCTTTACCATCTTCTGATCTTTCAACATCCATTTTTCTAATAACATTCCAAATTTTTTCATTAATACCAAAGTGAGTAATTAATCTTTTAAATTCAACACTTAAATTATTAAAAGATAAGTTTCTTTGTTTAGCAACATAGTTACCCATACCTAACATAGCTCCATCTTTTAAAGAGTTAGTCCACCAAGCAAGACCATTTAGTTTAAAGAATGTTCTTTGTATTTGTGTAAATTGTTTGTTTAAATTATCACCAGAAGAAAATCTGGCAGCAACATCATAAATAAGATTGTCTGAAATAAAACCTAATTGTTCAGCTATCTCTGCTTTTAACTTTGAATTTTTTATTTTACCAAGTCTACCAAGAGCTTCAGCAACTCCCCCTATATAAGACCTACCTTGATATTTTAATTCTGTAGCATACAGATGAACATCAGCTATTGCTGATATAACTGCACCTCCTAGTTTTGCCATAGATAAAATAGCACGAGTAATACCAGACCATTTAGCTCCAGGAAAACTATTAATCATATTTACAGAACCATCTACTTCTGCCATAAATTTTGCATAACCACCTTGAGGTTTTACAAAAGTTGCAATTTTATTTACTTTAGTTTGATACAAATCTGGCTTTGTTCTTTTTAAAACATTCATTGTTTCATCTGCCATTTTTAAAAAATTTTTTTGTGGATTTGATCCAAGCATACTCATCATACCAATATTTCTTCCAGCAAGATTAAAACCCTCAAACAATGCTTCTCTTAAACTTTGTCCACCAAATTTAGAATTGTACGCAAACCAATCATCTGAAGATTTAAAATGTAATACTCTTTTTGCTCCTATTTTTTCTGCTAAGTTTCTTGAACCAAAAGAATTACCAGCTCCATCTACAACTTGATTTTGGTTTCTAATTAGAGAATTGTAAGCAAATGTTAAAAATTCATCTATAGATTCTGGTGTACCATCTATGTTAGCAAAAGTTCTATCTTGATCTAGCTTTGGTAAAATGTAATCTTTCCAAGCAGCATAGTTTCTTTCTGGAGTGCCATTAATTTCTTTTATGTTTTTATTGTTTTTTAAATTTAAAACATCTACTGCATTTCTTAATGCAAAAGGATCATGAGATTGTCTTACAATCCAACCAGGTAAATTTTCTGTATTAGCTCCATGATCGTTATATTTTTTTCTTACAGTTTCAGAAAATTCATTTATAATTTTTCCAAGTTTTACAATATCTTTATCTTTTACTGTAACTTCTCTGCCTGACCCAACTTCCCAAATAACTCTAGCAACTTTTTTTTCTATATCAGCATTAGCTTCAGCGAATAAACTATCAACTTTATTATCTCTTAACTTTGCATTAAATGAAACTAAAAGGTCTCTGTAATAAGCAAGTTGTGCAAGAGCAACTGATGATCTTGAACCAGCTTTTTGTAAATTACTTCCAACTAAAACAGCAGTTAAACCTTCTACTGGATTGTTAGGAAATTCTTTTAAAACATATTCAACAGTATTTCTAACTTTTACCTCATCTTCTAAAGCATTTAATTTATTAATTTTTTTTTGTAGAGCTTGTCTTTTTAAAACTCCATCTGCAAGTTTAGATGTAATTGTTTCATCTAAATCTTTAATTTTAGTTTCAGATTGAGCTTTTTTAATATCAGCTAAAATACCTTCTGCTTTTTCTGTAGCAATAGATGATTTTTTTAAAACATTTTCTATTCTAGTTAAACATTTATCTGCCATAATTATCTTCCATTAAAACAATTAATACCATCAATGATAGCATCTTTTATTTCTTTTTCTTTAGTTTTAAATTCTTCTGCTTCTTTTGTTGTTAATTTAACATCATCATTATCTCTTATACCTAAATCTTTTTGTCTATCTTTTAAAATAGCTAATTGACTTTCTACTGTACCTACTTCTTCATCTAAATTTCTTAATTCAATATCTTCTTTTGCATTACTTGCTTCATATTCATCTTGAGCTTTTTGTTCTAAAGAATTTTTAGTTCTACTAGCAGCAGTATCTTCAGAAGTAATTTCTTGTCTTTTAAAATTTATATCTTCATCAATTTGGTTTTTAGTATTAACTCTTTCATTAGGTGATACTTTTTCATTTAATTGAGCATTTCTTAATTTAGGATCAAGATCAGCAACATCCTTAACATTAACATCAATATCTTCTCCAAGATCAGATAATGCTTTAGCCAATAAAGTTCTTCTAACATCTGGATTAGTCTCTGCTAACTCCTTCATTATTCTTGAATTTTCTGGATAGTATTCTCTATACAAACTAAAACCTGGATCTTCACCATCAGTAATACCAGCTTTTTCTCTAGCTTCTTTTATTTTTTTTTTAAATTTTCTATGAGTATTAAAATCTTTTAATTTACCAACTCCAACATGAAGTCCACCACCCAAAACTCCACCAAAAGTAACAGCAATTAAACTGTCTACTAAATCATAATCAGATTGTTCTCTTGTTGCAGCAGTATAAACTAAAGGTTCAACAGCAGCTATACCAACCAATCCTTCCATAGCACCTTTACGAAATCTTGCTCCTGTCAATCCAGCTCTTGCAACCATAGATGCAAATCTAGTTTGTCCAACAATAGGTATAAACATCATAGCAAGGTTAATTGGGTCAGCAATACTGGTTACTAGAGAAGTTGCAAGTTTGGCAGTTGCAGGTAAGAAACCTTGTGGTCCTCTTTGAATAATACTTTGTCTTTCTATTTCAGATTTTTTTCTTGAAACTAAAATATCTACAGTTGATTGTTTTTCATCTTCTTCAAAAAATAAATTGTATTTACCATATTCGTCATTAAGTTTTTGTCTGTCAATTAAAGGTTCATTATCTATTCTACCTCTATTAATTTCTAATTCAGATAAACGAAGAGCAGAAGATACAGGATTATATTTCCAAGCATCTTTTGCAATCTCTCCTAAAGTTTCAAGCATTCCTGTTTTGAATTGATCAAACCCTGTTTGTTGAGCATATTTGTTTGTGTCTAAACCGAAAGAAATATTAGCCATAATTAAATTGGTTCTTTTTCATCTTGTTGACCCATGTTAATAATAACATCAGTACCTGGTAATTTATAAGAATCGTCATTAAAATTAATTTGTAATAATTCACCTTGTTCATTTTCAACTAAACCTAATGAACCATCTCCAAACTCTATAGCAAATACAATACCACTACCATCTGCATTATTAATCCAAACTCCATTATCTTTTGCTTGATCTAACATTTCTTCATTTAGTTCTGTATTAGATATTTCTTCATTAGGAGATTCAAAAGTTTTCATATTAAAATCTTGTAAATATTTATTTTTTATAATCTTTGCTTTTTTTTCTATAAATTCTATATGTTTTGGACTTAATCTTTCATTGTTGTAATTTTTAGGAATAAAATAAGTATCATTTCTTCCAAATATATCTCCACCTGCAAATTCAAAATTATTATTAATATAATTTGTTGCTTTTTTTACTGCTTTTGATTGATCCATACCAGCAGACATTGAGTTTATAGCAATGTAAGTTATAACTTTTTGTATATCCCCTAACTCTTCATTAGCTTTTGTTGTGTTCATTTTATTACTAAACATAACAACTTTTCTAAAATCTTCCATTTCTGTTGCTACTTCTTGGTTAATTTCATTAAATGTTGTGTTAGTTTGAGTTTTTACATAATCATTTAATCTAGTTCTTTCTTCTTTAGTATCTATGCTAGTTGCCATAGTTGCAAAATTTTCATCATTTAAATAAGAAGCTAATTTAGCGGTAACAGGTAAACCATTTTCAGTTAGTTGATTTAATACTCTTCCATATTGCTCTCCATATTGAGCTTCTAAAGATTGAAGATAACCAACTTTAGCTAATGGTTCTTGTTTGTTATAATCTTGAACAACATTTTTTGCAAAAGATTGAGGTAACACTTTTATAAAAGCACTATCAATATCCATATCTTTTTGTGCTTGAACAACACTATTAATATATTTTGTAAATAATTGAGATTTTATTGTTGGATCTGATTCAGCATTATAAACATCAAAGTTATTTCTTACTAATTTATTGTGAGTTAAAATTAATACAGCAGCATCATCTTTTATAAGTTCAGCTTTTTGACTTATAAACTCTTTTACTTTTTGTTTGTATTCTAAATCTTGAGCAAGGTTGCCAGAATTTAATTCAAAGCCATCTAATATTTTTTGTTCATTACCAATTTTAGAATTAAATATTTCTGATTTAAAAGAACTAACTCTTATTGTGTTTGCTTGAGTTTCTTTAAAATCTTGATAAACTTTATTGCCAAAAATTTCTTTAATAGCAGGTTCATTAATATTTACTTTAATTCCATTTTCTAAACCTACTAAATAATTAGTTATATTTTCTCTTAGTATTGGTGTTGCTTCTAATTTAGCATCTCTTTTTAATTCTTCTCTAGTTTTTAAAGTTAAACCTTCATATTTGCCTGTGTTTAAATTTACATAAGTTTGAACTGGATCATTAGTAATATCTTTTTGAACTTGAAAATAACCTATAGTATTTGGAATAGCTGCTACTTTACCCTCATAAGTATCTATATCAATTAATCCATCATTATAATCATCTAAATAAATTTTACTTAAATCTGTAGGCAATGCTGCTTTTGCTAATTCATTATTACCATATATGGAATCTGTTAAAATTCTTTCTTCTTTAGTGTTTGATTCAATGGCTCTTGATTGAACTAAATTTTTATAAACTGCGTTATCTACTGAAAATATTTTTTTTTGTTCTTCTAATAAATAACTATTAGTAAACATGGTTTTAACTGTACCACTAGATGCTTGAGAAGCATATTTATCTCTTATAATTTTACTTTGTTGCATAAGATAAGAATTTGCTTGTTCTGAATTTTTATATAAAGAAGATGCTTTTTGAGCCACATCATTTAATTCTAAAACAGATTTATTTTCTAATTCAAGAGCTTCTGTTTTGTTCTCAATTGTTTTTTCTTTAATATAATAATCTTCGGCTGCTTTACCTAAAGGTCTTAACGCTGCTGCTACACTTTGATTTACATTTACTTTTATATTAGAAACAACACCAGCTGCTTCTGCTGTAGGTCTTGCTGTAGATGTAAATGTAGGTATTTTAGGCATTATGTAGAAGTTCCTATTCTAAGTAAACTTTCTCCAGCTTTTGCATAATAACCAAGTTGAGCAATTCTTCCCTCTCTTTTAGCAATTACTCCTTGTATTCTTGCAAAGTTTGCATCTTCCATTTTTTGTGATTGTGCAACTTTAGAATTATATTCCATAACATTTTTTTGAATTTTACTTTGTTCTATATTATATCTTGCAATTCTTAAAGCTGAACCCTCTAATGTTACGCCAGATTTTAATGTTGCTACTTTTGTTTGTCCTTGAACTTGTCTAAATTGTTGGTCAAATCTAGCAAGATCAAACTCAGTTTGTTTTTCTATTGCTTCAGCTTCTTGTTCTTTTATTAAAGCGTTTCTATTTTGAACACTTTGATTATATTTACCAAGTGCTGCGGCTTGTTTTCCTGCTGCTATATCAAATACAAAACTCATTAAAATATCCTTGCATA
>CAXBCO010000025.1:0-6222 GCA_963973995.1 uncultured Alphaproteobacteria bacterium
ACTACTTCCTGCTGTAACTCAAACAGCACAATTACAAAAATTAATGACTCCTAAATTAGGTGCATTAAAACAAGCTTATGATCCAAATAAAGTAAATGCAGATGGTTCTAAAGGTGGAGTTATTTATGCAGATGATAAAACAATAAGAGCTAAAGGTTTAACTCCTGCTTTACCAACAGAAACTATATCTCAGACAGCTGGTGGTGGATTAACAATTAGTAAAGGATATGGTGATGGTGGTGCAAAAGGTTCATCTAAAGAATTAGAGAGAGCTAATGATTTAAAAGTTACAACTTTTGCTATGAATAATGTTGCTGATGCTATGATACAAAATTTATCAACTGCAAAGGTTGGAACTGTAGGTGGAGTAATTTCTGCTTTAGATAGTGTTGGATCACAATTAAATCAAGCTGCTCAATCTTTTGGATTTGCTAAAAATTATAAAGATACTGGTAGTGGTGTAATTGATAAATATATGACAGACAATTTTAATTTATCAAAAGAAGCTGTAGGTTATGAAAAAGCAAAATCACAAGCAATTAATTTAGCATATTTAATGGCTAATATAGATGAAAAAGGTGGAAGATTTACAGATAAAGATATTGCTAAAAAAATGGAAGAATTAGGTATTGGAGCAAACCCACAAAAAACTATTGAAGTTATGAAGTCAGCTATAGGTTTAAGAAATGATAAAGCTGCTTATGAATATAAATTATTAACTGGTTTAGATTTAGAAATTTCTACATCTGAATCTGCTAAAAAGAGAAAAGAAGAAGCTGCTAGAACTGATCCAATGGATTTAGGGTTATAATATGCCAAAAAGTATAGCTGAGATTAAGAAAGAAAATCCTTATTACGAAAATGTTCCTGATATAAAATTAGCAGATACAATTTATGATAAATATTATAAAGAATCAGTTAGCAAGGAAGATTTTTATTTAAATGCTTTTCCAGAATTAGCAGATCAAATAGTTGAAAATCAAGGAATAATATCACCAGATGATGAAATGTTTATGCCTGAAGGAGGTAGAGAACTTTTAAATTTTAGACCAACAGTAGGAATGATAGCTGAAAGATCAGGAGTTTCTATTGATGATCCTGCTACATCAAAAGCAAGATTTGGTGCATCATTAGGAATAAATCCAGATCAAAAAGCTTTAGCAATAAAAAATAGTTTATCTAAATTATTTAAACAAGATATAGATGTTCGTATTGGTTCAAATACTGGAGAACTTGAATATTACAATCCAAAAACAAAAAAATATGCGTTAGTAGATAAACCTGGAGCAGACTTAGGTGATTTTGCTGATTTAGGTGGTGATGCTATGGTTATTTTACCTGATCTTATAACTACAATTTTTACAGCAGGTGCTTCTAAAGCAATTGGTGCTGGTGCTGTTATGGCAGGTGCAGGAGAATATGCAAGATTAAAAATTGGTCAAGCAGCTTATGATATTAATAAATTTAATCCAGATGGATCTAAAGTAACTGAAATGCAATTAGCTGGTGAAGCAGCTAAAACAGCAGGAGCATCATTAGCTTTTGGTTTTGGTGGTTTAGGTGTTGCAAAAAGCATCAAAGGAATTAATAATATTGTTAAAGGAAGAATAGCACCTGATGATCTTGTTGATTATGTTGGAAGTAAAAATGGTGCAGAGGATCTTTCAAGACAAATAAATGATAAATTAGAAGAAGCAGGATTAAATTCAAGATTAAAATACAAAACTTCACAAGCATTAAACGATCCTGATTTAATGGCAGTTCAACAAAAAATGGAAACATCTCCAAGACTAGGTTTTGTAGGTGAAATGACAGAAGCAACTACAAAAGAAATGAATGCTTTAAATGATTATTTTTCCTTATTAAGATCAGAATTTGATCCTAAAGGATTATTAAAAAATCAAAATCAATATGATGTTGATAATTTAATTAAAGGAGTTATTACAAAAAGAAATGAACCTCAAATTAAATCATTAATTAAACAACAAGAAGCAACAGAAAATTTATTAAATCAAACTATAAATGAATTACCAAATGGAACTAAAGTTGCCACAGGTGTTAATGTTAGAAGTGCAATAGATGACACAAGAAGAATATGGAAAGATAATGCTGATAAAGCATTAGTTAAATTAGATGAAGCTGCAGGTGGTGTTAAAATTAAATCTGATATTCTTGGTAAGGCAATTAAAGAAATAGATGACAAACAACTAGATACTATTTTTAATATGGCAGATCCTTCAATTGGAAAATATTTAAGAGGTGATGAAATTTTAGATGGAAGTGCAACACTTAATATATCTACATTAAGAAATACAATGTCTTATTTAAAAAGACAAATAAGAAAAGGTGAAAAAGGATTAACAACAGAAGATATAGATACTGGTGCATATAAATATATAGTTGGTAAAATTAATGAACAAATTGTAAGAGATGCACCCCCAAAATTTGTAACTGCATTTGATACTTATAATGACATTTATGCTAAAGGTAAACAAAGATTAGATAATACAATAGTAGCTGATGTAATGAAAAAAAGAGGAGGAGAATTAGTTTTTGGTGATGATGCTGTATTTGATTTAACTTTTAAAAAAGGATTAAATAGTACAAGAGTTGCTGACGATATACATGATGTAATTAAAGATTATCCAGATGCTATGTTATCTTATAAAGGCTCTATTAATGATTTATACAAATCAAAAGTTATAGTTAATGATAAAGTTAATATTAGAAAACATAATGAATTTATTAAAAATTATGAAGATAAATTAAAAATATTTTTTAATCCAAAAGAATATAATGAAATAACTAAAATAGGTGGATTTCAAAAAACTATAAACAATATTGAAAAAACAAGAGAAGATTTAATAAAAAATTTAAGTAAATCTTTTGAAGGTAAATTGCAAAATGCTTCTTCTGGTGAATTATTACAAAAAATATATAAACCTAATAATATTGGACAAATAAAAGAATTAAAAAGGATATTATCTAAAGATCCTGAAATATTTCAAGCTTTTCAAAATAGTGTTTTAAAAGATTTGAATGAAAGAGTTACAGTTAAACATGGAACTATAGGAATGGATGTTGTAAGTCCAGCAAGATTTAAAAGTTATATTTATGGTGAAGGTGGTGAAAAAGGTTATCAGTTTGCTTTAAAAGAAATATTTGGAGAAGCATATATGAAAAATTTAAGATTATTAAATGATAGTTTACAAATTACAGCTAGAAAAGCTCCTGCAAAACTAGCAGAAGAAGGTGTTTATGGAAATATTGTTACCGATTTTATAAGAGTTAAAGTAGGTCAATTTAGTCAAGCTGGAAGATTATTGACAGCAGGTAAAAGAATTTATCATAAAACATCAAATCAAATTATGAAAAATGCTATTTTAAATCCAGAAAACTTAGCAGATTTAATGAAGCTAAAAAACTTAAATCCAAAAACTGTTGAAGCAGCTTATATTTTAGGAAAATTAAACGGAATGTTATATTTTGACCAAACTCAAGATGGGGAAAGATAATATCATGGCTAGAAAATCTGCAACAGAAGTAAAGATAGATTTTTTAGTAAAAGAGATAAGAGAATTAAGAAACGAAACAGCTTCATTAAGAGCAGACATCAATAAGGGTAAAGGTGCTATATGGATTTTATTAGTCATATCAGCAATAATAACAAGTGGTTATAATTATTTTAAATAGCCATTTTGAAATCAGATAAACAAATAATCTCTGACCGACAAAAGAAAACATCAATTAAAGGAACAGTAGGCGAATACCAAACGATTGCTGATTATACTAGACAAGGCTATTGGGTAGCAAAATCAGTAGATCCTAGCTGTCCATTTGATCTTGTAATCGTAGATAAAAATGGTAAAATGCACTTGATAGATGTAAAGTGTGCCACCTTTAGAAAAAACAAAAATGGCAAAAGTTTAAAAGGTAAACCTAAAGGTTCTTATAGAATTTCAAGAAGTCCTACTAAACTACAAAGAAAATTAAAAGTTAAATTAAAGATGTTTCATTATGATTGATAGATTCCTATATAATTTTTTTAGCAAAATAGATGACATATTCTATAGCTTATCAAATGTATTCGCAGCTAAGTGTAAATGTAAATCTAAAAAAAAAAGAAATGAGAGATAATAAAACATTACTTTACTTTCAAAAGAAACTTGAGAAGCAATACAAAGAAATGACTTTATTTAGAAACCTTAAAAAAGAAGTTGAAACAGGTGCTAATGGAACACAGGATTACATAATTAAAAAAGGTATTAATAAAGGTAAAAAAATTTAATTTATGAGGATTACTATGAACTATTACTTTACTGGTGTATTGATTCTTCTTTTATCTTTACTTACTCTTTGTGCAAAGCCAAGTTATTCTGACTCCACACAATCAAATGTAAGTGGGAGTAATACTGCAATTGAAGGTGGATATACTTCAACCTCTACAACTAATTTTCAAGATGGTAGTTCTTCAAACACTACAAGTACAACAAGCTCTACATCTAATTCTAATATAAAATCTGCACCACCAACAGCTTCTGCACCATCATTCTCTGCTCAATCACAAGACGTTTGTGCAACAGGTGCTAGTGTAGGTATGCAGACATTTGGATTTGGAGTATCTGGTGGAAAAACATTTAGAGATATGAATTGTGAAAGAATTAAATTAGCTAAAGTTCTATATGACTTTGGAATGAAAGTTGGAAGTGTAGCTTTACTTTGCCAAGACGAAAGAGTTTTTGAAGCAATGATTAATGCAGGAACTCCTTGTCCAATAGATGGCAAGATAGGTAAAGACGCTATGGCTATTTGGGTTAAATACGACTTTGAAAGACCAGACTATAAAACATATGTTAAACGTATGGAGAAAAGAGAAGTAATAGATAAGTCTATTCAAATAGAAGTATTAAATAGTATAGAAACTCAACCAATACATAGTAAATGATTTGGATTACATTAATAATAATAGGATTTATATATGCGAATTATTTATCTGATAAGTGGTCTGATTCTCTCAACCCTTACAATTTCAGCAGACGAAATAACAACAGATAATCTTATTAGCCAAAACTTCACAGATGGCTCTTGGAATAATCCTGTTAATAGTTGGCACTCATCAAACGACTTAGCTGGTTGGAATGGATTAGAACATACAACAGAAGTTACTTACACTCCAGAAACAGAAGCATTAAAATTAAATGGTTTTAATATGACAGCTGGTGGAGAAATATTTCATTGGTATAATGGACAGAAAGTTCATGTTAATCAATCAGTAACATTAGACAATGGAACTGTATTTGAACAAACTAAAACTTATGAAGCATCAAGAGGTACAGTACATGATGTAGCAAATACTATTGTTATTAGTTCTAATACAAGTGCTTCTTATGATTTAGGTATGGGAATCTTATTTGAAGATAATAGAGGTTTAGATGGTCATAGGTCTGCTGACTTTAGAGATCCATATATTACTTTAACTTATGATGACACAGTATTTCAATTAGATGAAGTTGTAGAACAGGAACTAACAGATTTATTTACTGAATTTAAACCAGAACAAGATTTAAAATTAGAGGAAACATTTAAAGTAGTTGAGTTGTTTAATGAGCCTATTGAAATGAAAGAAGAATTAAAGATTGAAGAATTTATAGAGATAGTATCTATGCCAGAAAAAGAGCCTAAAGTAATTGAAGAAATGCCAAATGCTATAGAAGAAGTTGTAGAAGAAAAACCAGAAGAAGAAGTAATTACAGAAGAAATTATGCAAGAGGCTAAAGAAGAAATGCCTAAAGAAGTTGTAGAGCAAGAAGAAGAAATTAAAGAACAACCTAAAGAAGAAATAATAGAAGAAGAAAAACAAGAGGTTGCAACAGAGCCTAAAGAAGAAGAACCTACAGAGGAAGTAGCAGAAGAAGAATCAAAGGAAGAAGTTAAAACTAAAGTTGCTACTAAAGTTAATAAGAAACCTAAGATAGATAAGATTATGGCTAAAGTAGATGCACAAGTAAAAGACCATGCAAAGAACTTAGCTATTAAAAATATAATTAAATTAGATGCTATGCAAAGTGATGAGGTTTCATTATTAGCTTATAATAATGCTACATTTTATACACCTAAAAACATATATTTAGACCAAATATCTATATTTGATAATAGGTCTATTTATGCTAATGTTGACCTAGTAAAATATATTGATAATGATATAATGCAGATCAAGATTAA
>CAXBCO010000026.1:0-5121 GCA_963973995.1 uncultured Alphaproteobacteria bacterium
TAAAACGAACTCATCTTTCCAATCTCCTTTTTGATTTTCAAATACCTTACCCTTGTATTCAATCTCACCTTTTCGCATCTTCTCTGATTGAAGAAGTCTTGCTTCAGACATATTTGTTTTAAATTTTTGCTTGTCAGAGTACAGCTTTGCACCTGTTTTTAGACCCATACTTATTAAATTAAACCACATTATTCTTTTACCTTACCATCTTTCCATTCCATGTTTGGTAATCCATTATCAAATTTTTTACCATCATAAGTCAATACTTGTTTTCTATTATTACCTTTTTCATTATAACTTATATGTACCCAACCACCAGCAGGATCTTCAGGATTATAAAATTCTAATATAAGTTGGTCAAAATCTACATTGTTTTGTAACCAATAAGCTACTTTAATATTAGGTATACTAGCAATTTCAAAATCTACTGCTTGACCTTTTGCGTGTTGAGATGTTTTCTTTGAACCTATTGCTTCACATAATTCTTCTGAACGATAGCCAGATGTAATAGTTATAGGTTTTTCAAACTTAGCTCTAACTGGTTCAAGTATCTCATAACAAAGATTCTCTAAGTTTTTTATATCTCCTGCTCCTGCGTCATTCTTAATACCCTTACGAGTAGCTGTCATTGACTTAGTAAACTCTTCTAATTTAAAATGTTTAGATAGTTGCATAAATAATTTTTACTTTTAATCTTTTTTGTTCTGGAGTTGCTGATCTGTGTATAAGGCTGCCAATTCTTTTTCTTTCATAACCATCTTTACCTGTATAATCTTTTTTTCTATAATTTTTAGACTTAACATCATACCCTTGATATTCTCCAGTTGTAAGGTCTAATGTTACTATATCTACTGGTCCATTACCACCCAAAGGTGTAAATACTATCATATTAGGATTGTCAGCAAGACGCAACTGTACTTTTAATTCAGCTATTAAACCAGTTATATTTGTTGTTCTATTAGCCATCCATATTGAAGAAACCAACTAAAGCACCTACAATACCACCAATAATAATTAAAAGATTGATAGCACCTTTGCCTTTAGACATATCGCTTCTTAATTCTTTTATTTCTTTTTTCATTTCATCTATTGATTTAACTAATTGAGACATTCTTTCACTACAAATTTTTTCGTGTGAAGATAATCTAATTCCATTGTGATCTTCTAAATTAGAGTTAAATTTTTTAACCATTATATTTTATTTTATACATTAAATTTTATTATTTACAAAATTACATATCATCTTTTAAACCAATTTGGAAGTCCAAGATGTAGCCTTTTATCAAACATATTATCTTTAGACCCTATAGTTTTTTTGTTGTTATAATGAAGAAATACTTGAACGCAATCCGTTCCTTTAAATTTATTTCTCCAATGCTCTAATTCACAACCATAATAAATTAGCATATCTCCTGGTTTTAGATTTATTTTAATTCCTTTTTTATTTATTTCTCCTGATGGCTCTAAAAAAATTGACCAATTATCTCCCCCTAAATTCATAGTTGTAGATATTTCACAGCTAAATCTATCTTTGTGTCTTTTAAGTTCATCACCTTTTTTATAAATTCTTGCATAAGTATAAGATGGATTTAATTTTAATCCTGTAGTCTTTTCCATAATCGGTTGACATTTTAACATTAAAGTTTCCATTGCTATGTCTGAATAGTTTGAATAGGTATTTGGAATTTGACTATCTGCACTTTCATATTCTCCCAATAAAGTTTCGTAAGGTGAAATAAATCTAGTTTTAATACAAGTATCATAAACTTGTTTTTTCATTAAAAAATAATTGTATAAAAATAAAGCTAAATCTTTATCAATAGCCTTTCTAACAATTATATATTTATTTTTTTTAAACATCTTTAGCCATTTCTTTTGGTACTGCTTGAATATTCCAATGTATAAATCTAAAGGGTTCAATACCATAATCTACTGAAAACTCGTGTTCTAAATACCCTGGAAATATAATTAACGTTCCAGGTTGAGGTCTAAAGTGAACAAGTTCAGTACCATTAAAGATACTTTTTATTTCTGGTTTCATTTTTAATTTAGTAGTTCTTGCACCAGTTCTTGGTTCATGAAATACAGGATATGATGTTTTATCACTACACTTTAAAAAATAGAATCCAGATACATGTTGATTCCAATGCACATGTGCTGAATGATGACCACCTCCTTTTTCGCTAAATTCTTGTACCCATAATTCACTAAACATAGTTTGATATTGTGACATATCATAACCATGATAATCTAAAAACTCCCATGACTTTTGTCCAATATAATTTCTAAAATCTAAAAAATTATTATCTTGTGTTAGTGGTGTTGAATGATGTGAATAACCAAAATCTTTTGTACTTTTTATTATTTTTTTATTTCTATTTTTAGCAGCTTTAATATATTTATTACTAGCTTTAGTTAAAGATTTTAAAAATTCAGGTTTTTGTTCTGACCAAATAGGTGTTTTAAAATATTCGTTTATATCCATATTATTTAAATGGGTAGCCTAAATTCCAAAGAACTAATGAATATCTTGTTCCTTTTATTACAGGTTTAACTCTATGCCAAAGAAATGAAGGAAAAACAATTATAGAACCTTTGGGTAAAATTTCTTTTGCTTGTTTTAAATGTTTAATTTCTTCTCTTATATGTGGTTCATAATTTCTAAAATCAAATTCTAGTTCTCCACCTTTATATTCTGAACCATCAGTTAATTGACAAGTAACAGATAATTTTCTAATTTTATTATGGTCTGGTGTATTTGGTTTATTATATGTTTTATTCCAACTATCGCAATGCCAATCATAATATTGATCCTTTTTATATTTTGTAAATTGACAAGATTCTGATCTATCCCATTGAAAATTCCAACCAGCCAATTTATTTGCTTGATGAATATAGGGGTGTATTTCTTTATAAATCCAAGCATCATCTAACCAAACAATATCTGAATTTCTTTTTTTTTTTATATCTTTAAGTTGATCTTTGGTTAATTTTTTATTTGCATAACCCCCAGTTATAGCTACAGCTTCTGTGTTATTTAATCCATGTTTAATAACATCATCACAAAATTTAGGTGTTAGTGCAGATTTAAAATACCAGTAATGGTTAAATAAATTCATATTTTTTTTAAATTAAAATATATAATTTTTTATATAGATACCCATTGAGTGTTATCTGCATCCCATCTATAGTTTGAATTGTCGGATATTTTACTTGCTAACCATCTTAAATTATCTTCATCCCATCCAATTATATAAGCCGATTGATCTCCATTAGGATAAGTTACTGGTGATTGCCAATTATCATTGCTATCTATTGACCATGAAGCAAAAGGTTGTGGACTTAAAAATTTGTTTTTTGATTCATTATATACAAAACCTATTCCAGCGTATTGTTTTCTAAAATTATTATTGTAAGAAGTTTGTTTCCATGCTCCACCACCAAAAAAATTAATACACCATGTTTCACCATCTTCATGTTCATCTGAAGATACATAATCATTTGCAACAACTACCACTCTTTTTACAACTAAATGTGTATCAGATGTAAAACCTGTTGGGTCTGTTTTTGATTCTAGTTCTGCAAAATGTGCCATATATTTTTTATTGAAATTTATATCTTATTATTATAACGCCAGAACCACCATTTCCTCCAGCTGAATTTCTACCTCCACCGCCACCGCCACCTAAATTTGCTGTACCAATAGTTCCATTAACTCCATTTATACCACCTCTACCACCGCCACCTGGTGCAGCAGGAGTTATTGTAGAATCTCCTCCACCACCACCGCCACCAGCGTAAGTAACACATGAACCTGTAATATTATTAGCAGCACCAATTCCACCTAAACCTCCAGGATGAGGATTACCAAGACCACCTGTACCTCCTACACCCCCAGCACCACCTCCACCTGCTCCAGCATAAGCATCTGCTGCTCCTGGTGTTACACCTGGTCCACCATCATTTCCTTGAGATGGAGAAACAGGAGGAGTATTACCAGAACCAGCCGCACCTCCGCCACCACCTAAAGAACCACCACCTCCACCAGAACCTCCTGGTCTACCAGCTAAAGTTGAAGGATAATTTCCACCTCCTCCACCGCCAGTTGAAGTATAAGTAGTACCACATGGATTAGCTTGAAAAGTTGAATCAGCGGCATCTCCACCATCACCACCACCAGAACCACCACCTCCTATTGTTACTGCATAAGGTGAGGCAGCAGGTACAGTTAAACATCTAAAACCTCCAGCACCACCACCACCAGCAATAGTACCTCCTCCTCCTCCACCACCAGCAATAATTAATGCCTGTAATGAATTTGAACCAGCTGCATTACCATCTGAACAAACAGTAAATGTTCCTGATCCTGTAAATGAATGAACTTTAAAATTACCATCAGTTGTGATAACTCCACCACTTGCTACTATAAATTCTGGTGTTACACCACCACCTGCACCAAATCCTAAAACTTGATAACCAAATGATTTACCTTTTTTTAATTTAATATTTTTTGTGTTTTTACTTGAAATAAGTTTATTTTTTAAATCTCTCATATTTAAATTCCTTATGCGTCATTAGCTGCATCAGTAGTGTAGAATATTTTAACACCAAGAACTCTTGCATCAGCACTAAAGGTATCTCCACCAGCATTTGCATCTCTAAATAATTGAAAGTAAGTTAGTTGGTCTACTGCAGGAGAACCTGCAATTGTAACTGCACTACTTACAGATGAAACTTGTTGATCTTCAACTGTTCCTATACCAGCATCTGTAATATTTATTGCTGTTCCGTAAGCAACATCAATAGTGTCATTGTCACCACAAGAAACTCCTTGTAACCCAAATATACAATTACCTGTATTCGTAGAAGCTGGTGTCCAATATACCTGGTAAGTTACTGTTCCTTCATTCCATGATTTAGGAAAAGCTATTGAAAATTGTGCAAACTCATCTGTACTAGCATCAAAGTCTAATACTTTCATATCAGGTCTTACTGCTGTTGTTTCAACTTGTTGTGCGTCTGCTGGGTTAGTTGTAGCACCATACATTGCTGAAGCTGGAATCCAAATAGTTTCTTTACCAGCTGTTTTAACTAATCCAGTATCTGATGTTAATGTTCCAG
>CAXBCO010000027.1:0-4962 GCA_963973995.1 uncultured Alphaproteobacteria bacterium
ATAAATATAATCCCTAACCATGATGTTAAAGTAACTATCATTAATGCTTCGTATTTATTTTCTTTATTTGTTTTCATAATTGTTTGTTTTAAATGAATTCTTTGTAAAGTTCTAATTTACTTTCAAATCTTCTGTTGTTTTCTCTTTGTCCTTGTTCTTTCTTTAATTCTTTAAGAACCATAAAGCAAGTAGCTATTTCTGTTCCTAATTGCTCATCTGTCTTTTTACTCAAGTCATTACTTGAATAGTTTAACATTGTTATTTTTCTTTCGTACCTCATTGTCTTGTTTTTAGTTATCTATATCCTTTTAATCTTAATTCTTTTACTTCAGACATTAAATCATTTCTTTTGATTAAGCATTTTTTACATACGCTTGAATTATCATTTAAATACATTTTATTAAAATCTCTAAATTTTATATCATACATCTGTTGAGTTCCACAAGAAGAAACAGGAGTATTAACTTCAGTAATATAAAGTCTTTTTGTGTCGTGATTAATTTTTAATCTACTTCTTCTTAAGTGGGTTGTATTAGAGTTTTGCATTGTTTTGTTTTTAGTTAATTAATTATACTGCTAATATACAACATATTTACTTATTAACAACTATGTTTATTAAATATTAACAAAACTTTAACATTTCTTTAACATTTTAAAAAATGTAATACGCACCCTTATTAGGGTTTTCAAGCTGTGAAGTTAATGCATACCTCATCGCATCAATACAATGATTAAACGCATCTATTGGCTTGTTGAGGGTTTCACCTTCTTTGTTCTTTAACCAAATATAATTCTGTAGTTCTTTGATTAAGTTATGACTTCTATTAGTTATATAGATTTCATTTTGATTAATAAGGTTGATTCCGTAGACTATACTGTCTTTACCTTTTTTAACTGGCAAGACTAAATGACCATAGCTTGATAGTTCTGCTATACTTTTAGGTTCTGCTGAATCTGCATATATAAGCTCTTGTATTTCATGTGTCTTAAGTAAGTTGCTTATTTGACTATTAAGTAAACCACGTTGATATATGACCTCATCAAATATATAAGTGTTGTTGTATTTGTAAAGTGCTATTAATGTTGTAGGGTCATTTGTATATCCAAAATCCATTCCGTAACATAATAGTCTTGCTTCGTTTGGTAAATCAATTGGTTTCCAATCTTTAATACAAGCACCCTCTAAACTACCTATTTCCCCAAGTCCGTAAACATTCCACCAATTACTCCAGTAGGTAGAGTTCTTTGCTTTGTCTTTAGCTTTCTCTATGTCTTCTATTATTGTTTCTGGTAATGCTTCGTTGTCTAAATAAGTAAGCTTTAAAAAGTCTGAATCTTCTTTGTCTTGTATTTCAGTATGCGCCCAAAAGGATGAGGTAGGATTAAAGTCAATCCATATATCTCCAGATGTTCTTATTGCTAATTGGTTATAAGCTTCAAAGGGTATGTTGTTAGCTTCATTCACATAAAGTGTATGTCTTCTTGCACCCCTTAATTTATCTGCTGATTCAATTGAAAAGAACTCTATATAACTTCCGTTAGAGAAACTATATTTAAGCATTGACTTATTATACTGAACATCATTATAACGGTTAGTCATCATCATAATCTTTAAGAAGTCTTTTAAAGCACCTCTACGTAAATGTGGTATAGATTCACTTACTACGCTTATTTCTAAGTCTGAAGTCCTTAAAGCCCTATCTATAAGTATAGGGAGTATCCCAAATGTTTTACCAGCAGAAGTACCCCCTTGAATTATCTTCTTACGCTTTTTAAGTTTAAGAAGTTTTTTAATTGCAGTTGTTACTACAAAGTCTGTCATTAAATATCTGTTATATTAAATATAGGCTGTTCAGAGTTTAATGTTATGTCTTTTGTTTCTCTTGGCTTACCAGCATAGTAATGGTAGAACATTTGAATGAATTTAAAATCTCCTGTTTCTATTCCTTTTTTAAGCGCTGCATATGCTTGTGGTTCTAATGGTGTTAATCTTTCTATAAGTTTAACCTCTTCTGCTTTAGGTTTACGCCCTCCGTTTGAGTGTCCACCATTATTTTTTCTTCCATCCATATTAAATAATATTGAGTTCAATTTTTTTATATAACGATATATCTTTGTTTTTGTTAAAACAGTCTTTGTTGCGCTTTGTGTTGTTCCAGTCTTTTTATACTTGCATTATAGTATTCTTTATCTATTTCACAAGCAGTTAAATCATATCCTAAATTATAACAAGCTATAGCTATAGAGCCACTACCTAAATGTGTATCAAGTATTGTGTCTCCTTCTTTTGAATAGTTCATTAATATCCACTCATATAGTTTAATAGGCTTTTCTGTTGGGTGTATTCTGGGTGTTCCATTGTTTGCGTTTGCTCCTACCCAGCTTACCTTATATGCTCGTAACGCCCTACTAAATGAGGTGTAGGCTAATTCCCCATCGCTAAAATCATTTGCTCCCGTTCCCTTATCCCAATAAATCCAACCCATACTTGGAGGTAAGTTTTCTGTCATGTAATTAGCTCCCCAAACTATTTGATTTTTAGAAACTCTCCTTAATTCCTCAAAGTATTCATTTGTTGGAGTTGTGCTATCCCAGTCTGTCGTTCCTCTGTTTATTTTGTTTTTGCCATTTCCTAATGTCATTTTGGTCACGTTTATACCATAAGGAGGGTCAACAATAGCCAAGTCAAAGTGGTTATCTTTATACCTTGACATTAGTTCCATATTACATTCGTTAGTTATCATCTTGTTTTATTTAAGTCTTTCAACAAGTTTACTTATTCTTTTCTCTGCTTCTTGTAATTGTAAGTCTGGTATTTCTTTTATTTTACTTAATAGTGTTCTATGTTTCATCTCTATGTTTATGTTTTTTATGTAGTTGTATTTTAATTCTAATTGGTAGTGTTGTATTTTTAGTCTTGCTAATTGTCTTTCTATGGGTATGTATTCGTCTGCTTTTATTATTCTATTGTATATATCCATGTATTCAGGGTTATACATTTCAAAGGCTGGGAATATGTTTCTTATAGAGTGTAGTACTGTAGCATGATGTAGGTTTAGTGTTTCTCCTATTTCTTGTAATGATAGGTTTGTTCTGTCTTTACATATTTTAAAGTATATGGCTCTTCCATAAACAACTTGTCTTGCTCTTGTTTTACCACCTATATTGTATCCTAATTCTCTTTCTACTAATTTTTTAATATTTTCCGCTGTCATCTATTTTTTCTATTAATGTTATAAATTGTATGTATTCTATTGCCAAGTGTATACCAGCGCATTCTAAATACATTTCTTTGTCTTCGTAATCAAACAAGACTAATCTTAATTCATCTAAGTCTGTTCCTTGCTCGTAGTCATAAACTGCAAGATTATAAAACTCTTTTATGGTTTCATTCTCTAAACCTTCATTCGGTATTTTGTTTTCGTACATATTCAATTTCTCTTTCAAGATAGTCTTTAGCTTTTAGTAAATCCATTAATTCGTGGTTTTTCTTGTCTGCTCTGCTTATGTACTTTATAATGTTTCCTTTATTAAAGTTTAAATCGTAGTCTTTAATAAAGTCTATAACATCATATCCTTTTCCGTTTTCATAGTGTATTTGTGTTGCTCTCATTTATTTTTTTTAATTCGTTTTGATATGATTCTGATGCTTTTTTTTCGTCTGTGAAAACTCCTAAATGTTTAACTTTTCCATTAATCCTTATTTGAGCTTTCCATTTTTTTTCTCTTGTAGGCTTATAAACACCTGTGTATTTTGAAGTTCCTTTTTTGTCTTTTGAACAGTTTTTTCGTGACGATATTAATTGCAAATTATATAACCTGTCGTTTATTTTATTATTATCAATATGGTCTACAACTATTTTATGCCCACATCGGTTATGATTTAAAAATGCTTCTGCTACTAAAACTGAAACTCTATTATTTGTAGTTCTTATTTTATTCTTATACAAGGTAACAGCATACCTTTCTTTATCATTTAAAGATTTAATATATCTTATTTTATTAAACTTTAAACTTCTAACATTGCCTAAATTACTTACTTGATATAAACCTTCGTATTCAGGTAAATCTTTCCAAACTTCTATTCCTATTCTGCTTAATGCTTTTGCTATCATTTTGTCCTTAACTTTAAAAGGTTATAACATTGTATGTATTTTAACTTTGCTTTTGATTTATATATTGTTTTAAATAATTCGTATGTCTTTTTAGTAAATTGATAATGTGTCTTGCAATTCTTAAACAATCTTTTTGCGTATGCCTTTCCATAACCTTTACAGTAGTTTACATTGTCTGCACTATCTCCGACTATCATTTGTTCGTAGAAGTTAAATAAGGCTTCGTAAGGCGTTATATTGTATATACATTGATGATTATAATGATAGTTGTAAATAAGACAAGGGAACTGCCTGTAATCTTTATCTATTGATACTATTATAACATTATCACGACCTAACTCATCACTTAATGTTTTCCAGTAAGTAGCAACTAAATCATCTGTCTCTACACCATATGAGTTTTTAGTAGAATATATCTCTGCTATATGTTCGTGCATTTCGTTTAATAGCTTTGGGTGTTCTTGCTTCTTTCTATTGGCTTTATAGTTTGGGTCTAATAGTTTCCTGAAGTTTCCTTTGCTATTGTTAAAAGTAATTACCTTTTCTATTTCATAAGTTTCTTCCAGTCTATTTACTATAGACATAAATATCTGGTCAAACTTTCCTATAGCCTCATCAAGTATATCATCAACACCACAACAAGAAGAATACACTAAACTATCAGCATCAAATAAAACTATCATAATGCTTCTATTATTTGGTTTGCTTCTTCTTCTAAATCTTCAATAATATGCTGCTCAAGTATATCTATAATGTCTTGTCCTCCGCATAACACTTCATAACAATCAAAATAATTACTAAAACTTGGATACTCATAATCACCATCTTGTCCTTTATTAAATTCGCC
>CAXBCO010000028.1:0-4796 GCA_963973995.1 uncultured Alphaproteobacteria bacterium
CTCGACAGCGACGAGATCGCCACCGACCTGAACCTCGCCCTCGGCAACGAGGCCATGGCCTGCGCCGAGAATACCAGCGCGCTGCGCGAGGGTGCCTATTGGGCCAAGTTGCGCGCGGTTTGCGCGGCGCTACGCGACAATACGGCCGGCGCAGAACTCGCCATCGAAATGGCAAGCAGCCAGGGCGTCAATGACAGCTGGCTGACCTCGGCCGTCTTCGCCGCGTCCGGCGACCTGCCCAATCCGCCGCAGGCCAAATATGACAGCGGCATCGCGCTCGCCATTTCGTCCAAGGCAGGCCTTGCCCCATCGGACACCGCCCTCTCGCCGACCCGGCCAGACCTCGCTGCCGCCATGGTCGCCCGTCCCGGCCTCCCCGCCGCCAAGCGGGCTGAAGCCGCCGCGATCGCCGCCGAAGCCGGACTCATCGATGTCGCCGCCTGGCACCAGGTCCTCGACACATTGTTCGAGAATCCGGAATTCGAGCCCCGTTCCAAGGTCGAAATCGCCATCGCAACGGCCCGCAACGTCGCCATGCCCAATGACGGTCGCGCTGACGCGATCGCTGATGCGCTGAAGGAGGCGGGCATCAACCCGGCCCGTTTCGCCGCCGTGTCCGCCGTCCTCGCGCCGGAACTCGCCAGTCTAAGCCTGACGAACGCAACAGCGAAACACGCGCGCCTTTTTGCCCGCGCCAGCATCGCCGCGAACGATCCCGAAGGCATGGTTTTATGGACACTCGTCCCGAGCCTCGACGAGGCGCCGCAGACCGACGCGTTCGACTTCGCCTATATCCACGCGCTGGGCGTCCTGTCCGGATCCGGCGACGCGGCGCAGATCGGCAAGACACTCGTTGCTGAAGCGACCAGCAAGAACGATCGCCAGGCCGCAGCCCGCCTCTTTGCGCTCTGGACGATGACCGGCATCACGCCGCCCCCTTCGGCCCGCGCCCTGATGGCCAGTGACAGTGAAGCGCCGGGCAAGGCAAGCAAACCGGGCGCCGTGCTCGCCATACTCGCCAATGCAGAAGCGGGCGCCGCCGGAGAGGCGATCCTCGCCACCGTTGCGCTCGTCAATGGTGACGCGTCGAAACTCGACGTCGCCGATCTCGCCCTTGTTGGCCGGGCGCTGAACACGATTGGCGCGCAGGATGCGGCCTCCGAGCTCGCGCTGGAGGCCACAGGCTACTGGAAAGCCGCGAAATAGGACTCAGCCAAGCCCTTCGAACAAGGCGGTCGAGACATAGCGTTCGGCAAAGGACGGGATGATCACGACAATCGTCTTGCCGGCCATTTCGGGCCGCTTGGCGATGTCGAGGCCTGCCGCCAGCGCCGCCCCGGACGAGATGCCGACCGGAATGCCTTCCGACAGCGCCAGTCGCCGCGCATGCGCGATGGCGTCCGCATTGGCCACTTTGACCACGCCGTCCATCAGGCTGGTATCCATGTTTCCCGGAATGAAGCCGGGGCCGATCCCCTGGATGGCGTGAGGGCCGGGCTCGCCGCCCGACAGGACCGGACTCGCTTCCGGCTCGACGGCGAACATTTGCACGGCTGGCTTCTTCGCCTTCAGGACACGCGCCGTGCCCGTGAACGTCCCGCCGGTGCCGACACCGGCCACCACGGCGTCAACCGCGCCGCCCGTGTCGCGCCAGATCTCCTCGGCGGTGGTCGCTTCGTGGATCGCCGGGTTGGCGGGATTGTCGAACTGGCTCGGCATGACGGAACCGGGAATCGCCGCGAGCAGCTCCGCCGCCTTGTCCAGGGTCCCCTTCAAGCCAAGCTCCTTGGGCGTCAGGTGCAGCTCTGCACCCAGGATGGCGAGCATTTTCCGGCGCTCGATCGACATCGAATCCGGCATGGTCAGGATCAGGCGATAGCCGCGGGATGCCGCCACCATGGCCAGGCCGATCCCCGTATTGCCCGATGTCGGTTCGACCAGAACGGCGCCCGGACCGATCTTGCCGTCCTTTTCCAGCTGCGTGATCATCCCAATGGCGATCCGGTCCTTCACGCTGGCGAGCGGATTGAAGAATTCGAGCTTCAGCAGCAGGTCGCTTTTCAGGCCCTCTTCGGCTGATATGCGCGGTATCCGCACGATCGGCGTATTGCCCACCGTCTCGAGGATCGATCCGTAGACCCGCCCGCGTCCCGGCGCATCCAGCGTCACGCCATTATAATCGACAACTCCACCCATAGTTTTCTCCCATCCTTGCTTATGTCAGCCGCCGCGCGTCGAGGCGCGCCGCATAGAGGCGTCATTAACACAGGCAGGCTAGGCTTGTCCCATGTCAGACCGCGCCCGCATCGAAGCCTTCCTCGAAATGATGAGCGCCGAACGCGGTGCGGCCGCCAATACGCTGGACGCCTATGCCCGCGACCTGGCGGATGCGTCGGAATTCTGTGCCGGTGACCTGACCGGCGCCACGGGCCGCGACCTCGCCGCCTGGCAGGCCGATCTCTCGGCGCGCGGCATGGCCGCCTCCACCTCCGCCCGCAAGCTGTCCGCAGCACGGCGCTACTTCCGGTTTCTGTTCGAGGAAGGTGACCGCAAGGACGATCCGACCGCAAAGATTGACGGCCCGAAAACCACCCGCGAAGTGCCGGACGTGCTTTCGCGCGAAGAACTCGGCCAGTTGATCAATGCCTGCGGCGACGACCTCCGCCTCAAATGCCTGGTCGAACTTCTCTATGGCGCCGGCCTGCGCGCGTCCGAACTCGTCTCGCTCACGCTCGGCAGCCTGCCGCGCCGCAAGGGGGCGCGCTGGGTGACTCAGGATGTCATCATTCGCGGCAAGGGCGGCAAGGAACGGCTCTGCCCGCTCGGCGGCCCCGCGCTCGCCTCCCTGTCCGACTGGCTCGCCGTGCGCGAAGGCAGCCTCCCCGCCGGCGGCCTCGCCCACGGCCGGGCCGAGCCCTTCCTCTTTCCTTCGCGCGGCAAGCAGGGCCACCTCACCCGCCGCCGCCTCGGCCAGATGCTCGATGCCCTCGCCCTCGCCGCCAATCTCGACCCCGCCCGTGTCCACCCGCATGCCTTGCGCCACGCCTATGCCACCCACCTGCTGCAAGGCGGCGCAGACCTCAGGAGCGTTCAGACCCTGCTCGGCCATGCCGATATCGCGACGACCCAGATCTACACCCATGTCCTGACAGACGAGCTCGCCGAACTGCTCGAAACCAGCCACCCGCTGGCCCGGCCCGGCTGATCCTGAAATAGGCCATTGCGATTCTGCGGCAGCGGGACAATATCTCTGGAAATGCGATTTGGAGCTTACCCATGAACCGTTTCTTCAAGGCCCTCATTCCAACCCTGCTTCTCACCGAGCTGGCGCTGATCACCTCGGCCACGGCCATCTGGGCGCTTCTTTCGGAATTGCATGCGGGCAAGTACATGATCATGGGCGCCGAAGCGGTTGACCTTGTCGCCTCTGCCGTGCTGGCCGTCATCATCTTCCGCCGGGCCTTCGATTCCGAAGCGCGGATGACGCAGATCCCCGTCGAAAACGACTAAAAAGCCCGGCTGCATCGCGCAGCCAGGCTCTTTTCGTCGAGATATTGCGGCGCGTTACGCGACCGCAGAGCCGCCGCGCGAGTTCACCCAGAAGGCGTGGATCACGCCGGGCAGCCAGCCAATCAGCGTCAACACGACATTGATCACGAATTGGCCGCCAATGCCCTCTTTCATCGCGACAGCGACGGGCGGCAGGAAGATGGTCAGCAGGATCATAAGCAGAGACATGGTGTTTTCCTTAGTCTTGGGTTCGCCCGACCAACGGGCGGGGTGCGGCTTTGTTCCTGTTTGACGCAGTGCACCATCAGCCTTAGGCCTGTGGCGGATGAGGAGACACACATGAGCGAGAAGACACCCCGGAACTTTTTCAAGCCGCTGGCCATTGGCGCACCGAACCCGATGCTGGAGCTGCCGACGCGCCTGGAGCGGATGATCCATTTCGTTCCCGGCCACAATGAAAAGGTCCGCTCGAAAACGCCCGCCATGGCCGCCAAGTGCGATGTCATTCTCGCCAATCTCGAAGACGCCATTCCCGCCGACGCCAAGGATGCCGCCCGCGCCGGCGCCATCGAAATGGCAAGCATGTATGACTGGCAGGGCACCGGCACCGGCTTCTGGAGCCGCGTCAATCCGCTGAACTCGCCCTGGTTCCAGGACGATGTCTCCGAACTCGTCCTCAAGGCCGGCCACCAGCTTGACGTCATCATGCTGCCCAAGGTCGAAGGCCCGTGGGACATCCATTTCGCCGACCAGTATGTCGCCCAGCTGGAAGCCAAGGCCGGTCTCACCCGCCCCATCCTGTTCCACGCGATTCTCGAAACCGCGCAGGGCATGGCCCGCGTCGAGGAAATCGCGCTCGCCAGCCCCCGCATGCAGGGCATCAGCCTCGGCCCGGCAGATCTTGCTGCCGACCGCAAGATGAAAACCACCCGCGTTGGCGGCGGCCATCCGTTCTACCGCGTGCTTGAAGATCCAAAGGAAGATGGCAGCGCCCGTGCCAATGCCCAGCAGGACCTTTGGCATTATACGATTGCCCGCATGGTCGACGCGTGCCGCATGGCGGGGATCAATGCCTTCTACGGTCCGTTCGGCGACATTTCCGATCTCGATGCCTGCGAACAGCAATTTCGCAACGCCTTCCTGCTTGGCTGCTCGGGTGCGTGGAGCCTGCATCCGAGCCAGGTCGACATTGCCAAGCGCGTGTTCAGCCCGGCCCCGGACGAAGTGAAATTCGCCCGCCGCATCCTCGAAGCCATGCCCGACGGCACCGGCGTCGCCATGCTCGA
>CAXBCO010000029.1:0-3945 GCA_963973995.1 uncultured Alphaproteobacteria bacterium
TTATTCTGGAGCGGGCGAAGAGATTCGAACTCTCGACCCCAACCTTGGCAAGGTTAAAATCACCGCTGGATTCTAACACCGAGGCCGGACCACCGGAGCCAAGCACTTCACCGTACAAGGAACGTGTTTTAGGCTTTTCCCGAATTTTTCACATCAAGCGCCCTTCGGGCTTATTGGCAGATGATGACTGATCCAGTTATTTGGCAGGTCGTGCCGTCTGTCCCGAAGACCGTGTTTCCAGTTCTTCGGTAAGAAATTCCGTTAGAGCCCATCAACGTTGTTCCTACCTGATTATAGGTTATTCGGTTGGAACCACCTATCGGCTGAGTGACATCAGGAACGCCCCACTGCTGGTTGCGCTGCTGCATTGAAACAGCAGATTGATTAAGTGAGTCACCAATGTCTTGCAGTGAGTCACCAATGTCCTGCCAAGCTTGCCTCGTTGCCTCACGCTCCTGAGCCAGCTTTAGGCTCAACGTTTCGGCCTGATCATACGTTAGAGTTTCGATATAACCTACCACCTCGCCATCTTCGTCGTTACAAGTAGTGAAGTTATCGGTGACGATCTCAGGCTTTGAATCCTTCGTGCAACTACCAAAAATCTTATATGGTTGACCGTTATGGTATACTAATCGTTCCCGAGGTGCGGTCTCACAACCGCTTAGAAATATCAGGGAAAGCCACACAAGTACTGATTTCTTCATTCTTAAGCCTATTCGTAAAGACCGATATGCAAGACGCCTGCGCCTGCAGTCGATGGCGTTATGTCGTTTAGCGGATTAACAGACCAAGCCCTTAGGAACCCGGTAATCGCGCACGGTGTCGGTGCCTTGCACGTTCTCAGTGATAAGCGTCATGCGGCAGCCCTCGGATACCGCATTCGCGCCAAAGCGAAAAAGATAGGCTTTGCGGCCATCCTCCAGGTTCATTATCTTCTCGGGATCGCCATAGGCGAAGTAAGCCTCTTCAATTGGCTCACCGACAAAACTTTTTAGCTGATTTGAAACGCAACCGCTCGCAGTGAGCAACGCAGCAACCAAGATCGCCGTCAATCGCATTGAACCCCTCCCCCAACAGTTCTAACAACTATCCGGGGCAAATTCCGAACAATCAACACCCCAATCGCCCGCAATGGCTGTTTTGGCCAATTAATTGATGGCGGTGCTTACATGGTGATTATTTGGAACGACGACCGCAGGCGCGCCCGTCAGGCACGCCATTTCAACACTTTGTTTTATGTGAATTATTCTGGAGCGGGCGAAGAGATTCGAACTCTCGACCCCAACCTTGGCAAGGTTGTGCTCTACCACTGAGCTACGCCCGCATCCTGAATTGGTACCCGGCGAGAACCCCCGCCGAGAGGCGTGATAAAGCGCATCAGGCCTGTGTTTGCAAGCGCTTAGTTCGGGCCTGCTGCACAATTTGCGGACCTTTGGGCCGAAGGCTCCCGATCTTCTGCCAATGCAGGCTTTTGTGCCGCGCGCGCGACCGACGTTTCGGCCTGGCCAGCCGGGAATCGCCTCGGATCAGCCCCGTATAACCGTGCGAATCTGGTCCGGCCGCACTTCGCGCCCCTCGGTATCGACAAATGCCGCGCGGATCGCACTTTTGGTGCCCGCTTTGGTGAAACTGATCGGCGGCGTTTCACCCTCGGCCAGCCAGGCATCGCCCCATTGGGTCAGGCCGATCAGGATAGGCCGCAATGACAGGCCCATCGCCGACAGCAGGTATTCGGGCCGGGCGCGCTTTCCGGGTGCCTTGTAGGGCCTTTTGACAAGCAGGCCAGCGTCGACGAGCGACTTCAACCGACCGGACAGCACGGTGCGCGGGCATTTCAGCTCGGCCTGGAAGTCATCGAACCGGCGCACGCCGTAAAGCGCCGCACGCAATATCAGCAGCGTCCACCTGTCTCCCACCACCTCTATGGCGCTGGCAAGATTGCAGGCGTCCGGTGGAATCGGTGACCGGCGGGCGAGAGGAATCTGCGTCATCCCGACTCTCATGTATGGGTTCGCATTCGAAATCCAGAGCCCCGTTGGCCGATGCGCGCATTTCACCGGTTTCGCCTTGTATTTGCCGCCTTCCGATGGGAGAGGCGGGACCGAAAGCATCTCAATCGAATCAGGCCATTGCATGAACAAGTCCGTGCTCATCGCTTCGCTCCTCATGGGCCTTGCCGCCTGTTCGGCGCCTGAACCCGTCGCGCCGGCTGCCGTCGCGCCGACGAGTGCCTCGGCACTCTGGAGTTTTGAAACCTCCGCGCGCGCATTGCGGGACGAATCCTGCCCGCCGGGCACACCAGACCTCTCGCCGCTCGCCATCCGGATCGCGGCAGCCCCGGTCGCGCTGGACGAGTCGCGCGCGAATTCGGCCCTGCCTGCATCCGTCACCTTCGCCCATGGCTGGAGCCTGACCTCCGGCAACAAGAACTTTGGCGGATTGTCCGGCCTGGAAACGCTGCCGGACGGTAACCTTCTCACTGTGTCCGACGCGGGCACCTTTGTCTGGATCGGGCTCTCGGACAGCGAACCGAACGGCACCGGCAAGCTGGCCTATATGCTCGGCCAGGATGGCAAGCAGCTGTCCGGCAAGACCCAGGGAGACGCCGAAGGCCTTGCCGTCCGCGACGGGCTCGCCCTTGTCAGTTTCGAACGCGACCACAGGATCGAAGCCTTCGATCTCGAGGAGTGCGGCGCGGACGCCAGGGCGGCGCGTGTCGCGGACCTGCCCTTTGAAGTGTCCGGCAAGCCGATTGGCGAAAACCAGGGCGCCGAAGCGCTCTCGATCCTGCCCGCCGGCCATCTGAAGTTCGGACTGGAAAGCCTGTTCAGCGGCCCCTCCCCCCTGGGAATCGTCCTCGCCAATGGAGACGGCGTACTCTCAGGCGAAATGGCGTCCAATCCCGGCGGCTATTCGCTCGTCGGTCTCGATGAGGCGGTCGATGCATCCGGCAACCCGGTCACGGTCACCCTGTATCGCAGCTATGACCCCATTCGCGGAAACCGGAATATCGTCACCTGGTCGACCTCGGATCTGCAGATCGAGCTGAAACGTCCCATGATGGTCGACAATTTCGAAGGTGTGGCTGCGGAATTCCTCGATGCGGATACACTGCGCATCTGGCTGATTTCCGACAATAATTTTTCGGCTCGCCAGAAAACGCTCCTCTACGCCTTCGATGTCGATACCGGCGCGGAATAAACGCTCTTACATTCTTTACGGTTGAGGCTTACATCTGCTCCTGCACAAGGGCTGCGGCGCCCGCAATGGGACTGAACTCCGGCGACCTTACTTTCCGTCAGGGAGCTGGCATTCTGGTTCGGACCCTGGTCCGGGCTCACCCGGCGCCCACCTAGTCTCTAGGTTGACGGGAGTGAATATGCCCAGCGACGTCTGCGGTTCTTGTGCGCTTCTTTTGGTAGGTGACGCCGGTCCTGACGCGCGTTAAGGCTCACCCCATGTCCCAGGCTCCCGACAAGACACAACTCCGCCACCGCATGCGCACCCTCCGCGCAGAGGCAGCTGCACGCGATCCCGACGCCGCCGAAAAGCTGGCCGACCTGTTTCCCATGAAGCTTCTCGAACGGTATGGCCCGGTCGTGGCCGGCTATGTGCCGATCAATGAGGAAATTGATCCGACCCCGCTGATGCAGCGGCTCAGCCGTGCCGGGGCCGAACTGTGCCTGCCCCGCGTGGAAGATGACGGGCGCATGACCTGGCGCATGTGGTCGCTCGGCGAGCCCCTGGAACGCCGCCCGTTTGGCCTGTCCGAGCCCGGCCTCGATGCCCCGGAAGCCGCGCCGACGCTGATCCTGACACCCCTCCTGGCCTTCGACGCGATGGGCAATCGTCTCGGCTATGGCAAGGGTCACTATGACCGCGCCATCCATGACCTGCGCGCGGCCGGCCGGGCCTTTGCCTGTGCCTTGGCCTATCCTGCCCAGC
>CAXBCO010000030.1:0-3890 GCA_963973995.1 uncultured Alphaproteobacteria bacterium
AGCGTTCGATCATGAAATGGAAGCCATTGGTCTGACACGATCGCAATGGCATGTACTTGTTTATGTTCTGAAAATGGATGGTCCGACGCAGACTGCACTTGCAGAAGCGCTCGATATTGCGCGCCCATCAGTTGGAGCACTCATAGACCAGCTCGAGAACTCGGGCTATGTCTCGCGTGAGCGTGATGCCCATGACCGGCGCGTCTGGCGGATCATGCCAACCCAGTTGGCCAGCCAGCGCGCGGAAGCCTTTGCGCAGTCTGCCGAACGCGTTGCGACGCAAGTCTTTGCTTCCATAGAAGACCGAGATCTATCGGCGGCCATGGCTTTGCTCTCAACCCTCCGCGAGAACCTGATCTCTCCAACTCCCGACCGACTGGAAAAAGACGGGAATTGCTAGCGCGGATCGTGAGCCAAGTATCAAGTCTGGGTATCCGCGCTTTTCAAGTAACCCCAAAACGGGCTGCGAAAACTTCTTTTTCCACTCAGATTGTGCTGAAAAGTCAAAAATCGCAGTTCACACCGTATACGGATAGCTATAAGTCACTGTATCGGCTCAACAAAATTCTTCGAGAAATGTTCAAAATTAGTGATTTTCGATTTTGGGGACTTTTTCAACACAATCACTCACAAAGAGAATGTTGGTTCGCCTTTAGACGCCACCCAACAAGTTGACCTGGCGCATTGTCTCAATCTGCGATTACGGATATTATTCACAGAATTATCCCAGCACCAATAAGCCCGGAACTGTCTGCATTCATAGTGGTATTCGCCATGAATGCAGACAAGGCCCTGAACACCAGCGAACAACTCCGGCATTCGGCGGCAGAACGACGACCTGAATCGTCTTAATCAAAGTCAGCGAAGCACCTAACGGTATTTCGCTGACTTTCAAATGTTAAACGAATCTACCTAGCCGCCTCAAGGTCAGTTACGCTTACATCAACGTCAGAAACGAAGACGGGCGGTTGCTCCGAAGGTCAGAGGTGGCGACAGGAACGCTCCAACAGCGGTTCCAGGCGCTGTTTGCGTGGCAGCATTGCCCTGGAGGGGCGTATCGAAAGCCAGCTCGTAATAGTCCTCGTCAAACAGGTTCTGCGCCCAAACCTCCAGCTCAAACGGTGAATTGTCGCTATAGAATGCCATCCTCGCATTGACCACGACCAAATCGTCAACTTCCTTGAGCGGATCGAGGTTCGACCCTGTATTATACCGTGAAGTGAATCGGCTCGACACATTGAATCTCGCATTCCAGTCGCTGATAAACGGGGTCTCATAAGTTGCAGCCAACGTTCCCGACCAGCGGGGCGCGAACGAAATCGTGCTTCCCGGCAGACGCGGGGGGGCAAAAAAGTCTACCGCTTCGAAATCGTCATACTGGGTTTCCGCATAGACGAGGCCGCCCTGAAGCGTCAGTCCTTCAAGCTGTTCAGGCAGGTATCGGATATCGAACTCAGCGCCCTTGGAAATCACACCGGGAACGGATGTCACGATGAAACTCGTACCGGTGAACGTGTTGAGCTGAAAGTCGCTATATTCCTGATAGAATATCGCACCATTGAAGAACAAGCTATTTGCCGCATTGTTGGTCTTGAAGCCGACCTCATACGCATCCACAGTTTCGGGATCGAAACCGGTGTCCAGATTCGGTTGAAACGGCGTGGGATCTGAGGGACCAAACTGGCTGCGGTCAAGGTTGAAACCACCGGCCTTGTAACCGCGCGAATAGGACGCGTAGGACATCAGATTTTCATTGACCCGATATGCCCCCTTCACTGTACCTGACAAATCGTCGTCAGAGCGATCCTGCGTGGATCTCACACCGACGAAGTTGTCGTTCGTCCAAGGCAAGCAAAGCGTCGGGGTCAACCCACCTGCAGCCCCAAATACAGTCAAGGCTGTGGCACAGCTACCTGCATTTCCATCAAAATTGGATTCCAGCGTCTTCTCATCGATCGTATAACGAAGGCCGACGGTCAGGTCGAACTGATCGGTCAAGCTGAACGTATTGTTCGTAAAGATCGCGTATGTGTCCGAAGATTGTTCATAAACGTCCGCAGTTGCATTGGCCTCACCCGTGTAAATGTTACCGGGCAGCGCAGCGAGATTGAACGCACCACCGCTCGCACCGAGCAGCAATTGCTGAAAGTAGAAAAAGTAATCATTGCCGTAACGGATGAAATCTGAACGGTCGAGAGTCTCATTTGCGTAGAAGGCACCCACCTGCCAGTCAATGTTGTCGGTGGCACCTGCGAACCGCAACTCCTGGCTGAAAGTCGCAAAAGCATCCACGGAAGTTTCATCATCACGATACCAAAGATCAGCCGCGCTGAAATCGGTATCTTGACCCGAGCCATTTTCCCAGTCGCGATACGATGTGATGGATGTCAGTTCACCGAATCCGGTCTGCCACTTGATATTGGCTGACACGCCCCAGTCTTCGGTCGTCTGCGTGGCGTCGCGGTTCGCAAAGGCGACGCGATCGAACGGATCGATCGGGAAAGCAGAGGCACCATCGCCGCCGGCCAACAGCGTAACCAGCGGGCCTCTGGCCGGGTCCACCGAGACATAGTCACCCATGCAACAATCTTCTTCCCGGTCAGTATAGTCAGCCGAGAGAAGGATTTCGAGGTCGCCCGAAGGCTCAAAAAGAAGCTGGCCTCGGAAGGAGTAGAAGTCATACTGACTCGTTTCGTCTTCGGTACGCGGACCATTGCCCGTCTTTACGTCGAGAAGACCGCCGCGCTCCTCATAGACCCCAAAAAGGCGACCGCTCACTGTTTCAGAAAGCGGTCCGGTAACTTCTGCAGAGGTGCGAAGGAAGCCTTCGTTGCCGATCCCGACCTCGAAGATAGACTCAAGCTCGTCAGACGGTTTCTTGGTAATGATATTTATAACGCCCGCAGAAGTCGACTTGCCAAACAAGGTGCCTTGCGGTCCTTTTAGCACTTCGATTCGCTCGATTTCGCCGAGATCTCCAAAGGAAACGCCATTCCTGGCGCGCGGAACCCCATCGATAACGACGCCGACGGAACTTTCGAGGCCAGGATTGTCTCCTACCGTGCCAATGCCGCGAATACGCGCCGTCGTATTTGCTTGCTTTGACGACGAAGTCACAAGCAGGCCGGGCGTAACGACCGTCAGATCTTTAATATCCTTAACGCCCGCATCACTGAGAAGTTCACCGGACAAAGCCGTCACAACGATCGGCACATCTTGCAGACTTTGCTCGCGCTTTTGCGCCGTAACTGTAATTGCGCCCAGACGACGTGTGGTCTCTGCGTTTTCGGTTGTCGATGTAGTACCCTGCTCGTCCACTTCAACTTGTGCATGAGCACCTGCGGCGAGCAGCAATGCCGCCAAAGATACCGAAGCAGTTGTCTTAGACAGCGTGTTAAAATAATGCACCTGGTTTCCTCCTTATGTTTATAGCGTACTGTATGCTATATTACTTTTCTGCGATGTGAATATTCATTTTGCCCACTGCCAGAAATCGTCGCAATGTGATGCAAATTTGCAATAGATGTAAGCGCTAGACCGAACGCGCGACAGTCGGCTCAATTCAAGGCAATCTCATTGACCCATGTTTGTGAAGGCTCGGACGTCGGCAAGCATCTTGTCTTTTTGCATTGTCGCGGGAAGGGTGCGTGTTTACCAGCGAAACGGCCAAGGCGCGACGATTTGACGTCTCATCAGGAAGCGCGTTGCCAGCTGTCGCGACCGAACGAGGCATGGAGCACAGGTTTCGTCCACGTCCCACTCTACGACGGTTGCAAGATCAGAACCCTGAACATCATCGATGCCTTCACCAGACTTGTTCCAGCCATTGACTTTCGAGGGACGTACGCCGGTGCCGATATCGCTGAAACACTCGAACGGGTCTGCTCAAA
>CAXBCO010000031.1:0-3875 GCA_963973995.1 uncultured Alphaproteobacteria bacterium
AGCCATTACTGTTTCTCCATCCAACGATCTAGTTTTTCTTCTAGCTTATCAAATCTTGCTAGTAGTTTATTTATTTCATTAAACACTTCTTTACGTGTAGAATAATTAGTAGCCATAAACTCTCTAGTCTTAGCATCAGACAACGCATGTTCTTTTAAATCTTCACGTAGCTTATCTATGTCACTATTAGTACCACGTATCCACCATAGGAATGCACCCACAGCTAATGTAAGTATAGCATTCCATAACATTATATCTTGCATTGTCTTCTCCTAATCTATTTCTGATCCATAAAAATCAGAGTAAAGTTGCATTAGTTTTTCGTAGTCTATTGGAGATTTAGTTTCTAATTCTGATAGTGTTATATCATCATCAGTTAAAGCATCAGGTATAAATATATTATTTTCTACCATCATTAAAGATTCAAAGTCTTGGTCAGATAAAAGACCTTCTTTAGTTAATGCTTTATACATATCTCCTTCATCCATACCTAGTCTTCTATATGATCTAAGTACAGTTTTTAATCTTTGTGCGTGTTTATATTTATTTAATTGTGATTCTTTATAAGCTTCTACAACAGCATTAGGATCAGTATTTGTATAATCTTTTATTACATTTTTAAATCTACGTTTAGATTTCTTCATATCACCTAAAGGTTTAGATGTATTAAACTTAAATCCTTGTGATAGATTAGCTGTTTGTCTACGTAATCCAAAAGCTGCTAAGTTATCTACCTCGCCTTTAGCTATACTAAATCCATATTGATTCTTAGCTTGACCTTCTCCAAACTTCTGCTCTGATTTATCAGCCATTAATCTTTTATTTATATAGTCTAAAGTTCCTGGAGTAAACGTATCTTTTAAAACTCTCCCTATTTTATTAATAGTAGGTTCGTCTGCAGTAGCTCCTCTACCTGTATAAGCATCTAGTGCTGATTGAATTGCCATAGATGGATCAGTAAAAGGAGACAGCATATCTCTTACAGCTTTATACTGCATGTCTTGAATAGTTTGTTCATTATAATCTTCGTTGTTTAATAAAGAAGCTGCTATCATTTTAGCAGGATTTTTAATATAAGCATAAGGATCTAAAGGTCCTAAGTTTAAATAGCTTACAGTAATATCTCCTTTACTATTTCTTTTTAAAGGTCCTGTAAATATTTTGTTTGTACCTTTTTCCCACTCAGGTAATACATTATTAAATGCTTGTTCTTCTTCATCTGAAATACCAAACATTTGTTTAGATTGTTCTACCATAGCATCACCTGCTACACCTGCTGCAGTCATACCTGCTAATCTTTTATATCCCATAGCACGTATAGCACCTTCGTTTATATTAGTAACTCCTTGTGCTCTCATTTCTTTTGCTGTTGCACCACTAATATCTTTCCAAGCATACTTAGCTAAGTTCATACTATTACGTATTATTTCTGCAGGAAAAGCAACAAAGTTACCTAGAGGTAAAGCACGTAAAGATTTAATTGCTTTAGGAACAAGATTATAATTAGGCATCATGTCTCTTGTACGTTGAGCAGTAAACTTTTCTAAAGCATCTTCAGCCATATCAGGAAAAGCTTTACGATAAGAAGACATTAAGTTTTCAAAGTTAGCTATCTTAAATAAATTATCTTCTGCTTCATAAGCTTGTATTGTTTTCTCTGCTATTTTTTTACCACCTCTACCTATTCTAGTCTTATTAACAATACCTTCTACAAAACCTTCATGTCCTTTTTTAAATGCATCACCTGCAGCAGCTCTTAAAGAAGCAGCATTAATAGAACTATCTATAACACCAAGCTCTTGATAACGAGCAAACCTTTCTAAGTCTTGAGCAGAGGTAAGATTACTAAATCTTTTCATACTCTTTCCAAATCCTTTTGCTATATAAAGAGGATTGACTGTACCATTAGCTAACATAATAAAGAGATTACCCATAACATTTCTACCATGTGTAGGTATAGAGAATACAGTCTTCATACCTTGAGACGTAGCCTTAACTTTCATCCAATGTCTCATTACAGCATTCTCTCCTAATGCTACTTCCATACCATCATCAATAGCTTTCTTCCAAGAAGGATCAATAAACAAACCTTGTAAAGGATTCTTTACTCCACCACTAGCACCACCTAAAGCTTTCTGTGTTGACTTAGCAAAGAGGTCTTGACCTATTGCTTCATCAGGAACAGCTTTAATCATATCACCTTTAGGAATATTACCAAAGACAGCTTTGTTTTTCTTTATTGCCATCTGACTTATATCTTCTAAGAAGTTATATTCAGATATAACATTAGCCATCTTAACATAACTATTAGCATAGTTTTTCATAGGGTCTTTTACTTCACCCCATAGTGCTTTAATTTCTTGAGGAACTTCTTTTCTATTTTTTAATATCTTACTTGTACGACCACCTAATCCTTTTATAAAAGAACTATATTCTGGTCTTGTAACACCTTCAAGATAGTAATTCATAATCTCATCTATATCACTATCTGGTATAGGATTACCATGTGTATCTTTTAATCCTTTAAAATAATCTCTGGTGTTTCTAATATCATTAGCCATTTTAGATTTATCACCATCTAACTTACCTTCTCTATATAAGTTAAATTTCTTTCTAAGTTTTTTAGCATAAGAAGGATCATCAAATATTTGATATGTTCTATTGATATATGTATTTAAATTATTATCTATTGATGTTTGTAAAGAAGGAAGTATAACTTCTTTTATAGTACCTGCTTGAATATTAATATCTGTAAGATTAGGATTTAATTTTAATAATTCATCTTCATCTATGCCAGTTCTTTTAGATATATCTGCTACTGTTTCAGTCTTTTTTATTCGAGCTGATTTACCTAGAGCTATGTTGTCTCTAATATACATAGACATCTTATCTATTTCACCACGCATTTTACGTATAGCTGTTGCAGTCTCTGGAGCAAACTTTGCTATATTAGTTAGTACAGCTTCATCACCTGTTAAAGCTTGATTAATACCTGCCATAGTTTCATCTGTTCTAGATTTTCTAGGCATTTCTTTTTTAATAGCTCTTCTTAATTCTTTTTCTAATATAGATGCACGAGTTACTGCAGCTTTAGGAGCTCCTGCTCTAAGAGATAATAATGCTAAACCATCATCATCTAAACCCATTCGAGAACTAAACCATTCTTTTCTGGTTTTATTAACTGACTTAGCTAAATCTTTAACAGCAGTAGGTATAATATATTCATCAGCTAAACCACCAATTTTCTTTGCTAATGTTTTAGCAGGAAGTTTACCTAATCCTTTTAATGTTACAAGAACTGTACCTCCTAATGTACCTTCAATAGCTAAGTTATTTAAAAAAGATTTTAAGTATTGAGCTGACTTTGTATCATCAGGATTTACTTTTAATTTTTCTACTATCTGACCTACTGTTCCCATAGGTGTACCAGCTTCATCAGGAACTGTATATTCTGAAAGTTGGTTCAATAAGTTTTCTTCAGGTTTTTCTACAAGTGTAGTACCTGCTGCCCAACCTGCAGTAATCTTTCCAAACTTACCTACCTTACCTGCTTTATTAGCAACACCTAAAAGTTTAGATCCTACGTTAAGAACTTTAATAGCTCCTGTAGCAGGTATAAGATAAGAAGCAATATCAGTTACTACTTCTTCTACAGGTCCACCTTGTGTAGGAAAGAATAGTTCTTGACGTTTACGTTCTACAGATTCAGGTAAATTAATTTTATCTTTAATAGCTTGTGTAGTTTCAGGTGCAAAAGTTTCTCCTACTCTTTCAATACCTTCACCTACTTTACCTACAGCACCTAGAGCTATACGACCTGCCATAGATCCAGGAGCATCTAAGTCTTTTTGTTTACCTTGTTTTTGTAGTGTAAA
>CAXBCO010000032.1:0-3788 GCA_963973995.1 uncultured Alphaproteobacteria bacterium
CAGCCAACGGAATCGCAACTTGTATAAAGATGACGGCAACAAGATGGATGATTAGCGGATCGGGATTGACCTAATGAGTATGCAGCAAATAATGTTTGCTAGTTTGTCGGCTGGTGGCGGCTGTTTAATCGCGACCGGTGGAACAATCACGACTGCTTCTGGGTTTGTTATACACAGCTTCACAAGTTCAGGAACTTTTGAGGTTACTTCTGCGCCAAGCGGTGGCGGCTCTGTTGAATACCTTACTATTGCTGGCGGTGCGGGATCAGGAGGAAGCAACAGCGGTGGCGGTGGAGCAGGTGGCTATAGAAATAGCGTTGCTGGCGAAGCAAGTGGTGGTGGCGGAAGTTCTGAATCTGCATTATCTTTAACAAGTGGCGAATACACAGTTACTGTCGGTGCTGGAGGGGCAGCAGGGACAGCTAGTTCTCCTTATAACGGAAATACAGGAGGGCAAGGCAACGACTCTGTGTTTTCTACTATTACCAGTGCTGGTGGTGGCGGTGGTCACGAATATGTAAACGGTGGGACTACTGCTGCTAACGGAATAGCTGGTGGCTCTGGAGGTGGTGCAGGCGCTCCTGAGACAGCATCTCCAACAACAAACTCAGGTGGTGCTGGTACAGCTAATCAAGGTTACGCTGGTGGCGGTGGTTTTTCTCAAAACGGCCCGAATTATCGTCATGCTGGAGGTGGCGGTGGGGCTGGAGCAGTAGCGGCAACAGCTTCTGCTGGTTCTGGAGGTACAAATGGTGGAGCAGGAGTTAGCTCAAGTATAAACGGAACTGCAACCACCAGAGCGGGTGGTGGGGGTGGTGGCGGAGACTCAACATCGGGTGGTTCAGGTGGTGCGGGTGGTGGTGGAAATGGAAGCCACACAACCGTAGGAACTGCTGGCAGTGCTAATACTGGAGGCGGGGGCGGTGGCAGTTATACTAGTGTGAATGGAGCAGCTGGCGGTAGTGGCATAGTCATAGCACGTTACACACCTGACACAGCGGGTGAAATCGCTACAGGCGGAAATACAATTACAACAACGGGCAATTATACCGTCCATCAATTTACGTCAAGCGGCACATTTACGCTTCCAGCTAACGTCAAAGTTCCTGTTCAGTATCTCGTTATCGCTGGCGGTGCTGGGGGTGGGGCAGAATATGGTGGTGGCGGTGGAGCAGGTGGCTATAGAAATAGCACTTTTGGTGAGGCAACAGGCGGTGGTGGTACATTAGAATCTGCATTACTTTTAGCAAGTGGCGCTTATACAGTAACTATTGGTGCTGGCGGTGCTGGGGGTTCTGCCGCAAGCGGAGCTAACGGAGCTAACAGCGTATTTAGCACAATTACTTCTATTGGGGGCGGTGCTGGGGGTCGTGCGGGGTCAACTGGAGGTAATGGAGGAAGTGGTGGTGGCGGAACACACGGAGCAACCGCTGGCGGTTCAGGTACAGCTAATCAAGGTTACAACGGTGGCAGTGGTTTAACACAAAGTGGCGTAGCCCCTGCTGGCGGTGGTGGTGGTGCGGGGGCCGTAGGTGTAAACGGTACGACTAATCAAGGCGGCAATGGTGGAATTGGTTTAAGCTCAAGTATAAATAACACAGCAACCGTTAGAGGCGGAGGCGGAGGCGGTGGAATTATCGGAGGAACTGCTGGATCAGGAGGATCAGGGGGCGGTGCGGCTGGTAGCACTTCAACTTCAACTCCAACTGCGGCAACTGCCAATACTGGCGGAGGCGGAGGCGGAGGCGGAGGATCGACGGGCGGTGCTGGCGGCAATGCTGGTTCAGGATTCGTAGCGGTCAAATACAAATCTTCCTCTGAATTTATAGAGGCTTCTGGTGGAACGGTGACATATAGTGGGGATTACGTTATTCACACTTTCAATAGTTCTGGCACGTTTACGGTTACTGAAATAGGCACTGAATACGACACAGTTGAATACCTCGTTATTGCTGGAGGAGGTGGCGGTGGTGCGAATATTGGCTCTGGAGGTGGAGCTGGTGGTTATCGAACTGCTACTGGGTTTAGTATTACAGCACAAGCATATACAATAACCGTTGGCGCTGGTGGAGCAGGAGGAACGTCTTCTATTGGTGCTAAAGGGGCAAACTCAGTTTTCTCTAGCATAACAAGCACAGGTGGCGGGTATGGTAATAACAACGATGACGCTACCGCTCCTAGCACTGGCGGGTCTGGCGGTGGTGGCGCTCGTGATGCATCAGGCGCAGCCTCTGCTCCAGTCACTGATCCAGTTCAAGGTTACGCTGGTGGCGATGGGTTAAGAACTAGCGGTTCTGATAATGCCCCTGGTGGTGGTGGTGGTGCTAGTGAAGTTGGACAAGATGGGGCAACTAACGCAAATAGTGGCGATGGCGGAGATGGAAGAGTTTCAAGTATTTCTGGGTCATCGGTTACTAGGGGTGGCGGTGGAGCAGGTGGCGGTTATCAAGACTCAGTTCCAGATCAAGTATTAGGTAGTGGTGGTGCTGGCGGTGGTGGGCAAGGAAGTTTAGGCGGCACTGCATCACCAAACGCAGACCAAGACGGAGATGCAAACACGGGCGGTGGAGGCGGTGGCGGTGGCTGGAACAACGACTCAGCAGTATCAAATTCATACGGTGGCGATGGCGGCTCTGGCGTGATTATTATAAAGTATTTATACAAATAGGAATTTAAAATGAAATCTTGCGACACTTGCAGTCACAGTATGGAGAGCGAATCAGATGAACAAATTTTCTGCATTGCAAACCCACCTGTTCCGATTGTCACCATCCAAGGTCAGATGATTAGCACTTTCCCATCAATGATGAACTGGGGAAAATGTGACGGATATAAAAAAGGTGTAACACAGAAAATGAACAAACAGCCTCCAGAAATCTTGGAGCCAGAAATAAGGGTTATTAAATAATGGCACATTACGCACAAGTTGGATCAGATAATATTGTCGTAACTGTTTTGGTTATGGACAATGCTTGGACAGATCAAGAATGTCAGGATTGGTTATCAGCTAACGTGTCCACAGACGATTGGGTACAGACAAGCTACAATAACAACATCCGCAAACAGTTTGCTGGAATTGGATTTACGTTTGATGCTGTCAAAGATAAGTTTATAGCACCACAACCGTATCCCTCATGGGCATTAGACAGCGATGACGATTGGCAAGCTCCGACACCTATGCCTGTTGATGACAACGATTATTCTTGGGATGAAGACAGTTTAGCTTGGGTTGAAGTTGAGTAAGCGATGGAGCCAATTTCAGCTACGTTAGCAGCTATTGCGTTAGTTAAGGCGGGGTTGGAACACGCCAGTGACTTAAAGGATATTGGTTCTTCAATTGATAATTTACTGAACCACAGAGATCAAAAGAAGCCAGAAGAAACACAACAGCAAAAGGTTTTGCGTCAACGTACAGGTGAAGACGGCCAGGACGATACTAGCATATCAGCCGTCATGGACGAAGTGCTTGCCGAAAAGACGCACAAGGCGGCAATCCAACAGTTGGCAAATGAGATAAACTCTAAATGGAAAACGGAACCTGGTGAGCCTACAACGTGGGACATTATTTTAAAAACTAGAGAAGAAAAAATTGCTTTAGCAAAAATAAGAAGAATTAGAGAAAAAGCAAAGTCTGACAAGTTTTTTGATACGGTTTTTATATGGCTAAAAAATATTACAATCTTAACTGTGGTTGCAATTCTAACTGTAATTGTTGGATATTATATTTGGATTCATAGGTGTACCGATAAGGCGTGTTAGATGAAGATTTATAGCGTGGGGGTATACAA
>CAXBCO010000033.1:0-3706 GCA_963973995.1 uncultured Alphaproteobacteria bacterium
CGTATCATGGAGATATACATTGTGCGGATTCGGAAACATGATCTTGACCTGCCCGAGCGCGTTGGCCGGGCCGGGGGCTTGACGCAGCCGGTACGGAAAGGATGCGGCTGACACCTCTGACCAATTGATGTCAGCCGGATTGACGGCCTTGCCCTGACGGTCGAGCACCTTGTAGCCAAGGCGGCTGATCGCGCCGGGATCGCGCCGGAAAAGCGGCAGCTTGTCGGCCCGGGCGATACTGTCGGGCACGTCCCACCAGGGATTGAAGACGATATATTCGATACTGTCAGAAAAGGCGGGCGTTTCACGATTCATCTTGCCGAAGATGGCCGTGTGCCGGGCGTGGACGATATCCTGCTCCATGGCCACCACGTCGAACCCGGGAATATTGGCAATCACGTAACGCGGCCCAAGCGTGTGCGGCAGCCAGCGCCATCGCTCCAGGTTGACGCGCAGCTGACCGATCAGCGCGGCGTGAGAGGCAAGGGCTATTGGATCAGTTTCCAGCACCATTGCAGCCTGCTGGCGGGCCAGTTCAGCCCGTAAGGCGAGGTATTCCGGATGCTGCGGGGCGAGGCGGTCGAGCGCAGTTGCGAGCGCGGCGGGGCCGCCCTGCGCATCGATCTGCATGAGCATCGCGTTTTCAGCCATCTCGGCGACACGGCGTCGCTGCAGCGTCCCGGGATCAAGCACGCCATGCGCGAGATGCGTAGCGGCGAGGCGCCAGGCGACCCGCGCGGCCTGTCCCTGCGCGTCAGGATCATCCGATAGGCTCAGGATATGCGACAGGCCATAATCCTCGGGATCAAGGCCATGCTCGGACAGGCGTGCAATGGCGTCAACGAGGGCATCGCGCTGCGGTTCGACCTGTTCCGGAATGGAAGTGTCGGGTGGCGTGGCTCCGTCAGGTTCAGCCTGTTCGGCCTCTTGTGCTGTCATGTCAGTTGGTTGCGGGCGATCGGGATGGGCGCAGCCTGACATCCATAGCAGCAGGCAGGCCGCGAGCCATGTGGACAGTCCAGCCGATATTCCGCGCCCCCTGTGAGGGGCTGGCAAGCATTGGTTGCGGGTTTCATGCGTCATGAATGCAGTCTGGCATCCCGCGACGAGCGCGACCAGTGCGGCGATGTGCGTCGCCAGAATCTAGTTCAGCGAATAGGCGATGGGCACTGTGAAGGTCAGGTCAGTCGCCTGTAGCATTTGCGGCGGTGTCGGCACTGGCGAAGCGCGGTCGAGCAGGTCGAGCGTGGCCTTGTCGAGGATGGAGAAGCCGCTGCCCGTGTCGATCCGGCGCTCCAGGATATTGCCCTGTCTGTCCACGCGGAACCAGACCTTGACGCTGCCCTGCTGGCGGCGGGACCGGGCTGGATAGGGGTAGCGCTTGTGCTTCAGGAACCAGGCCTGGAGCAGGCCGGCATATTGGGCCTGGCTTTTCTCGACCCCGCCGGGCAGGCCGAAGGGCGTGGCGGGTGATCCGGCATTTCCGGGCGCGGCCGCCGGGGGGAGCGCTGATGCGGCATTTGTAGTGGATGTTACAGGATGCGGTGATGTGCTCATTGCGGGCTCGGCTGCGACATCAGGGCGGGTGACCGCTGCTTCCACAGGAGGCGGAACGGGGGTCGTTGCGACATTGGGCAGGGGGACGGGCGGGGGTGCGAGGGGGGTGGTGCGTGGGGGCGGAGGGGGTGGTTGGGACGCCATTTCAGGGGCTTCGGGTTCGCCGGCATCTTCGAAAACTCCGCCCAGCGACCCGAGCGGCGCGAGGAGGATTTCGTGCTCCGTTTCCAGTGGGACAGACGGCGCGGTTCCGGGTGTGACATTCATCCCGGCCAGACCCAGCCCGTGCGCCGCGAGGGCGCCGACGAAAGCGAGGCTCCAGACGATCGGCTTGCGTCTCATGGGGCGTCCTGCATCTGGGTGACGAGCTTCACCCGGCTGGAGCCCGATGCCCGGAGCGTTTCGAGGATGCTGATCACCTTCACGGCTTCGACGTCCCGGTCGGCGACGATGCGGATGGGCTGGTCCGGGTCGGCGGCTACGGCAGAGGCAATCGCCTGGTCGAAGGCATTGCGGTCGAGCATGGTTTCACCGAGGGCGATGCGTCCGTCACTGGCGACATAGATCGTGAGCGCATCGGTCACGCTTTCGGCTTCCACGAGGGAGCGGGGCGGGTCGACCTCCACTGGCTCGACCTCGCGGATGGCGCCGGCGACGAGGAAGAAGATGAGCAGGAGGAACACGATGTTGATGAGCGGCATGATGCGGTCATCGATGCTGGCGAGATTGGACGCTTCGAGACGGGCGGAGAGCTTCATTGCATGCCCTCCGGCCCCTTCAGGGCTACGGAGCGTGCGCCGGACGCTTTCAGGGCGTCCATGACGGCGACGCAGGTTTCGAGCCCGATCCCGGCGGCGACCGTTAGGCTGACCGGATCTCCGGTTGCGAGCCGGGTGTGAAGGACTGTGCCTATCTCGTCGAGCGGCAGCGGACGGCCATCGAAATGCAGTCCCCCTGCGGTCAGGTTCAGGGCAATGACCTTATCGTCCAGGTCCGGGAGCGATGACAGGGCAGGCGTTGCCATGTCCAGGCTGCGCCGGTCGGCAAAGGTCGATGTCAGCATGAAGAACAGGAGCAGGATGAACACCACATCGATGAGGGGTGTCAGTCCGATCCTGGCTCCGGAAGACCTAGATGTGAGCTGCGCGAACTTCATCAACAGGGCTTTCGGTGCGGCGGGTCAGGTCGGGGGTGAAGATGCGGGTCACGGCGTCTTCCGTCTTGCGGGCAACCTGCAGGATGGAGCGGTCAAACCAGCTGGCAATGGCGACAACCGGGATGGCGACGATCAGGCCTGCGGCCGTTGTCAGCAGGGCGGCCCAGATGCCGCCCGACAGGATGGCCGGGTCGACATTGCGGCCGGCCGCTTCCATCGCGCGGAAGGCCTGGATCATGCCGAGCACCGTGCCGAGAAGGCCAAGCAGGGGCGCGAGCGAACCGATGGTGTCGAGCAGGCCGAGATGGGATTTCAGCATGTTGATCTCAGATGTCGCAACGCGTTCGACCTCTTCGCGGACCGACGCTTCGCTGACGTCGGTGCGCAGCGCCCCCCTTATGGCTGTGGCGACCGTGACGGATGCCGGGTCGCCGGCGCCTTGCACGGCGGCGAGCGCTTCGCGGCGGTGCCCGTTGCGGTATAGCTCGACGGCTTTTTCGGTATTACCGGAACGTCCGATGCCGGCCATGCCGAACTGGACGATCTTGTAAATGATGATGGTCAAGGCGATGACCGACATGGCGATGAGCAGCCACACGACAGGCCCGCCTGCCATGACCAGGTCCAATGCGCCATTGGCCGTTGCCGGATTTGCCACAGGGGCGTGGCTGGAATCCATGATCAGTTGCCTTTCAGGACAAGATGTGTGCGCAGGTCAGGCATCGGCCCACCTGCGGATGAGATTGTGGTAGATGCCGGTCAGCCGGACGACGGATTCATGGTCGGGACTGGACGCAGCAAGGGCCTGGATACTGCTGTCGAGTTCGTACAGGATCGTCCGCTGGCCATCGTCGCGAACCATGCTCTGCATCCAGAAGAAGGAAGCCACGCGAGCGCCGCGCGTTACGGGCGTGACGCGGTGGAGGCTTGTCGACGGGTAGACGATCATGTGGCCAGCCGGCAGTTTCACCGTGTGGGAGCCATAGGTGTCGT
>CAXBCO010000034.1:0-3553 GCA_963973995.1 uncultured Alphaproteobacteria bacterium
CAGGTACTGGACATCACGCTGCAGGTCGCATCCGCCACGGACGGCGCGCTCAATCCCTGCCTCGGCGCCGACGTCTCCCGCCTCGGATTCGGATCCCCCACGATTCCGCTGGCAGACCAGGCGACGGATCGTGATGCCTGGCAGACCCTCGCGCTTGCCGGCCCCCTGCTGACGCGCCACGCGCCGTTCCAGCTGGACCTGTCGGCCATCGCCAAAGGCCATGCCGTCGACGGCATGGGGGACGCCCTGCGCGCCATGGGCATAACAAGCTTTCTTGCCGAGATCGGCGGCGAATTCACGGCCGGGCACGCGAAACCGGACGGTCTGCCCTGGTGGGTCGATTTCGAATCCCCTGCCGCCGCCCCTGCGTGGCGCGTTGCCCTCTGCGACCTGTCGCTTGCCACCTCAGGCGACTACCGCAAGCTCCGCATCGAGAATGGCCAGCGAGTCTCGCACATCGTGCGCCATCCGGGCGCCGGTCGTGATGACGGCGACCTGGCCAGCGTCAGCGTGCTCCACGCCAGCTGCGCCTTCGCTGATGCCTGGGCGACCGGTCTCTATGCCAGCGGCGCATCGCAAGGCCTCGATCTGGCGAATCGTCATGGCATCGCCGCCCTGTTCCAGTTTCGCGACCAGCCGGCCCAGCCCTCCATCGCCATCGAAAGCATGCTGGCCTGACATGATATCGGACGTATTTCCGTCCCGCTTTCCCCGCATCGCCGACTTTTTTTGCGAATTATTCTCAATTGCTGTTGCCACCTTTCCGTTTTGCAATTAGTTCGCATTCTCAAAATGCAAAGCAAAGGACGTACAGCATGGAATTCAAGACCGCCGCCCCGGACAAACGCCAGGTCACCTCTCTTCTGGCCACGACAGCGCTCGGGCTCGTCCTGTTTCCGCTGAGCGCGAACGCGCAGTCCACGACACAGCCCAAGGATGCAGACCCGGTCGAGATCGGCGAAGTCTCCATCGAGGCCGCCGCTCCGGACTACAAGGCCGAGCCGGAATCCCCCAAATACACGGCCCCCCTGATCGACACGCCGCGCTCCGTCACGATCGTCACGGAAGAAGTCCTCGAAGACACCAATGCCACGACGCTGGCCGATGCGCTTCGCACTGTCCCCGGCATCACCATGGCCATGGGCGAGGGCGGCCAGCCCTTCGCCGACCGGCCCTTCATTCGCGGTTACGAATCGACCAGCGGCATCATGGTCGATGGCATCCGCGACGCGTCGGCCCAGTCACGTGACGTGTTCAATCTCGAACAGATCGAAGTCTCGCGCGGCGCCAACGGCGCCATGGCAGGCCGCGGCGCACCAGGCGGCAGCCTCAATCTCGTCACCAAGACGTCCAAGGCCGACGACTTCATCGCCGGGTCCGTCGCGTTCGGAAACGCCGACCACAAGCGCGCCACGCTCGATATCAATGAAGCGCTTTCCGGCGACATCGCGGTTCGCGTCAATGGCATGTGGCAGGACTCCGGCATTCCGGGACGCGACGAGGTGTTTGACAATCGCTGGGGCATCGCACCGACAATCACCGTCGGCCTCAACGCTCCGACCCGGGCAACGGCCAGCTTTTCGCACTATGAAGGCGACGGTATTATCGATTATGGCCACCCGCTTGATCTCACCACGGGACAGCCCGTCGCAGGTCTTGATCCCGACAACTTCTATGGCCTGATCAACCGCGACTTCCACAAGACCCAAACGGATTCCCTCCAGTTCGAGGCCTCGCATGACCTGAATGATTATGTGACCCTGCGCAACATCACGCGCATCGGCGAGTCGACCAACGACTATATCGCCAGCAACCCGGACGACAGCCAGGGCAACATCCTCAACGACCTCGTCCTCCGCAACGTCAAGAGCAGCAATTCCAATACGGATACGCTGGTCAACCAGACCGACTTGCAGGCCAGCTTCAGTTCGGGCGGCCTCGATCACAACCTGTCGACCGGCCTCGAGTTTTCCTGGGAAGACACAAGCCGCGCCACCTATTCCGTCCAGCAACTCGCACCGGGCGGCGTCTCGATCCCGCGCGGCGGATGCGATCTGTTCGGCGCCGGGCCGTCGAGCGGCTACAACTGTACCGATCTCTACAACCCGAACCCGAACGACCCATGGACCGGGGCAATCACGCTGAACGCGCCGACGCAGACCGAGGCCAACACAATGGGCGCGTATCTGTTCGATTCCATCACGGTGAATGACCAATGGATCGTGAACCTTGGCCTGCGTGTCGATGATTTCAGCACCGAAACATCTTCGGGTCTCTCCAATGACGACACGATCTTCAGCTATCAGGCTGGCGTCATCTACAAGCCGGCCCACAATGCCAGCGTCTATGCCTCCTACAGCACGTCAGCGAGCCCCTCGGGCGTCACTGCCGGTGACGGCGGGGAGAACATTTCGACAAGCAACGAAGACCTGAAGCCCGAGCAGAGCCGCAACTATGAGTTCGGCGTCAAATGGGAGCCGGAAGGTCGTGACATTGCGCTCAATGCCGCCGTGTTCCGCACAGAGATTGTCGATGGGCATGTGACCGTTGAACCGGGCCGGGGCGGCGCACAGCAGGCCATCGGCGAACAGCGCTCCCAGGGCATCGAGCTCAGCGCCACCGGGTCGATCACCGATCAGTGGGATGTCTTTGCCGGTTACAGCTATATCGATTCCGAAATCATCGATGCCGGTCCGATCAATGCCGACCAGGAAGGCAACAAGCTGCCGAACACGCCGGAACACAGCCTGTCCCTCTGGACAACTTATGACATCCTGCCCCGCCTGACTTTGGGCGGCGGTGCAAACTATCTGTCAGAACGCTTCGGCAATACAGCCAACACCAAGAGCGTCGACAGCTATTGGAGATATGATGCGATGGCCGCCTACGAGGTGACTGAAAACATCGACTTTCAGCTCAACGCCAACAACCTGACCGACGAGCGCTACTATGAGCGGGTCTACACGACCCATATGGCAACCATTGCCCCGGGCCGGTCGATAGTCGGCAGTCTCAAGTTCAAATTCTAACCCTCTGGCGGGGCGGCGGAAATTCATCCGCGGCCCCGCTTCTACTACGCAGGAGCGCTTCACGGCATGCTGATCAGAATACCAGACGTCTTGTCGAAGCCGGATGTCGCGCGCTTGCGCGAACTGATCGATTCCGGTGACTGGATCGACGGCAATGTAACGTCCGGCGCGCAGGCAGCACGGGCCAAGCGCAACGCCCAGCTCGCCGAAGACAGTGCGCAGGCGCGGCAGGCGGGCGACTTCGTCCTGAATGCTATCCAGCGCAGCGCGCTCTTCATTTCAGCCGCCCTCCCCCACAAGGTTTATCCGCCCCTGTTCAACCGCTATGAAGGCGGCCAGAATTTCGGGAACCATGTCGACAATGCGATCCGGCCCGTCCGGGGCAGTGATTTCCGCATCCGCACGGATCTCTCCGCAACGCTCTTCCTGGCTGAGCCCGACACGTATGACGGCGGCGAGCTTGTCATCGACGACACCTATGGCTCCCACACGGTGAAACTGCCGGCTGGCCACATGATCGTCTA
>CAXBCO010000035.1:0-3547 GCA_963973995.1 uncultured Alphaproteobacteria bacterium
CAACTTGAGCTGCGCGTTGGCTGATTAGAAGATCCATCTTAGGATCGACAGCAGCAAACTTGAAGTCTGGGTCTTTGAAGTTTGGCATTGGCGGCATCTCCATCTGGATGCTTGCCTCCATGCGCTGACGGTACAGAAGTGCGATATGCTCTGCGATGTGAGCAATCAAAATAGGCTGCATCTGCTTCGCCCCGGGGTTCCCCGCCAGTGACGGATCTTGCAGAAACTGCATGTGAACCGCAATGTGGGCATCATGATCTTGCTCTGGGAAAGCACGAATTGGCTTGCCATAAAGAACGCTCATGTTCTCATCGATTACGTCCATCTGAACTGCGTCTTCTGGCTTCTTCAGTATCTCATCGATGTTGGGTATGCGGATCGCCTCATACATACGCTTGTACGCTGCGTAAAGGTCATGAAGCTGCGGAGCTGATCGCGCCATTTCCAAGACAGCTTGGGCTTGCGCAATGCGCTGTGCTGTCGAGAAGATGTTTGGATCGGACACTGGAACAATGTCAATCCGCTCATCAAAGTCGGCGCGATAGATTATCTCCGCAGCTCCTGCTTGCGCAAAGCTAAACTCATCGGGGAGATTCTCAGCGTTTAGCGCCGCAAGTAGCTTAAACTCTTGACCCTGCGCATAGTGCAGGCGTTTGTGGATTGCGCTGAACGCCTTTGATCCTTGTTCGATCAGGGCGACAGTTGATCCGACTGGGGCGTTTGGATTGACATCACCGATATTGAGATCGGCTGTGCTGGCAAAACGCTGGCCTGCATCGACCATAAAGCCAAGCAGGTTGAACAGAGAGCCTGATGGCTCTTTGAATGGCAATGGCATGATGGCCTTGTTTACATCATCGACTGTGCTGTCGAGATCCACAAACTCACCGGGACTGACCTGCATGTCGCCACCAGCAACACGGCCACGCAGCTTAAAGCCACCTTGCATGTTGGAGAACGCTGCACTGTCGAGTAGGGCGCGAAGCGATCCTGTCGCTGCTTTGCCCAAGCCACCGATCATGTGGTAAAGACCGAAGCCATAGAAGCCTAGACCGGGCAGGAACTTGTAGCTCACAAACCAATCGCGGCGTATCTTCAGCTCATCGTCTTGCTTCCAGTTGCGGCGAATAGCGACCACGTTCTGGTTTTCATAGTCGATTGTGATGACATATGGAATTGCGACTGCGTTGTCATCGACATCGCCTTCGTCATAGTTTTCGCCATCGATGCCGTCGAACAAGTCATAGACGTGCATTTCTAGCAGCGTCATTACGTCATCGTTGCTGTCATCGTACTGATCGACGCCTTCAATCTCACCAATCGTATCGCCTGATGGGTCCATTGAATCGGTTTCACCGTACTTAGTTGGCAGGTAGTAGCCATTCTGGACGTAGCGATTGAAGTCATTCTTCGGCATACGAATGACGTGGGTGTAGCGCGGAGATGTGTAAAGATCTTTACTCTCTGGAGCTACAACGAAGTCTTCAGCCTTTACAAACTGGCTGCACTGTCGATCTAGATTGGCGTCCCACCAGACCTTCTTGAACGTGTGACCGATCAGCGGAAGGTGAAACAGCATCTGATCCAGATCAGGGAAATACTCAGGCATTTCCTGCGTGATCTGGTAGTTCATGTATTCGCGGACGCGGCGAGCCTGATCCTCTAGCTTTTCGTCTGGGTTGCCAATGATGACAGACTTGACGGGACCACCTGACGGATACAGCTCTGCGATTGCTTTTGCGTTGAACTGCGTTGCGGCTTCAGCAATCAGTGGGTGAACCACGACTGACAATCCACGGGTTGCGCGTTCAGCTTCGCCTTCAGCCAATCCACCATCAGGGTCGAGCGTCTTCAGCCCTTCCTTGTAGCGTTCTTCCCATTCAGCACGGGCTGCGCGGTCATTCTCGTAAAACGACACCAGCTCACTGGCCTTACGGTTCAGCTCTTTTTCGGGGATTACTTCTGCGAGGTTTTGGTCAAACTCCGCGTCATCCAGTTCATCCATGTAGTCCAGCTCTGGATCTCCAATGAGAACATCGCCATCAGCAAGTTCTTCAATCATGAGATCGTCGGCAGGAGCGCCTTCGGCAAACGGAATAATATTTTCTGGTTCAGCCATAGAGCGTCATCCTTTGTTTTTCTACAGGTTCGTCATCTTCTGGGTCTTCGCTATGCCCAACAAACCAACCTTTTCTTAGCCGCAACCAAGCCTGTGTGCATGTATCCACAACATCGTCGTTGGGATGTGCAGGGAAGGCTGCGCATATATCTATTAAATCTTTAGCCCACTTTCTGTTTGAAGGGTAGTAAATTCTTCCATCCTCCAACATCGCGCTTGAAGCGTGGGCGCGAGCTTCCTTATCACGATCAGGTGAATATGCCAACACAGGCACACCAGCCATGCGTAGGTCTTGCAGTAGAGATTGGCCTGACGCTTTCTTCTCAATCAGGACCGCGTCTGGCTCCCAGAGATCGTATGATTCCTGTGCGATCCTTCGGAGGTCTGGATAGCTGACTTTGTCGTACCACGCCTCCAGCACAATGGCGCACATGACGCCCTGATACTTGAACACGCCCCAAGTGGTTCTGGCGCTAAAGCTAGAGCTTTCCTTGGCCTCGAAGGCTGTGTCCCACGATTGCAGGACATATTCGATGTTCTTGGGCATATCTTCGCTTTCCCAAGGAACCCACCATGACGCCTTGAGGATACCACCGCCCTTGGGGCTTGGTCGCTGCTGTAGCTGCCCAGCGGCTGCGTAGGAGCCAAGGCTGCGCTCTAGGGTTGACAGGGTGTGTTCATCAACCCTGTTTGGCCAAAGCAGCTCGCCTTCAGCCGTGCGTGGATCTGTGAAGCCCAGAGACGATTTCATTGGCGTTGGGTGTCCGACTTCGTATCTGGCGGGTAGCATCAGGTGATCCCATTCATCGCCAAGCTGATTTGCTAGGACGTGGCCTGTCAGATCCTGTTCGTGTAGTCGCTGCATGATGATGATGAATGAGCCAGTCTTGGGATCGTTGAGGCGTGTCTGCATGGCCTGATCCCACCAGTCTAGCACACCTTCACGGACCTTGGCGCTATCGGCCTCTACGCTGTTGTGTGGATCATCGATGCAGATGATGTCGCCACCATCCCCAGTCAAAGCACCACCAACTGATGTGGCGATGCGGTATCCTGTCTTGTCGTTCTCGAAACGCTGCTTTTGGTTTTGGTCTGACGTGAGCTGGAACTTGTCACCGTAGTGGGCTTTGTACCACGGGCTATCGACCAGCCGCCGACACTTGGTGCTATCCCTGATTGACAGGGAGCTTGCGTATGATGCGTAAAGAAACTTTTTGGACGGTTGTGTGGCCCACGTCCAAGCAGGTAGCACAACGGCTACTGACAGCGACTTCATGTGTCGAGGTGGCACGTTGATGATCAGGCGCTTGATGTCGCCTTCGGCAACGGCTTGTAGGTGATCTGAGATCGCATCGATGTGCCAGTTGTTTTTAAACTCAACGCCCGGTTCAATCGTCGGCCACGCCGCTTTCGTAAACTCCCTCAATG
>CAXBCO010000036.1:0-3425 GCA_963973995.1 uncultured Alphaproteobacteria bacterium
AACGTGCCGAGCATCAGTTCATCTGCGCTGCTGGTACAGCTAAACATCTCAACGTGGACTGCACGCAAGCTGGACAAGTCAGCCACCAAGAAAGTAGCTATCGACAACAACGCATCAGCCAAGGCCGGTAACTACAACAAGAACCTGTTAGCAGGTTGCACCGAGCTTGACGATCTCAAGAAGTTTGTAGGCAACGCACGTAACACTCACTACGCGATGACCCTACCGTGGTCGGACATGGGGTTACGTCTTATACCTACGGTGCAGTACTTCGACTATCAGAATGCGATGACCGACTTGGGGCAAGAGTTTCAGCAACTGTACCAACTGTTTGAGGATGCCTACATCTGGCGTATCGGTAACGCTATCCAGCAAGCGCAGGAACTAGGTGGACTGTTCAACCACGACGACTACCCACCTGTAGATGTTCTACGTAACAAGTTTGGGTGGACTCTATCAGTGCAGCCATTGGCAGACTCCGGTGACTTCCGACTCGACATATCCAACGAGCAGCAGGAAGTAATCAAGCAACAGTATGACTCGTTCTACCGTGGTGCCATCGACTCTGCTATGGATGACATATGGGTACGACTACGCAAGAACCTAGAGACTATCTCTCGACAGCTTGCCCCCAAAGATGAGTTCGATGCCAAGGGTAATCAGAAGTACAACAAGTTATACGATAGCGTCTTCGACACCTCGCTGGAGCTGATACGTATGATGCGGGACTTCAACCTAACAGGTGACACACAGATGACGGCTATCGCTGACCAACTGGAGAGTGCGCTATACAGTGTGAACACCGATGCACTCAAGAACAGTGAGTCATTACGCACAACCAAAGCAGCCGAAGTCACAGCGATCCTAGCTACCCTCCCGTCCTTGGATATGTAGACACCTTGACCTAACACGAAATACCACGTATAATAACGTGGTACCACCAACTACAACTAAACAAACCAAATGTTATAACACGTTATAACAAACACAATCAGGAGATAGCCATGAGCTACGCACAAAACATGTACGCACTAAACCTTGACCAAGCCGGTGCGCTAATCAAAGCAGTAGGTCGCCATCGCACAGTTCTACTTCAAGGCCATATGGGTACGGGTAAGTCATCCCTACTCAACACACTCGCCGCCGACCCTGACCTGTCGAATCACATACCCTGTTACTTCGACTGCACGACCAAGGACTTGGGTGACATCACGCTACCCAACATCAAGGTCAATCAAGATGTGCCGTATGTCACATACGCAACCAACGAGGAGCTAGGTGCTCACATCGACAAACCGATTATTCTGATGATCGACGAGTTCGGTAAGGCCAACCCAGCAGTCAAGAATGCTCTGTTACGTCTGATACTTGAGCGCAAGATCGGCAGCTACACACTGCACAAGGACTCTATTGTGTTCGCCACGACTAACCTTGGTAGTGAAGGTGTGGGTGACTTGTTACCAGCACATGCCCGTAACCGCATCACTGTCGTCGAGACTGCCAAGCCTACCGCTATGGAGTGGGTCGAGTGGGGTATCAGCAACGGTGTCGATCACTCAATACTTGGCTGGGTCAAGGACAACCCGCAGACCATGCAGGACTTCCGTGATGTACCGAATCCAGATGACAACCCATACATCTTTCACCCACAAGCCGTTGATCGCGCAGCGTTCTGTACACCACGTTCACTACATGCAGCGAGTGACATCTTACAAAGCCGTGGTGGTCTTGACGATGACACGTTAACAGCATCGTTGATCGGTACTATCGGTGCTAGGGCAGCTATGGACTTCATGTCATTCCTCAAGCTGGCTGACCAGCTACCCACACTGGAGTCGATCAAGAAAGATCCAGACAACGCCAAGGTACCAACGTCAGCGTCAGCTACTTGCATGGTGGTGTTCCGTTCACTGACTTCGATTGACCGTGAGTGGGTCGATGCGTGGATGACTTACATGCAACGGCTAGACAAAGAAGCACAAGGTCTGTTCGCCAATGGCGTTCGGTCTTCCAAGTACAGCAAGGACAAGCAGTCACTTGTTATGCAGAACAAGCAGTTCACTCAGTGGGCTATGGACAACAACTACATGTTCGCAGCGGACAAGGTATAAGGAGTTAACATGTTAGCACTAAACCAACAACTAACAGCCGAGCAGCGTATCGCCAAGGCATACGTGGCTATCACAAGCAAAGACCGATACATGCCACTGGCTGGTGTGCTGTCTATCGGTAACAAGACTGTCAGCGATGACATACCTACAGCGTGTACCAACGGGCGTGACGAGTTATATGGTCGGGCGTTTGTCGATAGCCTGACTGACGCAGAGCTACGGTTCCTGATACTGCACGAGTGCTATCACAAGATGTACCGGCACCTGACTACATGGAAGCACTTACACGACAAGAACCACGGCATAGCTAACCAAGCATGTGACTACAACCTCAACGGCAAGCTGGTCGATGAGAACAAGGACGATGGCTTCGCCACTATGCCACGCGATGCAGACGGTAAGTACATGGGTCTGTTCGACGAGAAGTTCCGCGAGGGTAACGGCTGGATGGACACTGCCAAGATCTTTAACATCCTTGACGATGACGATGACGGTGATGATGAGGGTGAAGGAGGTAACGAGTCAGGTGGTGATGACCCACAAGGTACGTCTTGCGCCCAACCCAAAGGCTTCGACGAACATGATTGGGAGGGTGCTAACAAGTTATCCGATGAAGAGACCAAGGAGCTTGAGAAAGACATCGACATAGCAATACGTCAGGGCAGCATGGCGGCTGGCAAGCTAGGCAGTAACGGCAACCGCAACTTCGATGAGCTTATGCAACCGCAGGTCGATTGGCGTGAGGTACTACGTGAGTTCATCCAGACCACATGCACTGGCAGTGACTACTCAACATGGAAGCGTCCCAACCGCAGATACATTGGTGCTGGTGTGTACATGCCCAGTGGGATCAGTGAACGCATCGACGAGCTTGTGATTGCCATTGATACGTCAGGGTCTATCAGTGACACAGCAGTGGCATTGTTCTTATCCGAGGTGCAGTCGATCTGCACGACAGTCAAGCCTGAGAAGGTACGTGTACTGTACTGGGGCCACGAGGTTGTGGGTGATGAGGTGTACGAGCTTAACGAGTTAGACACACTGGTCAGATCTACAAAAGTCCGGGGAGGTGGTGGTACGGATGTTGAGTGTGTGACAGCTTACATGGACGCGCACAAGATCAGTCCGCAAGCAGCCATCATACTGACAGACGGTTACTTGTTCGGTGACTGGGGCAAGTGGGTATGCCCGACACTGTGGTGTGTACTAGATAACAAGAGTGCGACACCCGATACCGGCAAGGTAGTACACATTCAATCAAGCAACATGTAAGGAGATCGACATGCAAGGATGGAACCAAAAGCTAGATTCGTT
>CAXBCO010000037.1:0-3255 GCA_963973995.1 uncultured Alphaproteobacteria bacterium
CTGGGAGTGCTGCTGGGTCTAGACATCCTAATCATTATTGGTATTGCGGCTGGCGTCCTTGGGATCGTCCTGCGGGAAAAAGAACTGATCTGATGATCCGGCTATATATCCTTATAGTGGTAGTGGGCCTGGTTGGCGGTGCTATTGCTGGCGGGTATTACTACTATACGGATAGTCAGGCGCGCATTCAGGCTTTGGTTTCAAATCAGGCCAAGCTTGAGATGGCCAAGAAGGTCCAAGACGACACAATCGACACGCTGGTTTCAGACCAGAAGAAGTTCGCCAAGCTAAATTCGGATTTGCGCGGACGGCTGGACAGGGCGAACGAGTACAAGGACGTGTTGATAGGCAAGTTGCGTAAGCACAACCTGTCTAACCTGAGCCTGAAAAAGCCTTTGTTGGTGGAGAAGAAGATTAATGCGGGAACGGCAAAACTATTCAGGTCTCTGGAAATTCTTTCTGGTGCTACCCCTCCTGTTAAGTAGCGGGTGCAGCAGTTTCAAGGATATCTTGCCCGTTGAGGTCAAGACCGTTGAGATTGAGCGGAACATACCGGTACAAAAGCATCCTCGCCCGGTGTCCTTGAACAATATCCATTTCTATGTGGTGACCCAGAACAATTATCTGTTGTTTAAGCAGCGGTTTGAAAAAGAGAATGGCGTTTTGGTGTTTTATGCGCTTAGTGTGCGGGATTATGAGACCCTTTCACTCAACATGAGCGAAATTAAGCGGTTCCTAGACCAACAAAAACAGATTATAGTTTACTACGAAGATGCCGTGGCGCCGAAAGAGGAAAAGTAGATGTCATTGTTTTCAATAAAGGCAGGGTACGTGAATCATGGCCAATGAACCAGCTTCTTTGATTGATGGTGTGATGCCTTCGCAGGGTATGCCTTTGGGCGGCATGTCTGATGAAGAGATTGAGGTTGAGGAATTAGAAGAACCGACAAGTATGGTCGAGGAAGAGGACGGTTCGGTTGTTTTAAACTTTGAAGATATGCTCACGGAGCAACTTCAAACGGAACCGGATGCTAATCTGGCTGAAGTTCTGGACGAACGTGACCTGATGGCCATTTCTTCGGAGCTTGTGGGCTATTACGAGGATGACAAGGGTGGCCGACAGGAGTGGGAAGACGCTTATACCGAGGGTTTAGAGCTTTTAGGTATAAAGTACGAAAGCCGAGACCAACCTTTCCGTGGATCGAGCGGCGTTACGCATCCTGTTATTGCAGAGGCGGTAACACAGTTTCAGGCACAGGCTTATAAGGAGCTTTTGCCCAGTTCAGGACCGGTTCGCACGCAGGTTATGGGCGCATCCACCACTGAAGTAGAGGCACAGGCCCGTCGCGTTCAGGAATTTATGAATTTCCAGATAATGAACGTCATGGACGAGTACGACCCGGAGATGGATCGTCTTTTGTTCTATTTACCGCTGGCCGGCAGCGCCTTTAAGAAGGTTTACTTCGACGATATTCTGGATAGGGCTGTTTCGCGCTTTATTCCGGCTGATGACTTACTGGTTCCGTACAATGCGACGGACTTATCCTCGGCAAGTCGCGTTACGCACGTCATACGAATGAACACGAACGACGTCCGGAAGTTTCAGGCGGGTGGTTTCTACCGCGATGTAGACATTATGGCCTATGAGGACGATGACGAGGTCCGCGAGAAGGAGCGTAGTCTCTCTGGGATTGAGAAAACGGGCGGCGACGAACAGGATTGCACTCTTTTGGAGGTGCATACGGACCTTGATCTACCCGGATTTGAGCATGTCAGTCCTTTGGACGGCGAAGAGACAGGAATTAAGCTCCCGTATATCGTTACAATAGACGAAGGCAGTTCAAAAGTACTGTCCATCCGCCGAAATTGGACGGATGGCGACGAATATTACAAGAAGACCCAGTATTTCACGCATTACAAGTTTTTGCCCGGTTTAGGCTTCTACGGCTACGGTCTTCTCCACATGATTGGTGGTCTGGGACGTTCAGCCACCTCAATTTTGAGGCAATTAATTGATGCAGGCACTCTGGCTAACCTTCCTGCTGGCTTTAAAGCTCGCGGTATTCGCATTCGCGATTCTGACGAACCTCTTTCTCCTGGCGAGTTTAGGGATATTGATGTTCCCGGCGGTGCTTTACGAGAAAGCATCATGCCACTCCCCTACAAGGAGCCTAGCCAGACCTTAATGTCCCTTTTGGGTTTTGTGGTTGAGGCTGGACAGCGTTTTGCGGCGATTGCTGACATGCAAGTTGGCGATGGCAACCAGAATGCGGCGGTTGGGACGACTGTTGCGCTCTTGGAGCGTGGATCGAAGGTAATGTCCGCGATACACAAGCGGCTGCACTACGCGCAGAAGCAAGAATTCAAGATGTTATCTCGTGTTTTTGCGGAATCCCTACCTCCTGAATACCCGTACAGCGTCTACGGGGCTGATTCCTCCATAAAACAGGCTGATTTCGATGACCGTATCGATGTTATACCCGTATCTGATCCAAACATCTTCTCCATGTCCCAACGATTGGCACTTGCCCAAACTCAGTTGCAGTTGGCGCAGTCTAATCCGGAAATGCACAACCTTTACGAGGCGTATCGCAGGATTTACGAGGCTATTGGTGTCCACAACATTGAGGCCTTGCTTCCGGCTCCACAGGAACCTCAACCAGTAGATCCGGGCGTTGAGAACTCGACTGTGCTGACGATGCAGCCTTTGAAGGCCTTTCCGGGGCAGGATCACGATGCTCACATGACGGCCCACATTATATTTATGAAAACACCCATGATAATGGGGGCACCACCTATTCAGGCCTCGTTACAGTCGCATTTGAGTGAGCATATAGCTCTGAAGGCGCGGCAAGAGGTCGAGATGCAGATGCAACAGGTGCAGCAACAGGCTATGGAGGTCCAACAGGCCGTCCAGATGGGCCAGATTGCACCTGAAATGGCTCCACCAATGCCTGAAATGGGTGATCCGGAAGCCATGGTTGCTAATTTGATTGCTCAGTACACGGAAGAAGTCATGGGGGCCCTTATGCCTTCGCCAGAAGAGCAAGTTGATCCTCTGGTAGAGCTTCGATCCAAGGAACTGGATATCAAGGCCGCTGATTTACAGCGTAAATCTACCGAATTTGACCAACGTCTGCTGCTGGATGTCTCAAAGGAACAGGCCAAGGAAGAGATGGCGGCTGAGAAGATCGACTCACAAGAGGATATCGCCTTGTTACGGGCGGAAGTTAACCGTGAGCGCATCAACAATAA
>CAXBCO010000038.1:0-3006 GCA_963973995.1 uncultured Alphaproteobacteria bacterium
AGAATACTTTTATTGGATTCTCTCGATACGTGTGGCCTGAAGCGATAATCAGCAGTCACCATGAGATTATGGCGAGTGCGTTTGATCGGATAGCCAACGGCACGTTGAAGCGTTTGATCGTGAACATGCCACCGCGTCACACCAAGAGTGAATTCGCATCCTACCTGCTGCCTGCTTACATCATGGGGCGTAAGCCTCAAACCAAGATCATTCAGGCGACGCACACCGGCGAGCTCGCTGTCAGGTTCGGCCGTAAGGTGCGTAACCTTATGGACCTTGATCGGTATAAGGAGGTGTTTTCAGAGGTTGCCTTGAAGGCTGATAGTAAAGCCGCCGGAAGGTGGGACACTGCCGATGGCGGTGAGTACTTTGCCGTGGGCGTGGGTGGAGCGATGACGGGCCGTGGCGCGGATATGTTGATCATTGACGATCCTCACTCGGAGCAGGACGCGCAGTCGGCTTTGGCCTTGGACAATGCGTGGGAGTGGTATACCTCTGGCCCACGGACCAGACTACAGCCAGGCGGGGCCATCGTAATCGTGATGACTCGTTGGGGGACCAAGGACCTAACGGCGCGACTGCTCAAGGCGCAGTCCACAAATAACGCGGACCAGTGGGAGGTAATAGAGTTTCCTGCTGTGTTTGACGAGGGGGAAGAGAACGAGCGAGCCCTTTGGCCGAGTTACTGGGAGCTTGAAGAGTTACGTGCTGTTCGGGCATCGATGTCGGTGCAGAAGTGGAACGCGATGTATCAGCAGCGGCCCACGGCGGATGAGGGCGCGATCTTGAAGCGTGAGTGGTGGAAGCTTTGGGAGCACGACTACTTGCCGTCTGTTGAGTACATCATCCAGTCCTATGACACGGCGTACTCTAAGAAGGAGACGGCGGACTACTCTGTTATTACGACGTGGGGCGTGTTCTTCCCTGACGAGGACTCTGGGCCTAATATTATGTTGATGGATGTGCGGAAGGGCCGTTGGGACTTCCCTGATCTGAAGCGGCAGGCCAAGGAGCAGTATGACTACTGGCAGCCGGATAACGTGTTGATCGAGGCCAAAGCGACGGGGACCACGCTCCAGCAGGAGCTGCGGCGCATGGGCATACCTGTCACGATGTACTCACCCGGCGGGCGGCGTGCCGGTCAAGATAAGGTGTCGCGGGCCAATGCCGTAGCGCCGATACTAGAGAGCGGGATGGTCTGGGCCACGGACGATGACTGGGCGCAGGATTTGATCGAGGAGTGCGCGGCGTTCCCTAACGGGGACAATGACGACCAGGTAGATAGCACGACTCAAGCGCTGACGCGGTTCCGAGCGGGGAACTTCATCTCTTTGCAAACGGACCAAGAGGATGAGCCTAAAACCGAAGGGCTTGTCCCAGAGTATTACTAGGGCTAGAATGCTACGATAGAAGTACCACCCTGTTTTCAGTAAAGGCTTACCCTCATGGCTTACATGTCCGCACGAGAAATGCTCTCCGGTTTACCAGTAAAGATGGCTATTGGAGGAGAGGTAGCAGCGGCTATGCCTGCGGTAAGAGCTGACGGAGCTTATACGGATGCCGAGGCCCGTGAGGTCTACAATTTGATTAAAGCTGGGACAATAAATGCCGAAGACGCGGCAGGGTTTTACGGCGCGACTCAAGCCACTGTTGATTCAGCGATTGGCACGTTAGCGGCACAGGATGCGGCGCTCTTAGCTGGCGAGGCAAGTTACCTTGCGGACCCTACGCAGTTCGGCAACGCGGCACAAACCTATCAAGCAGTACTTGATTCAGGGTACACGGTGCAAGATGCGTTGGACGCGGGCGTAAACCCGACCACTATTAATCAAGTATTTACCGCGCCTGCTGACACACCGGCGTATGGGGGTCCAGCTCCTACGGCCACTATGTCGGCGGGTGTCCAAGACTATTACAACACGGTCATGGCGGACGATCAGATTGACGCGGCAGAGCGGCTTGCGATGCAGAAGATCGCCACGGATCAAGGGCTGTCCTACGCGGACATAGTAGCGGGAGGTGTTAGCCCGAATATCCTCTACAACACACCTACGGCGGTAGTGCCTACTCCCGTAGTGCCTACCCCAGTAGTGCCTGATCCTTATACACCAGTAGTACCTACACCAAACGTAGCGCCCACTGTCTATCAGCCATTGCCCGATAACACTGGCGTGTATGCAGCCGGCCAACCGTCGCTTAACACAACATTCAGGGACAGCGCTCCACGGGCCGAGGTCCTCGATGCGAATGGCAACGTAGTTAACTTTGACTACACGCCCGGCGCTAGTCTGACCTCGGCTACCGGATCAGGGTACAACTTCACTCCGCCCACGGTGACAGGCCGTCCGCGCTCGCTTATGAGTGGAGCCCAACTTGGACGATACACCGGAGGCAGATCGGCGGCTGATCTTAGACAACTGACCACGGGCCTTGGTAATGGCAGGACGTATTCTGATTACGCTGGCGTGCTGGAGAATCCCGGCTCTTATTCCGGTGGCCTGTCCAAATCACAGCTCTACTCACGCATGCGTGGACTGGACTACCAACGAGACGCGCAGGCAGCGGCAGATATTGAAGCGTCTACAATTAGAGGCGATATAAACGCTTACTTAGCGGCCAACCCTGACATTAAAGCTAGTTACGAAGCTCAAAAGGATCGGCTAGGCGGACAGAGCCTAGAGCAGTTTGCTCGTAACCACTACAACACTACGGGCAGGGCAGAGATGGACGCAGGCAAGAGGGGCTTGTTTACGCTGGTGGCAGACACACCTGTCTATACTCAAGGGGCGGGTATGTCCTTTGGCTCAGGAAGAAGCGGCTTCGAGGGTGACTACGAGGGTGAGGGCGAGGATTACGTGTCACCTAACTGGAACTCCGCTAGGCAACTAGGACAAGCAGGGGGAGCATATAGGCCCTTTGCCCACGGCGGCTCTGTAAAAAAGAAATAAAAACTGTGTATAATCCCTGCACTTACATATAGGACAAAAACATGCCCGTAGACAAGGT
>CAXBCO010000039.1:0-2997 GCA_963973995.1 uncultured Alphaproteobacteria bacterium
AGATTCAACAAATATAGATGAAGATTATATTTCTAAAGAAGCCATAACTTTAAAAGATGTTGGACCTGTTTATTTTCAAATTTATAATCAAAAAGTTATAGATAGAATAACCGCTAATACAAATTATGATGAAGGACAACAAAAAATTTTAATTGAAGCATATACTAAATTTGGTGCAGCAACATTAGCTGAATCAATGGTGAACAATCAACCCATATTATTTAAACAAGCATTAGAAAAAGGACAATTTGATATTCTTAATCCTGAAGAAAAAAATACATTAATTGCAACTGCTGATGCAAATATATTACAAAGTAAATTTGGTGCATTAACATCAGCATTAAATTTATCTCCTGATGCTCCACCTGATCTTTTAACAAAAGCCTATGATGAAATTAGCAAAGGTACTTTTGGTGGTAATCAAGATTTGCAAAAATTATATCAAAGTTTATCTTCATCAGAAAAATCAGCATTTAGTACTTTTTATAATAAAAAAGCTAGAACATTAAAAACTGATATGCAATTTAGTATGTTAGCATCTAATCAAATTTTTCAATTTGAAGCCGCTGGACAAACTAAAAAAGTTATAGAAGATATGGAAAAATCAACTGGTGTTTACGATCAAAAAATTGAAGAGTTGTTTGGAAAAACTCCTTTAATATTAGAACAATTTAAAGTGTTAAATGAAAAGATAGTTAATACTAATGGTATTAGTGCTTCTAGTTTTGATGGTAATAGTGAAATTATAAATTTAATTTTAAATGATGATATAAATTTAGTAACTGATAAATTTGTTTTACCAGGTGAAAGTGGTGAACCTAAATCTATTGTAGAAAGATATGAATTAGGAGTTAATCTAGCTGACCTTAAATTTTTATCTAATATATTAGATACTCAAAATAAAAATCCTGAATTTAAAGCTACATTAGAACCATTTTTTAATTTTATTAATGATTTTAAAGTACCAGTAGAAGGTAGTCCTGCATTAAAATTTATAGATGATGGTTTTGATAAAAGATTAAATAATTTTAAATACACTATGTACCAAAGATTTGTTACTGGCATTGAACAAGGTATGTCCGCTAAAACATTAGTAGATCCAGCTGATAAAAATTTTATTGGTAAAGATGTTTTAAGTTTTATGCCTAAAGCAAATGATGTATTTGCAGATATAATGAAAAAAATAAAAAAAGAAAAAACAACTGATGAAAATATTAAACCACCACAAAAATTAGAATTAGAAATAAAATATGGTAAATTAACTTTTGAAGAATATAAAAATACCATTGAATATCAAAATTGGTTAAAACAAAATAAAGAGGAATAATGACTACTCTTACCCAAGATATACAGGTTATGGAAAAAGGTGGTTTTTCCAGCCAAGAAATTTCAGATTTTAAAAAAAATAAAATTTTTGAAATGCAATCCGCTGGTTTTGGTGAGAATGATATTTTAAAAGAATTTGGTCATGTACCTGTAGATAAATCAAAAATTAGAAAAATTTGGGATAGTGCAATTACTTTAGGAAAAGAAGATAAAAAAAGTATTTTTGAAAAATTAGAAGAAGCAGAAAATAAAGATCCTAGTATTTTTACAAAAGAAGCATGGGTTGGTAAAGAATTAAATGATCTTGGTGAAAGATGGACTAGACATTATAGTATGGGTATTATTGATCTTGCTCAAAATTATCATAAACTTCCTGGTAATGATGGTACAGGTTTGCCAAAAGGTTTTGATGCTGAACCTTTTGAAGATACAGGTATTTTAGAAAGACTTGTTCAAAATCTTGGAACAATAACAAAAGATTTACCAGTATATATTGCTGGTGGAGTGTTGACTAATCTTGTAACTTTTGGTCGTGCAGGTCAAACAGGTACAGCAGCAGGAGCTGGTTTTGTAGCTGGATCAATTAGAGAAACTTATTTAAATGCTTTACAAAATAACGAAGTTAATGGTTGGTCTGAATTTTGGGATATATATACTAAAGAAGGAGTTAAAGCTGGTCTTACAGAAGCTGCACAATTAGCGGCAGCAGTTAAAGGTGGAAGTTTAGCAAAAGGATTTACAACTAAAATATTAGCAAGTGTTGCAGGATTTGAAGGAGCTGGTGCTATTATTCATCAAGAACTACCAAGTAAAGATCAATTAATTGATTCTACTCTTTTATTTGGAGTATTAGGTTTAGTAAGTAAAAGTGCTTCTAAAGTAACTAATACAATTAAAAAAACAAATAATAATGCTATTGATATTGCCACAGATTTTATTCAAGATAAAACTGTAGCAGAAGATTTGTCTAGTACAAATATAAAAATTCCTAGAAAATATGAAAAACCAAAAGAAGAAATTAAAGTTGAAGAAATAGTTGAGGATAAATTTAAAGATAAAATAGAATTAGATACACCAGCAGAAAATAAAATATTACAAAAAATTAAATTTGATAAAAATGAAAAACCATTTAGTTCAAAAGAATTAAAAGAATCTTTTGTAAAAAATTTTGTAGACAGACATCATCCTATTTTAAGATTAGTTAGAAGAGTACAAAATACTAATAATACACAAAAACAATTAAATATTTATGAAAGATTTAGAACTTTAGTTGGTATGGAACATAGAGCTGGACACTTTATAGAAATAGGAACTTTGGATAAAAATTTAAACAAAAATGGTAAATCATATAAAGAAATATTAAAACCTATTGGTAAAGATAAAAAAACTTATTTAGAATTTAATACTTATAAAGTTTCTAAAAGAATTTTAGAACTTGAAAAAAGAGGTGTAAATCATAGTTTTGATTTTGCTGCGGCAAAAGAAGTTGTTAATAATAAAAAATTATCTAAAAAATATGAATCTATTTCTAAAGAATTAGATGCTTATCAATTAAGAGTATTGGAGTATGCAAGAGATAGAGGTTTAATAACTAAAGATGCGTTTGATGCAATAACTGAAGCTAATAAAAATTATGTACCTTTTGCTAGAATTATGGAATCTTTAGAAGGA
>CAXBCO010000040.1:0-2912 GCA_963973995.1 uncultured Alphaproteobacteria bacterium
TTGTGGGGGCAGGTACGCTACCAATTCCAGACTGGTACTGCGCTATACGCCTTTGTAATTCGGCAGGGCTTATTCCTAACCCACCTAACCCTATGTTCCCTAATCCTATATTCATCGTTTTACCTAATTAGCTATCAAAACGCCTTGGAACGATGCGCCTACTTCTACGTTGGTAGTATCGCTACTGGCTCGGCATTCAACGTCTGTCTTTTCAGGGAACGCCAAAGGAAAATTAAAAGGTATTACCAGTATATCGCTTTGTAGTGTCTGTATTAGGCGCGTTCTAAACGTGTTAGATCCAAAATCACGACTAACAAGTTTAGCAGTAACATTCTTGTTCGCGATAGATATAGCCGCTGTGAACGTAGTATCATCTGCGTAGAGCGTAGACCCCGCAGGTACAGTGTAGATTGCCTGTTGTGTCTGGTTATCTCCAGCCGAGATTTTTGCGTAAACCGCACCCGTAGGTACACCGGAAGACACACCACTTACTGCAACATAAATATCTCCTGCCGCAGTGCCACCACTACCTGACGTAGCAACAAATACGCGATTTACTCGCAGCCACCCTGACGCATCGCCAATCTGCACTTGCGTCTGCCCGTTCATAGCGACAGTGACACTTTGAGTAGCATAGTTTTCGTCTAGCCCCTGCACGGTGACAGTTTGTGCGCCTGTACCTGCGCTAGTATCTGCGGTGCTAGAACTGCTGATGAACGCCGTAAAAGCAGCGGCAGCCCACGGATAATTACCCCCATGCCCCCAAATACTTTCTTCAGTACCGTCTACATCTGGGTTAAACCCAAACTTATACTCAGTAGACGCACCGACCACTTGGCCTTTAGATACTTGTAATTCGTATGGTTCTTGAACCGCCATAGCGTCCCTCAGTGCATTGTCTAGCTGGTTAAAGTAGATTCGCAGTACATTATTAAATTGTTCAAACGCTTGTGGGTCATACCCGTCAGGCGGCGTAGGTAACTGCGGAGCAACAAAGTTTATGTCTACCGTCATTACCGTCTACCATCTGGGCGTATATCTAATCTGGGGGCACCTAACTGCCAAGTAACTCCCACATCCCCAGACTCTAGCTTTATAGACAACTGCCTACCACGTACTCTGGTGTAGACCTGATCTGTAAACGCCTCAACAGGAACTATGGCACTGCGTGTGACTGCGGCGCTGTTAGACCCACCTTCAGAGAGCGGAGAATTATACCCAGACCCAGACGACTGTAGCGGCAATAGCTCCATAGTTACGCTAGGACTGTCCGCAGTAGATCCGTTAAATGTAACGTCTGGCAGTATTCGACGTATAAACGAGAAGCTGTTCCCATCCTGTATGTCAAACTGTGCTGACGTTATGTACGACGATATAGCAGTGTTAGTGCCAGTTACATTGTCGTCTACACCGTCTTCGTGCATAACTAAGTTATTACTGTATGTAGCAGCAACAGGGTTCGCACGAGTGCCAGAATCTAACCACGCGCTACGCGCAAGTGTACCGTCGTACCATACATCTAGTACGTGGTTATAGATTACATACTTATCTATGGTATTAGAGTTAGCTGAACAGTAGAACCACCAGATCTCGTCAAACCCTTCGTTAGTACCAGCAAACACTTGATCTATTTGGTCAAAGTTAAAATCGTTGAATATATAGCGTTTTAAGTCACAGCGTAAGTTCTTAACCCTACCATCGTACATGTAGAAAGAATCACGACCCATCCAGTAAGCTATACCATCTGAATAGGCGGCTGAGTTCTGAGAAGCAATAGATATGTTTTCACCAAGTAACTGAGAACCCCAAACTAAAGCGCCGCCTAGATACTGTAGCGCGTACATGGCAGCGTCAGTCCATACCAAAACTTCTTGGCGAGACTGTAGAGCAGTCACTATTTGAGAGCCTTTGGACAGCTTTATGTCACCTGCTTGGTTAGCTGCGCCGGGAGTCCACTGAGCCGCGTTTGCTTGATCTGACCATCTAATAAGTAAAGGGTCTTGTACGGCGCTGCCGATTGTATTGGCACCAAAACAGAAAACGAACTGACTTATATCTGATACAAGAATAAAGTTTTGTACTGTGGGTGTATTAGACGCGCCACTAATTGCGGATAGTACTACTGCACGCCCGTTAAGCCCGTCTGCGTTAGAGGCATCCCAGTAGTAAACTGCGCCGTTGCGAGGGCCAAATACAAGGTCTTCACCAAAATTAGATTGGCTCCATAGACGTAAGGAATCTGTAGCTGTTTCTATTCCGTTACCCCAAGTGCCTTGATCCCATCCACCTGCACCCCAACCTACTAGCGGAACTTCTATTTCTGGGCCGACATTTATTTGGTACTTAGCTGTTACCGAACCCCCACCTGTAGCAGAGGAACTAGCGGCTGTAGCAGATTCTATGGTGTAAGTATTACCTGTAAGATAAGTTATCTGGAACTCATCGTTTAAGGTTAATCCCCCTACAGCAGATGCTCCGCTAAATGTAACGAAATCACCGTTAATATACCCCCCATTAGCATCGGTTACAGTGACCGTAGTAGATCCACTGGTAGTAGCAAACGGGTTGGTTAGAGACACACCTGACGGAGTGCGTTCTGGAGTTACGTCATAATACAGCCCACCTTTCTCTAGGTAGAACTTGAGGTTAGTGCCTACACCAAGCAGTTTCTGGTTAGACAGCGTGACCCAACTGTGTAAAGACCTACACAAACCAAGAAACGTGTAACTAGACAGCGGTTGCCACCCACCTATTTTTTCAGGTAGCCCACCACGAAATCTGACTTTATCGCAGTCATACCAACCTTCTTCGGCAGCGTACCGAGTAGTCTCACGGTTTACTCCGGGTTTAAATAGCAGCTTCTGAAGCGGCATTAGCGGTATTCACCTGTGCGAATCATCTCAGTCACCTCT
>CAXBCO010000041.1:0-2858 GCA_963973995.1 uncultured Alphaproteobacteria bacterium
TAATACTTCTCCAACAGTTTCAGAATATGGAAACAATGGTTTCTTTATTTTAAAAGATGGTAATTCAGTTACAGACCAATCTGGTGAAGGTAATAACCTTACAGTTGGTGGTGGTACATTAACTAATACTGAAGATAATCCAAGCAATGTTTTTGCATGTTTAAATGGGTTACATAGACAAGATGATTTTTCTTTAGCAAATGGTAATAATACTTTTACTAATATCTCAACTGGTCACAGAATGATAAACACTACTTTAGCAGCTTCTGCTGGTAAATATTATGCAGAAGTAAAAGCAACAACTTTAGGTGGTAATTATCCACAAATAGGAATAATTGATATAGATAAATATACTTTTAACACTTATCTTGGTGCAAGTGATAAAGGTTATGGTTATTTATCAAATGGTAATAAACAATATAATAATAGTGCAACTTCGTTTGGAAATACTTATACAACAGGAGATATAATTGGTATCGCTATGGATTTAGATAATAATAAATTATATTTTTCTAAAAATGGTACTTGGCAAAACTCTGGAGATCCTACAAGTGGTTCTACTGGCACAGGTTCAGCTTTTGATATAGTATCAGGTGTATCTTATAGTTTTGGTCAAAGTTCTTCTGATGGTGGTACTGATCCAGTTTATAGTTGGAACTTCGGCAATGGTTACTTCGGAACAACAGCAGTATCTAGTGCAGGAACTAACGCATCTGGAATAGGAATATTTGAATATGATGTACCAACAGGCTACACAGCCTTATCAACAAAAGGATTAAATTTATAATGGCTTATACAACGATACCAAAATCATCAGATTATTTTAATACTAAACTTTATACAGGTAATGCAACTCAAGGCAAAGCAGTTACATCTGGGTTTGCTACTGATTTTGTTTGGATAAAAAATAGAGGTAGTACAGATGACCATGTTCTTTTTGATAAAATAAGAGGTGGTACAAAATATTTATATTCTAATCAAACTGCAGCAGAAGCTACATATTCATCACAAGACGTTACTTTTGAAAGTACAGGAGTAAATGTAGGAAGTTATACATCTATAAATCAAAATAGTGGAAACATTGCATCTTGGCATTGGTTAGCAAATGGTGCAGGTGTAGCTAATACAGATGGTTCTATAAGTTCTACAGTTTCAGCTAGTGCTACAAGTGGATTTAGTATTGTGTCTTATACAGGAACAGGTGCTAATGCTACAATTGGTCATGGATTAGGTTCAGTACCTAAAATGATTATTACAAAATCTACTGGAGCAGTAGCAGGTTGGGGAGTTTATCATCAAAGTTTAGGAAATACTAATGCGTTATTTTTAGAGGAATCAACTGCTACTAGTGCAAATTCTGTTTATTGGAATAATACTTCTCCAACATCAAGTGTATTTAGTGTTGGCTCTGCAGGTGCAATGAATAATACTAATGGCATGATTGCCTACTGCTTTGCAGAGAAACAAGGCTACTCAAAATTTGGAACCTACACAGGCAATGGAAATGCTGATGGACCATTTGTTTATACAGGATTCAAACCTGCGTTTGTTATTTTGAAAGGGTCAACTATCGCAGAAAGTTGGTGGATGTATGATAATAAAAGAGATCCTTATAATGTAACATCTCATGGTTTAAATCCAAACACAAATGGTGCTGAAGTTAATTATCCAAATACTAACCAAATGAATGTAGATTTACTTTCAAATGGTTTTAAACTTACAGCAAGTGATGGTGCAGTAAATGGTTCTGGACAAACATACATCTACATGGCATTTGCCGAAGAACCTCTAGTCGGAGATAACCCTGCAACAGCGAGGTAACTCGTGGCAAGTATCTTAAAAAACGACACTATCCAAAATAGCTACTGCCTTCTTTATAAGGATTTTATATGTTAGGATTTGGATCATTTGCGGAACTACCTTTTGCTTCATCAAACCCTAATGATGGTTCAGTTAATATTACTGTAACTGGTAATTTATTAACACTATCTATTGGAGCTCCTGCTGTTTCAGGAGATGCAGCTAATGTTATTATAGCTAGTGATCCATTAACAATAGCAAGTGCATTTGTAACTATTACAGCGGATGCTAATGTTGATATTTTAGCTACTCCTTTAACTTTAAATAGTGCATTAGTTACAGCATCTAGTTCTATTAATATTACAGTAGCTGGAAACCCTTTGACTTTAAGATCTTCAGATGTTACAATTACAGGATCAGCTAATATAGATGTAACTGGCTCACAGTTAACTATTACAGCTAATAACGCTGGGGTAATTACTTGGAACCCTGTTATTCCAGGTGCAAACAACGTTTGGACAGAAATAGAACCTTATTAAATTATGGCATACTCATCAGATTTACAATTAGAACTTATAGCTACCGGAGAAAAAGCAGGTCTTTGGGGAACAATTACAAATAACAATTTACAAATTTTAGAACTAGCGGCCAGCGGATATTTTCCTAGCACTGCTTTAGCAACAGGAGATTTAACATTAACTTTAGACAATGGTTCTGCTTTAGGCGCAACTACAGCTACAGGTAAAAATTTAATGATAGAAGTTAGCGGCACGTTGACCGGTGATAGAGTTATTACTATGCCCGTAGGATCTGAAAGAATATTTATAGTTAAAGATAGCACAGTAAGAAGTGGTTCTAATTATACTATTGGTGTACAAAATGTAGGAGCTACAACTGGAATTATACCTTTATCTCCAAGTTCAACTACTGCTTATTATACAGATGGCACTACTGCTGACTCTATGAAACTTTTAGGAGTTTTAAATAAAGGTTCAGTTACAGTTACTAATGGAGTTAATTCTCCTTATACAGCTATAGCTGGAGATATAATTTTTGGT
>CAXBCO010000042.1:0-2849 GCA_963973995.1 uncultured Alphaproteobacteria bacterium
TGCCGATCATCATAGACTGCGATCCGGGCGTCGATGACGCCGTCATGCTGATGATGGCACTGGCAAGCCCGGTGCTGGACGTACGCGCCATCACGACCGTGGCCGGCAATGTGCCGCTGCACCTGACCAGCCGCAATGCGCGCATGATGTGCCAGATCATGGACCGGGCGGATGTGCCTGTCTTTGCCGGGTGTCCGCGTCCCGTCCTGCGCGAGCCGGTCACGGCCGAGCATTTCCACGGCGACAGCGGCATTGCCGGGCTCGACCCGTTCGAGCCGGATGTGCCGCTCGCGGCGGGACATGCCGTCACACACCTGATCGACACGCTGCGGTCTGCCGGTCCCGCTGAATACACGATCGTTGTCACCGGCCCGCTGACCAATATCGCGGCTGCCATTGTCATGGCGCCTGACATTTCCCGCGGCATCGACAAGCTGGTCATCATGGGCGGCGCTGACAGCGAGGGCGGCAATATCACCCCCTTTGCCGAGTTCAACATCTTCGCCGACCCGCATGCGGGCGCGGTCGTGTTCGATAGCGGCATTCCGGCCACCATCCTCAACCTTGATGTCACCCACCAGGTACGCGCCGAGCCTGAACGCCTGGCCTCGCTGCGTGCCCTGCCCGGCCCGCGCGCCGCGATCATGGTGCAGCTGCTGGAAGCGGCCAATGTGCTGGAAGCACGCTGGAAGGAAGGGCGCATGACGCCGATGCATGATCCCGCCACGATTGCCTACCTCCTGGCACCGCAACTTTTCGAAAGCCGCAAGGTGACGGTCAGCGTCGACACCGAGGCCGGTACGCGCCTTGGCCAGACACGCGTGTCTGCGCTGGACGACGGCCCGCACACATGGGTCACCAAATCCGACGCGGATGGCTTCTTCGCGCTGATCGAAGACCTGGTGGGCAACACATGATCACCGTCACCGGCTCCATCAATCTCGACATCGTCGCCACCGGCCCCGCCCTGCCCCGGCCCGGTGAAACCGTCACCAATGCCCGCCTCGCACGCCACCCCGGCGGTAAGGGCGCCAACCAGGCCCTCGCCGCGCGCCGCCTCGGCGCCGACGTCCGCCTGATCGGCGCGGTCGGGGCCGATGACATGGCCGAAGAGGCCCTGAAACTGCTGCAGGTCGGCGGCGTCGACCTGTCCGGCGTGCAGCATATCAATGGTGAGACGACAGGCGTCGCCCTGATCGCGGTGTCCGCTGATGGCGAGAACCAGATCGTCGTCTGCCCCGGCGCTAATGCGGCCCTTCGGCCATCCGACGTCGCGGGTCAAACAATCACCCACATGATGGGTGTGCTGGAAGTCAGCGCCGACACGCTGCTTGCCGCTGCGCAGGCCGCCACCGGTTTTGTCAGCCTCAACCTTGCCCCCGCCATGACCGTGCCCGACGCCCTGCTCGACCGCGCCAGCCTGCTCAGCGTCAACGAGACCGAGGCGGCCTTCTATGGCGACAAGCTGCACACGACAGGCGCACTCGTCGCCATCTCGCTCGGCGACGCGGGTGCCGCGCTCTATCGCGGCGGCAAGGAGATCGCGCGCGAGGCGCCGCCAGAGGTCCAGGTCGTCGACACGGTCGGCGCAGGCGACACATTCACCGCCGCGCTGACCGTCGCCCTGATCGAGGGCATGACCGAGCGTGATGCGCTCCGCTTCGCGGTCACCGCAGGCGCGCTCGCCTGCACCCGGCCCGGCGCCCAGCCCAGCCTGCCGCAGCGGGCAGACGTCGACAGTCTGGTGCGCAAAACCTGGCCGTAAATCCTGCCCGCAACATTGACCGCATGACAATGATGGCATTCATGTCGCCCGGTCGTTCCAGCCTGGAGTTTGCCCCATGAACCGCCTGATTGCATCCCTGATCCTTGCGATGGCCGTCGTCGGCCCCTCCCATGCCTGGGGCAAGACCGGCCACCGCGTGGTCGGCGCCGTGGCGCAAACCTATCTCAGCCAGACAGCCGACAGAGCCGTCAAGGACATACTCGGACCGGAAGGCATCGCCGAAGCATCCGACTGGCCCGACCACATGCGCTCCAGCCCGGACAACTTCTGGCGCTCCGAAGCCAATCCCTGGCACTATGTGACGATCCCGAAGGACACGACCTATGCGCAAGTCACGTCGCCACCGGAAGGCGATGCGATCACCGCGCTGGCCAGGTTCCGCGCCATCGCGATCGATCCGTCAGCGTCGCTGGAAGATCGCCAGCTCGCCCTGCGCTTTATCGTCCATCTCGTCGGCGACCTGCACCAGCCGTTGCATGCCGGCGATGGCACAGACCGGGGCGGCAATCAGTTCGTTTGCACCTTCTTCGAGGAGATGACGAACCTGCACGAGGTCTGGGACGAACTGCTGATCAACTACCAGGAACTGTCCTATACGGAATGGACCGCATGGCTGGTGCAGAAGATCACACCCGACCAGCTCGCCGAATGGGCCAAGGCCCGGCCCGCGGACTGGGCCGACGAGAGCGCCGCGATCCGCGACACGATCTATCCGGACTCGCAAATCCTGTCCTGGGACTATGCCTACCAGACACGCCCCATCCTGCGACAGCGCCTGTCACAGGGCGGGGTACGCCTCGCAGCCTATCTCAACGAGATGTTCGAAACGGCAGCACCCGCCGCCGAATAAGCCGGTCAGGCGCTGGCGCGGTTGATCCGGCGACGCTGGACACTCGACGGGATGTTCAGGCTTTCGCGATACTTCGCCACCGTGCGGCGGGCGATCTCGATGCCATAGCCGGTCAGTATCTCGACGATCTGGTCGTCGGACAGCACGTCGTCCTCGGACTCGCCGTCGATCAGCACCTTGATCCGGTGACGCACGGCTTCAGCCGAATGGGCC
>CAXBCO010000043.1:0-2820 GCA_963973995.1 uncultured Alphaproteobacteria bacterium
ATAGTTAAGCGTTTAAAGCCGTCCCATGTACGCCTCATGTACAACAGGTTCCAACAGACCTCAAGCCTATCATGCCAGTCTTCAGGGTGCTTATCTCGCCAAGCGTCCCTCACGACTTCCAATAGGCGGCCCGTAGGCACATCAGCTAGAAGCTTCTCAGCTTTCTTAGGCCCAATACCTTTGATGCCTTTGATATGGTCTGTGGCGTCACCTGTAAGCATTTGGATACACATTTTATAGTAGCCTTCATGCTCATCAATGTAATACAATTTCTTCTTAGTGAAATTATAATGCCAGCCTTCAACCATGTCAATGTCTTTATCAATATGAGCTATGACATAATGCTCACCAGCCTCCATAGCCTCTTGCGCCCATATTGAAACAACATCGTCAGCCTCACAGTTATCAGACTTGTGATGACCTAGTGACCAAGCATACTTCGTTAAAGCGTTACGCCTCTTACCTACCGCAGGGTCTGCCTTAGCCTTAGCTGCATCACTAACACGCTGACCTTTGTAGTCCTCAGCTACATCATACCTGAAGTTACCAACACCTTTGACAGCTACGAATACCTCATCACTACACGTGTCCCACTGTATGTCCTCTACGGCCTTGTCGTAATACTTCTTGCCTTGAGCTACACTACTAGAGGTAACTGCAATGCGGTAGATAATACTATCAGCATCTACAAAGCACTTCTGGAAGGGCATCCCTTTCTTTTGTTTACTCATAGCGCCTCAATGCAGTTTACTGCTATCGTTAGGTCAACCTTAAACCACTCATTCTTTCTATCTTTACTCAAGGCCTCAAGTGCCTTATGTGCCTTAAGTTCCGCAGTGTGTCGGTTCTCAGTTACGACACTATGGTGCAGCTCGTAAGCTCTAAAAGGGTCACTTGTTTGGTAATTCTTCAGACGGTCTTCGGCATCCCCTGCTTTACCTACCTTAACCCACTCAGGCCAAGCCGCATTAGTAATTAAGTAAACATCACCTTTAGTGGTTCTGTTGTAGTTAGTAAAGGAACTGAATGCTGCATCGTTGAATGAAGTATAGCGTCCTGCTTTCCACAATGGATGAGACTGTGGTACATACTTACCATCGACATACATACGGTTCTTATTGTTTGCTTTGTAAGCCTCCACGCTACTGTCTTTGTAACCTAAGTACCATTTCTTTCTGTATGCCACCTGTTCTTCTTTAGTCTTCATAACTTCTCCTAGTGGGTTTCTGCCCAATTGTTGCCTATATTAAACTCACCTGCCAAAGGGCACCTAAGTTTAAAATGGTTACCTGCGGCTTCTATACAGCTAGCCGCCAATGAGCCAAACCTTGCAGCCTGACTTTCCTTTACTTCTACCTGAAATTCATCGTGTATGTTACCAATGAACTTGTAGTCTAAGCCCCATCGTGTCGCATAGTCATCTAAGATAACCAAAGCCTGCTTCATTACTAAAGCACCTGCTGACTGTAGTAGCGAGTTAAGTGCCGCATGTTCTGACCTGATGAACACCTTACGTCCATCTAAGCCTGTTATGTAGCCCTTAGCTGCTGACTGTGCAACGCCCTCCTTAAGCTCTGCAAGTGCTGGAGTAGCCTTAAGGAAAGCTTCTTTAAGCTTCTTGCCTTTAGCACGTCCACCGCCTGCAATTGAACCTATCTTCTCGTCACCTGCGCCATATAAGTAGGCGTAGATGAACGTCTTAGCTTGGTTACGTGTCTCAAGCCCTGCCGCCATTTGGTTAGCAGTATGTATGTCACCTGTAAGTATAGTATTAGTATACTCAGTGTCATTCATGTAATGAGCTAACATACGTAACTCAAGTCCTGAGGCGTCTATGCCTACAAGCTTATAGCCTTTAGGTACTATCCAACATGAGCGGCACTCAGGCCCATACAGGCTATTACTTGAGGGCACTTGAGCTAAGTTAGGCTTACTGTGCGTCATACGTCCCGTTACTGCGCCATTAGTATTCACATACCCGTGAACTCTCTGCGTGCTTTCGTCTACAGCTTCAAGCCAACTAGACACTTGAGCAATACGCTTGCCTACCAATAGATAAGAAGCTATCAAGGAGGCCTCAGGGATGCCCTTCACAGCCTTAAGTATCTCTTCTGATACTATCGCATGCCCTGTCTCTGTAAACGTCTGTGGCCTCCAACCAAAGTGCTTTAAGTATCTACCTATCTGCTGTCGTGAACCTAAGTTAAAGACAGGCCAGTCAATACGACTGAATGGGCCGCCTACAGTAGTCCAATGGTCGCCTAAGAACTTAAGGCCTACTATGCTTGTGCTTCCGTCCTTCTTGATCTTCGGTTTGACCTCCTTAATGAATGTAGGTAGCGGCTTAAAGACTCTCTGCACCTCCTCCTCTAGGTTGTAAGACTCTTCTTTAAGCTCTGCCACTAAGTCCCTAGCTTTAGGTTGATCTAAAAGCCAGCCGTTCCGTATTTGTTTTTGTATAATATTTTGTACGTTATGCTCAAGTATGCTGCTTTCGTTTCCAAAACTATCAAGCTCGGATACGAGTGCTTTGTATACGTGTTCATTAACGCTAACGTCTTGCTGACAATACTCCACCATTTCAGGCGTATACTGCGTCCAGTCCTCATAAGTTCCTTTAGGATAGCCAAGCTGTTCTCCCCAATATGCTAGTGAATGTCCGTCCCGTTGTGGGTTGGCTAGTCTTGACATAACCAAGGTGTCTGTGATCTTTAGACCGCTAAAGTCGGTACCTAATAGACGCTCACACGCTGGTATGTCGTAGCCAATAATGTTGTGACCTACTACCTCCTCTGCTTCATTGATTGCTTGGTTAAAGGC
>CAXBCO010000044.1:0-2787 GCA_963973995.1 uncultured Alphaproteobacteria bacterium
ATGTTTTTCTTTCAGCCGCACTCATACCTGCTTTGTAAGGTTTAGTTCTTTTAGCAGGTGATGCTTTATCCACAGCTTTGCTTACCAAAGAGCCGATTATAGCTTTACCAGCCATAGCTACCAAAGGTGCTATTTTCGCCGGTGACTTTGCGCAACTTCCTTTTTCCTCCTTCTTTTTACCAGGTACTGGAGAAAACCCTTCCCAGCATCTTTTCAATACTGGGGATTTAGGTACTTGCTTGTATGCCATTATTTTTTCTTTTTCTTTTTTACAATCTTTTCATCTCCGCCTTCGTTTGCGTAGCTATTAGCGTTAGCTGTAACGTTAGCATCTGATTGATCCGAACTATCAACTACTCTAGACTTGCTTTTTACATTTCCATTTCCTTTAGCACTTATGTTTTGCTTAGACTGTCTCTTTACGCTTTCATTCTCACCGGTAGAAACAGCTAGATTGTCTTCTGCTTGGGTTTTATTTCTTGCTAACCTTTGCTCTTTTCTAGTTTTTGTAGTTTTACCTGTTTTACGATCAATCCTGTCAATTTTTCTTTGAGCTGCTTTTTTGGTTCTAGCAGTATGCTTTCCAGATCTAACAGTGTTACGTCTGTCTAAAGAAGTTTGAGCATCACCTTTATCTTTAGTTAAAGATGTTTTCTTTGTTTCAGTTTTTTTAATTTTTTGACATTTGCCACCAACCTTCGTAGAGCCTTCAGGACATTTTTCAGTTTTTTTGCCACTATTAACTTGTTTTTTCTTTTCACCTTTATTAGCTGGATCAGCATTATGGGCTTTAGCTTTGTTAATAGTTTCTTCCGAGGCCCCTTCTTTCCTCATGTCATTATAAGTTTTATTCCTTTTAACATCCGTTTTTACAGGATCGAGAACTTCAATGTCTGTTTTTGTTGATTTTGTAACTACTGGATCCTTTAACTCAGCTTTCTGCTTAAACGGAGAAGCTTTCATAGAATACCCTCTTATCTTACTTGGTGATGGAATATCCTTAGTTTGATTGTTTCCGTAAACGCCAGCTGGACCAACGTCTAATAAAGGTTCTTTCACACCTTTCTTTTGATTGAATAAACCGGTGTTTATTCTTGCCGTGATCGGCGTGTTTTTACTACCTTTAATTCCCATTGTGATTAGTTATTAGTTTTTTAAAATTCTAGTGTTGGTGCTTCCATATTATCTAAAGGATTAGTGGCACCTAAGTTTGTATCAATTTTTTTAACTTTAGGAGCGTCTAATGTTTTTCCTTTTTCCTTTGGTGCTTTTGGTGCTAAGTCAGCGGTTTTTCCTTTTGCTTTTTTATCAGGTTGATTTAAAGCACCCCCCACGATAGCTCCAGCGTCTACAAATTTTTTATTAGTATTTGCAGCTCCATCAACTAACGCTTGATTCATTTTAAGCGGTGAGTTTTTAGCTCTTGCTGTAATAGGTGAACAGCTTTTTTTAGCAGGACTACCTAAGTCGCCTCCGTAACCATCCTGAAAATAAGCTTCCCCTCCGTAGAAGTTTTTCTTAATTTTAGCAGGAGATCCTACGCTATATCCATTGTTGCCTTTAACTCCTAATCCCTGAGGACCTATCTTTTTAGCTGGAGAAGTATTTCTTTTATTAAAAGAACCCATAGCTTGTTTCAAAGATACATCTTCGCCACCAACTCCTTGACGGTCACCAGCTGCGGATTTATCTTGAAATCCAACTTGATTCCTACCTTTAGTTTCTTTATTTAATCTACTAGCTTGACCTCTAAATGTTATTGCCATAATTATGATTGTTTGTATGCTTCGTCTTCCCATTCAAAATCCGGATGACCTTCGTTCATGGTAGCTCTTTGGTATACTCTTGCTGGTGATCTTGTATCCTTTTTCCAGGTTACAGAATCTTCAGAATATTGTAATCTGCCTTGGGCTATTTGATCTAAGTGAATCTTTTCGTGTTCTACAGCGCCTTCGATTTGTTTATCAGAAAGTTTATTGCTTACGAAAATTGTTCCATCCCTGTTGGCTTCAGCTTCAACTCCGTCCTCTAAATCGTCTTTAACGATCACCGGTGTTCCAAATTGAGAAGTCTTTTCATGGATGCCAAACACATCACAATGAGATTTAAGCTTAAATGCCATTATCCTTTATAACCAGATTTATTAGCTGCTTGTGCGTTTTCAGCATAATGCTTTCTTGCTGATTTACTTAAGCTTTGATTTGAAGCTTCTTTAATGTCATAAGACATTCCCTTATTCTTTTTAGCGGGTGACTTTGGAGTAGGGTATTTTTCTTCTTGATTTTTAAACTTTTCAGGAACAGAAACAAAATTTGTTTTCTTGTTTTTTGGTGAATTTTTACCCTTTACCATTTTTTTTCTTTCTCCTGGAGCTGGTGCAACATTCTTTCCATTAGGTCCAAAAACCGAGTTGTCTTTCATTTCCTTAGTCTCAGAGGCGGTCATGTTTTCACCCGATACCATTGTTTGCTTAGCCGGTGATGTTACCGATCCTTTACTTGCACCTAATCTGTTTGGTCCAATTCCTTTTCCGTTGTTTGCCATTTTATTGTTTTTTATTTAATTTTTCTAATTTTTCTTTAGCTTTTTTTATTTTTTCTTTTTTGGTTGGAGTGAGCTTAACGTTACCTATTTTTTTAACTGTTCTTTTCAAAAAACCCCAAGCTTTTTTTCCTTCTTTACCTACAAAATCAGTAGCTTTTTTAACTTCTTCCCCAACGACTTTTGGCACCTCTTTTACTTGAACGCCATCATCTCTATTAACTTTTTGCTTAGCTGGAGATCTAG
>CAXBCO010000045.1:0-2740 GCA_963973995.1 uncultured Alphaproteobacteria bacterium
TTTTCATGGTATTCAATTTTATCTAATGCAGATCTTTTAGGCACTTAGAACCTCGTCTGCTCTTTTGTAGGCGTCTTCTACTAATCCACCTTCATTCATTTGTTGAGGTTGATTTTTATTAGCTAAAGCTTGCCCCAATGTATCTTGAGGGAATAATGTTGCAAATTTTTGTCCTTGATTTGCTGTTGGTTGAGTGGCCGTTGGCATAGTAGTCGTTGGTGATTGTGCTGTAATCGGCTCTACTGGAGGCGTGTTAACCGGTGCTTCTGCTGCCAGTTGTAAAGGATTAGAGTTCATTATTTTTTGAAATTGATTGTGGCTAGCACCCATTATAGAAGCTCCAGTTAAATATTCTTCTCCTGCTCTTCTCATTTCAGGGCTTAACATTTTACTTACATCATATTCTGGATAAATTCTGTCTCTTGTAAATTTAGACATACTTCCAAAATCATAACTATTTCCTAAAGGAACATTAGGATCTAATGACATTAATTTTTGTCTGACTTCTTCAAAATCTATTTTATTAGGATCAACTCTAAATTCATCCCCCATTGCTTCAAATAAACTGTTAACTGTTCTTCCATAAGTTAGTAAAGCATCATTATAAAGTTTAGGAGTTAAAGGTATTCTTCCTTTTCCAGGAAAAATAGAATCTGCATCTGCATTTAATAAAAATCTATGTGCTTTATTCATTTCCATTACATTTTCAGCTACTTTAGCACTTGCAATAACTTCACCAAATAATCTTGCTCCTAACATAAGTTTTAAAGTATTTCCTATACCTAAAACCGCTCCTGTTACTGCTGTAGTAGTCATACCCCCTTGTCCACTACCTGCTCTTAAAGTCAAACTTCTTTGAATGAATTTAGCAGGATCTGTAGATGGAACACTTTCCATAGCTCTTTTAACTTCAACAAGATCTTCAAACATTTTAAGAGCTTTATCTCCTTTTGGTCCACCACCAAATATTTCTCTTATTTTATCTTTACCTTGTTTGTTATCAATTCCTAAATTTTTAGTTAAATCATCAATACCTAATTGTCCAAAATCATGGTTACGTATTAAACCTTCATTAAGATTAGCTACTCCGTCTCCTTGAGTAAATATTCTTGCATCTACATCTGTTACGTTACTTATTTCATCAGTTCTAGTTTTAGCTCTAACTCTTCTTTCTGTTTCTAAGTCCAGTGGATTAAAATTCTTTCTAACAAAACCTTTGTCAGCTGCTCTAGCAGCAATAGCTTGAGCACTTAATCCTTTTAAATCTCTAATAGGATTAGAAGTAGCTTTGTTAATAGATTCCCATAACCACTGTTTAACATATCTATCCCACACTGCTTGTGATTCTTTACTAACAGGTATTTTAACTGTTCTATCTATCGTACCATCTGCTTTTAATATGTCGTATGAAGAATCAGTAACTCCTAGTATTTGTTTTAATTGTTTAATTGCTAAAGGACTATCTCCAGATAAAGTTCCTTTGATTACTTTGTCAAAAACTTGATCGGGTGCAATAGATTCTATACCTGTCATATCTATACCTTTACTAGCAAATAATTTTCTATCTACTGCCATTAATTTTCTAGCTACAGAAGATTTTTCAAAAGGTCTTAAAACCATAGAATAATAAGCGTTAGCTTCTTGTAATTGTTTCAAAGCTGAATTTGCTACATTAATATTTGTATCTAAGAAAGCTTCTGCTGCTTCTGGGCCTTCTTGAGAAAGTTTCATTCCATACTCATCTTTAAATATTTTATCTTTTAATACATCTCTGTTAGCGGCTTCTCCTAAAGAGTTTACATCATTTTCAAAAGCTTTTTTAAATCTAATTACTTCATTGTCTACTACTTTAAAATTACTACCTGTATATGCTTTAGTTAACATTTTAGATAAACCCAACATATCACTTAATCGAATGTATCCTCCTTTATTGTAGTAATCATTTGGATCAGTTAATCTATTTAAATATTTAATGTATTGAACCATTGGATCATCTACATCTGTTAAATCTTTAGCTCCTTTTTCTAAACCATCCCATATATCAAATTTTTCTGGATACTCTAGTTTCATTCTATCTAATAATGTTTTAGTAACGTTTCTTACATTTGTAGTTGGTATAAAAGTAGGATTACCTAATTGTTCGTAATGATTTCTAAATCTTCCGTATTCATCATCAATAGTTTTCCAAACGTTTTTAAACTCACTTTTTATTTGATTAACTCCAGCGTAGTTAAGAATACTATTATTAACCATTGGCGGAAGTTCTAAGTTATCCATAGTGTTTAATAATTGTTCTTGAGTTAAATTAGCATTAAAAGTTCTATTAAAATCTTTTAAAGGTTGTCCTACCAAAGGGTATACCCCAAGAGTAGTAAAGAATTTTTTTGTAAAGCCTTGCCAAGCTCCTTTAAATCCAGGATTGTCTGCTGGAATTAAGTCTACTATATTTATTTGTTGGTTAGATCTTTCTGCCGCTGCAGCTATTGCTTTTGCTTGTGGTTTATCTAAATCTAAAGAAGACTTAACCATTCCTTTAGCATTTCTAACTACTCCTATTAAACCTAAAGCTCCACCTGTCCATAACATTTCATCTCTACTTGCTCTAAGTCCATTAAGAAACATTCTTTCAACAAAAGGTAGTTTTCTTTCATCACTATCTGTTAGTTCAGCTAAATCTTTTGAAGTAGCTCCTACAAAATCAGCACCTAAATTAGATATATCAAATGCAGCACTTCCTCCA
>CAXBCO010000046.1:0-2700 GCA_963973995.1 uncultured Alphaproteobacteria bacterium
GTTGATACTGTCATGTTACTTTTCTATATTACTCTTTCTTTGTTTTTTCAAGATATATTAAGGCTTGTTGAGCAAAATTTATCATTAATCTATACTGGTCATCTATTAACTCTCTTTTTTGATCTGGGGTAATTTTAGTACCATCAGCTAACTCTTTAGTGTTATATATCTGTCTTATTCTTTTGTCTAACTCTTTAATTGATTTTTTGTATTTTAATAAATACTGTCTATCAAAAGGAGCTGTAGCATATAATTTTTTATATTCATCATTATTACCTGCTTTTAAAGCAAAATCCATACTATTAAAAATTTTTTCAACTTTCTCTAATTCTTCAAAAAATCTAGTTAAAGATTTAGATGAATATCCGGGTACAGCAGCAACATCAAATGCTCTAATAACTGGCATTTTTGATAATTTATCTGTTGGTTTAATAGGGTCATCTATAATTTTTGCTTTAATTAAAGTATAATCTAAAACTTCTAAAGCATATCTACCTAATCCACCGGTCCATGATCTAAATACATTTTCTGCATGAATAGGTTTACTAGATAAAAAAGAATCATCACCAACTATTCCATTTAATATTTCTGAAAATAATTTTATACTTTCAGAAGTATATTCTGTGTAATAAAATTTATTTATTAAATTTTTATCTAATGATTTTGGAACAATAGGTGCATCTCTAAAAAAACTATAATTCATAAAATTTTCTATAAATGGTCTTATAGCTGTAGGCATAGGATTAAATGATTTTGCATTATTGTATAAAAATTCTTTAGCAAATCTATCAAACTCTTGTGGTTCATTAGTACGATACCAATCTAAAAATTTTTCAAGAACAGATGAAACTAACGTACCAACTTCAAAAGGTTTTGGTATTCTATTTGCTTTACCTTCACTATCTTTAAAATACCAATAATTTTGTTTTAACCATTCTGGTTGTTCTTTATAATCCTCATCATCCATATTAGCTATATAGAATCCTATTGTTGGTAAAACTATTGTAACACCAATCATTGCTGATGTTCTTCCCGGTTGATCTCTAAATGCTTCATACACTCTTGTTAAACCTTGAACTCTTGCGTTCCAAAATGGAACTATTTTATTTATAGCAGCTCCAGCAGTTCCTCTTTTTGCATAATCTAAAAGATTTCTTGCTTCATAACCACCTCTTTCCATAGCATCTTTACTTGATAAACCTTTTTTTAAAGCTGCTTTTTCTGTTTTTTCAAATATTCTAAATCTTGTTGCTTCTTCAGATAAAGTTGTTAACCATTTTAAAGGAGCTAACATACCTTTATTTGCATTTCTAACTGGACCTTTAGTTAAAATATCATAAACTTTTCCATCAAAAATATTAGGTTTATCAACAGCAAGTAAAGTTGATTGCATACCACCAGACTTAGTATATCTTTCCCAAAGTTTCATTGTTTTAGGTCTTGATCCTTTTGTAAGAATATTCATTGCACCAATTAAAGAATCTTGTATTGGAACAAAACCAACTTTATTTAAAAAACTTGCTTGTATAGTATCTCTAAAAAAGTTGGGTACAGCAAAATCTGGTATTAATATTGCACCAGCTCTTAATGTTCTTGCAGGAGCACCTAAAAAATTTAATAGCATATTAGTACCTTGTTGATCTAAAGTTTTAAAAGCATTTGCCAAATCTACCCCAACATCATAAGTTTCTGTTTTACCATTTCTTTTAACTGTAATTTGACCTTTGTCTGTGCTTGAAAATTCTTGTCTAAAAATTGTAAACTCACTTATAGTTTTATCAGACATTTTATCTATTTCTGTTTTATTAAAAAATTGTTCTAATTCTTTTCTTTGAATATTTATTGGTTTTAATTTTGGTTTTGTTTTAGAAAAATATGGAAAAGGGTCTGGAGCATTTACTGTTTCAGCAATTTTTTTTTCTTTTGCAATAAAATCTACAAAATTAACTTTAACTTGATTTCGTTCTGCAAGGTTTACAATAGTGTTAGTGTTTTTTACAATAGCTTCTAATGGTGGAAATACTCTTTCTTTACTTCCTTTAATTCTTTTAAATGGATTTACTGAACCTTTTATAAAACCAATTTCACCTTTTTTTGGAAGTTCTCTTGCAAAGGTAACATAATTTTTATTTGCTTCTGTCATAGCAACAAAAGCATCTTTAGATATTAAACCACCATCTACAGCATATTCTAAAAGTTGTCTTTGATAAGTGTCTACTTTTTTTGCGTATTGTTCAAATTGTAAATTATATTTTTTAATAAATGTTTTTGAAGTAGCAATATCAAAACCAGATTCTATTCCTCTACTATTTAATTCTATAGCTCTTCTATTTGCAAGGTAAGTATCAAATAATTGCATTTCTTTATTACCTTTAATTGTTACATCTTTTAATATTGTTTTTAATCCCGGTCCTTTTGGTTCTGCAGTTTTAAAATTTAATGTACTAAATTCTATAAAAGATGCTGCTCTATTTGGCATACCTTCTAATAATCTTGTTTGTTCATAAATATTTAATTTTTCAATACCAGTTTTAGTATTAACACCTGCATCTTTAAGAGCTTCTAAAATAGGATATTTAGTATCTATTGCAGTAACAATAAATTTTCTTTTTGCAGTAGAACCCATTTCTTTTAATCTTTCAGCAGTTAAAGGTTCAACTTTAGATTTAAAAGCAATATTTTCTGCTGCTTTGTTTGCTA
>CAXBCO010000047.1:0-2631 GCA_963973995.1 uncultured Alphaproteobacteria bacterium
GAAATACAATTACTTTTAAAGTTACTGGTCAAACAGGAATATTAGTCCCAGCAAGTGGTAATGTATTATGTTATCATAATGGCACAGATATAGTTTCATCAGGGTTTCCAAGTACTACAGGAGTTCAACCCGTATATACTTTACCCGCAGCAGATGGTACAGCAAATCAAGCTTTAGTTACTAATGGATCTGGTGTAGTAAGCTTTGGAGATGCAGGAATATCAACAGGAAAAGCTATTGCAATGGCAATGATTTTCGGGTAAATAACTAAAAGGAATTAAATTATGGCAAACCCAAATATAGTAAACGTAGCAACAATTAATGGTGAGTCGCAAGGACTTGCTTTAGGAACAGGTGATTCAAATGTTATCATCGCAGCAATTAGTGCTGACACAGTAGTTAAAATAAATAGAATTACAGTAGCTAATGTTGATGGTTCTGCAGCAGCAGACGTTAATGTTAAAGTTGTCAAAGCAGCTTTTACTTCTGCAGCAACAGGTGCAGCGGGAAATGTTGGAACAATTTATTTAGCAAAAACAATTTCAGTACCAGCAGACGCATCTTTAGTCTTATTAGACACACCCATTTATATGCAAACAGGAGATGCTCTTCAGGGAGGAGCTAATGCGACGGGTGATCTAGAAGTATTTGTATCATACGACGTAATAGCATAGGGAGGTAATTAGCTATGGCAAATGGCGGAATTATTGGACCAGTCAACACAGTTACCGAAGCACAATCTGAAGTAATTCATACTAAAACATCATCAGGATCTTTAACTACACAACCATTAACTACAAGCGTACAAGTTTTAGTTGTTGCTGGTGGTGGTGGAGGTGGTGGTACTATTTCTGGTGGAGGAGGTGCGGGTGGTATGCAATGTACATCAATAAATGTATGTGGAGCTACTGCTTACACAGCCACTATAGGAGGTGCTGGTGCTGGTGGATCTGGAAGTTGTATTGGTAGTGATGGAGTTAATTCAAGTTTTTCAACAGTAACATCGATAGGTGGTGGCGGAGGTGGAACTTATCCTCCCGGTCCAGCAACATTAGGAAGACCCGGTGGTTCAGGTGGAGGTGGAGGATCTTTTCCTGTAGCTCCAGGTCCTTCTGCTTTAGGTGGAAATGGTACAGCTTGTCAAGGTAATGATGGAGGTCCCGGTAGTTTACCCGGTCCTTATAATCCTGGATATGCTGGTGCTGGTGGTGGTGGAGCTGGTAGTATAGGACTTGCTGGTGCACCGAGATGTGGTAGTGGAAATGCTTGGAGTGGTGGTTTAGGTGGAAACGGTTTAGCAAGTACAATTGATTGTACAGTTTACGCAGGGGGTGGAGCTGGTGGTGGTGATGGAGTTCAAGTTCCCGCAGCACCTGGTGGTGGAGGAACAGGTGGAGGAGATGCTCCTGCTCAAGCTGGTGGAGCTGGTGGAACAAATTTAGGTGGAGGCGGCGGTGGAACAAGGTGTAGTCCACAACCTGGAGGTGCAGGTGGATCAGGAATAGTCATTGTAAAAGAACCAGAATTAACTGCAGGTGCGCCAGGTGTTTGGTCCATGAACACAGTATATGATTTCGTAAAAAGTGGTAATTGGGTTTCACCTCCTCCTCTTTTTGTTACTGCAACAGGTGGAACAATTACAACAAGTGGTAATTACAAAATTCATACATTTAATGCATCGGACAATTTTATAGTTTCCGCGGCAGGTTTTCCTACTGGTTCAACAACAGTAGATTATTTAGTAGTAGCTGGTGGTGGAGGTGGTGGTGGTTCTTATGGTGGTGGAGCCGGAGCAGGAGGATTTAGGGAATCTAGTGGTGCAGCTTCAGGTTGCTATACTGCAAGTCCATTAGGTTCAGGTGTTCCAGCTCTAGCTATTTCTAAACAAACTTATGCAATTACAGTAGGTGCAGGAGGTGTAGGACGTCAACCTGGTTACCCTGTTTCAACAAAAGGAAATCCTTCAATTTTTTCAAGTATAACGTCTATCGGTGGTGGAAGAGGTGGAAATGCAGGCTGTTGTGGTACTACGCCCTCTGAAGGAGATGGTGGATCAGGTGGTGGTGGAAGATATAAGTCGCCTGGTGGAAGTGGTAATACACCTCCAACAAGTCCAGCTCAAGGTTTTCCAGGTGGAAGAGGTAATTTAGCTCCTCACGTTCCTGGATATACAGGTGGAGGTGGAGGTGGAGCAACTGCAGTAGGTGTAGATGCACCTTTATGCGCTGCTGGAGCTGGTGGTGATGGAGCAACAACTTCAATATCAGGATCTCCTGTTGCAAGAGCAGGAGGTGGTGGTGGATCAGGTGGTGGTGGTGGTCAACCTTTTAATGGACAAGCTCAAGGTGGATCAGGTGGTGGTGGACAAGGTGCTTCAGATAGCGCTGGAAGTTTAGCAGCTTCAGGAACAGTTAATACTGGTGGCGGTGGAGGTGGTGATAATGCACTTGGGCCAGAATTAGCCGGTAGTGGTGGATCAGGTGTAGTTATTATTAGATACAAATATCAATAATTGACACTAGAGGTAAAAAATTATATAAACAAACTTTAAGGAGATAAAAATTATGGCACATTTCGCAGAACTAGATAACAATAACGTAGTATTAAGAGTAGTCGTTGTAGGCAATGATT
>CAXBCO010000048.1:0-2496 GCA_963973995.1 uncultured Alphaproteobacteria bacterium
GCAGGTATAGGCATGGTCTATGATCCTGTAAAAGATAAATTTTTAAGTCCGCAACCTTATGCTTCATGGGCATTAGATGCTAGTGACGATTGGCAAGCGCCAGTAACTTATCCAACAGATACAGGAACAGAAGAGTCTCCTAAAATAATTTCTTGGAACGAAGAAAATCTAAAATGGACTGCAACAGATAATTCAGATCCAGTAAATAATTTCAATTGGGATGCGTCAGCGCTAGCTTGGGTATCCGCATAAGGAGAACTAAGTCATGGCCACTAACGGCGGAATAATCGGTAAAAGTAATTTAACTTCTTTCGGGAAGTGTACGGTTACATCTATTACATCTACAGGAACTTTAACAACACAACCAGGAACAGCAGTTTTAGAAACTTTAGTTATAGCTGGTGGTGGAGGTGGTGGAAAAGCTAGAGGTGGTGGCGGTGGTGCTGGTGGAATGATTAGATGTGTTACAGCTAATGTATCTGGAGCTACAGCTTATCCTATTGTGGTAGGGGGTGGAGGAACTGGTCAATCTGGTGGAACTTTTGATAATAGACCAGGAGCAGATGCTAATGGAAATAATTCAACAGGTTTTAGTTTAACAGCAATAGCTGGAGGCGGTGGTTCTTCAAATATATCTACACCACAAGCTGGAGCACCAGGTGGTTCAGGTGGCGGCGGAGGTGGTCAAGGAGGTTCAACTGGTGGAACTGGAACAACATGTCAAGGAAATGCTGGTGGTTCAGGTGATGCACCTGAAGGTGGTCCAGAACGAGGTGGTGGTGGTGGTGGCGCAGGTAGTGTTGGCGTCCCAAGAGCACCAGGACCTACAAATTCAAATGGTGGAAACGGTTTAGCAAATGATATTACAGGAAGTTCAGTAACATATGCAGGTGGCGGAGGAGGTGGAGCACCAGGAGCTGGAGGTTGTGGTGGAGTTGGTGGCCCAGGTGGTGGTGGTAGAGGTGGAAATTATCCTGGTTCTGGTTCTCCTGGAGGAGCAGGTGTAGCAGGAACAGGAAATTTAGGTGGTGGTGGAGGTGGTGGTTCTTATGTAAGTTCAAACTGTCAAACACCAGGAGCAGGTGCTAATGGTGGTCCAGGAATAGTGGTCGTAAAAGAATTAAATAAAGCAAGTGGTGTGTGGTCCATGCAAAGTCAATTTAGTGCCAAGTCTCAAGGAACATGGCCAAGATTCTTAACAAGTTATACAATGGATTATTTAACAATAGCTGGAGGTGGGGGTGGAGGTGCATCTTCTAGTGGTGGAGGTGGTGGTGGAGCTGGAGGTTATAGAACATCAGGATACGGACCTGCCCCATTACGAGGATCTGCTTTAACTGTAGAAGAAGGAGATTATACAATTACAATTGGTGCAGGAGGAGTGGGTAAATATTCTGCTACACCAACAGGTTCTACAGCAGGAAGTAATTCAGTATTTAGTACAATAACATCTAGCGGTGGTGGTAGAGGAGGGTGTCAACCTTCACCAGTAACTGGGGGTCCCGGTGGATCAGGTGGTGGTGGTGCGGGAGTATGTGGCCCTAATGCAGGAGGTTCAGGAAATGCGGGTAGCTTTCCAATTTCAGAAGGAAACTCTGGTGGAGCAGGTAATGCTACTCCAGGTAGTCCATGTGCTGCTGCTGGAGGTGGTGGTGGAGCAACTGCTGTTGGTGGAGATGGTAATGGACCAAAAGCAGGTGGAGCAGGAGCACCAAATACAATTTTAGGACCCGATACTTCTTACGCTGGAGGTGGTGGAGGTGGTTCAAGAGAACCTGCAGAAGGAGGTGGACCGGGTGGAGCTGGAGGTGGTGGTGGTGGTCAAGCAGGAGCTCCTGGAACAGCAGGATGTGGTGTAGTCAATACGGGTGGTGGTGGTGGTGGAAAAAGATGTGGTTGTAAAGCAGGAGGTAATGGTGGTAAAGGAATCGTAATAGTTAGAGGACCAAGTGCTGTAACATTTACTGTATCACCTGGATGTAATGCAACAGCTACAACTCCAGGAGGTTGTAAAACAGCTAAATTCATAGCTTCAGGAACATTGACAGTTTCATAATTGATCTAGATCAATTACTTTTTATATCTTTACTTTATTATTTATTTAAGTTAATAATATTTTATAAAGACATATATGAATTTAACAAATTATTATTGGTATTTTAAATCAGCAATTCCAGAACATATCTGTGATGATATTTCTAAATACGGAAAACAACTTCAAGAACAAATGGCAGTCACTGGTGGTTATGGTGATTCTAAAAAATTAAATAAAAAACAAGTTATAGATTTAAAAAAGAAAAGAGATTCAGATATTGTTTGGATGAATGATAGATGGGTTTATAAAGAAATTCAACCTTACATACATCAAGCAAATGCAGCAGCTGGATGGAATTTTAATTGGGACTTTTCTGAGTCTTGTCAATTTACAAAATATAAAAAAGGCCAGTATTATGATTGGCATTGCGATAGCTGGGATCAACCTTATCAAAGACAACA
>CAXBCO010000049.1:0-2439 GCA_963973995.1 uncultured Alphaproteobacteria bacterium
AGAGAGTCTTTAGTCGCAAAGTTAGTAGTCTTTGTATAGTTGGACATTAAATAAGTCTCCCTAGTAGAGCATGTATGTCTATTTTTTGAATTGAAAAAGCTGAACCATTTAGTTCTGACTCAACACCTATAGTAACAACTTCACCACTACCACTAGTGTTAACTTTAGGGGTGTTGATAACAGCAGAGGCGGTATACTCTGCGGTTGTGTTGTATTCCGAAAGACCGTACTCTCCTGCATTACTTGTACCTGACAAGGTAAATACTTGTTTAGTAAAGTTAGTCGTATAGTCATAACCCCAGCTTAAAGTAGAGTCAGTGTTTTGACCACCAATGACAGTGATAGTAAACTTCTTTAGGAACTTCAAGTTGGAAGCATTACCAAAGTCCATTGGGTTGCTGAAGTAACGCATCTGGTAGTTAGCGGTGCCATCTAGGTAGCCACTGTACTTAACTATACCAGCAGCAAGACCAAAGTATATTGTACCATCTTCAAGGGTTGTCATTGACAAAGGCAAAAGACTAGACCAAGAGGTTGCACGTTGTGACCCATCTTCCAAAGGCGACCGCATGTCAAAGGAGTAGACTAAGTTACTGTCTGGTAGTGTTATAAGATAAAAGGCTTCATCTGCGCTGTATAGAGACTTAATAGCGTTAGTCTGCAAAGGCACTAAGTGCATAAGATCAGTACGTACATTCTTACTAATGTCACGCATGGGCATGGACTTCTCTTGTATAGTCCTGCCTAAGCTACGTACACCTGAGTCCGATAGGAACAAGATGTCCGTACCTGTGTGCTGTACTGAGTCACGAGCTATACAACCTACACCCTCTATTGTATCAGCTAAGGTCATGGAAGCAGGGGAACTAGCCCCTGAGTACACAAGTATAGACTTCTTTCCAAAGATGACAAAGAAGTTATTGTGGACCGCTAGTGCTACTACTTCATCGTGACCAGTAGGCCATACAGTTGTTAAGTTAAGGCTACCTGTAGCGCCACCTGTCCAAGCATGACCATTGAGTGTATCACTCCAATAGACTGTATGCTTGTCTCCTGCAATGTCCGCTACCCATAACTTACCAAAGGCAGCTAAGGCTTCATTAGCTAGAGGCATTGTACCTGTAGCATGTGAATGAGAAGTGATAGCCGCAAGGACAAAGGAGCCTGACTCGTCAGTACCGATTAAAGGAACATGGCCTCTCTGGAGCATATAAATATGATTGTTAAAGTTAACACACTTCCAGTTATTAGCTGTAGGAGTATAGCTTGAAGGTGTTATATCAACAAGAGTAGTAGTGCCACTAAATATCTTATTGTTACCTGCGGATATGACAATCTTAGTTCCGCTAGTGTCCACAAACTCAAAGACTGTCTCAATGCCGCGACTGCTTCCTAACACCGAAGAGCCATTACCTGAGACAGCTACGTATCCCTTACGCGCACCTATGCGTCCTAGCTTGTCAATGACACAGTTGTCAGCAACGGATGCAAAGGAAGGATCAACACCAATAGGTGAGTCCTGCGTGTTAAGACCAAAGAAAGCTGGTGCTGCTACTGTGATGTTCTGTAGTTGTTGTGCCATTTAAGAATACCAGATAGTTTCTTCAGGATGTTGAGCAGCATCAAAAGCAATAGCGTCTGAGAGTGTCCTGTCCGCTAAACTAAACAACTCTGCTGCGCTAGTGCCGCCAGTTTCACCACGCTCTCTAGCAGCCAAAGCAGTCGCTATTTGGACAACAGGAGAGGAGGGTATTGTAAGCTTATCCTCATCCAAGGTAAAGTCAGCAGTACGTAATACTACGTTAAAGCGTACTTGATACACACCATCGGGCTTAGGGTAAAGATCTACACCGTTGTCGCCATTAGCATCTACACCATTAAAGCTATAGAACTGAGGTGTGCCAGTAGGTGCATCGTTGATTAGGAAAGCATTGTCAAACCACCTAGAGGTACGATACTGCATAAAGAAGTTAGAGGTATCATTAATGACATCTAATAACTTCATCTTGTTCTGTGAGCCAGTGAGGGTATAGTTAAAGGCATCATCAGTTGTAGAGACAGTCAGTGTAGTACGCAAAGCAGTCCAATCATAAGAGTCCTCTACTGAGCGTTTAGCATCGTTAACGAACTCCCCTACAAGTTTAGAATAACTATTTTGAGAAACACTTGAGACTTCATCTTCTCTAATTCTGCGAAGTACACTGTTTACAAGTTGTAAGTATGTCATTAGTAAGGGAACCTTTTTGGTGGTTGAGCATCTGTTAGCATACCTTGACGTCTAGCAGGAGCTTCCAGTGGTTGTCTTTGTTGATTTAAAAATTGTTGTAATATGTCAGTCCTAGCTAATGGAGCAGGAGCTAACTGTTGTGGCACATAAGGATTAAAAGATAACAACCCTTGAGTGGAACCTACCTTTGTCTTTAAAGTAAGCATATCCTT
>CAXBCO010000050.1:0-2415 GCA_963973995.1 uncultured Alphaproteobacteria bacterium
TTACTTGTTCATTTACATTTAAACTTGCAGCTTCATTACTTAAATCATTAGTTTCAATTCTATTTAAATATTCTGTTGCAGTTTCACCTTCTATTTTTTTAGGAACTACTATAGTTGTTTCATTTTCATTTACTATTTGATTTACAAGGCTATCTAAATCTGAAGTTTTAGGTAAATAATTTCTTATATTTTTAGCAATATAAGAATCAGAGTTAGGTGATAATAAATCATTAACATCTATACCTTCAACTGTTCCTTTAATAAAATCCATATATAATCTTTGTCTTAGTTCACTAGCTTTTGAATTATACTCTTTATCAAAATAATTTAAAAAAGTGTTACCTTGCAACAAAGGTACTAGATTGTCAAAGTATTTCATAAATTGTTGATCTTGTTTTTTAAATGTTTCGTTATTAGTTCTAGTTAATATTGTTGATAAAAAACTATTATCTTCTAAATTTATTGTTCCGCTTCCACTTCTTTCTAAAATACTTTTTGCTTCTGTTTCTCCAGCAAGTAAAAATTTTTCTTTTACATTTTTAATTTCTCCATTTGCTATTTTTTCTATAACATCAGAATTAACATTGTAATTGGTATTAAAACTAAATTCATTTTTAACAACTTTATCATTTAATTCTGTAATTTGATTGTCATATTCAATATCACCTGTTTTAAATGATTCTAATTTTTCTTCATCTAATCCTAAAGGTGCATTATTTGCTCCTGTTAATTCTTGAATCAATGCTTTATCGCTGTCATTAATTCTACTATTGTTTGCTAGTTCAATTCTTTTAGATTGAAATAGAGCTTTTGTTTGAAGTTTTTTAGATAATTCTTCTCTTTGAGTTCCTGTTATTTGTTTAAAATTATTAGGATCATCTAATAAAAGAACTGCTTGATAAGCATTATTTCTTCCAATTTTATTTACCATTGCAGTTTCTACTAAACTTGGTAAATCTGTTTTCAATGTATTAAAATCATTTTCACCTACAATTCCATCCTCAACTAAACCATTATAATCTTGTATTATAGATTGACTTAAAGTAGCAAAATCAAATTCATTATCACCCTCTACTGCATTTAATATTTTATTTTTAACTTTCATATCAACTTGTGAAACTCTTGTTGATACCATTCCAGCTCTAGTTTCTTTTAAAATACTACTAACATAAGATGGTTTGTCAGATGCCATTCCTATTTCAAAAGATTTGCTAATATAATTGTTTGGTGCTTTAGTTTTGTATTTATCTACAATATTTTTATATCCAGTATTAAAAAAATTTATTCCTTCTTCTGGAGTAGATTTTAATTTTGATTGTGATTGTAATTCAAAAATTTCAAGGGTTGCTTCATTTAATAATTTTCCAGATTCAACTTTATTAGATATTTCTTTTTCTTTTAAATAATAATTATCTATTGTTTTTGCAGCTGGAATTAATGCTGCAGCAAGACTACTATTTGGTGAAACTTGAATATTACTTTTTATTGAAGAAACTTCAGCAGTAGGTCTGGCTTCAGATATAAATGTAGGTATTTTTGGCATTATTGATTCCTTGATCTGTTTGTAGATTTAGATTGTAATCTTAAATTACTTTGATTATTATTTTTTGGGTTTCTATCTTTGTGATCTACATCTCTACCCAATATACTAGAACCAAGTTTTTTTTTCATTATAGCTCTTGCTCCGTTTCTTCCAGCTCTTCTTTTTTTTTGATCTGGTTTAGAATGATAATTTTTATATTCTGATTTATAATCTCTCATATTTATTAACCCATTTTTGCCATTGTTAATAAGCTAGAACCTGCTTGTGCATAATATCCTATTTGTGCTTGTTTACCTTGCATACGAGCAAGTGATCCAGACATTCTAGAAAAATTTGCTTCTTCTAATTTTTGATTTTGTTTAACTTTACCATTATACTCTATAACATTTCTTTGTAGTTCTGCTTGTTCAGCATTTGATTGTAAAATTTTTAATGCAGTACCACTTAATTCTACACCAGATTTAGCAAGAGAAACTCTGGTTGTTCCTTCCATTTGCTCAAAACTTTGATTAAATTTAGCAATATCAAATTCTGTTAATTTTTCTTGTTGTGCAGCTTCTTGTTCAGCTATTGTTGCATTTCTATTTGCAACTGATTGGTTAAATTTACCAATAGCATTAGCTTGTTGTCCTGCTGCTATTTGAAGTAATGGTGTAACTGCTCCCATTAAAATATCCTCGCATATAAGTATTGGTCTGATCCGTCAAATCCCCAGTTTTTCATTAAGCCTTCTCTTTCTAATCCTAACCATTCGGCAAATCTTATGCCTTCTTTAAAATCTTTTCTAATTCCACTTTGTACTCTTTTTATATTATGTTCTTTTGCAACTCTAGCAAAATCTTTTTTAATTGCTTTAGCAACTCCTAATGGAT
>CAXBCO010000051.1:0-2318 GCA_963973995.1 uncultured Alphaproteobacteria bacterium
TCGTTCAGCGGTGTCAGGTCCGGATCGGTGGAAATGATCTGCCCGAAGGCGCCGGCAAATTCCGGGTGTGCATCAAGCACCTCGATATGGGTTCGGATATGCGCGGGCAGCCAGACATCGTCATCGTCCAGGAAGGCGATGAACTCCCCGGTTGCGCGGCTCATCGCCAGGTTGCGCGGCGCCGGGCAGCCATTCTTGGATGTATACTGGTAGATTGCACCAAAGCGCTCAGCCACTTCGCGACTTTCCGGCAGGCCGCCATTGTCCCCGACAAGGATTTCAAATTTGAGGTCTGGCCCCTCCACCGCCCGAATCGAGGCCAGCGCCTCGCTCAGCAATTGCGGCCGGTCGCGGGTCGCAACAATGACCGACACGAGACGGGGCGCGGCCATCAGAACCACTCTTCCCAGCTATCGAACTTGCCCTTCAGCAGCGCATCGAAAATGAAGTCGCCATCATACTTGGTCACGAATGTGCGGGCGATCGTATCCTGCGGGCGCGTCTCTTCTGCCTGGGCATAGATCGTTGAATAGCCGGCATCGCGGGCAAGCCGACGCGCATCAGCCGTCCAGTTCCCCGATTGTCCGAAGGGGATGGCGAATGTATCGGGGGCAAACCCCAGACGCTTGCGAAATACTTCGCGCGAACCGGCAAGCTCATCGACCATCTGGTCGACGCTGATGTCGTTGAACTGCGGATGCGTTGCCGAATGGCTGCCCATATCGGCACCGGCTGAGAGCAATGTCTCGATATCCTTCCAGGACAGCGCAAAGCCTTCCGGCATCCAGTGACGCCCCTCGGACCATTCCGAGACGGGAAAGAACGTCCATGGCAATCCAAGATCCTTGAGGATCGGCGCGGCATTGGTCAGCACGCTCTTGAGGCCGTCGTCAAACGTGATCGCCAGGTCCTTGGGGCCGCCGCCCGTCCGGACGATTTCGCTGGCCGGCACGAAATTGAAACCCGCATTGAGGGCCCGCTCGAGTTGCCGGCGGAACTGGTCCGGCGTCACGTCATTGACGCCCCACTCGCTCTGGCCAACGGTGTGATAGCAAAGGATGCGTCCGATATAGCGTTTCCGCGCACGCCCCAGCGCCGCCAGGATATTGCGCTCGCAACACATCCGGCACGACGCCACATGCGAGCGCGTCAGGCCGGTCTTTCGGATGGCACTTTTGAGCGCCCTTTTCATGCTGCCGACTCCCCGGGCAAACCGCGAGTGTCGCCGGTATCCCCCGCGATCATTACAGCAGTCCGCCTGTCAAGATTCAACGTGTAAACGCGCGTTTCCCCGGCATTTTCGTACATTCTCATGTCACTCCTCTACATGCGAGGCGACTTTCGGTCAGCCCGTACTCCTTGGCAGGAGAATTGCACCTGGTCTGTAGCATTTCATCGAATATTCGGCCCAAATGGCTGAACGGGCCATACGGCAACAAGGGGAGTGGTGGGCATATGTTTGGGGGCATCCGGCATAAACTGAAGCATGCGATCCAGCGGCGGCGCATAGACAGCCAGATCCAGCGCATGATGAAACGGGTCAAGGCCGACAATGAGGTCTTCGACAGCAAGTATGGCGTCGATACGGCAACAGATGTGTTGCTTGATGAATACGACGTGCCCGAAGAGGCGACCAAGGGCGCAGGCTATTATCAGGCGATCCACGAAGGCGTCCTTCGCACGATCATTTCGAATCTCGTTCCGGACACCCAGGCCTTCGATTTCATCGACATAGGCTCCGGCAAGGGCAAGGCCCTGCTTGTCGCATCGAAATTTCCGTTTCGGCGCGTTCTGGGTGTGGAGCTGTCGCCCAGGCTCCACGCAGTCGCTGCGGCCAACATCCAGGCCTTCACCGCGAGCGCTGAGGCGGTTTGCGAGGACCTTTCATCGGCGTGCATCGATGCCCGCGAACTGTCCGGCCTCGGCGACAAAACCCTGCTCTTCGTGTTCAACCCTTTTGAGGAAGGTCCGATGCAGGATTTCGTCAAGCGCCTGGAGACTGAAGCAAAAGACCGTACGGTTTTCGTGGCCTACCTGAACCCGCGCGCGCGCCGTCCGTTCGATGAATCCACGACATTCACGTCTTTGCTGGAAACCCAGCGGCTGGCTGTATTCGGCTGTGGCGCCGCAGCCATCTCAGACGACGCGCGCACCGCCCTGACGGAAAAATTCAACTCCTGGAACGTCTAGGCGCAGCAGCGAACCACGTCGTTCCGGAACGTGCGTCGGCGCCGTGACCTGATAACTGCGTTCTGTGAAAATCTTATTCTGGAGCGGGCGAAGAGATTCGAACTCTCGACCCCAACCTTGGCAAGGTT
>CAXBCO010000052.1:0-2303 GCA_963973995.1 uncultured Alphaproteobacteria bacterium
TTGCTCTCTCAATCTTTTCTTAGTCGCCTCACTTACAACGCGTTTTTTTCTAATCTTCTTCTCCTTTAACGGTTTCGGATCCGCGTCATTTTCAAAAACTTCATCCATTCTATTAATATAATATTAGAAAATAATTTATTGTGATTTACCCGATTTATATAAGAGGGTAAGTGAATTTAATCCAGTAACATCTATACTACTACCATCAGTCTGTAAAACTCTTGCCCTAATGTTTCTTAATACTAATGGGTGAGAATTATTTAATTCTAAAAATGTTGGGAATGCCGGTTGGAATAATATCTTATCGTCGCTATCACTCTCGGGGATAACTGCTAGGATATTTTTACGCTGACCCGTTTGACCATCATACCCCTCGCATGTTCCAGTCATTAATTCTACATAGAATCCCTGACCCTGAAGAGATAATTCAAAAAGTTCGTCAGCAGTCCAAGCAAAACTTTTATTAGGCATTGCTACAGTTTCCTTAAGTTTTTTTTGTTGGGTTTTGGTAAATCCTAAATATTCTCCTACATTTGCGGCTTCATTAAAATTAAAAAATCCAGTTGTGCTTGCTCCGGTGTTCTGCATTCCTCTCGTTCCATTAGTTTTTTGGATAAGTTTAGGATAAGTAGGCATAGCAAATGATTTATATGGGTCGGGTGAAAATTGAACTTGGTCTATTTGGGTAAAAGCGTCACCAGTTAAAAAAATTACAAATGGGTATAAAGGATAGTCGCCAAATTCCTGTTGACTCCATACGGATTCCATCTGTTCAGTATCACCGCCATCTAAAATGTTAAGAATTCTCCCATTTGGGTGCGATGTGGAATATGTCATTCCTCTAACAAATCCATTTTCTTGGCGTTCAAATCCTATCATATCCCCGGCTAATACATCTGCCCCATCGTCGCTTCCAACGACATAACGACCTCCAGGGAAGTCGTTAAGTGTGCCGTATATTTTTGACCCAGTATATTCCGCCTGTATGCTCATAACTGTATCCTCGGCAAATTGGTCGGGGGTCGTTCCACTTGCTACGTGGTCAAATTCACTTAATCCAATTATAACGCCGTGCGATGGGGGAGCCCCGCCAGTATCCTCAAGTATTTTTTTTAGATTTACATAGAACCTAGAACCACCCCAACCCATTGGAACCTTGGATATTAAAACTCCATCACCCGCAGCAGTTTTACTATAGACCGCATCAAGAGCAGCACCCGACCCGGTAATATTTTCCCGCTTAAATGCTCCCACTGAGGCTCCTTCTAAATTTCCTACTTGATATCCAATAGAAACTCTCCCCTGTTTACCAAATTTAGTTTCCTGTGGTTTATCACTTACCGCCCATTGGAGTCCTACTGCTTCATTATTAATTCCTGGATCGCTCGCATCGGTAGAATCATTCATAGAGCCTTCTATTTCGTTAAATAGTAAATTAAAATTAGTGCCATCATAAGGAAGTGGGAATAGAGTTGCGCTATAGGGGGTGTCGTGCTTCCAGTCAAATTCTGGATAATTTGTAATATTTAAGGTTTTTGGTTCTGTGTTAATACTAACAGATGATAAGGCGACCTCACTAAACGGGGGCAATTCTATCTCATCGTTAAATATATTATCAAAATAAGCAGTAGTTCCTTTACTTTCGGTTAATCTAACTATTTTCATTTTATAACATATTATAATATATTAATCCGTAGTTAATATTTAAAAAAATAGAGAGTAATAACATATAACAAAATGTATATTTATAAGGTAGAATTAAATAAGGATTTTAGGTTTGTGGGCAGCACTGTTCGTAGTATTAAAAGAAAAAGATTCGGACATAGGGTTTGTGCGAAAAATTTATCAACTTGTTGCTCTTTGTATAACAAAATAAGGGAGTTAAATATTGAACCCACGACTATAAATTTAGAAGTTCTGGAGAAATTTAAAAAAGGCGATGACATGACCAATCGTCTAGCGTACTGGAAAAAGAAAGAAAATAGTAATCTAACTGAATGCCGAGCACACTTGTATATTGATGGTAAAACTATAATAAAAAAAAGTAATATGGGATGTAAATGTAATGATCCGCCTCTGATTTTAAAACCCGGGATTCCTTTTTTATTGACATTTGATTAATTTCTATATATTATATAAATAATGACAGAACGGGAAATTTTAAAACAGAAGTGGATGCAGAAATGGCGGTGGGAGATAGCAGCACAGCAGCACCAATCTTACTTAATAGGTAAGCGACGGGGGACGACCTCAAAAGAATTTAAAGGTTATGTTAAGAATTTTATGTGCCGAAAGAAGTAGTA
>CAXBCO010000053.1:0-2273 GCA_963973995.1 uncultured Alphaproteobacteria bacterium
GCATATGGGTCAAAGGTTTTCTCGCGCTGTTCTGGCTTCGTATTCGCCACGGCTTAACGGCCCACCTGTAACGCCCAGCCACTTAGACGCGCCCGATTGTGTTAGCCTGTGGGTATCAACGCGCCCTGCCTCTTGCAGTGCTGTTATGGTGTTTTTAACTGTGGTTTCCCCGCAGACTTTCAGCGCGATTACGCATGGTTCACCTGACGAACTTGTTCGGATTGCTTCAAACGCCCCGTCATTAGCGCCACCTTTTGTGACTGCATTGCCGTCATTTTCCATCATGGCTAAGAAGTCGAACATGTGTTGGAGTCTGTTTCTGACCGCTTCTGACAGCGCCAAGTTGCGTATATCTTCTGACCGATCCTCTAACAAACCTGTGTTTTGGTTACGTATAAAGTGACGTATATCCCGATTAGCTGGCCCGTTGGCTTTGACCACGGCCCCATCGAACACGGTATTACGCGCATAATCCACGTTGAGGTCTTTGCAGCGTTGCCGCCCTAGCCGTTCTTCTACGTTCCACACGCTAAATGCGCAGCGAACGCCATCAACAATAGCTGACGTACCCCGAATAAGATTACGCGCTTGTTCTGGTGTTGTGACGGGATCGTTGTCTTTGATTTTAGCCATGTGGTGATTGACCATGACTGTAGCGCCTGTCTCAGTTGAGATTTGCGCAAGCATACCCATGAACGCAGCCCCAGCAGCGGGATCAGCATTTACATCTGCGTGTACGAATGACGCCATTGGGTCAATGACCAGCAGTGCGAGGTTTTGCATTTCTAGGATTTGATCGTAGATGCGTCCAAATTCTTCGCCCATAACGTAGCTGTTGTCGATCTTTTGCATGATTGGAAACACACCGCCGAGGTTGGGTAACGGCAGTATTTTCAAATTGTTCGGGTATTCGCGGCGCTTACCCATAGGGTCCATGCGTTCAATCCGCCTGTGCATTTCGTCTTTATCGTCTTCTGCGGATAGAATGATTGCATCCCCGAATGTGGATACCAAGCCCCCGAATGACGATTGCATAGGTTCGCCCGATGCGACTTTCATAGCCAGATCAAGCGTCATCATGCCTTTACCGCTATCGCCAGCAGCGGCGAATATGGTTGGAACACCTAGCGGGATTGTCCCGCCAATCAGGTACTCTTGTTCGGGTGCGCGACCTACGAAGTAAGTCCCGATGTTTAGGCTATCGTCCAGCAGATGTATTGGCTTTTTGATTTTGCTTTGGCTGTTACGAATAAACCTGTGAACGTCAAATTGTTCGTCTAGTGCGTCTGCGGCATCCCATTTTTCTGGCTTTCCGAACGGTGCGCGAAGCATGAGAGTTGATTTGGCCCCCGCTTCTTTGGCTAGGCGTTCTACGAGTGCTGCCAAGTCCCGACCAGCTTTATCGTTGTCAGGCCAAAGGATTACGTCTTTACCTTCAAGTGGCGAGAAGTCAAACTTGTGGGCGACACGTTCCGATAACATCCCTGCGCCCCCGATAGTACAGGTAGCTGCGAAGCCCATGTTGGTTAGTGCATCAGCGCATTTCTCGCCTTCTGCCCATATAACTGTTTCTGCATTCAAAATGTTCGGGATGTTATATAGGGGTCTTGGCTCTGGCAGACCCATACGCCCGTTCATAAACTGGCGAAATTGTTTTTTCTCTTCGCCGTTGCTGTCTATTTCAACGTATTTACGCACATTAACGATCACTACACCATCAGCGTCAGTGTAGGTGTATTCGGCATCGTAAGGCGTATCTAAATTGTAGACCTTTTTTGCGCCTACTTGTTCGGGTTGTTGCAGCGGAATTGGTTCCGGGCTTGGCCTACTGGCAAGTTCGGGTTTGATTGGGTTTTCTGGCGCTGGCTCTTGTGGCGTTCCGAGGAACGCTTGATAGTGCGCGGCGACTTCTCTGCTAGTCCAGCCCCGACCTTCCATGAGGATTTTGGTTATACCTCCGACCCCATCACCTGTGGCCCAATCCTGACCGCGCATGAAGTTAGGGCCATGAATGTCTATGTTGAGTTGCAGCGAACTACCCGCTTCGCCTTGGAACGACCCAATCATAAATGTCGTGCCGTGACGCACACCATTTGGGTATGTATCGAACAGGTCTTGAAGCTGTGTTGTACGTGGCACAAGGTCAGAAATTTTATCTGTAAGTTGGCTAGTTGTGTTGCCAAAGCGGAGTATCGTCATTATATTGTCCTTATCACTCATCCTGATACAAAATGTGGGGTGTTCCGATCAGCCTTGGAATGCCCCACTATTGT
>CAXBCO010000054.1:0-2244 GCA_963973995.1 uncultured Alphaproteobacteria bacterium
CCGAGGAACCGATCATACCCACGCTTCAGCCAGGCTTTGACTTCGGCTTCCTGGCCTTGTGTGAATTTTCCGGCGCCGTACGCGTCGGCAAAATCGCCGCCCACGCTCACCGTGTCGAAAGTAATGCCGATCTTGTTGAAGGCGCCTTCAAGGGCAAATTTGCCGCCGAAGATGCCGATGGACCCTGTAATGGTGGAGCGATCCGCCATGATATAGTCGGCGCCTGCCGACACGTAGTAGCCACCCGATGCAGCAACTGAACCCATCGACACGACGACAGGCTTACCTTTTTCTTGAACACGTTTGATCGCCCTCCAGATCTGATCGGATGCCGTTGGAGAACCGCCAGGGCTTTCAACACGGAAGACAATCGCTTTCACCTTTTCATTATCGCCAGCGTCAAGAATGGCGCGGGCGATCGCATCGGACGCAAATCCGGGTGGGCTCGAAAATGGCGATCCACTTTCAGCCCCCCCTGTAACAATCGCTCCTTCGCCTCCGACGACAGCGATAAGCGGCGCTTTCAAACTGATCGAGGGTGGAATGTAGGCTGCAAGCTCGATGATGTCAGAATCTTTGCCTGCGCGTTCCTTGGCAGCCTCTTCTGCTTCTTCCGGCCAACCGAGCTTGTCCATGATTTTGAGATCGACAGCTTCCTGTGCTGTTTTCGGACCACTCTCGAGCGCAGTCCTGACAGAGTCGACCGAAAGCCCGCGATCCTCCGCGATATCACTCAGCGACACATTCCAGATTGATTCGGCCAGAGCCGTCATCGCCTCACGATGGGGTTCGGTATAGGCCTCTTCATTGTAGGAATTGGGTGCGTTCTTATATTCGTAGAACGGATAGATTTCAGACTTTACGTCGATCTTGTCGAAAAGGCCTTTGAGAAATTCCGTTTCGAACGTCACCCCTGTTGCAAACAGATCCGTTCCTGGCTGAATCCATATTTCATCGGCCGCGGTCAGCGAGCGCAGAGCGGATGGTCCGCTCATTCCGTAAGTGCCTTGCGTGTGCGCGATGATGAATTTTCCGGAATCGCGAAAGCTGTGAAATGCCTTGCGCAATTCTTCCGCGCGCGCGCTGCCGACGCCAATCATTGCGCCCCGCACATAGACACCTTTGACGGAATCATCCGTTTCGGCTGCCTTCAGCTTGGTCAGAAGGTCGATAAATCCGGGTGTTTGCGCAAACGCGGCCAATCCCCCGATGGCGCTCTGATCTGAGAATTCCATGTTGAGGTCGAGGCTGAGCACAACCTTGTCCGGAGTCGGGGGAGCGGAGCTGGTCGCCCCCGCAATGAGTATGAAAACGAACGCGACCATAAGCAGGATAAAGGCGAGCATCGCGGTGAACGCGCCTGCCATGGATAGAAGGAAGGTTTTCATGAGTAGGCAAACTCCGTGCGATGCAATCAAAGGTGTCGAAGTTGAACTTTGCCGATTATCGATAAAAATGTAAAGGGCCGGGAGCATGCGACATGGAAATTGGCGGCTTGTCACATATTAGATGAGCCGCTGCGACTGAAACAATGTCATCGGGTGTTGCCAGAGTCAGTAAGAGTGGCTATCTCGCCTGCTTCGCGTTGGGGTGTCGCCAAGCGGTAAGGCACCGGTTTTTGGTACCGGCATTCCCAGGTTCGAATCCTGGCACCCCAGCCACCTATTTGGTGCGCACGATAGAACAATCGACATCGTTACTGTATTGCAAGTGTTGCGTTCGAATGCGGCACGGATATTTTCTAAACGAATCGTAAAGCCTTGTTGATCCTGCCGTTCAGGGTTGTTAGCGTCGGATTTCGCAAATAAGGGCGTTGCGGACTTGTTGCCAGAATGGCAAGGGTCAGAACGAGAGAGCGAGCAACGCTCCAAAATGGGTAGGTGTCGGGCGACTTTGCCTTGCGACTTCCAAATAACTCGGCCGGTGTGTTTTAGGCCAGGCATTGAAACCGGGACATCTTCGCTAGCAGGATGCCTGATTGTCGAATTTTCCGCGCAACAATGCGCGACCGTTTGGAGAGTGAGAGGCAAACCTCATGAAGAAACTTCTGTCACCAGCACACGGCGTCATCGCCGCTGCGCTGATTGCTGGACTGGCCATCCCGGCCCAGGCTCAGTTGCGCGAAGCGCTTAACACGGGCGAGCAGGCCACACGGCGTGCTGAACAAGTCCAAGACCAAATCAACCAGCTTGATGACCAACGCACCGACATGGTTCGTGAGTATCGCACGCTGCTCCAGCGCCG
>CAXBCO010000055.1:0-2242 GCA_963973995.1 uncultured Alphaproteobacteria bacterium
CAACTGTTGTAGTAAAACCAAACAATCTTGTATAACCAATACCTTGAAAAGGTTTAACTACCGTACCATTTGCTAAAGTTATTTCTTCATTAATTTCTCTTAGTGCACGTCTAACAATGTTTGTTCCCGTTCTTGCTATCTCTGCTGGGAAAGATACAAAGTTTCCAATAGGTAGTTTTCTTAAACCTTGTACAAAATCTGATACATAATCATAGTTAGGTATGTTGTTTCTAATAATGTCAGCTGCTTCTTCTTTTAAAAATTTATCATCAAGTTTTATATCAACACCGTTTCTTTTAAAATACTGACCTCTAACAAGTCCTGCTTTTAAAAAACTATCTTCTAATCTTTTCTTTTCAATAGCCCATGAATATATTTTCCAGAAGTCATCCTCAGCTGTGTATAAATCTTGTGACACAGATTTTAATTTAGATAATGGTTTCATTAATAATCTTAGTCCATTCTCTGATGTCATTGTCTCACCAAAGTTTACATCTTTTAATAGTCTAGATAGATCCCCTAATCTTACATTAGAGTTTACAACCCCTAGCTCTAATAGTTCTTGGTACAATTCATTCTGTTGTCTAGTACCTTTTAGCCCTGTTTGTAACGCTTGGTATGCTTGTTTAATTGCAGCAGGATCTGCTGCTGGTAAGATACCATTGGCTGCAGCAAAAGCTCCAGCACTTACAAAGTTTCTTATATGTGTTACCGGCGATAAAATTGTTTTAGCAATTTGTGATGTAGCTTTAGGATATAATACTAAACTTTCATATATTCTTGCAAGAGCTCCAGAACTTTGTGTTTCTAAAGATGTTTTTTTTAATGCTTCTGCAATACCCGGTCTAGCATAAAAAGGTTTAGCTATGTCACCAAAAGGATTACTTGCACCAGCTGAGATGTTAACGTTTAAACTTTGAGCTGGATCAATAACTTCAATTCTTTCAAAAGGAGCGTCACCAAAAATAGCTCTTGCTTCACCTTCTGATCTAGCAAACATAGGTTGTGCTACTGAATTTTTATCTGCGGCTGCTCTATATGCAGTAACTACTTCATCATTTTTTTTAATTAAATCATCATAAAATAAATTACGTCTTGTAATTAAAGACAGCTTAGACATACCACCTATCATAGTTTGCATAGGATTTTTTTGTTTACCAAATAAATCATCAAATACTTTTTTATCAGCACCTAATTCTAAGTCTCCAATTGATATTCTGTTAGCTCCACCTCTTTTAACAGCATCATCTAATGTAGTTTTATTTACAAAAAAATCAGGTATATTAAATAATGCATCTGATGGTTTATCTAATCTAAAACCTTTTGGTAATGAAGAAGTTCTCAACACATTGTTTACAATTTGTTCGGCTTCCATGTCAGTAATATCTTTACCTGCTTCTTTAGCACTAGATTTAAATAAAGCTTTTGCATTTTCAACAGCTTGTGCTGATGGTTTGTATCTTAACCAAGGTAGAATACTTTTGTCTTGAAAAATGTCATAAGTTGATCCAAGGTAGTTTTTAAATTTACCACCAAAGAATTTTTTAAAAGTTTGAATATCTGCAGCGTCCATTGAACCACCAAGTTTTGAAAATAACTCAGACCATTTACTTCTCATAATAGATAAGTTACCAATAATATCTTTTTCTAATTCAGCAGCTTTTTCTGCAGTGGGTGCAAACTTTTTAATTTGATCTCTAACTTTTTTAATTAAAGCAGGATCCATATCACCAAAAGTTGATACACCTTCGTCACTTAATTTTGCTTCACCTGATAGTAATGTGTCATTAACATCACCTAAAAATGCTTTTCTTTCAGCAGCAGTTTGTTTATTGAAAACTGTTCTCATAGGTGGAAATAATTTATCTATATTTACATCCAGATCTCTCGATAAGTTTCTTGCAACGTTTGCATCAGCTGCTTGCGCACCAATACTACCTCTTTCAATGTCAAAGAACTCCTGTGTCTTACCACTACGTGCTCTAAATTTAGAAGCAACAGTATCAATCCATCTATCAAGTTTAGAATTAGCTGTGTCTAATCCTTTGTTTCTGTTTGTTATTTTTTTAATAACTTTACCTGTACCACCAAGTATACCTGTAAATAATGCACCCTCTGTACCAAATTTAATTCTATTTAATATTTCTCTTGAAGCACTTGGGTCCGTATCACTTCTATTTATTTCAGTGGGACCACCAAGTAGGTCTCCAAAAGTTCCGGCTCCTTCTACGTCACCAATAAA
>CAXBCO010000056.1:0-2219 GCA_963973995.1 uncultured Alphaproteobacteria bacterium
AAGATTGCGAGGTTAAGGTTTGCACCCGCCGCCGCTTTAACTAAATCAATGTTAAGAATCTTTCTACTTCCAGTCTGCTCATACATTACAGGGAGCACGGTTACACGGTTTCCAGCCTCGGCGGTCATAATTTCTGCCTCTGGGATTATTGCGCTGTCGGCAAGGGTCGCTGCTCCACTAATCTGTTTAGGGAGGGTATCTAAGTTATTTTTGTATGGTAAACCCATTAATTCTAAAGATTTTTCTAAAAAGATTCCGTGGAGTGGATGTTTAGAGTAGGGGGCTGCGGTTCTAATTGGTACTGGGCGATCGGTTTGACCGACATTATCAACGAATAACTGGTATTGGCTAAGGTTGGGTTCGCTTGATGCGGAGAATTCAGTGCCTGATGTGGCGGTATCAAAGCAGACTAAACTAGCAACGGCATTACCAGCAACCTCATATGAGCGGTTAAAGGTTGTAGAGGAACCAGCGAAATCTTGAGTGGTTTCAAAGGTGCGGTATTGGAGACCACGAGCGACTGGGGGAGAGGCAACAGTTTTTACAACGAGTTCCGCTTTGGTGTATTCTAAAGTGGCGGAGGCGGCATATACTGGATACATAGCAACTGCCGTAATTGCGGATGTAGCAACAGCAGCCGTAAGAATACCTCTGGAAAATTCTACAACACAGTTAGTTCCTGCTGAAACAATTGGAGGTCCAGCGGTGGCGGCTACCGTTGCCCACGTCATAGATTTAATAACCGCCTCGCGAGCAGTATTGGGAGTTCCAGTTTGAGCGAGTCTAAAATTTACTTTCATACCTACGTGGAAAGGGCAGTTCTTTTTGGAGAGAAATGATAGGCCGCCATCAGCGAAATTTAATTCGGTTGGGTTTGCCGCATCAATTGCTAGTGGAACACTTGATGTTTCCCAATAACCTGGATGACCGCCTTTAATAGCGAAGTCGTTAAAGCAAGGAACTTCTTTAAGTGTGAATTTATTAAGATTCGCTTCCATGTGAAGACGGAGTGCACCTAACTGCTGAAGGTTTAAAACAGATGAACCAAGACCTAAAACATCTTTAAGATTTACACGCATGACACCCTCGCGTTCATATCTAGTAACATCCGTGGAAGTTCCCATGCTGCCCTCAGTAACTAAATTACGTGCCTGGTTAGCACCATAGTTATATTCGGTTGGAAGGTTTAAAATAGATTCGTGGAGGTCGCCCTGGATATCGCCAATATTTTTAGTGAATTGCTGTTTGACCTGATTAATTAAATCGGCACGCTGGATACTTTCTAACTGACCACCACGCTGAGCGGTTAAAGATACGTTTCTAACTAAGCAAGAGTTAAATAAACCATTGGAGTTATGCGTGCCGATACCGTTAAACAGAGTAATGAAGTTATGAACGCCAACACCCGTGGTGTCGTCAGTTTCTGTTGTGGTAATTGTGTAGTTAATATTAATGAATGATTTTTCCATATCAATACCGTTAATGAAATCTGGAACTTCAAAATCTAAGAGGTTCTGAGTGGGTGAGATAGTTGCCTGATTCGCTTGAACTTTTATGTATGACATTTTATAAGATAGTTAAATATAATTAATTAATTATTTTATTTTTTTTTTAAACACCATATGAACCACCGATTGAAGTAGGGGCCGTTTCTTTAGGCGGAGTCCCGGGGTCGTCGCCACCGCCACCGATATCAAAAGCAGATGCTACTAAACTGCCGATACCCGCCGCCACGGTTAATCCATCGGTAATTTCGCCCAAAAATGGAATTTCCTGGTCTGCTAAATCAATTCCTAGTAATGTTTTTGTCGCCGCTCCCAAGATTTTTCCACCCGACCTTAACCCCACTGTCGCCAATGGAACTCCGCCTAATACTTCACTTGCTATTCTTGCTGGGTCTATTCCACTCATATATAATAGTATTACATTATTTTCTATATTATTTATTCTTCAATAAATGGTTCGGGTTCATTTCTAAATCCTGGAGCCCTTAATTCTGCCTCACTCGCTACCTTTGCCGACCAATCAATTTGCCGCTTCGGTGCTACTGGTTCCGCCGCGACGGGTGGGCGTTCTGGTGCGAGCGGAGTGCCGAACAGTTTTGTTTCTAAAGCTTGTTGTTGTAAAGCACCCTGGGAACGGCGTTGGGCGGATTCTGTGACTGCCGCCGCCGTGGCCGATTTCTGCCTAAGGTTATCTATCATTTGTGATGCTTCGGG
>CAXBCO010000057.1:0-2131 GCA_963973995.1 uncultured Alphaproteobacteria bacterium
TGGTAACGCAGGTCCAGCCGCAGGCACAGGCATTACAACAGGCACAGGTACAATCTTTGCTTCTACAGTTACACACGCAGGTGGTCTGTGGCACACAAGCATTCTGATTGACCTTACAGGCTTGGCAAGTTCAGGTTCTGGTGACATCATCGGTAAAGCAGGAACTGCAAGCTCTAACATCGGTACAACCACTGTAGCTCTTAACGGAACCATTCTTGGTGGTAAGCTAACCTGCATGGAAACTCCCGCAGGCGGTGATCCAGATATTGATCTGTGGTATGCTGATGAGTCAACTGGCGCTGAAGATGCGGCTATTACTTCTTTGTCTAACCAAGTTCAGATGTTGAACAGCGGTGACTTAGCAGCGGGTTCTGTACTGGGTATTCCTGTACCGCCAGCGGCTAGTAAGTTTATGTACTTGGTTACAGGTGCTGCAACTAACGCAGACTACACCGCTGGTAAGATTCTTATCGAGTTCTTCGGTTACGATGCTTAATCAATCTGGTGGGGTGAAAGCCCCACCGCTACACATAGGAGATTGACATGAGTCATTCAGCACATTCTGACGTCACCCCTGTATTTATTAGTGACGAAAATGCAGCCGATCCAGATCGGTTAGTGACAGCAGCAAGACCAGATACATCAGCGACTATGGCGGCGACTACCTTTGTAGGTGGCGGTGCTAGAAACGTAACAGTGACAACTTCAGGAACAGGCGATAACGCAAAAACTTGTACAATTACAGGAACTGACGTTTTTGGTAGTGCAATGACTGAAGTTATAGTTTCAACAGGCTCGGCTGAAGCAGTTGCAGGGGCTAAATTATTCCTAACAGTTAGTGCAGTTGAATGCTCTGCTAAGTATGCTGCAAACATCACAGTTGGTTCTGGATCATTGTGCGCACAAGCACTTCAAGGTTCTAACCGTGTTAGGCTAAAGGGTTTTTCTATCGTTTCTGGTGGCACAGCAGGAGTAGTTAACCATTATGACGGTACGCCCGAAGATGGTTCAATCTTGTTTAAGTCCCGCACCATAGGCACCGATAACGCTACTGTTTCTCATTCAGTACCCGGAGAAGGCGCGTTATTTAAAGATGGTATGACTGTACAGTATACAGTTGCTACCATTGATATGATGACATTCTTCTATGCGTAGATACTTCAAGTCTGGGGGGAGTACAAAGTCTCCTGCTTGGACTCGTAAAGAAGGTAAAAGTGCGTCTGGTGGGCTTAACCAGAAAGGGGTTGACAGCTATAAACGCGCTAATCCCGGTAGTAAACTAAAGACTGCGGTTACAACTAAGCCTAGCAAACTGAAGAAGGGGTCTAAGGCCGCTAATCGCCGTAAGTCGTTCTGCGCACGCATGAAGGGCATGAAGAAACGCAATACTAGTGCCAAGACGGCTAACGATCCAGATAGCCGCATAAACAAGAGTTTAAGGAAGTGGAATTGCTAGATGACTATTAGTAGAGCAAACATGGGCCAACAAATACAAAACCCGCCAAATAAAATGTCTAAACTGTCTCAAAAAAGAAAAGCAAAGGCGGCAAAGGAGAGAAAAAAGAAAGATGGCGTATCTACAAAGTAACATACCTTATTTCAAAGCATGGGTTCGCAGAGAGTACACGAAGAATTTAGAGGATTATCACGGAGAATTTCTACACGCTATGGTAGTCGCAGTAACAACAATGCCTAATCGCACTCTTAGCTTCCAAGTAATATTTACTGGTTGCGAGTCTGACGATACTGACGAACCAAACGTTCATGGTGGAGCTATGTGGGCTAGAATGCCCCTGACAGCCCTTGTAGCGGACACGCCGCTTGAGGAGTGGCCTACTGCATTACCCTCTTATCTAGCACAACCTTGGGACTGCATGTCTCATCATCACTCCGTATATAAATTAGAACGCGCCTCACCTGCCCCTTGGATAGCTAAAGTGGATGGCGAGTTTTACCCTGCTAAGTACCTATTTACCGTGGATTACACAGATAGTGAAGTGGCTGACGACCCAGCGCAACATAAGCAAAGTCACGTACTTGAATTATTAGACGCTGGAGAGTATACAGGTAACATAGTAGCATTACCAAATAATCGGGTTCGTGTAACGCACCCTGCGTGGTTTGAGACAGG
>CAXBCO010000058.1:0-2100 GCA_963973995.1 uncultured Alphaproteobacteria bacterium
TTTCTGTATAAGTTTTTTTTCGTCTACAAAATAAATAGCATCTAATTTACTTTTATTCAATAATAATAATGCTTCTTCTTTTGTATTAACAAGAGGTTCGCCTGCTAAATTTAAACTGGTGTTTAATAAAACTGGACATTTAGTTAACTTATTAAATTGTTTTAATAATTCATATAAAAAACCTGAAGACACCGTTTGAACTCTACAACTATTATCTACATGCACTACTCCTGGAAATAATTTTGCAGTGTTTTTTTTACATTTAAAATTAATAGTCATATTATTAGATTCTTCTAAACCCAAAGTATTAAAATATTTCTTAAATTGTTTTTTAAGTATTACCCCAGCGAACGGCCTATACCACTCACGGTTTTTAATTTTATTAACTATGTTTTTGCAATTTTTATTTCTAGAATCAAATAAAATAGACCGGTGACCTAAAGCCCTTGGTCCAGCTTCAGCAGCACCTTCAAAAATAGCTACACTTTTTTGATCAATTAATAGTCTACAAACATCTTCCATTGTAGCTTTAGTCCCTTTGTTAATTTTACTATCTTCATAGTAATGATAAAAATTATTTTTAGGTGTAATAACTTTATTATCTTTTGTTAAATTTCTATATTTAAAATAAGCAGCCCCCATAGCAATACCTGTATCATCAGCAACAGGTTCAAAATAAAAATTAATATTAGGTAAATTTTTAATATAATAATTGTTAGCAACCACATTTAAACCGTAACCCCCAACAATGCAGACATTTTTTATTTTAGTTTTACTAATGTATTTTTTTATTAAACGCAAAGATTCTTCTTGAGTTTCCAATTGTACGTGTTTTGCTTTATCTGCGTAAAATTTATAATTATTTTGTGTTATGTTTTTAGTAATATTATCTTTTTGGTCTTTAAAAATAACCACATTATCACCGTCTTCATCAATTATATTTGTAAAATAATTTGTTATAGGACTTCCATTTAAAAATAAAGAATGGTATTTTTTATCTGAACCATATGAAGCTAGACCCATAGTTTTTCCATTTTCTAAAACAGGTTGACCTATTAATGTAGTAGCAGCTTCATATACTTTAGTTATAGAATACTCATTATCAACATTTACATCGGACAATGGAAAACTATTTTTTATAAGTTTTTTTAAATTATCTTTATTAATTCCTATACTGTCGTTAGTCCAAAATGATTTATATAAAGGTGTTAAAATGTCTGGGTAGCTACATAAAAAAACGCTTTCTGATTCTCTACAAGCATCAATTTTATTATCAAACAAGATAGAACCATTTCTGTCTATTACAAAAGTTAAAGCTTTTTTAAAACCACTGTTGTAAAAAGCAGATGAGGCGTGACACAAATGATGAGTTAACGAAGAAAAATTATGCATCTCCATATCAAATATTTTTTTAATATATTCCCTATAATAAAATTCTGATTCCCCACCATAGTTCGAAGGAGTACAATATAAAATATGATCTATCTTCCCAAAGTTTTTAGATTTATATAATTGCAAAGATTTAAAAGGGTGTTTATCTCTTTTAATTCTACTTAATCTTTCTTCTTTGCAAAAGAATTCTATGTGACCTTTATTTATTGAACATACAGAACTATCATGAGCAATATTAAATGCTAAAATTCTCATTACAAATAGTTATAAGTTATTGTTTGAATAAAATTCAAAGAATCCTTTTGTTTATTTGAAATAGTGTAAATATTATTGGAGGGAAACATAATAAACATATTCTCTTTTAATTCTATATCCCAACTTTTACCCTTACGTCTGTTGTCATCATAGTATATTTTAATCCAACAGTTATTTACTTTAGTGCCATATAAAGTTGTAAAATCAGGAGAATTTCCAAGATCCGATTGATTTATATTTAATAAAGGTTTAGATAATGTGTCAGGTTTATATGTATCTGACCAAGATTTTTTATTAGATAGTTGAATTTTATATTCAACACCTATGTGTTCTCTAATATAAATATTTAACATATCCCAAGTTTTTGAAAACGGAAATTCTTTATTAGTTAATGATGACTCTATAGTGTCAGCCATAAGTTTATCTTGGTCTATTTCAAAACCTTTAGGCATT
>CAXBCO010000059.1:0-2078 GCA_963973995.1 uncultured Alphaproteobacteria bacterium
CTTGCATTTCAATTTCAGTTTCGCCACCTTTTTGTCTTTCAACAATATCTTGTTGTGATTCAACAATTTCTTCTTCACCTGGAATTTCAACCTCTGTTTTTGTATTGGGTAAACTTTTATCTATTGTAGCCATAAGCTATTCTATCCTCTATTCTTGATTGTTTCAACACCTTAAAGGTATCTATCAGTTGTTTTAAGCTTTGTCAATTATACGGCTTTGGCTTTGTCATTAAATAAATTATATATCAGACCTTCTTCGTTTTTATATTTATCATATTGGTCATAAGCTGTTAAAGCGGTACTAATCGCGAGCCCTGGTATTCCAGCAAATCTACTTATTCCTCTAATTAATCCTGGGTTCATTCCTAATCTTAATATTGAATTAGCAGTCCCCGATCCTGTTACACCACCCACTTTTGTTAGAGTAGACATCGTAGCTAGTCCTAACCAGTTTAATGGATCCTTAGCAATCTCCGCTGCCGGCTTATCATCTTGTATTTGTTTGCCGATAAAGTAACTATCTAGAAGAGCCGTGGGCAGTGGCGCGCCGACCTTGGCTAAAGTTTTACCAACCGTTTTTAAAAAGTTTTTCTTAATAGGTTTAAATGCATCTTCTGTTCCAGCTTCAACAGAAATTGGATTGTCTGCGGCAAATGTTTTAAGTTCTCCAGGTTTTATCGGAGTGCCGTTTGATGTATTAACCATTGCACCTGTAATGTTGTTGTATCTAATAGCTGGAAGAGGTGGCGCTTTAATAGGTGAAACTTCTGGTGCTGATAAAAGTGATTTTAATTGTTGAGTAACTTTTTGTGGATTTTCATTTAATGTTTTAACAAAACAACCTGACTTACATCCTATTCTAGTTTCTAATGCGTTTTTAATTTTTTGAGGAGCTCCTTCATAAAGATTAATTAAATTTTTAGTTTCATTTTGTATTTGACTACTTGCGTTTAATTTTATTAAATCCATGTCAGCTTTGGTTAAATCTTTAACTGCTTTATTTTCTATTAGTCCTATTCCAGGAACTTTAGAATAATCAATTCCAACTTTTCCAGGTTTTAAAGTTTTTTCATCTACTACAATTCCATTAAGTCTACCGTCTGTACTATAAGCAGCATCTGTAATTTGTTTATTAATATCTTCTAGTGCTTTCTGTAATGTTAAAGGTATTTTTTTATTTTTATCTAAATGAAATTTTTGTGCTTTGTTTACAAGAAACTTTTGTTTTTTATAAAGTGATTCTAATTTTTGTTCAGTAGGAATAATAATTTCTTGATTTATTTTACTAGGATCAAAACCTAAATCTGAAACTAAATACTTTAAACCTAAATTTTTATTTTGAGCCAGACTAGATCTATGCGCAAGATCTAAAGGAGATCCTTTTTTCAAATCTCTTATTTTAGCCTCCTTACTAGGACTAGATACCTCATTAATATTTTTAGTTCTTTTTTCTCTATTTTTTTTATTAACAGCTGCTTGTCCTTCGTAAGTTTGAGTAGGGTATTTTAATTTTAATTCTTTTGCAATTGCTCCATTAATTGTTCTAATACTACTGAGTTGAGTTTTAGTAGGGTTATCTGTTTTTAAAAACTTTTTGGCTAAATATTCAGTGTCTATTTTACTTTGACCTTTTACTTTACTATATTTTTCTTTTATTAATCTTTTATATTCGGCTTCTTCAGCCTTACTTGTAAACCTAGGAATAATTTGTTTTTTATTATCTATAGATGTATAAGTTAATTTATTAACTGGTTTACTTAACTCGGTGTCTAATTTTGTTTTTCTTAAGCTAGGTTCAGCATTAGTTATTTTTCTAGTTTCTTCAGGAGATAAATAGTCTGTACCTTTTGTTAAATATTTAGCTACAGCTGCTCTATCTATTTTTGCAATGTTGTTAATTTCTAAAGGCGACGGAGCTCTACCGTATGTTTTTTTAAATAGAGCTACAAATTCTTTTAAATCTTTTTTAGCACGTGCTGATCTTTCTGTATTGTTTCCGGTTATAAGTCTAGGTTTAATAAATTTTTTAAAAAGAATTTTATTTACTGAATTTCTATTAATTAAAGCTTTTGATTTTA
>CAXBCO010000060.1:0-2061 GCA_963973995.1 uncultured Alphaproteobacteria bacterium
TCCTCTTGTTTTATTTAAATGTTCATTATATGGATCAAGTCCTGCAACCTTCATACTTTTTATAGACTCAGCAAAATTTAGAATCACAGCATAAAATTTATCTAACCACATTTTTCTAATTTCTACGTCGTTTGCATTTTGCATAGCTCTATTTAAATTATGCAACTGTTTCAATCTTTCGTTCATTATTTGTTCTTTGTTCATAGTATTTACTCACCTTTCCTAACCATTTATGTTGATACTTTTTAAACTCTTCGCCTTCAACTATAAATTCTTGGTAATAATTATCTTGTGAACACATCATAATTACACCTTTAGTAATTGTAGTTTTATGCATATAGTTATGAGCCATTGCATAAGCCGCTAGCTGAAGTTTATAATCCGCGATCCACTCTTCTTTTTTAGGTTTATTGGTTTGTTTAAAGTCAATGATCGCATCTTGGCCCTTATGAACGCCCACCATGTCAGTCTGGCCTGCGTATAGACCTGGATAAAATAACGTACATTCAATTCCGTAATATTCAGAAACATTACAAAGACCTTGTTCTATAACTCTAACGGCCATGTTATGTGCATTGAGTCCAACTTTAGTAAGATCAAGATAACCTTCTTCTCCAACGTATCTCTCAAGGATCTTGTGCATAGCAGTTCCACGTGCCGCCGCTTCTTCAGTAATTTTAAGAGCGGTTGATTCACCCACTCGATCACGCCACGCTTGCAAACTGTTAGCCTTCTCCGGATCTTGAGTACCTGATAATATAGTTGTAACACTTGGTAATTTTTCTTTACCCGTTAAATAATGACGTTCACCATTGATTGCTTCACGTACAGTTTTTGGATAAACAAAACAATTATTATGCTTCATCTAAAGACCTCATTCCTTCTAATAATTCTAATTTATTTTTCCATACCGGTAAGTTGGGCATATTACTTCTTTTAGGATTAGTGTATTTAATTACTTTAGCTAATAGTTTTATTTTTTTAGCTACTAATTTTTTTCTTTCACATTTTAAATAAGGTAACATTATAGCCATAAACGCAAAACGTTTATTACCCGCAAGATTTAAAGAATAACTTATTTTACCCATGTTACCACTTTTTAACATTTTAGGTTTTCTAGCTATTCTAATAGGTATTTGTTTTAATGGAAAATTAAAAGGGGCTTCATGAAAAAAAGATTGAATTTTTTTTAAAGGTAAAGTATTAGAATTAGTCATATTAACCTGTGCTTTTAAACAATTATCTCTTTTATTTTTGTAAATTCCTGCACTACCTTCTGCATCAAAAAATCCAGCAGTATATCCCATTTTACAAACCAACTCATCATAACCTAGACCAAATTTATTAGGTTCTGTATCTATAAATTTAGGAAAAACTTTTTTTATATAATTTCTAACTTTTTCTTTTTTCTCAATTAAGTAAGGATAAATATGAAACATAAAATGTTTCCTTTTATTACGACCAAAGTAAATCATATACATATCTTGTCTAGCTTCACTTTGGTATTTCATTCTTCTTACTTTACATCCATAGATTTTTGCTAAATCAATTATAATATTTTTATCAGTAAGTCTTAATATAAAATCACAATTTTCTTTAATAGCACCGTCACCATCTACCATACCCGCCCAATAGGCCCATTCACCTTGTTTTAATTTAATTTTAGTAAAGAATTTATCATTAATAGAAATTTTACTATCTATATTTTCTTTTCTAATAGTTTTTATTGTATATTTTATTTGATTTTTTCCGTAAATTTTACTTCCCATTTTTACCTCTCTCTTTTTTATTTAATTTACTTTGTTTATAAGACTCTGCCAACTCATCTATTTCTTTTTTACCAAATATGTCTTGCCAATTCTTGGCATAAGTATCATTAGATGGTCTTGATATACCATCCCATTGTCTACCCTTTGGTTTTTTCTTTTCTTCTGACATTCTCTAACTCCATTACTTGTACATACTCGTTTAGTCGATCTATTTCTTTTGCTAGATATAAATTATCTTTTTTTAATTCTTCTATTTCTTTTTCTAAATCCAGCGGTCCGCGATCATCCATTA
>CAXBCO010000061.1:0-2030 GCA_963973995.1 uncultured Alphaproteobacteria bacterium
ATGCAGTAAAAGAAAATGCCTTACAAAATCAAGCAGAAGCATTAAGATTAGAAAATAAATTTATAGTTGAAATGAACGAGGTTCAAAATACTATTAATACTGATGAAAGATTTGCAACAAATAAAATTTTAGCAAACGAGTATTTAAATGAAAAATCAGATTCTTTAATTAAAAAATATCGTTCATTAGCAACCAATGGAAATGTTCAAGATAAATTTAGCACTTATGGATTAGCTGAAACACAAAAAGCAATTTTTAGAACTGATAGTCAAATATCAAAAAATATTTTACTTGATTTAAACAATGGTTATTTAGAAGCAAAACAAAATTATCTAAATACAGCTTTAACAAATGGAGAGTTTGATGCTGCAACATTAACAACTGATTTGTTAAATTTAACTAACAACACTTGGAAAGATCAAATTTCACCACCACTTTTAGAAAAAATGTTAAATGGTATTCCAAATGAAATTGATATGTATGGTGCTGTTAAATTAATTCAAGATGACCCAAAAACTGCATTAATGCAATTAAAAGATGATAACTTTTTTACAAATTTAGATGTTGATGAAAGATTAACATTACAAGGAGAAGCAAAAAAATTATTAGCTCCTAGAATAGATGCTGATTGGAAAGATGTTTTGGCTGGTGCTACTAAAGGTAAAAAAATAGAATTTGACATGGAGTTTGCAAAAGAAGTTTTACCACCAGATGTTATTGATGGAATGGTTAAACAAAAAAAAATTATAGATGTTACTGTAGATAATGTAGCTTTAATTAATTCAATGCCTACTTCAGAATTAGAATCATCTTTAGAAATTTTTACAGCAGAAGGAATAGCTTTAGCTGGAGAAGCTGAAGGACAAAAAATAGAAACAATATATAAAAATGCTATAGTTGCTAGAACTGCAGCTTTAAATAAAGACCCTGTAAATTTTTTAATTGAAAATAATGATGAAATAAAACAAGGTTATGAAGATGTAGCAAACACAACTGATGTATTAGCACGATCACAAGCTAAAAATAATTTAGTAAATTTAATTGTTCAAACTCAAAAAGACATGGGAGTTCCTAATGAAAAAATAAAAGTAATGTCTAGTTCTGAAGCATCAAATTTTGTTGCTAATTATATGAAAAACGCAACTGGTAATCCTGCAAATGCGTCATCTTTATTAAATTCAGTAATTACAAATTTTGGAGAAAATGATGGTCAAGCTCTTTTAGAATTACAAGCAGCTGGTTTACCTTTTAATGCTGTATTATCTCAACAAGGATTCTTAACTGAAAATGAAAAAAGAAAAGCATTTAGTTTTGATACCGCAGAAGAAAAAACTAAATTATTAGATTTTGCTAAAAGAAAAAATGAAGATTTTGATTTTAAAAATTTAAAAATTGAAATTAGCAATATGGAAGGTTTTGAAGAACTTGAAAATATTGTGCGTTTAAACAATCAATTTGAAAGTACAGATGGTGTAGGACAAATGGATAATGTTGTAGAATTTTTATCTTACTATGCTTTAAACGAAATGTACACAAACAGTAAGTACGATCAAGATGATGCTGCAGAATCAGCTGTTAATATGTTTGTAAAAAATTTTGATACAACTCAAGATACATTTTATGTTCCAAATAAATATGAAGGTAAAGATTTAACAGAATTTGGTCAAACTACTGATGGAGTTATTAATAAAACAAAATTAATTCAAGAACATTATTTATCAGACTTTAATGCTGTAGCTTATAAATCTTCAACAGGTGATGTTGATGAAAAAGAATTAACAGATAAAATGATTTTAAATATGAAAGTTAATGGTGAATGGAGAAACACAGCAAATGGTGATAGTTTAATTTATGGAATTGTTTTAGCTGATACTTCTTTTGCTCCAGTATTAAATGCTGATGGTAATGAACTATCATTTAAAATTAATGACACATCAGATATTTTACCCGGTGGTTCTAATATTGCTTTAGACCCAAGTAAATTAAGAATTGCAAATGAAGGTGATGTATATGCTATGAATAAAATGATT
>CAXBCO010000062.1:0-2030 GCA_963973995.1 uncultured Alphaproteobacteria bacterium
TTCTTACCGTTGGATTGAGTTTTCTCGACTTTATAAGTGCCGTAAGCCTGTTTCAGACCATCAAAGATGGCGGAAAACTTTTCTACTGACATGGGGTCTTCCTTTGGGAAATCGGGCCGCAGCAACAGCTACGGCCCTTGTGAAACTTAGAACGGCACTTCGTCTGGATTGAAGTCAGGCTTTGCCGCCTCTTCACTTTGGTGTTTCACAACCACGTCCCCTGAAGCAATGCTTGCACGGAACTCACGGGCTCTGTTGTAGATGCCCTTGTCTTCTACGGGGCCAATGCGGGACATATCCCAATTATGCCATTTGCCCTTGCTGTTTTCTTCACTGACGGACTTTAGCAAATACACAGAGCTAAACCGCGGCGGTGTGAAGGGACCGTTCTTGCCGTTCATAGTGATTGAACTCATCATAGAGTTCCACTTACGGCTTTTCTTGAGGCCCGTGCTTTTCATTGCGATAAGCGCGGTTTCCGCAGACCCGTCTTCGTTAAGGATGATAACAAAGTGCTGATGCGTTTCTTCCAAGTAAGACCCGTCACCACCGATAACCATGTCTTTGTTGGTTTCACGGTCACGCTCGAACGGGGGCAGTTTGTCTGTAGGTTCAAACACCGCGATAGGAGCGCCTGAACCCGCGCCTCTGGGGGCCCACTGAATGAAACGACGCTGATACACGCAGGGTATGACCCTTACGCCGTCTGCGCCCTTGTGGACGGTCTGGGAGACGGTGTTGTAGATATCACCTTTCTTGCCATCAAAGTCAGGATCATCTAACAAGCTGTCGAGCCCGCTAATCAGCTTGAGGAACGGCAGCGCCAGATCATCTTGGCCCATATCCGATACGCCAACTCCGGCGTCCGCTTCAAACATACTTTGGTCAAACTCGACCATTTCTGTTGCTTCTGTCTTCTTAACTGCACCCATTATTTTGCTCCCTTAATAACGGCTCTTTGCCCAACGTAGGCTCCGAATAGTGTGTGGGGGAAATCCTCTCCCGTTTCGATACGCTCTTTGACAAACGCTTTAAGTGTACTCGCATGAATACTTTCGTTCTGGTCTGCCGGATAACCTTGCTGAGACGCGAACGCGTGGAACGCACTAGCTTGGTCATCCTCACCTCTGCCAAACTGGCAGGAGATAACGTTCTTGATAATGTCATCAAACCCGTTGTCGCGCAGCCAATCGTAGGCGGCTGGACGGTCTTTGACTAGGATACTGGCACCGTAGGTCGGTTTGACTTCTACTGTACTGCCGTCATCCAAAGAGAACTTAGACAGCCCTAGATCAGCCATAGTCGAGGGTAGGTCCTCGTCTGTCAGCTTTAGTAGTGCTTGCTTTTCGTCTTTCAGTTCCCGATCAAGCCGTTCAACTTTATCTTGTTGCTGCTTGATCTTTCTCGCTAGACCAGCCACAGTGTCCAAACCTGCGTTGTCTAGCGTTTCTACAGAAGAGAGAGTTTTCTCAAAGTCCTCTTCCATCATATTCATAATATCGTTCATCTAGTACTCCTGTTTAAAAGACCCTTTTTACGGCCTTGACAAACACCTATATACATATAAGATATCAGGCAGTCAACCCCGTAGGAGAACAAATGTTGGAACAGATAGATTACGATTATAAGACGCAGCCCTTCGATCATCAGCGTGACGCACTAGAGGAGTCTTGGTACAAAACGTACCACGCGTACTTCATGGAAATGGGCACAGGTAAATCCAAAGTCGCCATAGATAATATAGGTGTACTATATATAGAAGGTGACCTGAACGCGGCACTAATTGTAGCGCCCAAGGGTGTCTACGACAACTGGGTGCAGGGCGAAATACCCGCGCACTTGCCAGACAATATAAAGCGTAAGGTCATGCGGTGGACGCCCGCCACATCAAAACGCTACTCCGAGGAACTGGATACGTTTATTGACGACCCGTTTGACGGATTAAAACTTTTTGTAATGAACGTCGAAGCGTTCTCATCGCCCCGAGGTACGCGGGCCGCGGGACGTTTTCTGGTAGCCAATCCCGAGAA
>CAXBCO010000063.1:0-2018 GCA_963973995.1 uncultured Alphaproteobacteria bacterium
ACAGCACAGATAAAGAGGAAAGCATAATGAGCATCTCAAAGCAAATGATGATGGAAGAAATGGAGCGCATCGAGCGTGAAGAGTACGATGAGGACGGCAACCCCAAGGATGGCTATGAGGACTTGGACGACATAGAAAGTCCGGAAGAAAAAGAAACTAAAAAGGGAGAAAAAAACGATGGGTAATCAAGTAGCTACAAAAAAAAGTGCAGAGTTAAGCACAGATGTCATGGACGACATCCTAGAGTTCGCGGGTGAAGGCGCATCATATGACAGCAGCGAGATGCAGATCCCGTTTGTCCGTGTGCTCCAAGCAATGTCCCCTCAGTTGAAGAAGCGTGAGGCTGACTACATCGATGGGGCAGAGCAGGGGGACATGTTCAATACTGTCACTGCTCAGTACTTTGGTGGGGACAAGGGGGTCACTGTGATCCCTTGCTACCAGACTACTAAGTATCTTGAGTTCACACCACGCGATCAAGGCGGTGGGTTCCGTGGCGAGATTCCGCCGACTGATCCTATACTACAACGCACTGAACGCCAGGGCTCGAAAGAGATCCTACCTACAGGCAATGAGCTTGTTAAGTCGGATCAACACTACTGCTTGGTCATTGACGCGGATGGCATCAGCCAGCCCGTTGTGATCGACATGAAGTCTACGCAGTTGAAGGTCAGCCGTCGTTGGAAGACACAGATTGCAATGCAGAAGATCAAGCACCCGAAGACCGGTGCAATGATCACACCACCCTTGTTCGCGACACAGTGGAAGTTTACTACTGTTGAAGAGAGCAATGACCAAGGTTCGTGGTTCAACTTTTCGATTGAGAAAATTGGCTTGATCGAGAACCGAGACCTAATGCTTGAGGCTAAAGCGTTTCGTGACAGCGTAGCCGCAGGTGAAGCAAAGGCTGTATCGGAGGAAGGTAGCTCCACTTCCGCCTCCAAACCCGTGGACGATGACATACCGTTCTAGGTTGCAGCTTTGGAGGGGCGCACTCGGACACGGTGCGCCCCTTTTAATTCACTAAGGGAGCAGTAAATGTCACAAGCAAAAAGATTACTTGCCACCTTCGCAGGGGCGAGCAATGCACATGGGACAACGATTGTTGGTCGCGTAGGGCGTAACGGAAAGGCCGAGTCACAGAGCCGAATAATCCGAGAGCCGTTGACCGAGGAGCTCGTTCAGTCTCACATAGATGGGGGCCAAGGTGTTGGCGCTATCCCGATCAACGATGAAAACAAATGCCAGTTCGGTTGTCTGGATATAGATGTCTACGATCTAAACCATGCCGAGCTTCAGGCTAAGATCCAGAAGATGAAACTTCCATTGATGCACTGCCGGTCTAAGTCGGGAGGCGCTCACCTCTATCTGTTTATGAAGGACTGGGAGTCAGCGGGTCAGGTTCGAGATTACTTATCAGAGATGTCGATTGCCCTTGGGCATAGCGGCTGTGAGATATTTCCAAAGCAAGACACCATCATTGCCGAGCGTGGGGATGTGGGAAATTTTATTAACATGCCCTACTTCAACGCCGAACTACCCCAGCGGTATTGCTTCAACAAGAAGACGGAAGCGTTAGAGCTAGACGAGTTCCTTGATGCGGTGGACAAGGCGCGTGTTTCGTTGCCCGAGCTCGAGGGGATAAAGTTTGCAGGCGAGCGCAAGCACTACACCGATGGACCTCCCTGCTTGGAGCATCTGTTTGCCGAGGGCCCGATCAGTGACGAGCGCAACAAGACTATGTTTATGTGTGGCGTGTACAACAAGCTAAAGTTTAGCGATGATTGGGAAGCCAGGTTAGAGGAGGACAACCGTACTCTATGCACGGAACCTCTGCCCTCACATGAGATCCTCAACCTAAGAAAGTCTCTAAGCAAAAAGGACTGGGGCTACACCTGCAAGGATGAACCATTCAAGAGTTACTGTGACCCAGTGCTATGTGCGGTGCGTAAGTTCGGGATTGGCAAGGATGCACCTGATGCACCAGTGGTCGGGGGCCTGACGATAATGTTGTCCGA
>CAXBCO010000064.1:0-1996 GCA_963973995.1 uncultured Alphaproteobacteria bacterium
GGGAGCTAGTAGCCTTCAACATTATTACCACAACATATAGATATTTAAAAGCTTTAAAAGTCGAATGGCTTCTTAATTGTATTAAATGTTCGTTTGTCAAGTGTAAGAGGGTTTACCTTTACTTTATTATCAAACATTAATTTATCTATAATTCTCATGCAACAGAAGCTGCCAAACAAAGCATTGTCAATGATCCAATGCATCTGAGGAAATGAGAGCATACCACTTGCAAAGTCACTATTTATTTTATTAACTATTTCAAGTTTTTCAGGGGGGGTGTAATTGTTACTATAGCTTTTCTGTAAAGGTTTACCTTTATAATAGTATATATCACTTATCATCTTTAAAACCTTTAAGCTTCTTAAAACCTTTGAACTTTTCCTTGTTAAGGTTATTGTTGTTATACATAGTATTGTTCTTATTAATACTAAGTAAATTATACTTAGGAGGGTGCTTATTTAATACTCTATCGGTTGAGTGTGAGATAGGTAGTCTAAGGTCGTAAAAATTAGCTGAGGTCTTCCTGTGGACAACTAGGTACTCATTTGCGACCAATTCAAGCTTTGCTTTCTGTAATGTACTCAAGCACATATCTAACTTAGTTAATAAAGTTTTATTTCTTAATATTCTGAATTTAGGTGATAAATATCTAAGATATATAAATAATAGCTTTGCTTCCTTGCTCAACCTCTCATCTATAATTAGTTGATTTGGTATCATGGAAAACCCTTGTTTCGTCATATATTCCTTTCTTTGTTACTTTCTGGTTATCTATTTAGAGGGTAAGTATTAAACAATCAAGCATAAAATAAGGAACAAATAGCGAACAAATTAATTTAAATAATATGCTTTTATTATTTGCTATATAGATCAAAAATGATACAAATAAAGAATGAAAAACAAATCAACAAAGGAAAGAAAAAACATGACTAAATATATATACAATAAAGACAGTTTTGAAAATTCAATTGAAGTTCAAAATTATCCTTACGGTTTTAAAAAGACTAGTAAAAGATTTTGGTTAGAAACTAACAAAAGAGGAACTAGATTAGTTTCATCTACTAAAAATCCTAAATCTGGAGAGTGGAACAAGGTTAAGACTTCAACATATTCTGAAGTTGGTGTTTTAATTTCAGAAACTAAAGATGATAAAAATTTTATTTCTTGGAGTGGTTTAAGCGGTTATTCAAGCGATAAAGATATAGTTGAATTTACTAGAGCTGTAGATGTTCAACAACTTCCAGAGCTATCACAAAAGGCTATTTGTTTTTTAAAAGCTAAGAACCATGCCTGGAAAAATGTTAAAGTTGAGTTTGTTACAAATCCAACACCAGAACAATCACAAAAGCTAAAAGAAAACGAAGACAAAGCTAAAAACTATTTAGCTGCGGTAGGTTCAAGAGCTTACAATACTTGTTTAATTAAAAATAACTTAAGTTAAAGATCGAAACTTGGGGACTTGTTCCCCTTGTCTTAGGGTTAATCCCTAACTGATGAGATCAGAAACTAAAAGAAAGGTAATATGATACTAAATAGACCAAATGATTCTATAGAAGATATGATTAAAATATCTGTATATGAACAAGCAAACAGAAAAACAATTAAGAAACAAAAACTAGCTAAAAATTGTTATGAATTTATCAATCATTTTATTGATAATGAGATTAAAAATAAAGCTAAGTTGCAACCGATTGATGGGTTCTTTTATAAAAATTTACCTTATCAACAGAATATAGAATTTAATAAAAATGCTAATTCTGATGATGTAGAAAAGTTTGTAAATTGGATTAAAAAGTTTACTGTTAATAAAGTAAAAACTGAAACTTATTATGACAGTAAAAATAATTTAAATCTTAAAATTTATTATAAATAGGGGGAACTAATGAAAAAAGCTATTTACTACGTTCTAGGCTTTACATTTGCGGTAAGTGTATTTGTAACTTTAGGGTTAATGGTACTTCATCAACTAGCAACACAAGGCGGTTTATAATGGAAA
>CAXBCO010000065.1:0-1996 GCA_963973995.1 uncultured Alphaproteobacteria bacterium
CAATATAAATCAAGTTTATTTGAATCACTAGGAGCAGTAGCTGCTGATAACTGGAATTTTAATCCCGGCTCATCTTTAGTTTTATGGTCTCAAAAAATTGATGCACAAATACAATCAACCAAACAAAATTTAGAAAAAGTTAATAGACAAAATTTAAATAAAGAATATGCAAAAATAGGTTTGTACTTTGATGAAGATGAATATCAATCAGTTGTTGATATTATGGTTAAAGAAAAAAAAGAAGAAAGAGCAAGACAATCTATAATGGAAAGAGGTCCAGAAGGTTCTTGGAATCCTCTTAATAAAGGTTTTTATGTTGGTGCTGCAAAATTAACAACTGGATTAGCAGTAAGTATGGTAGACCCAATTAATATAGCAGCATCTTTTATTCCTGTATTTGGACAAGCTAGATTTGCCAAACTTGTTGCTAAACAAGGTTTTACAAAAGCAAGAGCAGTTAGAGGTGCAGTAGAAGGTATTGCTGGTGCTGCAATAGTTGAGCCTTTAGTATATGGGGTAGCTCAATCTGTACAAGCTGATTATGATTTATATGATAGTTTTTTAAACATTGGTTTTGGTGCAGTAATGGGTAGTGGACTTCATGTAGGTGCTGGTAAATTAAAAGATGCAAATACTCGTAGAAAATGGAACAACAGAATTACTGAAGGTAAAAAAATATTAGGTGATAATTCAGAAACAAAAGTAGATATAAATTTTTATAGAGAATACTATCCGGAAACTTCTGAAATTATGAGAGACTTAGAAGCAAGTGATCCTAGAACTAGATTAGCATTATTACAAAAAGCTGTAGGAGATCAAATTTTAGATAACCCTACAGATGTAACTCATGTTGCTAATGGTGATCCTGTTCTTAGAGATTCACCAGATGCTAAACCAAATCCAGATGTTAATGCTAGACCAAAAACTTCATTAGATGAAATGGAATTAAATAATTTAGAACAAACTGTTGTAGATAAAAATACAGCAGAACAAATAGCTGATAATGATATATTAGAAAGTCAATTAGATGATCTTAAAAATAAACAAAAAGATTTAGATTTATCTTTTAGTAATGATGATGCAGCAGTAAAAGTTGCTTCAGATGAATTTAATGAAGTTAATACAAGATCAAAAGATTTAGATGCAATAATTAAAGACGCAATTAATTGCGTAAATGGAAGGTAATAATGTCTGATAAATGTTTATTAAGAGTAGAAAAATTATTAAAAGAATCTTCTATTAAATCTGCTAAAAAAGATGACATAATTAATTCAATTAGAATTGCTCAAGCACAAAAAAAATTAACTAGAATAGATGAAGTAAATATAGATTCTATAGCTAAAGATGTTGCTGAAGAAATTAAAATACAAAAAATAAAAAATAAAAAAAATGCTATTAATGATGAAATAAGAAACAGACAATTAACAGAGTTTGTTTTAAAAGAATTTCCAGATAATCCAGCGGAAGGATTAATTGCAATAATGGTTGGTTCAAACAGAAGAGTTACTGGAGCAAGGTCATCTGTTGCTGTATTACAAAATGCTAGTGTCAATCAATTAATTGCAGGGTTTAATGCAAAATTAAGAAAAAATAATTTAGAACTTTTATTTAGAGATGGATTACAAGGCATGACAGAAGCTGAAACTCAAAGAAGAGTAACAAGAACTATGGCTGAATTAAATCAACAACAAACTGTAACAGAACAAAGGCTTGGACAAAAACCTAGAGTAACAGAAAAAAATAAAGACATAATAAAATTAGCAGAAATTATGGAAGAATATTCTGAAATGATTAGACAAAAATTAAATGACAGAGGAGCAAACATTGAAAAAATGTGGGGTTATATTGTTAAACAATCACATGATCCTTATAGTGTTAGAAATGCAGCTAATGTATTAGGTAAAAATTTAGATGATGTAGAAGGTAGTTCTAATTATAATAAAAATTTTAAAGTATGGAAAGATTTTGTTATGCAAAAATTAGATGCAGATAGAAC
>CAXBCO010000066.1:0-1919 GCA_963973995.1 uncultured Alphaproteobacteria bacterium
GAAACAACGTATGGGAGCTGGTAGAGGTAAAAAGGTGTATAGCAAAACTATAACACCTAAACAAGCAACAGAAGCTTTAACTTTCAGAGGTAAGAATCAAGAACTTACCATGGAAAAACTACAAGATCTTTTAGCTGGTAAAAACTGGTCTGAACTCACGAGAAAAGAACAAGTAAGCCAAACTTTAGAAGCTATAAAAGTTTTAAATGAAGAACTAGGTTTTGATATAGCAACTTCTGTAAACTTAATTGAAAGAGGAGATCCAGACAATGCTGGAAGCAAAAAACAATTATACGTAACTAATTTAGCTGAAACTTTAAACAATAAAAACATATCAGCTAAGCGTAAAGCAGAGATTAAAAAACTAGTTGAAGACGGCGAGTTAATAGATCTTAGCGCTATAAAAGATAGAAGCAAAACACCTTTAACAAAAAGCGACGCAGCAAGAACACAAACAACACCACTTAGTAAAAATAAAACTAAAGAGCAAAGCGTTAAGTTTAGAGTAGACACTAATTTATCAAATATAAAAAACATTACTAAAGCCAAACAAAATGTTTTTCTAAATTTATTAAAAGTTATTAATAAAAACCCTAGTCTTTTAGGCGCTATTAATTCTTTAATGTACAAGGTAAATAACAACTCTGGAGCTTTCAGAAATATGGGTACTTTAATAGGTATGATATTACAAGAAGGATATAATCAAAATATTACTGTTGGAGAACATGTTCTTCAATATAATGAAATGATTAATTTACTAGAAGTTGCTGGAATAACTATGGATCCTACATTGTTTAAGGACATGGCTGAGTGGTTGGCAGAATCTTACGTTCAAGTACAAACTACCAATAATACAAAAAAAGACGGTAAAAAAATAGGTAGCAAATCTGGATCTGGAATTGCTATACAAGAAATTAACCACCCTGTTGGGTCTAAAAATTTATTTACTAATAAAAAAGATCTACCTGCGTGGAACGCTAAAGTTAGTATGTTGCCTACTTTACTTCAACAAGTAATAGAAGCACGAAACGGAGAAAGATCTTGGAAAGATGTTGGAAGTCCTTTGTCTAAATACTTTAGCGCATATGGATATTACAACGCAAACACTTTCAAGATTGGTGATGCTAATGGAAACTTAGTGTCGATAGCTGAAGTTTGGGGTGCTAAAGTTCCTACAAAGTATCAAGGCACAGATTCAAATGGGAATGCTGATTTTCCCAACGTAGTACAAAAACAAGCTGAAATATTAAGTCAAACTCTTCTTAAAGAGATAACAGTGGCTCAAGGTCAAAAACTAATAGATGCTTATATAAACAGTATTGCAGAGACTCAACAGAAAGCAGGTGAATTAAATTCTAAAACTCTTGAAGGTAAAGTTAATAAAAACATGACTATTACTGAACAAGTTAATGTTTTAGAAAACTATGACAGCACTTTAAAATTTTCAAGATCTTTGAACACAGAACCTAAAGGCATAAGTGTATTTGATTTTGATGATACCTTAGCCAAAACTAACAGTAAAGTTATTGTTACAATGCCAGATGGCGTTAAAACAAAAATAGATGCAACTGAGTTCGCCGCGCAATCATTTAATCTTGAACAAGAAGGCGCTAAGTTTAATTTTGATGAATTTAGTAAAGTTATTGATGGCAAAAAAGGACCACTTGCTGATTTAGCTTTAAAACGCCAAGATAAATTTGGTAGTGGTGATATATTTGTATTAACAGCAAGACCACAAGCTGCAGCTCAAGGTATTAAAACATTTTTAGACGGTATTGGTTTAAACTTACCGTTAAAAAATATTACAGGTTTAGAAAACGGAACACCAGAAGCAAAAGCTAATTGGATAATAAGCAAAACAGCAGAAGGTTATAATGATTTTTATTTTGCCGATGATGCTATTGGAAACGTTAAAGCTG
>CAXBCO010000067.1:0-1911 GCA_963973995.1 uncultured Alphaproteobacteria bacterium
CTCCGGTATAAAATAATCTATGTAATTCATCCGGGTCATGACTAAAAGTTTCTAGCGCTGCACCTGTTAGGTCCTGTAATAGTAAAACGTTGTCGGCTTCTCCTCCTTTCGCTGCGTGTATAGTTGACATTTTAATACGAGGATTTTTATTTATCATCTCACCATTCGCCCTCATGTTACGAATATAAGTTTCTGTCATGGGATCTAGACCTTCAAACGATCTATACCATACATCAGATGCTGTTAATCCATGTTGTTCTTGACATTCTTTTAATGTATACTTCGCATCCGAATGCAAAGTTTTACCTTTTTGATACCCAACTGTTACATTAGATCCTAAGTACTCATAAATATTCTTAATCTCTAATTGATTTAAAAAACCACCCTTACGCCATGCTTCCCAATTATTTAATGCAAGTAACAATTTTAATGGTACGGAATTCATTCCTTTATATTGATAATACCACCCTTGAATTTCACATAAATCTTTGGCATCATCTAGAAAATAGTTTGCAGAAGATAGTACTAGCCAGTTTCCTTTACTCATATCTACCTGTGTTATATCAGAATATCTTTTTAGTAATCCTATTTCATCTCTAGGTTTATATTCTTTTTCAAATCTATTTTGTACTTTGTTTATTATTTTTTGTGATAGTTCATGAATAGGACCACCGGGTATACGATATGATTGATCTAATACTTTAATATCATTTACTTCTTCTTTTAATGCTATGAAGTGATCTACATCTGCTCCGGCCCATTTAAATATTGCTTGGTCATCATCGCCTGCTATATAAGTTTTCTTTGCATACTTCCAAAGATGTCTAACCATTTCCCATTGTATTAAAGATAGATCTTGTGCTTCATCAATAAATAATACTTCTAAACTTCCTGGTAATGACTTTTCTATAAAGTCTTCTAGTAAATCTGTAAAATCTTTTAAACCTTTTTCTTTTTTAAATCTCTCTAATTCTTCTGCTAATAAAAATAATGTGTTTCTTTCTATATCTAATATATTTTTTCTAGAATCATAATACTCTAATAGATCTAAACGCTTAACTCTAGCTGTGTTAATGATAGTTAAGTATTCATTGTCAGAATTAAATGTACCATCTTCTGTGGAATAGTTTGCAGTCTTAATAGGTATGCCACATTTTTGCCCAAATTCCTTATAGTCTTCTGTTTTCATCATTTTCTCTTTAGTCATACCTAAATTTCTAAAAGCTAATGAGTGCAAAGTTCTAAAATTACTTAGATCATTTTCTATATCTAATCCAAATTTTTCAGCCGCTCTAGTTGCGGCTTCTGTAGCTGCTTTTTTAGTAAACGAAAAGTAACCTATTTGTTTAGGTCTAATTCCCTGCTGTATGAACTCGTCTACTAGATTTAACAATGTCGTTGTCTTTCCTGTTCCCGGTGGTCCTAATATTATTGTTTTCATTTTACCGATATCCTTATACTTCTATTTTTACCATTCATTTTTTCTATCCATCCTCTTTCTTCTAATTGTTTTAATTTTGCTGAAATAGTACATTTAGAATTTAAATCCAATGCTACCTTCATCTCCTCATAAGAGGGAGATGTAATATTTTTCTTAATATAATTTTTAATAAAATTAAAAAGTTTTAATTGTTTATTAGTTACTCCGTATTTCATAAAAATGTACTCCAAATATATAGAGCAGTCCAAAATGTTATAGTTAATAAATCCATGTAAGCATCTACTCTCATTAAAAATCATCCTGTTGGTATTCTACTTTAGAAACAGCTGCCTCTAATTTTTTCATAGTTTTAATTTTAACTACTCTTGGTTGTTGAGATTTAATTCTAAGTCTAGTCTCTTCGATAAATATATCTTCTAGTCTTTTAATTAAATTACCTGTCTTAATTTTATCCATATCCCAGTTGTTCT
>CAXBCO010000068.1:0-1893 GCA_963973995.1 uncultured Alphaproteobacteria bacterium
TTAATTTTTCGCCGATCATTAAATATATAATAGAAAAAAACTTTATATTGTAAACTCATAAAAATTGATTTGAAAATTGAAACAAAATATATTAACAAAATGACAAAAACTATGACTATAACAAAAACTCCAACAGCTCGTGATTGTTTGGTAGAGTTGGCTAAACAGAAGGGGGTGAAGGGGACGGCAACAAAAGACATGAAACAACTATTAAAAGAAGTTACTAAAAAAGTGACGACTCCGTTAGAGAAGCCGAAACCGAAGCCGAAGCCGAAGGCTAAACCAAAGAAGAAGTAGTATGTTTACGCTGGTTGTGACGGCTGAGTGAAGATTTTAATAGTAGTTTCTTACACTGAGGACACAAAACATTTAATTTATTATATTTTTTTCTATAAATTTTATTAGTAATCTTTATTGTTTCTTGGTTGTTTTTTTTATATTCCTTCGCTGATTGCTGCATCGTCTCTTTGTGGTCTAAATAGTAGTTTTTAAAATATTCTTTATTATTCATTATATAATGAATGGATGTTTAATTTTAAGTAAAAATTGATTTGAAAATATAAGTATTTTATAAGTATTAAATGGAGTGTATACATTGCTATAAAGAATTGGAATACAAGCGTGAAAACTTATCAGAGTGCCTTACCTGTAAAGTAACAAGGTGGTATAAATGTGTAGAAGAAAACAATTAGAAAATTATAAATATAATAGATAGTAATAATTGAGAGTGTGTAAAATAAAAATTGATTTGAAAATTGAAATAAAAGATATTAATAAAAAATGACATCTGTTAGTATAACAAAGAAACCTACAAAAAGAGATTATATCGTAGAATTGGCTAAAAAATGTAAGATTAGTTCAACAGGTAGTAACGTATCGCTGTTAATTAAAATATTAAATAAAACATTAAAAGATGAAAATCAATTAGATACAGCACTTAGGTCTATTTATGATGGTGAACTTCTCCGTGGTTCATCATGGTTACAAAAGGAAGATATAGATAATATACAGTCAACTTTTTCTCAGGCTAAACTACATTTAGAAAATAAAAAAACACATGAAAAATATAAATTTCATAATGTATTATTGGGTTGTGAATGTAGTTATTGTATTTGTAGAATAATCCCTAATGAAGAAGAAGAAGAAGAATGTATAGATATGGATGTCTCCGAAATTTTATTTAATGATAAACTCGCATTTTTGAATGTTAATGGAATAATTTATGACCCAGATACACAAGAAGAAATAGGAAAAATAATAATAGAAATAGATAGTAATTAAGATAGTAATAATAATAATAAATATAATAAATAATAAAAAGTTTAATAAAAAGATAAAAAGATACAATATACACACATATAGGATTTAGACTACGCATATTTAAAATAATAGAATTGAATATTTGAGAGTGTGTAAAAACGCTCTTTTTATCTTTTTTCTTAGCCTTTTTTTATTTGTTTTATTAAAAGTAGTTTGACACCATAATTTAAAAGGAATTAAAATATACTTGTAAATAGTTTGTTTGAGTGATCTGCGGGGCTTTCCCGAGTGCGTTCTGATTAAAAATATTAGTGATTGTCTACTAAATATTAATGAAATGTTAATGAAGTTATTTTTATTTAATTTAAGATAGTAGTGTATGATTATTTAATTATTTATTATTTTATTAAGATTATTTATTATTATTATTAGTCTTATTATTATTATTATTGTTTACTTTATTATTGTTAGTCTTATTCCATGTCTGAGGCCCCCAGCCCGAAGTAGTCCAGTGATGGCTACCTGGTCTGATTAAAAACATTAGTCAATCTGATTAAAAATAATAGTCAATCTCTTAAAGATTTAATTATATTTCTTAAAATAATAATCTTGACTAATAATAGAGAGAAGAAA
>CAXBCO010000069.1:0-1878 GCA_963973995.1 uncultured Alphaproteobacteria bacterium
ATTTAATCTTTCTTCAGATTCTTTTCTTTTAGCTTCATTATCTCTTGCTCTAATATCTAACTCTCGTGATCTTAGTTGAGCAATAGGGTCATGACCAAATGATGAAGTAATTTTTTTCTCTTCCTTCATAAAGTCTTCCATCATCTCAGCAATAAGAACTGCTTTTCTAGCTTCAATTTGAATTTGAGCTTGTTGTACTTCTTGTTGCACTTGTGGATTTTGTTGAACCATTTGTGGATTTTGTTGCATTGCCATAGCTTGTTGTTTAATCTGTTGTATCAATTCTCTAAATTCTAATTCAACTTGTTCTTGTGCCATTAGAGAAATATGTTCTAAACAATTTTTTTCTATAGATGCTGTTATTGTAGGTGCTGTACGTGCTAGGTTAGTAGCCATAAAATTTAAGTGAGCAGTTATATGTGCTCTGTGATCTTGACCTGGAAAAGCTTTAAAAGGAACAGCGCCTAATGCATCAATGTGTTCTAGTGCTGGATCTTTTGGAGCTGGTTTAGGTGGTTGTTTTAAAATTGCATCAATATCTTTAACACCTAATGCTTCATACATATTTCTGTATACAGCATATTGATTGTGCATTTTTGGATTTGAAGCTGCTAATTGTAATTCTGTTTGAGCAAGAGATATCCTTTGAGTTTGAGAAAATATGTTTGGATCTGCTACTGGTATAATATCTATTCTATCATCAAAATCTGTTTGCATGATTTGTCTTTGTCCTCCGACAACATCATATGGATACACAGGTGGTAGATATAATTTAAAGACTCTTGCCATTAAATTAAATTCTTTTTTCATAGCAGCATACAATCTTTTATGTATGGCTGACATTGTTCTACTACCCCTTTCCAACAAAGCTACTGTCGTGCCCACTGCCGCTTGTTGATTCCCGTCTCCTACTTGCAGGTCCGCTATGGAAGCGAATCTTTGTCCTGCAGATACCACGACACCCATAAGTGATAACAAAGTTTGTGATGGTTCTTTAAATGGAAGCATCATAAATGCGTCTTTTAAATTTCCACCGGGAGCGTCAACATCTCTAAATTCTCCAGGTTGAAGAGCTTGTGCTTCATCTCTCATTTTAATTCCACGCATTTTAAATCCTGCTGGTAAATTTGATAATGTACCTGCATCTAATAATTGTCTTAATGCTGCTGTTGCAGTTCTAGATAATCCACCAATCATGTGAATTAATCCAAAACCATAGAATCCTAAACCTGGTAAAAATTTGAAATGTACAAAATAATCAATTTTTTTCTTTAATGGATCATTAACTTCAAAGTTTCTTCTAATAGATAAAATTTTTCTTGTGCCTTCTTCGACAGTTACAATGTAAGGTAGTTTAATTCCAGTCGGTTCTCCGTCTTGACCCATGTCTTCAAAACCTTCTAGATCTAAATTAACATGACATTCTAAAATTGTGTAAAGACGTTCGTCTCGTCCTTTTGTCATTCCTTCTAGTTTTCTTTCTTTTTCTTCTGCTTCTGTTTCAGTTACATTTGTTGGACTAAGTTCTATGTCTCTATAGAATCCACCAACTTGTTGTTTTCTTAATTCGTTTTCAGTCATACGAACCATATGAATAATAGATTCGCAATCGTCTAAAGAAGTTGCTGTGTAAGGAACAACTAAATCGTCTGCTGGTACAAATTTAGATACTGCTCTTTGCATAACACCATCATAATAAACTTTTTTAAATGATGATCCTGCTAATGGTAAATAAAATAACATCTGATCAAACTCGGATTCGTACTCAGGCATTTTATCCATGATTTGATAATTCATGTAATCTTTAACACGTTTAGCTTGTTGGTCTTTAGCTGGATCTATTTTTCCCATTGTCTGAGTTCTAACAGGTCCACCTGC
>CAXBCO010000070.1:0-1869 GCA_963973995.1 uncultured Alphaproteobacteria bacterium
CTTTAGGTTTAAAATTTGGATTAAAAACTGTAGGGAAAGGTGTTACATATGGTGGTAGATTAGCTAATGCTACTGTCGCTAGTCCTATAACAAAATTAGCTACAGGACAATTACCTTTTACAGGTAATAAATTTATTCCTAAAGTAATGTATAGTAAAAAAATTGTACCTGGAACTCAAAGATTAATAGCTCAAGGAATAAGAAAAGGTGGTAAACTTGCTGCGTTTAAATTAATAGAACCTATTCTTAGAGGAGTTAGACTTAGAGACGTAACAGGAACTAAAGGATCTGCATGGTATGATAAACAATTATCTTTTAAAAATAAAGGAGATATACCACCACTAGATGATTGGAAAATGTTTAGTACTACAGACATCAATCCTTTAAAAGCTAGACTTGCAAAAATAGGAAACACAGTTAATTATTTTACTAAAGAATTTAAAACTCCTAATGCAATTTATAAAATACAAGAACAAACAGGATTAAATATTAAAGCAGAAAATAGAACAGTTAATAAATACTTACAAGATTTAGAAGTAGCGGCTCATAAATTAGTAAAAGCTCAAAATAAATTATTCAATAAGAAACCAACATCACCTTTACAAGTAGAAAATCAAATGCAATTAGTTGTAAGCTATTTAAAAAATCAAATAAATTTATCAAAAATACCTAAAGAAATGAGAGAATCAGCTGAAGGATTAAAAAAAATATTTGAACCAAACAAATCTAAATGGTTAAACATGTTAAAAGATGGAGAATTTAAAGATACTTTACTACCTATACTAAGTAGTTACATGAGAAAATCTATGGCTATAACTACTAATTCTTTACACACTCCACCTAAAGAAGTGGTTCAGGAAGCTATTCAAGCTATGCTTAAGATTATTAATAAAGATAAAGGAATGAGAGATGAAGCCATAACAACTTTCAAAAGTAAAGGAGTGTCTGATAAAGAAGCTCTTAATTTGTTTGCTGAGGCTAATGTTAGAAACATGCTTGTGGATTATAAAACTTTTGCAGGGAGCCCTATTCAATATTTACAAAAAGTATCTAAAAATATTTTAAACAGCGATAAAGTAATTGTCACTGGAGAAGAATTACCTAAAGCATTTAGAAAATTATTAGGTGAGGAAAAAAATGCTAAGTCTGAAATTTTACAGACAGTAGTTGAAATGGTTACCGGTCTTGAAACTAAAAAAATGTATGATGAAATCATGGAGATTGGTTTAAAGAAAGGTTTTTTAAAACAAAACAAAGGAAGATTAGATACACAGTTACAGCCGGTAGGAAATTTACCAGGTATGGGTATGTTAAAAAGTAAAATTAGTGAGATGTACGCTAACCCTGCAATGATACAAGCACTTAGAGGTAGTCAAGGATTAATAGATAGCTTATTAAAAAACAGAGCATATAGAGCGTTGATGCAATTTAAAACAGGAGTACAATTTGGTAAAACTGGTTTAAGTTTTGATACACAAATGAGAAACGTTGTATCAACTCCTATGTTTGTAATTGGTTATGGATGGATAGGTGGTAAAGGAACTGCAGAAGATGCATTTAAATTTATTTACGATGATATTACAGGAGCAGGTAAAACATTTAATACACAAACATTTATAGAGAGAGTACGTAAAGGAATAAAATTAGGTTACTTAGATGAAAGTATTGAAGCTCAAGAAATGTTAGCGGTAATTAAAAAATTAAATGAAAACCCTAGAGCAATAGATAAGTTTATGACTGGTGCATTAAATACTAAATTTATGGATAGAGCTACTCAGTTTTATCAAGCAGGAGATAACGTATGGAAAGAATATGCTTATGTATGGAATAGAAATAATCTTAATAATATTTTCAAAGGAGATTTAAAAG
>CAXBCO010000071.1:0-1847 GCA_963973995.1 uncultured Alphaproteobacteria bacterium
TGATGTTTTTTACAATCATATAAATATTCTCTTCTTATTTGTGCGTACTCTGGTTTTATATTTGCGTTTAAATAAGCCATAATTTATCATACAGTGCTACCCCAATTTTTACCTTTTTTATAATTAACTTTATTAGGTATTAATAAAGGTATTGCTGTCTCCATTGTTTTTTTTACTATCTCAGCTTTTTCTTCGCTGTCAATAGATAAACATAATTCATCGTGAATTTGTATATGAGGTATAATACCTTTCTTATAAAGTTTTACCATAGCCTTTTTTGTCATATCAGCAGCAGATCCTTGTATTAATTTATTTAATGCTTTGTAAGTAAATGCAGGTTGGTAGTGATTTGTAAACTCTAAACACTCAGGGTCTGGGTCTTGTAAACTTTTTACCCTATTAGCTAAATAATGATTTTTAGCAACTTCTGTTGTCATTATAGGAACTGGCCCTGATTCAAATTCTTTTGTTATTTTGCCATCATCTGATTTTTTTTCTACATATTCAGTATACACAAACACTCTTTTTTCATTATCCCATTCTTTGTTTTTAGGTTCCCATTTATCAAACCTACAAAACCTGTCTTCTAATGTATAAATTGTACCTTGTTCTTCTGCAAATTTCATTAAACCATTAGACAGTTCTCTAACAAAAGGAACTTCTTTGTGATAATTATTAAACAATTCTCTAGATTCTTGTGGATCTAACTCTAAAGAAGCTGCTAATTTTGTTTTACCCATACCGTAAAACATACCTAAGTTAATAGTTTTAGCTTGAAGACGAGTAATCTTAGCCATCTTAGCTACTTTTTTATGAAAATCTGTATTAGCATCTTTTGTGTAAGCATCTGCTAAAGCTTTAGCACTTAAATTAGCTGCAGGATTATTTTTAAAATTATTTTTTAAAGAGTAATGCACTACAAGTCTTGGTTCTTGTTGTGAGTAATCAAACGAACCCCATTCTTCACCTTCTTCCGGTAAAAAAAACGAACGAATTATACTACCATATTTACCTCTTGATGGTATCTGTTGTAGGTTTGGTTTAGACATTGAAAATCTTCCAGTAACTGTGCCACCTTTTTCAGATCTAATTTGATTTATCTCTGCATGTATTCTTCCTTTGTGTACAAACTTTAAAAGACCTTCTACAAAAACGTTGATTAGTTTATCATATGCACGAACTCTTGCAATCAATCTTAAATAAATATTAGGGTGTGTTTCTAAGTAATTTTTTGATAGACTTGCTCGCCCTGATTTAGGAGTTTTTTTATAATCTGTAATTTTTTGATGGTCTAGTATTTTTTGTATTGAATCCGCTGCCCAAACTTCAACCAAAACATTTGTTCGTCTGTGTATGCCTTTTAAAATACTGTTCATTCTTTTTTTTAAATCATTACCTAAAGTGCTAGCTTTAGTTGTATCTACTCTTACACCTTTAAATCTCATGTCAACTAAACAAGGAAACAAATCCATTTCTAAATTAAAAATGTTTCTAAGTGTTTTTTCTTTAATAATAACTTTACCATTTTCTATTAATTTAATTTTTATAGGTGAATCTATTTTTTTTTTAAATACAGCCCAAAGTTTAAGAGTTAAGTTAACATCTTGTTCTGCATAATCTTTTACAAGTTTATAAGGTAGCAAATGCATATTAGCTATTGCATCTGGTATAGCTAATTCTTCATCAACTTTTTCTTGTAAGTCATATTTGTATTTTTTTTCGTCTAAGTAATCTTTTGACAAAGAATCTAAACTATACCTCATCCTGTTTTCATCTATAACAGAAGCCGCTATCATTGTATCAACAATAGGTCCTTGGACCATGAGCCCTGTTGCTTGTCTAATCCA
>CAXBCO010000072.1:0-1812 GCA_963973995.1 uncultured Alphaproteobacteria bacterium
AAGATGTAACTTTTGGTGTTCCAAAATATAAAGACGGCGGATCGACTAATGGTTCTGCAGACAAAGCATTTACCGGAAAAGTAAAAGAGTTGATGGAAGATGGCTATGAGTTTGGCGAAGCAGTCAAAGAGGCTATGAAGCAAGGTTATAAGGACGGCGGTATAACAACACCGAAGCGTGGATTAGTAGACGGACCAGGAAGTTATTCAGGAGAAACCGCCTATGCTAATATTCAAAAATTAGGAATAGAAACACAAATTAAACAATTGTATGCTAGTGGTATTGGTGCAAAAACTATAGCTGAACGTCTTAAAAATTTATATAAAGGCCAACCTAATATTGCTAATAAAATTAATAGAACACTTATTGGAGATTATCTAACATATGCTAAACGTAATTTAGGTTTAGTTAAACCTGTGGGTGATATAGCAGTTCGAAATCAATATGGTCCTATTAGAACTTTAGAACAAGTACAAAAAATTATAGATGCAGCACCTAAAATTAAAAAAGGTGACAAATATTATCATATGAATGCTAAAGATTTAGAAGGCCGTAGTCAGTGGAATCATACTGATCCTAAACAATCTAGAGATGGTAAAAAAGGTAAAGCATATCTTACTAGAAAAGAAATTATGAGATATAATGAAAAAGGTAAAACACCTAAATTAGAAATTAAAGGACCAAGTAAAATTACTCTTATTGGTGATGCAAAATATAAATCAAATGTAAGAAGAGGTGAAAAAACAAAAATTGCAGATGCAAATGCAGGTCCTGAAACAGTTGCTTTAAATAAAAAATTATCTACAAAATATGTTACAGAACAAAACAATAAATTAAGACAAGATTTTAAAAGTAATCCTTCAGAAACTATTTCTAAAATTAGAAATAATAAAAATATAATGTTTCAACTTGAAGCTAATTTTGATTCTAAAACAGGAGAGTTTAGTTCAGAAAAAGTAAGTAATAAAAAACTTAAAACTTTAATTAAAGGAGGAATGTTTAGTATAGAGCACACTTCTCCTATGGCCGCAGGAGCTAAAAATACTAATTTTACTACCAATCTTTCTTTAATAACTAATAGAGCAAATTCTAAACTTATGAAACCTTTAGATACATTTATGAATAGTAATAGTTATAAAGATTTTACTGATCCAAGAGTAGTTAAGATAAAAGATTTTTTAGTTAAAAATAATTTAAGAGTAAAAATTAAAGATACTACAAAAACTAATAATAACCCTTTTTATTTTGGTGATGAAACTACATTAACTGCTGAAGAAAGACTAGCTAAACAAAATGATTTTTTAAAAAACAGAAAACCAAAAAAAACAACTTTAAGAGAAAAATTTAATAGTTTTAATGATTCTTTTAGAAGTAATAAACCTTTAATTCAAAATTTTAGTTCTAAAGTTCCAGGAAGTGCTTTAGCACTCGCTCCTACAGAATTTGCATTATCTTTAGCAGCTGGTGTTCCTTTATATGACGCTGCAGCAAGTGCAGGTTCTTATTTATTAAAAGATCCAGCTTTAGGAAAAGCCATAAACATTCCTTTGGCTTTAAGATCAATGACAAATTATGAAGACGCCGATGAAATGATAAAAAGAGCCAATGAAAGAAGAGAGGGTATAGAATCTGTATTACAAAATGCTCCAAGTAAGGCTAAAAATTATTTAATGAATTCTAAAAGAACTAGACCTGTTAGATATGGCAACATCGAGGATTACTTGCCAGATGGAGATTTTTCGGGTATAAAGTCTTTGAAATAAGGTGTGAACTAACTAACAGGAAAGAGATATGGCTGAAATAGACGATACA
>CAXBCO010000073.1:0-1808 GCA_963973995.1 uncultured Alphaproteobacteria bacterium
GACGAATAATGGCAACTGAACTTGACAAGCTAGTAGTAAAAATTGAAGCAGACCTTTCTGATCTTAAGAAGGGTATGGCTCAAGCCAATAAATCTGTTAAAAAATCCAGTTCAGGTATGTCTAAAAGTTTAGGCAATCTTAGCAAATCACTTCAAAAAATATCAACTCGTGCTGTAAAAGTAGGTGCTGTTTTAGGTACTGTTTTGGCTGGGGTTGCTATAAAAGGTTTTGTTGATGTTGGTATTCAAGTGGAAAATTTACAAGTCAGATTAAAAGCATTGTTTGGGTCAGCAGAAGAAGGAACAAAAGCCTTTGAAAATATGGTTGAGTTTGCTGGTAAAGTACCATTTACACTAAATCAAATTCAAAGTGCAGCAGGAAATTTAGCTGTAGTTGCAGATGACGCAGATCATTTAGCAGAAATATTAGCAATTACAGGTAATGTTGCTGCTGTTACAGGGCTTGATTTTCAACAAACTGCCGAACAAATACAAAGGTCTTTTTCTGGTGGTATAGCTTCTGCTGATGTTTTTAGAGAAAAAGGAGTAAGAAGTTTATTAGGATTCTCTGCTGGAGCAACTGCAACAGCCGAAGAAACTATTTTAGCATTTCAAAAAGTATTTGGTAAAGGTGGTGAATTTGGAAATATGACTGATGAACTTGCTGGTACTTTGACAGGTACTGTTTCAATGATTAAAGATAAATTCTTTAGTTTTCAACTAGCAGTTTCAGAATCATTTTTTGCTGAATTAAAAAAACAATTTGGAGATTTTAATGGTTATTTAGAAAAAAATAATCAAAAAATAAAAGAAGCTGGAAGAGCTATTGGAGAAACTTTAGCTAAAACAGTTAGATTCTTGGTAGACAACATAGATAATATAAAATTATTTTTTCAGGTATTTGCTGGTGTAGCAGTAATTAATGCACTAGCAAGATTGACCCTAAGTTTTCAGACTTTAACATTAGCAATGTTACTTAATCCCTTAATAATGATAGCCACAGGTCTTGTGCTAGGTGGTGTTGCTATTTATAATTTAATTCAAGCTGTAGATGATTATGTTAAATCAAATGATATTTTAACAGAGTCAATGATAAAGCAAAATGAAGTAATGGCAGAAGCTCAAGGTTTATTGGCAAGTTATGGTAAAGATGCTCCTAGAGAAACTACACCATTTGAAGCAAGAAATATTATAGAAAATGTTGACAGAAAACTTGCATTAGAAGAAGAAGAAAAACAATTAAAAATAAATGCAAAAACTAGAATAAAAACACAATTAGAATCTAGTAGAGGTTTCGCAGCTCAAAAAATAAGTATGGAAGCATTAGTTGAAATGCAAAAACAACAAGAAGAGCAAGAAAAAAATTTAGCAATTATAAAAGAAGTAACTTCTGAAGCAAGAGGAAAGCAGTTTGATGAAGAAATGGAACAAGTTGCCAAACTTAACGAAAAATTTGAAGGTATTGGTCAATCAATATCAACTGCATTTGGTGAAGCTGTAGTAAGTGGAAAAGATTTTAAAGATTCTATGGTTGATATATTCCAAAGTGTTGCCCAACAAGTAGTAGGATTAATATTCCAGTTGCAAGTTGTTGACCCATTATTAAGGTCAATAAAACAATCTATGGAAGCATCACAAGCGTCTGGTGGTGGAAATTTTTTAAGTACTTTATTTAAAGCTACTTTAGGAAGTGTTGGTGGTAGTAGTGGTGGTCATATAGATTCTGGCTCAAACTTTGCTGGTGGTTATGGTAGGGCTGGTGGTGGAAGTGTTAATGCTAATATGCCTTATATGGTTGGAGAACGTGGA
>CAXBCO010000074.1:0-1798 GCA_963973995.1 uncultured Alphaproteobacteria bacterium
TTCCCATATAATGGCTTGATTTTAAAATACAATAGATGTAATTTAAATTAAAAAAATAAAGGAGAATAATATGGACTACAACGAGACTAAAAAAAATGTAACTGAAATAGATAAACTATTTTTTGATATTGAAAATATTGAAATTAAATCTCAAATATTAACTGAAGTTTTATGGCTTATGAATGATGATTTTAAAATTAGAGCATTTAGAATGTTAAAAAATAAAATGAATAGAATAATTAAAAAAGAGCAAAGCGAGGGAGTTATGTACAAAGGAAAAAAAATATCTGAAAATGCAGAAGATATGTTCACTAAAATAATGGGAGGAAAATAATGAGAGAGTTTGAAAAAAATATAAGTGTAAATGTAATCGCAACTTTTTATCTTGATCAATATAATGAACAACAAGAGATTTTTGATATAAAACATATTTGGAAAATTGCTCTTAAAGATAAAAAACATTTAATGAATTATATTAAAAGACAACTAGACCCACATAGAAAATTAGTAAAATTATCTTTGTGTTGGTCTTGCAGTAAATATATGGTTAATAAATATTCTTGTATCAAAGAAAGTATCATTAAAGATAATGGTAAATATTTTTTTGGCAGTTGGGCAAGAAAAAGAAAGGAGAAATAATGAAACTAACTAAAAAAGAAAAAGACTATTTATTATTTAATCTTAGAGATGGTGACCTAGATGATAGGAAAAAAGATTTAAGAAGATGGTCTAATAGAAACATAGAAATAGAAAAAGAAATTAAATCAGAAATTAAAATTTTAATTTCAATTACTAATAAAATAGAAAAGGAGAAATAATATGAGACAATGGTTAAGCACAAAAGAAAAATGCATATTGAGAGATTTAATTAAACTAGAAATTAGGTCTTTAGATAGAGATGATTATGGAAAGTATAAATATTTTCCATTTGAATACGCAGAACAATTATTAAAGTTGGGAAATAAATTACAACTTGATGAGCAACAAAAAATAAAAGCAAATAAACTATATAGAAAGGATAGAATATAATGGAATACCCAAAACTAGAAATAATACCATTTGAGACAATAAAAAAAGTTGTTGAGAACTGTACGACAATTAAAAAGAAAGAAAGAAAAAATAGTCAAGGCGAGGTTTGTGTTCACTATTTTTCCAAAGTTCCAAACAATGAGGAAGGTTTAAATTTTATTAAATCAATTAGAAAGTTTGTGAATAAAAAAAGATACAAAGTAAGAGTATTGGGAAGAGGTTCTAGAAAAATTCATGGCAATGCCTATTCTATACCTTTGAAACACTCTGAAACTTTCTCAATTTATATTGATCAAAAAATTATGGATAGGTATCATCCTAACTTTTTAGATAAAAAGTTTTACAAAGTAAGACAATCAGTTATTGATCTTAATAATTTAATCAACAATCATGGAGATAATTAAAATGAAAACATGTTACTTAACAAAAAAACAAACTAAATTTCTAATAGATTTTCTTGACGATGGTTTGCATAGAGAACTAGAAATAAGAAGAGAACAAGATATGGATATGGCAAATTTTGAAGCAAGAAAATTGCTTCCTAAAATAATTAATAAACTACAAGGAAAATAATGAAAAAACTAACTAAAGCAGAACAATACTTTTTACTTGATTGGTTGCAAGAAGACTTAGAACTTGCTTTGAAACAAGAAAGTTTGAATGAGTGGGGCAAGAAAAACCTAAAATCAATAATCAAAAAACTTACACCTATTACAAAAGGCAATTGTCATGGGTGTAATGAAACAATGAAAATGGACGAGATATCACA
>CAXBCO010000075.1:0-1784 GCA_963973995.1 uncultured Alphaproteobacteria bacterium
CTATTAATGTATTTACAATTTTATTTTTAAGAGATGTATTAAAATAATTAGAAACTAAAGTTTTGTTAAGCATAGTCTCGGACAATGCAGCATCACCTTTATTAACATTTTTAAATGAAGAAGTGTTTCCAGATATTTGTTTAATTGTTTTTGCATGATCAATATCAGGCATCATATTAGCTAATATCGTTTTTGCTGTGAACGATTCATCATTTAAATTTCTTTGAAAAAACTTTCTACCATCAAAGTCTAGACTTATCTGACGCTTTAACATTTTATTGTTATCTAAAAAATCAAGTAGTTGTGTTTTAACTAGCTCCGGGCTTGTGTTTATTCTAGAACCAAAATTATCATTTAAAATTTGTCTTAAGGCTGTTCTTGTTTTTTCTAATCTTCTAAAATCTGCTAATCCCCCGAATTGATTAAATTCTTTAGATGCTTTTGAGTATCTAACAATTTCAGTTCTAAGATCTTTTGCTACATTGGGCGCAATTTTTCCAATTTGAGATAACTTTTCATAATCAATATTTTTTATACTAAATGCATTAGGTTCATTACGATAGTTTTTTATTGGGTTAGTTAATATAACATTTGCTTCTTCTAAAGTTTTTTTAAAACGTTTAGCTATTTCTATGTCTTTAAGACGTAGGTTGGGTGTGGGTGTTTTTTCTGCGTTAAGTAAATATTGTATAATAGACGATTTTTTAAAACCACCTTGTTCCACTGGTTTTAAAAATTTAGATAACTCATCTAATCCGACAAGTCCTTTTCCTTCAAAATTAGCCCATGAGTTGGCTGACTTTCTTAGATTTGGAAAAGTCTGTTTGCTTGATCCAGGTGGAGTATAGAGTCTAATTGCATTATATAATTTTTCACCTGTATAATTTTTATTAAAAGTAATAGGGTCTTTTTTTTCTGCATTTTTAACAGCTTTATTAAGAAAGTCATAAAAAGTATTATTTTGATAACTTCCTGCAACCGTCATTTTTCCCTTAGTTTTATATAAACTTTCTAAGTACCTCCCTAAATCTGTCATTGTTTCAGGGTCGTATTTTGTTATAAATCTTTTTTTTAATATTAGTTTTTTGTTAAGACCAAGTTTTTCCAGTTGAGAGACTAAAGCAGCTGATGTTTTTAGGATACCACCGCCAGTGCCTGAAATAGGAGACACAGCTGTACGGTAAGTATTATTTTTATCGTTTATTAGTATCTGAAAGATATCTTCGATCGTACTACTAGGATTATCATTAATAATCTTTGTTAAGACTTCTTTTGTTAAAGTGATGTCAGCCATTACAGCTCCAGGATTTTAGCTAGTCCGCCTTTTGCATAACCGGCTCTGCCGCCATAAGCTTTTCTACTTCTTAATGCATTGATTGCAGCTTCTAAATCATCACCCATTAGTTCTCCGGAATCTATTATTTCTTTTAGATTCCCTTTCCCCATTGAATTTACATTGTTTTGAAATTCTTTACCTTTTTTAAATCCAAATGAATATGTTCCTTCTGATAATTCATCTACAAACTTTGCAGTCAAAGGATCAAAGTCAGGTTCATCAGGTTTTAAACCTCTAGCATCTTCTACGTTGTCCATAACTCTTCTTGTGAATATTGAAATCTCTTCTGTTGTTCCACCTGTTGGAACCATCTCTGCAATTCTTGGTCCAAAATATTTTTGTACTAGAACAATAGGATCACCCATTACTCCACCGCCACCTTCCATAATAAACTTCATATCTTCTGCTGACATAACATCTGATAATGTAGTTGATGGATAGTCGTCGC
>CAXBCO010000076.1:0-1782 GCA_963973995.1 uncultured Alphaproteobacteria bacterium
ACACGGCTTAAGTAGGTGTTTGGTCAATAACAGTAGGTCTACACTTAAGACACTTAAGTAGCCTAAAGCAACCCACAAAGGATAATTGCAATGTCAGATATTAAAGAACCCATCGTACATAAGTATGGTGTAGACCCTGAAGGTATACCTCTTACTAAGTCAGGTAGGAGAAACAAGAATTACATGCCCTCGACATCCACTAAGCGTAAGGGTAGGCCGCCAGCAGCGACACTTAAGAAACCCAAAGGAATTATAGGCCGACCTAAGGGTGACGCAGCTATTATCAATGAATATAAGTCTAGAATGCTAGCTAGCCCACAGTCAGCCAAAGTGCTTGAGGCTATCTTTAAAGCAGCTCTAGATGATGAACACAAGCACCAAGCTAGTGCATGGAAATTAGTCATGGACAGGGTTGCACCTACAGCAGCCTTTGAACAAGAAGTTGTTAAGGGTGGCGGCAAGAGTGCTATCCAGATCAACATTACTGGTATTGGCTCCACAAGTGTCTCAAGCACTGAGCCACAAGACGATGACGATATCACTGACGCTACATACGAGGTTGTATAATGTCTGACTTAAGTATAGAACTCTTAGAATGGCAAAAGAAAGTATGGGCCGACCAGACGCGCTTTAAAGTAGTAGCCGCAGGACGAAGGTGTGGTAAGTCACGCCTAGCTGCTTGGCTTCTTATAGTCAATGCCTTACAAGCTACTCTCCCCAACTCACATGTGTTCTACGTTGCTCCTACTCAGGGTCAGGCTAGAGACATCCTATGGAAGCTCCTACTTGAACTAGGCGCACCAGTCATCTCACAAGCTCATATAAACAACATGCAGATCACCCTAGTCAATGGCTCAACTATCTCCCTTAAGGGTGCTGACAGGCCTGACACGATGCGTGGTGTCTCCTTGAAGTATCTCGTAATGGACGAGTATGGCGACATGAAGCCTGAAGTATTTGAGGAAATCCTAAGACCTGCATTAGCTGACCAAAAGGGTGGCTGCTTATTCATAGGCACACCTAAGGGTCGTAACCACTTCTATGAACTATATAAGTATGCTGAGTTAAGTGGTGATGACGATATAACTTTCGCTGCATGGCACTTCACAAGTTATGACAATGAAATGTTAGACCCTGATGAAATCAACAGTGCTAAGAAGAGTATGTCTACTCATGCCTTCCAGCAGGAGTTTATGGCTTCCTTTAAGAACCAAGGCTCTGAGATGTTTAAAGAGGATTGGCTTAACTTCGGCTCTAAACCTGAAGGCGAAGGTGACTACTATATAGCAATTGACTTAGCTGGCTTCCAAGATGTCTCTAAAGCAAAAGGTAACACCTCACGCTTAGACCAATCAGCCATATCTATTGTATGGGTGTCAGAAGAAGGTTGGTTCGTTGAGGACATCGTATATGGTCGCTGGACTCTAGATGAGACAGCTAATAAAATATTTGACGTCGTAAAGACTTATAAACCTCTAAGCATTGGCATAGAGAAAGGTATCTCCAAGCAGGCTGTTATGTCTCCCCTAATGGATAGGATGAAACGACAGAATACTTACTTCCGTGTAGAGGAGTTAACACACGGCAACCAAAAGAAGACTGACCGCATAATGTGGGCACTTCAGGGACGGTTCGAGCACAATCGTATAACGCTCAACAAAAAGAAAAAGGAGTGGCATAGTGTCTTCCTTGATCAATTATTCCAATTTCCCGACCCTTTAACCCATGATGACCTTATAGACTCTCTAGCTTACATAGATCAGTTAGCTAAAGTATCCTATG
>CAXBCO010000077.1:0-1765 GCA_963973995.1 uncultured Alphaproteobacteria bacterium
ACGATAGGTAAACGGGCTTTGACTCGCCTTTATCACCACTATCCGCTAGGGCTAATGCACTAAGACCCCCATAGAGTAAGTTAGGAGATATTGCGTTTGATGTGGCCCCTGCAACCGCCGCGCCCTTTGCCGCGTTTATTTTTGCAATTTGTTCCGCTGTTCCTATGTTTAAAGACGCTAGTCCGCTTTGCACTGACTTGCCCATTGCAGATTCAACAACACTAGGGCCAAAGAGTTTAGCGCCCGCTCCCGCAAACAAGGCATTCTTAATAGCGTCCTTGGGACTTTCTTTATCTATAACTAAAGAGCCGAGCCCAGAACCGAGGGCCGAGAACAATGCTCCACCGCCAGGTATTAAAAGCCCCGCTAACCCTCCAAGGATAGAACCTATGCCCATATTTTCTCACCTACTAACAACTGAAAACAACGTAACAGAACTTCTTTAAAACTTCTAGTCACGATGTTGTAACCGTAACTGCACCTACTCCGCCCGTTGCAGAGATTCCTAAAAGATTGGTTTGATCCACTGTAGCTATCCTAACAACGCCCATTAAACCCGCAGCGTCTCGATAGTGGAATAGTCCACCAACCTCTAACCCTTGGTCACTTACAGGTAGATCTGTAAGCACGAGCCGTGTGTTGCGGCCCTCTCCAGGGTTCTGCATCTGCTCCAGATAGAGGGCAAATGATCGTATTAAGTCCGCCATGTACGGCTGATCGTACTCGGCAGGGGGGTTTGCAAAGAATGGTTTTACTAGATTACGGGACATTATCTACGTCCATCGCTTCGGATATCAACCCTTGGCGTTCCTAGCCTCCACCCAACTCCTTCCCCAGTAGTTTCTAATTTCAGCGCAAAGGCCCTGCCTCGCAACCGTAAGTTAACTTGTTGAGTCCACTGCTCAATCGGCGTGGTGGACGTTCGTGTAACCGCCTTAGACTGTGACTGTAGGTACAACCCGCCTGGGAAGTTCCTAGCAGAAAGCGTCATCGTTGCCGAGGGTGACTCGGCAGTAGAGTTCCCAAAGGTTAAGTCTGGGATCATGCGGTTCATAAAGATGAACTCGTCACCATCGCCCATATCCATCTGACTGCTCTCGATGAAAGCCGTCATTGCAGATATCGGAAGGGTGCTCCCGTCATCAAACCCTGTCTCGTGGTTGTACAAGAAGTGATCAGGAGCCGCGACAAGAGGTAGATCGATGATGCCCCGATCCAACCAAGCAGTACGGCCCAAGTTTCCGTAAGACCAAACCTTCTCCATATAGTTGTATACAACGTATCGGTCGTTCTCTTGGCTAGTGGAGGAAGGATAGAACCACCAGATCTCGCCAAACGCGCTGTTTGATCCAGCGGTGATCTTGCCTAGCTGGAATATGTTTAAGTCGTCGAACACATAGTCTCGAACTGTGCACGGTAAACGCTGCACTGTACCAGCAAAAGCGTAGAACTCGTTGCGCCCCATCCAGTAGACTGTGTCTTCTATGTTTACCGCCGCCAGTGGGCTGGCAATCGTAATGTTTTCTGACACAACACTGATGCCGAAGGTAAACGGGGGGCCTAAGAACTGCATCGCATGTAAGGATACGTCAGTAAAAACCAGTACCTGTTGCTTTGTTTCTATCGCCGCAACAATCTCTGATCCAGAACCAATCGTTAGATCACCAGCCGTATTTGTGGCACTTGCCGCCCAGTCGTTAGCCGCGCCTTGGCTACTGAACCTAACAAGCAAAGGGTCCTGAGTGGTGGAGTTCTCTGGGTTACA
>CAXBCO010000078.1:0-1706 GCA_963973995.1 uncultured Alphaproteobacteria bacterium
TATCTTTCCTATTTAAATGGCCATCCAAGATTCCAGATTACTAGACTATGTCTAATACCACTTTTGACCGGTTTAACTCTATGCCATACATCAGAAGGAAATACAACTAAAGAACCTTTAGATCTTATTTCTTTTAATACATGGGTATTTGCTTTCTTATCTGGATCTGTGTTTCTCATATCAAATTCTAGTTCACCACCATTATAATCTTTGTCATCAGATAAAGATAACGTTACAGATAATTTTCTTTGTTTTCCATGTGAGTTAGGTTCTTCTGGTTTATGATAAGGTCTATCCCAACTATCACAATGCCAATCATAGTATTGGCCTTTTTTATATTTTGTAAATTGACAAGACTCAGAAAAACTCCATTCAAAATTCCAATTAGCATCTCTGTTAGCTGCATGTATATAAGGATGAATTGCATTATAAATCCAACGTTCATTTAACCAAACTATATCAGAATCTCTTTTCTTTTTTAAATCCTGTACTTCTTTTTTATTTAATTTTTTATCACCATAACCACCTGTGACTGCCATTTGATCTTGAATAGATTTTGCATAACGTACAATGTCATCACAAACATGATGAGGTATGGCATCTTTAAACCAGTAGTAATAATTTTGTAATTGCATATGTCTTTATAAAAAACTTTATAAAGAATTTTTATGAAACTGTCAACTTAAGAACCAACTATAATAGTACCAGTTGCTGTAAACGTTGCAAGTTTAGTACTACCTGGTGCACACGTAATCGCTCCACCACCACTTACGGAAACTCTAGGTGCCGTTGCGGTAGGGTATCTTAAATAAACAATTCCTGATCCTCCTGCTCCTGAAGCATTACTGTTTGAACTAGAAGTTTCACCATTAGATCCACCACCTCCTCCTCTATTAGTAGTTCCATTGTTTGCTGGTCCGGCAGCACTGCCACCTGTTCCAGGTACACCTGCTCCACCAGTTCCGCAAGGAGATGCTCCACCTGCTGCTCCTGGATTATAAGCTCCACCTCCACCACCACCAGCATAACTTACTGAAGACCCTGAAATTGAATTAGCTACACCAACACCACCTCCTCCACCACTGCCTCCACCTTGTGATCCAGCTCCACCAGCTCCACCACCGCCACCACCAGCTTGTCCACCACCGGAAGAACCTCTTCCTGGAAATCCTTGAGGTCCACCTTCTGCTGTAGGTATAGCGGGAACATTACCTAATCCAAAACCTTCGCCACAGCCACCACCTGGAACAGTACCATATTTTCCACCTGATCCTGATCCACCTGGAGTTCCTTCAGGAGATCCTCCAGGTTTACATCCTACTGATCCTCCACCTGTTGCTATTTTATTAATAGTAGCAACCGCTCCGGGTTGACTAATAATTGAACTATTTACACCATTTGTAGATGTAGCTACTGCTCCAGTACCACCAGAACCCCCTGCTCCAATTACTACATCATATGTTCCAGCATCAAACGATATACCGGCAGCACAAGAGTTACAAAATGAATTGATAAGTCCACCTGCTCCACCTCCACCTGTAATTTGTCCTGATCCACCACCACCACCAGCAACTATTAAATAATCCATTACAAGTGGATTAACCACAGTTCCATCAGGCCATGATCCCGATCTTTGTGCTTCGTATTGTGATTGCATTGACCACACACCACTTGCTTTATTTAATTCTTTTACGATGACTATTCCT
>CAXBCO010000079.1:0-1685 GCA_963973995.1 uncultured Alphaproteobacteria bacterium
TTCGCTGAACCCCAGTTATCGCCCAGCCCTACATCGACCTTGGACGGTATAGTCAGACCCGGCGCACAGTTCTCCATCAAATCCTTGATCTCCGCCACCTGTTCGTCGCTCTCTATCGAAAAGCAAAGCTCGTCATGTACCGTGAGCATGGGCCAATGACCATTGCCCATGCAGTCACTCATAGCTTGTTTTGTCTGATCGGCAGCCGAGGCTTGAATTAACCTGTTCAAAGCCTTGTATACAAAAGCGACCTGATACTTCACAGGGTTCATGCTTTGCCAGTTATCGTCGCGGCTTTCTTCTGGAGTATTCAGGATATCCTGCCAGCGTTCTTCCAGCTTCTCTGCGGAGATAGGCTTCTTCATAGTCTTTGAATAGCCCTTCAGTTCCCGCATTGGAAACCGGCACTTTCTCCCCAGCATCGTCCGCACTTCTGACCGGCTGGAAGCCGCTTCCATAACGGCAGATGCCAAGGCCCTGATGAACGGAACCTTCTCGTCATATTCGTTCCGGAGTGTCTTGGCCTCGTTGAAAGGAATGTCCCCAAGGGTCTGGGCCAGCTTACCAATGCCCATGCCATACATGATTCCAAGATTAATCGTCTTGGCCAGGTTTCTCCCAACGCCGGCAATGTCGGCCACTAGCTGGTGGAAATCCAAGTCATCCTTCTGGTACTGCGCCACGATCTCCACGACTTTCTCATTGTCCCGTGTTGCGGGAGTAAGCGAGGCGTAGTGCATCATCCATCGAGGTTCTTGGGCGCTGTAGTCAAAGCTACCCCACCGGCAACCTTCTTCTGGAATAAACAGACCACGGATAAGAGACTTTATCTCCGGATGCCTAGAGGGAACTTGCTGCAAATTCGGATTACTAGAGGAGAACCTACCCGACACAGTCCCACCTTCATCTGAGCGCAACTGGTTAAACTGACAGTGGATGCGGCCATTATACTGGTGGTTAAGAATAGTATCCACAAACGTCGTATTCGCTTTGTTGTATTCTCTGATTTCCAGAATTTTCTTGGCGATGGGATGTTCATGGTTTTTCAAGAAGTGCTTGGTAAAACTAGGCGCGTCCGACTTGGCGGTGCGTTCGTAAGTTAATCCCAGGTTTTCAAAAACCCCAGCCAAACTTTTTGCATTCCACGGTTCGATGTGGATCTGGGTCTCATCGTGTATCTGCTTGAGTAAGGCATCCTCCTTACCTTGCAACAGCTTTTTGGTTTGTTGTGCCTTGTCAACGTCCACCCTGACGCCCCGCCGCTTCATCTCGAAAACCATTGGAAGTAGCGACAACTCCATATCGAGTATCTTGCCGCAATTCTCTTCCATCAGTTTCTTGTGGAGAACGTGCCAAAGGCTAAGTGTCAGCGTGGCGTCCTTCTCAGCGTACAGCGCAACCCTTTCAGCGGGTAGCTTCCACATCTCAGCCTTGGCATCCACGCCATGCTGCGCGGCGGCGCGGCGTAAATCCTCTTCCGCTTTCCGCTGACCAAGGTACGTGGACCCAAGAGCATTAAGTGAATAGCTGAACCTGTTTTCATCCAGCAACGGCGCCGCAATCATTGTGTCCAGTATTCGTCCTTTGACCTCTATCCCCTCACTTAGAAGCCACCCTAGATCGTACTGTGCATTGTGGAATACCACGTCCATGCCGTGGTTTAGTTGGTCTTGGAGCCACCTGAG
>CAXBCO010000080.1:0-1680 GCA_963973995.1 uncultured Alphaproteobacteria bacterium
TAACCAGAAGTTAATTTAACTTGACCATTGCTATCACCTTTAATCCAAGCTACTGAACCATCTACACCATCAGCTATTATAAATTGTTTATCTGCTGTTGCACTATCAGCATTAATACTTCCAATAATTACATTGCCATCACCAGTTGTAATATTATCTCCAGCATCTTTACCTAAACCAATATTGTTATCTCCAGTAGTTATTACTTTAAGAGCAGCATAACCTATTGCTGTATTGTTACTATTACTGTTACTAACAACACCTTGTAAAGCTAAAGCACCTATTGTTGTATTCTTAACTCCTGTTTGATTTTTTGCTTGAGAACTAGCACCAACCATTGTATTTTCATTACCACTAGTAAGTAACTGTCCTGAACCAAAACCAAGAGATGTATTGCTATCACCACCAGCACAAGTTTTTAAAGAATTTTTTCCCATCGCTGTGTTACCAATACCAGCATCTATTAACTCACCAGCATCATTTCCAATTGCTGTGTTAGAAGTTCCAGAAGTTAAAGATTTTAAAGCAGTAATTCCAATTCCAGTATTATAATTAGCTGAACTTAAAGTTCCAGTTGTTGCATGACCAACTAATAAACTGTTTGTAAAGTTTGTTCCTTCTGTTTTTCCAAGTAAAGCTAAGTTAGTAGCTGCTTTACCATCTAATAAATTTAATTCTGTTGCAGTAGAAGTTACTGCTACATTTTCATTTATTTTTGGTGCAGTTAAAGTTTTGTTTGTAAGAGTTTGTGTACCAGTTAAGGTTACAACACCAGTAGCACTAATTGCAGCATCTTGCCAAGCTGAACCAGAATAAACTCTAAGAATATCATTAGTAGAATTAAAATAAAGCATACCAGCAGCTAAAGCATCACCATCATTATCAGCAGTTGGATCAGAAGATTTAGTTCCTAAATAAATATCATCAAAAGCATCAGCGGAAGCTGCAGCATCTGTTGCAGAACTAGCAGCAGCAGTAGCAGAAGAAGCTGAAGCAGTTGCAGAGTTTCCAGAAGTTGTGGCAGAGGAAGCAGAAGCAGAAGCTGAGTTAGCACTAGCTGTAGCACTATTTCCAGAAGTTGTTGCGGAAGCTGCAGCGGCTGTAGCACTTGTTGCAGCTGAAACAGCGTCTACAATTAAAACCCAAAAAGTTGTATTAGTTAAAGCAGTACCAACTGGTGACGCTTTAATACAAATATAAATATTATTTAGTTGAGCAGCAGTTGTTCCTTTAACAATGTCTCTTACGACATAAGCTGCTGTAGTTGTTGTAGCACTATCACCTTTAAAAGTTCCTAGTTCTTGAGCAACTGAAAGTTCACCACTTGCATCAAAAGATAAAACTTTATTTGCTCTATCTGTTGCACCTACAGTAAATTCTGTAGAAGTCATTGTGTTTGTTGCTGATAATTTTATAGAACGATTTACTTCTTCTTGAAGTTGTTGAATCGTCATGGTAGCACGATCCAAACCCTCTTCATGTGATTCCGCAGGGAATGGATCATTAGCAATATAATCTATTGCTTGGGTTTGCGGCACTTCTCTTCTAACTACTACTGTCTCTGTTGCAGTTGGTATATTACCAGAAGTAAATACCACATTACCACCAGATGCACTTCCTGCATTAGTTACTGTGTAATGAGTTGTTAAAGTTTTTATAGTCTCAGTTCCTGTAGCTGAT
>CAXBCO010000081.1:0-1660 GCA_963973995.1 uncultured Alphaproteobacteria bacterium
CTTTGTCTTTTAGCTCGTCGATAACTTCTTCTTCGAATCTTTCAGCTAAGTACTCAAACAATTGTACAATAGCATCGTCAATAAATTGTTGATTAAGATCATCTACGTATATAATTTCAGGATCTTCTTCATCACCATTAGAATATTTAATATATTCTTCAAGAGCATCACCTAGATCGCTGTCATAATAGTACACGTTTTCATTTACATTTACAGAATCTTGGTTATGCGTAGCTATAAACACAGAATAGCCATCAGCTGTTGATTCTTCGTATATATAAAAGTCTGCATTACTAGAATAGTCGTCTGTAAATTCTACGCCAAAATGTTTTAGTACTGCTTCTTTAGCTAGATCTTCGTCATTGATTTGTTTTTCGCCGAAGCCTCTAGCTTCTAGCATTTCGTTAATTAGTTCGTCTGTGATTAGTTTTTCTTTCATATTATTGTTTTTCTATTAATTCTGTTATGTAATTCCATACCTGTAGCTCTGTTTTGTAGCCTTCTAGTACTTGTTCTGCTTCCGCATGCGTAATACCGCCGTATGTTCCGTTTTTAAGCTCTTGCTTATAGCTTTCAATATCTAGTTTTAGTATTGTTACTTTAGCAAAAGCTTTGTTGCTTGCTCTGTTTTTAACGTCTGCAAGCGTCCATTCGCACATAACCATTATGCTACGTTGTTTTCAACTTCGAATGCGTCATCACCGAAACGCCAATCAAAGCTTTTTCTGTCACGATACTCCATATCAGAGAATAAAAATAAGTTTAAAACTTGATTTACAGTTAAATCGTTGTAAAAAGTTAGTTGGCCAAGCACAAATTCAAGATCGTGAATTGACGCAGGATATTTAGTCTTGTTATCTTCTAAGCCTTGTTTAAACTCGGGCTTTAGCCGAGATAGTAAGTTTGATCTCATATTTAGTACATTTTAAATTTTTTAGCGATTTCGTAGACATCATCTACATCTTGTTCGTCGTAATTTTCATGGTTTTGTGACCAGTCTCGTAAGACGTAGTATACAAAAGCACAGTCTTGTTCTGTTAATCCTTTGATTTTCATAGTTATAATTGTTTATTTGTTACATTGATATTATCCATTAGTCATCGTATTTTGTTTGTAATTCTAATTCTTCATTAATACTTTGAGCTATTTCGTAGAAATTAACTTCAGATATAAAAGCGCTTGCATAATCGTACATTAGTGAGTTCATGCCATCGTATTGACTAAACACTACGTCGTCTATTATTTCTTTTATAGTTGCTGCACACGTTTTAGTTTCAATCTCGATGCCGTCAATTATTTCTAAGTTTATACGCCATGTAGCGTAGTTTGTCCATCCGTTGTATTTTTCTTTCATAATTTAATTGTTTGTGTATTTTACAATTTCTTTACATGCTTCTACAACGTCTTCAAAGTAGTCGTCTTCTAAGTAATCTGGATCTTCATCGCCTGCAGCGTGTGAGTATTTGATAGTATCTATCAATTCTTCTAATTGTTCATAAAGGTTTTCCATAGTTATTTTATTTTAAGTTTAGTGGAGGTGGAGAGATTCGAACTCTCTTCCGCAATAGTTCCATATAGGCTTTCTATTACGTCAATACCAAGTCACCCCCGTGTGTGCAGTCATTTCCTACCTTTGCTTTCGCCGCGGTCTGTTATTTAT
>CAXBCO010000082.1:0-1643 GCA_963973995.1 uncultured Alphaproteobacteria bacterium
GACACGCGCACGAAGTCGCGTCCCGTGGCTTCGGCGATGGACTTGCCGAGCGAGGTCTTGCCGACGCCCGGAGGGCCGACGAGGCAGAGGATCGGGCCTTTCAGCTTGCCGGTGCGCTTCTGCACAGCAAGGTATTCGAGGATCCGTTCCTTGACCTTCTCGAGACCGTAATGGTCGTCATCAAGCTGCTTCTCGGCTTTCACGAGATCGGTCTGGATATCCTTGCGCTTGCCCCATGGCAGGGACAGGAGCCAATCGAGATAATTGCGCACGACGGTGGATTCCGCAGACATCGGCGACATCTGGCGCAGTTTCTTGACCTCGGCTTCGGCCTTGGCGCGGGCTTCCTCGGTGAACGGCGTGTCGGCGATCTTCTGTTCCAGTTCGGCCACTTCGTCGCGTTCGCCGCCGTCGCCGCCCTGTTCGCCCAGCTCGCGCTGGATCGCCTTCATCTGTTCGTTGAGGTAATACTCGCGCTGGGTCTTCTCCATCTGCCGCTTGACGCGGTTTTTGATCTTCCGCTCCATTTGCAGCATGCCCATCTCGCCTTCCATCAGGGCGAACACCTTCTCGAGGCGGTCCTTGATGTCGGAGAGTTCGAGCAATTCCTGCTTGTCGGAAATCTTGACCGACAATTGCGAGGCAACGGCATCGGCCAGTTTGCCCGGCTCGGTCAGCTGGCCGATCGTGGTGACCGATTCCGGCGGGATTTTGCGGTTCAGTTTCACGTAATTCTCGAACTGCTCCTGAACGGCGCGCATCAGGGCCTGCACGTCGCCGCCGTCGGAATCAGACTCGGGAATGGTTTCGACTTCCGCTTCGAAATAGTCGCCGCGATCGTGCAGTTTTTGCAGGCGCGCACGTGTCTGGCCTTCGACGAGAACCTTTACGGTGCCGTCGGGCAGTTTCAGAAGCTGGAGAATGGTGGCGACCGTGCCGATTTCGTGCACGTCATCGGCGCCGGGATCGTCGATCGCAGCGTCGCGCTGGGCCACCAGCATGATTTCATTGTCGCCCTCGTCAATCATTTCGAGCGCACGCACAGACTTGTCGCGACCCACGAAGAGAGGGGCGACCATGTCCGGAAAAACAACGATGTCCCGTAGCGGCAACACCGGAAGGTTCTTCAGTACTGGCATTTTAATGCCTCCTTGGAATTTGGGCCCCGCATGGCGGCAACCCCTTTTACTGTGCCCGACAATCATGAAGAAAGGCGAACGATTGACTAAGATGTGGATTGTAAGGGGCCCTGCTTCAACCCGAAGAATGCGCAAGATTCTGGGGAAATGGAAATCCGCCTGAAATCAAGGCATCGCGGCCCGCCACGCCTTGGCACTCACGGTTTCCCGCTTCTGATGGGCCATGAAGGCTTTGAGAACGCCGAGTTTGGGGTTGGGCGCCTTGCCCGCCGCCAGCAAGCGAAGCTGTTCATAATACCATCCCTGTGCGCCGAAACCGTTGAGGGCCTTGACCAGCTTGATCGGCGAATGCGGCCCGAACAGGCCAGGGCCGATGCGCAATTGCGATTCCCAGCGGTCGGCGGTCTCGATTTCACCGGCCAGCAGCTTCGCCGGCGTTGCCGTATCGACGCAGAGCGGGCGACCGATGCCGATCAGGTCCGCTTCGCCCGATGCGAGCGCGGC
>CAXBCO010000083.1:0-1640 GCA_963973995.1 uncultured Alphaproteobacteria bacterium
CACCACAAAGTGTAGCAGAGAATGAGTATAGGATTATATAATTATGGGTTTTTTAAGAGCACCAAAGATGCCAGCACTACCACCAGTTCAACCTTTGCCAGAACCACCTTCAACTGAAGTGTCTGCAGAAGAAAAAGAAAGAATTGCAAAAGAACAAGCGGCAGTAGAAAGAAAAAGAAGAGGTAGAAAATCTACTATTCTAACTTCGCCATTAGGTGTTGAGCAAGAAGCAGAAACACAACAAAAAACTTTATTAGGAGATTAATATGGGTAGCAATGCAGCAACTAAAGGAGATCCAGGTCAAGTTTCTGGAAACGAAGCAGTAGCAACTGCAGCACGAAGAGGAAAAAAAAATGAAATTAATAAAGGATTTAAAGTTTCTACTTATGGGGATAGAAACCCTGCAACATACGATTTTGTAAATTCAAAAACAAAAAAAAAACCACTTCCAAAATATCTTCCAACAGCTTTAAAAGCTGGTCTGAAAGTGGCAGATGTAGCTGGTAATATTATAGATTCAGTAACTGATGGAGCAAGAAAAAATAAACAGTTTATGGTTGATAATTACGACAGAATTGGAAAAAATTTTAAATTACCAGATAGAACTACTTTTAATAAAATGTCTACAGATAAAAAAAATGAAATTTATAGTGATATGAGAAGTAATTTTATGAAAAATAATAAAAACCCTTTTGGTGAAACAACTAGACATGGTGGAGAAAATTCTGCTGGTCAAAAAATTATTGAAAAAAATATTGGTGGAAATACAATAACAACAACTGCACCAACAGAAGCAGAAGTATTACAATCAGAAGCAACTACATTAAAACAAAACCTTGCAACAAAAAAGAAAAAAATAAAAGCAAAAGGACAATCAATGACAATATTAACATCATCAAAGGGTGTAAATTTAGATGAAGGTTTAACTTTAGGCAAGAAAAGTTTGTTAGGAGCATAATGGCTAAAACAGATTTAACTAGAGATTTATTATCAAGGTTTGACAGACTAGAAGGTCAAAGACAAAATTGGGAAACACATTGGCAAGAGGTTGCGGATTATATGCAACCAAGAAAAGCGGATGTAACCAAGACTAGAGCTAGAGGTGATAAACGAATGGAGATGATATTTGATTCTTCTCCAATACAAGCAGTAGAATTATTAGCATCATCATTACATGGTATGCTAACTAATCCTGCCACACCTTGGTTTACTTTAAGATTTAAAGAAAATGATGTTGAGAACGAAGATGAAGCAAAAATCTGGTTAGAGTCTGCAACTGCAGCAATGTACACAGCATTTAATAGATCAAACTTCCAACAAGAAATTTTTGAATTGTACCATGACCTAATTACATTTGGTACAGCAGCAATGTTTATAGAAGAAGATGATGATGATTTAATTAAATTTTCAACAAGACATATCAATGAAGTTTATATTGCAGAGAATGATAAAGGCAGAGTAGATACAATCTTTAGAAGATTTAAAATTTCTGCTAGAGCAGCAATACAAAAGTTTGGAGATAAAGTTTCATCTGATATTCAGGGAATGTTTAAAAAAGATCCTTATGCAGAAGTAGAACTAATACACGTTGTTTATCCAAGATCAGATTTTGATCCTAAGAAAAAAGATAAAAGTAATA
>CAXBCO010000084.1:0-1640 GCA_963973995.1 uncultured Alphaproteobacteria bacterium
TAAAGTCTTCTAGTAAATCTGTAAAATCTTTTAAACCTTTTTCTTTTTTATATCTTTCTAATTCTTCTGCTAATAAAAATAAAGTGCTTCTCTCTATGTCTAATGTATTTTTTCTAGAGTCATAATATTCTAGTAAGTCCATACGCTTAACTCTAGCTGTATTAATAATAGTTAAGTATTCATTATCAGAATTAAATGTACCATCCTCTGCTGAATATTTTGCAGTCTTAATAGGTATGCCACATTTCTGCCCAAATTCCTTATAGTCTTCTTGCTTCATCATCTTCTCTTTAGTCATACCTAAATTTCTAAAAGCTAATGAATGTAGAGTTCTAAAATTAGATAGATCATTTTCTATATCTAATCCAAATTTTTCAGCCGCACGTGTTGCAGCTTCAGTAGCTGCTTTTTTAGTAAACGAAAAGTAACCTATTTGTTTAGGTCTAATCCCCTGTTGGATGAATTCGTCTACTAAGTTTAACAACGTTGTTGTTTTCCCTGTTCCCGGTGGGCCTAATATTATTGTTTTCATATTTTTTTAGTTTCTTTTCTGCTTTTTCAAGCCACATTTGTGTGAGCTCTAATTCTAATTTAAGTTGTGTTATCTCTTCTCTAAATCTTAGGTGCCAATTAATTCCTATTTTAGAAGTCATCTTGTTGATACTCCACTTTAGAAATAGCTGCTTCTAATTTTTTCATAGTTTTAATTTTAACAACTCTTGGCTGTTGATTTTTAATTCTTATTCTGGTTTCCTCTACAAATATATCTTCTAGTCTTTTAATTAAGTTACCGGTTTTAATTTTATCTACATCCCAATTATTCTTTTTTAAGAATGCATAAAAATCTTCCATTCTAAAATAAGTAAATCCATCTTCTGTATATGGAAGTTTATTAAATATATCATCCATCGTTCGTGCACTCTGTCTATTAGTAGTCCAGTCTTGCAATAACCCTGTAATTTCATTCATAGGATTTAAAGATTCTAATGGTTCTACTGATTGTAAATTTTGCATCATTGGTTTTAAAAAATGTTGTTTCCAATCTTTAGGTTTTGGTACAGGTACAATTAAATTGGCTTGATCTAAACATGCTAACGCAAACAAAGGTGGGCTATATAACTGTTCTGATTTTAATTCTATTCTAGTCTTATCTACATTTAAAAACCATTGTGGTGGTGTTGATGTATATTTTGTAAGACTTCCAAGTTGTGGCATTTCTTCTTCACCAAAACCTACACCAAATCTTTTTGTTCTACATAAACCAGATTGACATACAGAATTAATAGGTGCGTCTTTACATCTGTATTTATCATAACCTTTTCTATTAACTGATTTAATTAATTGTTGAACCTCACTATTACTTAATGGTGGTTCCATGTATTCCATGTTAGCTTTTACAATTTCATCTTCCCAAGTATCTGGATTAGATTGTTTATAATAAACTGCTACATTAAATAATGCATTATTTCTAGACCCCTCACCAAAACCTATTGATGCCAATTTGTTTAAGCAAGGAGGTCCTCCAGGAAATGCTTCTTCTATTTTTTCTTTTTCAATTTTGATTTCTTCGACTTCTTTTTTTGTCCGACTGTAAACATCATAGAGCTGATAAAATTCCTCAAGTGTACAACCGGCGCCAG
>CAXBCO010000085.1:0-1638 GCA_963973995.1 uncultured Alphaproteobacteria bacterium
CTATTCCTGTTCCAGCAAGAGTTCCTTGTGTCATTATTCCTTTTACTCTAGCATCTGGTTCAATTACTGCATAAATTGATCTATCTAATAACATTCCAGATATAGAATATTTAAATTTTTGTCTTTCTATTTGTGTTTCTTGAGGAGTTAAATCATCCATACCTGTAATTTTTTTTATATCAGCATCAGATACAACAAATTTTCCATTAGCATCTAATTGATCTAATGAACTAATGTTAAGAAATTCCATTCCATCATCTGCTTTTGTCATTGCTGTTTTTCTAATTATATCCCATCTAGTAGAATCAATATTATATAAATTAAAAAAATCTTGTAATGGTTTATTTAGTTGGTCAAAACTTAAACCTTTTTGATTAGCATAATAATTTGACATACCTAACATTGCATTTTCTTTTAAGGTGTTAGTCCACCAAGAAAGTAAATTGTATTTAAAAAATGTTCTTTGTATTTTTGTCCATCCTTTAGTTAAATTATCTCCAACTTGATGCCTACCAGAAACATCATAAGTTGTACCATCAGCTAATAATCCAGCAGCTCTTGCAATTTCTTGTTTTTGTTTGGTATTTTTTATTCTTCCTAATCCAACAAATGCTTCACCCATACCACCTAAAAATGATCTACCTTGAAATTTCATTTCTGAACCATAGATACCTATATCGGCTGCAGCAGAAATTACTGCACCACCTAATTTTGTAGTGTTTATAAAGGCTCTACTTATTGCAGACCATTTTGCTACTGCAAATCCAAATTCCCCACCATCAAAAGTATAAACAGTTCCATCTACAACATTCATAAATTTTTTAAATTGTGTTTCACTTGCCACACTTTCTGGATTTCTTTTTTCTGCTTTTAATCTATTATGAATAGCAAATCTAATTTTGTTAAAATTGTCTCTAGGTTTAGTTCCTAATGTATCTAACATTCCTATGTTTCTTCCAGCTGTCATTAATCCACCATAATAAGTTTCTTTTAATGATCCTGTTCCAAATTTTTCATTATAATGAAACCAATGTTTTGCAGATTTAAAATGTAATACTCTTTTGTTTTTATTTGATTTTGAAATATTTCCAAATACATTATCAGCTCCATCAGCCATTTGTATTTTATTACCAACTAAAGAATTAAATGATTCAAATAAAAAAGTATCTACATTGTCTGTACCAGCAAATGTTCTTTTTTGATCTAAATCTTGCATAATAAAATCTTTCCAAGCATTATAATTTTTATTATAATTTATATCTTTTCCTTTAAAATCTTCTGGAAGTTTTATTTCATCTAAATTTTTACCCAATCTATTAGCAGCAGCTCTTACATTAAATTGATCGTGACCTTGTTTAACAACATATCCCCACATTTTAGGAATGTTAGCACCTCTTGCATTTAATGCTTCTCTAGTTAATTCAGAATGTTTTTCCATTATTTCTGCTAATTTTTCTACATCTTTATTTTTAGTTGTTATTTCTGTTCCTTCAGAAATCTGTTGTTGTGTTACTGCAAGTTCTTCTTGAAGTTTTGCATCTGCTTTATCAAACATTCCATCTAAACCATTAGCAGTAACTTCAGCATCAAAGGCTGCTATTAATTGACCTTGTGCAGCATTTTGAGCAACAGAAACAG
>CAXBCO010000086.1:0-1634 GCA_963973995.1 uncultured Alphaproteobacteria bacterium
CTGACCGACCTGCTGACGGCGGTTGCCAAGGGCGGCAAGCGCATTGGCACTTGATGCTGCCCTAGTCGAACAGTGGCAAGACCCGCTGTGGCGGCTGTCAAATCTGTACTACATCGTCAACAAAGAAGGCGAGAAGGTCAAGTTTGTGCCAAATTCGGCGCAGCTTGATTATTTGCATGAGGCGACCAGCGAAGACATCATCCTGAAAGCCCGCCAGCTTGGGTTCACGACGCTGATGTGCCTGATCGGTCTGGACGAAGCGTTATTTATTCCGACGCACCGGGTTGCCATCATCGCGCACACGCTGACCGACGCAAACAAGATATTCGAAACCAAGGTGAAATTCCCGTATGAGAACCTGCCCGACGCACTGCGCGAACGGGTGGCGGCCAAGAACGACCGCGCCGGTGTGCTGAACTTCAACAACGGCAGCAGCATCAGCGTGGCTACGTCTGCGCGTTCTGACACGCTGCAACGCCTGCACGTCAGCGAGTTCGGCAAAATCTGCGCCAAGTATCCGAAGAAAGCCCGCGAGATTGTCACCGGGTCTTTCCCGGCTGTGGGCAAGAACCCCAAGACCATTGAAAGCACCGCCGAAGGGCAGGAAGGGTATTTCTTTGACTTCAGTCAGAAAGCTATGCGCGGCGAACCCGGTTTTAAATTTCATTTCAAGGCATGGTGGACCAATCCGGATTACACCGCTGACCCTGCTGCGGTTCGGTTCCTACCGGAGCATGACGCCTATTTCGCTAAACTTGAATATGAGGAAAAGATTAAGACGACCCGGCAACAACAGGCATGGTGGATAAAAGAGGAACGCACGCTGGGCGGCGACATGAAGCGGGAAAACCCGTCAACGCCAAAGGAAGCGTTTGAACAGGCCATCGAAGGCGCATACTTTGCCAGCCAGCTTGCGCACGCAGACAAGCGCGGCATGATTGGCCGGTTCCCGTATGACCCGCGGTTTCCCGTCAACACGTTTTGGGACTTGGGCCGCAACGACCTGAACACCATCTGGCTGCATCAGCGCATTGGCGACCGGAACAGGTTTATCGGCTACTATGAGAACAGCGGCGAACACTTGAGCCATTACACGCGCTGGCTTGAAGACTGGCGCAAGGAAATGGATGCGGGATGGGGCGACCATTACTGGCCGCACGACGGCAGCCGTCAGGATTTGTTTCTGGAAAACGGGCGGCTTGGCGAGGCGGAAAAGCACGGGCTGCGGCCCAAGATTGTCAGCCGCACCAGCAGCAAAATGGACGCGATTGAAGCGGCCCGAACTGTATTCCCGTCCTGCGACTTTGACGAAACGGATTGCGCGGTTGGCATTAAGCGGCTGCGGCACTATCGTAAAGAGTGGGACGAAGGGCGCGAGGTATTCAAATCATCGCCGCGCCACGACATCAACAGCCACGGCGCAGACGGGTTTATGACCTTCGCCTGCGGCTTCACCGTGCCGAGTCTATACGATGAAGACGATTTAGACTATGATGAATTAGACCAAGGCGCAAACGACAGCACAGGATATTGAACGCATGGAAATGAACGACATGGAAATGCCGGGCAATATGATGGACGGCGAAAGCCACATGATGCCAAACGGCGAAATGATGCCCGGCGCACAGCACGGC
>CAXBCO010000087.1:0-1633 GCA_963973995.1 uncultured Alphaproteobacteria bacterium
CATTATTAACGTTACGGCAGAAGAAATTACTTCATAGCGGTAATTGGATGGTTGTATTCAATGAGATACACAATCCAACTATTAACTCTTCAGTTGGTAGTGTATTAGTAGAAGTGAAAGACCATATAGTAGAGAAAGAATTAGCTAATGATAAAACTTATGAAAATGAAATTTGACATTTTTGAAACTTTACCATGGACATTTGTGAAACTTTACCGTGGACATTTGCGAAACTTTACCGTGAACATTTTTGAAACTTTACCGTGGAGATTTTTATGAAAAAAAATATGAAAAAGAAAAAAAATAAAAAAAAATCAAAAAGAATTTTTAAAAAAATATTTCCTTTGAATACAAAAACGCTGGGCAATGATATAACAAAATATCCATTTGTAGAGATAGAGTGGCTTGATATTGAGGGTGACGCAGGTTGGAGTAATACCAAAGATTTAAACAAAGAAACTTTACCGACATGTGTATCTAAAGGTTATTTATTAAGTCAAAAAAAAGGTATAACCAGAATATTCTCTGATTATATAAAGACTAAAGAAAAACCTACATTTGATACTATTGGTAATACAACTATAATTCCAACAGCAGTAATACAAAATATAAAAAAAATAAATTAATCTTGAATTATTTTTTAAACACTATATCTAGTGGTTATGAAAATATTTATGCTATTGCTAGTGTACCTTTATAAATACTGTAAATTAAATACAGTATTATTTATTCTTTTCTTATTTTTAATTCAAATTTTATTCAAATAATTTCTTGACTATCCTATTTACATGGGATAATGCTCAATTTAACTTTAATTAAACTAAAAAAAGGAGTTAAAAATGGGATTTGATTTAAACGGACTTAATCCAAAAAACATAGAAATAGAAAAACCAAAAAGACCTGACAATGTTTATAAATTATCAGATAAAGAGCAGGAAAAATATTTTAGAAAAGAACATAAATATTTAGAGCAATCTGGTACTTATTTTAGAAATAATGTTTGGTGGTGGAGACCTTTAGCAGAATATGTAATTGAACATAGTAAAGTAATTAATCAAGATAAAATTACTTTAGAGGGTTGGAGTAGTAATTCTGGCTTTGAAGTTGATGATGAATTAGCAACACAAATAGCTAATCAGCTTGACGCTTTAATTAAATCTGGTCACACTAAAAAATATCAATCAGCTTACATGTTAAGATTTAAACAAGCTGAAATTGGTAATGCTAAAATCCAAAAAGAAATAGATAAACTAGATAAACTTCCTAGAAATAAAGACAAAGCACCTGCTGATTATAATAAAAAAGATAATGCAGAATGGAATAGACTTTGGCATAAACAAGATAGACAAGCCTCATATCCATTTTCTGAAAAAAATGTAAAAGAGTTCTCTATATTTTGCAGAGCAAGTGGGGGATTTAGTATTTGTTAAAAATTTTAATTGTTTTAATCTAGGGTAAATACACTAGATAAAAAATAATTGGGTGTAGTAGTTTACTATGGTTATGTTGTTAAGGAGTTGTAAACCTAAGCTAAAAATCCAGAACATAACATGAGAGTTGAGGCTACACTCTAATAATAACTAAAAAATGGAGTAAAAAATGAGTAAACAAATAAGTAAAGACAATAAAGAGT
>CAXBCO010000088.1:0-1625 GCA_963973995.1 uncultured Alphaproteobacteria bacterium
TGTGTGTAGCTATAGGAAGCAAAAAAACCTCACAGCACGCACTTGGGTGCGCGGCCGATTTTGAAATTCATTCAGTTCCTAATATCCAGGTCGCTTACTGGTTGACTAACAACGTTGACTTTGATCAATGTATTTTAGAATATTATAAACCCGAAGATGACCAAGCAGGATGGATCCATGTGTCTTACGATGAAAAAGGATCTAACAGAAAACAAATACTTACCTTTGATGGTAAAAAATATTCCGAAGGTTTACCAGAAATGAAATGGTCTGGTGGTAAAGTGGTTGGTTAACAATTATTTTAAATAAAGTTGATTTAAATCCTCTGCATTACCTAAGCTTCCTTTTAAAAAAACATTAAAAGACAAACTAATTCTAGTCCCTTTATTTTTTTTCCATTCAACAAAATGAATTATTTCTGAAGGAAAAATTATTATATCTCTACTTTCAATAGGGAAAGACCAGGTGTCAGAATTATAAAGTTCATATTTAGTGGATGAAAATTTTAATTGTTTATATTTATCATTTTGAAATGATATGGTATCTGTAAATTTATCTGCATTAATATAAAAAACACCGGACAAAAAAGAATTTGCATGATTATGAGCATGGTGTCCTTGATTTTGTTCAGTATAGTTTAACCATGATTGAGTAATGTACGGTGATATTGAATTAGGTGGGAATATTATTTTATTAAAATAATCTTTTACAAATAGATCTATTTCTTTTTTTAAATTTAAAAGAACAGGTTTTTCAAGAACATAATTGTCAAAACTTGTAAGATTGTTTTTATTTGGTGCTCGTTTTATTTTTTTAAAAAAATTAATTTCTTTATTTGTAAAATCTCTATTTAATTTTGATTTATAAATAGGGGTTGGAAAAATTCCAGAAATTTCTGATTTAATCATTAAATCCAATCCTTAAGTTCTTCACCCATAATCTGACTAGCTATATTAACTTTCTTTTTAAGAGCCTTAACAATTCTAGCATCAACAGTATTTTCACAGTAAATATCTATGTATGTCATAGGATACTTTTGACCGATACGATCTATTCTTGCTTCTGATTGTTGTCTCTTCTCAAGATCATAACCATTAGAATAATATACCATAGTAGACGCTGCAGTTAATGTAATACCATAACCACCGGTCTGTGTTGTACCAATAAAAAATCTTACAGGGGAATCTGGATCCTGAAATTTTTTGATGTTATCTTGACGATCTTTCATAGGAGTCAATCCGTAATAATCTACAAAACTATTTGCGCCATATTTTTTAGATATCTCCCGGATTATCCTACTAACATCTCTTTGCCAGTGAGCCCATATAACAATCTTACCTTCTACTTCTTCTAATACATTCATTAGTTCTGGTAATCTGTTTGAGTCTAGATCTTTGATAGTCCCATCATCAGCAGTAAAGTGACCACAAGTAATTTGTTGCAATCGCATTAGCTGAGTCATAACAGTAGCTGTAGTCATCATCTTGTCATCCATTTGTGCAAGAGCTAAATTTTTCATTTGTAGATAAAGTTTTTTCTGTTCTGCACTTAGTGTAACAAGACGTTTAATAAAAGTTTTAGGTGGCAGATCTAAACAATCATCTTTTAATACTCTATAAGAAAAT
>CAXBCO010000089.1:0-1615 GCA_963973995.1 uncultured Alphaproteobacteria bacterium
AATCAAAATCAGGTACAGATTTAGATAAGTGTGAAGCAATACATGCTGAGCAAAACGCATTACTTCAATGTAAAAATGTTTATGATATAGATAGAGTTTATACTACACTAGAGCCTTGTATTCATTGTGTCAAGTTACTTCTTAATACTTCTACTCAACAAATTATTTATGGAGAAAAATACGTTCACGATCAAGCTAGAATTTTATGGGAAAGTTCTGGTAGAGGTTATACTTACATAAATAAAAAAGTATTATTAGAAAAAACTAATTAATGAATAGAAGAATAGAATACGAGTTTTATCACTGGGGTCCTTTTTTGTATAAAACAAAATTACTTACAGAAGAAATAAAACAAATTAAATCTTTATGTAAAAAAAATAAAAAAAAAGATTTTAGAAAAGATTTAGCTGGTTTAATAAAACAAGAATATTTAATTAGTAGTAAAAAATTATTTCCTATTATTTTTAATTACATAGATAGTTATATTACAGCAGCATATGAACACAATAATATAATTGTTGGTAAAAAAATTACTCTTAAAAAATCATGGGTAAATTACATGACTAAGTTTGAATCAAATCCTTTGCATGCTCATGGACAGGATTTATCTTTTGTTATTTATTTAAATATTCCTGATAAATTAAAAGAAGAAGTAAACAATACAATTTCTAATAAAAGTAAACCAGGGGAAATTAATTTTATAAATAAATTAAGTTATGATAAATTATTTATTAATTCTATTCATTTTTTACCTAAAGTTGGTGATTTTTTTATTTTTCCATCAAAACTTCATCATAGTGTAAATTCTTTTCAATGTGAAGGAGAAAGAGTATCTGTTTCAGGTAATATAGAGTTAAAATAATGTTTAATATAAATAAAATAGATGAAGCTACACTCATAGCAATAGATACAGAGACCTGTGATCCTAATTTAAAAACTATGGGTCCTGGAGGTTTTAGAAAAGATGGCCACATTGCTGGAATATCTATATCAACAGACAGTGGTTATACTGAATATTTTCCAATAGGTCACGAAGGTGGCGGTAATTTAAATAAATCTAAAGTAATTGAATTTATGGATTATATCTATAAATCTAATAAAAAGCTTATATTTGCTAATGCGATGTATGACTTAGAGTGGCTTTATTCACTGGATAGTCGTCTTACCGTTACTCGTCATCACAAGATACGTGACGTTCAAACGATAGAACATCTAATAGATGAAAATAAATTAAAGTATTCATTAGATAGTCTTGCTAATTTTTATTTAAGAAAATCTAAATACGAAGTTGAACTTGCTCAAGCTGTATTATTTAAGTTTGGTAAACGTGCTAAAGTAAAAGAAAATTTATGGAGACTACATGCTAACGAAGTAAGTGAGTATGCAAAAGAAGATGCTCTACTTACTTTAGGTATATATCAAAAACAACAGGCTAGAATTAAAAGAGAAGAAATAGAAGATATTGTTGACTTTGAATCTAGACTTATACCTGTTCTATTTCACATGAGAAGAAAAGGTGTTAAGGTAAATGTAGAAAAAGCACATAAACTTTATAGTGAATTAGAAAAAAGACAAGTAGAAGTTCAATCAGTGCTAAATAGACTAGGAGGTACCG
>CAXBCO010000090.1:0-1592 GCA_963973995.1 uncultured Alphaproteobacteria bacterium
ATGCAAAGTAACCTATCTTATCTGGATCTGTATTTTTAAGATAAGAATCTACTTTTTTTAATAAAGTTGTAGTCTTACCTGTTCCTGGTGGTCCTAATACAATTGTTCTCAAAATATATCCTTTGGTTTTAATTCTTTTTGATTGTAGTCATCATTTTTTTTATCAAACTGTTTTACTTGAAATACAGATATTCTTTCTTTACCAATACGTTTGTCATCACAGTTGCAGGCTTCTTTTAACATCTGTGCAGTACGTTGATAATTTATATCCCAACGTTTTCTAATTAAAAATTGATTGTAGAATCTGTCAAACACAAAGTGATGATTACCCTCACTAGTCCATACACCACCTTTTTTAAGATCATTCTTATCTGTAGATACCTGTCTATTTAAACAATACTCTTCTAGATGATTCTGTAGTTGATCCTGTGTAGTTACACCTTCTGGTGCTTCTACAGGTTCGTGGTTCTTCATCAGTGGGTTTATAATCATGTCCCAGTCTTTAGGTTTCACTGTCGGTGGTTTAAAATCTAACTGTTCCATACACGCTTCCTGGAATAAACTTTGTTGTTTTAAAAACTTTACATTCTCTAAATGTAATCTTTCTCCATCTACGTTTAGATAGTAATATGGTTTCTCCAGCTTAACTTTTTGTAAATCAGATAGTAATGGAAATACAATTTCTTCACCTATTCCATACTTTCTAGTTCTACATAATTTTTTATCACACAAGTTACACATAGGTACGTCATTACATTTGTAACCCCATTCTTTTTTCTCGTGCTGTCTTTTAATTATATCTACTTCAGACTCACTCAATGGTGTAGTTGATGCTTCTATATTAAACATAGTCATCTTACTCTTCCATTCCGCAGGCCATTTTTGTTTAGCGTACACACCAAAATGAAACATAGAGTTGTTACGGCCACCCTCTGGTATTTTATTTAATGCCATTAGTTCTATGCATGGTGGAGCGTCATCGTAGTCTGACTTAGGTCTTTCTATTTTAATTTTTGTAATATCTTTCTGTTTAATTTGATCATACAAATTATAAAATTCGTCAAGTGTTGCTGCTGATGCGTCAGCATTAAAAGCATAACGTGTTGATTGATCACCATTAAAATAAGGTAAGTTTAAAAAATTACCTGTATCGTCTGATGATTTTAATTGTATTTGTTTTGGAAAGACTTCTGATCCACCGTAGCCTAGTAATGTTTTTATTTCTGTTAACTTATCTCTCATGCTTTCTGCAGTTACGGGTTGCTCTGTAAATAAAAATACATGAGCCCCACCACTCTTTGACCTACATACCAGCAAGGGTAAATTAAACTGTTTAATCTTATCTATTAATTTTTTGTGATCAAAGCCTGCGTACGAATCTATATCTACACATCCCCACACACATTGATTCTCTTCATTAATTGGAATGATACCTAAACTTTGTGTACCATTTAAATGATCTTCCCATAACGAATCTGTTACAGGTCTACGTACTACAAACGATTGTCCCTTAAGTTTAACACCCACTTCAGTTTGCGTGTTAACTTTGGTGCAACCATGCGCACGTTCTAAGCCTTTGAATATCTTTTTAA
>CAXBCO010000091.1:0-1575 GCA_963973995.1 uncultured Alphaproteobacteria bacterium
CCATCTGCGGCCACATCGACAGTGTCGGCAGGCGGTGGCAATGCGGTTGTAATTAAGTATTTAGTGGGAATTTCTGGTGGACTTGGGGCGCAAAGCTCTGACCCTGCGCTGGGGTGGGGCGTTGGAGGCTGGGGTCTTGAGGGGTGGGGGCAACCAAGGTCGGCATCCGCATCTGATGTATCCCTAGACAATAGCTCTTGGAACCTTTCTTTGTGGGGCGAAGACCTGATTGCAACCGTTCGTAACGGCGCGATTTATTATTGGGACACGTCAGCAGGCACAAACAATAGGGCTGTTCTTGTATCGTCCCTAGCAAGTGCTGACAGCGTCCCTACGATTGCCAGAGTGACCACAGTGTCCTTTCCTGACCGACACTTCATTGCAGGCGGTTGTCAGGCTTATGCGGCAGGCGGCAGCGGTAATGTGGATGACATGCTGGTACGATGGTCAACGCAGGAAGACTTTACAAACTTCAAGCCAACATCAACAAATACGGCAGGCGATCAAAGACTACAGATCGGCACAAAAATTGTGGCAATCGTTAATGCCCGTGAAGAGACAATCATATCCACCGACGAGGCCATTTATGGCATGACCTTTGTGGGTGCGCCGTTTATTTTTAGCTTTAGACTGCTGGCAACTGACGCAGGGGCCGCTGGCCTAAACACAATGATTTCTGTGGATGGAAACGTCATGTGGATGGGGAAACGAAATTTCTTCAGATATGACGGTATTGTGAAAGAATTGCCCTGCTCAGTGCAGTATTTCGTCTTTGACCGTATGCAGAATAGATACATCGATAAAGTGGTGGTCGGACACAATAAACGCTTTAAAGAAGTGACATGGTTCTATGTTTCAAACGACAATACGGCAGGAACAACTAATCCCGAAAACGATAGCTATGTGACCTACAACTACGCAGAAAACGCGTGGACCGTTGGAACAATGGATCGCACAGTTTGGAACGACAGCTTTGGGGCCAAGACAGAGCCGTTCGCTTTTGATCCAGACGGCTATCTGTACAACCACGAAACAGGCACCAGTGACAATGGTGCGGCCATGACTTCTTTCATTGAAGGCTCCCCCCGCGAAATCACAGCAGATGGGACAGAACTCTACATGGTGGATAAAGTGGTGCCTGACGTAACCATGAGCGCCAATACCAATTTGTTTCTGTACATGAATACGCGCAAATATCCCAACGCGACTGAAACAACCAAAGGGCCGTTTACCATAACGTCATCGACGGAAAAGGTAAGCACTCGCGCCAAGGGCAGACAGATCGCGTTGAAGTTTGAAAGCACTGGCGCAACCGATGAGTGGACGCTGGGAGACTTTAGGGCGAACGTCAGAGGGGATGGAATGCGATGAGCCAAGGAGCGCCTCTTGCCGTATTGCGGCTACCAAACCCACCCGAAAACTATCAGCAGGGCTATATGGCTCGACTTACGAACACTTTGGAGCTAGAAAAGCAGGCAACGTACTTTGCGGCGTCCCTTGGACTAACTAACGCCGTGGCGCAAGCCGAAGCAACAGCGTGGTTTATGGCATAATGGCAAACAATTATAAAAACGC
>CAXBCO010000092.1:0-1574 GCA_963973995.1 uncultured Alphaproteobacteria bacterium
TAGAGACTTTCTTATTACGAATCTCTTTGAATTTAAAGTTGACATAGTTATTATTGTTTAAGTTATTATTTATATAGTTATTATCTAGTTAGTTATGTATTATGTATCGAAGTTTATACAAGTGTATGTTTGTTTATGTGTTAATAATGTAGTGAAAGTGTATGACAGTGACTATCTGTCATGACATTATGACATTATAATATGTACTATTATATTTGGTATTGATATTAATACTAGTAATTGTAAGAATTTGATGTGAAGTTTGATTAATTTGTTTAACATTGTTTAGTTTTTATTAGTTACATTTATATTATCTACATGAAGTCGTATTATGTATCGATTTTTGAAATGATTTGTAAAAATAGTGTGAAAAGTTGGTGGGTCCGGTGTAAAAAAAGGTGTTTTACTGGAAAAAAGAAAAAGAAAAAAGGTAGGGGGAGCGCTATGGTTCCCTATTTGTGATACTTTTTTATTTTAGTGACATAAGCCTTATAAGTTATATAAGTAACACCCTATTGTCAGTAAGTGTAAAAATTTCACTACACCTGTAAGTATATATAGTATAAGACACTAACAAATTATTATGGCAAATATATCAACTTACCCAATAGGAACACCATCTGCTAAAGATCTACTAGCAGGTACACAGCTTTACACAGACGATAACGGTAAAGTACAAAACTTAACTAGAAACTTCAGTGTAGCTAACGTAGCTGCATTCGCTAATTCATATAGCTTAGGGTATACTGTATATACAGCATTAATAACGCAAGCAGGTGCAGATGCTCCAGTTGCAACGGTGCTACAAAATACTACAGGTGGAACAATTACATGGACAAGAACCTCGACAGGTAGATATGTAGCAGCAATATCAGGTGCTGCGTACACTACCAATAAAACATTTGTAATGGTAACGTCTGGTGGTAATAGTGATATGATACTTAGACCAGTAGTTACTGCAACAACAGCGATAGACTGGTATAACATTCTACCCCAATATGCCGCTGTGTCTGATACAATAGCAGCAACAACTACAGTAGAAATTAGAATATACTCATAAAAATATAACATGGCTAGAATAAATTCTTATCCTAGAGACTTAGACGTAACTGACTTTGACGCATGGATAGGTACGGAGTCTAGCAATAGGCAAACGAAAAACTTTACTGCCGCAGCTGTAGCAAGATACCTTAATATAAAGGGTAAGATATCTATATCTGCTCAAATGGTATTTAAGTTCACTGATCTTGTTCCTCCTGCAACTGGTCAATTCTCAGGACCTACAGATGGTAGCAATATAGCTGCTATAACCACTGTTCAAATATCAGGCGTAGATGTATCTGGCCAGGACACAGTTCCTTTCATGGATTACCTAGTTGGTAATAATATACTTATAAGTGAGCAAAACGCTATAAATAACTTTGGTCACTACACTATAGACTCCTATACTTTAAACGGAACTGTATACACATTAAACTTAACAAACCTTTTTGGTAACGGGGTTTTAGACATAAACAAGTTCTATGACTTTGCGGTATTTACTTTATCTTCGCAAGGTGTACCAACATTTGTAT
>CAXBCO010000093.1:0-1574 GCA_963973995.1 uncultured Alphaproteobacteria bacterium
AAGTAATATGACAGAGCAAACAGAAAGATTAATTGCAGAAATGGAAATAGAAAAAAAAGAGCGAGCGAGCGAGCAAGCAAGCAACATTACTGTTACTAAAGATATGGTGCAGTATTGGTTAGGTGATGACTATGAAAATTGGATAGATGATATTTTAGTTAAACTAGTTAATGATGAAAATCCAAGTGCAATTTACAATTTAAAAAAAGAAATAAAAGATGCGTGGGATCAACATTTAGAATAAAAAGGGGGTCAACATGAAAAAAAATAAATGTGAAGATTGTAAAGGACTTGGTTATTTTACAGACGTTAATGCAATAGGAATAAATGATCCAAAAGATCCTTATTATTATCCACATACAGAACGTTGTGATAGATGTCTTGTTTTTAAAAGTGATAAGGAAGCTGATGATTTTTTAAAAAGGGGGTCAGTATCCGTACCAATTACGTGATGTAAGGTAGTTAGTAAGCCACCCCCAATTTAATATTACTAATGATACTTGATTTATACGCCAATGTACGGTACAAGTCAAGAATTATGGGTGTACCTGCAAAATTAACTGAAAAACAAATTAAATTCGCGGAGTTGTTAATATACAACGAGGGTAGGATGTCCCCTGCAGAATGTGCATTTGAGGCCGGTTATAAAACCAGACCCCGTCAAGCCGCAAGCGAGTTACGTAATCCTAAATACTCACCATTAGTTGTAAGGTATATAGGGGAACTTAGAGCAGAGGTTCAAGAAAAGCATGGTATTACATTTGAAAAACATTTAGGGGAACTAGCAAAATTAAGAGATGATGCCCAGAAAAAAGGTGCTTGGTCAGCAGCAATCAACGCAGAGATTGCAAGAGGTAAAGCAGGTGGATTATATGTGGATCAAAAATTAATTATGACTGGTAATATAGATCAATTAAGTGAGCAAGAATTAGAAGCAAGAATGAAAGATATTCTAAAAGACCACAAGGATATTATAGAAGGTACTGCAGTAGATGTAGTTCAAGAAACTGTTATAGAAGATACAATAATAGAAGAAGAGCCAGAGGCAGTTGTAGAACCCAAAAACATAAAAAAACTAAATTAAGTCTTCGGTTTTGAAATAGTAAGTATTGTTTTAAATCTTTTAGGTGTTTGGATTGGAGTGTTAATTCCTTGAGGATCTGGGCCTTTAACCGGCGGTATGAGATTTGTTTTAACATAAGGCATATTCTTAATTAAAGTTGGATTCTTTTTCATTTTGAATGTTTAGCGCCCTTCATTAATTTACCATTGGGCATTTTGTGATATCCTTTAGGAACTTTCTTTTTAATTGATCCACCTTTTTTCTTGGAATCTCTTGAGAATTTTTCTGCTACTGCAGGTTTTTCTGCATATAGATATTTTCTTTGTTTATCTGATTTAAATGGCATTATATTTTAATGAAGTTTCTTAATAGATTTAATCACTGCGGTAGGAATTATACATGTATTGCCTATTGTGTCAAACGTAGGTTTATCCTTATTTAAAATGTAATCAGTAAATATTCTAGTAATACCTTTACTTTGGCTTAGTAAGTATCCTTTAGATACACACAC
>CAXBCO010000094.1:0-1566 GCA_963973995.1 uncultured Alphaproteobacteria bacterium
CTGCATGGGATTGCCCACGAGAAATAGTTTTTAAACTTCAAGAAATTTTAGATGAGGAACTTCCATTTATTACTATTGAGAGTTGGAACTGTGTTCACGAAGATGGGCAAGAGGAGGAGCAAATAATATGAAAAATAACAAAATAACAACTGAGCAGATAGAATTTTTTATAGGTTCAGACAATTTATTACCAAGTCAGTTGATGGATCTAATAAAAGATTTAGCAAATAAATCATATAATGCAGATTCTTTTAAAGAAGATGTTTTAAATCATTGGGAAGGGAAGGGTTTAAAGCAACCTTTTTAAATTTTCCAGGATTTTTAGGTCCTTTGGAATTTTTGACAGCTCAATGGCAGCTTAAAATCAGCTCATTTTCAGCTAAAAATTTAGAAAAATAAAAATAAAAATAAAAAAGGTCGCAAGCTAGCAAGCAGTTTAAAGGGGGTCAGTATCAGTTCCAATTGCAAAGCAAGGAACATCGTAAGCCACCCCCTATTTTAAACGAAGCTAAATGATACTTGATTTATACGACAATGTACGGTAAAAGTCAACTTATGGGTGTACCAGCAAAATTAACAGAAAAACAGATTAAATTCGCAGAATTGCTAGTTTATAATGAGGGCAGAATGTCGCCTGCAGAGTGCGCTAAAGAGGCAGGATACACAAGCAGACCGAGACAAGCTGCTAGCGAGCTGAGGAATCCTAAATACTCACCATTAGTTGTAAGATATATTGGAGAATTAAGATCAGAGATGCAAGAAAAATATGGTATCTCAATTGAAAGACATTTAACAGAACTTGCAAAGCTGAGAGATAGTTCAGCTAAAAAAGGTGCGTGGAGTGCTGCAATCAATGCTGAGGTCGCAAGAGGTAAAGCTGGTGGATTGTACGTGGATCAGAAATTAATTATGACCGGGAATATAGATAATTTATCTGAGCAAGAACTAGAACAAAGAATGAAAGAAATACTTTCAGATCACAAAGATATTATAGAAGGTACATCAACAGAAATAATCCAAGAAGAAGTTGTGAAACCAAAAAATATAAAAAAATTAAATTAAATTTTCTTTTTAGATACAGTAAGAATAGTCTTAAATCTTTTAGGTGTTTGGATTGGAGCGTTAATTCCTTGAGGATCTGGTCCTTTAATCGGCGGTATTTCATTCCATTTAACATTGGGCATATTTTTTGTTAGTGTTGGATTCTTTTTCATTTTGAATGCTTGGTGCCCTTCATTAATTTACCGTTGGGCATTTTGTGATATCCCTTAGGGACTTTCTTTTTAATAGATCCACCTTTTTTCTTAGAATCTCTTGAGAATTTTTCTGCTACGGCAGGTTTTTCTGCATATAAATATTTTCTTTGTTTATCTGATTTGAATGGCATTATATTTTAATGAAGTTTTTTAATAGATTGTATCACTGCAGTAGGAATTATACATGTATTGCCAATGGTGTCAAACGTAGGTTTATCTTTATTTAAAATGTAATCGGTAAATATTCTAGTGATGCCTTTACTTTGACTTAACAAATAACCTTTAGATACACAAACAGGCAGCTCTTCTT
>CAXBCO010000095.1:0-1566 GCA_963973995.1 uncultured Alphaproteobacteria bacterium
AATTAGACCATTGTTTAATGCTTATGTCTTTACTAGTTATAGTTACTTTTTTCATTAGTGTAGTTTCCTTTCTTGAAATGGTTTCATTTCATTTGATCTTTTTAAAATATGTTGCTGCATATCTACAAATTCTTTTTTGCTAAGAAGAGTTTTATAGATTTGAAAACCTAAAGCAGTTAGAGCTCCTGCGATTAATGTAGCATCATGTTTGTCTAAAAGATGTGTTATTCTACTAACAATCTCATCTACTAATTGTTGTTCTGTTTTCAAGAGTAGTCCCTTTCTTTAATCATTTCTAAATAATGAATAGCCTTATCTATATCTTCAACACCCCCTTTAGTAGAATGCCTACAAATATATTTAACTGCATTACCTTCAGCAAACAATAATTTATTTTTGTTCACAAATTCTGCAGGTTGTATCTCAAAATTTTTGTAATGAGATCCTCCTACTTGTTTGTCCCAAACAACTTCACCTTTATGGTTTAGTTGTTGTTTTAAAACATTTATGTGCTCTTTAAGTTCTTCCTCGTATGTTGTCATTATTTACCCTCCGATGGTTGATGGGATAATTCTACCATGATTTTCCAATGGTCTCTGTGAGCAAAACCACATTGATCAAATTTTAATGTAGCTTCGTCAGCAGTCTTTGCATTGATATACATATTAAAATCAAACAAATTGTTGTAAAACACATACACACTGTTTTCATCTATCTTTATTTTGTTTTTCTTTTTCATTTTTTTCTTCTTTCTGGTTATTTATGACCCACTTTAATATAGTAGTGGTAGGGTCGTAATCCACTTTACTGCAACCTGTGAATACCATCAGAATCAATAATAATGTCATCAACTTTATTTGCATCAATTTCTCCTTGGCTATCACACACAGTACACTGTATTACCTCATGTTTATGAGCTAATTTATAAGGTATTACAGTATAACCATTTCCCTTACATGTTGGACACGTTATTTTATTTTTCTTTTCCGTTTCCATTTGTTTTTCCTTTTGTTACTTTCTTCATTTCTTTATCTACTAAATATTCAATAGTTTTTGATAGCGATAATTGAACATCAAATATCTCTTTACTGAGAAGCCCTACATCACTATAAGTTTTCTTAGACAAAGATACGTTTTTAAATTTAGTCGTGTCTGTCATATTTCTCCTTGTTATATTTTATGGGAGTATATGTATAACAAAAAAGAATGTCAATGATAAAAGTTATTTTAGTTATGTATATGTGCAGCAGTGTTCCAGGCAATGAATGCCGGGTGATACCTACACCTAAAGAAGAATTTCCAGATGTGTTTGAATGCACTCGTCACGGGTATGTTTATTCTAATGATATTATGAAAACATTTACAAGAGAATTTGTTAATAAATACGGAGCTCACACTAGGTTTACATGTCAAAATCAAGAAATTATTTAAGTGTTGACTTTGCAACATCTGTTGTATAAATGTCACTCATCACACCTTTTTCTTTCTGCCTTTATTTTTTTAAGGGCAGGAAGTTATCTTCCACCACCCTTATAACGAGTTAATTTTTTATTTCTTTTTTCACTT
>CAXBCO010000096.1:0-1565 GCA_963973995.1 uncultured Alphaproteobacteria bacterium
ATATTATTTGTGAAAATTCTGGAAGTAAAAATTCAAACTTACCATATTTAGCTGCGCCCATAATATTAATTTTAGGTGCACCGGATTGAGTGCCCGCAACTTCTTGTATTACATAAACTGTATTTTCTTTCATACTTGACAATATAGTTATTAATGTTATCTTGTCAACTAGAAAGAAGAAAAATTATGGATTATAAATTTAAAACAAAACCTTATGCACATCAAATGACTGCATTAGAAAAATCGTGGAACAAAGAAACTTATGCTTATTTTATGGAAATGGGTACAGGTAAAACAAAAGTATTAATTGATAATTTAGCTATGCTTTATGATAAAGGCAAAGTTAATGGTGCTTTAATTATTGCACCTAAAGGTGTTGTTGGTACTTGGTATACAAATGAATTACCAACTCACTTACCAGATCATATAGAAAATGTGACCGTATTGTGGCAACCAAATATTACAAAAAAACAACAAGAAAGTTTAGACACTTTGTTTCAAGAAGGTGAAGGCTTACATATTTTAATTATGAATGTTGAAGCTTTTAGTACAGAAAAAGGTAAATTATTTGCAGCTAAATTTATGTCTTGTCATAATACACTAATGGCTATTGATGAATCTACTACTATTAAAAACCCTTCTGCTAAACGTACTAAAAATATTTTAGCTTTAGGTAAAGAAGCAAAATACAGACGTATCATGACAGGTTCTCCTGTTACTAAAAATCCATTAGATTTATTTAGTCAATGTTATTTTTTAGATCCGTTTCTTTTAGATTTTCATTCTTATTATTCTTTTAGAAATAGATATGCAGAAATGAAAACTATGCACGCTCACGGTAGATCAATACAAATTGTATCTAAATTTAGACACCTGGGTGAATTATCAGAATCATTACAATCATTTTCTTATCGTGTATTAAAAGAAGATTGTTTAGATTTACCTGATAAAATATTTATTAAACGTCAAATTACATTAACTCCAGAGCAACGTAAATTGTACGATCAAATGAAAAAACAAGCGTTAGCTATACTTGAAGGCAAAGTTTCAAGCACTCAAAATTCTTTGACACAGCTAATGAGATTACAACAAATTACTTGTGGTCATTTTACTGATGATACAGGAACAACACAACCTATTGTAAACAATAGAATAACAGAATTAATGGATGTGTTAGAAGATGTAGAAGGTAAAGCAATTATCTGGGCTCACTATCAATATGATATCAAACATATAATTGCGGAAGTAGAAAAAGTTTATGGTCCGGGATCCGTGGTTGATTATTATGGGTTAACGCCAAAAGAAATTAGACAAGACCATATTACTAAATTTCAGAATGACCCTAAGTGTCGATTCTTTATTGGAACGCCTGCTACGGGCGGCTATGGGATCACATTAACTGCTGCAAACACCGTTATTTACTATTCTAATGGTTATGATCTTGAGAAACGATTACAATCAGAAGACAGAGCACACCGTATGGGTCAGAAAAAACCTGTAACATATGTTGATATAAATGCTGAAGATACTGTTGATGAAAAAATAGTTAAGGCTCTTAGAGCTAA
>CAXBCO010000097.1:0-1563 GCA_963973995.1 uncultured Alphaproteobacteria bacterium
TTTTCTGAATACCTGCCGCCAATGTATCCTTATCAGGCTCAAGGCGGCGCTCAAGAGGTTAAGCAGACTGATTTTGACGGGCGTGTTGACGTTATTCCTGTCTCAGATCCTAACATTTTCAGCCAGTCTCAAAGAATCACAATGGCTCAAGAGCTTATGCAGCTCGTGCAGTCGAACCCGGAGATTCATGGGCCAAAAGGGATTTATGAAGCTTACCGCAGGATGTATTCTGCGCTAGGGATTGATAATGTTGACAGTCTTCTGCAGCCGCCACCGCCCCCGCCCCCACCCCCTGCTCCGATTGATGCAGGGATTGAGAACAGTGGTTTTATGATGGCGCAGCCTCAGCAGGCTTTTGAGCCGCAAAATCATCAGGCTCACGTTGATACTCATAGGTCTTTGTTCTTGGCTGAAGTTGTGAAAACCAACCCGCAGTTGCAGGCTTTGGTCATTGCGCACAGTATGCAGCACTTGCAATTCATGTCTACCCAGATGGCAAAGGAACAAATGCCACCACAGATACAGCAGCAGGTTCAGCAGCTTGAGCAGCAAATGACGCAAGTGCCTCCAGAGCAACAACCCCAAGTGGTTAGCCAGATTCAAATGATTACTGAGAGCTTTTCGTCGCCAATTATGGCTAAGTTGGCGCAAGACTTTTTGGTATCAATCGGGCAGGGTAATGAAGAAGATCCTCTCGTTCAGATCCGACAAAAAGAGTTGGATCTAAGAGAGCAAGAATTGACTGCTGATCAAAGCCAGTTTGAAGATAAGCAATCTCAGCGTGGCGAAGAAAAGTTGCTTGAATCTCAGATAGACAAGCAACGGATCGGCATTCAAAAAGAAGTGGCTGACGACAAGCTTGATATGGCGTCTCAAAGGCTTGAGCAGCAGGCCGAGTTGAAAATGCTTGAATTACAAGCTAAATTTGGAGGTATGCGATGACAACCAGTTATATTCTTGAGCAGCAAGAAGAGCTTAAAAAGAACAAAGCCATGATGCGAGCTGCAGAAAGAGCAGAGTTTCAGATGCTTGCAGAAAAGAAAAATCTTCAGCAGTCGGCGGACGAGGCAAGGCTTGAGGCCAAGTTAGCAAGGATTGAGCGGGGCGGCGCAGAGCCGGTTTCTGTCTCGATTGAAGCGCCGAGTCCTGTTGCTTCAAAGACAGTTGAGCCGAAGCCAAAAGCAAAAGTTTCTTTTAAGAAGAAGTTGGCAGGAGAGGAGAAGGGCGATGCCTCTGAAGAAGGGTAGCGGTCAAAAAACCATTAGCAGGAATATCAGTATGCTTAGGAAAGAAGGTAAGCCAAAAGATCAAGCTGTCGCTATTGCGATGAAAACGTCAAAAGGCATGAAGGACGGCGGTTCAGTCTCAAATGGCCAGTTGAAAGTTAAGGTTAAGAAGATGCGCACCAGAGGAACTGGCGCTGCAACTAAGGGCCTAGATTATTACGAGCGCGTATGAGAGACGATGTTGACCTAGCCTCATCTTTAAAGCGAATGGTAGGTGATCGAAGAAGTTTGATCGTTGAAACATTGTGCGAAGGTTTGCTTAAAGATATGGAACATT
>CAXBCO010000098.1:0-1552 GCA_963973995.1 uncultured Alphaproteobacteria bacterium
GTTGAATCACCGCCTGTATAATAAATTATTATCTAAACTATTATAAATGCCGCAAGTTACTTTACAGAAAATAAAACTTTATGGATCGGACACTGATCCTAAGACCGGAGTATCGAATGCATACCTGACACCTGCTGATGCTGTTAAGGCACCACCATTAATGTATGTAAGTGCAGTTCGTAATAGTGGAAAATCCTATGCGGTGAGTAAGATGATGAGACAAGCAAAAAAACATAATACCTACGACAGGGTTTTTATGATAACGCCAACTTGGTTGTCTAATAAATCATACTTCTCGGATATTATTAAGGTGGAAGACGTATTTGACCCCACAAAAAACGCAATAGATAAAGTAGTTGCTATCGTTGAATCTGAACGAGACGACTGGGATAAATATGTTGTTGAAAAGAAGAGATACAAAGAATATATCGCTTTATTAAAATCTGGGAAAGAACTTAATGAATCGCAGATTTTGCACTATTTCGATATGGGATATTTAGATGATGATTTTATCCCACCAAAGTGGATTTATAAAGTGGAACGACCTGGTCAATATTGTGTTATATTAGACGATATACTGTCCAGTCCTGCTATAAGTCAATCGTCTTCTTTAACACGGCTTGCGAGCCTCAACAGACACGTTGCACCTTTGGCGGAAGAGTTTGTACAGTCCGATGGAAGTAGGAGGTCAGCGTGTGGTTTAGGAGTTATAGTAATTAGTCAGTCATATTCCATGCAGAACGGAATTGGTCGTGTGTTGCGAGAAAATGTGTCCTATTTAATGTTGTTTAAAAACAAGCAACAGCGTCAGTTAGAAAAAATACGTGATGAATTGGGTTCTGCTTTAGATGTTGAGAAATTCGATATTGCTTATAATATTGCAACAAAAGACCGTTATGGATTCTTGCTCTGTGATTTTAATGCAACTGAACCCCACCAGGTTTTTAGAAAGAATTTAGATACTTATATAACATTTGCTGAAGACAGCGACTCCATGAATTCTTGATGTTTTTTAGTTTTGCGGTGATTGTAAAGACCGCCTCGTCTCAGTTCACAACCACATTCGCACACTACTTTTTGCTTTCGGTGTTCACTTATTTTATCTTTGTTGGCTTCATTATATGCTTTTCGGTGTTCAATTATTTTATCTTTATTTGTCTCACAATAAACTTTTATTTTATCTTTATTTGTCTCATAATAACCTTTATTTTTTTCTTTTATTTTATCTTTATTTGTCTCATAATAAACTTTATTTTTTTCACTTATTTTATCTTTATTTGTCTCACAATAAACTTTCTTTTGTTTGAGTATTTTATCTTTATTTGCCTCATAAAATACTTTATTTTGTTCACTTATTTTATCTTTATTTGCCTCATAAAATACTTTCTTTTGTTCACTTATTTTATCTTTATTTGCCTCAATATATACTTTCTGTTGTTTTTTTATTTTATCTTTATTTGCCTCATACCATTCTTTATTGGTTCTTCCAGGCACATATTTATTTACACATTCATTATTCTCTATCCAATATCGTTCTCGTGCATGGAGTTCT
>CAXBCO010000099.1:0-1550 GCA_963973995.1 uncultured Alphaproteobacteria bacterium
TCGGCCATGGGCCGTGCTTCTTGACCTATGGGTGTTAGATCAATGATATTAGTTCCAAGAACATAATGCTCTAGATACTTGTGCATAGCAGTCCCTCGACTTGAAGCGTGGTCCTTGATCCGTGTTGCTTCCACCTCGCCTACTTTAGCCTTCCACTTTTTTATAAAATCTTGGTTCTTTGTAGCACCTAATACAGTAGTAACACTTGGTAATTTATAGTTACTAATCTCATACATCCTCGTCCCTGATCCAGGGTCCGTGAGTTGTTTGCCTTGTATATAGCTGTATTTTTTACTTTTCTTTATCATACTTTAAGCCTAATATTACCCGAGACTGTTATCCTGTAACCATTATTAGTATAAAAGGGAAATACTTGATGCATTTGGGCTGAAGGAAACATCAACATTTTACCTTCAAAACTTTTGTCAACATCTACACAATCAATAAAAATTTTTCCGTTAGACGATGTATTAAGGAAAGCAAGTTTAGAAGTGTGGGTGCAGAAATTATATCCATACTCATGATCCATTACAAATTTCTTTTCTTCTTTTTTTAAATCATAAGGTATTTTAACAAATATAATAAACGACAGAACGCCTGAGTGTGTGTGGGGAGGACTAAATTCATGTTTTTTCATATAATTAACCCACAAACTATGTAAGTATAGAGGTTTATCTTCGGATAAACAAGTTACATTTAATAGGTATTGACTAAGAGATTTGCTAGAAGCGGATTGTAATAAAAATTTTAAAAAATCTTTATTCATTTTAACAAACTGAATTTCTTTCCACTTTTTGGTTTGGTTGATTTGTTGTGTGCTTGCTACTAAGTGGTATTCTTCTTTCATATGGCCCAATAGATGTTTATTAGCTTTATTGCCTTTTTGTTTGGCTTCATTACACGCTTTTTTTAGCCAACTAAATACTTCGGTTGATAGTTCAAAGCTGCTTACTTTGCTATTACTTACAAAGTTGGTCCAATTGCTATTTTGCTGGTATTTGTTACTTTTCTTTATCATCTGATTGCATTGTAGTTATATTATTTAATTCTTCTATAATTTTTTTCGGATCTTTTTCCAGGTACAATGCACCTATAAGCAATCCTCTTAAATTATCGTTAAAGAGCCCTAGGCCCGTGTTACAACCCTTACAAGTCCATCCTCTAAAGATAAGTGTTCCATGAACATGATCACGTTCTAGCTTATCAGTAGTTTTAAAACAACACTCACAAAAGAAGGGTTTAGGACCCGCAATTTTTTTTATTTGACTGTGTTCTTTAATAAGCATGTTAGAGCATATTTTACAAACGCTTTGTAAATAATAAGCATTTATAGCATTTTGAGTACCTTTCTTTGAAAAAAACTTAGGTAATAATTCTTGTTTACAATTTGTACATTGTTTTAAATCATCTTCTTTACCTACAATTTTAACATTGTCTCGGTAGTGAAAGGGTTTTAGTTCCCCGTTAAGGTGTGTTTGTCTTAATGACATAATTATCCTTTTGATTTGTATGTGGTAGTGATTGGTTTAACGGCATAATGAAATAAGGAA
>CAXBCO010000100.1:0-1549 GCA_963973995.1 uncultured Alphaproteobacteria bacterium
TTACACCAAGGACCTTCTGGGTATCTTTCTTTGTCGTAGCAGTGTGGTCCCATGTCTAAAACTAAACCACAAGTTGATGCTACTTGTGATCTTTCTATTGTTTCGTCAGCTAAGATAAGTCCTCCCTTAGTTTTTTCTTTTTGTTTAAAAGGTAAAACTAAAATTCTCCAACCCGTAGGTTTAGGTATCTTGCCTATTTCTTCTGATTTTTTTTCTGTTGGTTTAACACCAACTAAGGTTTTATTTGGTAACTCAATTTTTGGGTTTTGAGTTGATGTCGATAATTGTTCCGTCTTGTTCATATTGCTCCTTTTTGTTTAGCAGGCTGGATATCTCCTGACTTAAATATTGATACGTTCGTATCTGTCCTAACATATACTGATATTTCTCCATACTGTCAACCCCACCTGAGGCCATAGCTGCAATAGTATCATCGTGTCTCATCTTAATTATCTTTCTTATCTTATCTACAAATGTCATGTCTTCCATTATATTTCCTTCCTTTCTATTTTAAAGTTGTCTAAGGCAGCAAGTTTTTCTTCTGCATCAGCTATTTTCTGTAATTGTTTATCTAGTTCATCTAGGTGTTGGGGATGTTCACCAATTCCAACCGGATTCTCTAAAAATATTTTAATGATTGCATGTGCTTCAGCTACTTCCGCTTCATATCTTGCTTCCAATGCTGCTAATAATGCTACTTTCATTTTTTTGCTATTTTATCTTTATTAGGTCCTTTCTTTATCACATAATCTTGAGTTCCGCTAGCCCCTGTTTCAACTTCTTTCTTCAAGTGTCTAAACAAACTCATCTCTTTTATCTTTTTATATTTTTCTTTTAAAAAAATTTCTATGGATTTATTATCTCTCATTAACAGTTCCATTTTCTAAGTGACTTAGATAGTCTATCTTCTCCAGTATTATTACTAGCTTTCTGTCTCTTACGCATCCCGGTCATACGCGCGCAGAACGAAGTTCTACGTTTTGCGGCTTTAGAACCTTTTTTTAATTTTGAGGGTTTAGTGGTAACAGCTGTTTTTAATTTAGAACCAGGGTTCGCGGCTCTGTAAGATGCAACACCTTTTTTATTTAATCCGCCTGATTTGGATTTACCTTCTTTTCTAGTCCAAGCTGCGGAAGCCATTATTTTTTCTTCGCTGTTTTTGCTGCTTTCTTAAATTGTTTTGCTGTAGGTGCTCCTTTAGATCCAACTTTTCTCATTTTCTCTTTTGAACCAGAAGCGATTCTTTTACGTTTTGCGTGAATATTCGCGTACAAACCACGTTTAGCCATTATGCTCTACCGCCTCTTTTGTAACCCATCTTCTTTGCAATGTGAGGGGCTTTCTTTTTTAATGCTTTTATTCCTTTGCCTTTTTTACCGGCAGGTATTTTTTTCTTTATCATATTATCCTTCGTTTAAGATTGTTTTACAACTACTACAATACTTAACTTCTTTTCTAACAGCTGTATTTGAATGATCACAAGTAGGTTTAGAATTACACTTGCAAAGTTTTAATTTGAATAGTTTAGCTAAAAACTTTTTCATGATGG
>CAXBCO010000101.1:0-1546 GCA_963973995.1 uncultured Alphaproteobacteria bacterium
ATTCAATAAAACTAATACGGTGAAAAGCCGATAACTTTTTTATTTAAATTCTAGTTAAAATGATACATACCATGTTATTCCCAAAAACAGATAGAACCGCAATGGATTTGGCATTTACTAGAGGTGAATTATCCGCTTTTGATCCTCTTGATTTGAATAGATTTCAAACAGAAACTAGGGGGTTGCTTAGTGTGCAAGTTGCAAGGGAAGAAGAAAAACAGAGACAGAAAATAATTAAAAAGAGTATTTTATTATTGCCAGTTATCGCAGTTGTAGGTTATTTGGTGTATAAGAAATGACATTTTCACAGATTGAATTATTAGAAGCTGAAATTAAAATATTAGATGATATACTTGAAAAAAATAAATTATCATCATGTAATGGAGTTGGAAAGCCATGTGAGCAAGAAACATTTTCTAATCCTAGCTCGTTGAATCCAAATAGAACTTCAACAAGACTTGTAAATAGATCATCCTGTAAAAATTGTGAACAGTCAAAAAGGGCAATAATATTAGATACTTCTAGAAAAAGAAATCCGCTAGTTGCAAGATTAAAATTATTAAAAAAAGCACAAAAAATAAAAGATGAAAACAACAAAATCAATATTTCACCTGATATTATTCCCACTGTTATTACTGATATTACTCCTAAAGCAGTTGCAACAGGCAGTTTATTGACATTAGGAATTATTGGTTTATTATTATATAGTAGGAGTGTTAGAAAATAACATGGCTAACGAAGGTTCTACCAGATTAACCCAAAAACAATTAAAAGGCATGGCAAGAAATGCAAGAACTCCAGTAATGACAACTACAGATTTAAGAATAGCCATTGAAAGCGGTTCGGAAGTTGCAACTAGTGGTAGCAGAATAGAAAGTACTAGAGATTCCGCAAGTATTGCATATTTGGAAGCTGTAAATAGAGCAAGAATTACAGCAGAATTTAGAGCCAGACAACAAATATCTGTTAGGCAAGAATCCCAGATAAGAACAGCTCAACTAGCACTAGAAAGAACTACTTCTAACGCTATGGCAAACGCAGACATTCAAAAAGATAGAGTATTCATAGTAAATTCTGCAAACACTAATCCAGTTACTACAAAATATCTTGATCAGTTCGCTGAAAGACCATCTATCGCACCAAAATATTTTGATCCTTCAATTTACAATGTTCATGGAATAACACAAAATAACAATTCACCTATAATAGAAGAAGCCATAGTAAACTATTCAGGTATTGGAAAATATCAAACTACAGAGGTTTCAAAGCCTTCAAACTCTACTAGTACGGTTCAAAACAATAAAAACAATGCAACAGAAACCCCAGTTAACAAAATAAACCTAATAACTGATGTTAATTATTTACCTGTAAACACTACAGAACTAAACAAGTTTGCAACACCTGACGGAGTGTTACCTATTCCAGATACAAAACCAGATTATTCAAATATAGCAATAATTGGTGCTGCTGGTGCAATACTTGCTGGAATTATTGTTGTTGGTAGTAAACGCTAATGGTAAGAACTGCCAGAGGTTTTAGACCAACT
>CAXBCO010000102.1:0-1545 GCA_963973995.1 uncultured Alphaproteobacteria bacterium
TAGTTCCACATGAACTCATCATTAATAATCCTCCTACCATTGATAGGTAGAATACTATAAACCATCTTTGTTGTCTTTTTTCACTCATTTTATTTCTTTTTTTACTTTATTATTTAATACTACTTGTATACTCTTCATCTTAATATATTCTTCATCAGAAGTTTCCCACCAATCCATTATCATTTTACTCGCTTGATCGACATTGTCTTCATAGATCGTTCTCTTCATTCCGTAGTCATTCCACATTTCTACTTTATACATTTCACCTGAACCGAAGGTTGTTGGTGTTATCTTGTAATCTCTTTCTATCATACTATTACACCATTGACTAACTTTATGATTAACTTGTAATCACCTGATAAATACTCTTTACTTTCTACTATGTATGTAAACGGATATTTTTGGTGAGTTGTAAACTGACGGAAACCATTCGGACCATCACTTGTTATCTGTACAGTACCTTGACCTTTACGATCTTTATAAGTGTCCATTTCTAATTTTATAGTTCTTGTAACTACATCACTCGTCGGTGAGTTAAACCACATTTGTTTTAATTCTTCTCTATTCATAACTTTGTTATGCCATTTTTTACTGACAACTCGTACATCCATTTGTCGAATTCTTTTAGTAATTCTATTCTTTCTTTCATATTTATTATTTTAGTTGTAGTGTAAGATTCGAACTTACTTTTACTCCAAGACTACATTGACATTCGTGTTATTTATACTCGTTAAATGTTTCTCAACTTCGAGTCTAGAGTCAGTATATTTCTATACTAATTCTATGTTTCTCACTGACATTGGTATATTACCTGTCGCTGTATAACTCTTATACTTAGTCCAACATGGTAGAGTACTTAATTTCTCTTTCATTACTTCGTATACTTTATCGTGATTATAAGTTATTACATCACCTTTCTTATTCGTGAACTCGATCATTTGGTTTTTACCTACTAGACTTAATCTTACGACGAATCTTTTACTTTTTAATACAGTTTCAGTATTATTCTTTACTTCATTTTTCATATTTATTTATTTTAATTTATATTTATTTGGTTTACATATATATTATCCATATACGTTCGTATTTAGTTTGTATTTATATTACCTCGATTGAGTATGAGAGTAAGATTTATGAAATACTAATCTGTCTTTGAAGTTACTTAGATTGAAGTATTGATTATGCTCGTAATGGTCTTCAAGCGAAATATAACAGTAACCTTTTATACTCAAGTGCTCTGTATGGTATTTATTAAACCAAGAAGGTAATTGATGTAATTGATAAGGTAAGTAAGTTTTATTATTCAATTTAAGAATATTTAATTGGGTAAACTTTAATTTTTGCATTTTGTATTTATTTTTATTATTATTATTATTTGTATTATTTGTATTATTATTTCTCATTCATATATATTATCCGTTATACTTCGTATTTAGTTTGTAAAAGTATGTTATTTGTTTAGTTGATAGAAATAGTTAGAGAGTATACCACTATGTCTCTTTGTCATGACAACTTGTCATACTATCTACAGAATGTTGGAATGTT
>CAXBCO010000103.1:0-1531 GCA_963973995.1 uncultured Alphaproteobacteria bacterium
ACGCTATAGGAGCGAAAAATGGCAAATGTAGACGCCGCATTTGGGTTCGTCCCAACTCGTCACATGAGCGGTAATGCGCCTCGCACAAACAAATATACCATCGCAAGTGAGCTTGCGGAGAATATCTTCAAAGGTGATCTGGTTATTATTATTGCGGGTGGTACTCTTACCCCTCACACGGCAACAGAAGTAAATAACATTGGTGTGTTTGATGGGTGTTCGTACACCGCATCTGATGGATCATATGTTTACAGTGAGTATTGGCCGTCAGGCACCGCTGCTACAGACATCATAGCATACGTCTATGACTGCCCGTACACAGTGTACAAGTGTCAGTCTGCTGGAACTACTGCCCAAACAAATATCGGTAACTGTGCTGATGTTGTGGCTGGCGCTGGTTCAACTGTAACTGGTCAATCTGGCTTTGAATTGAGTGGCACAATGGCTGCGGGTATTGCTACCTGTAAGATCATTGCTCTGCACGATACTCCAGACAACGCTTTCGGCGCGAATGCTGTCATGGAGGTGACCATTAATGAGCATCTTCTTGGTACAAACGTAGCTGGTATATAAGGAGGGCATGACAAATGGCAATGAATAGAGCGAGTTTTGCGAAAACTCTAGAGCCGGGTCTGAATACACTCTTCGGACTTGAGTATGATCGTTACCCGCCAGAGTACGAGGCAGTGTTTGAATCAAACACTTCTCAGAAGGCTTACGAAGAAGATTTGCTTCTCAGCGGATTTGGCCTAGCGCCAACAAAAACTGAAGGTGGATCAGTATCTTACGATTCGGCTGGTCAACAGTGGACTGCACGTTACCAGCACGAAACCATCGCTCTGGCGTTCTCAATCACTGAGGAAGCCGAAGAGGATGGTCAGTATGGTAGCTTGGCTTCGCGCTACACTAAGGCGCTGGCACGTTCGATGGCTTCGACCAAAGAAATCAAGGCTGCAAACGTCCTGAACAACGCACAAACCTCTGGCTTTAATGGCGGTGATGGCGTTGTATTGTTGAGTGCCTCGCACCCAACACAGAACGGCAACCAGTCCAACGTGCTTTCGACAGCGGCTGACTTGTCTGAAACATCACTTGAGTCAATTCTTATCCAAATTTCGGATATGAAAGATGATCGTGGTCTTCGGATTGCAGCGCAGGGTACTCAATTGATTATCCCAACTGCGTATCAGTTTGTTGCAGAGCGTCTGCTGGAAAGCCAGCTTCGCACAGGTACTGCCGACAACGACATTAATGCGATTAAGGCTGGTGGCTATCTGCCACAAGGCTATCACATTATGCGCCGTTTGACAGACGCCGATGCGTTCTTTGTTCAGACTGACGTACCTGATGGACTGAAAATGTTCCAGCGTTCAGCCATGAAAAAAGGCATGGAAGGCGACTTTGAAACTGGCAACGTGCGCTATAAAGTGCGTGAGCGTTACAGCTTTGGCGTCACCGACTGGCGCGGCGTGTTCGGAACCGAAGGCGCAGCATAAATTACCCAACTTCTTCTCCTGTTGGTTACTGGGGC
>CAXBCO010000104.1:0-1530 GCA_963973995.1 uncultured Alphaproteobacteria bacterium
CTTAACAAAGTCTGCACCAATGCTAGGATCTAATTGATTTAATCTACCTAACATATTCATAAGTTGTACAACTTCTGCATAAGGTCTACTCATTAAGTACCTCATAATATCCTGTAGTTGTATTGAATCTATTAAATATGTTCTTGATCCTGTGCTTTCTTTTCCTTTCTCTTTAGTCATCTGTACCCCCAAAGTACTTCTCTATTGTTTTTATATTTTCTTCTGCACTAGATATTGCAATAATAAGTTTATCTAATTCTTCTATAAACTGAGGGTGTTCACCAATTGCTACAGGATTATCTAGGTACACAGTAGCTTTAGCTTTAGCATCAGATATCTGTGCTGTATACTTATCATGCAATGCATCTAAAAACATTTCTCTCATTGTTGCCCCCTAAATTGGTAATACTTATCTTCAATAAAATCTGCATCAAGTAAATAAGCATTATCCATTTTATCAAATGCTTCTTTAGCATCTCTTATTGTTTGATTTAGTGTTCTGCCTTCTCCTAGACAACCTGCTACAAAGTCTTCTACTTCTTGTAGTGCATGCTTAACTGCCCCCATCTTTGACCTCCTTTATTAGTCTGTTTAAATACCATTGTGCTTTTTCTAAATCTTGCAATGGCTCTCCCTTGAACTTATAACGAGAAACATATTTTAAAACGTTTCCTTTTAAGTACCCATGATACTCATCACTCTCCATACAATCACGTATAACATCTATAGTTTCTTTCTTACCATGCTTGTAGTGTGATGGTGAATTAACATTATCAAATGTTACTTCATTTTCATAGGATATATCATGACTATGATCTATCTTTTTTTCATATACTCTTTTACTTTTTACCATACTTTCTCCTAATTGTATTGTACTCCATCATTTCAAGATCGTACTCACCTTTATCCACATTACGTTTAACTATCAATCCACTCCACCACATTTGCTGTGTGTTCTTAGCATAGTTTTCTTTGTGATGCAAGTAACATCCTGCAGATAATCCCATAAGTTTTTTACCAGAAGGTAATGCACACATAGCATAATCAAATGTATGTATGTGACCTACAGTAGAGGATACTTTATTTTTTATAAGTAAGGCACGCCCAATATTGTCACCACTAATAGGCTTACCCATAACACCAGTAGGAAAGTTATGACAGTAGTATACACCATCGACCACAACTGGAATTTGATACTCATGTACTTCCCAACCATACTTTTTAAATTTAAAGTCATCTGTACTAATTGTCCCATCAAGTTCTGGTATTTCATCTACTGTTCTATTTATCCTATCTTCGTGATTACCAAGTAGCATGATTTTTCTTGGTCGTCTTCCATTAAGACCTTTGTTAAATTGTTCTAGTGCATCATGAACATGTTCTACATCTTTTTTATATCTTCTACCTTCAAAAGATTTCTTACCTTTATCATAGCTTGATAGTGAATCCATACTAGCAAAGTCTCCCATGCATACTATGGTATCTGGTTTCAGATCATGTGCAAATTTACCTGCCCATAAAAATCTGTCA
>CAXBCO010000105.1:0-1522 GCA_963973995.1 uncultured Alphaproteobacteria bacterium
CCCTTTTTTTTGATTTGTTAAAATTGCTATTTCAGATCTTTTCTTTTTTCAATGTAGAAAATTATAAAATAAATAATTAATGCTTCAATAATTATCTGTATTGTATTGCTAAAAGAATCCAAGAAACCGCCATACATAATGCAGATATAGAAACTATCAAATTAATACACTTTGTACGATAGTTAATATCGTAATTAACGCACCGATTAAAGCGGCTAGTTTTATTTTAGATATTGGTAAACTCATTGTAATTCCTTGTCTAAAAATAACTGTAATACTTGATCTTCATCATCATATTTTCCGTTACTATCTTCTATTGCTTGATCAACATCATCTTCCAGCGATAAAATCTGCTCGGATAATAATTGTACTGCGTTAAGTATTACCGGATCTTTTGAAAAATATTTTCTTTCCTCTAATCTGTCTAACCAATTTTTAATAATTCTCAAATCATCAAAATCAATGTCAAATCTTGCCATATTATTATCTCCTTGAAGTCCTGAATTGACCAGATAACCCAACTAGGTAAACATCTTCATTATCAGTGGAAAGAACTTTGTCATTATCAGAACCAGAAGGTCTGTGATAGTGTTTTGATTCAGCGTTTACCATAAATTTATCTAAAGTTGTATTGTTAATAAGATTATCTTGTATTATTTTATAATCAATCATTCTTCATCTTCCTGATTTTCTAAATCATCAATAAAACTTTCTATGTTGTCAACAATTAATTTTAAATCTGCAACATCTAATTGCCCTTTCTCAATGGCATAATCAATATTTTCTAATATTCGTGCCGGTATTCCCATGACCATGATTAATCGTATTCCTCATATTCGTATTCTTCATCATGCATATCGCTTACAAAATCAGCGGCTTTATCACTTGCAAACTGAAATACTTTAGCTACTGCGGCAAAGATTAAACCGTCTTTAATTATATCAGTTGGATTATTCGGATCGAAGCTCATTAAAATCCCTTTTACATTTTGAACAAACTGCCAAACCAGACTCAGTACAATTTTCTATACTGAATTTATGCTCACATTTTTTCAACGGTGATAAGTCGAATTGATCAAGCCAGTTATTTTCATAACAAGATTTGTTTAACATTTTAGAAATAAAATCAGACATACTCAGCGGTAAATCCTCTATGTAAATTGTATTTATCGTTAAATCCTTGCCAAATGTGTAATTCTATACATTGATTTCTTAACGCAATAAATTTTTCAATCCATTTTACGTCACGTCTGCCGTCATTAACAACAAGTAATTCAACTAAATCCTGTTGTAATTTTGCATGGTCTTTAGATAGTGGAGTTAAATCGTTCCATTCATTAGCTTTTTTGATTACACGATCATTGATTTCTTTTGAGGTTTCTAAATTCACTTTTTTATTATCATTATTTTTCGTAAATGATTTACTCATGATTTTAATTGAATTACTTGTATTTATCATAATTGTGAATCCTCAAATTCTTGATTTGTCATTGGTTGATTATAAAGAGAATCAAAATAATCAA
>CAXBCO010000106.1:0-1513 GCA_963973995.1 uncultured Alphaproteobacteria bacterium
ACGCGCCTCTTCTTGATGTTGATATTGTTGATGGTGAATCACAAGATATAGAAGAAATCTCTAAGTTAAATTAATTATTTTCTTGCTCTAATTGGTTTTTTACCAGTAAAAAATCTTTTCAATTGTTTTACACCTTCTGTTCTTGTAGGCGCATTTATACTATTTTGCATTTGTCTTGTTTTGTCAGCTGCATCAAATATTTTTCTACGATTTGATTTTTTAGTGACTATTTTATTCATGGCTTCTTTATTTTTTCTAGCTAAAGTTCTATCAACAGTTTTTCTCATAATTTATACCTTTAATTTTTTTATAGATACTATCACAGAAGTAGGAATAATAACAGTACTTCCTATATCTTCCATTGTAGGTTTTTCTTTGTTCTCAATATAATCTCTAAACAATCTAGTCACTCCACCTTTTTGACTCAAAAGATAACCTTTAGAAACAGCTACAGGTAATTTTTCTTTTCTCAATACATCTAACGTACTCCAGCCGTCGTCACCTTCGATATCCAACCAACGGACTTCCACAAAAGTATATTCTTCAATTTTATTACCAAGGTTTTTATTTTTAATGGGGATAATTTTTCTGTGTTTCTTTTTGATCATATGCATATGAATATCATATTCTTGCCACAATTGAAATGTCGACACCCATAAGAGTATTTATTTTTATTTTCATATCTCGCGCTATAAAAAAAATTAGGTGTCGGGAATGGTAAACAAGTGTACCATAACTCCAATAGAGCTGCTGATACCAAGGGTTATTTAACCTAAAAACCGCGACACCTAGGGTGTCGGCAGGGTGTCGGGGGGGTGTCGGGGGTGTCGACATTTCCATGAATTTTGTATACTTATGTCGCAGATAACTTAGAATCGTTCTAAACAAGGCCCAAAATGTCGACACGCCGACACCATGTCGACACCATGCCGACACCCTAGGTGTCGATATTTTCTGCCTTAATCTTGCCTTAATCTTGCCACATTGTGTCATATTTGCCACATGTTGTAAATTTGTCATTTTTTATAATCTTCATATTCTTTTATTAATTTTTCCGATGGATGCCATACATCAACTGCTGAATGACATTTAGGACAAGATAAGTTACTAACTATATCATATTCTTCATTATCTTCTGTATCATGGTCGCCACCCCATATTAACTCATGTCCGCAATGCCAACAGTTCATTTTTTAAAATCCTCTGCTTTTAAATCAACTTTTGCTTTTTCTTTTACATCATGCATCAGCTCATTGTACATGTCTAGACGTTTAAGAAATTTGTGTTTCCACTCTCTTAACTCACGTCCTTCAGTTTTAAACTCTTGGTAATATAGGTCAGGCGTGCATACCATGATAACTCCCTGCTTGATATGACTACCGTAGACATAATCGTGGGCCATGGCGTATGCTGCAATTTGCATGAAATAATCTTCAATCCATTCTTTCCTTTTCGGACGGTTACTCTGTTTGAAGTCAACAACAGTCTCCATGCCATTGTGACTGCATATAAG